>JBBRNR010000021.1:0-1556 GCA_038230215.1 Chthoniobacterales bacterium | reverse complement strand
TGGACAAAGGACCTCGCCAGTCTTTTGCAGCAAAATAGCTTTCGTAATCCAACAGAAACCCGTCCATTAATCTACCAGCAATAAACCACATGCCGATTCAGAGCTTATGTTGATTTTCTGCTCCGTTGATACTCGGACCCCGGGAGGTGGACAGGCTGCTTTCGGTCGAGATGCCGAAGTTCACCCGATTTCGGAGACCCGCTGGGGCGTCAAGCCGTAGAGGGTAATCAGCCTGATCGGCCATGCCCGCTCGTGCCAGCCTTTCGAGCAAAACCGCGTCGTGGCCACGATAGCGGATACAATCCACCTCGCTGGACCACATAGCCTTTACGGTTCGGTCGATTTCATCTGGTAAGCAGGGTTGCCGTTTAACGAAGCAGTGGTTTTTCCCCGTTTCAAAAATCTCGGGAGCAATATCCTCCGGGACGCCGCATAATAGGCAGCAGCCCGGCTCGACATAGAAGTCGCCATCGCTTGGTGGCAAATTTTGCTGAAGGCGGTTCCGCCAGACCTGCACCGCCCGCGTCGCCTTCACGAGCAAACTGCTCAGCTCTTGGACTGGCGCTTCCCAACTCTCTTCCAACTCGCTTCCATCGTTCGTGTCGATCGACCTAGCAAACACGGCCACGCGGCCGGCCCGAGGCGGATTGATCGACACTTGGAAACATTCGAATGGAGGGTGCCCAGGAAGATGGAAGAAACGAGCCGGCTCGCCAGCCCATTCAGTAAACAGCGTTGAGCCGTTCGCCTTCACGTACTCTTCAATGGTCGGGTCCATACCAGCGAAAGGGTTCATGGTTCGAGCTTACCTCGATCACCATGATAGGCCTATAGCAGAGTTGCGAAAAACGCGCGTTTTGTGTATCAACTTTCTGAATGCCAAGGAGGGCACGATGACACAGGTAGCCGCGACGGAGTTCGCCCGCAATTTCGGTCGCTATCGTGAGGAGGCGCAACGCGAGCCGGTCGCCGTGGTGACGCACAACCGGGTCACCGGGTATTTCGTGTCCGCCCGCGACTATGACGAATATCAGCGCCTCAAGGCGACGGCTCCGACCGCCCTGGCCGTCGAGGAGCTGGACGGCGCGACGTTGAAGGCGCTTGCGGCATCACGGATGGATTCTCGCCACGACCATCTTAATGCGCTGATGGATTGAGCCTTGTCGCTTCCTGCCCCGGAACCGGGCCTGGTCATTCCCTATGCCTATCTGTGGCGGCACGAACATCGCAGAGGGCAGGAGGAAGGCCGCAAGGTCCGCCCCAGCGTCATCGTGCTGGCTGTGCAAAGCCCCAAGGGCGGTGCCCCGCGCGTCACGGTCGCACCGATCACGCACACCCCGCCCACGAAGGACGGGGAAGCCATCGAGCTGCCGCCTCGCGTCAAACAGGCGCTCGGCCTCGATGACGATCGCTCCTGGATCGTGTTGGATGAAGTGAACCAGTTCGCCTGGCCCGGCTATGACATTCGGCCCGTGCCTGGGAGCAAGGATCGCTTCGCCTACGGCCTCAATATCGCCGACGTCCAGTCGGTCGTCTCCAGCGCGATCGGCGGCGAG
>JBBRNR010000020.1:0-1932 GCA_038230215.1 Chthoniobacterales bacterium | reverse complement strand
GATTTATCCACCTCACCACCGTACTTGCGCATTCGTCGGGGGAGTGGATGTCATCAGACTGGCCGGTATGCTCCGCCAGCGAAACCAATGCCCCACACCGGATGGGAGCCGCCCTAACCTGTAGCGCGACAATCTGGATGGCAACACGCATTGCCTCGCCTGAAATGCTCCTCACAGCGGGGCTATTGCCTCACCTAAAATGTTCCCCAGGAAGCAGCCTGGGGGACGAATATGAGGAAGGTGAGCATGGCGACGCAGCGGGAACTGGTGGTGGCAATCGTGGAGAGGTACGTCTCTGTCGGGCGGGGTGAGAAGATCAAGATCCTTGATGAGTTCGTGGCGCTGACGGGGCTTCACCGCAAGCACGCGATGCGCCTGTTACGAGGCGCCGTGCCGCCGCCGGAGAAAGGGTCGCGACCCGGGCGACGAGTGTATGGAGAGGACGTCCGCGCCGCGCTTGTGATGGTCTGGGAGGCCTCGGATCGAATTTGCGGTAAGCGGCTTCAGCCCTTGCTGGCGCCGCTGATCGAGGCGATGGAGCGTCACGGTCACGGCGGGCTAACCAGTGATGTCCGCGAGCAATTGCTGACCATGAGCCCAGCGACGATTGATCGCGTCTTGAAAGATATCAAGGTCAGCGCCACGGGGCCGCGGCGACGTAAAGCCTCCACGGCAATCCGGCGCAGTGTCCCGATCCGCACATTCTCTGACTGGGATAACCCGGCGCCGGGGTTCGTCGAGGCCGATTTGGTATCGCACTCTGGCCCGTTCGCCAAAGGGGCCTTTACACAGACGCTGGTGTTGACCGATATCGCCACCGGTTGGACGGAATGCGCGCCGTTGCTGGTGCGTGAGCAAACCGTGCTGACGACAGCGCTGACCGAGCTTCGGAAATTGCTGCCATTTCCGCTCTTGGGCTTCGACACCGACAACGACACTGTTTTTATGAACGAGACAGTGCGAGACTATTGCCTTCGCGGCGGAATAAAACTTACCCGCTGCCGACCTTATCGTAAAAACGATCAGGCCTTTGTCGAGCAAAAGAATGGTGCGATCGTTCGAAAGATCGTTGGTTATCGTCGGTTTGAAGGTTTAAGAGCCACGCACGAACTCGCAAAGCTTTACGCATCGACGCGCCTATTCATAAATTTTTTTCAACCGTCCTTCAAGTTGAAGGAAAAACATCGCGACGGCGCTAAGGTCGTTAAACGATACCACCGTCCAGCGACACCTTATCAGCGCCTGCTCGCAGACGCGCGCACTGCCGATGAAACTCGCGATCGGCTAAAGGTTCTCTACGTGACGTTGGACCCGGTCCTTCTTCTGCGAAACATTCGGCTTGCTCAAGAAAGGTTGGTCGCCATAGCCGATACAGCCCCTGAAGAGCCCGTGATCGAGAATGACGCGATTCCGCTCGATGCGTTTCTTAAGGGGCTCCGCATCGCCTGGCGTGGCGGCGAAGCTAGCCCCACCGCGCGGGCCAAACCCCCGATGAAACGTGAGCGCCGCCGCCCCGACCCCATTCTCGCGGTCAGCGTCGAACTCAAAACCTGGTGGGATGCTGAGCCCTGGAGAACATCCAGGGAGCTCCTTGATCGAATACAGGCCAAGTATCCGGGGATGTATCCTGACGGTCTGATCCGCACCGTGCAGCGCCGCCTCAAGATATGGCGGGCGGCGACAGCGCACGAGCTGGTGTTCGGGCCCTTTGCGAACGCAGAACATATGGACGAGACCGCCGAAGCTCAGTTGTGACAGCCGTCGGAGCAAGGCGGGCTGCTTCGCTTCGCGCAGCCGATGGCTACGCTACGCAGCCCGCCACTCTGACAGCCTGCGAGTATAAAATGACTAGACGTGGGGCACAATCTTCGGGATCATTTACATGAGGCAACCAGCTTTACGCTCGGGAGCATCGTTGGATGAGGCAATACG
>JBBRNR010000019.1:0-2175 GCA_038230215.1 Chthoniobacterales bacterium | reverse complement strand
TTCGTAATGATGGGGTCAGGTGTTCGAGTCACCTAAGCGGCACCATTTTTCCGTTCGCCACAGTCCGCCGAACGTTGAAAAAACCAAGCAAATCAGATACATTAAACGCTGGATCGGTCGCCAGCGTCCGCCAGCTTTCGCTCCCGTTCGGCGAAATCTGGGGGCCTTTTTGGGGGCCTTTTGAAACGCCCAAAACAAAAGGCCCCCAAATGCCTTTAAATGACACCATGATTCGGTCTCTCAAGCCCAAGCCTGCGGCATACAAGGTGGCTGACGAGAAAGGACTTTTCCTGCTGGTCACGCCGACCGGCGGAAAGCTCTGGAGGCTGAAATTCCGCAACAGCATGGGGGTCGAGAAGAAACTCGCCCTTGGAGCCTATCCCGACCTCAAGCTAAAGGATGCGCGGGAGGCCCGCGACAAGGCGCGATCGGGTCTGGCCAAGGGCCTCGACCCTGCCGAGCAGAAGCAGAGCGACAAGCGCGCCGCCAAGATCAACGCGGCCAATACGTTCAGTGTCGTTGCCAAGGCCTATATCGAGAAGAACCGCCGTGACGGCAAAGCCGATGCGACGGTCACCAAGCGCGAATGGTTTCTCGGGCTGGTCGACCGCGCGATCGGCCATCGTCCGATTGCCGATATCCAGCCCTACGAAATCCTCGATGCCGTCCGGCCCTATGAAGCGGCGAAGAACCACGAGAAGTCGCACCGGACGCTGCAATTCGTCGGGCAGGTGTTTCGCTTCGCGGTGGCCAACCAGATTGCCCCACGCGATCCGACGCGCGACCTGCGCGGCGCCCTGACCAAGCGCCAGCCCAAGCACCACGCCGCGATCCTCGAGCCCAAGCTCGTCGGCGACCTGCTGCGCGCCGTCGGCGGCTACGAGGGCCAGGGCATCCCCGTCACGCGTATTGCCCTCCAGCTGTCGCCGCACGTGTTCGTGCGCCCGGGCGAGCTGCGCAGTGCCGAGTGGAAAGAAATCGATCTGGAAGGCGCCGTGTGGCGCATTCCGGCAGCCAGGATGAAGGGACGGCAGGAACACGCCGTGCCATTGTCCAGGCAGGTCATAGCCCTGTTCAGAGAGGTCCACATGATGACAGGGAGCGGGCGCTACATCTTCCCATCGATCCGGACGCCCCTGAAGCCCATGTCCGAGAACACTGTGAACGCTGCGCTTCGACGCCTTGGCTTCTCTAACGAGGAAATGACTGCGCACGGTTTCCGAGCAATGGCCAGCACACTGCTGAACGAATCCGGTAAATGGTCATCCGATGCGATCAAGCGGGCACTGGCACACCGGGACAAGGACGCCGTCCGCGCCGCCTACCACCGCGGCACCCACTGGGCGGAGCGGGTCGAGATGGCGCAGTGGTGGAGTGATTACCTCGACATGCTCCGCGACGGGGCGACCATAATTCCCTTCACGACGACCAAGGGTAAATAGCCTGGGACGTTTGCCTAGGCCGGACGATAAAGAGAAGCGCGGCAGAATTCGCAGCATCAGGCATCGAGCCGACGTCCACCCGAAGACGGCGGCGGCGTTCGCCGCAACCCATCAAGGAATCGGCGCAAACTGTCGACCGGGACCAGGGTTGCCGTACCGACCTTGATGGCCTCGATCTGGCCATCCTTGATCAGCTCGTACATCTTTGTCCTGCCGATCCCGGTCATCTGGACCGCAACGGAAATCTTCACGGTAATGGTGTCGTACGGCAGCTTCAGTTGCCGGTCGTTGGCCGGCGATACGGCCCGCTTGTCCGATTGAATGTAAGGCATGTCTCCACACTCCGCTCAAAGGCAGGCCTGTGGACCTGTTTCACTATGCCAAATCCGCCCCGTCGCGGCAACTGGGCGCCGTAGAGCTACCAAAGTCGATTGTGTCGTAAGTGACGATCAGCCTGCCTCCCAAACGGCGCGGACGCCAGCGAACGCACCTACTTCAACAAACTTTCCCGTCGTGCTGACGGAGCAACCGCCAAATCCTAAGTGAAGGGAAACAAGTATCCGCGCCTTGCGTTCACCGGAATTTGCAACCAATTCGATTGGTTATCGCGAGGCAACTTGTGGCGAGGCAGCGAGGCGCCGGCAAGGCATAGCTTTGAGACGCGGCGCCTCGTCGCAAAGGTATTGAAATAGCGAGAGAAAACGCGAGTCACAGGCCCGCAGTTCGTTGCGTA
>JBBRNR010000018.1:0-3703 GCA_038230215.1 Chthoniobacterales bacterium | reverse complement strand
CCAACAATGGCAGTCTCCCTATTTATAACTTGAGAGGGAGATCTTACGATAATCAGTTCATGGCAAACGTAAACGGACAACTCTATAATCGTGGAAAATATCTCATCAGCGGCTGCACTTTTTGGAATAATCTCCTTGGCATCATGGCGAGTTACACCGAAAACGAGCATATTGATGATGTCTACATCGTTGCCCATAACGTCTATCGCACCACGGACGCCCCGGTGGGCGCGGCCGATGCCGGAATGGGTTATAAAGGCATTTTCCTAACGGCTAGCCACGGCTTCACCGTAGATAACATTAATACGGTAACGGTGAAAAACTATACAGAATCATCTGATGCTCTAGTCAGCACGGAAGCTTCCAAACTGCTTATAATTGCATCGGGAGTACCTCCGAACGCGAACGGGAATATCTTCCACACGGTTCTCGCAAGCGACAACGTGCCCGACTACGGCCAACGATAGTTAGTAGCGGCATCGGGTCCAACCCGAGTTAGTTGCATTCTTACCGCCACGCCTTTGCGCAAGCAAGGTCGTGGCGGTATTTATTTGTATTCAAGGCAAAGCTACTCGTCGGTGCATCCCGTCGCCAAATCGGACAGAGCAGAATGAGTGAGTTCTCTGGAGTTCTGAAAGTGCCAGACTCGGGTGATCTAGGTCGCTCGTCCCAACCTTTTCAGAGCGGGGAGGTAGGGACATGCGGCTCGCATGTTCGTCCATCCTTCGACGGGCTAGCTATTGGCTAGTTGTGCGAGTCTTTGGTCGAGCTGGGCTTCGAGTTCGTCGGCTTTGCGGCCCTTGCCCGTCTGCCGCAGAAAGTCGGTGTAATTGCGTAGAACAATGGCGTATTCAGACCAGTCGGTGCGGGCTTGTTTTCCAAGTACATCGAGTGCATCGCGATAGTAGCTCCCGGCTTTTTTCCAGTTCTGCCTCGAGTGATAGACCACCGCCAGGTTGCTAAAGGATTGGGCGACATCGGGATGATTTCCACCGTAGGCTTTTTGGCGCAAACTGAGTGCGCGCAGATGCATCACTTCCGCCATGTCGAAATCCTGCTGGGCAATGTAAAGCGCGCCCAGATTGTTTAACATGGTGGCCACTTCGGGATGATCCACGCCGCGAACGCGCTCGTAGATTTCCAGAGCCTTGTGATAGTGGGTTTCGGCGAGAGCGAGTTTGCCCATTAGCTTGTAAGTCATCGCCAGATTATTGTGAATCGTGGCCACCTCGCAGGCATCGACGCCGTGTCCGCCGGCGGAAAGTCGCAGGGCTTCCTCGTAAAATTTACAGGCTTTTTCCGACTGCCCGAGCACGTCGTGAATCGAGCCGATCTCGTGCGCGATGCGATACGCACCCGGCGTTTCGCTAGCGTATTCGTTGATGATCCAGAGCGCTTCCTCGAAGAGCGCAGCTGTTTTTTCGAGCTGGCCCGCATCGCGATACAAGTCGCCGAGTTGGATCATCTGGCTCGCGATCTGCGGATTTTCCGACGGCGGCAACAAACGCGCTTCCGCCAGGGCTGCCACCGCATCGTCAATGGCTTCATCGACGTTCGTTTTTGTGCGGGAAAATTCGGATACTTCGGTCACGGCAACGTAACTTAAACCGACTTTCTCAAGTCTGAAAACAATTTTTGCGGATCGATGCGCTTCCCGAACTGTCTGAATGTTGAAAAATGCTACTCCTCCGCTAGCACGCGCTCGACTTTGATCAGATTGGTGGTGCCCTTTTGGTTGTAAGGCGTGCCTGCGGTGATCGTGATGACATCGCCCGGCTGTGCGCCGTAAAGCTCCACGCTTTTGGAGATCGCCATGCTGACTAGCTGATTCGTGCCGTTGATTTCCTCGGTCAGCACGCTTTCGACGCCCCAGCAGAGACTGAGTTTGCGGGCAATGGCCGGGTTGGAAACCAAGGCGATGATCGGGATGTTTGGACGATGACAAGCCACGCGGTGGGCGGTGAGCCCGGAGAAGGTGGCGATGACGATGACCTTCGCCGACAGCGTCTTGGAAATCATCTGCGCGGCATGTCCGACGCAGGCCTCCAGATCGGGCACCAACTCGAGTGGCGGCAAGGGTGCTACTTCTTTTCTGGTCAGCGCGCCCTCGACTCGGATCGCGATCTCCGACATCGTGGCGATGGACAACACCGGATACTGACCAGCGGCGGACTCTGCGGAAAGCATCAGCGCATCCGTGCCGTCGAGAATCGCATTGGCCACATCCGCCGCCTCGGCGCGCGTCGGCTTGTGCGAGGTGATCATGGATTCCAGCATCTGCGTGGCCGTGATGACCGGGGTCGATAGCTGTCGGCAAACATCGATAATCGTCTTTTGCGCCAGCGGCACATCGGAAAAACTCACCTCCAGCGCGAGGTCGCCACGGGCCACCATCACGGCGTCGGATTCACGGGCAATCGCCTCGATGTCGTCCAGAGAGCTCTTGTTTTCGATCTTGGAAACGATCCCGATCTTGCTTCCGGCAGCCTTCAAATGCTGGCGGAGTTGCAGCACATCGGCGGACGTTTGCACAAAGGACAACGCCAGAAAATCGAAATGATTCGCGATGGCAAAATCCACGTCGGCAAAATCCTTTTGCGTCAACGCTGGCAGACTCACACGCACGCCGGGCAGATTGATGCCCTTGTTATCCTTCAGCAAACCGCCGCGCGCCACGGAGCACGAGATGAGCCCGTCGGGGGCCACGCCGAGCACGGTCAATTCCAGATTTCCGTCGTCGAGAAGCACGAGGTCGCCCACCTTCACATCGTTCGACATCCCGGAATGCGACACCGGGATCGCCCCCGGCACATACAAGGTCGCGCCGGGAGCCAGCTTCACTTCCGAGTCCTTTTGTAGCGCGATCGAGCCGCCGGGAAAACGGCCCACGCGAATGCGGGGTCCGCGCAAATCGCCGAGGATCGCCACGGAGATTTTCAGCTCGCCTGCGAGTCGGCGAATCCGCTCCAGCACGGGCATAAGCTGATCGTGCACGGCGTGGGAAAAATTAATGCGCACCACATCCATACCGGCGAGCATCATCTCGCGCAGGGTCGCCTCGTCGCTGCTGGCGGGGCCGAGAGTCGCCACGATCTTGGTTCTTTTTTTTGGTCGTAATGGATTCATAAGCCAGCGGTGTCCCTCATTCGTCCGAATGTGAATAGACAAATCCCGCCAATTGGAAAGGGCGAATTTTTCAAGCGAGTTCCATGGCCTTCAGAAAAGGAACAACCTCGACAAACGCGCGGCCCCGGTTTGTCTTGCTCACATGCACCCCATTTACGCCCCTCTGGCCGAAGCCCTCGAAACCCGCCTCGCCCTCATCGCCGACCGCGCCTGGGTGCAACGCGATGCCGCCGGCCACCTCGCCGCGCTCCAGCAGATTTCCCTCACACTCGACTCACTGGCCGCCGCACTCCCGCGTCCGCTGCCCGGCGACCTGGCCCATTACCTCGAACGCCGCAGCTACGACAAAGCCCTGGCCTGGATCCAGGCGGAGTAAGTTTTCTTTGTTGTGGGGTAACGGACTGTAGCTGCAGCTTCCGGCCTCGCTTCAGAAGGTGGCGGCTCGGTCCCGGAGCGTTTCGGGCCTGAGCTGGAACGTTCCAGAGTTAAATCGGAACGTTTCGGCTCCAAGTTGGAACGCTCCAGACTCGACTCAGAACGTTCTGACTCCGATCTAAAACGTTTCGACTGGGACTTG
>JBBRNR010000017.1:0-7746 GCA_038230215.1 Chthoniobacterales bacterium | reverse complement strand
TTCATCGAGAGCAGTAAGATTCTTTGTGTACACCTAAACGATCACGTCATTGTGGGACGCAGGAAATACTTCTCGTTCAAAGCAGAGGGGCTTCTCCCTTAATACTTCCCGATCAAGCACTTAACTTGATCGGGATTTTTTATTATAGGTGGAACGAGGCTCTATTGGTTTTAGGAAAGAAGGACCAGTAACCTGAGTGAGAAATTAGGTAAAAGGCGATGGATCATTTGGCAGATCATGGCCTTTGGAACGGGTTGCGTGTTTAGCGAAAAGTTTCGGACTATCAACACCAAATTGTCTGAGTAGGGCAGCCATTTCCGTAACGCGGATGTTCAATGGCATGACTAATTCCCGCGGAACGAACTGCACACTCCCCGCTCCCGGATTGGGTGAATCTGGAACGAATATTGTAACCCTGTCGCCGCCATCGTCGTTCGTCACTAGCACGAGACTTTGGATACCAAGCTCTCCGGTTAAAAGGGCTGGCTTCATTGTGCCATCGTTACCCGTGTTGGCTAAACCGTGAATAATCGAACGCATCGCAGCATAGCCGGGGACTCGGCCAATTAGCGTGCCTTCGATTTGCTCTTGAGTCCTTTTACCAAAAGGCAATGTGAGGATCAGGCCGAAAATAAAAGAAAGGATAATAACGACAAGGACTGCAAAGATCATTGGGAAGTGAGCCGCGCCAGAATTCGGCCCAGCCAATTTGTGCATGATCAACTCTACAGCAGTGCGCACACCGGACACCGCATTACCTGCCACCATCAAAAGAAGGACTCCGGGTAGCAGCAAAACAAGTCCACCTAACGTGGTGGTTTTAACAAAAATGGCGAGTTGTTTCACGAGAGAAGAAATATAGGGATCGGGGCTCTGCACATGTCCAGAGGCGAATCTTCATGACGCGCGCACAACGTCGATTTGCATTCGTCTCCGTTGAACCTTAGATCAATCGAAGGGATGGTGAATTTGCTTGAATTCACACGCGGCAGATGGGGCCAATCTCGTAATTTGCCGGCCCAGAGAACTCAGCGAATTCGAGGACGGGGGCGTATTCCTCCCACTCTTGTTCCATATGCTCCATACCAACCCATCGCCAAGTTACGTTGCATTTCGACTGCTTGATTTTGGTGTTGCGTTATCTGTTGTTGTCCTGCTAGGTGCTCGTATTTCTGATAGTTCAGTTCATCGCCGACCCACGCAGTGCCACTCTTTTCATCCTTGTAAACATAGAAAATTCTTCCGTTGAAGGTGACCCGCTGAACGCTGTAAGCGGGTGTGGCATCATATAATTCCTTCTGCTGAGGAGTTTCCGGTTTGCGTTGATCAAACCCAGAGGCTGCAAGGAGACGTTTTTCGTTGGACGAACCGGTACTCGCGCAGCCGGAGATACTTACGAAAGCAAGAGCAACAATAAGACACAACAGTAGGCGATGGAGTCTTAAATACATAGCTATAAGCGGGCTTGGCGTTTAACGCACTTATCATAACTTCTCACTTTCTAATTCATATCAGACTTTAGTCTTATTCCTTAACCGTACCAAAATCAGTTCACGTGGACACGGCTGCTCTGATGAGCTATTTCGAGACTGCTCAATGGAGTTAGCCGCCCGCAGTTAGCTAAAGTTACGTTTGTGGGACCTTGGTTCTATATGTTTCGTAGTTTGCTCATTCAGAGAACAAAATCGCCTACCAAATCTCATCGATGCTGTTCGTCTAAATGGTCGGCAACTCACATTCGAACAGTGCGCCACCTCCCACTGCATTTCCTGCAGTGATTTTACCGCCGTGCGCTTCGACGATGGATTGGACGATGGCGAGTTCCATCCCGAGGCCGTCCGTCTTGGGGGTATAGAATCGCTCGAAAAGCCGTTTCTGCGCTTCTCCGGAAAAACCGGTACCGTGATCCCGGACTGTGACTCTGACGGATTGCTCACCTCTGCGTTGAGTCGTGATCTCTACCTTGCGGCTGGAAAGCGGTCTGTCGCGCATCGCATGGAAGGAGTTGTTTACGAGATTAATGAGAACCTGCTGCATCTGAACCGGATCTGCCTCTATGAGCGGGAGATTCTCAGCCAGTGACACTTGCATTTCGCACGAAAAAGCAGCGGCATCGGGCCGAACCATTAACGCCACATTCTGCACTATTTTGTTAATTGAAACAGGGCCGCTGATGGAAAGGCCGCTTTTGATGGCGTTTCGCACATTTTGGATAATGACACGAGCCCGGCCTCCGTCCGCACCGATGTCCACCAGGATTTCACGCAAGGTCCCGATTTCGACCTCACCCTCATCGATAAATCGTCTCCCGGCACTGGCGTTGGCCATTATCGCCGCGAGCGGCTGGCTGAGTTCATGCGCGAGCGACGCGATCAATTCTCCAAGAAGGCTGGCGCGCCCGAGAAGCTCGATCTGCTCGCGCTGCCGTCTGGCTTCTTCTTCTGCGCGCTTGCGTGACGTGATGTCCACGACGGTCGCCAGCACCAGCATTTTTGGCGGCATTTGAACCCGATTCAACCCTACATCGACTGGAAATTCACTGCCATCTTTTCGGCGGGCCAAAATCTCACCGCCGGAGCCTTCGAGAAGTCTGTTTTGCAGCGCGGTCAAAAAGTCTCTCCGCGCGATCTCACTCTCACCTGACGATCTCTCCGGCAAGAGCATCTCAATCGGCTGGCCGACCATTTCCTCGCGGTCATAGCCGAAGAGCTCCTCGATATGCGCATTGACCAGCACGATGTGACCGCGATCATCCATCAGCAGCGTCCCGTTGGGCGAAGCTTCCGTCGCTAGCCGGAAGAGTTCTTCCGCTTCCTTGCGCTCCGTCACATCCATGGAAACGCCAACCAACCGCGTGGGTTTTCCCTCACCAGTGGCCATGCATCGTCCCCGCCCGCTCATCCATCGAATGGAACCATCTTTCAGAACGAGCCGATACCCCACTTCGTATTCGTCCTGATCTCTAATGGCGCGATTGATAGCTTCCTCTCGGGCGGCGTAATCTTCAGGATGTATGCGATGCCAAGTGACGAGCGATCGAGCACAGATCCTTCATCAAATTCAATAAGCTCGCGCATTTTTTCAGAAGCCCAGACTGCGCCGGTGCTCGTGTTTAGTTCCCACACCCCAAGCCGGGCGGCGTTGGCAGCCAGCGCCAGCCGTTCCTCACTTTTTATCAATGAACGCTCGGCACGGCGGCGACGTATGAGATTGACGACTAAGGCGGTAATGATGATCGTCTGAGACAGGCAGACCGTGGAAACGAGGACAATTAAACTACGATGCTCCTGCCAAAAGGTAGGCGTTCGGAAAAGGACGGTGCTTCCCGGAGGCAACGCTTTCTCACTGATCTTCCATCTCTGTAATTCCCTCCAGTCATATTGCGGCGGCAAAGGAGGAACAATCACCGGCGGAAAACTCGTCGCTGCCTCCCCGTGGAGAATGCGTATCGCGATTCGGGCCGCTTCCACGCCCTCGGTCTTGGCCTGATACAGTCGGCCTCCCACGATGCCGAGACCGAGTTGATGTTCAAAAATGGCGTTCACCGGTGCGTTGGCGGTCGCCCGAATTTGCCGCAAGACTGCATCCCCGTTATGGGTGACCCCCGAGGCGTCGCGCATCATCAAGACGAAGAGAATGAAGGAGTGAGGCGGGAGAGTCTTGGTTTGCTGTAAAACACCCTCGAGAGGAAGATCGTTCAGCCATGTGAAATTTACCCGCTTTTCATACGTCTGGAACTCCTTGCGCAATGCCTCCGCCCAAAACTGCTCCAGCGGTGACGCTCCAATCACGACGGCGATGTTTTTCGTTTCCGGCGCAATTTGCAGGATATCCTCCACCCAGCCGGAAATATCGAAAGATTCTCCCACAAACGCGGCGTTTTGGTGAAGCGCCTCGTCGGGCAGACGCCGCTTGTCCATCCCTGCGTAAATAATCGGCGTCGTTGCGGGAAAAAGACGATCTCGATGGCGTGCGACAAAGACCCCTGCCGGCGAGCCGATGGGCACGACGAGATCCGGCTTCCATTTCATTTGCCGAGCCCGCATCAGTCCCACCAGCGCTTCCTCCATATCGAGCGTCGCGTAACGAGCGACATCGAGGGAAACTTCGTCGAGATCGACCGTTTTCCCATCTTATCCGTTAACTCCTCTTCAAACGCAGTCGAGTGAATGGTGAAAGGCGGCGCGGCACTTCCGAAGGAATGGATGACGAGAACGTGCTTCGGCGTGGCGGCACTCGCGAAGACCGCGAGGGAGAGGAGAGAGTAGCAAACCAGGGCCGAGAGTGCGAGTTGAATCGGACGGTTCGCGAGCCGCAAGGGGGGGCGCGACCAATCCCGCCGGCCGCGCCAGTGATAAGAATTTTTCCCATTGCGAGTTTCATACGATTGGCGGGGTCATCTGGATGACTCGGCCTCAATAAAGAAAAGGGTCAGCGGATCTAGCGCGGGTTGGCCTGCTGCTCGGATCATCCAGCACGCGCGTTTTCTCCCAGATAACATCCCTCTCTGTCTGCCGAAGCCTTCCCCGAACGTCAAAGCGTCTAATGTAACAATTCGGTTACACACCAAGGCGGGTTCCATTTGAATGAAACCCGACTGACTTTTTTACGATGAATCTTTAGGCAAATGCCGCACACGCATGGCGGTCACTTCGTTGCAGGCATCTTGAGGATTCGCAGCACTTCAGCAATCGCCTCCGGGTTCTGATGCGCACTGTGGTCTGCGGGAACGATGAGTTCGCTTTCCGCTCCCTCCAGATGGGAACTCCAATAAGGCACGACGCCGTCGCTGGAGTTCGGAGAATCTCCCCGGCCGCGGTCACCGATGATCGTGTTATAGGGAACGCCTGGTTTCAGCGGAAGAGTGTTGAGAGCTTTCACGAAACGACTCTCCGGCGAGAGCGTGTCCACGCTGTTCGCGCGGCGGAGGGGCTTCAAACCAGTCGGCAGGCGCGAGAGCCGCAGCATTTCGCCACTCGCTTCGCGGGCAATCTTTGCGGGACGAATGATGTTAGACACGAGCCAGCCAAACCACCCGCGCGCCATGTCGGCTCCGCGCAACGGCGTAGAAATGAAGATGACGCGCCCCGCTTTCGGACGGGATTTAAAAATCAGTTCTTCCATCAGATACTCACGGCTGCGCGGCGAGAGAGGGACCTGCTCGGGCGGTCTGACAAACATTTTCCGCCAAAGCTGATCGCCACTATCGGTGACGAGAAGCCGTGCGATGCAGCCGCCCATGCTGTGGCCGATAATGACCATCTTGCCGCGCTTGGGATAAAGTTTGGTGAGCGCATCGAGCTGGTGGCGAAGGATCGCGGCGGAAAACGGATACGGGTAGCCGCTCGGATAACTATAAAACCAAAACTGATAACGCTTTCGGATTTCGGGATCGCCACGAAGCGTGTTGATCATCGGCGTCCAGGTGGCTTGCGAATCCATCAGGCCATGGATGACGAGGACGATGGTTTTATTCGGATCGTAAGGCTGAAGCCGTTCAATCGAGGCGGTGTCCGCGTATTTTTCCGGATTGAGAACACGCATGATCTCGGTCTTTTTCGGATCTGTTTCCTGAAGCATCACGGCGAGCGGAACGGTGAAATCCGCAGCCAGCGGAAAAGTGTGGCCGTCGATCGCGACGGTTTCTTTGGCGAGCGGATCTTCGCCTGAGAGAATGCAACGCCTGCCTTCAAAGCGTGCGAGCGCGGTGATGCTGTAAAAAAGGCGCGAGGGCGCGAACGTCTCGCGGGCTTTTTCATTTGGCTTACGTTCAACTGCAACGATGGGTGCGCCGATGCCGTCGCGAGTGGTGCGCTGGTTCACGTACTTTCCGACGACATCGAACTGATCGGCTGGCGTGAATTCATAGAGCGCCGGGTTCCATTCCGGGCGTGGATCGGGCTTCGCGATTAGGGTGTAGTCGCCGCTGGTGCTATGCACAGTCAGCGGTTTCGACCAGTCGGTGATCTTCGCCTGCTTGATGATTTCGAAGACACGGCTGAGGGCGAAGTTGTAATCGCGTTGCGCGGCCATGTCCTTCGGATCGTGCCCCAATTCGCGCCAGGCGAGGTCGAGCGTGCCCACGCATTCGCCGAGCGCGGCCAGCGGCTGCGCCCGGATCCGCAATGCCTGCTTGAGGTGATTTTCGGCTGTCGCCAGCGGCTCCGGGCCGGGCGGGCCGACGAGCGATGCTCGTCTCGGCTTCACCTCGGCATATTGCGCGCATCCCGCCAGCGTGAACGCTGCAAGAAGCGCACAGATGAATCCGCGCATGGTGACCGTCAGCTTTCGAGAATGGCGTTCCCGCGAGGCTTCCGCACTACCTGTTGATCGGTGATGATCACGGTCGTTCCTGGAGTGATGGTGTCATACACTTTGCCGGCGAATTCCGGGTTCACATGCAGGCGTGAGGAAATGTCGTCAGCACTTGCGCGGCGGCCACTGCTCGTCACACTCATCCAGCGCCGACCTTCGCGACTCGGGGCGAAAAAGCTCCGGCGTCCGGTGGTTCCTTCGAGAAGGGAGAAAACGTGATTGCCCAGCGCGCCGTAGCCGCTGATTTCCACCGGGGCGCGCCCGATTGGGTTGCCGTTGCGATAGACGTAAATCATTTTATCTGCCGCGCTGACCACCATGGTGATGGGGCCGCTGGCACTGCGCTCGGGGTGCCAGTCGTATCCATTCTTCGCCAATGGCCGCAGCATTGCCGGTGTGAAATCTTTTGGCGCAAGCAACAGTCCCGGGCTGGAAGCAAGATGCGGCACGGGCACTTTGGCATCGCCTACCACAATCGTTCCGCCTTTCGAGGTCGCACTAAAGAGTAACTTCGAGAAATCATAGGGCATCCGGATGCAACCGTGGCTGGCCGGATATCCGGGCAGATTTCCCGAGTGCATCGCAATACCGGTCCACGTGAGCCTCTGCATCATCGGCATCGGTGCGTTGTCATATTTCTTCGAGCGGTGCGTCTCCTTTTTTTCGAGAATCGAGAATACACCACCCGGTGTGGCGTGGCCCTTGGAGCCGGTGCTAACAGTCGAGCGCCCGATGAGAATGCCGTTGCGGTAAACGTGCATGACCTGCTCTGGCACGCTGACCAACACCATCAGCGGACCCTTTGGGGAAAGCTGCGGGTTTCACCAATACTCGCCGGGCTTCAGTGGTCCGTTCGGCTTACCAGTCGGTGTGCCCTGCGTGTGGAACGATGGTTTTTCCATTGCCTGCACATTGAAGAGGCACAAGGCAAAAAGAGCGAGAGAGGTTAGGATTTTCATTGGCTATAAAGCTGAAAAGGTCACGGAAAATGGCGATTACTTAAATTTCACGTCGCGTAGAATTTGATCCACCGCGCTGCTGATGTGAGCCGCGCGCTGTCCCGCAGAGAGAGCAGGAGAAACAGCGCGAGTTGCGTATCCGCGTTTCAAGAGTTTGAAGTTCTTGCCATCGATAATGTCGATTACGAGTGTGCCTGCCTCAAACTGGTTTGGGTTCTGGCTGCCGGTATATTTCTCATGCGCCTTGTCATGCAGGCCGGTAACATCGCGGCCGTAGCCGAAATAGTCATTCACCGTCATCGTGGCGATGTTGTTTCCTTTAATGATGAGGTAGGTGTCATGTTACAAGAGGTTGTCCGCAGGGAGAGTATCAGGCAGGGTGGTGGTGGATCAATCAACAACCTCCTCTTATTGCTCACGATCAACATGCACGCTAACGCCAGACTCACCCCTCTCGCCCGTTCCCAAATGG
>JBBRNR010000016.1:0-20978 GCA_038230215.1 Chthoniobacterales bacterium | reverse complement strand
CGCTGCATCGCATGGTTAGGCGGGGTGACATAGTGAGAAGACGCCCCGGCGCAGGCCTGCGAAAGAGAAACGCTAGTGAATCGCATGGAACTCAAATGAAAGCCAAAAACCGTCCCGCAGTCGACAGACAAACACGCTGAAGGGAATCAAACTCGAATGAAGACTGGCAGAAGCAGGAAAAACGAACTGCGTAACGCTAGAACTCGCAAGAGACGCGATCATAAAGTCTGCGTGCGACTATCGCCTAACGAGACAAAGATCAGCGACGCGTAGAGCTTGGCGCGAGATGTGCGATAGCACAACTCGTGACAAGCTCGGAGCGTTCGCTGCATCGCTTGGTTAGGCGCGTGGGAAAAAGCGTGAAGAAGCAGAAGAAGCGAACGGAGAAATCGTGGCTTGTGTAGAGACGTTCGAGCGACTGGAAGCGAAAAGCTGAGAAGCAAGAGGCGCATGGAAGTCAAATGAAGCCAAAAGGCATCGCGATGTCGAGTGACGAATGAATGAAATCCCGGGAAACGCCGCTGCGCGAATGGCGTCTGAATACGAATGGAACTCGAATGAAAGCTAGGAACGAAAAAGAACATAGCAATGAAACTCGAATGAAAAACGGCGAACTATCTTCAAGTGAGATGTGGAAAAGCGCCTAACATGTTGTAGACGAAAGGGGGTTTCGTCTATTTCTACTGCGGGCAGGATGGGAGGTCGTGGAAAGCGCAATCATGCGGGATGTGGAGATAAGTTAGATCATCAATCCGTCAATGGGCGGTCGGCGGGGAGGAGGAAGGCTTTTCTAATCGTAGTGATGCCTTTTTTTCTCCAGGGCCAGGCTTGGTCGGCGGCCAGTTGGATCTGGCGGCGCAGGCCAGCTAACAACGCAATGTTAGCTTTTACTTTTTCCAGCAGGCCGGCGGCGGTGTTTTGCTGGTTGCCTTGCTCGGTGTCTTTCGCGCCGTAGGTGGCAATGGCGAGGGCGAGGGCGGCGATGGTGTCGGCTTTGATGCCAGCCAAAACGTCGAGCGGCGGGGCGTTGTTGGCTCCGGGGCTGAGGCGGGCGAGGACGCCTTCGCAGACGAGGGTGACTTCGGGGAGGCCCTGGCTGCCGAGGGCTTTGTTGATGCCGTAGTTTTCGCGGAGGGTGACGTTTTCGTCGTGGAACTTGCGCTTGGCGGCGGTCTGGATGGGTGCGAGGACTTCGATGAGGGCGGCGCGGGCGAATTTCTCCTGGTTGGTCATGTTTTTGCCTCCGGTGCGGGCGTTTTGCATGCGGCCGAGGTCGGAGGTGATGCTGGCGGCGAGGGTGGTGATTTGCGTGGGCAGGGTGGTATCCATTTCGACGTCGAGGAGGCCGGGGCTGTAGCGGCTATCGGTAGCGGATTTGGCGACTTTGCGGGCGTCTTTGAGTGCGTTGAGGAATTCGCGGTTGTGCGTGCCGCGCAGGCGTGGGGCGGCGGCAGGTGTCGTGGTGGCAGGGGGCGGAGTGGTGGTGGTGTCAGGCATAAGAGTGAGTGGAGTTAGGGTGAAATGAGGTGCTTTTGGGTGGTGGTATTTTGGTGAGTCGAAAAGAGTAGCTAAATAGCTGATGCGAGAGGGTTTACGTAAATTGGCAGGGCGGAAACATTGAAGATTAGCGTGGAAACATTGAAAGTTAAGCCTGCAACATTTCGGATTAAGGCGAAAACATTTCCGGCCAAGGCGGCGGCATTTCAGACTAAGGCTGCGGCATTTCGGACTAAGGCTCCGGCATTGAAAGTTAGGTCGGCGGCATCGGGCGCCTGGCGCATGATGCCTCCCGCTCGGGCGGCGATGCTGGGGGCGAGGGGAAAAATCATGGGCAACCAGCTGGAATGAAGCGAAGCGAAGCGTTTTGTATCAAACGATTCCAGAACCAGCCAACGTTTTCTAAGGACAATCGTAAATTATTCCAATCCCATCCCTCTTTGAGGCGTCTCATAAGTCGTGCATGGACCCGTTTGCATCCTGGCTGGGTTGGCAGCGTCGAGCGTATGGCTCGAAAGAAATCCCTCTGCCACCCAGCCCATCGAGCCACAGGTTCGACGCTACAACTGACTTTTGCGACGCCCCTGTTACTCCCGTGCCGTGTTCTCAAAGTCCGATGCGGACGATGTTGGGGTGGCCGACTTGCAGGTGCAGGGAGCGTTCCAGCACGGGGAGGAAGGCGATGGTGTTGTCGGTGAGGCTCACTTGCAGCGTGCCGGTCTGACTCACATCAGCGGCGAGTTGTTTTTCCTGGAGCAATCGGCTCAAACTCGACGCGCAGTTTTCCGCCGAATCGACGATGTGAACGTCGGGTCCAGCGATGCGGGCGATGGCCGCGCCCAGCAGCGGATAATGGGTGCAACCGAGGACGAGCGTGTCGATTTTTGAGTCGAGTAAGGGTCGAATGTAACGCTCGATGGCGGCGTCGGTGAGCGGGTCGTCGAGCCAGCCTTCCTCGATCATCGGCACGAGAACGGGACAGGCGTGACTGATGGTTTTCGCCTCGGGCGAGAGGGCGCGAATGGCGAAATCATACGCGCGGCTGAGGACGGTGGCGCGGGTGCCGATGATGCCGATGCGCCCGTTGCGGGTGGCGCGGACGGCGGCCTCGGCTCCAGGCTGTATCATGCCGACGATGGGGACATCCAGCGTTTCCCGCAGGGTGCCGACGGCGAGGGCGGAGGCGGTGTTGCAGGCGACGACGATGGCTTTGCAACGCTGCACGAGGAGAAACTGGCAGATTTCCTGGCTGTAGCGGGTGACGGTGTCCTGGCTTTTGCCGCCGTAGGGGACGCGGGCGGTGTCGCCGACGTAGAAGATGTGTTCGTTGGGCAGATGCTGGCGGAGGGCGGCGACGACGGTGAGCCCGCCGATGCCAGAGTCGAAGACGCCGATGGGTGAGTCAAAAACGCCGAGTGGAATCGGGGAGGAATCAGGGCTGGGCGGCATTCGTGGGAGCTTCGGACTGGACGAGAGTGCTGGGTTTGGCGGCGGTTGGCAAGCTGGCGGGCGGCGTAGAGGCGAGTTGCATTTGATTCTGCGGATCGGGCACGGCAGCGATGTAACGGGCGACCCCGGCAGCGATGGATTCGGCAAGAGCCTGGCGATATTCCCCGTGGGCAATGGCAAACGCATCCTGCCCGGCGAGGTAGCCGCCCTCAATCAGCACGCCCGGCATGTGGATGCCTTTTAAAACGTGGAAACGCGCGCGACGAATGCCCCGATCGGGCGAATGGACGCGCTGCAAAATGCAACCGTGGATGGCGGTGGCGAGGGCGGCGTTCTCCGAATCGCAGGCGTTGCCGGGCCACGACACGAGGTCAATGAGGGCGGGCTGGTCGTCTGTCGAGGGGACTCCCGATGGGGTGAGCGCGTAGGTTTCGATGCCCCGGGCGGACGCGCCGGCGTTGAAATGAATACTGATAAAGAGGGCGTCGGTGTTCTGGTTGGCGAGTTGGACACGCTCGTCGAGGGCGAGATAGGTGTCGTCACTGCGGGTGAAAACGACGTGGAGCCCCTGCGCTTGAAGGAGTGGCGCGGTGCGCCGGGCGACGTCGAGGGCGTAGGCTTTTTCCGATCCATAATAGGACGATGTGCCCTGGTCATTGCCGCCGTGCCCCGGGTCGAGGACGACGGTGCGAATTGGAGCGCCCCCGATGCGGCTGGGTCGCAGGACGGGGTCGATGATTTTCACGAGATCGAGCCGCGATAACCATGTAACTCCGCCCTCTTTCAAGATCGGCAGGCTGAGGTGGAAGCGGAGGTTGTTTAGGTAAAGCTCACGGGTGCCGATCTGGGCGACGAGGATTTTGTTCGGCTTCACGAGCTTGACCCACTCGGCGGTGGTGGTGGACAGGGTGAAATCGTAGAACGTCTGCACCTCGGAAACGGGGACGTATTCGCGGTCCTGAATCGTCTGGAGAGTCCAGGCTGGGAGTTCCATACGACTGAGGCCGAAAAAGGCTAGAATCCAGACGAGCATCCGCGTCGAAAGGATCGGAAATGGCCCGGCACTCATCAGCTTCAAAGTCAGCGGAGCGACCCGTTTTGACAAGGGGGAATCCATTTGCATTCGACTCTGACTCGTTGCAGGTTGCGCGTCCTTTTATATGACGCTCACAGAGAAAATCATCGCGAAAGCGAGTGGCAAATCCTACGTCGAACCCGGCGACAATGTCTGGGTGAATGTCGATGTCCTGCTCACCCACGACGTCTGCGGACCGGGCACGATCGGAGTGTTCAAACGCGAGTTCGGTCAAGCCGCCAAGGTCTGGGACAAGAACAAGATCGTCATCATTCCCGACCACTACATTTTCACGCAGGACAGTATGTCGAATCGCAATGTGGACATCCTGCGCGACTTCGTCCGCGAGCAAGGATTGCCCTATTTCTACGACGTGATCGACGACCCGGAAGGCCACTGGAAGTTTGATGCGAGTCAGGGTCAACTGAAGAAGCAATACGGCTCGCAGTTTGCCGGCGTCTGCCACACAGCGTTGCCTGCAAAAGGCCACACGCGGCCCGGCGAAATCCTCTTCGGCACCGACTCGCATACGTGCATGGCGGGGGCGTTTGGGGAATTTGCCACCGGCATCGGCAACACCGACGCGGGCTTCATTTTAGGCACCGGAAAATTACTCATCAAGGTCCCGGAAACGATGCGCTTCTACCTCGAAGGCACATTGTCTCCCGGCGTGATGGCCAAGGACGTGATCCTGCATGTGATCGGCGAGATCGGTTTCGACGGCGCGACCTATCGTGCGATGCAATGGGAAGGCCCCGGCGCCGATGCGATGAACATGGACGACCGCATGACCATCGCGAACATGGCGATCGAAGCGGGCGGCAAGAACGGGATTTTTGCGCCGGACGAAACGACATTCGCCTATGTGAACGAGCGGACTGCCGCCAATGGCACGAAGTCCAGCTACGATCCGGTGTTTCTCGATAAGGACCAGAAGTTCATCTACGACAAGGCGTTCGATCTTTCCAAGCTCGAGCCGACCGTCGCGATGCATCCTGATCCAGGTCAACGCGAGCTCGCGAAGAACCTCGGCAACATTTCCTTGGATCGCGCTTACATCGGTTCCTGCACCGGCGGCAAGACGAGCGATTTCCTTGCCTTCGCGCACATCGTCAACGGCAAATCCGTGAAGATCGACACTTTCGGCGTGCCTGCGACTCCAGGCGTCGTCCAGGAATTGCAAACGACTACCTGGGGCGGCATCACCGTTTGGGATATTCTGACCAACGCCGGCGTGCTCATGACCGAAAACGCATCCTGCGCCGCCTGCCTCGGTGGTCCGGTGGATACGTTTGGCCGCATGAACAAGCCGATGAATTGCATCAGCGCGACGAATCGTAATTTCCCCGGCCGCATGGGCAGCAAAGAGAGCAAGGTTTTCCTCGCCAGCCCTTACACCGTCGCCGCTTCGGCCCTGACGGGTCACATCACCGATCCACGAGAATATTTGTCCTAACCAGTTTGAGTCGTATGCGAAGCTTTCGTTTGTCCATTCAACTGACCGCCCTCTGCGGAGTCCTGGCAGTCGGCGGTTGCGCCTGGTTTTCTAAATCGGCGAAACAGGAGCCAACAACCGTGCCTGCTAACAATGCAGTGACCGGGAATCAAAATTACTCCGTCGTCAAAGCGGACTTCACCCCACTCTATCGCACGGGTCCGCAGCAGCCCAATGGTCCCGACCAAAGCCTGCCGAAGAACACACTGGTCACGCTGCTGAAGCGCGGCTTTGGCTTCAGCCGGGTGCAACTGGAGAACGGCATTAACGGCTACGTCGCCACCGAGGACCTCGGGCCGGCTCCCGCCGAATTGATCAATCCACCGAAGCCAGCCATCAATTCTAACATCGATAATAATAGCGCCATCGTCGAACATTACTCCGCTGAAAAAGCCGAGCATTCCGCCGCTGTCAGCACCGGGAACGCCGAAGCGGCTCCCGAGCTGCCCGAACCACGCCTCGAACCCGAGCAAGCGCCTATCATCGCCAAGCCCGATTTCCGCTACTAACATTATGGCTCATACTATCACCAGTCCCATCTACGTCGTTCAGGATAACATCGACACCGATCAGATCATTCCGGCGCAATACCTCACACTCGTCCCCACGATTCCCGACGAATACGAGAAGCTCGGCTCCTATGCCTTGATCGGACTTCCCGACGCGCTCTATCCCGAGCGTTTCGTGCAGGAAGGACAAACCCAGACTCCGTATAAAATCGTTGTCGCCGGGAAAAATTTCGGCTGCGGCAGCTCCCGCGAACACGCTCCGATCGCCATGGGCGCGGCGGGTGTCGAAGCCGTCGTGGCGACTTCGTTTGCCCGCATTTTCTTCCGCAACTGCGTCGCGACCGGCGAGCTTTATCCCTACGATTGCCCGGATCGCCTCTGCGACATTTTGAAGACGGGCGACATCGGCACGCTCGATTTCGACAAGGACACGCTCACCGTTGGCGACTTGGTGGTGCAACTCAAACCACTTGGTGAAGTGCGCCCGGTGATCGATGCGGGCGGCCTCTTTAACTACGCCCGCGCCAACGGAATGATTCCCGCCTGATTATCGGGGCCAGCAGATTTTCAAAGATAGATTCATCCGTGCAGCGATGCGGGGCGAACTTCTTTCGTATGAAAAATCTCACTGAACTCAAAGTCACCCCAGAAAATCTCAAATCCGTCTCCGATCTGTCGCTTTTCCTCGGTTTCGCCTCCATTATTCTCTCCATCGTGACTTGGTTTACCGCCAAGGAAGAAAATCGGGCTCACGGCGAGCGCTTTGGGATTTTTGTAGGCCTCTGGGTTCCCAGCTTCTTTATCCTCTCCAATCGACTGTCGCGCAAAGCTGAGGAACTCACTCAGCCGGAGTAGGTTAGGATTACAGATCCTCACCCTGCCAGCGAAACTCGGCTGGACATTTTTGTCTCCTGCTCGTTAAGTTCTGTGCATGGGTCACGACATCAACCTCAGCGGCGGCGACATCACGATGATCAAAAACATCGGACTTTCCGGTTCGGCCATCACCGGCCAGATTCTCATCGAGCGTTGCGCGGGCATGGGCGACGCTGAGATTATCGAGTCGCTCAAGGATCTCATCGCGCTCGGTTATGTCGTGGCAGACAATGAGACGTTTCACGGCAGCAGCGACATCGCCAAAGTCCAGTTTCGCGTGAATACTTCCTATGCGCGCGATCTCAAGGAAGCGCTCGATCCGCAGCCGAAAAAAGTCGAGCGCCGCCAGCGCCGGACGTGATCTCGCGCTGGCTGGCCGGGTTATTGGCGTTTGTTTGTTTTCTAACAAACGCCTTCGCGGCTCACACCCTCTCCGATAAAGCCACTGCCGCGCTTTGGACAGTAGGCCCGGGAGACGAACTCTATGCCGCTTTCGGCCACAGCGCGCTGCGAATCACCGACCCGGTGATCGGGTTTGATCGCATTTACAACTTCGGAACGTTCGATTTTGCGACTCCTAACTTCTACTTGAAGTTCATCCAGGGCGACTTGGATTATTATCTAACTGCCGCCATCGCTCCGGAAATCATCGAGGAATATCGCGATCGCCATCAGCTAGTCGTCGAGCAGCAGTTGAATCTTACTCCCTCGGAACTCGACCAGCTTTTTCTGGCGATGGAGGCTAACCTGCAACCGGAAAATGCCGCCTATCGCTACGATTTCGTGCGCGACAACTGCACGACTCGCATCCGCGACGCTGTCGCCAAAGTGGCCCAAGTCCAATGGCAACCGTTCGCGGCAAACTCCCCCACCCTGCGCGCAATGGTGCAGCCCTACGTGGCCGACCGTCCCGCGATCCAAACCGGAATCAATCTTCTCTTCGGAGCCAACATGGATCATCCGGCCACGAGCCAGGAGGCGATGTTTCTCCCCGAGGATATGAAGCTGGCTTTCGACCGCGCAACCATTCACGACGCCGCAGGTGAGCGCAGGTTAGTACGCAGCACGCAGGTTTTACTGGATGGCCACAAACTTCCTGCGCCGATGCGGAACTGGCTCGTGTTAGCAACGTATTTTGCCGCATTGCTGGCCTTGATCGCACTCGTCCGCAACTCCCGCTGGCCGCGCTGGCTGGATGTGATTTTATTTGTCATTGCCGCGCTGATCGGGTGCGTGATCGCGTTCGTCTGGTTCGGCACGCGCCACTGGGTTTTGCACGATAATTGGAACCTGCTCTGGGCCTGGCCGACCCATCTCATCATCTGGCTTTTTCCCCAACGCATCCGGCGAAAATACTGGATCGCCTATGCGGTTTTCGTCCTCGCTGCTGCCCTCTGGATTCCAATGCAACTCACCTTCGGCGGCGTGAAACTCCTGCTCGCATTTCGCGCCTTGAAGATGGACGCGCCATCGCGTACTAACCAGCGATGACCACCCCCTCATTCCAAAAAATCGTCCCGCGCGTTGAAAACGAGGACGATCGCACGCCGGAGGAAATCGCCGAGAAACGTCGCAAGCGTATCTGGATCATCTGCATGTGCGTGGTCATCGTGGCCGGCATTATCATCGCCATCAACGCCCGCTCCATTTCCCATGGAATCAAAGACTGGCAGGCGGAGCGGGCAGCGAGGGAAGCGGAAAAATTTCTCGCGGCCAACGACTACAAATCAGCCCAGGGCAAGGTGCAGGACGCGCTTGCCTTGAGCCCGCAAAATCTCGCGGCAATGCTGACGGCGGCCCGGTTTCTAACCACCGCTGGCGCATACAAGGACGCCATTGCCTTCTGGGTGAAGCTGGAGGAAAAAAGGCCACTTTCGCCCGAGGATCAGCGTCGATACGCCACTTGCCTGCTCGGCACCGGCGATCTTTTGCAGGCGGGCAATCACGCCAAACTCGCCTGGCCGAACGGTAGTCCCGGTCAGCCCGACGACTGGATGCTCGCGCTCAATCTCGCCCTGCAACGGCGCGACGAAACTGCCGCCGTGGATCTCGCGCAAAAACTCATGGCCAGCACGTCAGCCACAGCTGATCAAAGTCTGAAGGCCGCGACTTTGATGACTTCCTCGTCGAATCCAAGTCAGCGCGCGGAGGCTTGGAAACTCATCGAAACGCGCAGCCAGGATAAAACTGAAACTGGACTGGAGGCGCTCGTCACTTTGGCGCGGCGCGCGGCGTCCGTTCATTCGAATCAAACTCCGCTCGCCGAGGGCGAAACCGCGATGTCGCCGCAAGCCGTGGCCGATGCGATTGAGGCGAACCCGAAGGCGCAGGCGAAACATTTGCTCTTTGCCATGGACCTGCGGCTGCTGGTCGAGCCGTTGCGCAAGACCGAATTGATTGCCGCTGCCGAGGAGAAATTCACCGGCAACGACGACGATCTCGAGGCGCTTACTTCCTGGCTTTACGGCAAGGGCGAATACCGCAAAGTGCTCGTGCATTTGCCCGGCGACGTGGCCGCACACCGGCGCTCGCTCTTTCTGCAAAGCCTCGACGCCCTCGCCGCGATGGGCCGCTGGAAGGAGGTCGTCGGGGCGATCAACGGCGCAAGCTTCGCGTTGGACAAAGTCACGGCGGAAATGTATCTGGCCCGCTGCTCGAAGGAATTGGGCGAAACCTCCGGAGCCGACTCCCACTGGCACTCCGCCCTGGACGCCGCGAATGGCAACGCGCAACAGCTCGCCCTCATCGGCGACTATGCCGAGCGCTCGGGAAACATCGCCATCGCCAAAGCTGGTTTTCAAGCCGCCACCGAGGCGCGCGACGATTTCCTGCCGGCCTATCAGCGGCTACTTGCCATCGCGCAGGCCGAGGGCGACACCACGGGCTTGAACACGACTTTGAGGCGTATGTCCGCACGCTGGCCCGATGAGGCGGCAGTGCGCAACGACCTCGCCTACACCGATTTGCTGCTCCAGAAAAACATTGAGGACTCCACCAAAATCGCCGAGGCACTCTTTGCCAAAGATCCCACCAGTCTGCCGCATCGCATCACTCTATCGCTCGCTCGTTTGCGTGGGGGAAACACTACGGAAGCGGCCCAGGTGTTGGATAATCTAACTGGAAATCTGGGCACGCTCGAAGCCCGCAAACGCGCTGTGCAAGCCGCCGCGCTCTGGGCGAACGACCAAAAATCCGAAGCCAAATCCATCCTGCAGGACGTGAAACTCAACCAGCTCTTCCCCGAGGAACGTGAGCTGGTGAGCGGAGTTCAATAGTATTCAGGGCCGCGTCTCGACCCGGTAAAAACGTTTCGTCAGAGGGGCAGTCGCGGAGGCGTCGATCACGTCCAGCACGCCGCCGGTGCCGGAAATATCCGACTGCAAGGGTTGCCACAAGTCGGTGAGATCGTCTGTGAATTGGACATTGTAAAAACGATCCAGCACCGTCGGAAACTGGATGTGAAAGCCGCCCGCGTCGGCATAAAACTGGGAAATTCCCGGGCGACTTTCAGCGTTATGTGGGTCGGTGCCGGCGAGAAATTCCTGCGCGTTGGAGAATCCGTCGCCATCGTCGTCGCGTGCGGCGTCGGCGGCATCACCTGAATTCAACTGCTGTTCGGTCTCCCAAAAATTTGGCATTCCATCAGCATCGGAATCGTATGCGAGGATTTTTCCGACCGCGGGATTGTGGCCCAGCTCGGCGGAAGCGGCGTTGGCGAGTTGCACGAGAAAGCTCGCGGACGGGCGGCCCAAGATTCCGCCATGCACCGTCACATTCACCGATTGTATTGTAGTTCCCGCCGGAAACGTGACCACGCCATTCGTGGCGGCGTAGTTGCTGACCGAGAGTGCGGTGACGTCCAAGGTGGAGAAATCGACCGTCACATCACGAATCGCCGGATCGGACAGGCTCAGGGAAAATGTGGCCACAGTGTCAGTCCCGGCCGCAGTTTCTGAGACTGTGGTGTTGGCGATGCCGAGGATCGGGAGAGCACTGCCGACGGCGCGACGAGCGTTCACACGGCCATAACCGTAAAACGGATTCGTGCCGTTTGTATTGTAGGCGACACCGCCAATTTTGTCGCATGTCTGGTGCATCAGCGTGCGGACTTCCAGCGCGGTCAAACTCGGATTTTCGGAAATCATTAGCGCGGCAATTCCAGCGGCGAGCGGCGTGGCGGCGGACGTGCCGCCGAAGTTCATTTTGTAATCCTGCGCCGTCCAGCCCACGACTCCGACGGGGTCGAGCGTGGCGATGTCGTTCCAACCGCCGTTGCTCGGAGCGACGAAATCGATTTTCCCACCGTATTCGCTGTAGTCGCTTCGCAAATCCGCGTCGGTCGAAGCGCCGACGGCGATGGCACTGGCGTAGCTTGCGGGATACGTGGTGTCAATGGTGACGTCGGGCACGCCATTGAGCGGTCCGGCACCGGCAATAATCTTGAAACTGGAATCCAGAAGGACGAAATACAGACCTGCATCCGGGTCGGAGGGGATCGATACCGAGGTCGCGAACGCCAATGTTTCCTGACCATTCAACGTCACATACGGACTCGCCAGGACGGCCACCTGGTTGGTCTGCAACCTCGGAGAAACGGCCGACCAAAAGCCGCCGGTGCCGGTGAGCGCATTTTCAAAGGCCAGGCTCCAATTCGATGTAACTCCGAAGCTGCTCAAAACAAACCAACCGGGGACATCGCCCTCGAAATCCTCGTCGGGCAGCACCGATGTCTTGTGCGTATAACCGTCGGAATCGAGCAGGCAGACATTATCGAGGCGCACCGCATTTTCCCCACCCGTTCCAGCGCCTTGCAAATAGTAAAACCCGATGTGGTAGCTGCCTCCAAAGCCGTTCAGGAAAATCCGGGCGCGTCCCCCACCCTGATACCATGTGCTCGCGGCATTGCCCGTCGCGAAGAAGGCGGGACAGCCTTTTCCTCCGCGGCCCTGCGTCGCCGCGTAGTCGAGGGCGGCCTCGATGTAGGCGCTCGGACTGCCGCCGCCCCAACTGTTGCTCAGGACATCGGCAAAATGCGCCGCGTAAAGCAGGGCGTCTCCGATGATCTGATCCGTCGTAAAATCACCGCTGTCACCGGCGATTTTCACCGGCAGAATCGTGCAATTTGGAGCGATGCCCGCTGTGGGAGTACTCGTGCCAAAGCTGGCCGCGGCGATTCCGGCGCAACCCGTGCCGTGGCCGTTCGTGCCGATGGGAGTCGGATTGTTGTCATTGTTTGCGAAGTCCCAGCCATGCACATCGTCGATCAGGCCGTTGCCGTCGTCATCGATTCCGTTGGTCTCCTTGCCATCGCCAGATTCGCCGGGATTGGTGAAAATGTGCAACGCCGGATGCGCCAGATCGACGCCGTCATCGATGATCGCGATCACCGTCGAGGCTTTCCCCGTCGTCCGTTCCCACGCTTGAGTCGCGCTCACATCGGCTCCGGCAACAGCGCGATTCTGGCCGGTATTGGCGAGTGCCTGCTGGTCGGGGAAAAACGGATTCGCCGGGTTCATCTCGCGGCGGATTTCACGCACGAAATTCGGCTGGGCCCAGAGCACGTCGCCCGAGGCGGCGGCCTTGCGGCAGAGGGCAAGCGGATCGGCGCGGCGAGCGTTTTTAATGCGCAGGCCATACACATTCAGGGGATTCGGCTTTGCGCTGGAGGCGAGTTCCATTTCATTCTGGCGCGCCCAGGCGGCGACTTGCGCCGGACTCGTTTGGGGCGCGAAACGCACGAGCAATTCGTCGGTCAAAATCATCCGCATATGCGTTTTCCGATCCACCAGGACGGGAAACGCCCGGTTCACCGCCGGTTCCGCGAGCAATTGGGTGGCGTCCAAAGTCTCGGCAGAGTTGCGCGCACGCAGGATTTGCAACCGGCGTCCACCCCGCAGCCGCACTTGGGCGACGGGGCTGTGGGGCGGCATGTCTTTGCGGGCTTTCAATTTCTTCAGACCCGCGTCGGCGGTGACATCTGGGGCAAACTCGACCGCCGTGCTATTCGTCGAGCGCAGCAGGCTCACGCGCTGTCGGCCCGGAGTCAGATAGAAATCACCGGCGTCCATCAGTTTTTCCGGGCTGACCCCGGCGGCGGGCAGCACCTTTGGCAAATCCTCCCACTGGGTTCCTGCGGGCACGGGCCGAAATTGCAAATCGACCGCCCCCGCGTTGGCAAAAAAAGTCGCGCAAACCAGCAGGGCGGGCAGCCAAAAAGAGCGGCGGAGAAAGTGCATGATGGCGAAGGCCCTCAGACAACCTTCCCACCATGCAGGGCCAGATCAAGCTGGGAGTTGCTGCCACTTTCGCTACGCCCTCAGATAGACTGTAAAAGTCTTTTTACCGTTAGCGCCTGGGCATGAGGAAATCGACTACTGCCAACTTCCGCAGAAGTGCCTGGGAAAGGACTTGAACCTTCACTCCTTTCGGAACCAGATCCTAAGTCTGGCGCGTCTGCCAATTTCGCCACCCAGGCTTGAGTTGCATTCGACTCATACTGGCGCGACTCCCTCCCTGCAACTGCTTTCTAATGCAGATACTTTAGCGCGACGAAACCGAGCACGAGCAGGATCAACATGCCGAAGAGGACGAGATCGAGGTATTTTTCCAAAAACGGGCGAATCCTCACGCCGAAGTAGCGGATGAGCGCCGCGACGAGAAAGAAGCGTCCAGCGCGGCAAAGAATCGAGGCGAGAATGAGTTGCCGAAGCGGAAATTGGAAGGCGCCGGCGGCGATGGTGACGAGTTTATAAGGGATCGGGGTGAAGCCCTTGGCGACAATGAGCCAGAAGCCGTTTTGGTGGAGCCACGCGCCCATTTTGTTAAACGCCTCCTCGTGAAAACCGGGAATGTGACTGAAGAAAAATCCGCTAACCAAGTGCCACGCGTAGAAGCCGATGGCCCAGCCGAGGATGCCGCCGAGGACGGAAGCCAGCGTGCACCAGAGGGCGTATTGCCACCATTTTTTCGGCGTGGAAAAGCACATCGCCATCAGCAAAATATCCGGCGGCAGTGGGAAAAACGACGACTCCGCAAACGAGATCGCGAAAAGCGCGGGCATGGCGTATTTCGTTTCCGACCAGTGCATCGTCCAGTCGTAGAAACGGCGGACGAGATTGCGTTTCGGCAGGGGTGTGGTGACGGTTTCAGTGGTCATGCGCGTGCAGTGGAGCAGGATTTCACGGCTAGTGCAACTACCTGATTTTCTTAGGCAATTTGTCCCAAAGCACTTGCTGCATTACAGCCCGCACGATCCTTTTTGGTCTCGTCTTTCCACGGCCCGGCTATTGGGTGCTTCTCCTCTAAACTGAATCACTACTGGGCGATGCCTTCGCTTGTCAAGATATGCCTCCTGACCCCTATTCCTCCGGGTGACCCCGAACACCGTGTCCTGACCCCGAACACCGTGTCGCCTGACCCCGAACACCGTACGAACGCCATCAGATCGTTTTTTTATTATAGCCAAGCGGAAACCAAACACCCCGAGTCGTGACTGTCCCCATATTTGGAACAACGTGGTTGTGATCTAATTGGCGTACGTCCACATCCTCTTTGAAACTGGAGATTTTAAGGTGTTGACCGTTAGGGACGAGCTCATACAGCAGACCAATCGCATCGTCATAATCAAAGGCAGTTATCCCACACCCAATATTTAACGCTGTTGGTTTAGATATTTTTTGGAAAGTAAACCAGTATCTTTTCACGGCTATGGAAATGTAAAAGGCTCAAACTTTATGACTGGGCCAATGTTGGGATTGCCTACACCGGGAATAATTCCATGGCTAGCGTCGATGCCCGGCAGCTCTCCTTGTAGACCTTCGAAATACTCTAAGCTTGAGGGCGGAACAACATAGTCAATATCACTAATTGCTGTACGGCCTGCTTTAGCAGCTGAGCCAACTACTTCTAGCGGTCTTCCGGCTTGGTTTACAACATTCTGGATTGCTTTAATTTCTGCGGCTGTCAAATCACCCATTGCACTAACCCCCTCTGCAGCAATCTCGGCTTCACCAAGACCGACAAAATTGCTCGCGCCTATCAGGATGTTCATGAGAGCTCTCTCACCGAAGAGTTTTAGATTATCTCCAGAAATGTCCGGCCCATATCCCGGCTGCGAGACCGTATAACCGTTTTCATAAACGGTATCGTGATGATGATTAAAGGGTCTAGAATGCGTTTGGTGGTAAGGTTTATCGGGGTCGTCGCACGAGTCTTGACCTGATCCACCATTGGCAGGGTCATCCATAGCATCATGATAGATTTTATTTCCGGATTCTGACATGCCTCCAAGTATGCCAAAAACCAAACCAGTCGGATCAGTTCCATTGGTAGAATTATTGGCTGCATATCGGTAGATATTTACATCCCCGCCGCCGAATCCCAACGGATCGCTTTGCAAGAACCGACCTAAGGCAGATGAGTAAACCCGGTTGCGATAATCGTAGAGGCCGAGCTCACTGAAATACTCCCGACCCGTGAACATAAAGCGATTTGCCATCGATGATGTTGTGACAGTTGTTCCCGTGCTGTTGGTAATAGCTGGCGCACCAAAGACATCGTAGCTATAAGCTTCCTCCACGGCTCCTGTGACATCTGTAATCTGCGTCACGTTGCCGAGGGCATCGTGATGATAATAGTGCGGACCTGCGGCATTCACCATGCAAAGCAATTCATCCGCACTGGTTCCATAGATATATCGCGCCTGCTCCGTGCCGGTGGCATCATATTCTGCGATCAGGTTCCAACCATCGTAGGTAAGGATAGTCGTCACTCCGTTGATAGTCCTGCTCACACATCGATTGCGCGCGTCGTAAGCCATGGTTGCCGAGGTGGTTCCATTGGTGGCACCAACCATCCGGTTTTGCGCATCGTAAGTGTAATTCCAACTCGCAGTCGATGTCAGGTTGCCCTTGGTATCGTAACCAAGATAGGCTGCACCGAAGACAGTGTATTGGTTCAGTGCATTCGTGGTGTAGCTGATGGCCGAGCCATTGTCATTTATGCTTACCCGGTTGCCATTGGCATCATAGATATAACTCACACTCCGTTGCGGGCTGGTGGGAGTTGTATCCGGCGTGGTGGCTCCATATTTGACAGAGGATATCTGATGAATGGCGTCGTAGGTGTAGGCATCTCCCAATCCATCACCACGCTTCACGAAGGTGCGGCTATTCACAGCATCGTAGCCGTAATTGAAAGAGGCGAAAGAGCTGGCCTGTCCGGTAGTGGTATGGCTGATGCCAATCAATCGATTGGCGGCATCATAAGAGTAAGTAGCGGCAGTGCCATTTTCGAGCGTTTTGCTGAGGCGGTTGTTGTTGCCGTCGTAAGTGTAGGTGGCGATGGGTGGTGGGCCGTCGGCAGAGATGCTGGTAACCCGATTTTTGCCGTCGTAGGTGTAGGTTACCGAGGTGCCACCGGGGTAAGTCAGCGAGGCGCGGTTGCCGTCGGCATCGTAGGTGTAGCTGACAGTTCGTGCAGGTTGACCGCTAACAGCCTGCGTCTCGCTCAAGGCGCGATTAGCGTTGTCGTAAGTATAGGTGAGCGTGCTCACGCCGTTGCTGTTGGTGAGCAAACGGCCTGCGACATCATACGTCTTGGTGGAGCCCGGTGTGCCATCGCTCCAGGTGTAGGCGGTGTTGCGGTTGCGGCTGTCGTAAGTGTAGGTGCAAACCTGCCCAGCACGGTTGGTGTAGGTGGCCAGATTGCCCACCAGATCGTAACTCCAGTTCTCATGCGAACCACCCGGATAAATCATCGCTGTCTTCCGCTTGAGGGAGTCGTAGGTATAACTGTAAGCGTTGTTCTTGGGATCAGTAATGGTCAGGAGATTGCCGCTAGCATCGTAAGTCATCTTCGTGATCTGCCCTTTGGGAGCGGTGGTCTGCGTCAACCGGTTCATCACATCATAGACGTTGGTGGTCACGCCTCCGTCTGCACGGGTTACTGTCAGTTTGTTGCCATTGGCGTCGTAGGTGTAAGAGGTGGTGTTGCCCAGCGGGTCCGTCATGCTGGTGGTGCGATTCAACGCATCGTAGGCATAGCTCCACACGCCGCCATTCGGATCAGTATTACTCAGCATGTTGCCGACGGCATCGTAAGTGTAAGTAACCGTGCTGGCCTCTGGTGAGCCATACCCTGTGGTCTGGCTCGTCAGCCTCTGGTTGGCATCATAGACAAACGCGACTTTCTTGCCACTGGGATAAGTCATCAGGGAAGGCTTGCGGATGGCCGGATCGGAGTAGTTGTAGGTAGTAGTGTGCCCGAGAGGATCGGTTTTGGAAACTGGACGGCGGATCTCGTCATAGACTGTGGTCGAGGAGTAGCCGAGTTCATTCGTTGCCGTGGTCTGATTCCCGAAGTCATCGTAGGCATACGAGGTGGCAGTCCCATCGGCAGATGTCATCTGAGTGATCTGCCCCAGAGTGTTATAGTCATACTGGGTTACGTTGCCGTTGGCATCGGTGGTCGAGACGGGGCGGTCCGCTGTGTCGTAGGTGTAAAGAGCCGATTGGCCCAGCGCATTTGTGCTACTCGTCTTCAATCCCCGGCTATCATAGGTGTGGCTTTCCACGGCTCCATTGGGAAGCGTGCGCGTCAGCGGTTGGGCATACGCATTATAGGTGACATGCTCTGCGCTGCCATTGGGATAAGTGACATCCGTTATCCGAGAGCTGGCATCCCGCGTGTAGGTCGTCGTGCGCCCCAACTTGTCTTTGTAGGTCAAAGGCAGGTCGTTGGTATCGCGAGTAACGGCTTCCACCTGGCCCAGGGCGTCGGTGGTTTTCAGGGGATTGTTATACTTCGATGGCGTGCGCTTGGAGACCCGCCCCGCAGCGTCTGTCGTTGCCAGAAGAAAGCCATAGCCACCAAGGTCGTAGGCATATTGTTTGGAGTAACCCATGGCATCATTTCTTTTTTGCACCTGGCCTGAATTCATTTGCAGCGATACACTGCGTATTCCTCCATAGGTGACCATCGGGACCAGTTTCCCCCCGTTCAACGTCCCAAACTCCTGAATGATGGCATTGGATTGCACCTTGCTTTGTTGCTTGACTCCACCTAAAAAATCGTATTGCCCGGCGAAGTAAGTGTTTTTCACCTTCGCATAAGGAGCTGCATTGTGGGGCTCCGCCGCCGTGCTCATCAACGGGTGGGTCAATGGAATCGCCTGCGTGTAGGTGTAGCTGGCCTGCACGTTGTTTCCATAGTCCACTCCTGTCAGGGTCTGATAAGAAATGGGCAAATTCGGATCGGTAAATGGCGCGTAGTTGTAGCTCACCGAACGGTTGTCACTGGTCCGCACCTCGCTGATCACCGAAACGCTGCTGGGCGTCTCATTGGTGCCTTGGAACTGCCCGCCCGTAAGCCCTGGATTGGGTGGGGCCATCTTGTAAGCATTGTTCACCCGGGGATAAAAACGGATTTTGCCAATCTGCTGCGCATTGCCCGCTCCCAGATCGATACCGGCATAGCCATTGCCATCCGAGCTATCCACAAAGGTGGCGGTGTTTCCGTCAAATGCCTTGTCATATTCCTTGCCCACACTGCTTGCCGGGGAACTGCCAAAAGCCACGCCCGTCAGAGGAGTGGTCGATCCCACCGCAAAGAATTGCACCTCCGCCACATTCCCGTTGGAATTATGCGGTCCTTTATAACGCAAAAAACGATACCGCCCCGTGTCCGTCACTGTCACTTCCGTCCACTGATTATTGGCGGGATTGCTGGTTATCGTGGCCAGATTGGTAAAATCATTCTTCGTGGCAGGCAGATTTTGGTAACTCATCTGCAAACTCCGGCCAGCAGGTTCCAACACCTGCACGACACGATTCCCCGCATCGTAAGCGAAGTTGTAGGTGTTTTGCTGGCTGTCCTTAAAGTGGCTCATCTGGTAATAGACGCCCCCGCTCACACTGTCCGTCATTTTGGAGAAATTATATTTCCAGCCATTCGCTCTTTGCAGAGTGAAAGCGTTCCCCTGCTGAGTCATTGTGTCGGTTACCTTGGGTCCGGATGCCCACTTGGTGGCAGTGGTCTGAGTGAAGGTGTGTGAGGCACCATCGGGATAGACGATGGTCATCAGGGCTTGATTGGAGCTATTCACCCCGGCATCGCCCATTTCCCATTGGTAACCGTGCCGCATCCCCGTCACGCAGAAATTATTCGCGCCATCCGTCGTCCGGCTGTTGTAATAACGCGTAAACTCCAGCGCATGTTCACCCACTCCACCATACACCTTCAGATCATGGTTGGTCCGAAAATCATTTCCCGTGTTAATGTTCACAGGGTCATCGGTGCTGGTATCCGGAGACTCTCCAGTAGGCGTGGCATCGTTTCCGCACGGTTGTTGTTCCGCGCTGTAACCGGGAGTCAAGCCACTTCCGAGAAGGGCCATTGCGAGCAAAATATTTTTATTCATAAATTCTGATTGGATTAATTTTTAAAGAAGAAAGTTTTCGGGCATCATTCGCGCAGCGGTGCTTCTGGTCCCACCCAGAAATCCAGCATCTTTTGATCGGCCCCTTTGCGCAGAACAACGCGATACACCCCGGCCTGGTGGCCTGCGGTAAATGCAAAAGCCAGATTTTTGGCATGGTCCAACCGATCGATTTGCACCTTTTTGTCATTTTCAAAAAGTCCGCCGTCCTGAGCTTCGACCACCACGGGCTCACCCTCCACCCCTTTGGGATAAGATATGCTTACCGGTAGCTTCTGGCCGGGCTGTATCCCCGCAATCCGGGGAAACATTTTCAGTTGATTCGGAGTCAACTCATATTCGGTGTCGCCCACCCGCACGCTGGCTTGGGCTTCCTCACCGGTGAAGGCCGCTTTCTCACGCGGCCCCCGCTGAATGATGTGCTTGGGTTCACTGGTCGATCCATTCTGGCTCATAACGGATGCTTGAACCGGGGTCGCGGCCACTGCAGCGGCCTCATCCGACATCACGCGGGAACGATGCGCGGGCTCCGCCTCCAAAGCGCCGGAGACAGCTGTCGTACCCGGGCGGGCCGATTCCATTTTCGAGAGGGCTCCAGCCTGTTTCCCTGCCTCGGTGGGCAAGTGGCTCCGGGACGCTATCAGAATGCTGATGATCACGAGACCTGCTACGAGTGCAATGGCGGTGATCTGAAAATTACGAGAAAGCTTTTTCGACATGGCGCATTTGTCTATGGGTTACAGCAGATAGTCCAAACTTTTATTGTGACTATCGTGTGACACATGCTCCTGCCTGTCTTTCACCTCCATGATTCGACTTCCGACAATAAGCCAACGGAGCGCAAGTTTCCCCATGGCCAGAACAAGACGCCAACTCGCTGGCAGTTATTACAGCTTCTAGCCTTTTTGATTGATCCCAGAGGTTGGCTACTTCTCTCCCTTTGGTTTTTCATGAAAACGAGTTTCGTTTTCCCCACCGGCGATCGTTTTTTGAGAAAACGAGTTTCGTTTTCATGAAAAACGATCGGTTCCTCTCCAAATTCAGATTCATTTTCCCGAAAAACGATCGGTTGGTCGCAAGAATGATTTCGGCTTCACAGAAAACGACCGCAACCTCTCAAGAATGAAATCGTTTTCCCTCAGAACTATGCGCATGACAGCAAATCCGAATTCGTTTTCCCGTATTAGCATCGGGAACGATGGAAACGGAAATTTTTTTGGGCCTGATAACTCTTTTTATTAGCCATTCGCAGTATGTGGCATTTCGGTTGCTAGGAATGTTTTTAACAGGCGGTAGCAATACTAACATTCCTGGGTCATACAATGCAGTTCAATAGAAAAACAAAATACTATGGGAGACAATTCGCTTCCAAAAAATAACAAGTCACTCATCACCCTCGGGGGTGATATGGTAGTCGGCTTAACCAAACTCGGAGCAACTCTGAAGATCACACAGCTAACAGCGCCTGAACTGTCGGCAGCGCTCAATGGATTCATCTCCCGTGAGGGTACCTACACTTCGTTGCGCGGCCTGCGCAATGCAATCTATGCCACCTTTCACACAGCAGAGGACGAGATGAATAAATGGCTCGATGCCGTGCGCAATGTTTTGCGCACCCACTTCGGCGCACGCTATTCCCAT
>JBBRNR010000015.1:0-36784 GCA_038230215.1 Chthoniobacterales bacterium | reverse complement strand
GCATCTAAGCGCCAAGCCTCTTCCAAGATGAGATCTCCCTGAAGAGCCGTGGTAGACCACCACGTTGATAGGTGTCGGGTGTAAGCACAGTAATGTGTTCAGCCTAGGCATACTAATCGCTCGTTCGGCTTGTTCATTTTAATTTTCGGCTGGTGCCGACCTCTGAGGAGGCCGGCACCAAGCCAGCCGAAATTATTTATGAATTTAAAACTCAGCATTGACTTGATTGCTGTATTGATTTATCCCTGTATGTAGATGTCAGAGAGCCTAACGGTTCTTTTAGTGATCAGATTTCAGTGGAACTCGAATGAGTTTTATTGGCAGTTGAAAGCTCAGCGATGAGCGTTCAGCCGCCAGAAGTCTGGTGGATTCGAGCGTATTTCCTCCCCCAGTTTCCCCCCTTGGAAGTATATGTGTTCGGATTCGCCAGACTTCTGGTGATCTTAGCGCAGTGGCACCACCCGTTCCCATTCCGAACACGGAAGTGAAACACTGCAGCCCCGATGGTAGTGCATGTATAGCTTGTGCGAGAGTAGGACGTTGCCAGTTTTATGCCCGGTATTTTGGAAACAAAATACCGGGCTATTTTTTTGGTAAACAAGATGCTTCCACAGGGGAATTTAGAAATGGAGGCGGTAAGTGATTAAAAACATGAACGACCTTAATCTTGAGTTGCTTAACTGTTACATTATTGTTTCCACGACGCGCGCCAAAAAGCGGCGAAATACTTAGCATATTCGCCGTAAACCTAGAAGAGCCATTGGAAATACTGATTGATGTCCCACCCTCAATTCAGGAGAGGATCGAAAACATCATTTCAAATTAGGACACTACCCTTTTCTGTCTTTGCTTGACGCGACCGCCGCAGCGTTGCGATGCTTTACCGCCGCCTTTGCGAGCAGCCAGTTGGCCACGCAAAACACGATGGCACCTCCGAGAAAGCCCCAAATCGTTGGCTGCCGCCCGCCCGCCTGAAGGATCCCCATCAAGTCCAAGGGAGCATCGCGATCAAATAACCGCGCCACCAAAGTCCATTACGGCGTTGGTGGCCAGCAAGGAACTTCACCCTCATCCAAACGGAACCAGGACCATTTTGCGGCATAAACAAGCATAGTCGGAATAAACCGTTGGCCGATGCTCAGTGTAGTCACGAAACAAAAAGTGTTGGGGTAATCTCCTTCCGCCCGCCCGCAAAACAACTCGTTGTGGTGGCCTGACCCCGAAAAAGTGGACGTTTTGAAAGTGTAGTTTTGCTGATAGAAGCAAAACGAACATGAAAAAGAGCAGATTCAACGAAGAACAAGTCATCGGGATATTGAGGGAAGGGCAGAGTGGAACGACAGTGAAAGCGGTGTGTGCGAAACACAACGTGAGCGAGCAGACATATTACGGCTGGAAGCGCAAATATGGGGGAATGGAGGTGTCGGAGATGAGGAAGGCGCGGGCGTTGGAAGAAGAGAACGCCAGGCTCAGGAGGATCATCGCGGATTACGCAGTGCAGATCCAAATCCTGAAAGAGGTGAATTCAAAAAAGTGGTGAGCCCGTCTGCAAAACGTCGGGCGGTGAGGATGAGCGTGGAAGAAGGCTTGGGTCGAGCGGCGCAGGCGTGCCGTGCTATGGGACTAGCAAAATCGAGCTATTATCGAGCCAGCGAAGAGAGCGCGGAAAGTGAGGAGAAGAAGCAACGGATCAAGGAGTTGAGTGAGCGGCATCCCCGGTATGGGTATCGCCGGATCAGGGCGATGTTGAAGCGTGGGGGAATGAAGGTGAACGCGAAGTGCGTGCAGAGGGTGAGACGTGCGGAAGGATTACAGGTGAGCCGCAAGCAGCGGCGAATGAAACGGGTGGGAGTATCGACCTCAGAGCGTAAGCGGGCAGAAGAGAACAACGCGGTGTGGAGTTGGGACTTCGTGCATGACCAGACCGAAGGAGGAGGCAACTTCCGCATCCTGACGTTGCTGGACGAGTATAGCCGGCGTTGCCTGGCGGTGCATGTGGGGAGATCGATCCGTGCAGTGGACGTGATCACAGTGGTGGAAGCGGCCTTTGCCCGCTATGGGAAGCCACAGCATCTGCGTAGCGACAATGGGCCGGAGTTTATTGCGTATGCGGTGCAGGACTGGCTGGAAGACAGCCAAGTAAAGACGATGTATATCAAGCCGGGAAGTCCTTGGGAGAACGGGCACATTGAGAGCTTCCACGATAAGCTGCGGGATGAATGCCTGAACCGGGAAATGTTTGGCAGCCTGCGCGAAGCAGCGGTTGTCATCGAACAATGGAGATGTGAGTATAACCACTGTCGGCCACACAGCTCATTAGGGTATCAAACCCCCGAGGAGTATGCGTACCGGCAGACGAACCGAGTTGATGGGGGCTATGCGCCCCCAAACCCCGCACCGCTCGCCGCGGCAGGCGTTTGGGGGAACAAAGGCGCTACAGCGCGGCAACCAGTCAAAACTAACAACCAACAAATGGCCGAACTACAGTTTTGAAGTGTCCCACTTTTGGGGTCAGGCCAGGGGCCCTCATCGCCACTGCCTCATTCTGCAGCATCGCCCTCGCCAAAGAAAGAAGGAAAAATGATGGAAATGAAAGACGGCAAAACCATGATGATGGAAAAAGACATGACCTGGGAAACGGTAGGACGGCGACATGATGATGATGGACGGCAAAATGAAACACTGCAAGATAGGCAAGGGCAAATGAACGACGACAAATAAAGCCGAAGCATCCTTCGGGAAAGCACTGTAACAAAAAAAGGGCGGCACTGTCTCGGTGTCGCCCTTTTTACTGTGGAAAACAGGCGATAATGAAGAGCATCGAGAGGCACAAGTTCGACGCCAGACAGACGTTTGAAAACGGGTATGGGGTCAGGTGAATCTGGCGTGCTGGCAGACCGCTAAAGTTTTTATTTGGGATATCTGTAACTCCCGCAGGATTAATCGGGCTGCAATGTTCATGGCAGCCGGAGGTCGTAAGTGAGATTGTTAGGAGCGGCACGGCGGCAGTCCGGCCCGGATTTTGAGATGATTTTGGGGAATGGTCCGACGAATTTTGACTGGCCAAACTGGAGTTGGTAGGTGAGTTTTTTACCGCCCTTGGTCAAGATGACTTCCAAGGGGAGTTGCGGTGGAATGCCCGGATGTAGACTGGGGTAAAGTGCGGTTTTTCGGAATCGCAGGCCGGCTCCATACAGGTTGGAGGGGAATGTCTCCAACGACAGTTTGCGTCCCTGGACTTGGATGCCAATGGCCGTCGTCGTGGTGATCTCCAATCGCTCGATACTAGTATCGACAAAGCGACTGGTATTACCACCTTCCAACGGCTGCTCACAAAGTAATGGCCAGCTTTCCAGCGCCTTGCGGATCGTGATGTTAGTCGAGCCGAGCTGCGTTTCTAACAACACTGGGAAACGCCATTCCCAGATCGCACGGAAAGTTTCCAGCGGCAGATGAATACCCTGCGATGCTAGAAAGCCTAACACTTCAGTGAGATCGTCCCAGAGAAAGCTGGGAAGAAAAAAGCGGTCCTGCAACTGGGTGCTAATATCCTTGAGCGGGTGACGAAACGGCTTAGCTAGCAACGCAGCCGCCAGCGCACGCCAGAGCAGCGCGACCGCCGAGGTCCATTGAGTATTTGGCAATGTTTCGATAGCGCGAAACTCCAGAATGCCGTGGGCGCCACCAGAAAAACTAACATTCCAGAATTTGTCGAAGCTAACTTCGCTGCGATGCGTGTTGCCGGAGCCATCAATGTGGAGGTGGCGCAGCGTTTCATTGATGATCTGTCGGTGATCGCCGTGCTTGAGAGACTCCAGATATTGATACGCCATCTCCAGATCGTAAAGGCTGCGAGCGGATTCGTCGGTGCGCGGTGCTTGCGAACTGGCTCCGACATAAGCTCCGGTGAAGAGGTAGGAGAGACTAGGATGATGTTGCCAGAAACGCAAGATCGATGTGATCCAGCCGGGGTGAGTGAAGAAGGCGTTTTCCTCCAGGGACGGACCGCCGAAGCAGATATGATTTCCCCCGCCGGTGCCGATTTCGGCGTCGCCGACGACCTTGACGGCGCGCAGGCCCGTGGCGTTGCCGCAGACCTCGATGTGCGTCATCCAGTTGGCGTATTCGGTCCACTTTTCGCAGGGCGGAATGTTAATCTCGAGAACGCCGGGATCGGAGGCGACTCCGAGTTTTGACCAGATTTCGGCGTCGTCGGAGGGCACATAACCCTGGAACCTAACATTGGAGATTTTGATTAAGGTTAGAACATCCTGAATGATTTTTAGCAGCTCCAGAAACGGCTCTTGTAAGAGGGGCGGAAAGAAAATGGCGAGCGCATGCGCATTGAGCTCAACTGTCAGCGCTCGACGGCTCAAGTCGGCTGGAATCTCATTCAACGGCAGCCGCAATCCCGCCGGAGCGTCGAGTGGAATGAGCGTCATGGATTTCTTTTTCCAATCCGCGGAGACAAATTTGGTATCGTGATCAAGTGGAAGAATCCAGACGTGGGATTCGGCCGGCAGACCCTTGATCCAGCTTGTTTTAAGTTTGAGCTGAATGAGAAGTTGTTCCCTGAATCGTTTGTAATCCGCCTGTGTCACCGGCTCATCGGAAAAGGCTAGATGAAGCAGCGGCTTTTGGCTTTTCAATGTGAGTATGTTCAGCACCCATCGCGGATTGGCTTCACCCGGATACGACTTGCCCGGCGAATAAAAAACTACGCTCCCCGGGGAGACGGTTCTAACCATTTCATCGGCGAATTCATAAGCATAGCGCAGCTTGGTAGGTCCGACGGCGGTGATAGACCATTCGGCCCCTTCCGGGATGATAGGAACCAAAGTCGGCTCGCCGCCCTGCGTGAGGCGCACCTTCTTTTTCTTGAGGATTGCCTCGACTTTTTTGGCCGGTGTTAGCAGATTTTGAGGAATCATTCGATCGGATCGATGGTTAGAGAAGAGGTTAGATTGGCGGCGATGAATTCCTTGCCATAGTAACTTCCCGCTGTGGGAGAGATGTCATCGGGATGCAATCCGACTGCGGCGGGAATGAAATGATGGTCGCAAAGGACGCCATTGGTTGGGTCCATTCCGAGCCAGCCCGCGCCGGGAATGTAGGCCTCGATCCAGGCGTGCAGACTGCCCTCGGCACGGCGATCCGCCTCGGCTTTGCCGAACTCCGCGACATAGCCGCTAACGAGTCGCACGGCGACGCCCGCACTGCGCAGAAGCGACGCGGCGAGACGGGAAAAATCGCGGCACGCGCCGATGCGCAGACCGAGCGTTGCCGAGGGCAGTCTGGCCTGGCCTTCCTCGCGGCGCTCGTAGCTAATGTTAGAAAAAATGGTGTGGTTAAGTGCCAGCAAAGCGTCGAGCGTGGGGATGTCTTTCTCCAGTTTCCAGAAGTCGGAAGCTTCCACTGTTTCCACATCGGGCTGGCTCAGATACGGAGTGAGAACATGTTGTTCCTCGGGTTTGTAGGTGAATGGAAAACGCACGGCGTGCGAGTCGATGAGGAAGTCAAATGCGCTGCGTTCCTCCAGCATCAATTCGAGACTAACATCGAAGTCGAGGATGCTGGATTTCTCTGGAAAGAAACAGCGCGCGATCTGGTTGTCGAAGAGGTCGCGACGATGGTTAACGACGGCGTTTTCCAGAGTGGTGAACTTCGTTTCGAGGATGTTGATGAAACTTTCCTGGCGTGGAAAGAGACGCACCAGATGAGGGGAAAAACTGGCCGTTTTTTCGTACTCGTAACGAGTCTGACTATGGATGCGAATGCGCATATTAGATTTGGTATAACCAATTCATATTTTGGCCGCGCGTGCCTGACTTATCTCGCGGACGAGGACTTTCACCCGCATGTTTTGCGCGCCAGTTCCCTTAAAAGTTCCACGCAGCGGTGTAGCGTCGCGGAAGTCGCGTCCGAAGGAGACGGTGATGTGACGTTCCCCGCACCATTTATTGTTAGTAGGATCGAGTGCGACCCAAACCTGGCCGGGTAGTAAAACCTCGACCCAGGCGTGGGTGGCGAGAGCTCCGACAAGGCGTTTGCCATCGGGTGTGACTGGGTTGGCGTCGATGTAACCGCAAACGTAGCGCGCGGGAAATCCGGCTGTCCGCAAAATAGCTAACATAATATGCGCGAAGTCCTGGCAGACGCCTTTGCGATCGCGCCAGACGGTGTTCAGCGGGGTCGAATTATCCGTACTGCCCTTGCGATATTCAAAGGTCTCGAAGATGGCTTTGTTCAGACTTTCGAGGCTGGTGCGCAGGCTGGCTTTTCCAGGGAAATAACGACGGGACCACTGATGTGCCTCGCGTCCGATTTTCACGGTCTCGGTAGGTTGTAGATAGTCGTAAATATCCGTAACGGAGGAGCCGAGGATTTGCTTCGCCTCTTGCACGCTGGCCGAGAGAATATCGTCCGGCAAAAGACGCGGGCTCGTTTCGACGATGAGCTGGTTGGTGATGGTTAGGCGCTTGTGGCGATAGGGCAGCGAGAGGAAGTCTACGGTGTTGCCACAGAAGTCCACATAGCGCGAAATCGGCGTGTCGGGATTAATGCTGATCTTGTGACGAATCACACGCTGGCCGGGCTGGTTGGGCGGTGTTAGACGCGCCTCGAGATAGGCTTCGGCTGCGGGCGTGGCGTAGGCGTAATCTGTGCTGTGCGAGATGTCGAAAAACATGTTAGCGCAGGCTAGTGAAAAGTAATTGTTCCCTCTGGGAGATGATCGCCTGGTGATTGAGGAAACTATCCGCAATCACGTTGTGAATATTGGCCGTCTGCCGGAGCAAACTATGAAGAAGGTCGGAAAATTTTTTCGGCGTAATCGAAGGTGGTGATTGGAATGGAATTGCCATGACCACTTCATCCTCCTGGGTGGTGAAGAAAAATTCCTGCCAATGGGTATGTTGAATGCGGAAAATAAGTTCCTCCACCGATGTTAGCACCTGCGTAGGATATTGTGAGTTGGGCCCCATCGATTCGTGAAGCAGATGAGCGCATTTCTTGAGGCAGCGGGTGACAGAGCGGGGCATCTCGGGATTTTTCCAGAGAATTTCGAGGACTTGCGCGGGCGCTGTGCGCATCTGATAGACGCGGCGATAGGCGTCGCGGCTGCCTAACAATCGAAGAAATGCGGAGAGTTCGATCTCACTCGAATGGCGCGGACCGAGGGTGGATTGCGTGGTGAGCGAGCCCTCAATGGAAACAATGGCGTTCGCGGTGACGACGGCGCGTTCCAGCATCTGGCCGATCTCGCAAAAATTCCATCCGTTGTCGGCCAGCATGGAGCCTTGCGCGATGGCGAAAAACTGCGGGATGAGATTTACAATCAGGTCGGCGACACGTCGTGTTGTTCTGGCAAACGCTGCGTCCTCCTGGTCGAGGGTGAACTTGATCTTCTCCGTGAGTTCCTGGATTTTTACCAGCGTGCTCCAGGCCTCGGGGGAGAGACTTTCCTGAAGCGATTCTGCGTTCGACAAAGCTCTCCGCAATGTGCCGATGACCGTGCCTGGAACATTAGGATCCAACATCAGGCGATAGCGCTCCGAGGCGCTCGCGATGCTGCGTCGGCCTGTGGTGCCGACGGCTGCTTCCAGTGGCGGCAGGATGCGGTTCCACATGGGCCGATACAGTTTCCGCTCGGCGGAGGTTAGTTCTTCGAGTTCCAATGTTTCCACGACCTGGATCATGTAGGCCATGCTAAGGGCGCGCTCAAGATAACGGCCCATCCAATAGAAGCCGTCGGCAACGCGGCTGGTGACCTGGCGCGAGGGCGGTAAATATTCGTTAGTACTAATCTGCGGCGGATTGCCCGATTCCTCGCTGCCGGCTCGGGCGGAAACCCATGAATCTTTGCTGCCGCTGCCAAAAAACGATGCGGTGAGATGGCTGCCCGCGGGAGCGACACGAGTGAGTGCGCCAGGGAAGATTTCATAGGACGAGCCGCGGCGGAGTGCGAAAACGATGTGATCCTGAAGACGCTCGGTGAGTTTCCCGTTGCTGAAGCAGGGTGCCAGTTCCCCGTCGCCGCCGATCTGGGCGACGAAAGTATGTGGGTGTTTCCGGACTTCCAATTTAATGGCGGCGAGTTGCTCCTCCGTCGGAGCGAGGCCGAGCGGATGACCGAGAATGCGTTCACCGGTGAGCGGGCGGATGCGGTAATTTTCCGCCTGGGAGAGGACCATTTCCCGTTGGTCGGCGTCGCCCAGCCAGTAGGTTGGCAGGCTGGGAAGAATGGGCATTTCGCCAAGGTAGAAGCGGATGATTTTCGCGGAGAAATTGAGCAGGCTGCGGTCGTCGGCGAGCTGACTTCCAATACCATTAACGAGCGCCACGGTGCCTTTGCGAATGCAATGCACTAGGCCGGGCACGCCGAGGCGGGAGTCGCGGCGGAAGACCAACGGATCGAGCCAGGCGTCAGCGACACGGGTGTAGATCGTTTCGACCTTTTCGAGTCCGGAAACGGTCTTTAAATAAACGCAGTCGTCGAGGACGAGCAGGTCACCACCCTGGACGAGCGGGATGCCCATGCGCCGCGCCAGAAAGCTATGCTCGGAATAGACCGCGCTGGTGGTGCCAGGCGAGAGCAGAACGACAGTCGGATCGTGTGTCTCCGGCGTCATGGCGCGGAGTTTTTCCAGAATATCGAGCGGCGTGTTCGCGATGGAAGTCACTGGAAAATCGCGGAAAATCTCCGGCACGACGCGAGCCAGGACGCGCCGGTTTTGCATCATGTAGGCGACGCCCGACGCGTGACTAAAATAGTGATTTTTTGCCACGAGATGGCCCTTGCCATCGCGGGTTACGGCAAGCCCGGCGAGATGCAGATACGCTCCCTCGGCCGGATGCAGGCTGGGGCAGACTCGTTGGTAATGCGGGCTGCTGAGGACGGTTTGCAGGGGCAGAATGCCAGCGCGGAGGATTTCTTTTTTGCCGTAAACGTCGTGCAGAAACATCTCAAAGGCACGCAGACGCTGGCGGAATCCACTACTGATCGTCTGCCAGTCGTCGTCGGTGAAAATATGTGGCAAAATGTCGCAGACCCACGGCGTGTCGGCGTGCTCGCCGCGGACGAAATCGAAGCTGACTCCCATTTCTCGGAGAGTGGCGTCCATCCGCTCCTCGAGATTGCGGATTTCCCCGGATTTGCGGGCGGCGAAGAAGGGCAGGGCCGGGTTCCGCGTCCGTGGGGAAACGTCGGCAGGATCAACGACTCCGACGGTCTTTGGCCCTCCCAATTTCGTGTTTCCCACAGCCGGATTTTCCAATTTCAAGGGCGTCAGTCTTTCGTCGAATCAACTTCTAATCAAGCTGCGAATCTCACGGATTCTAGGATTTTCCAAAGCGCGTGAGTCGCTCAAAAACAGCCTATTCCTCCGACGCCAGGTCGTCATCCGCAGGATTGTCACCTTGGGCCATTTTTTCCAAAACCTCGCTCATGTCCTCTACCTGACTCCAGACGTCCTGCGCGACATAAATCGGGGCGTTTTGTTGGACGGCGAGCGCGATGCAATCGCTAGGGCGGGCATCGATCTCGACGATCTTGCGTTCGTGAAGCTCGTTCTCGGCGCTGAGGATGAGCCGGGCAAAATACGTTCCCTCCTGGAGGTCGTTGATGATAACCCTCTCCACCTTGGCCCCGAGTGAGGTCAGAATGTGGGCCATCAAGTCGTGGGTGAGGGGACGTGCCTTGGCCGTCTGCCGCATGAACATGGTAATGGCCTGCCCGACGCCAGCATCGACGTAAATGACGAAGTTTTTGAATTGGTTTCCCAGAAAAACAGCACTACCACCGCTGGTGGGAATAACCGCCCGAGGTTGAACTTCGACAACTGGTTTGGCCATAGGTTTGAAGAATGGGTAACTCTTTGGCAAACCACATGCTAGCGCAAACATCAGAAAACCCCTTTTTCCACTTGCACAGCCTGTGAATAGCCGTTAAATACCCGCTCCCCAAATCCGGATTGGCCTAAAATCCCTGCTTTCTATGCCCAAAACCAAGAACGACAAACCATTAAAAAACTCGTCTAAAACCGAAGTCTTTGAGGTCGATGAATCTGTGACTATTCTCCCCGGTGAAAAGCCAGATCCCGATGCAGGTCTTTCACCGTTTTTGAAGAAACAAAAAGCCCGCCTCGTTGCCCTGCGCGATGCGATGGTCGATTCCATGATGGGAGTCGCCAAGGATAACCTCCGCGCCCGTGCCGAGGGCAGTGAAGCCTCTGCTTTTGGAATGCACCAAGCCGACGCTGGCAGTGATGCTTACGACCGCGATTTTGCCCTGAGTCTGCTCTCCAGCGAGCAGGATTCCCTCAATGAAATCGAGGAGGCCCTCCGCCGCATCGAATCCGACACTTATGGCATTTGCGAAATGTCGAACAAACCGATTCCGCACATTCGCCTCGAAGCCATCCCTTTCACCCGCTACACCGTCGAGTGTCAGGCTATTCTGGAAAAGCAAAACAAGATGACGCGCGTCCGCCAGTCGGTCACGTCCCTGTTCGGCCTCACCGATGAGGAAGGCAACGAGACCGAGGAGGAAGATTCCCCGGTTGATACCAAAGAAAATTAACGTATAATCCACGTCCACCATGGCCCAAGACATCATCACTCTCGAATGCACCGAAGCAAAAGCTGAGGGCAAACCCGCCTCCCGTTACATGTCCACACGTAACAAAAAGAGCCCAAACACCCCGACTCGTCTGGAGAAAAAGAAGTATAATCCCTTCCTACGCCGCCACACGCTGCATCGCGAAACCAAGTAATTTTTCCCTCTGACTTCCATTCCTATGCAGCCTAAAACCGCTCAACGCCGTTCCAATTTCCGCCGTGCCAACCGCATCATGCCTCGCCGCCGGATGGACATCACCATCGACGCGATCGATTACAAGAACCCCGATATTTTGAAGAAGTTCGTCACCGAAAGTGGCAAAATCCTTCCCCGTCGCTTGACCGGCATGCCCGCACATTTTCATCGCAAGATCACCCGAGAGATCAAACGCAGCCGGTCGGTTCTTCTGATGGCTTAGTTTCAGACTTGAGCCCCACGGCTTAAATCAAAGGACGTCCCCGGCCCGCCGGCGGCGTCCTTTTTCTTTGATTCCGACCTAACTCCCATGCTTTCCGAAATCAATCGTCGCCGCACGTTTGCGATTATCTCCCACCCGGACGCGGGCAAGACGACGCTCACCGAGAAACTTCTCCTCTACGGCGGGGCCGTCCAACTTGCCGGGTCAGTCACCTCTCGGAAAAACCAGCGTGCCGCCACCTCCGATTGGATGGAACTCGAACGCAAACGCGGCATCAGCATCAGTTCCACCGTTCTGCAATTTGAATACGGCGGTTACGCCGTCAATCTCCTCGACACCCCAGGTCACCACGATTTCTCCGAGGATACCTATCGCGTCCTCACCGCCGTCGATGCCGTCGTCATGGTCATCGACGCGGGCAAAGGCATCCAGGCGCAGACCCGCAAACTCTTCGACGTCTGCCGTCGGCGCGGCGTCCCCATTTTCACCTTCATGAACAAGCTGGACCGCCCGTCGCGGCCGCCACTCGACCTCCTTGATGAACTCGAAAGCGTCCTCGGCATTGGCGCGTATCCGATCAACTGGCCGCTCGGCGAAGGCATCCAATTCAAAGGCGTCTATGATCGCCAGAAAAAGGAAGTCCACCTATTCGAGAAAACGCCGCATGGAGCGTATCGCGCCCCGGTGTCCATCGCGGGAATCGACGATCCGATGGTCGCCGAGAAGCTCGATCCCGACGTTTATGACCGTGTTCGCGAGGAACTCGAAATGCTCGAAGGCGCGGGCGAAGACTACGATCACAACCGCGTCCTCAACGGCAAACAGACGCCGGTTTTCTTCGGCAGCGCGATGAATAATTTCGGCGTCCAGCTCATGCTCGACGCCTTTTTGGCCGAATCCACTCCGCCGGGACCGCGCATCAGCCACGGCGAATACGTCCCCACCGATTCGTCGAACTTTTCTGGCTTCATCTTCAAAATCCAGGCCAACATGGACCCGCGCCATCGCGACCGGATTGCATTTTTGCGCGTCTGCTCCGGCAAATTCACCCGCGACATGTCCGTCATCCACGAGCGCACGGGGAAAAAAGTGCGCCTCTCGAACTCGCACAAACTATTTGCCCAGGAACGTGAAACCATCGACACCGCCTACGCGGGCGACATCCTCGGGTTGGTCGGCTACTCCGAATTCGGCATCGGCGACACCCTCAGCGGCGAGCCGGGCGTGGTTTATCACGAAATCCCGCGATTTCCGCCGGAGTGCTTCGCGTTTCTGCAAAATCCGAACACCGGCAAATACAAACAATTCCGCCAGGGCCTCGAGCAACTCCTCCAGGAAGGCGTCATTCAGGTCTTTCATCTAAACGACTCGATCATCAAAGTCCCGCTGCTCGCTGCCGTCGGCCCACTGCAATTTGAAGTCGTGCAATACCGCCTCGAAACTGAATACAACGCCGAGTCGCGCCTCGAAACCGCCACCTGGTCCATCGCCCGCTGGCTGAGCGCCGATACCGATCTAACTCAACTGAAACTTCCCACTGGCGTCAAAATCGCCACGGATGCCAGCGGACTTCCAGTCGTCTTATTTCCCTCGGCGTGGACCCTGAAATACTTTGGCGAAACCAATGCCGGAGTCGAGTTATTCGAAATCCCCGAACAACCGATAGCGGTTTAACTCCATCGGGAGCGCACGCGTCTCGCGTGTTCTTTGAGGTGTCTCGCCTCAAAGCTGTTTCCGGAAAACCATCGGACGAGACGTCCCCTGGAATACGCGAGACGCGTGCGTTCCCGATAAGATTCTAACTCCCATCAGATACTCGTCGCAATCTCCCGAGCCGCCTGCGCCGGGTTTTCCGCCTGTAAGATTGGGCGTCCGATCACGAGGTAATCCGCTCCGGCGTTCACCGCTTCGCGCGGCGTCATCACGCGTTTTTGGTCTTGAATGGCGGCTCCAGCCGGACGAATCCCGGGGATAACGAGTTTCATTCCAACGGGGATACATCCGCGCAAAAGCCCGATCTCATGGGCGCTGGCGACCAGTCCGCCCAAACCCGATTCGGCGGCGATTTTCCCCAGGGCCGCTACTTGATCGGTCACACTGCGCTGCACACCCATTTCACTCAAAGTCCGCTCATTCGAACTGGTCAGCACGGTCACTCCCAATACGATGCAACTCGACCCGGTCGCGCCCGCAGCTGCCGCTTCCAGCATTTCTCGTCCGCCGCCGGCGTGAACGGTCAGCATCTGCACATCGAGCGCCACGGCCGATTCCACCGCGTGACGCACCGTGTTCGGGATGTCGTGAAATTTGAGATCGAGAAAAACCCCACCGCCCATGGCCCGAATCTGACGCACAATCGACGGTCCGCACGCCGTGAAAAGCTGTAGGCCGACCTTGAACAAACCCACTTCGCCCGTCAATTGCTCCACCGCCCGCAGGGCCGATGTCTCATCGGGGAGATCAAGTGCGACGATGATTTTATCTTTTGCCGAAGGAGCGTTTGCGGGAGACTGCATGGCTCTATGAAGCGTCTCGCACCCGCAAAAATCAATCTCTCTCTCGAAATTCTTAGGCGGCGCCCCGATGGATTTCACGATTTGCGCAGTCTGTTTCTGCCGATCTCGCTCACGGACACAATTGAATGCAACTCCGCTGAAAATTTTTCATTTACCTGCTCCGACCCGACGATTCCCGACGACGACCGCAATCTCGTCGTCCGCGCCGCGCGGCTTTTTGGAAACGGCACCCTGCCAAACGTCACTATTCATCTGGAGAAAAACATTCCGCATAGCGCGGGTCTCGGCGGCGGGAGTTCCGATGCGGCGACGACGCTGCTTTTGCTGAATGAATCGACGCCCACTCCGCTCACTTTTTCGGAATTGGAAACCATCGCTGCGCAACTTGGGTCCGACGTCCCGTTTTTCCTCCATCGCTCTGCTGCCTGGTGCGAGGGACGTGGGGAAATCGTCCGACCCCTCTCCCCAGGAGCGACGCCGACGGACTTCCATATCCTTCTCTTCAAACCGCCGTTCGGCGTCCCCACGCCGTGGGCTTACCAGAAGCTCGCCGCCAGCCGACCGCTTCCCGGCATTCCGATGGAAGTCCAATCGACGCCGTTCGGAACGCTGGTCAACGACCTGGAGCGTCCGGTTTTTGAGAAATATCTCCTACTCGCTCTTGTGAAACAATTCCTCCTCGCCCAGCCGGAAACCCTAGGCGCACTGATGTCCGGCTCCGGCTCCACGATGTTCGCCCTCACGCACACCAAGGTCGAGGCTGAGACGTTGCAGGACAAACTCCTCGTCGAGTTTGGCGAGCCCAACTGGACTTTCATCGGAGTTCCATTCGCCTCTTGAGCTGGAACCCTTCCAACTGGCTTGCCGCCTTGCTGGTGAGTCTTTCGCCCGCGCCTCCGAAGGCCGATCCGGCGAAGCCCGCCATTGTTCTCGTCCACGGCATCTACGATTCCGGGGAGAAAATGACGTGGCTGGCGCATCAGTTTCAACGCGACGGCTACGAGACTTTTTGCCCCACGCTTTCGCCTTCGAGCGGCGCACAAACGCTGGAAAATCTGGCTGCACAACTCGACGCTGCCGTCGTCGCTCATCTGGGAAACCAGCGCCCCCTCCACGTCGTCGGCTTCAGCATGGGCGGACTCGTCACGCGTTACTGGATCGCGCATTACCCGGTGCGCGGGCGGGTCGTGAGCTTTGCGACTTTGAGCGCGCCGCACCAGGGCACTGCCTTTGCTTACATCCATTCGCAACCCGGCGTCGTCGAAATGCGCCCGCGCAGCCAGTTCCTCCGCGACCTTGCCACACACGATCCGAGTTTCAGCGCACTGCGCCCGCTCTCGATCTATACCCCGCTCGACCTCATCATCCTGCCACCGACGAGTTCGCGCTGGGCACCCGCCACGAACGAGACCCGCTGGAAACTTTTCCATCCGCTGATGGTCTTCAGCCCCTCCATCGCCCGCCGACTCTTGCGCCACATGCACGAAGCCGAGACCGGGCGATTCTAAAACACTTGGTAAAACGTCTCCGTGCTCATTTGCAAACTCACGCGCGAAAAGGCATTGAAGTTGACCCACCATTCAAACGCCCTCTGGCTCAAATCCAGCTTTCTGCAATGCGTCACCGCCTTCTCCGTCGCGATTAGGACACCGTTCAATCAATGCCGATGTCATAAATGAAGTCGGCATCATCCGAAAAGTCCTTCGCTTCGCAAACATTGGTGACGACACTGCGAACAACGGTGCGAATCTCGTTGCGGGTCCAAGGCTCATTAGAGGCTTTGAGAGATTTAGGTGAATTGCATACCACCCACCGGGCTACGTCAGCGACGGTCACTGGCGGGATGAAGCCGAAGCCCCAGCCAAGACGTGGAAGTGCTGGTAGTCCTGACGCCATCTGCACCGCCTGCCACCGAGGTTGCCGCTGATGACGTGGAAGCAGATCGCAAAGCTTGGCGTCGGGAGTGACATGAGAGCGGTGAACTGCCGCCCCTGAAACAAAACCGCGCCGAACACGATGGAATGCGCGGAGAGTGAGGCAAGCGCCACGGTGATCGTCGATGGCACCGAGCTTGGTGGCAAGAAGATCGATCGCGTGGCGAGGTGTGCGGATTACCGTCGCATCGGCATCGGTGATGGTAACGCCCAGAGCCTCTTCCCAGCCTATAACGATCTCAACAGAATCGAGTCCCATATAGCTTAGTGGTGAATTGTGCGCGAGAGGCTAACGAAAAGTAGATCATTTCCTCGTTCCCATGCATGTCCACTATACCGGGACAATCTCAAGGAGTTTGAAAACGAGGGAGATGAATCTGTTCATGCTCGGGCGGTGGTTTTCACGATTTTCAGCTCCACTCGCTGCAATCATAAATAAGACCTAGCTGTCATTTAGTGAAAGCGGTTATAGATGCGGCTCCAGAAAGGCGCAAAACTAGCTAGCAATTTATCGTATGCTGCACGTTCTGCCTTCTTGCGGGCGGCCTCGATCGCATTCCTGCTGCCCCACGCGATAGTCAATCCGGAACGCGAATCGCCCTCCTCCAGTGCGCCATAGATATATCCGGTCTTCGTATCCATCAGGATGGCCGATGCCGTGGAATGGATCTTGTATCGCTTGTTGGGAGCGAGGCCGAGCGTGAGAGTGGTCAGCGGTGTAATCACCTCGTTGTCGCTGAACTCAGTGGCTATGGTGTAAATAAGAGTGGCGTCGGCTTGTAGCTTGGCTGAAGCCTCGCGTAGATCGAGATCGGAGGAGAGGGACTTCGGCAACAGAAGACGGTTGAGTGCGACTATCCCCGCGACGCCTGGCAGCTTGGACAGGGTGTCGATGTCTTGTTCCGTTTCAATGTCGCGTGTCGTGACTACACTGTAAGCGCCGGAGCCCACCCCCTGCGCTGACTCTGAGCGGTATCCGCTTTCCTGAATCCGCACGACTGCGAGATTGGCAGGAAACTTGATGGCTGGTCGCGCAACGAAGGCTTTTTTGACTTGCGGATCGGTGAATGTGCTTAAGTCGGCCTGGCGTCCGGGCGTGACATAGCTGGCACACGAGCAAAGGAATAAGGCAGCGAATAGGGAAAGCGTAATGTGGAGAGGTTTCATAGATTTTAGGATGGGGAGCAACGCCCGGTGCATCAAGCTCAACCCACGCGTTTTGCTTGGCGGATCGGAGAACGGCTCATGATGTGAGGGCTATCAGACCGGCCCATTAGCCAACGGTGCCGCCGGATTTACACCTCCATCTGGCGTGCTGGGTCTTGGGGTGGGAAACTTTCCAAGAAGAAAGCGGGGAAGAGACAAGATTACTAGCCGGGAGTGTTTGCATCGCATTGTTAGGTGCTATGAGATGACGAGAACCGTCTCGAATGCAACCCGCGATAAAGAGGAATGCCGGTATCACAAGGAGACAAAGAAGGATACGAAGCCATAGTTTCACGGGAGATGTGACGGTGATGTCATACGGACGTGCCCCATCCGTCGAATTTACAGTGGTGCTGCTTGCCAGCGACAACCATCCAAGTGACCCATTCGTCGAGTATCTCTGGCGAAACGGCTGTCTTTTGAGTCGTGCCCTCAACTCGCCACTCGCGGCGCAAGAATGAACTGCTCGACTCAACTCTAACGTCGTAATCTGTCTGCTCCTGAATCAACGAAGCCATCGCATCGGCTGTCTTCCGATTTGGTGCGTTGTAGGAAAAATCCAGCAGCAGCTCACTCTGTTCCGTAACTCCGTGCTTCTGCAAAGCCACCCAAGTTTGTGGATTCATCGCAAGCTGCTTGGCAAGTATCTCCTCGTAATGAGCTTCTGTCATAAACTGTGCGCTAGTCGCTTAACGAGACAAAGATCAGCGTTCGCTGCACCGCATGGCTAGGCGTCGCGGATTTTTGGTGGAGGCGATGTCCAAAATACTATCGAGACAACCCGGATAAGTCCGAGGAAATAAAGCGAATAAAAAAAAGAAGCAGGAAACGCTACAATCATCTTGCCGCAGAATGCGATGTAATCGACATGAAAGTCAGATGTCGAAGGCGAGTAGATAATCGGATAGCGGGGAGGCAGAAAAAACATCAGAAGACACTGAGCATAAAAGAAAACCAGGAAGAAGCTATTGGCGACCATGCCGCCGTCGGACAGAGCGAACAAGGCCTGAATACAAAAAATCAGATGCAATACTATCGCCAAGATAATGACTCGATGCCAAAAGCGCGGGATGGTAGCTTTCATGATACGCGAGTGTCGCCTAACGAGACTAAGATCAGCGACACGTAGGGAACGGCGCAGTGCGTGCGAAAGCACGTACGGTAGATTACGGGGAGGCTTTAAAGTCAATCTTGGTCTGATCGTATCGTCTTAAGGAAATTCTTCGGGGATAACCCGACTCAACCCAAGCAGGATTAGAAAGGAAAGACTTGGGAAAAAAGCGGATCAACAAGGATTCCGAGTATCCTGCGGGAATGAAAGCATAAACTTGCCAAGCAGAATCAAAGTCGCGAACGAAAACATATGTTTCGATGCCTCGTGCTCGGCCCTGAGTGCGCTCTGGTAGGTGCAAGTAGAAACCTGCATAAACTGCTCCAAATGCGAGGGTGATGCACAGAATCAAAATCGAGCGTCTCATGTAAAGTGCGCTAAAGGCCTAAAGAGACAAAGATCAGCGACACGGAGGAAATGGCGCACGACCTGCCGGATGAATCGGAGTGAGAGGCGTCGAGCTTTATGGGAAGGATGAATACAAATAGCAGGTCTAGTGACAAGCCCGGAGCGTTCGCTAATCTCGTTAGGCGTTGCGATCATTTGGAATTGGTCTTCATGGTGTGTTCCAGCGTCCGAAAAAGAGCGACGATGAAGTCTGTCTTATTGTCTTCGATGCGATACTGAACAGAAGTAAAAGGGAAGCTCCGAGTCAGTGGATGCTCTGCTACAAGTGCAATGTCGCTGCCATGTGTATCGGTGACCCGCGCCCAGCGAACGCCAAGATGCTGAATGGCGTGAGCACCGAGAGCACAGCCGACAATGCGGACAACGCCCTTGGACGTGAATGTGTCGCGCATCTCGGACGTGAGCCACGCAGCGAACGCTAAGTCTAAATCCTCCAGCGTATCGCCGGTGCGATCATCGAGAGATACGAACGCTGAGATGAAAGCAGGAACTCGCTTGGTGTCGCGCTCTACGGCGTCGAGTTCGTCTCGCGTGAGTTCGGATACAGTGTCGTAGAAGTCCTTTTGGTTCGAGTTGACTTCCTTGAAGGCAACTTCACCGGAGGGAGTCTGTATCGTGACTAACTTCTTATCGTCTGCCATAGCGAGAGCGGAGGTGAGGAGTATAAATGCGACGGCGTGCTTCACGGGACGTGTGCGAGGCGCCTAACAAGCATCAGACGGCGGGCGGCACGGGACTTACACCTCCATCTGGCGTGTTGCGGTCTCTCGGTGGGAAACTTTCCAGGAGGAAACTGCTCCTCGCGCCGACGATCTCCGAGGGGATCACCGCGCCGGGGCGGGGGAGTGGGTAGTGCAGGCGGACGGCGTTTTGCACGCGCAGGCAGAAATTGTAGAGCGCGTTGGCGGCGTTCGTCACCACGGCGGTGAATTCCACTCCGTCGGCGAGGGCGGCGGATTGGTCGAGGCTGGCCTTCTCGAGGATGCCCACGGCCACGCCGAGCGCGGTGGCGTCGGAGGGAATCCACGCCTGGGTCTGCAAGGCGGTGGCATATTTCAACGCGGCAGCGTGCGTTTTCTGGGCGCGCATCACTTCGGCGCCGAGGCTGGCATCGCCTTCGCTTTGGCCGAGCTGAAATTCATCGTGGAGGACGACGGTCTGCCCCTTGAGGGCGAGCCCGGCACTGCGACGCGCCCCGGCGGTGAGACGGCGCATGTCGAAGAGGGCATCGTTTTGTTCCTGGGTAAGGGTGCCGCTTTCTCCGCTCTGACCGCTTTGGGAGAGGACTTCCCGGTTGACGAGCTCGATGGCGCCCTCGAAATCGACGGCGGCGCTGGCTCCGAGGCGCTCGTTAAGGGCGGCGGTGTAACCGGGCTTGGCGAGGGCGGTGTGGAGTTTGCCGCTCTCGGTGAGGAGGATGGAGAGGGGGAAGTTAAAGAGGCGTTTGGGTTTGGTGCTCATGGGTTTTTTTACAGGGTAGTTGGATTGGAATGTGATGCCCCCAAGCGGAGAGCCTGAGTCGTTGGTGCGAATACAGCGCGATTGTTTCTCTAAAGAAAGAAAATAGTGGCCTGGAGCGGGAGTTTTTCTGATTCGGTGAACCGAAAGCGGTGAGCATCTGGCCGTACGCCCGGAGTTGTAGCGTCGAGTCTGTGGCTCGATAGCTAGGCGGATCGAGCCACAGGCTCGACGCTACACGACGGAGCTCTCTGGTGGGCGTCGGTGGAGGGGAGGGTATATGACGCGCTCGACAAATAGGAATAACCGCGCCCGCCATGAGATTCCTTCATGGTGACGACTGGAGCCATACCGTCGCAGTCCTAGTGATAACCTGTGCCGGTGCCGGCAGTTAGCTCCGCTGAAACTTCTGCATACTTGCCGGTTGCGGAGAAACGTAAAAGGTCTGCGTATCGCCTGACTAAAGCGCCGTAGAAGACTCGGTGGTCGGCGCAGTCACAGAGCACTCGCGTGGAGGGCCATAGCGGAAAGTCCGAGAGGTAGAAGCGGGGCTCTCACAGCGCAGCAAACATGGGTCAGAAACGGCATCAGTCTTGCCCTATGAAATAAAATTTGCCATTCGCCACGTCGATTATACCAGCCTGAGAAGAGTTGAATCCGATTGCAATAAACTTGCCTGTTCGACTCTCGACCATCCGATCTGATGGTTCCCCGATGAAGACAATAAGAGGCTTTGCGACACGATACGGCTTAAGGTCGCCATCTACGAAAGGATCCTTGTGCCACACAATCCTGCCACTGGGATCAATCGCAGTGACATGCCGCCCATCACTCTCCACGTAGAAGATCAAATCAGAACCGACAGACTTGTATGCTCGTGGGACTCGGGATGCACGCGGCGAATCGTTGGATGTGGTTGTCTGTGCATTTGCGGACGAATCCAAACTAAAGATGGAGGCGGTCAGGATCAATAATGTGGCGGCGGCGTGTTTTGCTTTCATTTCTAAATACCTGTTTGGTGATCGACGGCCTAATAATCTTGAGAACAGTAAGGCAAAGCTACATCCCCGCAGGGGTTTTATAGACGTAAACTTCCGCGAGATGGTCTGCCGAATCAAAAATCCAATTGGCTCCGACTTGAGTATAAATGGCTGCCAGGAATGGCAATGGCCAGCCGTTGATTCGTCCCAAATGGCATCCTATGCAGGTGTGGGTGCCTTGCGGCTGCATGGCGAAGGATCGCCTGTCGGTCCGACCCGAAACAGGCTCAGATACCAATCCTGGAATGCCTTGCCATTTGTAATACGTCTCTGGTCGGATACGCCGCTTGATTAATGGTTCGATAGCCTCCAGTGAACTGCCAAGTGGGGTCACCGCCAAAATTTTGCTTCGGATATGTGCCTCCGAATCCTGAAGTGGAAGAGAATGGCAGCCAGTAAACAAGACGCCAACAGCGAATCCTAGCAGCGCAGCAGATCTGGATAACATGTGTGTGAGGAGTTGTCTTATATTTGAACAAGGCGATGGAAGAAGAGCGACAGCAAAGAGTTTGTTTAGTAGGACTCTGCGGGAGCGTATATGAGGGGGTGGGGATTGTTTCGCCCCAGCAAGTCCGGTTTCTGGCGGGCCGCCAGAAACTGCAGGCGAGCCGCCTGCGCTCCCCGGCGTGTCGTCGTGGCGGTTGGTAGTGGCTTTATTTATGCAGGAATGCCCGGCGGATGATCGCGAAGTGTATAACAAAAGCCGATTTGTGCCTGCGGACGACCGATCAGTGACTGCGGAGAAGCGCGAAATGTCTGCGGACTACCGATTTGTGCCTGCGGAGAAGCGCGATATAACAGCGGAGAGGCGCGAAACGTCTGCGGACGCCCGGAAAGCGGCTGCGGAGTGCCGCGCAGCTTCTGCGTGGAAGCGGGAAACTATGGCGGATGACCGTTGAAGGGCTGCGGACTCCCGCTCAACGGTTGCGGACGACCGCTGAAGAGTTACGGACGACCGGTGAATGTCTGCGTCCGACCGCTGAGCGACTGCGGAATGTCCAGGAGCAATTGCGGAGAAACGGAAACGGCCTGCGGAGCACCAATGAGCGGCAGCGGAGTTCCATTCCGATGCAGCGTCCGACCGCGCGACTTCGGCTCAGTGCTTATTAAAAACGACCAGAGCCGACGTGCAGGCGCATAAGGGAGTGCAAGCCTCCAGCTTGCATGGGAATACGCTCACCCGCTGCAAGCTTGTGCCATCCACTGCCTTGTCGCGGGGATCTTCGCAGCGCTGGACTTCGGATGCGATGGGGCCGGTGACGTTGCGGAAATTTGTCGGTTGCGTGGTCGGTCGATTCGTTCGTTAGTTGTCGAAATAGCTGGGGCGGGTGATTCGTTCGGCAATCCATTTTTCTCGCTGTGAATCCCTTTCAACCGAAGACCATTCTTTCCGAGCGGATGCTGCTCATCCTGCTGGCGACGGTCCAGTTTACGCACATCATGGATTTTATGATCATGATGCCGCTGGGGCCGCAATTGATGCGCCAGCTCGCGATCTCGGCGTCGCAATTTAGCGGGTTGATCTCGGCTTACACGATTACGGCGGGCATCGTGGGATTGCTGGCCGCGCCGTTCATGGATCGCTTCGACCGGCGGCGCGTGCTGGTGGTGAGTTACATCGGATTCATCGCGGGAACCTACGCCTGCGCGACGGCGCATTCCATTGGCGGACTGCTCATCGCCCGGGCGGTCTGCGGCGCGTTCGGCGGGGTGTCGAACGCCACGATCATGGCCATTGTCGGCGACATCGTCCCTCCGCAACGTCGAGGCATGGCGATGGGAATCATCATGACGTCGTTCTCCGCAGCGGCGGCCCTGGGAGTTCCATTCGGCTTGTACCTGGCCCAAAACTACCGCTGGGAAACGCCCTTTATACTCCTCGTTGGCATCTCGACGGTGGTCGAAGTCTTGCTCCTCGTCTTTCTGCCGAGTGTGCGCGAACACTTCGTGGACGGCACGCCGGCTTCCCTAAAAAACTTCTTCGCGCTGCTCGCCAACGCCAACGCCTGGCGCGCGATGATCTTTATGGGTGCAATGGTTTTCGGCCATTTTTCGATCATTCCATTTCTGTCGCAGCACCTTGTTTTCAATGTGGGCCTGCCGGAGAACGACCTGATTTATGTCTATCTCGTCGGTGGTTTGCTGACCATCGTCACATCGCCCATTGTGGGCAAATGGACGGATCGTTACGGGCGAAACGAAGTCTTCACCATCATGGTCGTTGCCGCGTCGCTGGTTATTTTTGCCATCGCCAACGCGCATCATCAGTCCGTCGCCACGGTGCTCGTGCTGGCGGGTTTGTTCTTCATCTTCGCCAGCGGACGTTTCGTGCCGGGTCAGGCCACGATCACGCTCGCCGTGGAGTCGAAACAGCGCGGGGCGTTTATGAGTCTTATCGCGTGCACGCGCGACCTGTGCTCGGGTTTTTCGGCCATGATCGGCGGCGTGATTGTGACGCGTTCGGTCGGGGGAGGGCTGCTCCATTTCAATTGGCTGGGTTGGATCGCCATCGCGATGAGTGTCGCCAGCATCTGGCTCATCCGCTGGGTGAAAGTGGTCGATCACACCCCGCATGTGGCGGATTCCGTGAACGAGCCGGAGTTTATCGAGGTCGGCTGACGGTTGAGTGGCGGCTAGTGGCTCACTTTCAGCCGATAGAACGAGGACGAATCGAGGGTTTTGGGCAATGTCGCCTCCAGGATTTGCACATCGCTGTCCTGCTGGAGAATTTTTTCTTCGATCGGTGTAACGGGCGTCCAATCAAGGGACGATGCGAGGTTGCTGGAGCGCTCCCAACTGAACTGGATTCCTACAGCCGCGCGATTTTTACGATAAACCATGGTTGGAAAGCCCTGCTGATTGAGTGAAAATGCTGGCAACTTTGGATTGATGCTCCCGGTTGTGGCGTTAACCGGCAGACAGAAGGCAAACTTTAACAAATTGGGAATGCCGCTGAGGTTGGGATCGCCTGCCTCGTCGGCTCTGTCTTGAGCCAGGAGACCGGCGCTTACCTGCTGGGCCGCCCAAGCTTTGAAAGTGTCCTGGATGTTGAGCACATCGGCGGCGCTGCCCGTGTAATTATTGTCATTGATGACGGCACTGATGGGATACAGGCCGATGGCGGTGGGAGTTGTGGCCGACCCGGAATACGAAAGCTGGACGTTCAGACCGGCGGGAGTGGTGGCGACGCTGGCACTCTGGGCGGGATTGCCGGTGAAGACTTGGCTGAGGTTGCCGAAAGTGATTCCGGCCGTGGCTTTCTGCACGTTCAGGGTGCTGGTGGCGACTCCCGTTTCCACCAGATCGGACAGAGTGGCCGTGACGCTGTAAGAGCCAGCGTTCACCGGAGGGGTCAAGGTGCGGGAGGTAAGGGCGTGCAGCCGGATCATCGGAGCGGTGGAATTAGCCCACCCCGTCGAGGGGAAATACCAGACTCCATTGCTAACGAGGAGAGCGTCGTCAGGCACCAAGTCTGTCCCCACAGATGGAGTAAGACTTGTTAGTGCGATATTTAGAGAGTTGTAAGGACCAGCGACACCAATGGGGGCAAATCCAGAATTTTGGGTGTTGAAACTGACCACGACCATGAATTGTTCGGGTAGAATTAGCTCGGAAGGAAAGGTGAAGTTCGCTCGGAAAGCGTAGCCGTTGGAGGTGTAAGGGTTGCCATTGGGCAATGTTTCGGGACGCCAGGGGATGAGTGTGTTCTCCGTTTTGGAATATAATAAAACAAGTTCGGAGCCAGACATGACTTTATAGAAAGCGACCGTCAGTGGATGAACGTAACCAGCGGGGTTCTGCGCCGCGAGGATGGGAAAGTTGATCGCGCGGGCCCAGTCGACGAAGGTGACTTCCACAGATTGTAGCATCCGTGCGCTCGCCCCGAGCTTGTAGTAATTGCCGACAGCCGAGGTTTTGGTCGCTTCAAAAGCCTTGCTGGAATAGCTCAAGGCGAGGGTGTTGGGACTGTTGTTGAAGACGATTTCCGAAGTTCCCCCACCGGCTGGAAGGCTGTTGTCGCCATAAACAAGCTGGTAGGGAAGGTTCGCCGGAACTGTGGTGACGGGAGCCACATTAGGGCTGCCGCTGTAAACTTTTTGCAGTGATCCGAAACTCACCTCTGCTGCATCTGCTGCGCTAGCGAGCAGGACGTAGTAAAGAAAAAAGGTAGCGCCAAGTCTGGCAATGGAGGGGACTGAATCAACTGGCATTGGGGGGAAGATGACAACATTATTTTAGCATCTGGCCCGCTGAAAAACAGGGATTATTTCTGGCCGTAATAGGCGGTCGGCCCGTGTTTACGCAGGTAATGTTTGTCGAGGACATACTGTGGCAGATCGGACGCCTGCGGGAAAATGGAGAGAGTTTTCCACGCCATTTCGGCGACGATTTCGAGCGCTTGGGCGACTTCCACGGCGTGCATCGCAGTTGTGCTCCAGGCAAACGGGCCGTGGCCTTGCACAAGCACCGCGCGAACGGTGAGCGGGTCCAATTTCGGGTCGTGACCGGCAAAGCGTTCGATGATGACGTTCGCTGTTTCCAGTTCGTAGGCGCGGCTGACTTCCTCGGGAGTCATGATGCGGGTGACTGGAACTGGACCGTGAAAATAGTCCGCATGAGTCGTTCCGAAACAAGGAATCGGACGTCCCGCCTGCGCGAAGGCAACCGCCGTCCGCGAGTGCGTGTGGACGACCGAGCGAATGCCTTCGAAAGCCTGGATCAGCCGCAAATGCGTCGGTGTGTCGGACGACGGACGCAACGTTCCCGAAACGGTGTTTCCATCGAAATCAAGGACGACGATATCGCTTGCAGTGAGTTTTTTGTAATCCACTCCGCTGGGTTTGATTGCCATCAAACCTGCGTCACGGTCGGCGACGCTCACATTTCCAAAGGTGAGGTCGACCAGACCGGTGGTCGGCAGGAGGAGGTTGGCTTCGAGACATTCCTCGCGGAGAGCGACGTGGTCCATGGAAGTTAGAAGCGGCTCGGAGCGGTCTTCAAATGGTGATAGACCTCATTGTTTCGCAAGTCTTGCTGGAAACTGCGGATATCGGTGTTGGCGTCAATCGGCACAAACTCGATCCCGGCGATGTTTGCGAAGTCCTCGAGGTGCTCGCTCGTAACCGCGTAACTGTAGCCGGTGTGATGCGCCCCACCCGCGTAAATCCATGCGGCGCAGGCAGTTTTGAAATTGGGGAGGCATTTCCAGACGGCGCGGGCGACGGGCAGTTTTGGCAGCGGTTTCGGCGGTTTGATCGCGGTGACTTCGTTGACAATGAGTCGGAAACGGTTGCCCAGATCGACCAGACTGGCGTTAAGCGCGGGGCCGGCGGGCGCATCGAAAACCATGCGGACGGGATCTTCTTTTCCACCGATGCCGAGCGGATGAATCTCCAGGGTCGGCTTGCCAACGGCGATCGTCGGGCAGACTTCGAGCATGTGCGAGCCAAGCACGAGGTGGTTTTTCGGGTCGAGATGATAGGTGTAATCTTCCATGAACGATGTGCCGCCGGGCAAATCCTCGCTGATCACCTTCATGGCGCGGAGCAGGGCGGCGGTCTTCCAATCGCCCTCGGCTCCGAAGCCATAGCCGTCGGCCATCAAGCGTTGCACGGCAAGCCCCGGAAGCTGCGTGAGCCCGTGCAAATCCTCGAATGTGGTGGTGAAGCCCTTGAATTTTCCCGCAGTCAAAAATGAGCGGAGTCCGAGTTCAATCTTCGCGGCGTCGCGCAGTGAGTCGTGTCTGGGTCCGCCCTTTTTCAAGGCCGTTAAGAGCGTGTAAAACTTGGAATACTGCGCGCAGAGATCCGTGACGTCGGCTCCAGGAACGGCGTTGATGCTGGCCGCGAGATCGCCGATTCCGTAGCCGTTGACGGAGAACCCGAAGTTTGCTTCGGCAGCCACCTTGTCGCCTTCCGTCACGGCGACCTGGCGCATATTGTCGCCGAAACGGGCAAATCTCGCACCCTGCCAGTCGTGCCAGGCGCGGGCGGCGCGCATCCACGCGGCGATGCGATCCTGCACTTCGCGATCCGACCAATGTCCGACGACGACCTTGCGCTGTAAGCGAAGTCGCGTGTGAATGAAACCCGCCTCGCGGTCGCCGTGCGCCGATTGATTGAGATTCATGAAATCCATGTCGATCGTGCCCCAAGGCAGATCGCGATTGAACTGCGTGTGCAAATGCAGAAACGGCTTGTCGAGTTTGGTGAGTCCGCCTATCCACATTTTCGACGGCGAAAAGGTGTGCATCCAGAGAATGAGACCGGCGCAATTGGCCGTGCTGTTGGCGTCGAGACAGAGCTGGCGGATTTCCTCGGGCGTCTTCAGGACCGGCTTGAAAACGAGGGTGAGCGGAAACTTTTTGCTGGCGATCAGCTTCTCGACGATGGACTGCGAGTTCTCGGCGACTTGCGCGAGAACGGCCTCGCCGTAGAGATGCTGACTGCCGGTGATGAACCAAATTTCTGGAGCGGACATAATGTGTTAGTAGGTGCGGAGTTGGATGAGGGTGGACATGACCTCGCTGAGGTCGGCGTTTTTGTTTTTGCCGCCAAAGGCATCGTGGAGCTGGCGGTAAAGAACGTAAAGCTGATCGTAGATTTTCTGGTTGTCAGGAATCGGCTCGTAGCGGACGGATTTAAGCGAGGTCATTTTCGCCTGGGCCGTGGGAAAATCGGGCTGCGCTTTCGCTAGTACTGCGGCGACGACGGCCGAGCCGAGCGCACAAGCTTGCGACGAACCCGCGACTTGTAAAGTACAGCCGGTGATGTCGGCATAGATCTGCATAAGAAAGGCATTTTTCTCTGCGATGCCACCGCAGCAAACGACGCGCTCCACGGGGACGCCATATTCGCGAATCCGCTCGATGATCGCCCGTGCGCCAAACGCCGTGGCCTCGATGTAAGCCCGATAAAGTTCCGCCGCCGTTGTATGCAAAGTCTGCCCGAGGACGAGTCCGGTGAGCATCGGATTTACCAAAATCGTGCGGTTGCCATTGTGCCAGTCGAGCGCGAGCAAACCGGAGCGTCCGGGCGGCTGACCGCTGACTTCGGCGATGAGTTCGGCGTGCGATTTTTTGTTTTCGAGGACGTATTCGACCCACCATTTGAAGATGTCGCCGACGGCGGACTGGCCGGCTTCGATTCCGTAGAAACCAGGAAGAATCGCCCCCGGGACGATGCCGCAAATGCCCGGTATGTCGGCCATGGTTTTCTCAGCGGAAACGACGCAGCAATCGCACGTCGAGGTACCGATGGCTTTCACCAGTGTGCCCTCACTCACCCCGCTGCCGATCGCGCCGTAGTGAACGTCAAACGCACCCATCGCGACCACGATTCCAGCTGGAAGTCCGAGCTTCGTGGCCCATTCCTCGCAGAGCGTGCCGGCAACGGTGCTGGCATCGTACGCTTTATCGTAGAGCCGGCTGCGCAGCGTGGCCAGTTTAGGATCGAGCATCGCCAGAAATTCCTCGTCCGGCAGTCCGTTCCAGTCGTTGGAGTAGAGCGCCTTGTGACCCGCCGCGCAGATGCCGCGTTTCACTTCCAATGGATTCTGCACGCCAGCCAAAACAGCAGGAATAAAATCGCAGAGTTCCACCCAACTATGGGCCGCATCGAAGACTTCCGGCGCGACGTTTAGGCAATGCCAGATCTTCGACCAGAACCATTCCGACGAATAAGTATTGCCGCATTTCGCGATGGTTTGCGGACGCTGCGCGGCGGCGATTTTCGTAATGCTGGCCGCTTCGGCGTGGCTGGTGTGATCCTTCCAGAGCCAGCATTGCGCGGCCAGGTTGTCGGAAAATCGTGAGTCGAGTGCGAGTGGAATGTTTTTCGCATCGACCGGGATAGGACTGGAACCCGTCGAGTCCACCCCGATGCCGACTATTTGAGTTGCATCGAAATGGGGATCCTTCTTCGCTTCTACTAACGCGCCGATGACGGAGTTTTCCAATCCAAAGAGATAATCCGCCGGGTTTTGGCGGGCGAGATGATGATCGCTGTTATCCAGTAAAATGCCTTCGCGCCCGCTGGGATACTGGACGATGCAGGTGGCGATTTCGCGTCCGTCCGAGGCGTCCACAATGAGGGCGCGGACGGAGTTGGTGCCATAATCAATTCCGAGGGTGAACTTCATCCGCGCACGCTAGTGAGATGCCGCCGGGTTTTCAAACTCTAACTCCGAATTTAACGGAATGGAGCAAAGTTAGCTTTTGACGGATTTGGCTCGCGGGCGCTTGGCGGGCTTCGGAAGCGAACGGGTGATTTTTTTCACCGCTTTGTTTGCCATCAGCGGAGTGACCTTGGAAAGCGGGCGCGACTGCCCGTTTTTTGTGGTCGGATGAGGAACGACGGCGTCGAGGCAGGCGCGTACGGCGCTGGCCAGTTTTGCAGGCGGGTAGGGCTTGGGCAGGAAATTTTGGCCATCGCGTAGCGCGTAACCTTTGGCGATGAGATCGATGCTATAGCCGCTGGTGTAGATGACTTTCAACTCGGGGTGCGTCTTGAGCATGCGCTCGGCAAGTTGCAGGCCGGAAATAGCCTCGGGCATGACGATGTCGGTGAGAAGCAGGTCGATTTCGTTCTGCTTTTTAGCCCAGATTTTGAGGGCTTCGACGCCGTTTTCCGCACAAAAGGTTTTGTAACCTTGCTCGGTGAGAATGGTGTCCACGAGGAGGCGGAGATTTTCTTCATCCTCGACAATGAGCACGGTTTCGCGGCCGCGAGGCAGGGTGCTGGAAGGGGCGGATTTGGGCTCCAGCGGTTGCTCGACGTGGGAGCTGGTGGGCAGGAAAATGCGGAAGGTAGAGCCTTTGTCGGGTTCGCTGACGACGTCGATCCAGCCGTTGTGCTGCTGGACGATGCCATAGACGGTGGCGAGTCCCATGCCGGTGCCTTTGCCGACTTCTTTGGTCGTGAAAAACGGCTCGAAGATATGACTGCGAGTCTCCTCATTCATGCCGCAGCCGGTGTCGCTGACAGAGAGACAGATGAATGTTCCGGCAATGGCTTCGCTGTTGGTGCGGCAATCGGCGGCGGTAATGTCTTTTTCCTCGGTGCGAATAATGAGCTGTCCGCCGTCGGGCATGGCGTCGCGGGCGTTGACCACGAGATTCATGATGACTTGCTCAAGGCTGCCGTGGTCTGCGTGAATCGGTGGAAGGTTCTGGCTAAATTCGGTTTTAAGTTTGATGTGCTCGCCGATGAGGCGGTTGAGCATGGAGAGCAGGCCGGTGATGGCCTCATTGAGACCGAGGCCGCGAAGTTGCATGATTTGCTTGCGGCTAAAGGCGAGCAACTGACGCGTGAGGGCGGCTGCGCGGTCGGCTGCGACGGAGATTTGCTCCAGCGATTCCTGGGTGCGCTCATCGACGCTCTTCGAGAGCATGCTCAAACTCGCATGGCCTTGGATGACGGTGAGAATGTTATTGAAATCGTGCGCCACGCCCGCCGCGAGTTGGCCGACGGCTTCCATTTTTTGCGACTGGCGAAGTTGCGCCTCAAGCCGGAGGCGCTCCGAGAGATCCTGCCAGATAAGGATCGCGTAGGTTTCACCGCCGAGGGAAAAAGTCTCGCCCGAGAGCAAGGTCGACCGGGCCTGGCCGGCCTTGTCCAGCACGGTCAGCTCGATGTTGGTAAGGGAACGCTCCGTGTGCAGGCGTTGGCGGATAATGGATGGAGTCTTGTCGTCGACCCAGAGACAGAAATCGACGGACGTATGATCGAGTACGTTGTCGCGCTCTTGAGAAGTCATTTTCAAAAATGCATCGTTGCAATCTTCAAAAAGATCCGCGCTCAGGCTCACAATCGCCATCGGAAACGGACTCGCGCGAAACGCCTTGGAAAAGCGTTCCTCGGACACTCGCAGCGAGGCTTGGGCGGATGTGCGCTGGACGATTTCCTCCTGGAGATGGGTGAGGGTGAGATTGAGGTCTTTCGTGCGCTGCGCGACCAGGCGGTCGAGATTTTCCAAGGAAAGCCGGGCTTGCTTCGCGAGCGTCCATTTTTTCGTGAGCGCATGGGCGAGTTGCACGACCTCGATGTTGTCGAAGGGTTTTTTGAGAATAAGCAGGCTATCCATCCGCTGCGGGTTGGCCGTCATTTCCTCCCATGAATAATCGGAATACGCCGTGCAAATGACTATCTGGATATCCTGATCGACCTTCCAGATGTGCTGGATCGTCTCGATGCCATCCCAGCCCGGCGGCATCCGGACGTCCACGAAAGCCATGGCATAAGGGCGTCCCTCGGCGATGGCTTTCTTCACGAGTTCCAAGCCTTCCTTGCCCTGAAAGGCGGAGTCCATTTCAAAAATGGCCGTCGGCTCCGACGAGCGGCTGGCCGGGGAGGGATCCTCGCCGAAAAGCGATGCCTCGGCATCATTCAAAGCCGAGGCATTGCTGCGTGTGCGACCGAGAATTTTATTAAAGTCCTCATGAATCGCCGGATTATCGTCGATAATCAGAATGCGGCGGTTGTTCTCTGGAGGGTTGGAACTCATGATTAAGATTTGGCGGTAGTGACAGGCAGTTCCAGGATGAAAGAGGACCCCTGTCCGGGACCTTCGCTTTCGGCGCGGAGTGAGCCACCCATTTCTTGAGCAGCCAGCGCGCCAATATGGAGCCCAAAACCGTGTCCGTCCGTTTTCGTAGTAAAGCCGTGGGAAAAAATTTTCGTGAGATTGTCCGGCGCGATCCCGCAGCCTTGGTCGCGCACGGTAATTTTGACTTTGTTATTGCCGTTTAGGGCAGCGCTGACGGTGATTTTGCGATCTTTGCGCGGTACTTCTTCCATCGCATTCTTGGAATTGCGAAGCAGGTTTACCAGAATCTGGAGTACTTTGTGTTTTTCCACCGCCACATTCGGCAGCGCATCTTCATCTTTGCGGACGACTTTGATACCATTGCGAGCGAAGGACGGGGCGTTAATTTGCAGTGCGTCCTCCACCAGATCTTTCGGAGGACACGACTCGACCATGCCGGAAACCTTAGCGTAGCTCTGCTGCATCGAGACGATGTGTTTGATGTGCTCGACGTTTTTGATCAGCATCGCCAATTCATTCACCATATCGACATGCTCCTCGCTGAGATGTTCAGTCAGACTTACCAAATAAGTTGGAAGCTGCTTGCCTTTCGGGTCGGAGGAAATGTATTTGCCGAGGTCATTTGTGTGCTCGCGGAGGAGGGTGGTGACCTTCGCCAGACTGGCCAGTTTGGAATTTTTGATCAGGTCGCTAAGGATAGTGGAGGAAACGTTGACGCTATTAAGGACGTTGCCGACGTTGTGCAAAACGCCGGTTGCCACCTCCGCCATGCCCGCTTGACGTGAGATGTCGAGGAGTTGAAGCTGTAGCGTGTCGAGTTCCATTTCAGCCTGTTTCTGCTCGGTCACATCGAGAAGGAATCCATGTGTGTAAGTCTGGTTCTTCACCGGATCTCGCACGATCGCAGACTGGTCGCGGAACCAATGCAGCCGCCCATAACGGTCGTAAATGCGGTATTCACAAATGAATTGGTCGCCGTTTCGATCCATCAACTCCGCTTTGGCGTTAAATGTTTCCTGGTCGTCGGCATGGAGCCTCTCGTCCCAAATTTTAGGATTCCCCACCCATTCCTCCTGGGTGTAACCGAGGATCCCCTCGATTTGAGGACTTACATAAAACCACGCGCCAGACTGGTTACTCTCAGCGTTGTAAGTGATCATCGGCAGTTGTTCCACCAGCGTGCGATATTTTAACTCGGCCCCGCGCAGATTCTCCTCGACGCGCCTTCTCTCGGAGATTTCGTGCTCCATCGCGAGCACCTTTTTATTCAACTCTTCGGGCACCTTCTGTAACGCCCGGTCCTGCCCTTGCACCTCATCCAGCATTCGGTTGAAAGCCGTGGTAAAAACCCCGATCTCATCGTTACCGCCCTTCGGCGCCCGCAGCGTATAATCGCGCTGCTCGGTGATCCCCTGCGCCGTCCGTAAAAGCTCCAGGATGGGAGCCGAGACGATGGCTTGAAGTCGCGACGCCAGGAAAATGGAAAGTCCGATTGCCGCCGCTAGAATCAGCAGCGTCGCCACACTATGAAACCCAATCAGATGTTGTTGAGTGGATTGGAAGTCATCCACGATCAGCAACGTTCCGAGCCGGGTTGTATTCTGCATGATCGGCTGGCGCAAAACGAGATACGGTCCATTACGAACTAGCCCATCCGGAGCCGTTTTCAAAACGGTCGCCTTAGCCGATCCCAAAGAACCGAACTCTGTAAAAACAGTATGATTCGAGAGCTGAATCTGCGAGTAAACAATCCCTGTTCTAGTCGTCAACGATTGGAGCAAGGCGTTTGCAACCCCGAAGTTTCTGCTTTGGATGAGCGAAGCCGCATTCGCTGAACCCATTTTCCCGAGCACCTCGACATCGCTTCGGATGGTGCTGCGAAGGCTAAACCATTCGTATGTAAAAAAACAGGCCGAGGCCAATGCCAGCGAGGAGGTGCTCGCGACCAAAAGCATGAACATCAACTTTTTGACCAAGGGTATATTCCGAAATATCTGCATGTTCAATCATGAGACTAGCAACTTTGAAGCCAGCCCGCAGGATAACGCCATTTGCCCCTGATTATTTCTTCGATTTCACGAATAAAAGGCGTTTCGGCTTCAAGCACGCCTCAAAAATGAGAGGTTATGCCGGAACTGGCGGCGGACTTTGTAACGCTTGCGGCGTTTTCCGCAGGTAATACATCGCCATGCCGCCCTGGTAAAACACGGAAATCAGCATGAGGAGCGCATAGACGATTTTCATCATCGGCTGCAAAACACCCTCAGCATCGCCATCGTAGCCGGGCATCTTCTGCAGCATCGTCAGTAAATTTGTTGGCAGTTCATTCAACGGCAGCGACGGCGGATGAGCCAGATTTCGCAGGCAGTAGGATAAAATAACCAGAAGCAGGCCTAGTTGCGATCCTACCAGCCAGCCCGTGGCCCGAGTTTTGTGATTATGGAGAAAACTGCGCCCGCGCAATTCGATGCCCCCCAGCGTCACCAAGGCCATTCCAACGATGCCACCTGTCGGGTCGCGCCACTCTGCGGCGCAAACCAAGCTCAACACACCCATGACTATTAGACCGACGCCGTCAAAGTAGGACAGCTTCAAAATTTTTTTTCGTAACGAGAACATCGGCCCGCACCCTATGGCCACATCCCATTTAAAGCCAACTCCACTGAAAAATCGGGGCGAAAGGATTCGAACCTTCGACCTCCTGGTCCCAAACCAGGCGCTCTACCAAGCTAAGCTACGCCCCGATATGTCTGACAACTCAATGAGTTACTGATATTCACCGAATGGCGTTCAATATGCCCGACATAAATGCATTGGCAAGCAGATTTGGGAAAGCTTCAAAATTGTGCCAAACTTTTTCTTAAAGGGCTAAATTTAAATGCCTGAAAGCTTGCGCGGGCAGTTATAATTGATAAAATTGAATGGTGGCTATTTCTCCCCGGTTGGCTGTTAATTTAACTCTGAATCTCTCATGAAATTCCTCCCTTTCATGGTGGTTACTGCCGTCGCCGTTCAAATCCATGCGGCTCCCATAAATCCTGAAAAAAAGGTGAACAACACCGATATCTCTAAAACGAATATCCAAACTCTACCCGCTAATAATTCCAAAACAGGCGTTTCTCCACACGGGATTGAGGGTAGTCAGAATATGCCTTCGCAGGGCGACGACCTACTGTATTTGGATAACGGCACCATCAAAGTCGGCATTGATCGCGCAATGGGAGCGGCCATTACTTGGATTTCCACAGAAGCCTATCCAAAAAACCTTGTGAATGTTCGCGATCCGGGTCGTCTCATCCAGCAGTCCTATTATGCCGGAAAATCGCTGGACCGGACCGTTGAGGGTCAGGATAAAGGGTGGAGTCCATGGACATGGAATCCGATCCAGGGAGGCGGCGTTTCTTCCTGGGCTCGGGTCAATGAGTTCAAGCGCTTGGATGACCACACGCTCTACGCGGAGACTGTACCGAAGCTATGGGATATGCCCAACGAAGAGGCCCATGCTTTGATGCACCAGTGGACGGGAATTGAACCTTTCATGCCGGACGTTTTAGTAGTGCGCTGTGAATTTATCTCAAATCGTGAGCTAAACGATAGGTGGGGTGGCGCACTTCCTCGGCACCAGGAGGTTCCAGCATGTTATTTCACCCGCAATTTTGATTTGGTGAAAAGCTACCTAGGAAACGGGCAATGGCAGACCGAGCCGATTACTTCGGGGCCGCCTTGGAGCAAGGCTCATCCTCCCAAGAAAGCGATGGCCCTCTTCAATGCCGATGGTCAGGGAATTGCCGTGTTCAGCCCCTGTTCCACCGAACACTGGAATTACGGCCCGGCCGATTTTGGTCCCGGCGCACATGACGATCCAAAGGCCACGCCGTGCATGCATGTGGCGCCAATTGCATTGGTCAAACTCGGTCCGAAATCCACCTACAGTTATCGTTACTGGCTTGTTCTAGGCACCGAGAAAGAGATTGCGGCACGCCTCGATATTCTTGTGAAAAAATATATCGCCGAGGAAAGCGTTCTAACTTCCACGCAGAACGCGCCGGGTAAAGCCACGAAAGACTAAGCGGCGAAGCGCGCAGCTTACCAATACGAGATCCCGCTCCTCAACCTGTCGGCGGAAGAATCGCCTAAGCATTGTCTTCATTTTTATTGATGATATAGGTTACGCCGCGCCCTAAGGCGGATGCTTTACGGAGGATATTTAAGGCCGGATCACCTTCAATCGCATAAACAGCTTCGGGGCCGACTCTGATGGTATTGAATCCTTAATCTCTCGGGATATCCCATCATCACTCAAAAGGTTACTAACAATTCCCATATTCGACCAAGTTGACAAATCGGTGGACCATTCCGACAGAACTGTGACATCGGTTGCAGTATCGCTTCGTTTGTACGTGTAGTTCAGGTAGGCGGTGCCGTTTGTAATAGCTGTTTCAACTGTAGGAAGGCTCGAAGTCGAGCTAACATAGGGCATCATTCCCAGCGCATACTTGATCAGATTTGGCACTCTGTCAGCAGCCAGGGCGATGGTATCGCCCCCAACTGCGGGGTTGCTGGCATTTTCGCCAAAATTGGAGATCTTCCACTGGGTGTATGGCCCCGCCAACACTTGAATGGTGAATGGCTGCTCGAATGTCAGCCCGTTCTGATTCGTGACACAGAGCCGCATTTTGTATGCGCTTTTGGTGAGATACTCAAATACAGCGTTGCTTAGCAGCGTGCTGCCCGACACGGTAAATGCCGCATTGTCCTCACTGTCGATTCCATCCACTAGCGAATAAGTTTTAATACTGTTCGGTGTCGCATCTGTGGCGCTTATGGTCGAAACAATCGTGCCTGCGGCCTGATTGTCTGTGAAGCTTAAGTTGGCAAGTGTAATGGCCGTTGGACCGATCTCTGGCACGGCCTCCAGGCTCTGATCCACAATCTGGCCTGTGTAGCGGTCAATTGCCACATGCAGCCAATAACGCTGCGACCCGCTGACTAGAAACTGATTAAGGTTGGCTGCGCCGTTTGGATATTGGCCAGCTTGGGCGATGATATCGATCATCAGGTTCCAGGTGGATGTCTGTCCGCCGTCCGTGAGGGCGCGCAGGACGGCTTCGCGGCGCTGCTTGTTTTTTTGGTCGCTGGCGGGGAGCAATGTGCCAAGCTTGTCAGCGAAGCCCTCGTAGGCCGTGGTGCTGTTCGGGTAGCCGACGAGTTCTGAAAGATTGCGAAATTTGTGGGGATTCGTTGCGCCATGGACGTAATCGACGATGCCTTGGGCGACGGCATCGACCTCGGTGACGGTAGTGAACGGGGCACCACCCGTGGTGCTGTTTTCCTCGCGGAGAACGCCATTAATCATGGCCGAAAGGACCTTGGGCTGGCGGGTGTTCAGGTTGACTTTGCCCGCGACGATGGGACTGCCGTCAGAGGTGAGCGGAGTTTGAGCCTTACCCTGGGCGTCCTCCGTAGCGTGAACGCAGAAGAAGTCGAGCAGGGCGGAATCGCCGCTTTCAACTGTGAAGAAATCGAGATT
>JBBRNR010000014.1:0-42534 GCA_038230215.1 Chthoniobacterales bacterium | reverse complement strand
TTTGGGAACGGGCGAGAGGGGTGAGTCTGGCGTTAGCGTGCATGTTGATCGTGAGCAATAAGAGGAGGTTGTTGATTGATCCACCACCACCCTGCCTGATACTCTCCCTGCGGACAACCTCTTGTAACATGACACCTAACCATGCGATGCAGCGAACACTCCGGGCTCGTCACGAGCTGTGCTATCGCACATCTCGCGCCGTTCCCTCCGCGTCGCTGATCTTTGTCTCGTTAGGCGACTACGCACACGCTCTATAACCCGCCGAACCCACCTATCAAATGTCCGAAGGAACCCGATACTCCGAGAAGTTAGAGTGCCGCCGCTGCCAGAACGTAGCGCCGATGCGCGTTGTTGGGACAGTATCCGACACTACCGAGCAACTTCGCGACGACGGGCCACCCGATGAATCCGGCACCATTTACGAGGTGCTGTCGTGTCCTAAGTGCGACCAGGTCACGATTCGTTCGGGATTCTGGCACGACGGTATGGAGCACGATGACTGGCGCGCCAAGATCATCTATCCAAGCGAACGTCAGCGAATCGAAGGACTTCCGCAAGCCGTCGAGAAGGAGTTTCGAGCGGCCGAGCAAGTCTCCACGATCTCCGCCAATGCCTATGCGGTGCTTCTCGGTCGCGTGCTCGATGTCGTCTGTGACGACCGGAAGGCGACTGGCAAGACATTACATGAGAGATTGAGCGACTTAGCTGCGCGTCACGAGATTCCGAAGAACCTTGCGGAGATGGCACACAAACTTCGCCAACTACGAAACGTTGGTGCCCACGCAGACCTTGGTGCCCTCACAGACCAAGAAGTCCCGGTTCTCGCAGCACTCTGCCGAGCCGTCCTTGAGTATGTCTATTCTGCACCCAAGCTGGTGGAGCGTGTCGAGAAGCTCGTTGAGAAGCTCAAAGCGCACTGACATGCAACCAACGTCGCCTAACCATGCGCTGCAGCGAACGGCTCCGCGTGTCACGGCGCGTGCTTTCTGCGAGCGGAGCGGCAGCTACATTTGGGCGTCTGGCGTTCGTTCCACCGTTGGGCACGCGCCGCGCCACGCTCCGCCGTCGCTGAGCTTGGGGTCGTTAGGCGGCTCTCCACATTTCTCTTTAACTCGATTCTTCATTTTATGATTCCTCCTGATGATTTTGTTTCTGTAATTTGTGACCAGATTGATGGCCTTCATTTGTCGAAGCCGATTCCGGCCACGCTAGCTCTGGCCGACCGCGTGCTATCCACTGGTCTAGCCACATTTGAAGCTGGCTCTCAATCTGGGGCGTTTTGGCCCACATCCGGCGCACTTCTGGACACTGTTCCAAATCTCGGAACCACGCTGAGAATGTCGGATAGATCGGACGCCATTCTTCCCACCAGTTTTCACCCGTGCCCGACCGGACTTCCTCATTACCATTTCTCGACATCTCCACTGAATCCGACCGCCGCCTAACCATGCGATGCAGCGAACACTCCGGGCTTGTCACATCCCATGCTTGGGCATGGGCTGCGCCAAGCCCTGCGTGTCGCTGATCTTGGTCTCGTTAGGCGCTTCTACGCTCACCGAGATAACCCGAAACAAACCATGAAACCCGATAGCTCCTTCAAACTCTACCGCGGTGTCCGCTTGCCCGGCTTCGAGTATCCACTCGTGCTCGTTACCCGCGACGTTCACAACCACCAATTCGCCTGCTCCGAGTATCACATCATTGTTCCGAGTCGCGCCGAGGTCGAGAGTTCCAGACTTTCCGTTCGCCAGGACCTCGACGAACTTCCCCAAGCACTCATATCCCTCGATGGCATTGTCGCCATGCAGGTAGAGGCGGCTCACGCTTGGATCGAGTCTTACATGTCGCAGTCCATCGAGCAGTCGGAGCGGATTCATTTCTTCTTACAGCGCCAGTCGGAGCTTCACGAGATTGACCAGCGAGAGTTAGTCACGTTTCGGCTCCGTGGCAGGCTTCAACCACAGTTTGATCACATTCGCCGCACATCACGGTCTAGCAGCCTACGAGAGTTCCTCAGGCAGGTCGCTGACCTCCCGACATTGGATGTCACCGACGAGCACCCGATTCCGCTCCATAACATCACGTGAGCATGCATATTCCGAATCCGAACGAAGCGCCTAACCATGCGCTGCAGCGAACCCGCGCGGCTGTCACGCCCGCTGCTTCCGGCCTCCGCCTTTCCCCCACCGCGCAGCGGTCGCGCCAGCCGCGCGGTTCGCTGAGCTTGAGGTCGTTAGGGCTCATGCTATGCGAACTCTGATCTGCTGCGCCGGACTCATTCTCGCGCTGCTCCCGCTAACGTCGCATTGTCAGCATCCGGCCGATGCTTTTCACTTCACCGGCTTCGGCCAAGGCGCAGGTCGGAGGAGCCTTAGCGGCTATTTTGACATCCCGGCCACAGCGCAGTCGGACAAGTGCCACGTTTGTCTCAAGATCGGCGACAACTGTATCGCCCGATGGTTCGCCGATATCACATCCACGAAAATCCGATTCGAATTCAGCCTCCCTGACGGCGAGTATTCCAAGGCTGTCCTCGAGCTCTCAGACCACCCGTTGAGTGTGAAGTCGCTTGAGGAGTTGCGGAGTCGCCCCGGATCGGTGTTCGCCCAGATAAGGCTTGGCGATTTGCATTTTGATTACCCACCCCACAAGCCCTAACCATGCGATGCAGCGAACGCCTACCGCTGTTCGCTCCACACTTTTCCATGACTAAACCATTCCACCTGCGATCAACGCTCGCGCCCGGTAGGCGTCGCTGATCTAGTGTCTCGTTAGGCGACTAGGTCCATGCAACATCGAAGAATTCAAAAACCGATTCAATACTTTGTTGGCGTTCCCATCTTTGGATTGCTCTACTACGGTTTTGCCCTCGCCTTTTTCGGGCACATGCAAGGTCTTGTGGATAGCGGTGTTCGGAATTTGCCGTGGTATTACTCGATTCCAAATTTCTTTCTCGCATTCCCGCTTCTCACTCTGATGGATCGTTATTTCAGCGTTCTCCGCCCAGCGTTACAGTTGGTATTCGACTCACCCGACAATGCGGCTCTGTTTATTGTCGCTGGTCTTCAAGCACTCTTTTGGGGCGTCATTGCCGTGTTCTGCTTTCGTTTTGTCCGTAGCCGTTTAGTCACAAGTCAACCTGACAGCGACGTCGCCTAACCATGCGATGCAGCGAACGCTCCGGGCTTGTCACAAGACCTGCTGTTGTGTATTCACACTTCCCATGAAGTTCGATGCCTTCCACTCCGATTCACCCGGCAGGTCTTGCGCCATTCCCTACGCGTCGCTGATCTTGAGGTCGTTAGGTGCTACCGCTCCACGCCCATGACAATGCCTCGCCGATGGCTTCAGTTGGTCACAGCATTTGCGCTGGCAGCCTGCCATGTGGATGTCGTTCCTCCGCGCAGCCTCACCGCAGGGCGCATGTTCGTCACGAAGCGTCGCATCATTCAGTTCGCGCAGCAGCGGGGACGCCTTCCTCAGACATTTGCGGACTTGCCAGCGATGCCTGGCTACGATACGGAGACAGTCGATGCATGGGGCCGACCCTTTGATTACAGCGTTGACGGCACTGGTATCGTCACGCTCCGCAGTCTCGGAGCCGATAAGCAGCCAGGCGGCGACGGCGACAACCGTGATATGATCGCCGTCTTCGCTACTCGCGACGCAGAAGGACATTGGCAGAACGAGCTTGGTCCATGGATACAAGACCCGCTCAAGCCCGGCACCTAACCATGCGATGGAGCGAACGGCGGACCGTTCTATGCTCCACTTTTAAGATGACTTGCACACTTTTCCTCCGAGCGACGCGCGCTCTCGTCCGCCGTCGCTCATCTTGTTCTCGTTAGGCGCTCGCACCTTTCCCGCATGAAAACAGTCATCTTGCTCTTGTTTATTTGCTTGCTGCAATCGGGTTGTATTCCAGCTTTGGTCACCAAAGCTCCTGGTGCATTCGGGACAGTCACTGACTCACGCACACATTCTCCCGTTGCAGATGCTGCAGTCACTTTTCTAGGCAGGAGCCCGGTTGTTATGACTGATGCTGACGGAAAGTATGATCTTCCTCACACCACCAAGTTCGGAATTATCGTTTTACTACCAGTTGAGTTCCAATCTTTGCCACTACAGGTCTCGCATCCTCACTACCAGACGAAGCTTGTTCGCGTTTACACCATTTCCAAACATCTTCAGCAGGACGTCGCCTTAGACATGATGCCTCAATGAATCCAATCACCGCGCCTAACCAAGCGATGCAGCAAACACTCCGGGCTGGTCACGTCAGTTGCTTACGCATCTGCCGCGCCCATCCCTACGTGTCGCTGATCTTGGGGTCGTTAGACGACTAGCCTCACGTCCATGACCGATCCCGCATCCTTTTTCTCCGATTCGGCACCGATCATCCGGTCTTCATTCGAGTTTCAGTGCACTCTACCGTCACTCCAGAGCCCTCGTTTGTCGCTCCAGAGCCCTCGTTTGTCGCTCCTGAGCACTCCAGGTCGCCTTTCCAGGCTGTTATTCCACGTCTCTACCGAGGACGAACCGTCGTCTAACCATGCGATGCAGCGAACACTCCGGGCTCGTCACAAGACCTGCTATTGTGTATTCATGCTTCCCATGAAGTTCGATGCCTTCCACTGCGATTCATCCGGCAGGTCTTGCGCCATTCCCTCCGCGTCGCTGATCTTGAGGTCGTTAGGCGATTTTATCCGCTAGCTGTCCATAAACTTTATGAACCCATCCACTATCGTTATCATCCTTTTGATTTTTCACATTATCCAGAACGACGCCCGATTGTGGCAGGTCACAAAGGAGATTAAGGCTCTCCGAGGCGATTTAGCGAAGAAGCTATAGATAGAGTCCTCTGCGTCTGTCCGTGCATTCTGCGCGTTTGCCGCTCGACAATCCCGTGTCTTCCGGTTTTCATTTGAGTTCCATGCGATTCTTGCTTGCCAGCTTTTCGCTTCCAGTCGCTCGAACGTCTCGTCCAAAGCGACGGTTATTTCGTCTCTCCCCAAGTCACGTCACACTTCCGCCTAACCAAGCGATGCAGCGAACGCTCCGGGCTCGTCACGAGCTGTGCTGTCGCACATCTCGCGCCGTTCCCTACGTGTCGCTGATCTTGAGGTCGTTAGGCGTCGCTAGCCGCTCGCCGGAATAGAAAGCCGATCATGGCACTCGTTTACAAGTTCCTCCCGACCGAGACTGCGCTCAAAGTCCTTGAGAGCAAGCAACTCAAGGTGTCACGACTTACCGAGTTGAACGACATTTACGATTGCTCTCCACGTATCAGCCCGCCCCCAGAAGAACCGACCCATACTGACGACACCTGGACGGAACACGTCATCACAACGAACTCGAACGGATTCGGCTTGCTCTGCCTGTCCAAGACCTACAAAAGCCCTCTTCTTTGGGGCCATTATTCCTCCTGCGCTACCGGCTTGGCTCTCGGCTTCGATTCGGACCTGTTTCCGTGGCAGAACCCGATGGAAATCCGATACGATCATTCTCGCCCGCACTTCCAGTGGCCCGCCGAAGCGGACATGAACAACGATACTATTGCTCATATGCTGCGTTGCTCATTCGGCGTCAAAGCCAAGGAATGGCAATACGAGGAGGAGGTCCGTTACGTCCTTGCATTGGACACATGCAGACCGAGTGGAGGTATGTATTTCGCGCCCTATCCACTACACGCGCTTAAGCGCGTCATCGTTGGCCATCGCTCCGCGATAACCGGCATTTATCTTTGCCACTTCTTGCGACACCATTACCCGAACGCCACCATAGAGATAACGCCGTCTCGAATGCACCCAACACTTTATGAGATCGCCATTTAATTCGACCGCAACGCCTAACCATGCGCTGCAGCGAACTGCTCCGGGCGTCACGCTGGCTGCTACACACCACCCCGCCGCCTTCGCCCACCCTGCCCCAGCCGCCTTTCCGCAGCCAGCGCGCCGCCCTCCGCAGTCGCTGAGCTTGGGGTCGTTAGGCATCGCTACGCGTTCACTGTGAAACCAAGTATTTTACTCTCTTGCATTGCGCTCGTCTTCTCTAGTTGCGCATATCACCAGCAGTCGTCTTCCTCTCTGCATGTTCCTCGAACGGTTAGCGACGCAATCGGACCTTGGGTCAATCCATACAGAGGAGACTCGCATCTTGCCGGTGTTCGGATTTACCAGCTTGGCGAGTGTCCTTACGAGCAGTGGCGCTTCGAGGGTAAGCATCCGGCTGCAATTTGGTTTTATTTTTGGGATGGACGTGTCCGGCAGATTGATTACCAACCCGACGGCACTTCATATAGCGACCAGTGGTGGCCACAACTGCTGAAGCATGGCGATTCTTTTTGGGGCGATGTTGACTTTTCTTACGGAAGCGATCCTACTTTCAAGCACCATGCGGATCCACGTCGCAAGCACAAAACCCGCGCTGCCTAACCATGCGATGCAGCGAATGCCTCATGCGTGTCACAGGTGCTGTTGGTTATTTGTCGTTTCTACGGAAGTCGGTGAACACGAGAGGGTTACGACGACTTTCTGATTGTTTTTGTCCACGACAATAGACTCAACCATGCCCTCGACGATCTTTCGCTTCTCGTCATTACTGATCTCCGGCCAGCGGGTTTGGAGGTCTTGAGCCTCCTGCCGGATGGCTTCGGCGGACAGGCTGTTGACCTTGCTGATGTCCACTTGGGTTTGCAGTTTTACCCGTTCCGATTGGAGTTGTTTGATGCGTTGCTCCAACGGCGCATAGAACTCTTTGAAGCCTTCGACGGAGATTCCACCGTCCATATAAAGCCGATGGGTCCGGGTCATTTCATCTTTGATTTTCGCGATTTGCTGTTCGGTGGTTTCGAGCAAATTAACCTTTTTCGAAGTGCTGGCGTAAGCCTCCGTGAGGTATCCGGCCAAACGCTTAGGGTCGGTGAAGAAGGCTTTGGCTTCTTCCAAATAGATGCCTTCCACATCAAGACACGGAATGCGGGTGCGACATTTTCCGCAGACATATTTTGGACTGGCGACAGGCACATACATTCTTCGTCCACAGATACAGCTTATGAGTCCGGCGAATAGATGCTTGGGACGTTTGCCGGGTCGAACGTAGGCTTTCAATTGCTCCTCGATGATCTGATTGACGTTATTCCAGAGCGCTTCGGAAACGATGGGTTCGACAGTAACGTATCCCCATTCGCTCTCCGGTTTGATTTCACGTTTCCATTTTCCGACGTGTTTAGTGCGATTGTGGATGTAAGTGCCTTTGGCACTGATGTCGGTTAGAACACGGGCGACGCTGACATCGAGCCAGTTTTTTCCTTGCCGGGTGCGGTATCCGGCATCGTTGAGTTTACGTGCCACAAAGCCCTTCCTCCGATATTGTTGGAAAAGTTCGTAGGCCAGTTTTCGGACGGGTGCTTCGTCGGGATGTTGGACGAGTTTCTTGTCGATCCAACGATAACCATAGGGAGCGGAACCGCTGATGGGCTTTCCCATTTTGGCACGAATGGTGACAGACGCACGCACGCGGTCGCCGATTTCCTCTCTCTCCCATTGGGCCATTGCGGCGATGATGGTGTAGAAAAGTCTTCCGACTGGCGTGGTGGTGTCGATGCTTTCCTGAATGGAAATAAGAGCCGCGTTGTGTTCTTGGAAGTAATCGGCGAACTCCAATAGCTCTTTGGTGTTGCGAGCAAAACGAGCCAGCTTGGAAAAGATGAGCCCTTTGATGTGTCCCCGCTTCACGTCATGCAGCATCCTTTTGGCTTCGGGATTATCTTTGACGGATTTACCGCTGACTCCGGCAAGATCATAGATTTCGCGAACTTCCCACCCTCTGTTTTCTGCATAACCCTGGGCACGAATCCGGTGATGCTCTGGGCTGTCGCCTTGCGCCTGATCGTCAGTGGAAACTCGAATCCAGATACCAACGGGGATTTTTTTCGGAACTTCGGAAGTGATATTCATAGTATTGAAAACTTATCTCACGCAGATAAGAAATCAAGAAAATCTAGCTGGATCTGTAAAGATAGTTACGCTGGACTTAATGAATCCTGATGAATTGGTTGCTGAAAATAAATTAGCTGGCTTAGCAAAAAAATGTCGGCAAAAAAAAGGGCTTACCAAAGCTCAGGTCGCGCGGGATATGGGTGTCAAAGAGCCTTCTGTTTTTCATGCGGAAGAAAGTCCCGACAAGCCTTACACCAAATTACGGTTGCGAATGATCGAGGCATATTCAGAGTTTGAAGTTGTCGGACCTGTTTTTGTCTTGCGCGAAAAAAAATAAATCCTGTCCGTTATTTCTTCCGAAGGGTTTCGGCAATCATTTTCAAAGTTTGGTCTTCGATGATTTTTGATTCCTCCGGTGTCGCTTGCGAAATCTTGGTTACAACTTCCCAGCCTTTGACCATTTTCTTCTTTTGTTTGGGTGGTTTGCCAACATCCTTTGATTCCAAAATTTCGTCCGGGACTTCGATCGGGGCGAGTTGCTTCAAGTAAGCGAAAAAGTCTTCGGAAGAATAAAATCGGACGTGATCCAATTCTGTTTCGGAAACTCTTAACTTCAAGGCTTCGGCAATTTCCTCCAGTCGTTTGGTTTCCGAACTGATAAGCGCAATCTCTAGGTAACCAGCAGCAAGACATTTCAAAATGTTTCCCACCTCATGTTCGACACGAGTGGTTACACTGATTTCGCACGCGATTTGCAGTCCTGTTCTCTCCAGAAAAACATCCACGCTGCCATTGCCGTCCGGTGTTTGAAATTCCAATGTCGCTCTAAAACCAATACTCTCCGCAGTGGTTTTGATGAGCATTTGCAAATCTTTGTGTGAGGCTCCTCCTCGTCCGAGAGTGGGCGGTTTACTTGGAATGACGGCTTCCGGCTGAACTCTTTTGGTCTCTAATTCAGGTGATGGTTCCTGTTCCGAACTCGTTGGTTTTTCGGAAATGGGTGGTGCTTCGGAAACTTTAGGTGGTTCTGGCTTTGGCGCGGCCTCCTCTTTCGCTGAACGTTCTTTGACAGGAGGTTTGGTCGTTTCTTCTGACTGCCGTTTCCGAAGCAATTCCGCTTCGATTTCTGAACGTGGCCGCGCATATCTGGCACGGGAATGAGCAACGGCGGATTCACGCGCATGGGCCGCTTCGTCCTCATCCAGAAAAGAGGTATTCGGAATGGTGAGGTTGAAATCGAAGTCGCTCCGCTCCACGCGACAGAGAGCTTCACCAACTCCGAGGTTCATCAAGTCTCGTGCCTCGAAATGACTGAATCCATTTTCCAAGGATCGGGCATCGCCGTCGCTGACTTTGAAAACGACGCGCACATTACAGTTGGCAAGCACGGCACTGGAGAGATCACGGTCGGCTTCCAACTGACGTAATTCTTGATGCGCCAGTATCATCCCCAGCCGATATTTTCGGGCACCTGCCAAAATCTCCGACATGGAAGGTGTGATGAAATTTTGAAACTCATCCATGTAACACCAAAAATCCCGTCGCTGAGAGGAAGGCATTCGCTGACGGTTCATCGCGGCCATTTGTAGTTTTGCGGTGATGAGTGAACCAAGTAGAGCGGTGTTCTCCCGCCCGATCAAACCTTGGGGAAGTTTGATGAGAAGAATTTTTCCACTATCTAAAATGTCGGCGAAGTCCAAACGGTTGTCCGTTTGCGACACCATGTAGCGAATGGGTTTGCGCGATAAAAATTCGTCCAGTCGGGTGAGAAGCGGGCCAATGCTTTTGCCTCCGGTGAGAAGCGGAAATGCTTTCGTCCAATAATAAACAATCTCTGGATCGGTGACGGTTTGCAGAAAGTCTTTCCGAAATGCGGCATCCATTAGAAAGCGGCGTAGGTCGTTGAGACTGCCGCCGCGTGAACTTTCCAGAAAAGCGAGAATGCCATTTCGTAAAACACTTTCCATCTGATCGCCCCAACTCGTGGAAAGTCTTCGGAAAACAGACGTGAGATCGGAGGCGAGCAAACTCCGTTCGGAATCAGAATGTGCCGCTAATATATTTAGACCGACGATGTGTTCCTCATCCGATGGATCGAGCACGATGACATCATCCAAGCGCGACTTTGGAATCATCCCCAAGACGGAATCTATCAAGTCTCCGTGTGGATCGAAAACAGCCAGACCTTCGCCATTTTCAATGTCCTGACGAATGAGGTTTAAGAGGAAAGTCGTTTTACCTGTGCCAGAGGCACCGATGACATGGGTGTGCCGCACTCGATGTTCTGGAGAAATAAAAACTTCGTGAAGCACTCCCGCATGTTTGTTGAAGCCGAGACTTAAACCAAAAGAGGGAAGTGTTTCCGGTGCCAGGCGCGTCGGTTTGGTTTCGCGTCGGAGTTTGCCGGAAGTTGAAGTGATCGGCGGAGTGATGAATGCCATCACCTCCTCCATGTTCAGAAGCATTCCGCACCGCCGACTTTGGCGATTTAAGATATTCTCCTCATGCTCTACCGACGTGTAACCATCATTGGAGAGGGGTTTGAAATAATTACTGCCCGGCTGCGAGACGGCGGAAAAAGGGGCTGCCAAATCGGCAATGATTTCCCAGGCACGCGCCAGAGTTGCCGCACTGGAAACCAAGCGGATGACGACAGCAAAAAGCGGCGACGAAATTTTTCGAGTAGCTGCCGCCACCAAATCTGGTCGATTCTCGAAAAAGGGTTTCCCTTTCTCGTCACCGACAATCCGAACCATGCTTTCCGTCCAGTCATTCTGCACTGGCTCCAAGAGCATTTGAAAAAGTCCCAGTTCTCCTTTTCCGATCCAGTCCATCGCCGTAACCACGGTAGCCAATAAATCGTGACGAGGTTTACCGAGTGGTAACATCGACTCCCGCCCCAAGCCCAACTCGACGACGGCGAAGTGCGATTCGCTGTCGTTCCATGCTGAAGGCAAACCCGCTTGAGAGGGAGTTACGGCAATGCCGGGGAAGCAAGCCTCAATGGCTCCTTGAACTCGCGTGACCGTCTGCGGTGACGCGACCCATTGTAAAAGGGTCTCACGCTCGGTGCCAAGAAGTTCGAGGGCGAGCGGTTCCGAAGGTCGCGCAATATGCCGCAGAAACGACTCAACCTGCACACCGGGCGCGGAGCGGGAGAGTGGTAGGGAAAGTTGTAATTCCACGCGCTCACGCGCCTCACTCCAGTATGGTTCCGGCTCTTCTTCATCAGCGGTTTCCTCGGACGGCAGAAGAGGCTGCATGGTTTGCCGCAATCGATCGAGGAATCCGCTGGAGCGAGTGTGCTTGCGTCCGTCATCGACGGGTTTGGTTGGACGCGTCAGCGTGTAACCAAAAAAAGGCTGAAAAGGTGGTTCCAACTGAACGGCGCGCTCATAGAGTGTCCAACCGCGTCCACGCATTTCCCATTTGAAAAACTGCTCCGACAGTTGTTCATCTATCCGGCTCATTACTTCGCCATGCGTAAAAGGTTAGCAATCATGCTGAGAATGGAAGGGTGCGAGGGTGGAGTGGCCACTGTGTAATCGACCAGTTTGGCATTTTTTTCTTCTCTCAACTGCTTGAGTTTTTCTTGGAGAATCGAATTTATGATCGTTATGTAGGCGCGGCGAGTATCTTCGCGATGATAGGTTTCCTTGCGAAAAAAAGCTTCATAAATAGCCCCGATCACAGGGATTTGGATTAGAGCTGCATCCAAATCATTCAACCCCATGACGAGCAAGTTTCTCATAAGCAATCCCATTGCCAATAGGGAAGAACCGAACAAGATGGAGCCGAGCATCAAACCAAAAAGACTGACATAGAATCCTTCCACTCCAGCGAATAGTAAGAGGATGAGCAATAATTCCCAAAGTCGCAGAGTAAATGGAATCAAGGAGTAACGATGGGAGTAAAACCAGTAGGTTCCGAAGGGAGCGAGACAAACATCGAAAACAAGTCGTTCCCGGCGCAGCCGTAAATATTGACGTTTGGCAGAAAGTAAACCGCCTTCGTTATGCTCGATTCTCTCGATGATTAGTCCGGGCATCTGGCGAGCTTCCAATTCTTTTTCAATGGAAGCATAGAACTCGGACGTGGAAAACTCGCACTCCTCAAACACGCCATGCTCATACGTGTCCACTATCGGTTTTTTGCTTTTCCAGAGGCCAAACATGATTCAAGGGCCTTTCTGTTGATCACGCTGGGTGGCTCTTTGATATGTAATGCGTGGCCCCTCTGACGTGAGTTCCATTTGCAGAATTATATCCGCATAACCTTTTAGCCAACGTCCGTCGGGACGAACGCGATTATAATAAATGGAGTAAGTCGCCCCAAAGTGACTTGCGTCGATTTTTCGAATGACAGGCAAGGTAACAATGTTTTCCGACAGTCTGACTCCCGGTGCATGATACTCTGTTTCATCCTTGCGGATATATTCACGATCCACCAAGCCATGATCGAAGTGATCGACTTGTTCCGCATAATCATTGACTAAGCCATCAACGTCGCCTTTTGAAGATTTGATATGATGCAAACGAATAAACTCTGCCAAGGTTTTATTAACATCACTCTCAGAACTAGATTGGTGAGAGAATTTTGAGGGGTCGTCAAACGGATCGGTTTCTGGCAGAGAAGGCGTTATCGAAACCAGCTTAATCTTTGTCAAAGTGGCAGTTCCATCGCCTGATTTGAAATTGGTGATCATCGGTTTCCACCATTCAGAAACTTCCGAGCGCAGAGGGATAACTCCTGGATTTTCTGGCTTTGCAATCACTGCAAACCATTCAAAAAGTCCCAATGCACCCGCTGGCTGTGGCGAGTTATCTTTCACGATATGAAGATCAGCCACTACATCGCCGGATTTAATATCTAAATTATTTTGTTGCACCCAAAACTCAGCTTGTTTCTCGTTCCAACTCGCCACGCGAACAATGCCTTTGACGTGGTGACGATCGGGGCCAACGGTTTTGCCGTTAAGAGGATTGATTAGCGGTGGGCACACAAAAGCGGCCACATCCTTTTTCGCTAAAGCATCGACTAATAAAGTATCCGGTGTCGCTGGCATTTCGACTTTAAAAGTGGTGAGGGGCCGCGCCTGCGTTCCAAAATAAAACACGGTGGTTTGATTTTCACGGATGCGCAGAAGCTTCGTGCCGTCTTGCGTCGCCACCATTCTGTCGTCTTCCCCAAGCTCAACGGCTGGTTGCAAATAATCCTGTGATTTTTGCTTATCAGACAGACAGAGTTGCCAGGAGGCATGGATTGTCCATTTCTCCATAACCGGGAGAGGAATATAGTAATCCGTGGTCATGCTCTGAATTTTCATTTCCCATTTTTCGTTCCCGAAAAAGTAAGGCGGTGGCCCTCTTAGAATGGTCTCTTGCTCAATCGGGGTTGCTGACTTCCAAGGGATGGATTGCTCCTTGGTTTCGACGCGTAAGGTATCGAGATTAAGGAATTGCGTCTTGCCGTCACTCGTCACGAAAGCCACCGATTCAGCATTCCACCAACTGGCAAATCCCTTTGGCACGCGGACTTCTACGGGTTGCGGCAAATCGAGCAATCGAAAATTAGCATCCAAAACGTGCAGCCGCTTTTCATCGGCATTTGTCACAATCAATAACCTTTTTGAATTGGCTTCCCAAGACAACGCGCTCGGCGAAATCTCAAAGGACGACAAAATATCCAGCGTCTCCAGATCGCGCAGGATGAGGTAATTTCCGTTCTTAGAACAATATGCCAGACGCAATCCATCGGGAGATAATGCCACTGGTTTTCTGGAATCCAGATCGTCAATCATTCTTTGGTCGCTCAGAAAAATTTGCTCCACTTCTGCTTGGCCGAAAGCAGCAGGCTTTTGGTATCGCCATTTCGGTATGGGTGTAAAGTGAGTATTAACGACAATAGGAGGAGGTAACGCTTTGGGCCGTGGTTTGAAGATAAGAATAAATGGGGAGAGATAACCAATGGCCGAAAACAGCAAGACAAAGAGGAAAAGTTTGCTGCGCTGAGTCGGCGTTTTCTCACTCGTCACCCCGCCCCCTGAACCTTCCGGTTGTGTGCGAACCATCGCAGTAATGAGCGCACCCGCCATTCCGAAAAAGATCGAGGGCGGTATCCCTAGCAAGGCAATTACCAAAATCTGGCGTGGGCGGTAGGAGGGGAGGACTAAAGAAAAAATATTTGAGGCAATCGAATTGGGGTTGGGACTGCCGATACCTAGCGAATGAAAACTAGCCGCCAAGACGGTTAAAGCTCCTCCTACCAATGTGGCAACCAAACCCGCCCGCACTCCGACTCTTGGCGCAAAGCCCGCCATTTCCTCCGCTTCTTTTCGGGTGCCAAAAAGACACGCGATGATTCCAGCAAACGCACTGAACAGCACGATGGGTAAAATGATACCCGCAGGACCATCGGGAAAGAGACGCCCCAAACTTCCACCGAAGAAGGCGAACGGAAAACAAAGCGCACCACAAATGATGCCGATGATTTCTCCACGCCGCTGCAACTGGTTCGGCAAAGCTACTGAGAATGGTGCGCTCATGGTTGGGAGAACCTATTACGGAACCACGTTTTCTTGTAATTCATTAAATGACACAAGAAATCATTCAAAATTTCGACCAGAAAATCTCCACTGCCACAAACCTCGCTTGAGATTCCGCTCTTCGACTGGATCACAAAAAGAGTTTCTCATTTGCCCATCATGAAAGTCGAAGACATCAAATCCGTGGACAATTTACCAGGAATCGAATGAAGTGGCCCAATCGAGAAGTAGAATGTCGGCGGTGTCAGAACAATTGGCCCAAGCCCGATTGGGGACGATCAACAAATCACGTTTTTAAGGAATCCAACGTTTGAGTTTTCAATGTTCAACGAACCGAAAGTGCTTCGTAGCTGGAGACTACTTCGAAAAGTTCCTCGTCGATGCTGCTTTGGCGCAGGCGGTGGTAGGTGCCGTGGAGTGTTTCCAAAAGATCGTCGATGTTTTTGTCAGCGCGCTGCATCGCGGCTAGGCGGCTGGCGTTTTCGCTGGCGAGGGATTCGGCGCAGGCGCGGAAGAGGGAGATGAAAAGATATTCGCGGATGAGTGCGCCCAAGGTCGCGGTGCCGCCGCACAGGACCTCGGGCAAGGTCTTGGTCGGCCAGGGAATTTTTCCCAGATCTCGCTGCCATTTTCCGTCGAGTGGCAGGAGTCGCTGACTCACGGGCTCGTAGAGCGCGCCGGATTTCGGGCGATTGTGGAAGACATAGAGCTGCGCATACTCGCCCGCGGCCCGGTGTGCTTCGCTTTCGATCTGAATCTGCCCGACGAGCGGGGTGATGGCCTGGACGGAATTCGGCACAGCAAAGAGGCCGATCGGGTTCAAGCCGGCGTCAGCGAGTCTCGCATGGACGCGCTCACCCACGGCCCACACCTTGGGTTTTCCGGGCAGGGCGGCGAGCGTTTTGATCGCGTAGTCCGTGATGATGTCATTGAACTGGCCGACCAAACCTTGGTCGGAGCCGAAGACCACGGCACCGATCTCGTCCGCGCCGGTTTTTCCAGTTCGCGCCACCGGTAACGCCGCTGATTGGGTTGCCCGAAAACAGGCGCTCAATCCCAACTCCACCGTGCGATAGTAGTCGCCGAGGGCATGCACTGATTTGTCGTATTGGCCGATGCTCGATGCGGCCAAGGCTTTCATCGAACGGACGACGGATTGGAGATCGCCTGCACTGCTGATCTTGCGGCGCAGGCCTGCAATAGTGTCGCTCATGTTTTCGCTTTGGGTGCTGTGTTAAGATCCGTCTTCAATTTGGGTTGGAATGGCGCGAGTGCCTTTCCGGCGATTTCGATGATCGCTTTGCGATCCTCGTCACTGAGTTTGTCGGCGGTTTCGAAGCGCTCGCGGATTTCGGCCGGGATCTTTACTGCGGCTTCATGGACCGCGTGTTGGGCGTCGTGCATCTGGTCGAGCGGGATGGCGTCGAACAATTCAGCAGTCAACGCGAGCAGCACGGCGATCTGGGCGGGCACGGCCACCGGCGCTAGTTCCGATTGTTTAAGACAGGCGCGGATGTGGCGGCCGTGGTCGATGATCTTACGCGTGTTGTCGTCGAGACGTGCGCCGAAGCGGGCGAAGGTTTCGAGTTCCTCGAATTGCGCGTAGGCCAGCTTCAGGTCGCCCGCGACCGCGCGGTAAGCTGCTCGCTGGGCCTTTCCGCCGACGCGCGAAACGGATTTGCCGACATCGACCGCGGGTAGCACTCCTAACTCAAACAGCGATGGTGAAAGATAGATTTGCCCATCCGTGATCGAGATGAGGTTCGTCGGAATGTAAGCAGAAATATTCTGCGCCTCAGTCTCGATGATCGGCAGCGCAGTCAGCGAGCCGCCCCCGCGTTCTATAGACAGATGGGTTGACCGTTCGAGCAGTCGCGAGTGGATGAAGAAGATGTCGCCCGGAAAAGCTTCGCGACCGGGTGGCCGGCGGAGCAGGAGGGAAAGCTCGCGATAGGCGCGGGCATGATGAGTGAGGTCGTCATAGACGATCAGCACGTCGCGGCCAGTTTCCATGAAATGCTCCGCAATGCTCGTCGCAGCATAGGGCGCGATGTAGGCGAGGCCGGGCGGATCGTTCCCTTCGGCAACGACGACGACGGTAAATTCCATTGCCTCGTTCTCGCGCAGAACGGCCACGGCTTTCGCCACGGCGGAAGCGCGCTGGCCGATGGCGCAATAAACGCAGAGCACGTCTTTCCCGCGCTGGTTCAGGATGGCGTCGATGGCGATGGCGGTCTTGCCGGTCTGGCGATCACCGAGGATCAATTCGCGCTGTCCGCGTCCGATGGGAATGAGTGCGTCGATGACCATGAGGCCGGTCTGAAGCGGAACGGTCACCGGCCCGCGATCCATGATGGGCGCGGCGGGACGTTCGATGGGCAGGCGGTCGGTGGTGTTGACGGGGCCGTGGTCATCGAGCGGTCGTCCCAGCGGATCAATCACGCGGCCGAGCAAGCGATCACCGACCGCGACATCCATCACGCGGCCGGTGCGCTCGACTTCCTGGCCGGCCTTCAAATGCGTGTAGTCGCCGAGCAGCACGGCGCCGATTTCGTCCACATCGATATTAAACGCGATGCCGAAGACCCCGCCGGGAAACGCGAGCAATTCCTCAAAGCCGACCCCGTTTAACCCGGAGACACTGGCGATGCCCGTGGAGACGCGCGTGATCGTGCCGACCTCGCGCGGGGTGAGGCTTGGCGTGAAGTCCTTGCTTGCCTGATCAATGTTCGCGAACGCGCCGTCGAACACGCTCTGCAAGCTTTCGGGCGCAGCGTTCACGCGGTTTGGGCCTCGGGTTTCGGTTCGGCTTCAGCTTTGGGTGCGGCCTCAGCTTTGGGTTTGGCTTCAGGTTTTGGCTCAGCTTTAGACTCAGTCTTGATTTTCTTTTTGAGAAGTTCGGCCACACCCTTTTCCACTGAGGTCAGGTAATCGGCGATGCTCCAGCTTAGCTTTTGTCCATTGGTCGTCAGTTCGATCCCGCTGATCAGGTCCGGTGCCGTCTCGAATCGGAGCTGAAGATCAGCCGAAAAGGTTTCGTTGAGTGCAGTCTGGATGGCCGCGCATTGTTCCTTCGGCAAGGCAAACGCGCTGCGGACTATCGCGGGTTCGGAAGCTGTCTTCAAAGCTTGGCCGAGTTCAGATTTCGCGTGCTCCTCCATCCCGCGCAATCGACGGTTGAACACTTCGCTCATCTGCTCTTCCAGACTCATCGTGGCAAGGTCCGACAGCGCCTTGCGGGCAATGGAAAATACTTCGTCCTGAGTCCGGCGCGTGATGGCTTTGTTTAGATTCTTAGCATCCTCGCGAAGGGTCTCCTCGCACTTTGCGCTCATGTCGTCAGCCGCTTTGCGGGCCTCGTCCATCAGTCGCCGACGCTCGGCTTTAGCTTCATCGGTCGCCTTGCTCAAAAGCACGGCGCGCTGCTGGTCGAACTCTTCGTTCTTGTGCTGGAACTCGTCGCGGTCCTTTTGTGCTTCGGCTTTTTTGGCAGCGGCGTCCGCGAGTTCGTCGGCGATTCGCTTTTCTCTCGCGTCGATGGCGTCGAGGACGGGCTTATAGAGAAAGCGCTTCATCAACCACACGAGGATGAGAAAATTGAGCGCCTGCGCACCGACGGTGAACCAATCGATGAGCATAGGTTATTTCCCCGCCGCGGCGGTGATCACATGATTCCAAAACGGATTTGCGAAAATCAGAATCATCGAAACCACGAAGCAGTAGATGGCGGTCGATTCGATCATCGCGAGGCCGACAAAAAGCGTGCGGGTGATGGTGGCGGAAGCATCCGGTTGCTGGGCCAGTGCAGTCAGAGCCGTGGCGATGGCGCGGCCTTCGCCGAGTGCCGGGCACATGCAGCCGATGCTTGTCGCGAAGCCAGCGGTGGCAATCGAAGCCACAGCGATGATGGTCATGTTATCCATAGAATATAGTTAGGTTACTGCGGTGTTAGTTGAGAGTCGGACGCCGTCTGAGTCGCTGGTTTTTGTGTGCGAACTGCCGCAGCGATATAGACGGCGGCGAGGATGCTGAAGATGTAGGCCTGCACCAAGCCCGTGAGGAGACCGAGCAGGGTCATCACGATTGGAAATAGGAAGGGCGTGATCGTGAGCAGGATGCCGATGATCATGGCGCCGCTCATCATGTTGCCGAAGAGACGGACCGCGAGAGCCAGCGTGCGGGAGACTTCGCTGATGATGTTAAACGGCAGCATAATAAACGTCGGCTCGATGTAAGACTTCAGGTAGCCGCCGAGACCTTGATCGAGGATGCCGAACAACGGCACGGCCACGAACACGCTGAGCGCCAGCGCGGCAGTAGTCGAGAGTGACGCCGTCGGGGGTTCGTAGCCGGGGATGATGGTGCAGAGCGCGGACACAGCCACGAACAAGAAGAGCGTTCCCAGAAACGGGAGGTAATTCCTCGGATTGCGCAGGCCGACTTCGCCGATCTGCTTTTCGATTCCGGTGACGAGGATTTCCAAAAGATTCTGCCAGCGCGATCGTTGGTGCTCGGTGGTGAGCCGGCGGGTGATGAGCTTCGAGCCCACAATGAGAACGAGCATGATCGCCCAAGTGAAGACAATGGTCCCATTGAGCTTGAAGGCTCCGTGCTGCCAGTAGATGAGTTGGTCAGGCGTGAGTCGCATGGCTGGCCTCCTTGGTTAACTTGTTAGTAACGGCAGCGGGACGCGTCAGACGCATGACCACAAAGCGCGCGATGATGAATCCGAGGAGACAGACGAGCAGTCGTTTCCCATCACCGCGTCCGACGAAATAGAAACCTGCGAGGATGATGGCGGTGCGGATGAGCAGGCTGCCAAGAAACCACAGGGCCGGGCGCGGTGACGCCAGACCTTTGCGCACGGTCCACCAGAGGCCGCCAAAGAAGAGCACCCCGAGCAGGCCGCCCGCCAGTCCTGATAACACCAGCATCAGCGGCTCATTCATGGTTATCCTCCTGTTCGTCGCGCATGGCTTTTTCTTCTTTCGCGACCCAATGCCATGCGTTCCAGCAGCCGATCACGAGACCGGCCATGAGCAGCGCGAGAGTCCACGGATGGCTGGCGGGATGATGCTTATCCAGCCACAGGCCGAGCGCCGCACCGAGCAAAGTCGGCACTGTGACGGACCAACCAATCAGCCCCATCATGCCAAGGCCGAACCAGACGCCGGGAGTGCCGCGGCGGCGGGCGCGGAGCTTGCGCTCGGCCTTCGCGCCGATCTCGCCGGCAAGCGTCGGCGCGTTTTTTGGTGGCTCGTTATTCATGGGTAAAAGCGGCAAAGCGGTGAAGGAATCCCGACTCCAATTTGGCCATGACCGAGCGCACACTTTGCTCGTTTTCGTCGAGGGTGAGAAACTCACTTTCCACGGATGCGCGCAATTGCCCGAGATCGGCTCCGCCGAGCGCGCGACGCACCGAGACGAGCACTTCGGCGCCGGTCTTGACCAGCACGCCTTCATCCACGGCGACGAAGACTTCACCATCGGCGGCGGTTTCATAGGTCAGAATGCCGGGCACGAGCGCGGCCACGCAATCCAGTCGATGAGGCAAGAGCCCGAACGAACCTTCCTGCGTTTCCGCGACAACGCGTAGGACGTCGGTCTTCTCTGCGAAAACCTGGAAAGGAAGCAGAATTTTAAGCTGCATGCGCGGGGGCCGGTTCGGGTTTCTCTGCTGGTTTCGATGCGGGTTTGGCCTTCGCCTTGGCTTCATCGATCGCGCCGATCATATAGAGCGCGCTCTCAGGGAAGTCCTTGAATTCGTCTTTCAAGATCCGTTCGCAGCCATCGAGTGAATCCTCGAGACTCACTAACTTGCCCTTCATGCCGGTGAATTGCTCGGTGGTGAAAAACGGTTGGGTAAGAAACCGCTCCAGCCTGCGGGCGCGGGCGACGACATTACGATCGTCCGGTGAAAGTTGCTCCAAGCCTAACATCGCAATGATGTCCTTGAGCTCTGCGTATTGCGCGAGCGTGCGCCGGATTTCCTGCGCCAGCTTGTAGTGGCGCTCGCCGACGATGCCCGGCGTGGCGATCTTCGACGTGGACTGCAATGGATCAATCGCAGGGAACAGCCCTTCGCTGGCGCGTTTTCGCGAGAGCACGATGGACGCGGAGAGATGCGAGAAGGTATGCACCGCCGCCGGGTCGGTGAAATCATCCGCCGGCACATACACGGCCTGGATGGAAGTGATCGCGCCGGTGTCCGTGTTAGCTATGCGTTCTTCCAATCCAGATAACTCGGTGCCCATGGTCGGTTGATAGCCGAGACGCGACGGCATCTGGCCCATCAGGCCGGAGACTTCCATGCCGGCCTGGATAAAGCGGAAGATGTTGTCGATAAGCAGCAGCACATCGCGGTGTTCATCGTCTCGGAAGTATTCGGCCATCGTCAGCGCCGCATGCCCCACGCGGAACCGTGCGCCCGGCGGTTCGTTCATCTGGCCGAAGAGCATCACCATTTTAGGCAACACGCCCGCTTCCTTCATGTCGCGGTAAAGCTCCTCGCCTTCGCGACAACGCTCGCCGATGCCGCAGAAAATACTCACGCCGTCCTGATGCCCGATCATGTTGTGGATCATCTCGGTCAGCAGCACAGTCTTGCCGACGCCAGCTCCGCCAAACAGTCCCGCCTTTCCGCCACGCTCCAGCGGCACGAGCACATCGATGACCTTAATGCCGGTTTCAAAAATCTCCGACTTGGTGGAGCGGCGCGCCAGCGGCGGCGGATCGCGATGCACTGAGCGCCATTCGACATCGGCCAACGCGGCTTCGCGATCAATCGTGTTGCCAAACACATCAAACATCCGGGAGAGAATCTCTTTGCCGACAGGTGCCTTGAGCGGTCCGCCCGTGTCCGTGACCGCCATGCCACGCGCGAGACCTTGCGTGGGCGTGAGCGCGATTCCACGCACCGTGTGCGCGTCACGCTGCGCCAACACTTCGATGACAATCTCCTGCTTTTCGCCCGCACGCAGGACGGTGTAGATCGCCGGCAACTGGTCGTCGAACCGAACATCCACGACACTGCCGCGGACCGAGACGATCAAGCCGAGATTGGCTTTGTCTTTCATACTCCGATCTCCTCGAATTGTATTGGCGCGGCGTCCGCCGGCGCGCCCGTTGGAAGGTCTTTCGGAATGTAGAGGCTCGCGACGCCGATCCGGCTGTCGGCCATTCCGTAATAGACATCGAAGCGGTCTGGCGTGCCGAGATCGTCGCGCCGATCAATGCCGGTGGGGAACACGACGTTGGCGATCGTTCCCCGAAGTTCTTCGGGCGATTCCGGCGTCAGCACCGGTTCCGGCGAACGGTAGAGGATTTTCTGCGGGTGCTCCTTCGAGAGCACCATCACGCCGGCAGAGTAACAGAGCTGGCGACCGTCTTTCTCGGGTTCCTCCGACTTGCTGACACCGTGATAAATGACCAGCCAGCCATGCCGACACAGCATCGGCGGAGTACCGCCACCGATCTTTAGTTGCTCCCATGGCGCGACGGGAGTGGCGAGCCGGTGATGCGAGTTAAACAGGCCGGGATCATGCGCCGCAAAGCTCTTCGGCGGCATCGGACAATAGGAAATCCAAATGCTTTCGTGCTCACGATCCATCATCCGGCAAGAGCCTTCACAAGCGGTATCCTCAGGCAGGGTGCCAGGAAAAAGTGGCCGGTGAATCAATGCCAGTTGCAGCTTTCCCGCATGGTTAGGAATGGCAACGGGAAAGACGCTGGCATCCTTGTTATCCACGTGGACGAAATCGATTCCTTGAAAAGCTTCAAACCGAGCCAAGCCAATCCGCTCCCAGTGGAAAAGATCCTCCGACATCGCCAGCGCAATCCGGGGACCGCTTGACGAAAGGGCCGTGTAAGTCATCACGTAATGCCGCAACGGCTCGACATACGTTACCCGTGGATCCTCGCATCCGCCGCCCCCGCCGGGCAGCCGTTCGTAATCCGCTTCCGGCTCCAGCGCGATGCCGAGTCGCTCGACGCCGCACGGATCACCCGCCTCATTAAACTTCACGCGAGCAATGCCGATGCGCGAATAGTTCCCCTTCGCGACGAGTCGCGGAAAAAGGTAAAGCTGACCATCGGGGCCGCGGACAGCCGCCGGGTTTAGGGTTCCTTCGACCTCCTGCGGATTGCCAGGCTCGGGCTCCATGAGCAACCCCAGACGCTTCATTCTAAAGTCGCTCATCGACGTTCCTCCGTGCCACCGAGGCAGGCGATAATCGCCTCAATCACGCGCTTCGTTTCATTCGGATCTCGCACCTGAATAGATAACGCTCCAGCTTCCTTCGCCGGATAATCGTTGCCACCCGGAAACAACGCATCGCCGACAAAGATCATCTCGTCGATCGCGATACCGAGGGTGTCGCGGAGTTTTCTGATCCCGTATGCCTTGTCGATTCCGGGTTTGGTGACATCAATGGACGTCGTTCCGCCGAGGCGCACGGAAAATTCGGGAATCAGTTGGTCGAGACTCGCTTTCATCGTCTTCCGCTTGGCGAAGTCCGCATCCCACTTCTTCTTCTCTGCGATAGGTGCCTGCTGCCCGAGTGCTGAGAAGGTAATCTGACTCCCGCGGTCTTCGATCACTTCCCCCCACACCTTCGCAGCCTTGAAGCCCGAACTGTCGCTCACATGTTCCAGCGAATGGATGATCTTCTCCTTTTCCTGAGCAGTGAAGTCTTCGGAATAGAGCTGCTCCCAACTAGACTTGTATTGGTAAAACTTGGTCCCGCAGGTGGGCAGCAGACTTAGATTCTGCAGGTGTTTGTCATGGGTAAGATTGGAGAGAACCTGCTTTTCGAATTGCGGCCAGTTGCCACCGGAAATGATTGCCACCTTCAGGATCGCCAAAAGAGCAGCGAGCAGTGTGGCCATCTCGGCATCGAGAGGCGCTTTGCTTTCCGCGAGCGTTCCATCCAAATCGAAAACGATGAGCTTCTTCATGATGTCAGGCCGCTTCCGGAAGAGAGAGTTCCAGCATGGTCATGGTGCTGGTCGGAGAGCAGAGACAAGCTCCGACCGCAGCGGGTAGCAGAAAGACATCGCCCTTTCCACAGTCGTATTGAGAGCCATCGTGGTCCAGATGGCCGTCGCCGGAGAGGCACACCAACACACGCGGAGTTTCCGCTTGGCCGACGGTAAACGGCGAAGTTCCACAAATCCGCCAAAGCCCGAAGTGTTCACAAGCAATCAGCCGCTCTCGAAGTGCGGGAGATTCGGTTTCCACGAACGGCACGACCGGACCGATCGCCTTTTGCTCGAAATCAATGCAGGCCAGCGCTTGCTCGACCTGGAGTGGCCGCGGTTGGCCAGTCTTCGCGTCCACATGATTCCAGTCAAATAACCGAAAGGTCACGTCACTATTCTCCTGGACCTCGAACACCACCACATCGCCCAGCGAGTGAACCGTCCCCGCAGGGATCAAAATCGCATCGCTGGGTTTCGGAGTGAAGGAGGCAAGACTATCCGCAACCGTTCCTTGGCCGAGCGCCTGCTTTAGCGTGTCCTCGGTAGAATCCGCCGTCAGGCCCGCATAGATGCAGCTTTTCGCGCCGGTCTCCAGCACGACCCACGCTTCGGTTTTTCCGGTTTCGCCAGCGGGGATATACTCCGCATTCCCATCCGACGGATGCACCTGCACGGAAAGCGTGTCGCGAGCATCGAGGAATTTCAAGAGCAGCGGAAATCGACGAGAGAGGCCCGCCAAGTTCCCCAGCAGTTGCTTCGGTGACGCTTTAATGAGTTGCGCGAGCGTGTGACCTTTGAGCGCTCCGTCTGCGACCACACTTGGGTGGTCATCGCGGTCGCTTAACAACCACGCTTCGCCAATCGGTTCATCATCCGGCAACGGCGCACTTAGCCACTCGGCCAAACGCCGTCCGCCCCACAGCCGATACTCATAGATCGGCTCGAAGCGCAGAGGATAGAGTGGAACTGTTTGCATGGAGCTAAGTCCAGAACGAGACGGCAGTGGGCGTCTCCTGTGAAATAAGACTCTCACCGTTCTCGTTTTCCCGACGATCCAAGGCGCGCTGCTTCGAGCTGATCGTGTCTGGATGTTCGGAGGAGACCGCATTCCACAGCGCGATCGCCGGTTCATCGGAGCAATCGTGCTCATAGGAGAGAATGCTGATCGAGGCGGTGCTCAGTAAAAGATGCTCCGCTTGCTCGACGGACAATCCGATCCAGCGGGCGGCCAGGACGCGACAAAGGTGCCCATGAGAGAAGATCGCCACATTTCCGTCGAGAGTGCGCAGGTGAGCGATTAAGCGATCAACGCGGTCGGAAATCTGTGCAGGTGATTCTCCGTGCGGAGAGCCGTCGCGGAAAAGGTTCCACTCCGGTTGCAATTCGCGAATCTCTGCGGGCGTGCGGCCCTCGTAATCGCCATTGCTCCACTCCGTGAGATCGGGCTCGATCTCGGCTGCTGGCTTCAACGCCGCGAGCGCACAGGTTTGTCGAGCGCGTCGCAGCGGACTCATGAGCACATGGGCGAATGGAATGTGCTGGAGACGCTTCCCAACCTCTCGCGCTGCGCACTCGCCGTGCGCGGTCAACGGAATGTCCGTGCGCCCGGTGTATTGGCCGGAGAGGGACCATTCCGTCTCGCCATGGCGGATGAGATAGAGGCGCAGGGAATTGAGTTTGCAGGCAGGCACGATCAAGTGGTTTCCATTGCGGCGGTGTATTCCCCGCGACGCGCGGCCTGGTTGCACCGGGCGCGATGAATCAAGGCTTTTTGCGCCGCTGGCACGTTCGCTTGCTCGCCCCGCCAAAGCTCTAAAGCAGGCTGCTGAATGGCGCGCGCAAACGAAAAGGCGAGCGCCCAAGGCAACTTCGACTTGAAGCGAACATTCATCGCGTTCAATCGGGCCGAAGCTAGTTCAGCGGATTGACCGCCGGACAAGAATGCGATCCCCGGAACGGCAGCGGGAACAGTTCGCAAGAGACACTGCACCGTGGCGTTGGCTACTCCGTCCACCGATGCCTGCTGCGGACAAGTCAATCCGGGCAGCACCATGTTCGGTTTTAAGATGATTCCTTCCAGCATCACTCGCTGGCAATTCAGTTGGATAAAAACGTTTCGCAAGGCTTCCTCCGTGACTTTGAGACACCGCTCCAAAGTATGTTCTCCGTCCATAAGCACTTCCGGCTCGACGATCGTGACCAGTCCAGCCTCCTGGCATAAAGCGGCATACCGAGCCAGTGCGTGCGCATTCGCTTCGAGGCCACTGCGACTGGGAAGTCCGTCGCCGATGACAATCACCGCGCGCCATTTGGCGAAACGCGCGCCCATGTCCTTGTATTCGTCGAGGCGCGCGCGCAATCCATCAAGACCTTCGGTGACCTTCTCTCCCGCATGTGCCGCCATGTCCTTTGCGCCGGCATCCACTTTGATACCGGGTATAATTCCTTTTTCGATCAGTGCTTTGGCAAATGGAGTGCCATCGTCCGTATGCTGACGGATTGTCTCGTCGTAGAGGATCGCGCCGCTGATGCACTCACCCAGTTGCGGTGTAGTTACGATCCATTCCCGGTAAGCACGTCTAGCTTCCTCAGTCTGCGGAATTCCCAGCTTGGCGAAACGCTTGTTGCAGGTGGGATTACTCTCATCCATTGCCAGCAGACCTTTGTCACTAGCTACCAGCGCGCGCGCGGTGTCTATGAGTGTTTGATCGTTCATTTAGGGTGCTACTGGCACGGTCTGCGCCGGCTGTGTGCGTTGTCCACGCGGCCGCCACGCGAGATCAATAGTCCCCATATAGACCATCATCGCGATGAGCATGAGCACCACTGCCACCCAGAGTTTCCAATCGGTATGAGCCCGTTTCCAATACGGACGGTGACTTGGTGGAGTGCCCCGGTGCTCAGATGCTGGGTGATGATGGTGATGTGCGCTCATAGTTAGTTGGTCGTTCTTTCTGGCGTCTGCCATTTCCAGTTCCTGATCTCGGGCAGGTCCTGGCCGTTCTTGTCGATGTAGAGCTTGTGCTCGATCAGTTTGTCGCGGAGTTGCTGCTTGAGATAGATGCCACGCTCGCCGGTCTGCGGGACGCGGTCGATGGTGTCCATGACGAGGTGGAAACGATCCAGCTCGTTCAACACGGTCATATCGAATGGCGTGGTGATCGTGCCTTCCTCTTTATAGCCGCGGACGTGGATGTTGTGGTGATTGGTGCGGCGATAAGTGAGCCGATGAATGAGCCACGGGTAAGCGTGGAAGGCGAAAATGACCGGCTTGTCTATCGTGAAGAGCTCATCGAAATCGCGATCACTCAGACCGTGCGGATGCTCGGATTGCGGCTGAAGTCGCATGAGATCCACCACATTCACCACCCGGATTTTCAGCTCGGGCAAATGCTCGCGCATGATCGAAACGGCAGCCAGCGTCTCCAGTGTCGGCACGTCGCCGCAGCAAGCCATAACCACGTCGGGCTCGACTTCTTGATCGCTACTCGCCCACGACCAGATTCCAATGCCTTCGGTGCAATGCTTGACCGCCGCATCCATCGTGAGCCATTGCGGCGCGGGATGTTTGCCGGCGATCACGACATTCACGTATTGCCGACTGCGCAGGCAGTGATCCATGACCGAGAGCAAACAGTTCGCATCGGGCGGCAAATAGACGCGCACGACCGAGGCTTTCTTGTTCACGACATGGTCGAGGAAGCCGGGATCTTGGTGCGTGAAGCCGTTGTGATCCTGACGCCAGACATGCGACGCGAGCAGGTAGTTAAGTGACGCAATCTTACGCCGCCACGGCAGGGCGGCCGTGATCTTCAACCACTTCGCGTGCTGATTAAACATCGAGTCGATGATGTGGATGAACGCCTCATAGCAATTGAAGAGTCCGTGGCGACCAGTGAGCAAATACCCTTCGAGCCAGCCTTCGCATTGATGCTCGCTGAGCATTTCCATCACGCGGCCACCAGGGGCGAGAAACTCGTCGTTGTCCACCGTGGCGGCGTCCCATTGTCGGTCGGTCATTTCAAAGAGCGCTTCGAGACCATTGGAAAGTGTCTCGTCCGGTCCGAAGACGCGGAAGTTCTGCTGGTCTTGATTCAGCTTCGCGACGTCGCGCAGGAAAGGCCCGAGCACATGCGTATCGCCGATCCCGAGCACGCCCGGCGCAGGCACATCGACCGCGTATTTGCAGAAGTCCGGCATCCGCAAATCGCGAAGCAGGAGGCCGCCGTTGGCGTGCGGATTTGCGCCCATGCGGCGCTCGCCTTTGGGAGCGAGTTCCGCCAATTCCGGTTTCAAGCGACCTGACTCATCAAAGAGTTCTTCCGGTCGATAGCTCCGCAGCCAATCTTCCAACATCGTGAGATGCTCGGGATGGGTGCGCGGATCGGAGAGCGGCACCTGATGCGCGCGGAACGTTCCTTCAATCTGCAAGCCATCGACTACCTTCGGGCCGGTCCAACCCTTCGGCGATTTAAGGACGATCATCGGCCAACGCGGCCGGGTGAGATCGCCGTGCGTGCGAGCACGTTCGTGGATTTGTTTGATTTGCTCGACCGCCGAATCCAGCGCCGTCGCCATGGCTTCGTGCATGAGCGTCGGCTCGTGACCTTCGACAAAAATCGGCGACCAACCGTAGCCGCGGAGTAACTGTTCCAATTCCTCGTGCGTGATGCGGGCGAGAACCGTGGGATTGGAAATCTTGAACCCGTTAAGGTGCAGGATCGGCAGCACCGCGCCATCGGTCGCCGGATCGAGAAACTTGTTCGAATGCCATGCCGTGGCCAATGGTCCAGTCTCCGCCTCACCATCGCCCACGACGCACGCCACGATGAGATCGGGATTGTCAAAAACTGCGCCGAACGAATGGCTCAGCGAATACCCCAGCTCGCCACCTTCATGAATCGAGCCCGGTGTCTCCGGCGAGGCATGACTTGGGATGCCTCCGGGAAACGAGAACTGCAAAAAGAGCTTCTGCAGCCCGGCCTCATCCTGGCTGATGTTCGGATAGACTTCGCTGTAGGTGCCTTCGAGATAGGTATTCCCGACTACCGCCGGTCCGCCATGTCCTGGACCGGAGACATAGATCATATCGAGGTCATATTTCTTAATGACCCGATTCAGATGCGCGTAGATGAAGTTCTGCCCCGGCGTCGTGCCCCAGTGGCCGAGCAGCATGTGCTTCACATCCGTGACCGCGAGCGGGCGCTTGAGCAGCGGATTATCGAAGAGATAAATCTGGCCGACCGAAAGGTAATTGGCCGCGCGCCAGTAAGCGTCGATTTTACGGAGGATTTCTGGATCAAGCGTGAAAGGCTGATTTGCTGGTCCTGTTTCGCGAAGCGTATTGTCGCTGGTCTGGATTGAGCGGGCTGGCATAATGGCGCTAAGATTCATCGGGCTTAAAATCCGCCCTAAGAGAGCGCGACACCAATACCTCGTGTGCCTCGGCCCGATAGCCGCTGGCTATCAGGCACACGAGCTACAGGTGAAATAACGGTGGAAACAAAGAGCCACCGGATCATCTTCCCCTATTTCATAAAATAATATCTTCTGACAGCGCCTCTTCTTTGTCTCATGGCTCGCCCTTCTTCTCTAAATAAAGACTCCATCGCCCACCTCGGCTTCGAGGCGAAGCTGTGGCTCTCCGCCGACAAGCTCCGCAACAACATGGACGCGGCGGAGCCGAGCGGAGCGAGACAGCCGAAGCGCAGCGAAGATAGTCCCGCATGCTTTTCTTCAAAAAGACCAGGGCAAATTGCCAAAGGCAACCCGCAGGGTAAACGCGGAGGCGTTCATCAATTCGGCGTCCCGCCCAAGACCGCCATGCGCAGTAGCGCAATCATCAAACCTAAAAGCATTCTGCGGGTCGTGAGCGAAGCGAAGGACAACAACGCCAACTTCGCCTGGGTGCAGCACTTCATTCACCACCTCGCACTCGCAGCGTGAAACCCTGAGCATGCCTGACAAACTTCCAAAAGGATGGATTCGTCTCACGATGGGAGACGTTGGCCAGTGGTTTGGCGGTGGCACTCCGAGCAAAGCGAACCCGCGTTTCTGGACTGGGGGCGACATTCCGTGGGTTTCGCCCAAGGACATGAAGTCCGACCTCATCACCGATACCCAGGACCACATTACCGAAGATGCCGTTGAGCAGTCAGCCACCAACCTAGTCGAAGCGGGCAGCGTCCTCATCGTCGTCCGCAGCGGCATTCTCCAGCACACCCTTCCTGTTGCATTAGCACAGCGGCAAGTCGCACTGAACCAAGACCTCAAGGCGGTCAAACCACTCGGAAACATCCGGTCCGACTATCTCGCCTTCGCGTTGAAGACGTTTGAAAGGGAGATTCTTCAAAGTTGCACAAAAACCGGAACAACAGTCCAGAGCTTGGCGCTTCCAGTTTTCCTCCGTTTTCCATTTCCTGTTGCCCCGCTCGCTGAGCAGGGGCGAATTGTCGCGAAGCTGGACACAATGCTATCGCGGGTAGCTGCTGGAGAAGCTGCAGCGCGTCGCGCACTGGACCGTCTCCAACGTTATCGCGCCGCCGTCCTCCACGCTGCCGTCACTGGCGAACTCACCCGCGACTGGCGAAAAACCCATAAGTCCAAACAAACCGGCGAACAGCTTCTCAAGCGCCTACTCGCAGAACGGCGCACTCGCTGGGAAGAAGCTGAACTCGAACGCCTCCTCGCCGCCGGCAAACCACCCAAAGACGACAAGTGGAAGAAGCGGTATCAAGAACCGACAGAACCCAAACGAAAAGGACAGTTTGAAATGGCCAACGAGTGGCTTTGGGCAAGCGTTGCTCAAACTGGTCAGGTCGAAACTGGTTCAACACCTTCAAAGTCTCGGCCGGACTTTTTTGGCGGAGAAGTTCCGTTCTTCAAGCCAACCGACTTGGACGCCGGATACCACGTAGTTTCGTCAGCCGACTCCTTGACTGCAAAAGGAGCGGAGCACGCGAGATTGCTCCCGGAGCGCTCAATTCTCGTAACGTGTATCGGTGCTACAATCGGCAAAACAGGATTTTCAAGAAAACCTGGTGCGACCAACCAGCAGATCAACGCGCTGATCCCAACCGATGCTGGAATGGGGGAATTTCTGTATTTCGTCTTCGTCAGTCCACGAACACAGGATGCAATACGAGCTTCTGCGTCTGCGACGACTTTGCCAATCCTCAACAAGTCCAAGTTCGAGCGACTGCCTCTCCCACTGCCGCCAGCCGCCGAGCAAGCAGAGATAGTCCGTGAAGTTGAGCGTCGCTTGACTGCCGCCGAAAGACTCGCGGCAACACTTCAGCACCAGCTCGAACGATCCCAAGCGACTCGTCAATCGCTCCTGCGCGAAGCCTTCGCCGGAAATCTCGTCCCTCAAGACCCAAACGACGAACCCGCATCCGTCCTACTCGACCGCATCCGCGATGCCCGCGAAGCTGCCGCCGAAGCTCTGAAGAACCAACCGAAAACACGGCGAGGCGCTCAACGCCAAAAAGAAAATGTTGCCATGAAACAAATCCTGCCATCGCCAGAAACGCTGCGTGCCGCTTGGCAAACGATTGGTAAGAAGCCGGACGCGCAACGGCTATTCCAAGCGGCAGGCTACTTGCCTGACCAAGTTGTTGAGTTCTACGAGTTGTTGCGAGCGACTCCAGAGGTGCGTGAATCTTTCGAAGCTATATCAAAGGGGGAATCCCGAGCACTCAAAACGGTGCAGGCAACGTCCACCGCTGATAAACAGTCCGACGCACATTTCCGGCTGGTGACACTTTGGCTGGAGAACTTCAAGAACCTGAAGAACTACGAAGTGCGTTTCAATCCCGGTCACGGACTTGACGTGGTCCTAGGCTGGAACGGCACAGGGAAATCCAACCTTTTTGAAGCATTCGTGCTTATCTTCCGCGACCTCCACTACTGGTGGGAGAAGAATCAGTGGCCTGATAAACCGTTGAAGGCTTTCCGAATCGCTTACGAGATCGACGAACACTTGGTGGAAGTCTCGTGGAATCCCGTCAATATGAAGCGTCCTGGAGTGAGGAGAGCCGCGCTTGTAAAAAAGAAGGGCACGAACATTGCCTTTGAGACGGTCAAAAGGGAGGAGTTGCCATTGCCTCGATTCGTTTTCGGCTACTACTCCGGACCAACGAATCGCTTAGCGGAACATTTTCTGCCAATGAAACGTGATCATTACGACCGTTTAAGAAAGGCCAGTTCAGACGATCCAGAGACGCTGGCGAGGTTACTCGAGCAGCGCCGCTTCTTCTGTGCGGAGACGCATCATGCAAAATATGTGCTGCTCGCGTTCGCCTACAAAGAAGACCGCAAGATTACTCAATTTCTCGAACACAGGCTTCGCATCGTTGGTTTTGAGTCTGCTCTGTTCGTGATTCGTCGGCCACAGTGGGGAGTGAAGGGGACGCAAAAGAATTTTTGGAATGCGACCGGAATCATGCTTCGTGTGATGGAAAAACTTCGGCGATTTGCCATCGCACCGATGGTGGTGAACCAAACCGTTAGTGACGGCTACCGCACAAAGCATGAAGACCACTATTATTTCTATCTGCCCGACCTGAAGAGTCTCCATGAGTTTGCCGACGAATACGCCGATGCCCGCTCGTTCTTCCTGGCACTCGAAAGCACCGACTTCAGCGAACTGATTCACGACGTGAAGATTCAGGTGCGCGTCAAAGTCGCCAACGAGCAGGAAATCCCAATTACGTTCCGCGAATTAAGCGAAGGTGAACAGCAGTTGCTCATGGTCCTTGGATTGATGCGCTTCACCAAGTCGCATCAATCGCTGGTTCTCCTCGATGAGCCGGACACACACCTGAATCCGCATTGGAGCGTGGAATACCTGAAGGATCTCGTGTCCGTAACCAGCGACGACGACAAACCCTCACCAGAGCAGCAGACCAGCCAAACACTGATGGCAACGCACGACCCACTCGTAATCGCCAGTCTGCTCAAAGACCAAGTTCATCTCCTCAAGCGAAATCGAGACTCGCTGCACTGTTACTGGCAGCAGGCCAGCGAGAATCCAAGAGGACTTGGCTATACGGGAATTCTGCTCAGCGACATGTTTGGCTTCAGCTCCGACTTGGACGACGAGACGTTGGGTTTGCTTACTCGCCAAGTTCAATTGGCTGGAAAGCCGAATGGCCTTTCTCCAGCAGAGAAGAACGAACTTGAACTCCTGAACAAGCAGATTGAGAAGCTCGGTTTTAAGACCGTTAGCTCTGACCCTTATTACCGCGCTTTCATTGAAGCATTAACTCGCCGCCAGGAGGCGCTGGCACTGATAAAAAAGCCCGAGCAAACCACGGACGAGCGCGCCAAAATCAGCAAAGCCGCGGATGAGATTCTGGCCGAACTTGCGAAAAAGCACTCAATCAAAGCATGAGGTTTATCCGTCAAGCAGATGTTCAGATCAGGTTGCCCAACGATTGGGACACCCAAGTTCGTAACGCCAAGACGACGATTCTCGGTAAGGTGCGGCAAGCAGCGCGCGACGCGCGCGACGAAGGCAAGGTTGGCGAAGCATTCAGAAAAGTTGTCTGCAAAGCCGCGCACAAAGCCATCACGGAGGCAGGTGGAGTCTGGAGCAATGCCAAATCGGCCCTTGCAGACGTGAGCAATGATAAATGCTGGTATTGCGAATGCAAAGAGGACCGATCTGACCTCCACGTTGACCATTTTCGACCGAAGGGCCGTGTCACGGGAGAAAAGGATCATCCTGGATACTGGTGGCTTGCGTTGGATTGGAGAAACTTCCGGCTTGCCTGCACCTACTGCAATTGCGTGCGAGAGGATTCTGAAATCGACGAGGATGGTGGCAAGGGAAACAAATTTCCGATTATCCCACCACCTCCAAGAATGCGGCGGCCTCGGGACGCTCAGGACCGGACGATTCTCCTCGACCCAGTGATTAGTGCTGATGTTGAGAAGCTGACTTTCACTCGTAATGGGTTGCCCCAGGCAGTCACGCAAGACGACAAATCGGAAGAGTGGAAGCGGGTGCAAGTAAGCATCGAGGTGTTCCACCTCCGGGAGACACGCTTGAAGAGAGCGAGAGAAGCTCTCGCTATCGAAATCGAGGAAGATGTTAAGGTTGCAACCGACTGCCTAAATAATGGCGACTTGGGATCATTTACCACCGTGTCGGACAGGCTCATTTCCCGGATACGTCCGGATGCTAAATACGCGACTTTTGCCCGCCTCGCTCTCGGCATCCACCGAGATAAGGAGTGGGTTGAGAAACTTTGGAAACACCTTTGAAATCACATGTCCGCAACAGCTAGCGCCCTCGTTCAAAAAGTCTGGAACTACGCCCACGTTATGCGTGACGACGGCTTGTCGTTTCTGGATTACACCGAACAGATTACTTACCTTCTGTTCCTTAAAATCGCGTGGGAGCAAGGCGACGCCAAGTCACGAAAGAGTGGTGAGCCGCAGTATTGTTGGGGCAGAATGATCGGAGCGTCCGACAATGACAGGCTCGCCTCCATCTACCAAACTGCCCTCAAAAAACTGAGCAACGGGGATGGGCTGCTTGGTCTGATTTTCACGAAACCGCAGAGCAAGATCAGCGACAGTGCCAAATTGCGTCGGCTGGTGGACTTGATTGATGCGCAAGAGTGGTCTTCGCTGGACTTCGATGTGAAGGGGGAGATTTACGAAGGCTTGCTGGCGCGCAATGCTGAGGACGTGCGCGGCGGAGCTGGGCAGTATTTCACCCCACGCCCCGTGATTCGGGCCATTCTGAAAGTGATGCGACCCGAAGCAACGATGACGATTGCTGATCCGGCATGTGGGACTGGGGGATTCCTGCTCGCAGCTCATGAGTATTTACTTCGAGCAAACCCTAGGATGGACCGAAAAACCCGGCGGTTCGTTGATGAGACGGCGATTCACGGGATCGATCTCGTGCCAAGCGTTGCGCGTCTCTGTGCGATGAATCTCTATCTGCATGGAATGGGCGGGGGTGAGAAGCTGCTCGTCACCATCGGCGACAGTCTCGTCAAATGCCCGGCCAAGGTGAACATGGTTCTGACGAATCCACCCTTTGGAAGAAAGAGCAGCTTTACGGTGATCAGCGATGACGGGAAGCGCGACACCGAAAAGCTCTACTACGAGCGCAAAGACTTCTGGGCTACTACAAGCAACAAGCAATTGAACTTCGTGCAGAACGTCTTCGCGATGCTGCTTGAGGAAGGACGTGCCGCCGTGGTCGTGCCTGACAATGTGCTCTTTGAAGCTGGAGCGGGAGAAACGATCCGCCGCGCTCTGCTCGCCCAGTGCAATGTTCACACCCTCCTGCGCCTGCCCACTGGCATTTGGTATTCAGCCGGCGTGAAAGCGAACGTGCTGTTTTTTGACAAGAAACCGCAATCCAAGACTCCTTGGACGAAAGAGCTATGGGTTTACGATTTGCGCACGAACAAGAATTTCACACTGCGGCAGAACCCCATTTCCGACGAAGACATGAAGGAGTTTGTCGAGTGCTACGCCGCTAGCAAGCCATTATCGAAGCGCAAGGAGTCGGACCGTTTCAAGCAGTTTAGCTACGCCGAACTGATGGCCCGTGACAAAGCGAACCTCGATATCTTCTGGCTCAAGGATGAAACCATGACGGATATCGCAAACCTTCCCAAGCCAGAGGTGCTTGCCGCTGAAATCATTGGAGACCTGGAGGCGTGCTTGGCTGAGTTCCGCGGGGTAGAGGCTGAGTTGCGCAGGGAATAGAACCCCACCAAGAGCGGGTGAAAAACGACAACGCCATCCAAACAGCGGCGGCCAGGGCAACCCGACCTAAGACACGGAAGAGGCCAGCGCAGTGATGCACTCGAAGCACGGCATCGCCTGAGACATGATGCACGGCTTCAAGTGCGCCAAGTGGACCACCGGCACACCGATCGAGCGCCTAAAACTCATCCCCGCCGGACAGGAACACATGTCGTCTCAATCCTGCAAAAGCGGGAGGAGGAAATGGGTGGGACGCAGAATGCCTCCAGATCGGGCATAATGCCCACGCTACTCGTGAGGGACTCCGATCAAGCGGGTGACCGACCGCGCGATCATCAATTCCTCATCCGTGCGGATGACGTGGACCGTGACCCGACTGGCTTCTGCGGAAATCACTGGTGCCGAGTGTGTATTTCGCGCCTCATCCAACTCAATCCCGATGAACCCCAATCCCTGGCAGATGCGTGCGCGAATGATGGGCGCGTTTTCCCCGATTCCGCCTGCGAAGACCAAGGTTTCAAGCCCCCCGAGCGCCGCCGCGTAAGCTCCAATCCATTTCCTCGTTTGGTAGCAGAAAAGCATGACCGCCTCTGCCGCACGGACGTCCTCCGTTTCGCGTGCGAGCAAGTCGCGAATGTCGGAGCTGATCTCCGAAACGCCCAGCAAACCCGACTCGTGGTGGATCATGTGATCGAACTGCGACGGGGTCATTTTTTCAGTGCGAGCCAGATATGAAACCAAGCCGGGATCGAGATCGCCAGAGCGCGTGCTCATCATTAGACCTGCGGCTGGCGTGAAGGCCATTGTCGTTTCCTGGCTGCGTCCGCCCAGCACAGCGGCCAGACTCGCTCCGCTGCCGAGGTGCGCAAGAATGACGCGACCGTTTGCCGCCGCTTTCCCGGCGAGACGTTCGAGTTCCTCCATCATAAAGGCGTAGGACAGGCCGTGAAAACCGTAACGCCGCACGCCCTGCTTTTCATAGCGGCGCGGGATCGGCAGCAACTGCGCGACGCGAGGCATGTCGTGATGAAACGCCGTGTCGAAACAAGCAACCTGCGGCACATCTGGAAACCGCTCCTGGAACGCCTCGATGAGCAGAATTTCCGCGGGCAAATGCTCGGGATCAAACGGACTAAGCTCACGCAAATCCTTGATCATCTCCTGCGTGATTCGCTGCGGCTCCCAATATTTTGGCCCGCCGTGAACCACACGGTGCCCCGCTCCGATTAAAGCGCTTGGCTCCAGACTTTCCTCAATCCAATCCATCAGCAGACTAACAGCCATCTTATGGTTAGGAGCCGTAACGGATCGCGAAAATGTGTCGGCTTTTTCCTGGAATTTCCCGATACCCTTCACTGCGAAACCTGCGTGCGGACTTCCTATTCCTTCGACCTGTCCCGCTAACACCCGGACCAAGGCATCGCCAGTGTCATAAAGCGCGAACTTGATGCTCGATGAGCCGCCGTTGATGGCCAGAATATGAGATTTCGACGAACTCATAACCGTGCCGATGCCGGCGAAGTCATCGGTGATCGAGCCTTGCTTGAGTGGATTCGTGTTCATCGAATTTACAAGCTATTTGCCGTGAGACTGGGTGTGCGATTCGTGCGAAGTCTTGATCTGCCGTGTGCCACGGTCCTCGTGAATGTCGCGGGATCTGGAAAAAATCTTATCGCGCTTGGGCGGTTTGGGCTTGGGAGCGGAATCGTTAGGTTTCGGTTCCACCATTGGAAATGTTTTTTCGGATTCAGGAGTGTTGTGCATAGGTAAATCGGGTGAATGGATTTCTACTTGGCCGCCTGAGCGTGGGCCTCGACGAACCAGAGCCACTGGTCGATCCCGCGTGAGATTTCAGTGAATAAATCCGCCGTGTCCGCATCATCGAAGCTGTCTGCTTCATCAATGGTTAGTCGGGCGTTTTTGCCGAAGTCGGCCAATGCCGTCGTGACCGCATCGACGTGAGCGACGCCTTCCGATATCGTCAGCGGATACTCGTCCAGTTCGGATCGCGAGGCAGAGACCCGCACCGTCCCCTCGGCGATGCCGCCCAGTTGCACAATGCGCTCGGCGATCTGGTCCACGTATTCCTCCACGGCCTCGGCGACTTTGTCGAACAACTCATGGAGGCCGATGAAATTCGGCCCTTTCACATTCCAATGCGCCTGTTTCAGTTGCATTTGCAGATCGACCGCGGAAGCCAATCGCTGATTCATTAGTGAGTTGAGTTCCATCCGATTGGGGCGGGAGATCTCATTTTTTGTCTTATACAAAAACGGTTCCACCTCCAAGTTGGCGACGGTGGATTTTAGATCGTGGGCTTTGTTTTTTTTGCTCATGAGTGAACTATCTAGCCGGCCATCTCATCCGGCTAATACCTCTCGTGCGACCTCGTGATAGCCGTGAGCTATGACCTCACAAACCAAGATGCCTGGCTTCCGACCTGGCGCGGTCATCGGAGCTAACAAATTACACTTCGCCGGCTCAACGACCAGAGGCCGTAGGCGAGTGAAGTAACTGCCGCCAGCCCGCGGGAATGAAAAGCGCGGAGTATCTGAGCTGATGGAAAGCGAGTGTGCCCGCGACGCCGCCACAGAGAAAACCGGTGATGATGAGGAAGCAAAGGCGCATCCGCAGCCAATCCACCGGGAGGCCGCGCATGGCGTGGCCGAGAAAGATACCGAGGTCGGTGAACATTCCTGAAAGATGCGTCGTCCGGACGACGGCACCACTGTAAGTACTAACCATCGCATTCTGGAGGCCGCAGGCGCACGAGGCAGAATAGACGCCTAGCATACTGCCATGCTGAAGCAGCGGGACGGCGCCGCAAAGCAGCAGAGCTTCTAACAACAGAGCCACACCGTAGCGACGTCCGAGTTGCAGTGTACTGTCCTGAATGAGAAAGCCGCTCAAAACGGTGCCCGCCATGAACGAGCCGATGATCCCGGCCAGATGCAGTGCCGCGGCCCCATCTAGTTCGGCCAATGCCGCTGCCATGAGGGAGGTGGTGCCGGTGAGGTGGGTAACGGCCCGATGATCGAAGCCGAGCAAACCCACGACGTTGACGATTCCCGCCATGAACGCGAGTAACCACGCGCCGGTCCAAATCCATCGAGGCAGTCTGGTGATCATGACGTCGGCGGCAGATCAGCTTGCGTAACTTTTCTACGGTCCGACCCGCCGGAGCCCCTATTCAGAAGCACGGTCCGGCAGCAAACCGATCTGCGCTGCTTGCCACCGGATAGATTCCGCATGCGTGGGTCGGCGAATGGTGACATCTCGACAGGTGAGAACGACGCACGAACTATTCTGATCTTGCAACCTGCTCACGGTCGCTTCGATGGGGCGGTAAGATTCATCCTGGGCCCGCATATGAAATTCGACCACGGCATGGGCACCGAAGTGCTCAATCACGCTAAAAAAAGCGGCGTGAAACAGATGGAGATCTTTCGCCGCGACGAATTCGAAAAAGCTCCTACCAATGTGCTCATCCGGGGCATAGCCAAGCATTTGGGTGGCGGTACGATTTTGCGAGACGATAAGGCCCCCGCGATCGACGACGATAATACCATCGCCGCAACTATCCAGAATGGCGCGGAGGCGCTGTTCATCCTGTTGCAAATGCTCTTGCGCTGGTCGCAAAAGATAGGCCCTGCCATTCATATCGACGATGGCGTCCGCCTGCCCGAAGGTAAAATCCTGCATCGCTTTCTCTGCCTGAGCCAGAGTCAACGCGAGTGTAATCGCTTTCGCAGATCCCGTTGGAACCATGGATGCATTGGCGAGATGTGCAGATGTCATTCGGTTTTATTTTGAGGTAGTCCCAGCGCACGAAGCACTTCCTCCTCATCGCTAAGGTTGCCGATGATTTGTAGTTCCGGTGCGGGAGAAACTCTGACCATCGTGGGAGTGACGAGAATGGCTTCCGCCAGAGCGCGAATGGGTTCTTTTAAGACATCGATAATCTCGATCCGGTGGCTCTGAGGATAGTGCTTGCGACAGAGCGCGTAGAGATTGGCGAGAGCGCGCACAGAGTTTGGAGCACCGCCAGCGATGTAGAGACGAAAGACGTAGCCTGCATTTTCCCGATCACTGACTGGAAAGATTTTGCTCATCCTTCTTTCTCCTGTTCCTTTCGCAACGCTCCCATCAGCACACCGAGTCCTTCTGTATAGGGATCGGTGATGTTGATTCCCTTCTCGCTGAAGACGAGTTCGCTAAGCTGATTCGAGTGATTTGAACCGCGCGATTTTACGATCGAGACCGCGCGGATGCGTTGGCCGCTGATCAACGCATAAGAGAGCTGAATCCACGAATCAGAGATCGTCGAGACATGGAGCGTCGTGGTTTCCAGTTGCGGATCACTACCCTCGAGCAGGCTGGTCATGAGAACCGTGATACCTGCATTTCTGCAAAGATAGATTAGCCGCTCGGCCACGGCGCGGGCCGCCAGTCCACCGCCGACGCGGGCCAACGCCGAGAGCGGATCGATGGCCAAGCACCGCGGCGACTGCTCGGCAATCACGCGCTTGATCCGCATGAAATGCTCTTCGGAAGAGCCGGCTTCGGTGCGGATGGATTCCATCCGGAGCAATCCACTCGCTAGATGGGGCGCGAGGTCGATATTCATGGTACCCAAATCACGCACGATATCCCGGGAGTTTTCATCGAAGGAAATGAACAGAGCCCGTTCATTACGCTCACAGGCAGCGTGGATAAATGCTCCCGCCAGGGTCGATTTACCGCTGCCCGAACTGCCCGTGATCAAGGCGTTGGTGCCGCGATAGAATCCGCCTCCCAGCATTTCATCGAGACGCTCGACTCCGATGGAGATGCGTTCATCAAACGGCTGAGGCTCGGGATGGACTCCATTCGACGAGCCGACCTCGACACCCGTGGGGCCGATCATAAATGGCACTTCGTTCATTACATGGGGCGAGCCGCGATATTTCAACACCCTCATCGCCCGCACAGCCACGCGATCAGTTACCCGCTGGGTGAGCAGCACCGCACAATCCGCCATAAACGGCATAAACCCGTAGCGCTGCGCCGTGGCTGGCTGATTGTCGTCGATCTTGGTCGTGATAATCCCCGTCAATCCGTGGTGCATGAGCCATTCGTGAATCCGATAAAGTTCGCGGGACTCCGCCGCCGGATCATTGAGCAGACTGAGCAGCACATCGACGGCATCGAAAATGACTATCTTCGCGCCCATTTCGCTCGCCTTTGCTGCCAGCCCGGCGAGCAGCCCGGTCAGATCGAAAGCACCTGCTTTCACGACATCCGAACGCATACACGCGTCCATGAAAAACAACTTCTTCTCCTCCAGCGCCGGCATTTTCCAGCCAAACGTCTCCCCATTGGCGGCGACCTGCAACGCCTCCTCCTCGAACGCGACAAATATCCCCGCCGTCCCGTGCTCTGCCGCCGCACTCACCAAAATCTGCAAGGCCACAATCGTTTTGCCACAGCCCGGGCCACCCATCAGGAGCGTGGTGCACCGCGAAGGCAGTCCACCTCCAGTGATATCGTCGAAGCCCTCGATGCCGGTGGAGACTTTTTCCAGCCCGCCCGCCCGTTCGTTATCGCTCATTTTGCCTCCAAGCCTGTGAAATAATGAAATGGCGACACACGAAAGGCTGTGGGCTTCCGACGCGGAGAGTGGAGGTTCATGCTTGCACGGTCGTGGTGCATTTCCAGCGCGGCTAATACCTCTTCATCTCGCTTCCTATAGCTGCCAGCTATTCGCGGAAAGCTGCTGGTGTAACAAACAAAGTCGTCGCCGCATGCTTGAGGTGAGTTTATCCGGAAGAACGTTATAGCAGGGAGCTATCCGCTGGCCCTCCAGCCCTTGGTCGGTGAAAGATACTGATAGCTATTCGCTATGGTCGCCCTCACAGTTCGTTTCTATGGAGCTTCGTCACCTGCGGTATTTCATCGCAGTTGCGGAGGCATTGAGCTTCACCAAAGCCGCGGAAAAGCTGCGGCTGGCCCAACCTTCATTGACCCGGCAGGTGCAGAATCTGGAAGACGAGATCGGCGTGCAGTTGCTAGACCGCTCCAACAATCGCGTCACGCTCACGGAGCCAGGAAGGCGGTTTCTTTTTGACTCGAAAAAAGTGCTCGCGATGTGCGACGAAAGTGTCGTCGCCGCGCAGAAACTGGAACACGGGGAACGGTCGCACCTCGACATCGGTTATATCTCGAACATCCACTATGGCCTGCTTCCCGCCACGCTCGGAGCTTTTCGCAAACTCTGTCCCCACGTCGCGCTGAACCTCTTCGACATGGGCAGCGCCGCACAATTTGAAGCGCTCGACTCCCACAAAATTGACCTCGGCTTCGTCGGCCTGCCTCCTTCGCTTTCCGGGAGCGATTTACTCTTTGAATGCGTGGCCTACGACACGATCCTGATCTTTCTGCCCGCCGACCATCCATTCGTAAAGAAGGCGAAAATCAAGCTTGCCGATCTCGCGTCGCAATTCTTTGTCGGCATGTCTCCGAAGATGTATCCCGGCAAGCGAGAATGGCTCATCGAAACGTGCCGGGGCGCGGGTTTCACGACTCGGATCCTGCAAGAAGTGGACAGCGAGATTGCCGCGATCAAGTTCGTCTCCGACGGACTCGGCATCGCCTTGCTACCCGAGCAAATCACCGCGCTGCCCCACGAGGGCGTGGTCTTTCGCCCGCTCACTCCACCGCTCCTTCGCGAATCCACCATCGCCTGGCGCTCCGACAATCCCTCAAAACCGCTGCAAGATTATATCCAGATTGTAAAGGATCTTTCGCACAACGGGTGAGCGTGAAGACCCGTGTCGCCGCATATTCGGCACAATCGCGAACAGACGTTCATAGTTGTATTCCTTGAGTTTGGTGTGCTAGTTCCCATCGTGCAAGAAAAGGCTTTGAATGGCACGCATCCGCCGTGACGTCTCCGTGCGAACGGCAACGCAGCTATGTCTTTGAAACTGCTTTACGGGTTCGCGTTCACGAATTTTTCAAATTCCCCACGATGTAACTATTTTAATCAGATGTTGGTTTTACAATAGTGGTGTTCCCGAAATCTTTTTTTAGTAATGCGAGAATCTTTAACCCAACGCTCAATGGTCTGATACATCACCGCTATACTTCAAAGAATAGCTACCTTGAAATTCATAACTCATAAACAAAGATTACATAAAACTTCCACCTCAAATAAAAAAATCCCGATCAAGTTAAGTGCTTGATCGGGAAGTATTAAGGGAGAAGCCCCTCTGCTTTGAACGAGAAGTATTTCCTGCGTCCCACAATGACGTGATCGTTTAGGTGTACACAAAGAATCTTACTGCTCTCGATGAA
>JBBRNR010000013.1:0-43523 GCA_038230215.1 Chthoniobacterales bacterium | reverse complement strand
GCGAACCATGTTTGGCGTGCGAATGTCCGTGCCACCGTAGGGCTCGGTATCGAGCATCCCCTGATCGTCTTCGATGAAGACAACGATGTTGGGCTTTGTCGGCTCGGCGGCATAGAGAAGGCTGGACGAAACCAACAACAACGGTACCAAAATACGGCGCAGTTTCATTTTCATAATGCGGGTCATGGCAGGCTCTATTTCGGCTCGTGAAAGGTCAACCAATCCAATCGCATCAGTTCACCTTCGCCTTCGAAAACGAGGCATAAGTCCACCGTGCCAGCGGGGTTCTTCAAGTCGCAGGAAACAAGTTTATAGTTGTCCCACCCTGGGGTGCAGGGAACTTGGCAGCGGCCGAGAAGCGGCCCGTCCGGAGTGCTTTGATGGATGGCGATCTGCCCGCCCTTGGGGTTTGCGGAGGACACCTGGAAGGAAACCCGGGTGTCGGCCTTGAGGTTTTTAATCTGTGGAAACTTCAAGTAACTGCCTCGGGTTAGGTTCCGAATCTCAAATCCGCCCGCGGGACACTCCCTTTTTTCGGCGCTGGCGATTTCGAAAAACCACTCCGCCTCGATCTTATCCCATTCTGCATCGTAGTTTCCCACTCCGCACGGAAAGCCCTGGCCGTCTTTGATAAAAAATCGATCGTCCACCATGTCGCCGTTGTCCTTGTAGTGCAGGTAAGTAAACATCACCTGCCGGTAGTTGCGGATACCGTATTGGTCATCGGTAAATTCGTAGGCGTGATACCACTGGCCGCGATACTCTATAAACGCCGAGTGCCCAGGCTGGCCGGTGTAACGCAGATTTTGGAACGGGCCATAGACAGACTTGGAGGTCATGTAACTCTGGTCGCGGCTTAGGTAGTAGGTGTCCTGGTATTTGTGAAAATAGCTGTGGTCGGTGGCTTGGGTTTCGCTGCCGAAGCCATACTGACGATCTGTCATGAGGTCTCGAGGCGTCTCGGCAAACGAAATCAGGTCCTCACGCAATTTAGCAATTTTGTAATGCCGGTTTTCCTTCTCCGCAGCCAGATGGCCATCCCGGCCAAAAATAAGATAAGGGGTGCCGTCCGTGTCCGTAAAGATCGTGGGGTCGTAATAATTCTGATGGGCCGCTTCCGGCGCCACCAAGGGCTTCTTCAGCACGTCCCGGTATTCGCCATCAGGTCGGTCGGCCACCAACACTCCGGTGGTCTTTCCACCGTTAGAAAAATAGAAATAGAACTGCTCGTTCCGGAAAGTGATGTCCGTCGCCCAACAGTTCAGATTGCCCTTCCCCATATAAGAGACGAGTTCCGGGTCAACAATCTTCTCCTCTTTCCAATTTACCAAATCGCTGGAGGAATAAATTGCCCAGAAGGGCATGGCGAACCCCTTGATGGTGGGGCTTAAGTCCTTGCCGACGGCAAGATACATTTTGCCGTTCCACACTCTTGGAGCCGGATCGGCAAAGCCGTGCAGGATCGGATTGGCGGCGGATGCCGCCGGTATCAGGGACGCCAGCAGGACGGCGGCGCTGCATTGCACCCAAAATTTACTGAGGGGATTTTTTTTCATGAATTGAGGGCGTGTTGCGCATACACCTAGAGAGCAGCGCAAATAAATGGGAGGAATCTCATGGACGTTACTCTGCGTTGGAGGCTGCTGGGCTTCGGCCCCCTTTTTTTCCACCTGGCTTTCCTCCACTGTTGGAAGGTGCAGGCATTTGCGCGTGCCAGGCTTGCCATTGAGTTCTCAAGGCTTCGACGCGTGCGGATTCTTCCACTGCGAGGTCGTTCCTCTCCTTAACGTCTTTTGAAAGATTAAACAACTGCGCGGCACCCGCGACCGGCAACACCAGCTTCCATGGTCCCTGACGCACCGCGCCCATGCCATCCTGGTTGAAGAATAGAACGTCGTGCGGCAGTGTGCTTTTTTCGCCCTTGAGATAAGGCGTAAGGTTCACCCCGTCCAAGCCGTTCGGCGGCTGAACTCCCGTCAGTGCTGCGACTGTGGGAAAAATGTCCAGAGTGCTCACGGCATTAGAAAATACCAGGCCAGCTGGAAACACGCCCGGATAAACCGCAAAGAATGGCACTCGAATGCCGCCCTCATAGACGGTCCATTTATAATCGCGTAGCGGCAGATTCTCGCTACGGTTCTCCGGATGGGCACCGTTATCGGCGAAGAAGAAGATCATCGTATTCTTGTCCAAGCCGGTCTGCTTGAGTTTGTCGAGAATGCGACCTACGGCCTGGTCGAGGGCGACGATTGTCGCCACGGTGTCAGCGCGTGCGGAATCACCCGGAAACTGCGCAGCGTATTTCGCCGCTTCGCCGGGCCGCGCCGTCATTATTTTGGGAACATCCAGAACCTTTCCCGAAGCTAGGGCGGCCTCGTAGTCTGTGCGGATCCGCGGAGCCAGCTTCACTACTCTGAGAATGTGCGGGGCATTGAAGGTGATCGTTAGGGCAAAGGGCTTCTCCTTGTTTCGGTCGATGAATTGCTCCGCTTCGTGAGCGAACAGATCCGTACTGTATTCGTCGAACTGCTCCACCTTGCCATTGCGGGCCAGTTTCGGATGGTGATAATTAATAAAGGGACTGGAGAGCGGAGAGCAGAGAGTCTCGTCAAAACAACCCCGCTCAAACGGCATGGGGCCAGCGCTGTGCCATTTGCCCAGCAGGCCGGTGCGGTAACCCGCATCGTGCAAAACTCCCGGCAGGAGCGGCATGTCCGCAGGAATGCCACCGCCGTTGTCATCGAACCCAAAGCGTTGCTGGTAACGCCCCGTGAAAAATCCGGCGCGCGACGGCCCGCACAGAGGCGCGGTCACATAACCCGAGGTGAACTTCACCCCGCTCGCAGCCATGCGGTCCAGGTTCGGAGTTTTTACCACGTCACGAAAAAGGCAACTCACATCGCCACTCCCCAGATCGTCGGCAATCATGATGATGACATTTGGCTTGACCGGAGGTTCGCCAGCCAGAGCGGTACGGCCGAGCCAAGCCAGCCCAATTAACAAAGAAATGAGGGGTTTCATTGCGATACCTTTAAAGAGCGGTTTATAATTTACCAGCCGCCACCTCTGCTCGGCTGGTCAGTCTAGGGCCAGACGCAGGGCGCTGAAGAGATAGGATTAGATTTATTTTTGATAAAGCGCTCAATCCACATAAGGAGCCGTGCCAGTGGCATCCACTTTGTAACTCCACTTCTGGATGTAGGCGTCCGCCGGTAGGAATGCATCGCCGCTCTCCTTGAGCTTGCGCGTAAGAGTCGCTTCTAATTCCATCTGCAATTTTGCCGATTCGGGTTTGTTCACCAGGTTGTTCATTTGGTAAGGATCCTCTTGATCGTCAAAGAGCAACCAAGGGCCGTTCAAGTTGCGCACATAGGTGTAACGCGCGTTGCGAATGCCGCGGTATTCCTGTCCTCCCTTTTTGCGATCCCACTGACCAAACGGCGCGGGGGAAGAGATGAGTGTCGCGCCATCAGAGGGGCTATCCCCGCCGTGCAAATAAGTGCTGTAATCGAGGCCTTCGACGGATTTGGGAATCGGGACACCACACAAGCCGAGCAGGGTGGGCATGAAATCCTCCGAATTGATTCGAGCATCCAGAGATCGAGCGCTCGAGCCAAATCCTTTGGGCCAACGCAGCAGCAAGGGAACCCGGATGGATTCATCATACGGTTGCTGCTTGTTGTAAGCCCCGTGGGATCCAAGCAGATCGCCGTGATCGGCCGTAAAAACCACAATCGTATTGTCAGCCAGTCCCGTCTCGCGCAGGGTTTTCAGCAGGTCTCCCATGCAATCATCTAATGCGGTGCAATGGGCATAGTAACCGGTTTGAGCCACTTGCGCTTTCTTGCTGCCCTCCGCAGGGACGTTGGGGCGGAGTTTGATGTTATCCGCCTGATATTTCGCCTTATATTGCTCTGGTGCGGTCTGGTAGGGATCGTGGGGAGGTCCCCAAGAGAGATAGAGGAAGAAAGGTTTCTCCGATTTCGAGTGATCCCTCAGATACTGCTCCGCATTCTGGGTCTGCGCCGCAGCATCGTAGCCTTTCCACTCCAGCTTCTCCGGGCCGTCTGCGTAATAATACGATTGATTGTAATTGTGGGTGCACTCCAGCGCCTTCCAGTAATCGAACCCCTGACGGCGATCACGCGGAATGAAAGCGGACCGCCCATCGCCATTCAGATGCCACTTGCCGATGCATCCGGTGTCATAACCCGCCTCTTTAAGCACTTTGGCCAGCGTGACCGCCTCTGGATTCAGAGGCACATCATTCAAAAACACGCCATGCGTCAGTGGACGCTGGCCGGTCAGCAACGAGGCCCGCGCCGGACAGCAGACCGGGACGCCGGAAACCGCCTTGAAGCAATCAATGCTCTCGTGTTGCAGCGAGTCGAGATGCGGTGTTTGCACGTTCGGATCACCGGCATATCCGAGAGCCTGTGCACGCCATTGGTCGGCAATGACAAACAGGATGTTGGGTTTATCGGTGGCTTGTGCCTGAAGGCAGACAACGACAAACAGCGATAGATAAAAACCAAGTTTCTTTATTTTCATAGATTGATTACGGATTTGCCCGCCAAACAATCTGCACCGGGCCCAGCAGCCCTGACGGCGGCAGGTTGGTTTCCGACATTTCATTTTTGGCCATATTGCTTTGCTTGTAAATGGTCGGGTCGGCTTTACCGAGACGCGGCTGCAACTCGACCGGGACGTCCGGCGGTGTCTTCAAACCAGCGACGTAATTGATGAGTTCGTTGGTCACTAGCACGACGAGTTTGTTTTTACCGGCACGGGCGGCGCGGGTAATGTCGAGCTGATAAGGAGCCATCCACGCCACGCCGACGGGCTGATCATTTAACCGCACTTCTGCGACACTACCAACCACGCCCAGGTCCAGCAACATTCGGCTGCCATCCTTCAGGCGATCCGCAGGCAAAGTGAATTCGATTTCATAGCGGCCAGTGCCAGAGAAATGCTGGGTGCGCGGCGAGTCTGTCCAAGAGTTGAGCGTCGTGGTGCTCGTCTCGAAAGTGTCGAAGCCGTAACCTTCGAGTTTCAACTGCCAGTTGCCAGCAATCGGAAACGGTGCGGGCAACGACGCTTCGTCTTTCACCGGAACAGGAGCGGTGACGCCTGGCGTAAAGACAAAGAAAGCCGACTCCCACGGCTCAAAATTCAGTGGAATGGTCGTGCCATTCGTGTCGGCGCGGAAACCAGTCACCGCCTCGCCAGTGGCTCCCGTGCGCGCGTCCCAGCGCTGCGGCGTTTTGCCGGTGACCCGGAAGGTCACGTCGGTGGCGGCCCGGTTCGGTTGCAAGTTGCAAACGAAATAGACATCCAGGTCGGCGACCCGTTTGTGGATGAAAGTCAGGCCGTCGCTTTGCGCGTGGCCAGCCAGTGCGAAGTCCGGCGGCGTCACGACTGCCAGCGCGGCAAGCAATTTGCGTTGCGGCTCGGTGAGCGGCGGCGTGGCTTTGGAAGGCGACTGCAAAAGCGGGTTAAATGGCTTCGGGCGGATCTTGTATTCGGGCAAAAAGAGGGAGCGGGTTTTGCCGGAGAACAGGCTGGCGACAGTTTCCTTCAACTCGCGGTCGTTGCTCTCGGAATTTTTTAGACCGGCAGATTCCGACGGCAATTCGTCGAGTGCGATGATGGTACCGCCAGCTTTGGCGAAGTCGCGGATGGCATGCGCCGTTTCAATCGGCATTACCGTGGTACGCGGCAGCAGCAGAATGCGGTAGGCGTAACCGTTAATTTCCACCTTCCCGTCGTCAAACTTCGCGTGGTGCTGTAGCAGGTCATCATTGACAATGTCAAAGTCGTAGCCGTTTGCGACCAGCGTTTTGGCAAGGTCTCCATAGGGCATGATGCGGCGTTCGTTGCCAAAAAGCGCCGTTTTGCTCCAGACCGAGGCTTGGGGCGAGTAAATCAGCACATCCGCCGCGAGCTGGCCCTGGCGTAGGAGATAACAGGAGCGCGAGATGTATTCGGTCAGGCAATGATAATACGGCCACCAAGTATTCCAATGGCTGATGCGGCTGGCCCACGGCATGTCGCGGCTCGGGGCGACGTGCATTTCGGGCGAGGCGAAATAGCCGTGGTTGTAAAATTGCGTAATGCCGTCGCGCAGGAATGCATCCGTCGCAATCTTCATTTCCTGCAGACTGGTGCGGTAGCGGTCGGGGTGGATGAAAGTGTAGGCCTCAGCGGAAAAGATGTCGCGGCCGTAAAACCTCGCGCCGGAAGCTTCTGCCTTGTGCGGATCAGCAACTGGCTCGAAACGCGTAGTGGTAACTTCCGTCTCTGGCCGTGCCGTCGCTCCCGAACTCTGAACGAGTTCCCCAGTGAAGCGGTAGTGCGGCTGGATGCGTGCCTGAACTTTATGGGCGTCGCACCAGTCGTTGAAGGTTTTGAAAACGGTTTGCAAACCCAGGTCACTCAGAAAATTGCCGAGGTCATAGCGAACGCGGGAGGTTTCAGGGCCGATGTCGTACCAGATGGCGGGTAGATATTTGGTAAAGTCATAGCCGGTGTGCTTTTCAAAATTGGCGAGCGTGTCCGAACTCCACAGCAAAGAATTGGGCAGCGGGCCGACTTCAAAGCTGTCGCAGAAAAATGAGTCCACTGTGCGCCCAAACTCGTCGCCAATAGTTTGATTGAGCAAACCACCGAGATGATCGCAGTAACGTTGCACGGCACCCTGGTTCATGTGGTCTATGACCATGCTAGGCTTCGGACCGCTATAGGCTTGATTTTGCTGGCCCGTGCGTTTCAGCCAGAATACCATCAGCCGCCATTGGCCTGGCGGCACGTCCCATTCCAGCGAGCTTGAGCCGGACTTGATTTTTCCCGTTAGAACCGTGAGCGAACTGGCTGCAAGTTGATCTTTACCCGAAAGTGGGGCTGCGACCACGGCAACAATGAAGCCGGAGTCGGAATCTCTTTCTGCTTTTTTACCACGCGGCTTTGAATCAGCCGTGGGCAATTCGCCGCTGAAATGGGTGCCGCCAGCTAGATCCACACTGCCCATGCAGAGCACTTTACTTTGGTCTTCGGGTGTCACCCACGGTCCCCCAAAACTCCAGCCCGGACCGAAGGTGATGCCCACTTCCATGTCTAGCCGCTTGGCTTCGGCGACAGCAAACTTCATGAGTTCGAGATGCTCGGGCGAGAGAAACACGGCGTTACCCTTTTCATACATGGTGAACGCGCTCATGATCTCGACGCCGCCCATGCCTTGCCTGGCCATCCCTTCGAGTTGGAACGTAATGTCGGCCTTGGTGAGGGCGTTGCCCGGCCACCACCAACGGGTATGTGGCTTAAAGGTGCGTCCCGGTTTTTCCCAGCCGGCCTGGAGCGATTGCAACGTCGTTTTAGCAATGTCCGTGGACTTCGCCGGTTCGATAGCAGGAAGGTGGCTGGACAAAGCTAGCAGAATTGGGAGGAGGAGATTGAATGCTTTCAATGTGGTTAAGTCAGCAGTGATGAATGTAAATCGAATGTAACTGGGGGCCAGTTCAAAACTATATTGAATTAAAGCTGACCAATCCAAACGTAGCAACTCTTACTGCGGTGAACGGCTATCGCCATTCACACGGCACTTGCCAATGACATCTGCCTCATAGTCGGAAGCGGAGTTTGCCATTCGGCTGGAAGCCAACTGTAAACCGGGCTGATCCGCAGCAGCCAACGCGCCCAAAGTGTCGTGCCGATCAGGAAAAACTCTGGACGAGCTGCGTAACAGCTATATCGTGGCGCGATGTATTTTCTTCGTTTATGCCCCGTCTAGATCCATCCAAAGCAGCGGGTGCGGCCATTTCCCAGCATGACTACCAGACACTCGCCGCGTTTCGCAAGGCACTCCGCGAGTTCCTTCGCTTCAGTGAGGAGGCGGCACTGGCGGCGGGCATTGCCCCTCAACAACACCAGACTTTGCTTGTCATCGGAGCCTGTTCTGCAAATGACTCCGTGACGGTTGGCGACATTGCCGCGCATCTGCAAATCAAGCATCACAGCGCCGTCGGCTTGGTCGAGCGCATGCGAACTGCGGGCTGGATTATCAAGGCGCAGGACGAGTCGGACGCACGGCGGGTAATCCTCCGTCTCACCACGAGTGGAAGACGGGTGCTGGCAACGCTCTCGGCGGCGCACAAATCTGAATTGACACGCCTCGGCCCGGCTCTGCGCAGCATGTTGCAAACATTGGAAGAATCCACTTGAACTCGACTCCTACCCACCTCAAATCAGGCTCGGCTCCGGTGAGCGAGCATCGGACTTTCATCTTTCTCTCGGGCATGGCGATAGTGCTGGGAATTGTCAGTTCGTTAGTCGCGCAAGGCCTGACTCGGTTGATTGGCTTTTTTACGAACCTGTTTTTCTACGGACGGCTTTCCACCGACTTCGTGTCACCCTCCGGCAATCATCTCGGCATTTGGGTGATTTTTGTTCCCGTAATTGGCGGACTCTTGGTGGGTCTGATGGCGCGTTACGGATCGAAGGCGATTCGCGGTCACGGCATTCCCGAGGCGATGGAGCAGGTGTTGGAAAACCATAGCCGCATTCCAGCGCGGATCGTTTTGCTAAAGCCGATCTCAGCGGCGATCTCCATCGGCACAGGTGGGCCGTTTGGAGCGGAAGGTCCGATCATTGCCACGGGCGGCGCGATCGGATCGTTGCTCGGCCAGATCCTGAGCACAACGGCGGCGGAACGGAAAACTTTGCTCGCGGCGGGAGCGGCCGCAGGCATGGCAGCGATCTTCGGCAGCCCGATTTCGGCCGTTTTACTGGCGGTGGAACTACTCCTCTTTGAATTTCGCCCACGCTCCGTAGTGCCAGTCGCTTTGGCTGCGGCAACGGCGGCTGGAATGAGGATTCATTTTGAGGGCGCTGAGGCGATCTTTGCGATGCCCGCATTGGCTCCGGTGTCGCTCACCGGACTCGGCTTTTATGCGCTCATCGGCATTGCCATGGGAGTGCTCGCAGTCGGCGTGACGCGGGCGGTTTACTGGATCGAGGATGCATTTGAGTTACTACCGATTCACTGGATGTGGTGGCCTGCGATCGGAGCGGTCGCAGTCGGAGTCATCGGCTATTTCGCGCCAAGAACTTTAGGGGTGGGTTACACAAATATCTCGGACATTCTCTGCAATCGCCTCCCGCTCACTGCGATCGCGTTTCTCTGCGCGATGAAGTTCATTTCCTGGGCGATTTCCCTCGGCAGCGGAACCTCCGGCGGGACTCTCGCGCCACTTCTAACCATCGGCAGCGGAGCGGGAAATGTTCTCGGTGCGTGTCTGCTAACATGGTTTCCCGCAAGCGGCCTCGACGTGCGCATTGCTAGTCTGCTCGGCATGGCAGCGGTCTTCGCCGGAGCTTCGCGCGCCTTGCTCGCTTCGATTGTTTTCGCCTTTGAAACAACGCTTCAGCCCAATGGTTTGTTGCCCTTGCTCGCTGGCTCGACGCTCGCTTTTTTAACCGCCCGGCTGCTGATGAAAAACTCCATCATGACGGAAAAAATCGCTCGTCGCGGACTGCGAATTCCCGACGACTTCGATGCCGATGTGTTTCATCAAGCGACTGTGGGACAAGTGATGGACACCCAAGTCCGCACGTTGTTAGAAACGACCACTATTGCAGAACTGGCCGAGCGCATTTCGCGTCATGACCCGGAGATTTCGGCCTATCAGGCATGGCCTTTGGTGGACACAGAATCGCATCTGACTGGAATCATCACCCGGCACGATCTTTTGCGCGCGCTGGAGAGTCCTGCCGCCACTTTGCGCGAGGCGGGAAGCACCCGACTGGTGGTCGCTTATCCGGAGGAAACGATGCACGACGCCGTGGCTCGGATGCTGACCCATGGAGTCGGGCGGTTGTTGGTGGTGAACCGGGCGGAACCGAAAAAATTGATCGGCTACCTCAGTCGCACCAGCCTGCTTTCCACCCGGATGCGCAGTCTGCAGCACGAGAATACCCGCGACGACGGCTGGTGGCGTTCCTTTCGGAAATGATCCGGGTTGCAGTCGGATCAGAGTTTCTTCGGCCGATAAACTAACAATCTCAGTCCATTCAGACACACGAGAACCGTACTTCCCTCGTGGCCGACGACGCCAAGCGGGAGCGGCAGACGGAAGCCGAGCGCGGCGACGATCAGGACGACGATGACGAGTCCGGCGAAGGTTAGGTTTTGAATGAGCACGCGCCTAGCATGACGCGCCATGCCGAGGAGAATCGCGATGTTTTCCAGCTTGTCGCCCATCAGGACGACGTCGGCAGTTTCCATCGCAACGTCCGTTCCAGCGGCTCCCATGGCGACGCCGAGATGCGAGGTGGCGAGCGCGGGCGCGTCGTTTACACCGTCGCCGATCATCATGACGATACCCTCGCGTTTCAGTTCGCGAATGGCCTGCAATTTATCTTCGGGAAGCAGCTCGGCGCGAAATTCATCCACGCCCGATTGGGCGGCGATGGCGGCGGCAACGCCTTTTTGATCGCCGGTGAGCATGACGACTTTCTTGATGCCGATGGCGTGGAGTTGCGCGGCGATGGTGTGGGCCTCGGGGCGTAGCGTGTCGGCGAGGGCGAAGACAGCGCGAACTTTCACTCGAGTTCCATCGTATTCACCCATCCAGACGCAGGTTTTGCCCTGGGTTTGCAACGCGGCGGACGCGAAATGTTCCCGGCCAATCGCCTGCAACTCGCCAAAAAGCCGCTCGCTCCCAACGACGAATCGAGTTCCATCGATATCGGCCTCGGCACCTTTGCCCGGAGTCGATTGGAACTCTGTCGCAACCGGCAAGATCAGGCTGAGTTTTTGCGCGCCGGAAACAATCGCCGCCGCCAGCGGATGCTCCGATTTCGATTCGAGTGCGGCTGCGATGGCTAGCAACGTCCGCGCTTCGTCGGGCAGCGGCCCGTTGGCAACCGCCCACGCGCTTTGCGGCAGAAGGACGTCGGTCACAGTCGGTTTGCCGGTGGTTAGCGTGCCGGTTTTATCGATGGCGACGATATCGACGCGCGCCGCTTGTTCGAGGTGCGCGCCGCCTTTAATCAGGATGCCGCGACGAGCCGCGCCGCCAATTGCAGAAAGCACGGTCGCCGGCGTGCTGATGACCAGAGCGCAGGGCGATGCGACGACCATCACCGTCATGGCTCGATAAAACGCGACGGCGAACGTTTCATTCCAGCCGAGCCACGGGATGAGCAGAACGAGAATCGTGACCCCGATGACGCCCGCCGCGTAGAATTGTTCGGCGCGTTCGAGGAAACGCTGAGTGCCGGATTTCTCCGCCTGCGCTTCGGCAACGAGTTTTACCATTCGACTCAAAGTCGAGTCTTCCGCCTTCTTCGTCACGGTCACTTCCAACGCGCCGGTTTGGTTCATCGTTCCAGCGAAGACCGTTTCTCCAATCGTCTTCGCGATCGGCATGGATTCGCCGGTGAGACTCGATTGATCGACACTGCTCGTTCCCTCGGAAATGCGGCCATCGACCGGCAGCAATTCCCCGGGTCGCACGATCACGACATCGCCGGGCACCAGCGAATCGACCGCCACCATTTCGCTGCGGTCGCCGATTTTTTTCAGCGCCTTGTCGGGCCGGAGCGTGAGGAGCGATTCGATGGCGCGCTGGGTGCGTTCCAGCGCGTAGCTTTGCAAGACGTTGGAAAAGCTGAAGAGAAACAGTAGGAGTGCGCCTTCAAATGGCGCGCCGACAACTCCCGCGCCGAGCGCCGCGAGCACCATCAGGACGTCGATATCGAGCGTCTTTTCGCGCAGCGACGCGATGGCGGAACGAACTCCGGCCTGACCGCAAAACAGGTAAGCGCCGACGTAAAGCAGATTCGCGGAGACGCCTTTCCCGAAGCGATGTTCTGCGACGACTGCGAAGATGAGAAAAAGCAGACCGACGGCGCAGGAAACTTCGTCGTTTAGTTCGCCTGCCCGCGCTCGCTGCCAAAAAGACAGTCGAGTTCCATGCGACTGAAGCTCAAATGGCCCGACCTTTGCCCCGGTCGCACGCACATCTGAGAGGACTTGCGCCTCGCCCGACACCGCCGAATCGAACGTCAAACAAAGCACGCGTCCCACGTAAGTCGCCGTCGCCCGACGCACGCCCGGCACCTTCTGGATGCGCCGTTCCAATTTCCCCGCCGCCGCCTCGCACGCCTGGCCATCGAGCCGCAGCACGCAACGCTGCACCCCGGGCGCGGGCTTGATGTGTTCGAGCGCAATGGTGCGAATCTCATTTTCCGAAAGCTGCTCCGGATCAAACGCGATCTCGACCCGTTCCCCACCCTCGACGGGCGTGATGTCCACAATGCCCTCGTAGTCCGTGATGAGCTGCGGAGTAGTGGGATCGGTCTGGTTCATAGATGATGGCGCGTGAGAGCTAAGAGAATAGGCGCAAGGCGGAAGGAGAGCAAAACACTCTCTTCGCGGAATTCTCAAGGCTGGCCACAGCGGTTCGCTTCTGAGACTTCTAGTGCATGATCGCATCCACCACCTTCACCATTGACGGCCACCGCATTACCGAAACCAAGGGACTGGTTCGTGGCATCATCGTTCGCTCGCCGACTATTTCCCAAGGCATTATCGGCGGGCTGAAGAACATTATCGGCGGCAAGATTGGCGCCTACACCACCATGTGCGAGCAGACGCGTTCTCAAGCTTACGACGACATGGTTGAGCACGCACGGCAGCTTGGGGCAAATGCCATCGTCGGCATCCGCTACGACGCCTCTTCGGTCGAGCCACGCGGTGCAGCCGTGGAAGTCCTCTGCTACGGAACCGCCGTGGTGATAGTTCCTGGCGCCTGATCTAATGGACATCACCTCACCGCGGCTGCTGAAGATCAAGGGCGCTCTCTTTCTTCTGCTCGGCTTGCTGTCTGCGCTACTCCTGCTCTTGCCAGAATTTACCTGGAAACAACTCACTCTGCTGGCCATCACCGTATGGGCATTCTGCCGGGCCTACTACTTTTGCTTCTATGTGATGGAGCATTACGCGGATCCCACTTTCCGCTACGCCGGGCTCCTCGATCTGGCGAAGTTTCTCCTGAGAAAGAAACGCTGATCTCCTCTCGCCTTCGGTTTCCCAGACAGCACTGGAACTCCAATGATTTTCGCCTTCCAGTTTGGGTCGCTTGCAGTATTTTCCACCTCCCATGCTTACCATTCGCGATCTCAAAGTCTCCGTCGGCGGACGCACCCTTTTTGAAGGCGCGTCGCTTCAAGTCAATTACGGCGAACGCGTCGCGCTCGTAGGGCCCAACGGCGCAGGGAAATCGACGTTGTTCTCCGTCATCCTCGGGAAAAACGAGGCCGACTCTGGAGCCGTTGATCGCGACGAATGGACGATGATCGGCTACCTTCCACAGGAGTCCGAACCGATTGGCAACGAGACCGTTTTGCAAGTCGCCACGGGTCAGGCGGGGGAAATCCAGGCTTTAGAATCGACTCTCAGTCGATTGGAAAAAGAGGGCACCGTGGAAGGTCCCGAATACCTCGAAGCTCATGCCAAGCACGAGGCGTTAATCGACCCGCAAATCGAGGCGAAAGCGAAGAAGATTTTGCGCGGACTCGGTTTCAAAGAAGAACATTTTAACCGTCCCGCCCGCGAGATGTCCGGCGGCTGGGTGATGCGTGCGCACTTGTCGCGTTTGCTTTCGATGGAGCCCGATTTGTTATTGTTAGATGAGCCGACGAATCACCTCGATCTCGTGTCTTTGCTATGGTTGCAAAACCATTTGAAAAGCTACTCCGGCGCGGTCCTCATGATCTCGCACGACCGGCAATTCATGGACGATCTCGCGGAGAAAATCTACGACATCTCGGATAAACGCCTTATTTCCTACACCGGCAACTACACCGCCTTCCTCACCCAGCGCGACGCCGCTTACGACCAGCAACTCGCCGCTTACAAAAACCAGCAGAAGGAAATCGAGAACCTCCAGGACTTCTACGACCGCTTCCGCCAGGTTGCCTCGAAAGCCTCTCAAGCCCAGAGCAAGATCAAGCAGATCGAGCGCATGGAAAAAATCGAGAAACCGCTCCCGCCGAAGAAGCCATTTCGCTTCCACATTCCCGAGCCGCCGCGCGGGGGACAACGAGCTATTTCACTCGAAGGAATCCACCAGGCTTACGGCGACCACAAGGTTTACACCGGACTCGACCTCACTGTCGAACGCGGCGAGCGCACCGTGCTCGTCGGCCCAAACGGCGCGGGTAAATCCACCCTCATGAAGATCCTCGCGGGCAACCTGGAATTTCAGAAGGGCAACCGCAACCTCGGCCATAACGCCGTCATCGGCTACTTCTCCCAATACCGCGCCGACACGCTGAACCCCGATGCCTCGGTGTTAGACGAAGTGTTAGCCTCCAATGGCGAACTCCGCGAAGACGACGCCCGTGGCATCCTCGGCTCCTTCCTTTTCCGCAAAGACGACATCTACAAGAAAACCAAAGTCCTCAGCGGCGGCGAAAAAAGCCGTTTGAACCTCATCAAATTCCTCGTCAACCCGCCCAACCTCCTCCTCATGGACGAGCCGACGACCCACCTCGACATCCATACCGTCGAGTCGCTCATCCTCGCGCTCGAAGCCTACGCTGGGACTTTGGTCTTTATCAGCCACGACGTGCACTTCATCCGCAAACTCGCCAACCGCGTCATCCACGTAAATAACGGCACCATCAAGAGCTATCCCGGCGGTTACGACTACTTCATCGAGAAAAGCGCCCAAGCCGACGGCCGTGCCGCGCTGACTGCGGAGTAAGAGCGCATTCTGTTCGAGGGGTTTGTCCACTTGACGAAGCTCCTACCCGAGAGTGATCGGAGGCCTTTGCTTAATGGGCCGAAGAAAAATCACCGTTCAGTATGATAAATGCACTGTCTAATCATAAAAAAACACAAAGTTATCATAAATTTCAACTGCGCCTTCTTCTAGTTACACCGCGTTATCTTCGATCTGCTCCATTTCATCTAAAAAGCTAAGAATAACTCTTTAAGTTATATGAATTTTTCTTCCAGAGATACTGCCTACTCTTAGTAATATACTTTGCTTTCCAATAAACACACTCCCCGATCCTAATTTTCGTTGTGGACCGCCCGTTTTTGGTTCAAAATGCTCAAAAACGCATGGAAACACCCGATAATCCCCAACTTCCCAGCCCGACACCACTTCCGGCGACCGTCGCCATTCCCTACATCGCCTTGGAAACCATTCTCTCGGGCATCTCGCACGTCACCCGCTGGCAAATGCTCAACCTCATCCATCAGATGGGCGAACCTCTCAGCATCAGCGACTTCGCCGATCACTTGAAAATCCAAAAAGCCAACGCCACCAAGCACCTCGCTGTCTTGTGTAAAAGCGGCGTCGTCCGCAAAGGCCGGGGCAAACTTTACGGCATCCCTCCGTATTTCCTCGTCCCCGGCCAGCGCGCTCTGGACTTGGGAGCCGTCGTCCTCCGCCTCGACCGCGTGGATGCTGTGTGATAACGATCTGGCTCAAATGAAAACCATCGCCACTTTCTACAGACCGGAAGAGGCGCATTTGCTGCGGATGCGCCTCGAGGCGGCAGGCATCGAGGCGTTTGTGCAGGATGAACACATGGTCCAGATGGATGTTTTTTACTCCAACGTCATCGGCGGAGTGCGCGTGCAGGTGGCCGATGAGGACTTGGCCGATGCCCGCGAATACCTGGTGGCAGATGCCGGAGTTTCCCCGGAACCCGACGATGTGCGCTGCCCCCAATGCGGTGCGACCGGGGTGGAGACGGAGCGATTCTCGAAGCGCCTCGCTTTTCTAAGTCTGCTGCTAATCTCTTTTCCCCTTCTCTTTTTCCGACGTCGCCTGCGCTGCAATACCTGTTTGCATACGTGGAAACCGTAAAGCGCTGCGCTTAGAAGGGCGGCGGCTTGTTCGTTCCGGAGATGGACGTATAACCTCTCGTCTAAATATTTTTCTGAATTTTTTTTGACACGTTCTATCACGGTCTCCACTCTGGCCGCTGCAACCCTATTTTAACCGCGTTGCATTCCGATCCTCTGTCGGAAATCCGTATCCCTGCATCACTATTAATCCTTATGAAATACTCCACTCGCATCTCTATTCCCTCCATCTCCCGCGCCGTCGCCGCTGCGCTCTGCGCACTCGCCCTCCCTTCCGTCGTACAAGCCCTTCCACCTCAGGCTTTTCTGTGGGATACCGATCCCGTTGCCGCTGGCTTCGGCGGGACAGGAAACTGGACCACCACTGCGGGCGCAGACGACAATTGGACCTATTCCCCCACGGGCACGGGGCCCAACTTTACTTGGGTCAATGACAGCGCGGCCATCTTCGATGGAACACCCGGCATCGTCAGTATCACCGGCACCGGCATCACCGCCACCTTGCTCACTTTTAACACCGACGGCTACACGATCGCCGGTCCAAACGCGCTTACCCTCAACTCCGCTGGCACGGCGTTTAACGTCACCAACCCGACGGACAGCGCGACCATAAGCGCGGTGCTGGATGGCACAGGCGAATTGAAGAAAAGCGGCGATGGCACCCTCACCCTCACCGGGGCGAACACCTACGGCAATAGCGCGTCTTACTACGGCACGGAAGTCTTGGCCGGCACGCTTACCCTCACCGGAGCGGGCGCGGGGATAGATCACGCCAATAAAAATATGATCGTGGCTGACGCCACCGTTAACGTCTTGAATGGTGCCACCGTGAATCTGAAACTCGCCTCAGTGGACGGCCCGACCGGGGCGTTTTTCACAGTGGACGGAGTGGGATCTACCGTCACTGCCAGCAGTGATTTTATCGTGGGCGATTATGGAACGGGCACATTGCACCTTCAAAATGGCGGCCAGATTTCGAGTAAGTATGGAGCCATTGGAGCCGAAATTGGCGACACCGGCACCGCGACGATCGATGGAACGGGTTCTACGTGGACGAGTGCTGTTAATTTCCTCGTAGCTACGTACGGCAATGGCACCCTTTACGTTCAAAACGGTGGCCAAGTTTCCGCCAACCACGGATTCATCGGCTACTATGCCGAGGGCATCGGTGTTGCGACGGTGGATGGGGTGGGTTCGATGTGGGCCAATAGCTCTGAACTAATAGTCGGCAACCTCGGCACGGGAGTGTTGAACATCCAAAACGGCGGCGTGGTCTCCGCGTCAACCGGGATTGTCGGAGACGCCTCTGGTGGTATGGGCACGGTGACAGTCGTTGGCTCAAGCTCGATGTGGACCATTACCAATTCCCTCAGCGTAGGCAATAACGGCACGGGCACGCTGAACATCCAGAACGGGGGCCAAGTCTCTAATGACGGCGGAGTCATCGGTAACTTTAGTGGCTCGATGGGCACGGCGACGGTGACTGGTGCCGGCTCGATGTGGACCAATAATAGCGACTTGTATGTAGGTAGCTCCGGCACGGGCACGTTAAACATCCAAAATGGGGGCCAAGTTTCCAATGCGTACGGATTCATTGCCGATCAAATGGGGAGCATGGGTACAGCAACGGTGGATGGCACAGGATCGACGTGGACGAACTCGAATACCTTGACCGTGGGCGACTTTGGCACAGGCACGCTGAACCTGTTGGCCGGCGGCACCGTTGCGAGCATGGGCCAAAGCCTTATCGGGAACCAGTTGGGGAGCGATGGCACGGTCCTGGTGGACGGCACGAATTCCAAGTGGACGAACACCGGCAATCTCTCCGTGGGCTTGCGGGGCACGGGGCACCTGACGATCCAGAACGGGGGCGAGGTGGTCGACAACATTGCCTACCTCGGGGATCTGGCTGGCAGCAGCGGCACGGCGGTGGTGGATGGGGCAACTTCCAAGTGGACGAACAGCGGCAGTCTTTTTGTCGGCAACTTCAGCACCGGGCATTTGACGGTGCAGAATGGGGGCACGGTCTCGAGCACGAACGGCTTTGTCGGCAATCAGGCAAACGTGACCGGGACCGCGACGGTGACCGGCGCGGGGTCGGCCTGGACCATGACCGCCGGCCTGACGGTCGGCCGCTTTGGCACCGGCACGCTGAACATCCAGAACGGGGGCCAGGTTTTCAATACCAGCGCATTTATCGGCGTTAATACCGAAGGCACGGGCACAGTCACGGTGGATGGTGCAGGCTCGACGTGGACTAATAGCGCTCAGCTAGCAGTGGGCTTCTTGGGCACGGGCACCCTGACGATCCAGAACGGTGGCGTGGTTTCTAACACAGTTGGGGTCATCGGCGAATTTGCCGGCTCGACTGGCACGGTGACGGTGGATGGCGCGGGCTCGACCTGGACCAATAGCGGCAACTTGTTTGTGGGCGGGATCTCCAGCGGCTCTGGCGGCACGGGGTTGTTGAGAATTCTGAATGGGGGCGTAGTAAGCGCGCAAGTGACAACGATTTTTTCCACAGGAACGGTGGTCGTCAATGGCACCTTGGATACGGTGGATCTCATGAATAGCGGCGCGCTGAGCGGATCGGGCATGATCACGGGTAACCTCGCAAACAACGGCGTGCTCAGCCCCGGCAACTCCCCCGGCACCTTTACCGTGCTCGGCAATTATACCCAGTCCGCCAGTGGCTCCCTTAAAATTGAAATAGCCTCCGCCGCCTCCTTTGATCGAGTGGTTGTTGGCGGCGCGGCCAGCCTGAATGGCAAGCTCAGCATCCTCACCCTTGGCGGATTCGTCCCGGCAATGACCGACAAATTTACCATCCTCACCGCAGCCGGCGGCGTGAATGGAACCTTCAGCACGGTCAATCAAAGCATGTCCACGGTTGTCTTCGATGTTACTTATCTGCCCACCGCCGTGCGTCTGGAGTTCCTGGCCACCCAATTTGACGAATTCTTCGCCACGCTCGGCCAATTCACCGGATTCGCCCTCACTCCGAATCAAAAAGCTGTCGCCCGTGCAATCGACAACTCCTCGGGTAATCTTCGCCAGCGCGAACTCGTCGAGTTTCTGCTCAGTCAAAATATCGACTCACTGCCGCGCGATTTCGACCGCATCGCTCCCGAGGAACTCACCGCGCTCTTCGAGATCACCCGGGCCAACTCCGAGATTCATCTCGGTAACATCGCCGATCAACTCGCCCTCGCCCGTTCTGGTGCACGCGGATTCACCTCCTCGCTCTCCGTCTCCGACAACGACGGCAAACGCACCCTCGATCCGAAAGATGGCAAATCGATGCCCCAAGTCTTCGCTCCCACCAAGGATAACAACTGGGGCGTGTGGGTCAGCGGCAGCGGCGAATACGTCAACGTCGGCGACAGCAACCACGTCAACGGCTACGACTTCCAGACCGGTGGCGTCACCCTCGGCCTCGACTACCGCGTTTGTTCCGAGTTTATCCTCGGCGTTGCGGGCAGCTACGCGCACACCGACACCGACCTCATCGAAAATGGCGACATCAATGTCGAGGCCGGACGCCTCGCCCTCTACGGCACATGGTATAAAGGCGGTGCCTACGTGAATGGCATCGTTGGCGGCGGTTACAGCAGTTACGACTCCCATCGCCACGGCTTGGATGGCTTTGCAAACGGCAACACCGACGGAGCCAACTTCGACGCCTCCCTTGCTGGTGGCTACGACTTCAAGGCGGGCGTTCTCATCTTTGGGCCCACCGCCTCCCTCGCTTACACCTATTCCGACATCAGCGGCTTCCGCGAAAACGGTTCCCTCGCCCCGCTCCAGATCAACGGTCAGAACGACGACTCCCTGCGCAGCCGCGTGGGTGGTCATTTGCAGGCCGCCTTCAAAACCGGCGGCGTCACCCTGCGCCCCGAGATTCGCGCCGAATGGCAGCATGAATACCAGGACGACACTCGCAGCATCACCGCTGGTTTCGCCAACGGCGCAGGCAGCGACTTCACCGTCACCGGCCCTGATCTGGGCCGCGACAGCGCCATCCTCGGAGCAGGGTTGAGCGTGGAATGGAGCAAAACCATCACCACCTATGTCAACTACGAAGCCGAGGTCGGCCGCGCCAACTACGACCGCCAAAGCGTCAACCTAGGTTTGCGGCTGAACTTCTAATCGTCCGTAGCATCGACGCAGGAAATCACGCGGCTGCCAACGGTGTTGGCAGCCGCGTTTTTTGTGTAGGAGTTAGTGTCAGCCAACCTGCATCCATCTAATCCCCAATCGATCGTTCATCGGGTCTGCCGGCGGATTCGAGGTCTTCGGGCGACTTGCGGCAGTCACTGTTCCCTGAAGTGTCCACGGGACGTTTGCTACCCGGTGCGTTTTTCTGATAACGCTGAAACTCGAATCTAGATTTCCTCGCGAATTGGAAACCGTAAAGCGCTGCGCTTCGAATCGAGTTCGATAGAAATCACCGAAAACAGACGCGACGGTAACCAATCGGTAACATCGCCCTGCTTCATTGGATGCAACACCGGATGTCTCCCAGGCATCCACAACCCAAAACAAAATGCATCCCATGAAAACACATTCCCGTTTCACTCCCACCCATCGCGCCCCCCTATCGCTGCGTCGCACTCGGAGCGGCGCGTTTACCCTCGTCGAGCTTCTCGTGGTCATCGTCATTATCGGCATCCTCGTCGGCATTTCGGTGCCAGTTTACACCACCGCGATCAAGACAGCGCGAATGGCCACCTCGATGCAAAATGGTCGGCAGATCGCTCTCGCCCTGCGCATGTATGCCAACGATTCCAATGGGCAATATCCCGCCACGAACACGGCTGCAGGCAATCCCATTCTCACCTCGAACGACGCCTTTCGCGATCTCCTGCCCGCGTATCTGGACAACGAGCAGGTCTTCGTCACACCGCCCTCAAAGACGGGCGCGAAGTGCGACAACAAGATCGAGCCCGCGCAGGAATGCGTGAAGGCTGGGGAAAATGAATTTGCCTACATCGAGGGTCTCACCACGACGAGCCCATCTAGCTGGCCGTTGCTGGTGAGCGGCACCGATGGCACGGGCAAATACACCGATCAAGAGGGCGATTTCGGCGGCACTTGGGGCGGAGTGAAGGCGGTGGTGGTGAATGTCGATGGCAGCACGAGCATTGTGAAAACCAAGGGCACGGGTGCGAGTCGGATCATTCCCCGCTACAATGACGACTCGAAAGATGCGCTGGCTTTGACGGAATACATGGGCGCGACAGTCCGTCTGCTCGATCCCGCGCGGCCCTAAGCAAGACATCATTCACACGAGGCACGGAGCACACGCAGACGGAAAAAGAGACTGCCGCTCTCTCCGTGTTCTCCGTGCCTCCGTGTGAATTCTTCGCCGCAGTCCTAACAGTGCGATGGAACTCGACTCAGGCTCCACTCCGCCCCAGACTTCCCCGGTTCTCCTCATGATCAGCCTCCAGGAAATCAAGCCCCGGCAGATTCGCGCGCTGTTGCTTTTGCTAGTACTAGCGCCGCTGATTCCGACCGGACTCCTCCTGCGGTTCATGTTTGAGACGGTGCAGCAGGAACGCGAGGCGGCCCGCGACACGATTACGTCGGCCTGGCAGGATTCGCTCTCCATCGCCACGCGGGCGTTGAGCGTGACGCTGAAGCCGGAGATCCTGTCGCCCACAGCCGTGTCTCGGCCAGCGGCGGAAATCATTGCCGCAGCGCTGCGCCGGTCGTTCGATCACGAGGTGCGCATCCGCGTGCTGGCGAAGGATCGCACAGTGCTGGCGGGTGCGTCCCATGTGCCCGGAAGACCGGTGGCGAGCACGGATATCTCGAGTTTGCTACCGGGTGCGACGGTGGAGCTCTTTACCGCCGACCGTTCGCTCATCCAGCAAGCGGTGAAAGACCAGATCGACAGCTACACGCGCACGGCGGTTTTCACGATCAGTGCTAACATGCTGATCGCGCTCGTCGCGGGCTGGGCGTTTCTGCGACAAATCAGAACCCAGGAACTCCAAACCAGTTCCCTCGCCACGCTGGCGCATGAGTTGAGAACGCCAGTCGCCTCGATGCGTCTCCTGCTCGACACGATTCGCGAAGGACGCTGCCCGGATCAGGCGGAATATCTCGAACTCATCGCGCGCGAAAACACCAGGCTCTCGCGGTTGGTGGATCAGTTTCTGACACACGCGCGACTCGAGTTAGGCAACGATGGGTTCATTCCGAGTTCCATTGCCATGGCGGACATTGTTAGTGCTTCGGAGGAGAATCTCGGCCAGCGACTGCATGCGGAGGGGACCAACTATCACAGCGCTCTGGCATCGGATCTTCCTAACATTCCCGGCGATGCCGCTTCGCTCATTTGCCTGCTGGATAACCTCCTCGACAACGCTTGGAAATACACCGGGCCTAACAAAGACATATCACTGCAACTCGAATGCAAAAACGACGGAGTCGAGATGGCAGTCCGCGACAATGGTGTCGGCATTCCACCGGCCGAACGCGCGGCGATCTTCGACCGTTTTCACCAGATCGACCACCGGCTGGCCCGAAGCGCGGAAGGTTGCGGACTGGGCTTGAGCATTGTGAAACGCATCGTCGAGTTGCATCGCGGACGGATCACGGTCGAGAGTCAACTCGGAAAAGGCAGCACCTTTACTGTGTGGCTGCCCACCTAACATTCCATGGAAACCATTCTCCTGATCGAAGACGACGCCGTCATGCTGCGTGGCTTGCGCGATAATTTTGCCTTCTCCGGTCATCGCGTGCTCACGGCCAGCGATGGCGAGCGCGGACTGGAACTCGCGACTAACAGTCAGCCCGACCTCATCGTGCTCGACGTGATGCTGCCAAAGATCAATGGCTATGAAATCTGCCGCCTCTTGCGCCAGCAGCGGATCGAAACTCCGATTATTTTCCTAACAGCGCGCGGTCAGGAATCGGAGGTCGTGCTCGGGCTAAACTTGGGCGCTGATGAATATGTGACGAAGCCTTTCAGCATCAAGGAACTGCTCGCGCGCGCCGAGGCCATCCTGCGGCGTCACCGGGAGCCAGCGGAAATGTTAATCCCGTTTGGCGAGTGTCTGCTGGACATGACGGCTCGGCGTTTCACTCGCAATGGCATCGAGGTGAAGCTCTCGCCAAAGGAGTTTGAGCTGCTTCATTTTCTAGCCAGGAAACCGAATCATGCTTTCAGCCGCGACGAGATCTTTAACAAAGTCTGGGGCTACGAAAATCGGGTGACGAGCCGAAGCATTGACCGTTTCATCACCACGCTGCGGCAGAAAGTCGAGTCCGATCCGCATCAGCCAGCGCATCTGCTGACGGTGCGCGAATTTGGCTATAAGTTTGTGAAGTAACGGTGGAGTTGCCGTCCGCTCTGGCTGGCGGGCTTTTTCTTGTGGAAATGGGAGGCCAACTCAGGCGACACTCGCCCGACTGCCATGCTCACACCCGAAGAACAACTCGCCCTGCTCCGTATCGGTTCCGCCAAGATTTTATCGGAGGAGGAATTGCTCAAGAAACTCCGTCTCGGCCGTCCGCTGCGCGTAAAACTGGGAGTCGATCCCACGGCGCCGGATATTCATTTGGGTCACAGTGTTTCCTTGTCGAAGCTGCGGCAATTTCAAGATCTCGGGCACGAGGCGATCCTGATCATTGGCGATTTTACCTCGATGATCGGCGATCCGAGCGGACGTTCCACGACGCGACCGCAGCTCACGCACGACGCGGTAATGGCCAATGCGAAGACTTACACGGAACAGGCGTTTAAGATTCTGGATCGGGCGCGAACGAAGACAGTATTTAATGGCGAGTGGTTTGAGGGGATGTCGTTTCAGGAGGTGATCAAACTGAACAGCCGGGTGACTTTGCAGCAGATGTTGCAGCGCGAGGACTTTAAGGAACGCATGGCAAAGGATCAGCCGGTGCGGGCACACGAGATCCAATATCCGATCATGCAGGGGTGGGATTCGGTGATGATCCAGGCCGATGTGGAGATCGGCGGGACGGATCAGTTGTTTAACATTCTGGTCGGGCGCGATCTCCAAAAAGAGGAGGGCCAGCCGCAGCAGGTGGCTCTGATGGTGCCGATATTAGAAGGGCTCGATGGCGTGCAGAAGATGAGCAAGAGTCTGAACAATTACATCGGCGTGAGTGATGAACCGGTAACGATGTTCGGCAAGGTGATGAGTATTTCGGATGAATTGATGGCGCGCTGGTATGAGCTGCTTTTCTTTGAGAAGCTCGATGCGAGTCAGCATCCGATGGACGCTAAGAAATCGCTCGCTCGGCGGTTGGTGGAGCGTTTCCACTCGGTTGCGGATGCAGAGCACGCGCTGGCGGATTTCCAGACGCGCTTCAGTGCGCGCAAGCTGGAAGAGAGCGACACGTTACCCCTGCTCGATCTAACGGACGTGGGAACGGACATCATCCATCTCGTAGTCGCAGCTTACGAGCGAGGCTTCCAGATGACGAAATCGAAGAGCGAAGTGCGGCGTCTCATCGAAGGCGGCAGCGTGCAACTGGCCGGGGCAAAAATCGCGGATCTGAAATCTCCTGTGAATCTAACCAGTGGCCAGGTGCTCAAGCTGGATAAGACCCGAGCGATCCGGGTGGCCTAACATCTCCAACAGGCTCATAGCAGAACTCAGTCGAGTTTCATCGTCATGGTAGCACATGGCTAAGTCGCCAAATCGCCTCCACACTCCCCAACACGCGGCACTAAATACAAACACTGCTGCTTCGACAAAGACCAGGAACGCCTCCTCTTCCGCCTCCTCCGAGTCACATCGAAATCATAGACCTCATCAACCGCCGCATCAAACAACTCCGCGCCCAACCTAGCAGTCGCTGCATTGCCTGGCTACATGACGGCTATACCATACCATTAAAGCAAAGATTGTGGAAAGTGCTGTCGGCAGGATCAAACTCCACACCCCAGAATGCATCGCCGCCGTCACAGACAATCTCTGCAGTGGATCTCCAATCCGGATCATCTTTGTCCGGTCGTTCAGACAGAAGAGCGTTTAGGTAGATGAGCTTCTTGCCGCTGGAAATAAACCCGATGTACTGCCGGCGGGTATGAGCTAAATCAATCTTGTGTCCGCTCTTCGAGAGAAGATCCGGTAAACGTTGCTCGACGGCCAATATCTCTGCAACCGGTGGCGTCCAGAACCCGCTGACGTTTGCGGGACTCGTCCGGGAGCACTGCGCAATCAAAGCTCGCCCCTGCGACACAGGCAACACCGTGCAAGCTTTCGGGAGCGATTCGCCACCCATTGCCTGCGACCAGGCAAACACAAGCGTGGTGATAGAGAGAAAGATGGCGCGCATAGTCATCTAACGACCTCAAGCTCGACGACACGGAATGGAGGTGACAGCCAGGGAGAATGCGCTGCACCGCTAGGGTTAGGCGTGGCGGCTGCAGTCATAGGTAGAAGATTGGGGGCATATAAATCTCGGATTTAGCGGTCTGCCGTTTCTTGTCTTCTTCATCTTTTTCTTTTGCGATTACGCGTCTCTCTGCGAGGGCCTGTTGCTCAGTTTTTAGCTGGGCCATCTCGGTCTGGCTCAGGAGATATTCAGCAGGCAGCTCAACTCCGCAGAATCCACAGGTCTTGTGTTGGCGGCTGTAAAGAATTCGATCGCAGTGCGGGCAGTTCATGAACCTGGTTTGAGTTCAGTTGCATTCAGTAGGGAGAGACGGGTAGCAACGAGTAACACGTTAGAGGTGAACTTGATCTTCGTCTAGCCAATGGATGCAGGCTCTCTGTACGGCAGGGTGTTTTCTCCATTTCAAGGAGTGCCAGTGTTCCGAAGGTGAGGTAGGGCGAGCTGCACGTCGGGTGTGTAGTGGTCGCAGGGCAGATACAGACGGGCTAGAGCGGGGATGCAGGGTGCCGACAGGTCGGATGCGGGAGGTCGTCATGCCAGATGTCGCTGACCTGCATGGGGTCTGCGGACGACGTTTCCAGCGTCTGTTGGGTTTTGGACCGTCAGGGGTCGGAAGTTTACCCCCAGGGGTAGGACTTCAGACGGGCAGGGGTCGGACCGGCCAATCAAAGCAAATTTTTCGTTTTAGGCGCTTAATGCCTGCGTGTAAGTGCTGTTGCGGACCGAGCCGCTATTGGCGTAAGTCGTCTCGACCGTCAGGGTTTGCGAGCCCGCCAAACCCGCTGGCCAGACGCCGCTGATCTCGCTGTCTTTCCAACTGATGTAGCTGGCCACACGCACTTTCGAGCCTCCGGTGGCGGGTTGCAGATAGACGCCGACATTGGCGGGCACGTCGTCGAAGTGCCAGAAGGCCTGGCCACCGATTTTGAAGCCGCCGCCCGGGGTGCATTTGTCGCGGCCACGCGTGGTGGCATCATAGACGCGCTCGATGATGGGCACTTTGGCTCCCTCCACTCCGTCGCGCACAAACGTCATTCCATCGGTGAACAAATGCAGTCCATCGGGGGTGAGGTTGCCATTGATGCCGACGTTCAGACTGTCGGCGGTGGGTTGGAAATCGACGTTGGTAAAGCTGCCGCCGCAACGGGGTAGGAAGGTGAAGAGGCCGAAGAGGTTGCGCACTTTGCGGCTGTCGGCGGCTGCGAGGATCACGCCCCGGAAGAGGGCGGTCCCAGCGGCGGCGACTTGGTCGGCGGTGAGGCCAGTCTCTCTGGCCACCGAGGCGATGAGTTCCTCGGGGGTGAGGTCGGGCGGATTGCCGACGCGCGTGCTGAAGCCGCTGTTGCCTGCTTTGGGGACTACGTTGTAGTGAAATTCCATGGGAGTTAGATTGTATTGGTGACTGTGTTACTGCATTGAGGTATTGAGCCACGCGGCTCAACAGTCGAAGGTCTAGCAACACGACAGGAGAACAGTCAACGGCTGGCGTGTGACAAATTGATGACAATTTCTTTCTGGGGGCCAGGTCGAATGAGACGGCCAGCCTGATCCAGCAGGTGCGCGAAACAATCTACCGTGCCCTCGGTCGCGAGGCCGTGCCGCTCAGGAAACGCTCACAGCCTTCATCGGGAGCACACGCGCCTCGCGTGTTCCCTTTTTGCGTCTCGCGCGTTCCCTTTTGCGTCTCGCGAAAGGGTCATCTGGAGGAGCTTTGAGGCGAGTCACTTCAAAGGACACGCGAGACGCGTTTGCTCCGATGAAGACTAACTCGCGCTTTCGCCAGGGTAGTTTCCCTGCTAGCTTGCGCGGGCTTTTCCGCATGATGAATCTCCGCCGCTCCATCGCCATTCTTTTGCTCTGTCTGCTCACCGCGGTTCTTCCAGCGGCGACGCTGCCTTTCCAATTCACCCTCGACGAGGACGCCACGACGAGCGCGGGCGTCTTCCAACCCGACGGCACTCTCGTTCGCACGCTCTGGCGCAAGCTGGATTACACGAAAGGAGATCATACAACGAGCTGGGACGGGCTCACCGACGAGCAAGCGCCCGCCGCGCCCGGCTCCTACTCCGTGCGCGTGCTCTCGCATCACCTCGACTACATCTGGCAGGGCGCGATTGGGAATACTTCCACGGCGCAATACGGGCCGACGGTGCATCGTGGGTTTCGCCCCTTGCGCGATCTAACCATTAGCGGAACGAGCGCCTTCTACATCACCGGCTACGTCGAGGGCGACTACGATTTCCGCCAGTTCCTAACCACCGACATTCAGCGCGTGAACGATCACTGGTGCTGGTATCGCAAGCCCGATGGAACATTGGTTAGTCAGACCGGAAACATCTTCACCCCCGAATGGGTCGCGACCGACACCGATGGCGCCTGGGTCTATTTCGCCGCGCCGGACAGTACCAACCCCGTGACGCGCGAGGACCATAGCGGGCCGGGTTTCATCGTGGCCTCCGATGTTAGCACACGCCAGAGCGTGAGCTTCACCAAGGGCGCACCGGTCGAGAATGGCCCCTCCAATTTCCTCCCCTTTGCCAATGGAATCAAAGTCGGCTCGGTCAAAGGCATTTCGGGCATTGCCGTGGAGAAAACGGGCAGCACACTAGCCATCAGCGTGCGGCCCGAAGGAAAAATCTACCTCGTCCACAAGCGCACTGGCACGCCCATCCGCAGTATCAGCGTCCCCTCGCCCGGCGCATTGTCCTTCTCTCCCAACGGCGATCTCTGGGCGATCAGCGGCACGTCGCTTCGCAGAATCACCGCTCCGGCAACAGCGCCGCATGTTAGTACTCCGGTTAGTCAGTTGCAGGAACCGCTCGATCTGGCCGTCGATCCCACTGGCACATTCGTAGTCGTGGTGGACGCGGGCAGCAGCCAGCAGGTGAAGGCGTTTTCCACGACCGGCACCCCCATCCTAACCTTTGGACAAGCCGGCGGTTATGCCGCCAACGGACCCGAAGTAACTCACGATAAATTTCTCTTTCTCGACCGCGAAGGCAAGCCCGGCGGCTCCATCGCCATTGCCGCGGACGGCTCATTCTGGCTGAGCGATGTGGGCAATCGCCGCCTGCTGCACTACGCCGCCGACCGCACTTACATCGAGGAGATCATGTTCCAAAACGTCTCTTACTCCACCAGTGTGGATGCGAACAATCCGACTCGCGTCTTCTCCGATTTTCTGGAGTTCGCCATCGACTACTCCAAGCCACTCGCGCAAGGCTGGAAGCTGGTGAAAAACTGGGGTGCGAATCTTCCTGCCGCCTACTTCGACTTCGGCTGCGGCGTGCGCCAGGTCGCGACCTTGTCCAACGGCCGCACCTATGGGCTCGTCGCCAAGGCTGGCCTGCCCGGCAGCGAACTGGTCGAGCTCACCGCGCAGGGAACACGGTTGACTAACATTACACTCAAACCCACCGCATCCGATCCCGCCACCTTTGAATCCCTCACGCCGACCGGCGCACTGCGGCGCGGACACATCTTTGGCGACAACTACTCCGGACCGACGGCCACCTTTGAAGAGAAGCCGTTGTTAGGTTTTAATGGCCAGAACAACCCACTCTGGGGCGATTACACCACACTCGCCACCGCACCAGCCACCAGCAAAGACCCGCTCACGCGCTGCTGCAGCCTGGGCGATTTCCGAATGCCGCAGACTTCGAGTGACATTCTCATCTCCTTTGACCCCACCAAGAACAATGGCTGGCATCTCGGCGGTGTGAGAAAGGGCGGCAGCGACTGGCTTTGGAAGGCGAGCCCCAGCGTTAGTACTAGCGTGCCACTTGACGGGCTCGGTTCCTTTGATATTGGCGACGGTGTGAACTATCCGGGCAACTCCGTTTACACCAGTGGAAGGAACGTGATTTTCGGCTATCACGGCGAGTTCTGGGCCGATCATCAGGCCTGCCAGTTCATGCATTTCTACGACGACGGCTTGTTCGTCGGGCAGTTTGGTGAATCGAGTCTGGGCCATGAAAGCTTTGAGGGCGTCATCCCCGGCCTCGCCGGCAACAGTGCGTTTTCCTTCGTTACCGAGGTCGGCGGCCAAGTGTATCTGTGGGCAAATGACGAGAGCCAGCATGGTCCGCAACGCTGGTTGCTCAATGGCACACAAACCATCCGCGAATCGACCGCCACTGGCACGCTGGGTCAGATGCAGATGTTAGTCGTCCCCGTTGCGCCCAGCCCGTTTCCCACGGGAGTTGCAGCGAAATCTGGGGACGGCCGCGTCTCGCTCACTTGGAATGCGGTGGCCGATGCGACGAGCTATAACATCAAGATGGCCACCTCTCGCGGCGGCAGCGCCACCCTGATCAATGGCGGAGTGGAGAGCGCCGGAAAAACCATCGACAATCTAACTAACGGACAGACGTATTACTTCACCATCTCAGCCGTGACCAGCCAGGGCGAATCTGTTGACTCCGATCCGGTCGCCGCGACACCCGCCAGCCTGACCAGCCTCGTGGAAGTCGCGGGACGTTATGATCAAGCTGGATTTGAACCCCGCATTCTCGATGTGCTGGCCGACAATCCGCCTCTGGGAAAGCCGGCCCTGTTGAAGCTGAGTCCATTGTTAGGAAACCTAACCTTGCGCAACGTCGGCGCCGCTGGCTACCGTCTCTTCAACTGGAGTGCCACCTCCCACACGGATGCGGTGAATCTACCTTTTGGAGACAACATCGAAGCCGGTAGCGGGTGGCGTACAGACAACTGGCTCGCCTATCAGTTCCGAGTGAATGGCATCCTGGGCTCCGACTACGGATTGTTCGTCAAGGAAGACAATAGGACAGGCATCATGGATGTCACTCCGCATAACGATGACATCTATTATCTAACCGTCATTCTCTCCTCGCGGTTCAGGACTTCGGCGAACTACAAAATCCGACTCACGCCCAAAGGAGCACTAACGCCCAGCGTGGGCTACGACACCCAGGAGCAGACGGGCCTCAACCACATCTACCAATTCCGTTTCAAAGGCCCGGTCAGACTCACGATCGAATGCCCGACCAGCACAGCCTCGGTGCAAGGCATCTTTCTGGATCCCGCCCATATTATTCCGGCGACTGACACCGCCTTCATGCTCTGGCAGCAGCAGAACTTCAGTAGCGCGGATCTAACTAATGCGAGTCTCACTGGAATGCTGGCAGACTACGATCTCGATGGACAATCCAATCTCCTGGAATACGCCCTGGGCACCTCCCCTGTGCGGGCTTCGCGTTCCAGCATCCTGACTAACATTTTTCACTGGCTGGGTGATGATTACCTTACCCTGCAATTCACACGCAACCATGCGGCCCGCGATGTTACCCTGCGCGTCGGTGCCAGTTCCGATCTAACCAATGCCTCCAGTTGGATCTGGATCGATCCAGACGACCTCACCTATCGCATCAGCGATTTGCTGGATGTGCCGGCCAAAGGCCTGGAAACCATCGTCGTTCGCGATGTGCTCCCCGCTGGAAACGGCCCTCGCTTCATGCGGCTCTCCGTGGAGTCGCCGTAAGTGACGTTGTAGCGTCGAGCCACAGGCTCGACGCTACAACTTAAATCCACGTTCAATGAAGGTCCACGCGGCATCACCATCGAAGTCGTGGCGACCTACGAATTCATGGTACTCGAAGCGGGCTTCCAATCCTAGTTTGCGATAGTATTCGCGTGCTTCCGGAACAACTTTGCGAGCACCCTCCACGGGAAAAAGCTGGTCCTGCGTGCCGGCTTGGATTTGCAGTGGACGCGGGCAGACCAAGGCTGCGATTTGTGGATCGCGCAGGACTCCCTGGCTGTGGCTGAATCTCCAATCGTAGAAGCCGAAGGGTTCATTACTATCTAACACCTCGGCACGGTCATTGAAGTAGGCGGCCACCACCGCGACACGAATGCGTGAGTCCAGTGCCGTGGTGTAGAGAGTGTTAAATCCGCCGTAAGACATGCCGACCATCGCCAGGCGACTGGCATCAAACTCAGGTCGCGTGAGCAGGTAGTCGATGGCTCGCTCCGTCTTGGTAAATTCGATGGCCAGGAGACTCGTGCCCGCTTCCTCGGCCCGAATGGTTAGAAGGTCGCGGATGTTTTCCGGGTAGCCGCGTCCATAGAAAACATAGATCGGCTCGAAGACAGCCCAGCCTCGCTCGATGGCACCCTGGGCGAGATCGCGATTGTTAGATTCCATCAGCTTGATTTTTCCATTGGCTGAACGCTCCGGCATCCCGCCGCGTCCATGAGCAGCGATGATTAGCGGCATCCTCATCTCATGTTTTTTCGGGATGATTAAAATGCCCATCGTATTCACAAGTCCGGTGCGGGAGTCGCCTAGGGCGGGTATGACTAATAATGAGTAGCTGGCCAGTGTGTCCTCACCGATGGATGTCTCCCGCACACTGGAAAAATCATTGCCATGCAAGGCGTTGGCGAGCGGATACTTGATTGACTGCTGCAACGTCTCACGGAGGAAACCGGTGCTGGCAGCAAAGTCCGGCAGCGAGGTATACCGGATGTTTTGCAATTGCGGCAGATGGGCATCTAAGTCGCGTGTGCTCTTAATGTAGTCCTCCGTCTCCACCACGAGCTGGGTGTTGAGGGCGACGACATCGTCTAAGGGCACCTGGGCATTGCGCGCGAGTTTGGCGTCCACTTTGTCTCGTCCTCGCTGGGCGGCTATCCAGGCAGCATCATAAATCGGGCGGGCAAAATAGGACCATGCCAGCAAAGCGACACCGCAAATAACCACTATACGCCCTCTCTTCACGGGGTCAGATCGAGTTCTGAATTTTATGCCGCCGTGCGTTGAAGATGGTTAGGAACCAGGGGTAGCCCCAGACCAATGTGGGCAGCCCGCTGAGAAGGAGCTTTAGAAACCAGCGCAGCTTCTGAAGACTGGGTTTTTGCACAAAATCTTTGCCTGCCAGCGCAGCTACTTTCAGGTCTCGCAGCGGACGATGCATGCGCTGGTAGTAGTGCAGTAGGAGAATCCACTCCGGCTTTACCGCCGCCATCTGCCTGATACGACCATCCCATATTTCCCGAAAAAGATCATAGCCCATGTCGCGGGTTTTAGTGACGTTGGTGGTATGCTCTCGCTTGTAGTAGAGAGCGTCCGGTAAATAAAGCACCCGTCCTAGCAGCGCCATTTTGCAAAAGAGATCGGTGTCCTCGTTGCCGTGGATTTTCCCCTGGTTGAGGCGTTCTTCCAACAACCCCGCCTCCAACAACTCCTTCTTGCGGTGCATAGCCCATGGCCCCTGCCCCGTGCAGCTATAGAAGCAAAGAAAAGGCGTTTCCTGAATGCTGACCGGTAAATTTAACGGAGCCCAGCGACCGGCGGTGAAACGGCTTCGGCTAGTCGGAAAACTAACATCGATGGATTCATAGAAAGTCTTCGATTGCGTGGCAACGGTCACCACTGCATCCTGGGAAAAAGCCGCCAGACAGCGGGAGATAAATTCTGGATGCAACACATCGTCGGCATCGAAGAACACGAGATACTCGGATTCCGGTGAAGTCCGGGCTATGCCAAAATTAATCGCCGCCGCCCGTCCGCCATTCGGCTTCTGGAGCACTTGGAGCGATGGATGCTTTGCTAAAAGCTTCTGGAGTTTTCCAACAGAACCATCTGTGCTGCCATCATCCACCACCAGGCACTCGAAGCCCGGATGAGTTTGAGCATAGACGCTATCCACAGCCTCCTCGATGTAGGAGACCGCATTAAAACAAGGGATGATGATGGAAACCAGAGGAGTCATGCAAAAGTCGCGAAAGCTGAATCAAAAGCTAGAAAACTGCAAAGCAAAAGGAGTTCGTTAACATAATATGGCGCATCGGAAGTTGTAGAGTTGAGCCTATGGCTCAACCCGATCGATTCACAGGCTCGACGTTACAAGCAGTCGGCAAATTGTGAGACGCCGCCTCCAACAGCGGTGCTACCGAGGTGGGCTGAAGAACCTCTAACGATCGGCAAGGAACCTTCCCAGGTGGGATGACGATGCCTGCGAGATTGATAGAAGCAGCTCGTAAGGTGGTTTATTCACCTGGTGAGGTTGACTGGAGAACCTCTGTGGGTGGTCTGACGGACCTTTCCAGCATGCCTCGGGCAGCCTGGAGGTGGGTGAACAAAGCTCCCGACCATTGCTCAAAATTCAGACGGAGGCACGAATCTCGGTGGTGAGTTGTAGCGTCGAGCCTGTGGCTCGACTACAGGCATCCTAAGAAATGTGGGCCAGTAGTCAGTCAAAGACTGTGAAAATGAGATACCTCACTCGATAGAAAAAAAGGGTTGTGGAGTTGTGTCTGTTGGATAACAACGGTCTGAACTTAAGGGCCTAGTCTCAGTCGAGCCACAGGCTCGACGCTACAACTCCGCACTCATTCGATACTGCAACTCCGCCTCAGGCTCGAAGCTACAAATCGGCCACCGATTCGACGCTGCAGAGGATTTTTCACTATGTTTCAAGCGCGATCCACGACTTCGATTTCTCCCTGCCACGGCCAGTCCTCACTTCTTTTCACCAGTCCAGCTCGGACGGGATTTCTCCAGACGTAGTCCCATTTTACAGCGTAGCTCTCGTCCCGGCGCAGAAGATGATCGAAAAATCCGGGCTGCCAGAAACTTCTCAGCCGGATGCCTGGTTTCTCCAAAGGCAGGTGTCCTTGGGTGATGAGGACTTTGCCGAGGCGTTGTTTAAATCCTCCTACCCAGCGTCCGAGTGCGATGTCGGAAGCCATGCGAATAAAAAGGTGAATGTGGTCGGGCATGAGGACGTAGCGGCCCACGCCCACTTGGAAGGTCGCCGCGCGGGTGGCATAATCGCGAAATGCCTCGTGAATGGATGAGGTGGCGAGCAAGGGACGTCGCCAAAGCGTGTTTATCGTGACGAGATACAGCGGGCTGTCCTGTGTTTGAAAAATGACGGGAAGACGCGGCGGAGTGGCTTTGTATTTCCTTTCCATGAAGGAGACGTGGAGTTTGCCCAGCAGATTGTCGAGAGGAAATTCGCGTGCAGGGTGGTTGAGCCACAGGCTCAACGCTACACTGGCATTGCTGGCGCGAGTGCGGCGGCGGGTTTTTCCTGAATGCGGAGGCCGCTTTCCTGGAAGCCGGCGGATTTGGAGCCTTTCTGGTTGCGCAAGGAGTCGAGTTCGCGGCTCATCTTGTTTTTGATGTTGCAGTAGAGCATGGCGCTTTCCTCGTCGATGATGCCTTTTTCCACGGCTTGCAGGAGTTCCTGGTCGAAGCTGTGCCAGCCTTGCGGGATGGCGGCCTCGATGATGTCCTGGAAGGTGCGTCCGTCTTTTTCGCCGTAGAGCATGGCTTCGCGCGTGCTCAGGCTGCTGCCCATGATCTCGGTGATGAGATGGCGTCCGCCGGTGATTTTGGTGACGAGCCGCTGGCTGATGACGTAGCGCAGGGTCTCGGCGAGGCGCTGGCGGATGAGGGGTTCCTCCTCGCGGGTGAACATGCCGAGGATGCGGTTGATCGTCTGGCCAGCGTTGATGGTGTGGAGGGTGCTGAAAACGACGTGGCCCGTCTCGGCGGCGGTCATGGCGATCTCCATGGTTTCGCGGTCGCGAATCTCGCCGACAAGGATGACTTTCGGCGCCTGGCGGAGGGCGGCGCGGAGGCCGTTGGGAAAGGAGTTGAAGTCCTTGCCGAGTTCGCGCTGGCAGAAGATGGATTTCTTGTGCGGATGGAGAAATTCGATGGGGTCCTCCAGGGTAATGATGTGGCAGGACTGGTTTTCGTTAATCTCATTCAGCATGGCGGCGAGGGTCGTGGTCTTGCCGCTGCCGGTGCCGCCGGTGACGAAGATGATGCCGTTTTTCTCTTTGATGATGTTCTTAAAGACCGCAGGCAGGTTGAGCACCTTCATATTGGGAATGACGGAGTTCAGCTTGCGCATGACGATGGCGGGGTTGCTGTTTTGCCGGAAGAAATTTACCCGGAAACGCGCCTCGGGAATGGAGTAACTGCAATCGCACGAGCCGTTGGTAAGCCAGTCTTCCTCAAGGCGTTTGTTCCCATTCATGAGAATTTTTCCCATCGCCGCGACTTGCGCCTGGGTGAGGCCGAGATTGGGCGGATCGGTCTCCATGGCGTGCAGATGCCCATGCAACTCGACGTGCGGCGGCTTGCCTACGACGAAAAGGAGGTCGGAAACGCCGTCGTCGGTGTCGATCATGGCGGCGAGGATGTGGTCGAGGAGTTCTTTGTTCAAAGCGGCAGCGGATTGTTGCCAGTTTATTAGCAGCAATCCTGCCACCCCTATGAAAGTGGGAAAAAAGATTCCCATGCGGACGGTTTCTTCCGAGTCTCATCGCCATGTGGCTGACGTTTTTGCTGGCTGGATTTCAACTGGCCGGCTTTCTCACCTCCATCAAGGCCATCCTCGAGACGCGCACCTCGCAGGGTGCGATCGCCTGGGCAGTGGCGTTGAATGCGATCCCGTGGCTGGCGGTGCCGGCTTACTTCGTTTTCGGACGCAGCAAGTTTGCCGGTTACGTCCATTCGCGGCGCGCGGGGACGAGCAAGACTCAGGCTGTGGCCGAGCAGTTATTCTCCGATCTGGAGCCGTTTCGGCTGCGACTGGATAAACGAAAACATGAGACTCTACTCTTGGAAAGCCTCGCGAAGATGCCTTTCACGTCGCACAACAGCGCGGAACTCCTGATCGACGGTGAAGCGACTTTCAATGCCATCTTCCGCGCCATCGAGGCGGCGACGGACTATGTGCTGGTGCAGTTTTACATCATTCGCGAGGACGGGCTGGGTCACAGATTGCGCGATGCCCTGCTCGCCAAAGCCAGCCAGGGCGTGCGCTGCTACGTGCTTTTCGATGAGATCGGGAGCGGGCATTTGCGACAGTATTGCAATGAGCTGCGGGCGGGCGGCGTGCAGATCGCGCCGTTCGACACGACGAAGGGATTTGCCAATCGCTTCCAGATCAACTTCCGCAACCATCGCAAAATCGTCATCGTGGACGGGCTCGTCGCGTTCGTGGGGGGGCACAATGTCGGCGACGAATATCTCGGGCTCGACCCGCGTCATGGAGCCTGGCGCGACACGCATGTGGAGGTGGAGGGACCGGTCGTGCAGGGTGTGCAGGTGTCGTGGCTGGAGGATTGGAAATGGGCCACGGATGAGACACCCACGCTAAACTGGTCCCCGCAGCGCAGTCCGCACAGCAACACCGCAGCGCTTTGCCTCACCAGCAGCCCGGCCGACACCTTGGAAACTGCGACGCTGTTTTTCCTTTTCGCGATCAATTCCGCCCAGGAGCGGCTCTGGATTGCCAGCCCGTATTTCGTGCCGGATGAACAATTCATCTCAGCTCTGCAACTCGCGGCTTTGCGCGGCGTCGATGTCCGCATCCTCATCCCAGAAAGGCCGGACAACGAACTGGTGCGACTTTCATCGTTCTCTTACCTCACTCAAACCATTCCGCTCGGCATCCGCTGGTATCGTCATCAGCGCGGGTTCATGCATCAAAAAGTGATGCTCGTGGACGCGGATTATAGCGCCATCGGCACGGCCAATTTCGATAACCGCTCGTTCCGGCTCAACTTCGAAATCACCATGGGATTCGCCGACCACGTCATGGCTGCCAAAGTGGAGGCCATGCTGGAGAACGACTTCCGCAACAGCCATCTCGTCACGAAGGAGGAAATCACCGGGGCCCGTTTCTGGTTTCGGCTGCGCGTCCGAGTGGCCCGTCTGCTCGCGCCGATCCAATAAAAATCAATCGCAGGGCAGTAGCACCCAGACGTTGGGTTTGCCGATATTGCAATGCACCGCGCGGTTCAATAGCGACAAGCCCGACCACGACAGGTAAATCGCATAACGCGCCGCGTGCCAGCCGCCCGCCCAGCCAGGGACACGTCCCCAGCGCTCCAGCCGGTTGGCCACGCTCGGCACCGGATGAAAGATCCGCTCGATCCATTTTGGGCGCTCTTCCTCGCCCGCCTGCGAGAAATCGAACTTGAGATAATACTGAAACTCCGCCTCCTCCACCCCCTTGGCATAAAGAGCGTAGTCGCCCGCATAGACCGACGGACGACTCAGGCTCGGCAAAATCAGCAGCCCTACGAACGACCAGAGCGTGAACCACAGTGCCAGCTCCACCAAGCCCGCCACGCTTTGCAGTGGGTGACGCACCATTTGCGCCGCAAGCAGAAGTCCCAGTAAATTGAAACTCGTCGCGATCACGATGCCCGCCACAGGCAGGAGTAATTTCTGCACATGATGCCGCCGACGTTCATCCATCGCCCGCAAACGCTGTCCGCGCCCGGTCACGAAGATCGCCTTTTGCCGTCCCGGAAATCCTGCGATGCCGCCGGTGAATGCATCGTCCATCGACTTCCAGGCATTCTCGCCACGGGAATGAAAGTCGCCGATCAACCGGGCCAGGCCCGACTGGCAGACGAGTAGCAGCGACATCCAGCCAAGTGCCAGAGCGATAAGCCATTCGGACTTCGATAACCATGTGAGTCCGATCACAAAAAAGATCGCCGACTGCACCGTCACACCGCGAATCCAATTCGTCACGAAATCGCTAAAGTCGCCATAGTAGCGCTGATGCAGCTCGGGCAAAACGTAACCCCCGACGAAGTCAAAAGGTGCCTGTAATGCGATGTAAGCGCCCAAAAACGTCGCCAGCGAAATCGCGAGTTTTTTTCCCTCCAAAGGTTGCGTCGGAAAGAACTTCCCCGGCCAGTCCAGACTTAGCGCGACGACTGCCAGCACGACCCAGAACCCGACATTGGCGACACCCAGCCAGAGGCGGGCACGGGCATAGGTAAGGCGGCGGCGTTTCGACATGCGCTACTCATGGGAAATTTTGTTAGAAATGGCAATCGGATAACTGCGCGACACCTCGAATGGGATAAAAACCAGGCCGCTTCTCCCCCACCCACTCCTACCCCGGTCGAATCATCTCAAACCGGTCATTCGTCCGGCAATACCAGTGCGGCGACGCCATACGCCCGACAGGATGATAATTCTCCGTGCGAATGCGCTGCGTCTCTGGTTCAAACAACTCATCGCGCAGATGCACCCGCTTGATCAGCCCGATCACCATCCGGTTGCCGCCAATCTGCAACGTGCCCCACTCGGTGCATTCTAGGCTCACCGGAGCCTCGGCCAAACGCGGCGGCTTCACGATTGCCGACGGCAGCGTGTGCAATCCCGCCTGCCCGATTTCACTCACACCCGGCGGCAGGCTCGCAGCCGTCCGGTTCATCGCTTCCGCCACGGTTTCATCCACCAGATTCACCACAAACTCGTGATTCAGCCGAATGTTTGCCGCCGTATCCTTGGGATTCCCATCGTCGCGGTCGCCCGGTGCAAAGGCCAGAATCGGCGGATTCGCTCCCATCATATTGAAAAAGCTGAACGGCGCGGCATTCACCACCCCGTCCGCATTCATCGTCGTCACCCAGGCGATCGGGCGCGGCGTTACTAGTGAAGCCAGAATCGCGTAGGCGCGGCTGGCGTGTTTTCCTTCCAAGTCGAGTTCCATGCGACTCAGCGTCGGGGAAAAACATGGAAAATCAACCGTCGCAATGCCACCATCCGCCTCCATGACTCAGCCCGGTGCCCGCAAATCCCTCGCCCTCCTTCTGGCGATCAACCTCTTCTGCTACCTCGACCGCTACATCCTCGCCGCCGTCATCCCCGACATCAAAGCCACCTTCCTCGCCGGCGCGCCCGATGCCAACTCGAAGGCTGGCTTGCTCACGACCGCTTTCCTTTTGAGTTACATGCTGATGGCCCCGCTCTTTGGTTGGATGGCCGACCGCTATTCGCGCTGGCTCATCATCGGCCTCAGCGTCGGCCTCTGGAGTCTGGCCAGCGGCGCGTCCGGGCTCGCCACCGGGTTCATGATGCTCCTGCTCACCCGCGTTTTCCTCGGCGTCGGCGAGGCGGGCTACGGCCCTGCCGCGCCCACGATCATTAGCGACTGCTACCCGGTGGAAAAACGTGGGCAGGTGCTCGCGTGGTTCTTCATGGCGATTCCCGTCGGCAGCGCGCTCGGCTACGCATTTGGCGGCCTGATGACGAAATGGATGGACTGGCGCTGGGCTTTTTACCTCGTCGTGCCACCCGGACTCCTCCTCGCCGCCTTCTGTTTCTTCATGAAGGAACCCCGCCAGTTAGGTTTTCAGTCGAGTTCCATCGCACTCAAACCCGGTTGGGCTGACTACAAAAAACTCCTCCGCATCCCCTCGCTCGTCACCAACATCCTCGCGCAAGCCGCCATGACGTTCGCCATCGGCGGTCTCTCCGTCTGGGCACCGACCTACCTGCACGAAGATCGCGGCGTCTCCATCGCCACCGCCAGCCTCCTCTTCGGAGCCATCCTCGCCGGCACCGGACTCGTCTCCACCCTCCTCGGCGGCTATCTCGCGGATAAATTGCGGACGCGTTTCCCCGGTGCCTATTTCCTCGTCTCCGGGACCGGCATGTTGCTCGCCTTCCCCTGCACCATCGCCATGCTTTACGTTCCCATGCCACTCGCGTGGGTCTTCATCGCGCTCGCCATGTTCTTCCTTTTCCTAAATATCGGCCCGTCGAACACCGCCATCGCGAACGTCACCCCGGCCAACATGCGAGCCACCGCCTTCGCCGCCAATATTCTCGTCATTCACCTCCTCGGCGACGTCCCCTCCCCCTACCTCATGGGCTGGATCAAAGACCACGGCACCTGGTCGCAAAGCTTCATCGCCGTCTCCGTCGTCATGCTCCTCGCTGGAATCGTCTGGATCTCGAATCAAAAATCCCTCGTCCGCGACACCGCCGCCGCCGCGCACTTGGAAACGGCGTGATTCCCGCTAATACACCCAGAATCCACTGAAACTCCGCTCACTTTTCCGGCGGTGACTCCGAAACAGAGGACGCAGCGTCTGGCGTCGGCGGCAGTTCGCTGATAAACCACTCCTCCACCCGCTTCCGCGCCCACGGCGTCTTCCGCAGAAACGTCAGACTCGACTGAATCGACGGATCTTTCTGGAAACAACGAATCGGAATCCGATCCCCCATTTCCTCCCAGCCATGACGTTGCAGGAGCCGCATCAAAATCGACTTCAAAGTGACTCCATGCAAAGGATCGCGCGCGTCACGAGAGGTGGGAGTCATCCATGGAAAATGACACAACCCGAGAGTCGAGTCGATCCATTCGGCACTCTCTCGAAACAAAAAAACCGCGCTGCGAGCACGCTCTGCCGCGATTTCGTTGTAGTTGCTAACGGCGTCCAGCAATGATTCGGTCATACTCGCTGTGATGACCGATCCAAAACCAAACGATGTCAGAACCATTCTCGACTGCGGTGGCGCGATAGTGGATGCCGACACGAACCGACCACATCCTGCCAACCTTCTTGAAGTGGAGGGAAGGATGCCGCGAATCGGCTTTAAGCAGCTCGTAGTTCTCGTCCGCAAGTCGCTAAATTTCCTCGGGAAGTTGAGCATGGAACTGCCAGAACTTCGGGCTGGTGCGATGCCTCACAAGTCTCGACAACGCCCTTCGTGCAGGTCCCGGATGGCCTCGTCTGCAAGGGTGTCCAAACGTCCAGAGGCGACATCCTCCTCGAACTGTTTGTCCCACGCAACAGCGTCGAATCCTGAAAACCAGTCGCGGAAAGACAAAAGTTCCTGACGGGAAAGCTTGCTAACGGCGGTTTCGATTTCGAGGACGGTGCTCATACCGGGAAAATAAACGACTCCGATTCTTGAGCAAGCGCAGAAAAGCGTTACGACCCCAAGCCCAGCGACTTGTCGGCATCCGATAGAAACGATCTCCCAGCCGCGCGTAAGTCTATGCTGCCGAGTCTGCGAGGCAAGCAGCTGGCGTTGGGACTGCTGGGTATTTGTCATCGGAGATTAGTCGTGAATATTCCACAAATTTCCCTTCATCGGCGGATGCTGCGAGGTGCCCTCAATGACCCGAAAACTTTGGGTGAGCACTTAAGGCGGAAGCGGGTTGATATGGCACTAGGCCATGTGCAAGTCGCTGAAATCATGGGTGTAGCATACCAGACAATCCAAAGATGGGAATGTAATCGTAGGCCGATCACTCCCAACAATCAGAAGAAGATCATTCAGTTCTTAGGGTATGATCCTCGCCAGAAACCATCAAATCCAGCACCTGTGTCAGAATAGGCTTTTGTCGGGCTTTTGTTAGGTCCCAAAAAACTGCATATTTTCTGTAACTCATTGGTTTTTCAATCTTTATACCAATTATTCGTTCGGAAGTATTTCTGTGACGAATGGGATGTCTGCATGATTTTCCACATCCTGTTTTCCGAAGGGTTCAGAACTTACCGGGAACCATTTCCTGTTTTCCGAAGAGGGTGAATCAAGTTGGACGAGTTGAGTTTCAAGCTCTCCGACCTTTCGGCTAAACCCGATCAGCTTCTCGACATATTGCTGCCGCTCGTCATTAAAAGTGTCACGTTCTCTTTGGAGTTGTTCGATAAAGTAATCCTTGGCGCGATTGGAAATTTCCAAGTCGCGTAACTTGTATTCGAGGGTAGCCGCATCCTCGTTTCTTTCCGCACGGTTCGTCTCACGTTCCGCAGCCTTCGGAATCTCATGCTCCTGCTTTTCTGGCGGATTCGATGGTTGCCCATTCGCCGATGCCTTGGCTTGCTCTTCTTGAATGGCCCGTGTCACGCTTTCCGAAGTGATGAAGTATTTGCGTTCGTTGGTATCAAAGTAGGCATCCAATCGGGCGATGCCCTGACGATTCTGTTGGCACCAGTTGATGATACTGCGCTCCGTGCGTGGCACGCTCGCTTGCTCAAACATCCGGGCTACTTCACGCACGCTCAGGGTATGGTGCTCAGTCTTTTCCGTATGATTCCGCAGTGTTCCGAAACCTTCCGCATGGTTCGGAAATGTTCGGAAGGTTTCCGCAGCTTGCGGAATGTTTCCGAAGGGTTCGGCAGCGTTCGGAACATTGCCGAAGTCTTCCGAAATTGGATCATTCATGGTGATTAAATTAGCGAATAATATGGGCTACCTCTTTCCGAAGTTCCGCAGGTGGGAGCCAGTGTGATAATTCTATCACAGGCGAGAAGGGAAATGAACAGGGCCGCACCAAGGCAAGGCTTGCCGATTTCGGGGGAGTCTGGTATTCTTTAGATATGACAACCTTGAGCATCACACTTCAGGACGAGGATAAGAGCTTTATCGAGACCGCTGTAAAATCAGGACGTTATTTGACGGAGAGTGAAGTTGTGGCCGATGCGCTGGCTGAATTCAAGGTTCACGAGGAAATCCGTAAGCAACGCCTCGCCAGTCTCAAATCCAAAATTCAAGTGGGTATTGACGAACTCGACCGAGGCGAAAGCGCGGTTTGGAATGTTGATGAAGTGAAAGCCAAAGGTCGGGCATTATTAGCAAGTCAACAGGCCACGGCCTAAGTTTCTGATGCCTCAGATCATTCGTTCCGCCCAAGCGGAAAGGGACACGGTGGAAATTTGGGCTTACATCGCCCGAAACAATCCATCCGCCGCCGATCATCTTCTGGATACGTTTGACGAAATCTTTACGTCACTCTCAATGCAACCTCATCTGGGCAAAAGCGTTGAGGAGCTTGCGGCCAACCTGCGATTTTTCCCAACAGGCAATTACCTCATTTTTTACCGCCCGGTAACAGATGGAGTAGAAATCGTTCGCGTCCTTCATGGAGCACGCGACATCACGGAAGAGTTTTTCAGATAGTAATAAAGTTATCCACACATAGCGTTTTTATTATTGTGATATAATAATTCGCGTGGAACGTCCTGCACGCAATTTCAAAGGAATCTGGATACCAGCCGAGGTCTGGGAATCTGATGAATTATCCATCATGGAGAAAGTTCTCTTTGTGGAAATTCATAGCCTCGATAATGAAAGAGGCTGTTTTGCGTCTAATTCCTATTTCGCGGATTTTTTCGGGATTAGTGCGCGGCAAATCGGGAAATACGTTTCCTCTCTTAAAAAGAAAGGATGTATCACGGTCATAGTTGAAAATAGAAATCAGCGAACCATCCATGTGACCAATCGTTATGCTTATGCCAAGCCAGCCCAGATGCGAAAACTGCAAGAGGATCGCACGGACTTGTCGGAAAAGTTTCGCATAAAAAAACGTGGAATTGGTAGGAACCATGCTTCATGGGGGGTATGAACAAAAGTTCCTAGGGGGTTGGAACTCAAATGCCAGCCCCCCAGGAACAAAAGTTCCACATAGTAATATAGTGATAAATGCAATGAATAACCTAAAGAGAAAGATTT
>JBBRNR010000012.1:0-53716 GCA_038230215.1 Chthoniobacterales bacterium | reverse complement strand
CTGACACTTCCCAGCGTTCTGACCTCATTTTGCATGGCTTCAGTGCCAGTAGTCGCTGCAGTGGCAGTGTCCTTCGAGGCGACCATGTTGGAAGACCATTCGCGGGTGAAAATGGTGGAGGGAATGACCACCTCATCCCCCACGGCCCAATTGGTCGTGGCGAAGGTATTGTTAATGGCCACTGACTGACTGGACGCGATGTTGGAGGGATCCACATCGCCAGCTAATTCGACAAACGGTGCCCGGGCGGAGGCGCTGTTCATCCGCACGATGGCGTCGCAATCCGTAATGAGGCCGCGTGCCATCACTTGGGAATCCCCCACGGGGTTGGCTCCTGTCGCGGTGAAAACGATGTTAGCCGTTTTATTGGAGGCAATCGGACCGCCTTCGCTTCCCACGTTGTAGCCGCCAATGAGCAACCTTCCGTAATCGCCGACGAGAATGGTCTCCACCCGCAATGTGGAATTTACGCCCGGGGCAAACTGCAAGGTGCCCATAGTGATGCCTGTCTGCTGAGTGCCAGTCCCGGTGCCCGTTCGGGTGGAGCTGCCGGATACGAGGATGGTTTTCGCCACCGCAGTGGTATCATCAATCGTCACCGTTATGCCTGGGGGAATCTTGACTACATCGTTGACACCGGGTGCCACTCCACCCGACCAAGTGGAGCCGACGCGATAATTGCCTGTGGCGATTGCCGTTTTAGTGATCATGCTGGAACCAGCAATCTCGCTGGCCAGTATGGTATAGTCGGCGCACGCGTGCACCGCATTTAAGGATAACAAACCGGTCGCAACCATATAGATTGCGCCGAAGAGCTTTATTCTAATTGTCATATTTTGTTCTGTTTAAGTCGGGGGTTATTTTTCGACAGTCTTAATATTCACATAAGAATCCTATCGTCAACAAAGCATGTTTGTAACATCATGCCATACGCCGCTTTGCCTTAAATACACTCACAAGCTGGAAGCTAGTGCCACCCTTGGCCTTGTCGCGTTGTTAGTGCCATGACGACGCCGGAAACGGGGCGTCCAACCTTTGCTCCAAAACCAGTTCATGACTCCGCGTTTCCCATCCGATGCAAGCATTGCAGATAAGCGGGAAGCCGACAAACTCGAAGCCCAACTTGAGCAGCACCTCGCGCAAATCGCAAGCAGCTAGTCAGCATTCGCAGCTAGCTCATACAGAGTTAAGCAGGCGGCAAGAGGGCCAGACCTAACTCCTTGAGAAAAGCGTTGTGCATGGTGGCAGCGTCTTGGATTTTTTGTTCGATTTCGAGCAAGTTGTTGTGAGTCGCTCCAACTCGATCTCTTCCTCCGCCGTCGCGGTGCTGATGTAGCGGGAGATGTTTAGGTTGTATCCTTCTTCGGCGATTCGCTCCATCGAGATGCGTTTGGAGTAGCGGTCCTCTTGAGTCCGCTCGCGGTAGGTGTCAATGATCTTGGCGATGTTCGCTTCCGTGAGGCGGTTCTGGCGTTTGCCTTTTTCGAAGTGCTCGGCGGCGTTGATGAAGAGCACGTCGTCCGGTTTCTTGCATTTCTTGAGCACGAGGATGCAGACGGGGATGCCGGTGGAGTAGAAGAGATTGGCGGGCAGGCCGATGACGGTATCGATGTGGCCGTCTTTGAGGAGCTTGGTGCGGATGCGTTCCTCGGCACCGCCACGGAAGAGCACGCCGTGGGGCAGGATGATGGCCATCACGCCTTCGTCTTTCAGAAAGTGGAAGCCGTGCAGGAGGAAGGCGAAGTCGGCGGCGGATTTGGGGGCGAGGCCGTGGTTCTTGAAGCGCACGTCGTCGCCCATGGCGTCCGTCGGGTCCCAGCGGTAGCTGAAGGGCGGATTGGCGACGATGGCGTCGAAGTAGGGTTTCTTGGCGGGGTTCAGCTCACACAGCATTTCCCAGTCGTTGGTCAGGGTGTCGCCGTGAAAGATCTCGAACTCTGTGTCCTTCACCCCATGCAGCAGCATGTTCATGCGGGCGAGGTTGTAGGTGGTGATGTTCTTTTCCTGTCCGAAAATTTTTCCAATGCCATTCGGCCCCATTTTCTTGCGCACGTTGAGCAGCAGGGAGCCGGAGCCGCAGGCGAAATCGAGCACCTTGTCCAGCTTCGGCTTCTTGCCGGTCTTCGGCTCCTGGCTGTCGAGGGTGACGATGGCGGAGAGGATGTCGGAAAGCTGCTGCGGGGTGTAGAACTCGCCCGCCTTCTTGCCGGACCCGGCGGCAAACTGGCCGATGAGGTATTCGTAGGCGTCACCCAGGGTTTAGGAGTCGGTGGCAAATTTTAACTTCGCCGAGGAATGCGAATGCTTTCGTTGCTCCCACGAATCAAAATTTCATCCCGCGACCATGAGAGCTGAATAGATTCAGGTCCGGTGTCCTCGTGTATTGCCATTTCCGTTAACGGTGGCCGAATATAGCGCTCCAGAAAGACTGCCATTGTCTTACCAGCTTTGGAATCCATGTGCGCCCACGCGTCGGCACCGACGTAATGCCTGCCCCCACTGGCAGTGAACTTGGCGACCAACTCCGCGAGACGGTGAGAGGGTGTTGGATCGAGCACAACAAGAACCGGCGTCAGACCTGCTGCTCTACATTCCACTGGAAACGAAAGCTCTTCGCCAAAACGCCCTTGTCCGCTGGCTGCAATCGTGACTCGCAGTTTGAATTCGTATGCCAGTTGTTCCGCACCGTCATAGCAGTCGATCTGACGACCCTCATCCGTTGGCTGACCTTGATCGTTGAGGCGCTTCACTGGAGAGTTGCGTGAACCAACCGCCTCACCGCCCAAGCAACTCGCCAAAACCGGCTCGAACAGATAGCCGGTCTCCTGTGCGGCACGGTTATCCACGTCGAATATCCACTTCCGCCAGACGAGCCATGCCGCGAGGAGTTCATGCTGAACACCGCCAAACTCCAGTAGGCTGCGCGGGCCGATTTGGTTCATTGTCGGACGGGCTTGGGTGGACAAGATGCGCTGATACTTCCGACGCCGCTTGTGAAGAGCGGCAAGGTTTGAAAAATAGAGACCGAAATCGAGCTCGTGGGCGACGCATGCGGCCAGACTTTCGACGAGCGCGGAAGCCGACGGACAATCAGCCTGGGCCGTTTGAAACCACGCCAGCGGCAATCGGTAGTAATCCGGGCTTGGAGGAAGAACTGAAAGCGCGGGAAGCATTGAGTTTATCGCTGGAACGGAAAGGTCGCTACAGCACTGAGCGAGAAGGCAAAACAACTCGTTTTCTGAAAGAGTTACTCGGTCATCCCCTGTGCCTAAAATGCGTGCTGCGCTAAAGAGCTTCTTGATTTCTATGGGTATCGGCATGGTGAGGTATTCGGTTGTTCGAGCAATACGAGTTGTTCTTCCTTCGATCCCACCAATTCGGTAAGCACGACTTTAGTCCGGGCAAGCGCAGGACTCATCCCTTCCGAACGTGTGAGGCGGAAACGGAGCTTCGGATGAGCGGCGGCGTTGTAGCGCACCCGAAAGCCGTAAGTAGTTGCAATATGGTCCGCTATACTCCGCGCGAGCATTGGCGGAATCGCATTCCCGATTTGCTGGATGCGGCTTGCGGCACTCCCGATAAAAACAAAAGAATCAGGAAAGGTCTGCAAACGTGCGCACTCCCGCAAAGTGAGCAACCGGTTCTCTGTCGGATGCACAAACTCCCTGGTTGCGGCGCTGGTCATTGTTAGGCTGGGTTCATTCGCAAAGAGGCGCTTCAAGCCGGACGGTGCGCCCCCGCGCCGTTCGACGGGAGTGCCGTCCATTACGCGGCGGAAGGCACGGCGCCGGAAGGAGTCGTGCTGCAAATGTTTAGGCAGGTCCTTCATCGTCTGCCCCGGTGCGAGTCCGCGCACCCGCTCTAATTGGATTCCTGAAAGCGCTGGCGAAAAGTGATCCGTGACCGTCTTCGCATCACCGCGGAGATAAGCCTGCAATTCATTTCCTGGTGGCCCGATGTGCGAGAGCGGCTTGCCGCCATCGGTCGTCGCCGGCGGCAGGTCGCTCGTCGCAGTCGAGAAAGTGATTTCTCCTTTCCGAAAGATATTTCCGGAAAACAGCGTGACAGCATCGGGAAACACGAAGTCATGCCCTATCCGATTGCCGACAATGAGCACCCGCTTGCGCCGTTGGGGCACGCCGTAGCCCTGCGCATAAACCTTCTCCAGATTGACCGAGTAGCCTGCGTTGAGGAATGCCTCCACCGCGTCGCGAACATGCAGCCCGCCATCGTTAGTCAGCAGTCCCTCAACATTCTCCATGACGAACCATTTGGGTCGAATGCCTTCGAGCAGCCGAACGTAATGCCGAACCAGCGAATTACGTGGGTCCTCGCCCGACTTCATCCCAGCACTGCTAAAGCCCTGGCACGGCGGACCGCCCAGTAAAATATCGAGTTCACCAGGGCGGAGACTGACTTTATCCAGCAGCATTTCCGCCCTGAGGTCGCGAACATCTGCCACTTCACAGGGCGTTTCAGGAAAGTTGCGCCGATAGGACTCCACGGAATCGGAGTCGATGTCTGTCGCAAACCGAACATCACATCCTGCCTGTTGGAAGCCGAGCGAGCAACCTCCCGCGCCAGCGAAGAGGCTGATGGCTGTCGGCTTGTAGATCAGTTTCTTGGGAGGCATTAGGCAGGCGTCTTTGATGATGAATTCGTTCAGAAACTTGAATGCCGTGAAGCTACTTCCACGAAGCAGCAACCTTGTTGATGGCGTCAATGACCTTGCGAAATTTCGCGACTGTATCTGCGTCGATCGCTGCGAGTTCTTTCTTTCCAAGGTCCGTCATGATCCGTTTTGAGACACGCCCCTTATTATATTCGCCCATGCTACGCTCAGCGAAGGCATCTTCGACCCGGTCGACAATGCTCTTCTTCCCAGCCGTCTTGGCATTCAGGACCAGCGGCTTCTTCTCAAGCTCTTTAGCGTAGGCTTCGTTGACTTTTGTGAGGTAATAGGTCTCCCCGAACAGGTCTTCCAGTGCGCACGGATTGGCTCCAATTGCATCACCAACCATCACCACTAGTTTGTCTTGGAGAATCCATTGATGGACCAACTGCTCAAACGCCTGTTGGCCTGCGGGGTCTGAATCCAAAAGGACCGCGACGTTGAGGTCTTGGCCTTTGAGGATTGTTCCGACGTATGCAACTTTGCTGGCACCTCCTGCTGGGGTTATCACAAGTTGCGGATCAACGCCTCCCTGCCCAGCTTCCTCAAACATAGTCGAGAAGACGGTCAGCAACCAATAGTCATCGACACCCTCAACTACTAGATTGTATTGACCGACGAAAAGGGAATGACTCCACGAGAGACCAAGCGCGGCTTGGAGCGTGAACCTCGCATCCTTATCCGCAGTGGCCCAGTTTTTGTGAACTCTTGAACCCTCTTTCGGGAACTCCTCGGCAACGTAGATGTTATCGAGGCGCTTCATGTCGATCATGAAGGGCAGATGCGTCGAGTAGATGAGTTGGTTGTCTTTCGAGTAGGCTTTCATCCGTTCGAGCAAGTCGCGTTGCGCTGCCGCGTGGAGATGAAGTCCCGGTTCATCCAAAAGAATGATCGCGTTACTGAACTGTCCCTTCGTCTCATACATGAACCGCATGTCGAAGGAGAAGAACCACTGGAACCCTTTGGAACGGTCTTCGAGAGGAACGAGTCCTTTGCCATTCAGATCCTTCACGAAGGTGATGAAGTGCTGGCCGTCCGCCTGGAACATCACTTCATATTGTCGTTGGGACCATCGCTCTGCGATTAGCGAGGTGAGCGTTTGGCTTGCATCGTTCATATCCAAGATGCGCTGTTCCCTGTTCTCCTCCGCGCCTTTTCGGACCTCGTCCTCAAGCACGAGTCCCGCCATTTCCATAATCACGTTGATTGTCTCCTCCTCCGCGCTCAATTGATTGCTCTGTTTGTGCTTCAGCACGTCATCAAGCTGCGCGGAGCCGATGAATGTTCGGTGGTCGTCCATGTAAACGAAGGTCGGCATTCGATGATGAACAAAATCCACAACTTGCAGCAGGGGTGTCGCCTCTATCTTTCCGACAAGGCTATCGATCACGACTTTTAAATTCGGGATATTGTTTGCGTCCTGTCGGTTGTGCGGCGCTTGAGGGTGCAAGAAAGTCGCACAAGCCCCTTCCAGTTCTGGCAGCTTTGCCAAAGCGTGTGCGCTACCCCCTTGACTCTCAATCTCGGCGATTAGTTCTTCAATTTTCGCGGAATACTGTGCGATGAAATGATCGGTGAAACCCGCTGGGGGAGTTCTCAAAGAATTGGATACTAGATCGACGACCCACCCAACGTTGTGCTCAGTGTTCGGATTATTTGGAACAAACTGATGCGAGTAGTTGCCAGCATAGTTCCGTGATATTTCTACACCAAGGATTCCCTTCGCCGACTCATGAATTCCTTCAATTTCGGTGGTTTCCGCCGCCGTGAACGAGAACTTGGTTTCCACTACAACCTTGTCGCGTGATTTCTCTTTTCGCCTTCCGCTGGGCCATTCCCGATCAATATTATAGGCGGCTGGGTGGAATGGATTGAACTTCCATAAGGCTTTTAGAAACGAAGTTTTGCCCGACTCGTTTTTTCCAACGATCACGGCAATATCGTCCAAATCGACCCAGCCCGAGTCGAGGATGCTTCGATAGTTTTGAACGCGGCATGATGTTAGTTTCATAGTGTTTACCTGTGGTTGAGAGTTCTTTTGAAAGCAGAAACGACAGCCGCGTGACGCCGTAGAGGCTCGAGCCGGCCTTTGTAGTTGCCCTTGCTGCTCTCATCCAGCGCGAGGCCGAGCTTCTGAATGGTGGTTACGATGACCTTGTCAGCGTAGTCCTCGGAAAGCAGACGGCGGACGAGGCTGGCGGTGTTGGTGTTTTCCTCGACGCAACCTTCTTGAAACTTGTTGAACTCCTCGCGCGTCTGCCGGTCGAGGTCCTTGCGATCCACCACGAAGAGGCATTTTTCGATGTCGGGATTGTCCTTAAAGAGAGTCGAGGCTTTGAAAGACGTCAGCGTCTTTCCGCTACCCGTGGTGTGCCAGATGTAGCCGTTGCCGCTATTATCCTCGATGCACTTCACGATCTGCTGCACGGCATAGACCTGATAGGGCCTCATAATCATGAGCTTCTGCTCGCTGGCGATGAGCACCATGTAGCGGCTGATGGTCCTGCCGAGGTCGCACTTTTTCAGAAAAGTCGAGGCGAAGTCGTCGAGGTGCGTGATCTTCTGATTGTCCTCGCTGGCGAACTGATAGATGGGCAGAAACCGTTCGTCTTGATTAAAGGAGAAGTGCTTCGCGTTGTTGTTGGCGAAGTAGTAGGTGCTGCTGCGATTGCTAACAATGAAAAGCTGGAGGAAGCAAAGAAGTGTCTTGGTGTAGCCGTTGCCAGGATCGTTCTTGTAATCGACGATCTGCTCCATGGCCCGGCGTGGGTTCACCGTGAGGGTTTTTAGCTCGATCTGAACAACAGGCACGCCGTTGATGAGTAGGAGGACATCGTAACGGTGGTGGCTGTAGTCGGTGTTGATGCGGAGCTGGTTGACGACCTCGAAGGTGTTTTTGCACCAGTCCTTAATGTTGACCAGGGTGTAGTTGAGCGGCGTGCCGTCGTCGCGGGTGAAGCTGGTGATCGCGCGGAGGGTCTTGGCGGCGGTGAAGACATCGGGGGTGATGATTTCCTCCATGAGCTTGGCGAACTCGGAGTCCGTGAGGCGAACGCGGTTCAGGGCTTCAAATTTTTCTCGAAAGTTTTGCTCCAGTGCGGCGCGGTCGCGAATGTCCGGGCGGTATTCGTATTTGAGATTTTGGAGTTTTCCGATGAATCCAGTTTCGACGTGCTCCTCTCTGAGGACAGTGGACCGGGGATAGGTTTCGCGTTCGGAGGAATCCATTTCCATGATTTAGACATGAATAAGGGCGGATGTGCTATCAAATTGGACTGCCCGACACTTTTTTGGACTCCAGAAATCGCATTCTGAACCAAGAGCGTTTCTTTTCTGACCAAGGAAATCGCTGCTGGAACCCAAGACGGCACTTCTTTTTCCACGGAAATCGTTTCGTGAATCAAAGAAGGCATTTCCCAGACCTGGGATGTCGCTTTGTTGACCAATGTTACGGCTTTGTTGACCAATGATGTCGCTTTGTTAACCAAGGAAGTCTCTTCTGGAACTCAAGTTGTCGCTTCTTTGGTTCGAGATGTCGCTTTCTGAACCCCGGATGCGGGTTTGTTGACCTAAGAAGGGACACATTGAGGTTAAAGTCGTCTCAAATTTAATAAATTCTTCTTGTTTTTATGCAGAATTGCGTCGCTGTTTTGCCTCGCAAATTTGTTTTGGATTTTATTTCTGCTTCTCCTCTAAAATGGGTCCGGGGCTGTTCTTGATTTTGCGAATGCGGGTGACGGTGCGTGGGTCCTGCTTTTAAGAAACTTGTTGCAGACACTGATGCGAGCAATCGAGGCACTCCTACTCGTCACTCTGGGAGTTTAGAAATAAGGTTAAGATGGTTTATAAAATATCGATTGGGTTCCTGGGATCCGATTCCAATGCAGAGTTAGTGGTTAAAGTGGACACGATCACGGCGGCCATGACGGGCAATCCGAATTATCCGGCACCCGCATCGGGCATTGCCCAGGTGGTGACGCTCAACACGCAATTTAATAATGCCATAACGGCGGCGGCGGATGGCGGCACGGGGCTAACGGCGGCTCGCAATGCGAAGCGCAGTGAGCTGTGCATGCGCTTGCGGACCCTGGCGGCATATGTGCAGGCCAATGGGAAGAATGATCAGGCCATCCTCATCAGCAGCGGGTTTCCCATGCAGAAGAGCACGCGCACGCCATCGACGATTCTCCCCGCCCCGGTGTTGCAAAGCATCGGCGCAGGTCCGAACACGGGCACGGTGGTGATGAAGCTGGTGGCACTCGGTGCCCAGGTTTATAACTGGCGCTGCTTTCTGGCTTCTGAGCCGCAGACGATGCTGGATATGACGCAAAGCACGGCGGCAACGACTTTGTTCACGGGATTAACGCCGGGAAAGTCGTATTGTTTCCAGGGCAATGCGACCAACGCGGCCGGGACGAGTGACTGGAGTGCGCCGGTGCCTTTGATTGTGACCTAAGCGTAGTGCCCCGCAATAAATCCACGCGGTGCTCTTTCTCAACGGGAGAGGTTTCTTTTCCGGTCAGAAAGACGCCGCGTGTTTTATTGGAGGCGAGCGGTGGGGGCCGGTGCCATGACGATGCCGGAAACGGGGCGTTTAACCTTTGCTCCAAAACCAGCTCAGGACTCCGCGTTTCCCATGCGATGCAGGCATTGCAGGAGATAGGGCAGAAGCTGTTTTTTGCGCGAGACAATCCCGTCCAGCCGCCAGGCGTGATCGCCAACGTGTGGGAAATCGATGGTGGCCAGATAGGCGGGATGACCGCAGACGAGGAGGATGGATTGCTGGGTGTTAATGTCGGTGACCAGCAACGCGGCGAAAAGGAGTCCCTTGTTGTTGCAGTCGAGCGCGAGTTCCCGAATGAGCCCGCTTTGTTTTTCCTGGAGCAGGCTGAGGTTTAACTCCTCGATCTGGGCAACGCTGAAACGCTGGCCGCCCTCGACATATTCCTTGCAGTCGGCATGAATGACTTTGTCTGCATTGAGCGAGCGCAGTGGAGAGCCAACGGAGAAAATCTGATCTGCCAAATCCGCCGGCTGGATGCCGACAATGGCCGCGAGTTCGGTGAGAATCTGGCGATCCACAGCGGTGGCGGTGGGCGAGGTGAGATTGAGCGTGTCGGAAATGATACCTGCCATCAGCAGTCCGCCGATGTTCGGGGGAATCGTGATGTTGTTCGTGCGGAAACTTTGCGCGACCAAGGTGCAGGTCGAGCCCACCGGGCTGTTCCAGAAAAGAATGGGTGCATCGGTTTGAAAACTGCCGAGGCGATGGTGGTCGATGACTTCCACGATCGGCACATGTTCCGCACCATTCACAGTTTGCGACATTTCGTTGTGATCGACGAGAATGAGCTGGCGCAGGACGGGTTTCAGAAAATCGCTCTTCGAGAGAATGCCGACCATTTTCTCATCATGATCGATCACCGGGAAAACGAAGGCGTGGCTCGGTGTCGCCAGTTCCCGCGCCCGGGCCAGGGTGGTCTCAGGAGTGAAGCTCTGAAATGTGCGGTCCAGCATCCGGGTCACCCGCACGCCTCCACGCGCCAGTAGCAGCGTGGTGGCGGTGTCGTATTGGGAGTTAATGAGCACGACTCCTCGGGCAGCGGCCGCATCGAGGACTTCCTGCGGCACGGGGAAATCGCCCGTGATGACGATGGCGGAGACGCCTTCCGCGATGGCCATTTTCTGAACTTCATGACGGTCGCCGACAATGAGAACAATGTGGCGTCCGCGATAAGAAACGAGGCGCTCCAGAAACGAATTGGCACTCATTGCAGCGACCATCAGGAGGTATTCCGACTCCGTGTCATCGACCGACCCTACGAAGACCCGTCCGTCAAAAGAGTCGATCATGTCTTGCAGGGAACCTTGCACGATACGACTGGAACCCGACTCTTCCCGCGGCGGAAACAGGTAATGGCTGATCTGAAAACCGGAGAGCAAACCCACGCAGCGTCCATTGTTATCCATTACGGGCAGACCGCGCAGATGCTCCTTTTCGATCGAGTTGACCGCTTGATAAACCGATGCGTTTTCCGGGACCGACACCACATTTTTAACCATCACATCGGCGACTTTCGGCGAGACATCGGAGAAAAACAGCGGCGGTTCAAACCCAAACTTCTCGAGCACGAAATCGATGCGCTCGTTGGTGTTCCCGGCTCGTCCGGCGACCACGTCCTCCACCCCGAGACGCAGCTTGAGGTCGGCATAACTCAGTGCCGAGCAGATCGAATCCATATCGGGGTTTTTGTGGCCAATAACGATGGTTTGCATGAGGCAGGTTACTCTTTAGGCGAAGCAGTCGGGCGACGCCATTTAAATTGAGTTGAATAACCATCGAAAGATTCAGTCGATTGTTTGAACCATGCAGCGACCTTGCAAAAGCATCCGTTAATGCTTTGAAATGCGCTAAATTACCACCTCATGAAAAGAATCCTCATTACCCTCCTGGTCACTTTGTTTACCTTCAGCGCGCAGCGGGCGCACGCGGAAGTGTCGCTCGATTTCTTCTACGATTCGCTGGCCGACGACGGCGACTGGTTCCAGGCCGACGACTACGGATACTGCTGGCAGCCGCACGATGTCGGGCCCGACTGGAGCCCTTACACAGATGGCTATTGGACTTACACGGACGCGGGCTGGACCTGGGTTTCCTATGAATCCTATGGCTGGGCGACGTATCACTACGGACGCTGGACGCGGCTGCGCGAACGCGGTTGGGTCTGGGTGCCCGGCTACGAATGGGGTCCGGCCTGGGTGAGCTGGCGCTCGAATGACGATTACGTGGGCTGGGCTCCGCTGCCCGCGCGTGCAGTCGTCCGTGTCGGCTTCTCGATTGGACGCGAGGTGGACGAGGATTACGACATTGGCCCGTCGTATTACAGCTTCGCACCGTGCCGCCGCTTTGGATCGCCTTCGCTCCGTCAAGTGATCGTGGATCGTTCGGAAAACGTGACGATCATCAATCAGACCACGAACATCACCAACATCACCTATCGCGACAACATCGTTTACAATGGTGGCCCTGATTACGACCGCGTGAATCGCCGCAGCGAACGTCCCATCGAGCGGCTGCAACTGGAGCGGATCACCCACATGGATAACGCACGCGACAATCGGTTCGCCCGAAGTGAAAATGGCCGCCTGTCCGTGGTCGCTCCTGCTGTTGTTCCGGTCGAGCAAAAGCTCCGCCCTCGCAACATCAAGGCCAGCCTCGGAAAAGTGCAGCACGACAACGGCTGGTCCTCCGTCCGCGATGCGCAGCTCGCCCAGCGCACCCGGGAAAAGATTCACCAGGAAAATAAGGGCCGCACCCACGATCCGGTGAACCGCAACGAATCAGTCACCCAGGCTCTGCGCGAGGAAGCCCGCCACAAACCGGTGGCTTCATTGCCCGATGCACAACCTCCGATGCATGTGAACAAACGCCCCGACGTGGCCCGCGAGGATCGTCAGCCAGTGGTGGATCTCAAACCAGAGAAATTGGATGCTAATGGTCATTCGCAAGCGTTTAGAGAGAGTCTGAAGAACAAGGGAAAAGCGCAAACTCGCGAAACCCAGGCCCCTCGCACTTCTCCCCAAGTGGTGGCCCCAGACACTGCCGCAGCACCCGACCGCAACGCCGACTCCAAAGCTAACGAGGAGCGTCGTCAACGGGAAGCCGCACTCCACCACAAGCAGGCCGCTGAACAGCAGAATTCCGATCGCAAAAAATCAGCCAGCGATCAGGAACAAGCCCGCGCTCAACGCGAGCGACAAGTTATCCGCGAGCGCGAAGCTGCCTCACGTAAGAACGAGGAGGCAGCCGCGCATCAAAAAGAAGCTCTCCGTGCCAACCAAGATGAAGCGGCCCAAGCCGTGCGAGCCAGTGCCCAGCGCGAAGAAGTGCAGCAAATGAAGCATCGCGAGGCTGCCAACGCCTCCCGTCAGAAAGATGAAGCAGCGGCGCGTCAGCAAGCGGCTCGTGCCAATCAGGACGAAGCCGCCCAAGCCATGCGGGCCCGCGCCCAGCGCGAGGAAGTGCAGCAGCAACGCGCGCAACAAGTTCAGCGCGCGCAAGTCCAGGAACAAGCCGTTCGCCGTGACCCACGCCGCGAAGCTGCTCCCGAGCGGCAACCTCGACCCGAAGCGCCTCGCGAGGCTCCTCCACAGCGCGAATCCCGGCCTCAAGTGCAGCAGAGCCGCAGTCGTGCTCCAGAGCCCTCCAGCGACGCCGCGCGCGATGCCCGGAATAAGAAGAAAAAGGACGAAGAAAACCGCTAATCACCCAGCGACATAAAGATCAAACTCGGGCTGCGGAGGAAACTTCGCAGCCCGTTTTGGTTTTACAATTTGATCGTCGGCTTGGCGCAGCCGCAACCGCCACCGCAACCTTTTTTGTTGCGGTTCACCCACCAGCGACGCGCAAAAAGCCCGACAGTGAGTGCGACGATAAGGAGGGCGAGTAGGGTTTGCATATTAGCCGAGGAGTTGGGCCGTCAGAACGTCGATGTCCGTTCCGCTGGCGATGATTTCACTTTCATCGCGATGCAGCACGGCTTCGAGCGTCCATTGATTGTCCACCAGGAAAGAACGCACTCCGAGCGGCATTTGGCAACCGCCGCCCAAGGCCTGTAGCAGAGCGCGCTCCATCGTCACCGATTCCCACGTCGGGAGATGGTTCAGCGTCTGGAAAATCAGATCATGCCCGGACGTCTCGGAGCGGACTTCGATCCCGATGGCACCCTGCCCCACGGCAGGCAATGTGACTTCCGGCGTGAGGTTGCTGACGTGAAAACAATGTGACTCCGATGTGATTTTTTCGTCGCTCACCAGACCTAATCGCTCCAGTCCAGCGGCGGCTAGAACGGTAGCGGTCCAGTCCGCATTTTCGGCGAGTTTACGCAGGCGGGTCGCCACATTTCCACGAATCTCGACAATCTCCAAGTCGGGCCGGCGAGCTTTGAGCTGGAGCTGACGCCGTGCACTGCTCGACGCGACTTTTGCCCCGGCAGGCAGCCCATTAAAGCCGCCGGGCAGCTTGGAAACGAGCCAGTCGTCCGCATTGGCCCGGGGCAAAACACAGGCGAGTTTCAGTCCATCGGGCAAAATCGTAGGGAGATCCTTCAGACTGTGCACCGCCGCGTCGATCCGCCCGTCGAGCAGCGCCTCCTCGAGTTCCTTGGTGAAAAGTCCCTTGTCCAGCTTGCCAGCGGCGTCAGTCAAACTGAGATCCAGACGTTGATCGCCTATCGTCGTGATCTCTTTGACCTCCACTGCGACCTCGGGAAACGCCGCCTTTACCGCTGCCTCGAAAAGTCGAGTCTGAGCGATGGCGAGCGCACTGTTGCGAGTGCCAATGATGAAGGGCCTCATGTGGTTTTGACTGTTTCCACCGCCGCCAACGGGACATCGGACGCCGGAACGAACATTCCACGCTGCCGCGACCAATGAACGAATTCGGCGACGTGATGCTCGATGATTTTTTGTCCCGAGACGGTTTCCTGACGACGGAGTTCCAGCGACTCGCGGGCGATGGCTTCGAGTGAATCGATGTCGTAAAGATAGACGCCCTCGATGTCGTTGACCGACGGTTCGATGTCGCGCGGCACCGCGATGTCGATAAGGAAAAGCGGTCGCTCCGGGCGCGTGCGCATGAGCGCGTCGAGATCGGCCCGAGTGACGACGAAATGAGGCGCTGCTGTCGAGCTGATGAGAATATCCAGGGTGGCAAATTCCTTTTCCCATTCCTCGAAATGGAGCGCGCGCCCGCCGATTTCAGCCGCCAGAGTGACTGCGCGATCATGGCTGCGATTGGAGACGATCACGCTTTTCACGCCCTTACTGGCGAGCGCCTTGGCCGTGCGTTCGCTGGTGTCCCCTGCTCCGAGAACCATCACTTTACAGCCTCTTAAATTCCCAAAAATCTTCTCCGCCAGATCGACGGCGACCGACCCGACCGAGACACTGCCTCGCGTGATGGCGGTCTGACTCCGCACTTGTTTTGCCACGGAAAACGCCTTTTGGAAAAGCTTGTTCAACCAAATGGAAGTCGTCTGTGCGTCCACCGCTGTCGCGTAAGCTTTCTTCACTTGGCCGAGGATTTCTGTCTCGCCGACGATCATCGATTCGAGACCGCTGGCGACGCGAAACAAATGTCGTACCGTCTCTTCGAAGTCGTGCTGGTAGATGTGCTCCAGGTCGTTGGCCTCCACCGTGGAGCGGGTTTTCAGCACACTGAGCGGATCGAATTTCGGATTTTCCGAAACGACATACCACTCGACGCGGTTGCAGGTGGAGAGCGCCACCGCTTCACGTACGGTCGGCAGTTGCAGTGCATCGCGCAGCGCGGCGGAGATATGCAGCGGCTCGATGGCAAATCGCTCCCGCGCCTCGACGCTGGCCGTCTGATGGCTCACTCCGATGCAGGTAAGATTCATCGCGGCGTGCCTCCCGAAAGCAGGGTCACACTCCAAAGCGTGGCCAGCACGATACCGAACGCCAATACGGACGCCATCGCCAACCGATGCGGCGCGAGCGCTTTCCAGCCGCGGCCCCAGAGGATCACGGCATACATTGCCCAAATGAAAACGGCGAGTCCGAGTTTCAATGGATTCGGCAGCGGATGAATGAAAAACCCCGAGCCGAGGCCGAGTGTGAGCAAAATGAAACCCAACGCGATCAGCCGCCTATTCGCAATCGCAAGCTGGCTGACCGGCGGCAGACGATAAAACAACGAGCCGAGCGTGTGCCGTTTTAGCTGGCGTTCCTGCACGAGATACATTAGCCCGGCGACTCCCGCGAGAAGAAACGCGCCGCAGGCAATGATCGAAAACGACGCGTGAAACTCCAGCCACGGGTTCACCTTTGTCTTCAGCGCGGCGGGATGATCGATTGGCAGCAGGAGCGCGATTATTTGAATCAGAAACACCACCGGCGACGTGAACGCTCCCATCAGCGACAGGCGGTAAGCCGGGCCGACGATCATATAGATCAGAGTCATCGACCAGCTCACGAAGATGAACACCTCGAAGAGATTCGTGAGCGGACAGCGTCCGATGGCCTGGCCGCGCAGATAGAGAAACGCCGTTTGCAGGAGGAACCCGCAGGCCACCGCGATAAAATTAAAGCGCGTGGGCAAAAACCGGCCACCGCGTACTGCGAGCACCGTGTAGCCGAAGCTCACGAGGAAGCAGAGGGTGGAACCGTAAAGCCAGAATCGATCCATTTTTTGGGAGGGGCAATCTGGGTCGGACTGACCGAAAAAACAAGGTTCAGCTTTGGCTTTGCAGGAACCGCCGAAAAGTGTTCACTGACCTGCCCCTCCTCAATTCTTTCTCTCCATGGACGACATCGCCTACCTGCACAGCCTGATTCGCAACATCCCCGATTTCCCGCAGCCCGGCATTCAGTTTAAGGACATCACGCCGATTCTGGCTGACGCAAAAGGTTTCCGCACGTCCATCGACCTCTTCGTGGCGCGATGCCGCTCGTCGAACATCCAGAAAATCGTCGGCATCGACGCACGCGGGTTCCTCTTCGGAGCCGCCGCGGCATATGCGCTTGGTGTGGGTTTCATTCCGGTGCGCAAGGCGGGCAAGCTCCCCTTCACCCGCCGCAGCCATTCCTACACCTTGGAATATGGCAACAATGTCATCGAGATACACGACGACGCCATTCTCCCCGGTGAACGCGTGGCCTTGATCGACGATCTCCTCGCCACGGGTGGCACTGCTGGAGCCGCTTGCAAACTGGTCGCCGAACTCGGTGGTTTCGTGATTGAGGCCATCTTCCTGATCGAGCTCGTGGCCTTGGAGGGTCACTTGCAAATGCCCGGAGTGCCAGTGACGACGTTTTTGAAATACTGAGGGAAGTCCAAGTCAAACGCAGATTATTGTCTTACTCGCCAAGGAGAGCTTCCGTCGGACTGAGTGCCGAGGCTTTGAATGCGGGATAAACGCCAGCAACGACGCCGATGACGGCTGCGCTGCACACGCCGAAAATGACGATTCCCCAGCTCAAAATCGGCGCGTTGGCGGGCGGCGAGAGGGTTTCCAAGGCTTTTAAGAGCAGCATGGAACCCCCGATGCCGAGCAGTCCTCCGAGCAGTGCGATGATGATACTTTCCACCAGGACCTGACAGAAAATATCCCCCGCCGACGCACCTAAGGCCCGGCGCACTCCGATCTCGCGCGTGCGGTCGGCGATGCTGGCGAGCATGATGTTGACGATTCCCAGGCCGCCGACGAGCAGGCTGATTCCGGCAATGACGCTGCCGGTGATGCGATTGGCGCGAATCTCTTTTTCCACATCGTCCAGGCTGGCGTCGGGCGGTTGAATCTCGAAATCCTCCACGCCATTGTGAGCATGAAGAAGAACGGTACGAATGTCCCCCGTGACGGTCTCTTTCTGGCTCGAGCTGGTAAATCCCGCCTGAATCTCGCTCACATTCAGTAAAGCTCCGATATCGATTCCGTCCGCGCCCACATTGGTCGAGTTGAACGTCGCCTGCGCCGTGGTCACCGGGATGATGACGATGTTGTTCTTCCAGGAAAACGGATCGAGCCAGTTGTGGTGGCCCGACGAGCGGGGCAATTTACGACGCTGCACCTTCACTTCGTTGCCGCCGCTCGCGAGCTTGCGTTTGGCCGATTCAGAGAGGTGCTCGGGCAGGACGCCGACGATAAGAAAAGAGACGCCCCGAATGATGATTTTCTGGCCGACAGCCTGGGTTTCAGGACGGTCGAAAAGTTCCTTCGCCGCCGTGCCTCCGAGCACACAGACACGGGCCGCCTGATCGACATCCAGCGCGGTGATGAAACGTCCAGCAACTGGCGGCAGATAGCGGTCCTGCACGGCCAGAACAGGCGTTCCTGCCAGCACTCGCGGGGTGGCCAGGCGGTTATTGTAGGTCACTTTTTCCCGATCGTATTTGATCAATGCCGACACCCATTCGAGCGAAGGTATGGCGAGTAGCAGCGACCTGGCATCCTCGCGAACAAGGCCGCGGCTAAACAATCCGGCCGCCGACGAACTTGAACGGCTGTCGCTCGAGCGAATAATGATTTTGGTGAGGTTGCCGCTTTGCAACGACGCCTCCCGCTTCCCGCGTGCGACACCTTCGTTGAGCGCAACCATGCCGACCAAAGCCGACACACTCATGACGATGCCGATCATGGTGAGCAAGGTGCGAAACCAATGGGCCCATATTTCCCCCAGCCCCTGCTGCCAGGCAATTTTCCAAGTCGGCATCATGGGATTTTCATTCAGGTTTCATTCGTATCTGAGCGCCTCGATGGGCGACATGGCCGACCCGCGCAAGGCCGGATAAATGCCGGCGACCACGCCGGTCACCAGCGCCGACGCAAAGCTCCAGCCGAGCGCAGCGGGCAGGATCACCGGCACCGCTTTGCTCACCGCGGCAATTTTGAAAAAACTAACAATCCCCCATCCGGTTACGATGCCTAACAATCCACCCAGCACCGCGAGAATAAACGCCTCCAGCATGATCTGCACAAAAATGTCGCTCCGATGTGCGCCGATCGCGCGGCGCACGCCGATTTCTCGTATACGCTGCTTGATGGCGGCCAGCATTACATTGGTCACACCGATGCCGCCGACCAGCAAGCTCACTCCGGCGATGACGCTGCCGCTGACGCGCACGGCGGTGATGCGACTTTCAATCGAATCCGACCAATCCTGCATCGTGTCGAACCCGAAATCCTCCACTCCTCGATGCGTTTTCAAAAGGACCGCCTTCATCTTTTGCAGGATTGGCTCGAGTTGGCTCGCATCGCGCACGCTGCCCATCATTTCATTGAAATTCCGCACGGGTGCAGACGTGCCTTTGGCGTCCACCTTGCCTTCCTCAAAAACGGTGAAGGCCGTGGTATAGGGTATGACGACTTCCATGTTCATCCATAAGGCGGCCGACGGTTGCAGCGTGCCGATGACCTCGAAGAGCTCCCCGTCGAAAGAGATCTTTTGACCGATTGCATTCTCTGCCGTCAATCCCAGCGACTCGACGACGTCGCTGGCGATCACGCAGACCGGTCGCGAGCGCTCCACATCGAGAGCGGAGAGGAAACGCCCGGAGGCCAGCACATGCTTCACGATCGTGTGATAGTCTTCCATGGCGCAGGTAACGCGCGCGTTGTAAACCATGCGCTGGTGGAGCGAAATCACCGGGCTCGGGCGCAGCCGGTGCGATGGCGTCATGGCCATAATCAAGTCCGATTCGCGTCGCAGCGCGTTCACATCGAGGATCGTCATGCCGGGGCTAATTTCCGAACTCGCATCTTGATCAGCGGACACTGGCGCGTTGCGAACGGTAAATCTTTCCACACCGCCCATTGCTTGCAAAAAGAGACGTTCCTGCCGGGCAATTCCCTCGGTCAGCGCAAACGTCGCCAGCAACGATCCTGCTCCCAGCACGATGGCCAGCATCGCGATGGTCGAGCGCAGCCGGTGCGCGAGAATTTCCCGCAATCCCTGAGTCAGACCGATGCCGATGTTCATCCTAACTAAAACCTAACTCGTAGAAATCAGGATTTCGGCGACGGTTTAGTGAGGAGCACTTTAGCCCCCGCATCAACTCCCGATATGATCTGCGCAAAGGCGTTGTTAGTGAGTCCCACTTCCACCGTTTTCTCCGCAGACTTCCCCCGGCCCTTGGAGAGATAAACCACCTTCTCTCCCGAGCGGTTTTCGAAGATCGCTCCAATCGGCACCGCGGCGACCTGCTCAGCTTTGTTGGTCGGGATCGTGACCTGCGCAGTCATGCCCGGACGCAGGCGCGGGTTCGGATTTTCAATTTTGAAATTCACGACGTATCCCTTGATGTTGTTAACAATTGTCGCCATCGGAGCAATGGTTAGAACCTTTCCAGTCATCGTGATCGGGCCGAGCGAATCGACTCGAAACTCGAAAGGCAGGCCGACAGTTAGTTTTGCCACATCGACCTGGTTAACGTGCGAGGTAATCATGAGGTTGCTGAGATTGGCGACGCTCATGAGAACGGTGCCGGAATTGACGCTGGCCGCGCCGACGACGACCTGATTTTCCACGATGGGCAAGGCGAGGACGGTGCCGTCGAGCGGTGCCATGATTTTCGATTTTTCGATGCGGCTCTCAATCGTTTCCAACTGCTGCCGCGTCTTGCGCAGACCCTGCTCGGCCACGTCGCGAACGGTCTTCGCGTCACGATATTCCTGGTCGGTGATGATGTTGCCCTTGAGCATTTTCTCCTGCCGCTGGAGGTCGCGTCCGGCTTTTTCCAATTGCAATTCTGCAATCGCGATCTCGGTCTCGGCGGCCGATTTCTCGGTGAGGAGTTCGCTGTTGTCCAGATCGACGAGGAGCTGGCCACGAGTGACGCGGTCGCTAACCTCGACGTAGATTTTGAGAACGCGGGCGCTGATTTCCGGTTTGACTTCCACTAGTATCTCGGGCTTCACCTCGCCGGCGACTTCCACCGTTTCGACGATGGTTTCCCGAGTGACTTCCGCCGTGGCGGAGGAGGCACTGGCGCGCGCAGCGTCTTTGTTTTTCCAGTAGGACCAGCCGAGGCCGAGGGCCAGCGCTATGGCTAGAAGGAGGAGGAACTTTTTCATTTGCCCAGTAGCTATACGAGATGTCCGCCATGCCAGCAAACGGTTTGGCGGCACGGAAAAGCGACGCCGCAGCGCGCTATACTGCGATGGCGGCAAGCTCTTCCCAACGCTGGTAAAGTGCGGCGATCTCGGCCTGATACGACTCCAACTCCGCCATCAATGACGCCGCCTCCTGGCTACGAGTCACATAAAATTGCGGATCGTCGAGCGTGGCCTGGAGGTCAGTCACTTTCTTCTCTGCGGCGGCGATGGTGGCTTCCATGCCGTCGAGTTCGCGCTGATCCTTGAAGCTGAGTTTTTTTGGCTTGGACGCGGGCGCAGTCGGAGGCTTTGACTCGACTTTGATCGGAATGGCCGGCGACTCTTTTTCACGAAGCTGACGCGCGGCGCGTTTCTCGAGGTAGTAAGAATAATTGCCGGGTTGCACAAAGACATTGCCCTCCTCAAACGCCACGACTTGGTCGCAGATACGGTCGAGAAAAAAACGATCATGACTCACCACCAGCACCGCGCCGTCGAAACGCGCGAGCGCCTCCTCCAGCATCCGCAGACTGGCGAGATCGAGATCATTCGTCGGTTCGTCGAGCACGAGAATGTTGCCGCCGCGCTTGAGCACTTTGGCGAGCATCAATCGGGCACGCTCGCCGCCGCTGAGTTTGTCCACACGCTCATTCACCCGTGCATCGGCAAAGAGGAAGCGCCGCAGATAGCCGCGCACGCTGATTTTCTGTTCGCCGAAACTCACCACGCCGTCCGTGTCCTCGACTTCCTCCATGACCGTGCCGGTGCCTTTGAGCGACATGCGAACCTGATCAATGTAGTTAAAGACCACTTTTTTGCCCACGGTTGCCACGCCAGCGTCGGCGGGACGCTCACCCATGCACATCTTTAGGAGCGTGGTCTTGCCCACGCCGTTGCGACCGACCACGCCGGTGCATTGTCCGGCGCGTAGGGAAAGATTCAAGTCGGTGAAAAGCCAGCGTTTCTTGTCTCCCTGACCCACGCAGGCACCGGCCTTGGCGAGTTCCACTCCGATGTCGCCCATCTTCGGCGGCGGCGGAATGAGCAAATCCATTTCCTTTTCCTCCGGCGGCGCGGCCTGACCCGCGATCTCATAGAACTTATCGAGTCGCCCACGCGACTTCGAACGTTGGGCGCGAACGCCGGCGCGTACGTATTCGAGTTCCGCTTTGATGAAGCGCTGACGTCGCCGTTCCGATTGCTCGACGACGGATTGACGCGCCGCCTTCGACTCGAGATACGCGGTGTAATTCCCTGGATGCGAATAACATTTCCCCTCCGACAGCTCGATGATTCGAGTTGCAATCACATCTAAGAAATATCGGTCGTGCGTCACGAAGATCACCGCCCCAGCGAAATTCCGCAGGAAATCCTCCAGCCAGCGAATCGACTCCGCATCCAGATGATTCGTCGGCTCGTCGAGCAACAATAAATCCGGCATCGAAACCAGCGCGCGGCAAAGTGCGACGCGGCGTTTCTCGCCACCGGAAAGCGGGCCCACGATTTTGTCGAGCGGGGGCGCGTCGAGCGCAGTCGCGTAGGCCTTCGCCCGGGTATCGAGATTCCAGCCGTCGGCGAGTTCGATGTGATGCAGGATATCCGCCAACTCCGCCTCGGTCCCCTCGCCCTCCTCGTATTGGCGAATCCATTCCTGCACGTCGGTTCCGCCTGCCTCGATGTTTTCCTGCACGGTGAGCGCGTCATTCAACTCAAACTCCTGTGGCAAATAACCCACCCGCAACCCGCGTCGGCGCGAGATGTCGCCCGCGTCCGCTGGTTGTTCCTGTGTGAGAATTTTTAACAGACTCGTCTTGCCGCAGCCATTGCGCCCGACCAGCCCGACCTTCTCCCCTGCGGCCACGGCCAGCGTCGCGCCGTCGAGGAGACGTTGCGTGCCATAGACGAGCAGGAGTTCATTGACGGATAAAAGAGCGGGTGCAGCCTGGGCCATAGGACCGCCACTGACGTGGATAAGGGCCGTTTTGTCCAGTGTGAAAGAAACGGGCGCAACGGTCACAAACATGCCGCCACATCGACTGTCTCTGCGCCCGTTCGACATCCACCCGTTCTTTGGGGTATTGGATAAGCCATGGACAACGACACCAACTTAGTGGAGGCAGTCCACGCGCTTTTTCTGAACCTATGAGGGGAGTTAGATTACGATGACGGCAAAGGGGCTGCTGGAAACGGCGGGAGCGCTCCCGGCGTTGCGCTCGCGGTTACAGGCGATTCGGTCTGCGACGGGAAAAGGAGGCACTGCAACTCCGGTGGCATTTCCCCATGTGACGGAGGCCGCCCAGGCGTTTCTGGTGGCGTGGCTGGCGTCGGAACTGGACTGCGCGCTTTGGGTGGTGTGCGAGAATCTGCGGGAGCAGGAGCGGGTGCATAATGAGTTGCTCACCTGGCACCCGGACGGGGCGCTTTTTCTCCCGGAGATGGAGGCGGCGATTGTGGAAAACTCCATTCCAGATCCGGAGATATCGGCGGAACGGCTGGAGATCTTGCAACGGCTGGCAAAGCCGGGCCGCAAGGTGGTGGTGCTCACGCGGGCGTCGCTGGAGGGCTCGGTGCCCGTGTTGGATAAAAAACAGTCGATACGGCTGGCGCGAGGCCAGCGGCTGGATCGTGAGGCGTTCATCGGGAAACTGTCGGCGGCGGGTTACGAGAATGTTCCGCAAGTGGCGTTGCGGGGTCAATTCTCGGTGCGCGGGGGGATTCTCGATGTCTTTTCGTGGCAACACACGCAACCGGTGCGGCTGGAGTTTTTCGATGATGAAGTCGAGTCGATCCGCAGCTTCGATCTGGATGAACAGACATCGTTCGAGACGCTGGATGTGTGTCAGATACTGGTGGGCGATCTGGAGAAGAAGCTGGTGCCGTTGCGAAGTTATCTGGAGAAGAAAGCGGTCATGGTCGAGTTGGGGAGCACTCTGGAGGGGTGCGGGAGCGATATTGCAGGTCACGGGAGCGACAGTGCAGGTCGCGGGAACGACGGTGCAGGTCGCGGGAACGGCAGTGCAGGTCGCGGGAGCGACAGTGCAGAACGCGGGAGCGGCAGTGCAGGTCGCGGGAACGACGGTGCAGAACGCGGGAGCGGCAGTGCAGGTCGCGGGAGCGGCAGTGCAGGTCGCGGGAACGACAGTGCAGAAGCCGGGAGCGGCAGTGCAGAAGGCGGATTTGGCGGATTTGCAGGGGAAACACGTCGTGCGGACGTGCGGATTTGGGAGGGAGACGGTGGGAGACCCGGTGCGGAAGATTTCTCGGGGGCGTTCTTTCCGCAAAACTTCGGGGAACTGGAGGCGGGCGACCTGATCGTGGAGGAGGGCAAACGTGAGGCGCTCTTCAAGCAACTACGGGAGTGGGATCGCGAGGGGTGGCAAATGGTGCTTTTCTGCAATAACGAGGGCGAGACGGAGCGGTTTCAGGATTTACTGGCAGATCACGAGGTGGAGCTGCGACATCTGGCGTTTGCGGAGGGCAGCCTGGCCCAAGGGTTCACCTGCCCCGAGGCAAAGCTGGCGGTGTTGACGGATGGAGAAATCTTTGGGCGGTATCAGAATAACCGGAGCCGTCGGCTGGCGTTGCGTCGAGCGCGAGTGCAGGCGCAGCGCACGCAGATTGATTTCAGTGAGCTGACGGAGGGCGATTTCGTGGTTCATCTGGAGCACGGCATTGGGCGTTTTCTGGCGTTGGAGACGTTTGAGCGCGATGGCAGTGAGCAGGAGGTGCTGGTGCTGGAGTTTAAGGACGATGCGAAGCTTTACGTGCCGCTGGAACAGGCGTTTCTGGTTTCCCGCTATGTGGGCGTGGGCAAGCGGACGCCGGACCTGAGTGCGTTGGGCGATGCGAAATGGGCGAAGGCGAAGAAGGCGGCAGAGAAGGCGGTCTTTGATTACGCGGCGCGGCTGCTCTCGATCCAGGCGGAACGCGAGACGACGACGGGGTATGCGTTTCCGCCCGATGGGAAGTGGCAGCAGGAGTTTGAGAGCGCCTTTGTTTACAAGGAGACGCCGGATCAGTTGACGGCCATCGCGTCGTCAAAGGAGGACATGGAATCGACTCGCCCGATGGATCGGCTGATCTGCGGCGATGTGGGCTTCGGGAAAACGGAGGTGGCGATCCGGGCGGCGTTTAAGTCTGTAATGGGCGGCAAACAGGTGGCAATCCTGGTCCCCACGACGGTGCTGGCGCAGCAGCATTACCAGAATTTTCGGGAGCGCATGTCGGATTATCCGGTGACGATCGGGATGATGAGCCGTTTCCGCACACAGGCGGAGCAACGGAAAACGGCTCAGGGTTTAACCGACGGCACGGTGGACATCGTGGTCGGGACGCATCGGCTGATCTCGAAGGACATCCATTTTAAGGACTTGGGTCTCGTTGTGGTGGACGAGGAGCAACGGTTCGGGGTGTTGCACAAGGAGAAATTTAAGGAGCTTTTCAAGAAAGTGGACGTGCTGACGTTGTCCGCGACGCCGATCCCGCGGACGCTTTATCTGTCGCTGATGGGTGCGCGCGACATGTCGGTGATCGAGACGCCGCCGCAGAACCGGCTGCCCGTGGAAACGGTCGTCTGCGGGTATGATGAGAGGATCATCCGGGACGCGATCAACCGGGAATTGGGGCGTCAGGGGCAGGTTTACTTCCTGCATAACCGGGTGATGACGATTGAGAAAGTGGCCAATCGAGTTAGGGAGTTATGTCCGCAGGCACGGGTGGGCATCGGGCATGGGCAGATGGATGAGCACGAGTTGGAGGACGTAATGAGGGCGTTCATCGACGGCGAAACGGACGTGCTTATTTCCACGACGATCATCGAGAGCGGGATCGATATTCCGAATGCGAACACGATCATTATCGACCGCGCGGATCGTTTCGGGCTGGCGGATTTGTATCAGTTGCGTGGTCGCGTCGGCCGGGCGCAGCACAAGGCGTATGCGTATCTGATGTTGCCGCGCGATTTGATGACAGTCGGGGCGGCACGGAAGCGGGTGAACGCGATCAAGCAGTATTCGAGTCTGGGCGCGGGCTTCAAGATCGCCATGCGCGACCTGGAGATTCGCGGAGCGGGAAACGTCCTCGGCACGGCGCAGAGCGGGCACATCATTAATGTCGGGTTTGACCTTTATTGCCAGTTGCTGCGGCAGGCGGTGTCGAAGATGAAGGGCGAAAAGGTGAAACCGCGCATCGAGATATATCTGCGACTCGACTTTATTTCGCTGAATGAAGCCGAATGGCTCCGCGAACCGCATCTGGCTCCGGCGTTTCTTCCAGCGAGCTACATCTCCGAGCCGAAACTTCGCATCGCTGCCTACCGGGCGCACGCCGAGGTGAATGATCAAGAGCAACTCGCCAAGCTCCGCAAGACTTGGCGCGACCGTTTCGGTCCATTGCCCGAGGCGACTGAAACTCTCCTAGGCTTATCGGAGATCAAGCTCGCTGCCGCTGCCGCGAAGATCACCCGCGTCGAAGTCCGCGAAAGCAAGGTCATGCTCACACGCGGCGGCGATTATATCCTGCTTGGCGGAAAGTTTCCCCGCTTGACTTCAAATGCGCCGGAAATAGCTTTGTCGGACCTTTTGACCCTGCTGAAGAAGTTCTAACTCGAATCCATGTTAATCCACCGCCTGCTTCGCACCGTTTGTGTGCTGTCCGTTTTCACCTCATTTGCGGGCCATCTCAGCGCCGAACCCGAGGTTCTCGACGGCATCGCAGCCGTGGTAAACAAGGATGTCATTACCTTCTCCCAAGTTCGCGAAATGGTCGCCCCGCGTGAGCGCGCCCTGCGCCAGGCCTACTCCGGAACCGACCTCGAACCGAAGATCAAGCTCCTGCGCGAGAACGCCTTGCAGGAATTGATTGATCGACAACTCATCCTTCAGGACTTCAAGAAAAACGAATTTAAGCTCCCTCCCTACGTCATCGACGAGCACGTTAAAACGATCATCCGCGAGGAATTTGGCGGCGACCGTGGAGCCTTCATCCGCACCCTCCAGGCGCAGGGTTACACGCTTAGTAAATTTCGCAGCATGGAACAGGACAAGATCATCGTCCAGGCCATGCGCGGTCAGAAAGTGAAGAGCAACCTCGCCATTCCGCCGACGAAAGTCCGTGAATATTATAACAGCCATCGGCAGGAATTTGCCGCCAACGAATCCGTGCAACTCCGCATGATCGTCATTCCCAAGCAGTCGTCCGATGGCGGCAGCACCTCGGCCCAGAAGGAGCTTGTCAATGAAATCCGGGCCAAGATCAAGAACGGCGCCGACTTCGCGAAAATGGCCCAGCTTTATTCCCAAGACAGCTCGGCCGATGTCGGCGGCGAGTGGGGATGGATCGATAAGAAGACGCTCAACCCCGCGCTCACTGAGGCTGCGTTCGCCTTGAAACCGGGCGAAATCGGTCCCGTGTTCGAGCAGGCTAGCAATTATTACCTGATGAAAGTCGAGGCCCGCAAAGAGCCGACTTACGCACCATTCGATACGATGAAAAAAGACATCGAGGCCAAACTCCTGGGTGAGGAACGACAGAAGGCGTCGGAAAAGTGGCTGGTCGAGTTGCGCAACAAAGCCTACATCAAACGCTTCTAGTTACCGGCGCGAACCTCATATCGGGTTCGTTTCCACATCCTCACATGCGCCTCGCCATCACCTTGGGAGACCCGGCGGGCATCGGACCCGAAGTCGTCGATGCCGCCCTCGACCATCTGCCGAAAGGGGTTAAAGTCACCCTTCTCGGCCGCGCACGAAACCCTGGACAACCCGATCTCGCCGGGGCACAGGCCGCATGGGACGCGCTGGAGGAGGCCGCGCATCTCGCCGCCAAAGGCAAAGTGGACGCCATCGTCACCGGTCCAGTCAGCAAGCATCAGCTCCATCAGGTCGGCTACCCGTTTCCGGGCCAGACCGAGTTTTTTGCCGTGCGTTCGAAGACGACCAACTACGCGATGTGCCTCACCGGCGGCAACCTCACTGTCGCGCTTGTTACCGCGCACATTCCCTTGCGACACGTCACGCTCTCGACCTTGGAAATCATTCGCGTTTCCCGGCTGCTCGTCGCGCATCTGCGGAAACGCGGTATCGCCAAACCCTCGGTCGCCATCGCCGGGTTTAACCCGCACGCAGGGGAAAACGGCGACCTCGGTTCCGAGGAAATTGACATCATTGCGCCCGCAGTCGCTGCGTTGCAAAAGGAGCGCCACGCCACTTTTGCCGGTCCGTTTCCGCCCGACACTCTCTTCCATCAGGCTGCCATTCTGCAAAAATGGGACGGCGTCGTCTGCATGTATCACGACCAGGGCCTGATTCCGCTCAAACTCCACGCCTTCGACGAGGGCGTGAACATTACGCTCGGGCTCCCCTTCATTCGCACCAGCCCCGACCACGGCACCGCCTTCGATATCGCTGGCAAAGGCCTCGCCTCGCCGAAAAGCATGATTGCCGCCATTCATCTAGCGATCGCCCTCGCCACTACCCAGCACTGACATGACGAAATACCTCAAGGTCTTCGACATCGCGTTGCAAAACACTTTCGTTTATCGCTGGAATTTCCTCCTGCGCTCCCTCTTCGGCCTCGTGCCGCTCGCCGGCACGATCTACATCTGGGGCGCGATTTTCCACGAGCGGCAAGCCAGTATTGGCTCCTACAATTACTCCAGCATGATCTTCTATTTCATGCTCATCGTCATCGCCGAAAGCCTCATCACCCCGACCGAGGACGAATGGCAGATCGCCGCCGACATCCGAGACGGACAGCTTAATTCCTTCCTCACCAAGCCGCTCGACTACCTCGTTTATCGCCTCAGCCTGTTCGCCGGTTACCGCCTGCTTTACACCGTGGTAACCCTGCCCTTCATCCTCCTGATCTTCTGGATGCTGCGCGAACACATCACGCTCCCAGCGCACGGCATCACCTGGTTTTACACCGTTATTTCACTGGGGCTCGCCGCTGTTTTGCAATTTCTCATCGCCTACTCCCTCGCGATGTTTGCCTTCTGGATTCTGGAAATCTCCACGATCGTTTTCATTCTCTACAGCTTCGAATATTTCCTCAGCGGCCAGCTTTTCCCGCTCGACATCATGCCGGTGTGGTTCCAGCGCTTTCTGGATTTTTTGCCATTCAAGTACGAGCTTTATTTCCCCGTTGCGGTCTTCTTGGAAAAGATGAAACCCGCCTCACTCTTCCAAGGCTTCCTCTTCCAACTCGCATGGGTCGCGATCCTCTACGCCATCGCCCGCCTCATGTGGTGCCGCGGCCTGCGCAAATACGCAGCCGTCGGCGGTTAGAGTTGGGTTCCCACGCACTCTGCGCGTTTTCTCGTTTTTACGAGGTGCGACCGCAGCAGTTTTTGTATTTTTTGCCGCTGCCGCAGGGGCAGGGATCGTTGCGGCCCACCGTCGCAGCGGCGGCGCGTTTAGGCAGTTCGAGGGTTATGGTTTGGCCTGCGCTCTCTCCATCGCCGCCAGTGCTGGCGGTGGGAGCTTCCTGGTGAACCATCAAAGTCGGGAGATTCGCGAGGAATTTCTCAAAGGCCATTAGGTTTGTCGTACTGCGGAAGAGGTTGTTCAGGATCTCACCGCGAATGTTGCCCATGAGCTCGACAAACATGAGGTAGGCCTCGTTTTTGTATTCCACGAGGGGGTCTTTTTGACCGTACGAACGGAGGCTAATGCCTTCGCGCAACGCGTCCATGCCGTAGAGGTGCTCCTGCCAGAGGCGGTCGATGGCGTTGAGGAGGATGTAGCGTTCAAGGCTTTGCAGGGCGAGGTCGTCTTCGTGGGCAGCTTTGCTAGTGTAGGCTGTTTTCAGTCGGTCGATAAGGAAGGCAGAATTAGCGGCGGTGTCGCGAGTCTCAAACTGCGAGTTTTCAGCGGTGAGCCCGAGCGGGAAGGTCGTGTTGCACCAGTGCAGGAGGGCGCCGTAGTTCGATTCTTCGCCGTTGGGACGATCCAGATATTCGGAAACTTTCACCGGAATCGCCTCGTCAATGGTCTCGAAGATGAGTTTGCGCGGTTCCTCGCCGTCGATGGCGTCGTTGCGGAAACCGTAAACGACTTCGCGCTGTTTGTTCATGACGTCGTCGAAATCGAGCGTGCGTTTGCGCATGAGATAGTCGCGCTGCTCGACGCGTTTTTGGGCGGTCTCGACGCTGCGATTCAACCACGGATGCTCCAGTTCCTCACCATCAGCGAGGCCGAAGCGCTCCATGATGCGCGTCATCCGGTCGGCGGCGCCGAAATTTCGCATGAGATCGTCCTCGAAGCTGACGTAGAATCGACTGGAACCCGGATCACCCTGGCGCGCGCAACGTCCGCGTAACTGCCGATCGACGCGGCGCGATTGGTGACGCTCCGTGCCAACGACATGCAGGCCGCCGAGCTCGGTCACACCCGGCCCGAGTTTGATGTCGGTGCCGCGACCGGCCATGTTCGTGGAAATGGTGACGCTACCTGCGATGCCGGCGCGGGAGACGATCTCGGCTTCTTGTAGGTGGTATTTGGCGTTGAGAATGGTGTGGGCGATTTTTTCGCGCTTGAGCATTCGGCTGATCAATTCGCTGGCCTCGACGCTGACTGTGCCGACGAGAACGGGCTGATTCCGAGCGTGCGCTTCCTTGATTTCGGCAATGACCGAGTTGTATTTTTCGCGGCGCGTTTTGTAAATTTTGTCGTTGCCGTCAACTCGCTTAATCGGGCGATTCGTCGGAATGACGATCACGTCCAATTTGTAAATATCGTGCAACTCCGTCGCCTCGGTTTCGGCGGTGCCGGTCATACCGCCAAGTTTTTCGTAGAGGCGGAAATAATTTTGGATCGTTATTGTGGCGAGCGTCTGCGTCTCGCGATCAATTTGCACGCCTTCCTTGGCCTCGACGGCTTGATGCAACCCATCGCTCCAGCGGCGTCCGGGCATTTTGCGGCCGGTGTTTTCATCGACGATGATGACTTTGTTTTCCTCGACGACGTATTCGACGTCTTTCTCGAAGAGGCAATAGGCCTTCAAAAGCTGCGAGATGTTGTGGATGCGTTCGCTCTGGAAATCGAATTGCTTTTGGCGCTCCTGTTTCTGGGCTTCGCGTTGTTCGGCAGGCACGTCTCGGTGCATGTCGATCTCGGAAAATTCCGTAATCAAGTCGGGCAAAACAAACGCCTCTGGTTCATCCGGGTTCAGGAAATCGCGCCCAATATCGGAGAGATCGGCCTCATGCGCCTTTTCGTCGATGGTGAAGAAAAGCTCCTCTTTCAACGCGAATAGTTCGTCTTTTTTCGTGTCGCCGTAGAAGGAAAGCTCGGCCTTGTCCATCGCCTTGCGCTTATCGGCGTCTTCCATCAGGCGGAAGAGTGCTTTGTTGCGCGGTTGGCCAAGTTTGCACTTGAACATTAGGACACCGGCAGTCACGGAATCGCCGCGCTGAAACGCCAGATCGGCGTCGGAAACCAAACGCGTGCAAAGCTGCGTCTGTTTGCGCACGAGTTGATCGACGAGCGGACGGAACTTGTCGTATTGATGCGTACTAACTGTGGCCGGGCCGGAAATAATCAGCGGCGTGCGGGCCTCATCGATCAGGATGGAATCGACCTCATCGACGATTGCATAGTAGTAACCGCGCTGGACCTGCTGCTCCTTCGTCGTGGCCATGCCGTTGTCGCGCAAATAGTCGAAGCCGAACTCGGAATTCGTCCCGTAAGTGATGTCTGCGGCGTATTTCTCCCGACGCTGAGACGGTTGATCGTCGTGTTGCGTCGCTGTGCAGGTGAGTCCGAGGAAAGTGTAAAGCTGGCCCATCCACTCGGCGTCGCGGCGGGCAAGGTAATCATTCACCGTGACGACGTGCACGCCGCGTCCAGTGAGTGCGTTCAGATAAACCGGGCAGGTCGCGACGAGCGTTTTGCCTTCACCGGTGGCCATTTCGGCGACGCGTCCATTGTGCAGCACCATGCCGCCGATGAGCTGCACGTCGAAGTGGATCATGTTCCAGTTTTCGAGATGATCGCAAACCAATGCTTGATGCTTTCGCTCCGTAAGTCGGCGGGCCGCATTTTTAACCACGGCAAACGCCTCGGGAAGGATCTCGTTTAATCGCGCTGCCAGCAAGTCGTAGTCCTCCATTGCTTGCAACTCAGTCTGCCACGCCTTCGTCTTCGCCCGCAAATCGTCATCGGAAAGTGAGTGGAGTTTCAGTTCAATCTCGTTGATTTTGGCAACGGTCGGGCCGAGGCGTTTAATTTCGCGCTGGTTCTTGGAGCCAACGATTTTTTTGAGAAGCCAGTTAATCATACAGGGAAATTATTTGGAGCCGGGACGCGTCAACGGAAGGGCGGCCAGATCAGGCGGAAGCTGATCGGCGGGCCAGGTCTTGACGTGGAGTTTGAGCAAACTAAGAAAAGGACAGCCGAAGTCGGGCGTCTGATCCCCGCTGCGATCCACCAGCGTGCCGACTGCGGCAACAACTCCGCCGTGCTGCTGCACGATGGCAATGGTCTCGGCGACGCGTCCGCCTTTTGTAACCACATCCTCCAGCACGAGAAACCGCTCGCCGGGCGTGATCGTGAAGCCGCGACGCAGCACGAGTGCGTTATTTTCCTTCTCCGCAAAGATATGCTTCTTACTCAACTGACGCCCGATTTCGTGTCCGACAAACAACCCGCCGATGGCCGGAGAAATAACAGTGTCCGCATCGATGTGGCGCATTTTTTCCGCGAGCTGACCGCAGACCTGAGCTGCGATCACCGGGTATTGCAGCAGCAGCGCACACTGGAAAAACTGCCGGCTGTGCAATCCAGACCGCAACACGAAATGCCCCTCGAGAAGCGCATTCGTCTGACGAAACAGGTCTAGGATTTCCTCCGACATCGAATTTATGGAGCGGCGATGACTTCGATCTCGACGCGGGAGCCTTTCGGCAGACCGGCCACTTGAATGGTGGAGCGGGCCGGATACGGCTCAGTGAAATACTTGGCGTAAACGGCATTCATTTCACCAAACTCGGCGAGATCCATTAGGAAAACGGTGGTCTTCACGACATTCGCAAAGGTGAAGCCTTTCGCGGCCAACACGCCCCGGATGTTTTCGCAGACTTGCGTGGCCTGCTCAGTGACCGTCGTCCCCACCAGCTCGCCCGTGGTCGGATCGAGGGGAATCTGACCCGCGCAGAGCAGGAGCGAACCCGTCCAGACGGCTTGCGAATACGGGCCGACGGCGGCGGGTGCTTGGGTGGTGCTGATAATTTCTTTCATTTCGGTCAAATTAAGGGCAGACAAACTATCATTCGAGTCCGGGGTGTCAATCTGCGGATACCTCCCATATGACGGGGAGAAAGATTGGACTGCCTGAAAAATTGAGACTCATTTATGCATCTGGGAAAAAGGCCGTCTGCGATACACAACGACATGAATGTTCTCATAGTCGAAGATGACCGGACAACGCGACAGGTGATGAACCACCTAATCGCGGTAAGAGGACACCACATTACCGCCTGCGCCAACGCGGAAGACGCCGAAACCGCCCTTGAGAAGAACAACTTCGAGGTTGTCATTCTCGACTGGATGCTACCTGGAAAAACAGGTCCGGATTTCTGCCGCTGGCTGCGCGCCAGGCCCGGCGGAGACGATATTTACGTCCTGCTGATCACCGCCCGGGCCACACCCGCCGACCTCGACGAAGCGCTGGACGCCGGGGCGAACGATTACCTGGTGAAGCCTTGGGAAATCGAGATTTTTCGGTCCCGTTTGCGCATCGCCGAGCGGCAGGTCGTGGACATCGCGGAGCGCCGCAAAAGCCGCATTGCTCTAAATGATTCCAACCAGCGCCTCGAACGCCTCGCTCTGGTCGCACGCCAGACTCAGAATGGCGTCGTCATTCTCAATGCTAAAGGCGAGGTCGAATGGGCCAATGCCGCTTTCGGCAATATGATCCGACTCAACTCGAAGTCGATCGTCGCCAATGATTTCACGCAGATGCTGGCCGGTGTCGAATCTTCGCAACGTCTTGAAATGGAGGAAGCCATCGCGATGGGGCGCGCGAGTGAGGGCGAGCTGGCGATTCTCGGCAACGATGGCGCGAAGCACTGGCTCCATTATTCCCTAACTCCGCTCGAACCCGAAAAAGGCGTCCTCCGAGGATTGGTTTGCCTTTTCTCGGACATTACGATGGTCAAAAAAGCGGATGAGGAACGTTTTAAGACCAGCAAGATCGAATCCCTCGGCGTGCTCGCTGGCGGCATCGCGCATGACTTGAATAACATTCTTACCGTCATCAGCGGCAACATTTCTCTGGCCCGGCTCTGCATGGACGGCAAGCACGACAAGGTGGTAGAGCACCTCAATACCGCCGACAAGGCTGCTTTTCGCGCGGCCGATTTATCGAAGCAACTGCTCACCTTTGCCAAGGGAGGCGACCCGCTCAAGCAAGTCATCGACATTAAGGAACTCGTTGAAAAAGCCACCAAGTTTGCCCTTTACGGCTCGAACCTGACTTGTCTTTTCGCCTTGCCCAAACTCCAGAAAGTCCAGGCCGATCCGTATCAAATCGAGCAGGCCGTCAACAACATCGTTATCAACGCCCGCGAAGCCATGCCTCACGGCGGCAAGCTCCAGGTCTGCGGCCAGAATGAAACGCTGCTTGAATCCAACCCCCACGACCTGGCCCCCGGCGAATATATTCGCATCTCATTCGCCGACGACGGACCCGGCATTACCCCAGACGTTTTGCCCCAAATCTTCGATCCTTATTTCACCACGAAACCCACCGGCAGCGGTCTGGGTTTAACGATTGCCTTCTCGATCATCACCAAGCACGGCGGACGCATTCTCGTGGAACCCGTTCCTGGTGGAGGAACGCTTTTTAACGTCTTTTTGCCCGTGGCCCATATCAGCACTGGCGAGCCAACCACCGAGTTGGAGACGATCGATGGACAGCGCACGGTACTTTGTATGGACGACGAGCCGACGATTCGCGATCTCACCTCCGCCATGCTCACCATGTCCGGCTATCATGTGGTCACGACATGCGACGGGACCGAGGCGGTGGCTGCCTATGTTGATCAGATGAACAAGGGCAAAAAATTCGACGTCGTCATACTCGACGCCACCATTCCCGGCGGCATGGGCGGCGTGGATACGATCAAGGCGCTCATACACATCGACCCTGAGGTGCGTGCGATCATTTGCAGCGGCTACTCCGACGAATCGGCCCTGGCCGCGATGGAAAGTTTCGGATTCAAGGCCTCGCTGCCGAAGCCCTTTACCAGCAAGCAACTCGAGGCCATGATCGACAAAGTCATCCGCCAAGCCGCTTAGGCCACGGCTTGTAAAGACTCACGCAAAGGGGCGCGAACTCCCGCACACCTGCTTTTTTCCTTCGTATCTTCGCGCCATCGTGGTTCATCTTAGCCGAATGAAACTGCGTTACCTCGCGCTGCCCTTTGTCCTCTTCCTCTCCGGTTGCGGCCCTTCCTTGCCCACTTGGGAGCCGCCCTTGCGCCGGGCCGAGTTTCAGAAAGTTCGCACCACCGCCTACACCCACAGCGAGGCCGACCACGTCCGCTACGGCGCGCAAAATGCCCTCGGCACCCCGCTCCTCTACGGCACTGTGAAAAGTGCCGCCGCCGACTGGGGCCGCTGGCCCGCGGGCACCGTCTTCAAAATCCTCGCCACTGGCGAAGTCTATGAAGTCGATGATTACGGCTGGGCTCTCGCCGGACGCAACACCATCGACCTCTACAAACCGACTCGCAGCGAAATGAACCGCTGGGGCGTCCAGCGCGTCACCATCCAGATCCTCGAATGGGGCGACTTGCGCAAAAGCCGCCACGTCCTAGCGCCGCGCAAAAAATATCGGCACGTCCAACGCATGTTAGAAGAAATCGACGACCAGCTTTGATCTGGCCTTTTCAGCTGGGTTGCATAAAAGTCCCGCCATGACCATCTGGGACTACGCCAACCCTCAACTCCGCGACCTCGTTGCCTACATTCCAGGTAAACCCATTGAGGACGTTGCCCGCGAACTCGGGCTCGAACCCGCGCAAATCATCAAGCTCGCCTCCAACGAAAATCCGCTCGGCCCATCGCCGCTCGCCAAGCAGGCCATGATCGAGGCCCTCGATCGCGCCCACTTTTATCCTGATGGCGGCGGCTACTATCTGCGCGAGGCCATTGCCAAAAAAACCGGGCTAACTCTCAACCAAATCATCCTCGGCAACGGCTCCAACGAGATCATCGAATTTCTCGGTCACGCCTTCCTCCAGCCCGGTGACAACATCATCGTCGCGGAGCACGCCTTCGTCGTTTACAAGATCATGGCCAAACTCGCCGGTGCCAGCACCATCGAAGTCGCCGACCCCGGATTCACGCACGATCTCACGGCGATGTTAGCAGCCATCACGCCTCGCACAAAATTGATCTTCGTGGCGAATCCTAACAATCCCACCGGCACACTGGTTGGACAGGCCGAGATCGACGCTTTTGTTAGTCAGGTGCCAGAAAATGTGGTCATCGTTTTCGACGAGGCTTATTACGAATTTCTGCGCACTCCGGCGGACACGTTGAAGTTTCTAACCTCGCACGACAACGTTATCGTTCTCCGCACGTTTTCCAAAATTCAAGGTCTCGCAAGCCTGCGCATCGGCTATGGCCTCGGCAGCGAAAATCTCATTTCCGTCCTGCAGAAAACCCGGCAGCCCTTCAACGCCAACGCCATCGCCCAGGCCGGTGCGCTCGCCGGCTTGCTCGACGACCAACACCAGGAAACTACGCGCCAGATTACGTTTGAAGGCCGTGATTTCCTGGAAACTCAATTCGCTATTCTCGGTCTCCAATACGTCCCCAGCGAAGCCAATTTCGTTCTCGTGAAAGTCGGCGATGGCGCGAAAGTCTTTCAGGCGATGTTAGAAAAAGGCGTCATCATCCGTGCGATGGGCGAATACAAGCTCCCTGAATGGATTCGCGTCTCTGTCGGCACGATGGAGCAAAACCGGCGCTTCATCGACGAACTCAGAACCTATCTCCAGGCATGATATTTCGCACGGAGGAACACGGAGCGTACGGAGTAGAGAAATGGGATCCCTGTCCTTACTCCGTGAGCTCCGTGTTCTCCGTGCGAACCTTTTCCTAACATGACCGACACCATCGCCGCCATTTCCTCTCCGTACGGCGAAGGCGCCATCGGCGTTTTGCGGTTGAGCGGACCGCAAAGTCATTCGATTCTAACTCGCCTCTTTTCCGGAAAACTAACCAGACCGCGTGAGTTGAGTCACGGTCGTTTGGAAAAGGACGGCGCGATGTTAGACGATGTGCTCGCCACGAAGTTCAATGCACCAAAAAGCTACACCGGCGAGGACATGGCCGAGATATTTTGTCACGGTGGTTTGTTAGTCACGCGACGGATATTAGACGCCTTGCTGGCCGAAGGCGCACGCCTGGCCGAGCCTGGGGAATTTTCCTTCCGCGCCTTCTCGAACGGCAAGATGGATCTCACCCAGGCCGAGGCCGTGATGGACGTGATTCACGCCCAGACCGAACTCGCCCTGCGCGCCTCGCAGCAACAACTCGCCGGACGCCTCGGACACACAATGGGCGAGCTGCGCACATCGCTACTGCAAATTCTCGCGCACCTCGAGGCTTACATCGATTTTCCAGACGAGGACATCGAACCCGAGACGGGTCAAATGTTTCTAACTCGCATCGAAACGGCTAGTCGCGAGATTGGAAAAATTCTAGCCACGGCGGATCGCGGACGCATTTTGCGCGAAGGTGTTAGGACAGTCATCTACGGCGAGCCGAATGTCGGCAAAAGCAGTCTACTCAATGCGCTCTCCGGCTTCGATCGCGCGATTGTTAGTCCCACGCCCGGCACCACTCGCGATGTGATCGAGGAAAGCGTGAACATCGGCGGTGTCCGATTGATTCTGATGGACACGGCAGGCATTCGCGACACGAGCGACGAGATCGAAAAACAAGGCGTCGCCCGCAGTCAGAAAGCCCATGACGAAGCGGATCTGATCATTGAGGTTCACGCGGCCAATCTGCCATTGCCGTCTAACTCGAATGTTAGCAAAAACACATTGTTAGTCGGCAACAAAGCCGATCTCGGCATTCATCCCGACTGGACTAACATCGCGGTGCTGGTCAGTTGTCTCCAGCAGACGGGTTTCGAGGAATTGGAGGCTGCCATTCTCTGCAAAGTGCTCGGCGGCGACGCTCATCTCGACAACGCCTCAGTAGCCATCAATGCACGCCACAAAAACTGCTTGCTCCGCGCCCAGTCTGGCTGCGTCGCGGCGATGGACGGCCTGCGCGAGAATGTGGCCATCGAACTGATTTCCATCGAACTCCACTCGTCACTCGACGCCATCGGCGAAGTGATGGGCAAGGTCGAGAGCGACGACATTCTTGGCGAAATCTTCAGCACGTTTTGTATCGGAAAATGAGATCGCTCCTAAATTTCGGTTACGAAAAAATCGTCCGGCCAGCTCTGTTCTCACTGGACGCCGAAAAGGCACACCACGCCGCAATGTGTTCGCTCGCACGTGTTTCGCGACATCCGGCTTTGCTAACCATTTTGCGCACACTGCTAACAGAAAAAAAGCCCGTCGAACTCTTCGGCCTTCACTTCCTCAATCCCGTCGGACTCGCCGCCGGGTTTGATAAAAATGCTGTCGCCCTGCCCGCGTGGGAGGCTCTCGGATTTGGCTTCGCCGAGCTGGGCACGATCACCGCCCAAGGCCAGCCGGGGAATCCGCTGCCGCGAATTTTTCGTTACCCGGAAAAGCGCGCGCTGATCAACCGACTCGGCTTCAACAACGAGGGCGCCAACGAAGTCGCAGAACGTCTCGCCCGCTGGAAGCGCTCGGGGCTCTGGCCGAAATTTCCCGTCGGCATTAATATCGGGAAATCGAAGGTCACTGCTCTGGAGCACGCTCTCGCCGACTACCAATATTCCTTTGGCCGGCTCGCCCCGTTTGCCGATTACATCGCGCTGAATGTGAGCTCTCCCAACACGCCGGGTTTGCGCGAGTTGCAGGAACGCGACGCGTTGAACGAGTTGATCGGCGGCATTCAAAAGAGCAACCGGCAGTTAATGCGACCCGTCCCGGTCTTAGTGAAAATCGCCCCCGACATGGGCTGGGGTCAGATTGGGGAAATCATTGAGATCGCGACCGAACACGGATTAGCGGGCATCATTGCGACGAACACAACTTTGGATCATTCCTCCGTGCTGGAATGGGGCGATCAGGCGGGAGGTTTGAGTGGAAGTCCACTTGAGGCCCGAGCGACGGAAATTATCCGGTTCATCTGCGAAAAAACCAGGTTGCCCGTCATCGGAGTGGGCGGGATTACGGACGCAGACACTGCCCAGCGCAAGCTCGACGCTGGTGCGAGTCTGATTCAACTCTACACCGGCTACATTTACGGCGGGCCAGCGCTCGTTCCTGAGATCGTGAGCCGTCTCCGTTAACGACATTTTTTTGAATCCACCCGCACCCGAAAAACAGTATAACTCACCAAAATGAACCAGCGTCTTTTCAATCACACCGGCAAAGTTAACTCAGAAATTGGCCTCGGCTGCTGGCAGCTCGGCGGCGCCGATTGGGGCGCAGTGGACGATGCGAGTGCTTTCGAGATTCTCTCCACCGCCGTGGCTGCGGGCGTGAATTTTTTCGACACGGCCGACGTCTATGGCGGGGGACGAAGTGAGAGTCTGATCGGCAAATTTCTCAAGGACACGCAGGAGAAAATCTTCGTTGCCACCAAGCTCGGTCGCACCAGCGCGCTTTACCCCGAAGGTTACACTGAGAAAAATATTCGCGCCGCGACCGAGGCGTCTTTGAGTCGGCTCGGAGTCGAATCGCTCGACCTCACGCAGTTGCATTGCATTCCGCCTGCCGTGCTGGAAAAGGGCGACGTTTTCGACGTTCTACGCATGTTGAAGGCCGAGGGAAAAATCCGGGAGTTTGGAGCCAGCGTCGAATCCATGGACGAGGCCCTCGTTTGCCTCGAACAGGACGGGCTTGCGTCCTTGCAAATCATCTTCAACATCTTCCGTCAGAAGCCGATTACGACGCTTTTTAAGAAGGCCAAAGCGAAGGGCGTCGCCCTCATCATTCGACTGCCGCTTGCCAGCGGATTGCTCAGTGGAAAAATGACCATCAACACGCAATTCGATGCGCAGGATCATCGCTCCTACAATCGCGATGGAGCCGCCTTCAATGTTGGGGAAACTTTTGCCGGACTGCCCTACAAGCTGGGAGTGGAACTCGCAGAGGATATTAAACCGCTCGTCCCCGAGGGCATGACCATGGCCCAGATGGCGCAGCGCTGGATTCTGGATTTCGACGCAGTCTCAGTTATCATCACCGGTGCGAGCCGCCCGGATCAAGTTGTCGCCAACGCCACGAGTTCGACGCTGCCACCGCTCGGTCGCGTCTTGCACGACAAACTCGCCCGTTTCTACGCGGACAAAGTCTCAAGCCACATCCGCGGGCCGTACTGAGCGGAGTTTCATTCTTTTCTTGGTGACTGCACTGGACGGTGCTTAATTTCGGACCCTTCATGGACCGCCTACGCCAGATTCTCGCCACCAAGGAAGAAGAAGTTCGCAAGATCCTGCACCGCCAGGAGCACTTGCGCGCCGCCGCCCTGGCGAGAAACGATTTCCGCCCTTTTGCTGCCGCCATTCACCAGGGCGAGCACGCCCTGGGTCTCATCGCCGAGGTGAAAAAAGCGTCACCTTCCGTCGGCGTCATCACGGAAAAATTCGACCCCGTCCTCATCGCGAAGGCCTACGAAAGCGCCGGAGCCCACGCGCTCTCCGTGCTGACCGACGAAACGTATTTCCAAGGTCACTTGCGATATCTGATGCAGATCCGCCAGGCGACTTCCATTCCGGTCTTGCGAAAGGATTTCATCATTCACCAGGTCCAGATTTACGAGGCGGCGGTCGCCGGGGCGGATGCGATTCTCCTCATAGTCGCAGCGCTGTCGCAGGACGATCTCATGCATCTTCTCGAGGTGGCGGAGACCTGCCAGCTCGATGTTTTGGTCGAGGTCCACGACGAGGAGGAAATGGAGCGCGCCCTCGACACTCCGGCGACTCTCATTGGAATCAACAACCGCAATCTCCGCACGTTCGAGATTGATCTCGACACCACTGATCGTCTCAGCGAGGAAGTCCCGGAGCACATCACGCTCGTCAGCGAGAGCGGCATCAAGACCAACGCCGACGCGCGACGCGTTTTCGAAGCTGGTATCAACGCCCTGCTCGTCGGCGAGACGCTCATGCGTGCGGACGACGTGCATGCGACGGTCGCCGAATTGCTTGATCTCGATTGAGCCGTGTCGAAGCGAAGCTAAGGTAGTTCATGGCCCAGCCACCGACCCCACCAGCCCTCTCCACCAGTAGCGAACTCGCCCAAGGCGTGCTGCGCGGGCCGCGTTTTGTGCCAGGGAGCATCAAGAACGACGCCCCGGTTGCGGCCTCGTATTGCGTGACGTTTTTGAAGCCGGAAATGCAGCACATTTACCGGCAGATCACCGCATTGCGCCGCTATCGACCGGTCGTCCTCACTCAACGCCGCGAAAACGAGATCACGTTCCCATTTCCAGATGTTAGATTATTAGGAAAACCGTGGACGCACCAACTCCGCCGCTTCTGGTCCCGCAGCGTGCGCGGAGTGCCGATCATGGCCTATCGCCACGAGGCCTCGCGCGTTCTCAGCGAACTAAACAACATGAACGCCCAAGTCTTGCACATTTATTTTGGCAACATGGGAATCTATCTCCTCCCGCTGCTGCGCCGACGGCAGATTCCGGCGATTGTTAGTTTTCACGGAGCCGATGCCACGGTGAATGCCACCGACAGCGTGATCCGCAGGCACTACGAGGAAATGTTTGCCCTGGCCGACCTCATCGTCGCCAGAAGCGAGTCTTTGTTAGGCGCTCTGGAGAAGCTCGGCTGCCCTCCGGAAAAGCTCCGTCTCCATCGCACCGGCGTGTCTCTAACCATGAGCGTTCCTATTGTTAGAACCACTCCAGTCGAGGGCGACTTCCGCTTTGTTCAGGCCAGCCGCCTGATCGAGAAAAAGGGACTGGATGTCGCGATTAAAGCCTTTGCTAATTTCGCGCGCGAGTTCCCGCAATCGGAGTTCATCATCGCGGGCGAGGGTCCATTGAAGAAACGCCTGGAGGCGCTGGCCGTCGAGCAGGGCGTCAAGTTCCAGGTGCACTTCGCCGGATTTCTCCCACAGAAAACGCTGCATGAACTCTACGAGCGGAGTCACGTTTTCGTTCACCCGAGCCAGACCGGATTGAACGGCGACCAGGAGGGCGTGCCGAATGCGATGTTAGAAGCGATGGTCACTGGAATGCCGGTCATAGCCACGCGCCACGGCGGTATTCCCGAGGCGGTCGAGCACGGTGTTAGTGGATTGTTAGTCGAGGAAAAAAATGTCGCCGCGCTCACCGATGCCTTTCTCGCGGTCGGACGCGACGGCACCCTGTTGCAAGACCTCAGCGTGGCGGCCTCCGAGCGGGTGCGCACGCATTTCGACCGGCAAAAACAGGCGCGCTTGCTGGAGGATTATTACGACGAAGCCATCCGCCGCCATCGGAGTTAGATCGTTATGTTAACATCCGCCCCCGACGGCCTTGATGTTTACGGCATTCTTAGCGCACAAGTTGGCGAGTGGTTCCGCACGAAATACGGCGAGTTCACCCACGCGCAGACGTTGTGCATCCCGGCGATTCACGAGGGGAAATCCATCTTGCTCTCCTCGCCTACTGGCAGTGGTAAAACGCTCGCCGGCTTTCTCGGCATCATCGACCGGCTGCTAACATTGCCGCACAATGAACGCGACTGCGGTATTCACGCGATCTACATTTCTCCGCTGCGCGCGCTGGCTTACGACATCCAGAAAAATCTCACGGAGCCATTGCGCGAAATGGACCTGGAAAAAGAGATTCGAGTCGCACTCCGCTCTGGCGACACGAGCGCCAGCGAACGCGTGAGGCAACGCCGCAAACCGCCGCATATTCTGCTCACCACTCCGGAAAGTCTGGCCATTCTCCTCTGTGCCGAATGGTTTCGCGAGGCTTTGCGCGGCTGCCGCTACGTCATCATCGACGAAGTCCACGCCATCGCCGAAAACAAACGCGGAACTCATCTCAGCGTTTCGTTGGAGCGCATGGAGCGTTTGGTTAGTACTCCGCTTTGTCGCATCGGACTTTCGGCCACCGTCGCACCGCTGGAGCTGGTCGCGAATTTCCTCGTGGGCGTGGATCGTCCGTGCCTCATCGCCGAGGCAAAAGCCGTGCGCCGCATCGAAGTGGAAGTTTTCTCACCGCTTCGCAAGCACCCCTATCCGCCCGCAGGCTGGACGGCGGGTCGCCTGCAAAAAGAACTCGCGGAATTGGTTAGAAGCCGGCGCTCCGTGCTTATTTTTACCAACACTAGATCCGGCGCAGAGAGCGTGGGCATTCGCCTGAAACAATCTTTGCCCGAGTTGGCGGATCAAATCGAGACGCACCATTCCTCCATCGACCGCGAGATGCGATTGGAAGTCGAGGACCGGCTGAAAAATGGCGAGCTGCGGGCCGTGGTTTGCTCGACCAGCCTGGAAATGGGCATCGACATCGGCGCGATCGACCTCGTGATCATGGTGTCCACTCCCAAGGGAATCTCGCGCACGCTGCAACGCATCGGACGTTCCGGGCACAGCATTCACGATGTGAGTCGCGGCGTGCTGGTGGCGACTAACATCAACGATCTCGTTGAATGCGTCGTCACCTCCGACCTCGTGAAACAACGCCGGCTCGATCCCGTGCGCATTCCGGAAAATTCCTACGACGTTCTCGCGCAGCACATTGTCGGCATCGCCATGGCCGCGCCGATTTCCATCTTCGATCTCCTAACACTCGTCCGTCGCGCGTGGCCTTATCGTCATCTCACCAACGAGGAAATGGAGTCCGTACTGATCTATCTCTCCGGCGGCGGACGTTCTCTGCAAAAACAATACGAGGACACCTTCGGCAAGATCCGCGTGATCGATGGAATGGTCCACGCCATGAACTCGAAAAAAGCCGAGCGCGAATATCTCGTCAACGTCGGCACCATCGCCGCCGATGGGAGTGTGAGCGTGATGTTAGGCCGCAAACGGCTGGGCACTGTCGATGAATATTTCATCAAGCACCTGCGGCTCGGCGATATCTTTGTATTGGCAGGCCGCATGGTGCGCCTGATCGAGACTGGTATCCAGGAGGCAAAGGTCGAGGCTGCCGACCACGAGCTGCCGACTGTCCCGCGTTGGAACCAGAACAAAATGCCACTCACTTCGGGCATTGCCCAGGAAGTCACGAGACTCCGCACGGAACTCAACTCTCAGCTTGAAAACACTCAGGTTTTAGGTTTCAAGTCTCAGGTTTCCTCCACCGCCGATTGGCTGGTTGAACGCTATGAACTCTCGCTCTCGAACGCGCAGGCGGTGGTGAATCATTTCCTCGCGCAACGCCATTTCTCCGCGATTCCGGTCGAGCGCCTGATGTTAGTCGAACTCTATCGCGAGGACAAACTCTCGCATTACATCTTCCATTCGCTAATCGGACGCAGCGCCAATGACGCGCTCTCGCGATTGTTAGTCAAGCGTGTCAACCAGCTCGTCGGCGGAAATGCGCTCGTCACCATCGACGACTACGGATTCCTCCTAACCATGCTGCGTTTCCAGGAACTAACCATTGAGCAATGGCAGTCGCTTTTCACCCGCGCCAATGCCGAAATCGAGTTGCAGGAGGCTCTGAAAGATTCCGAGCTGGTAAAATGGCAATTCCGCGGCGTCGCGCAAACCGGGCTGATGGTTCCGCGCAATCACCCCGGCCAGGAGCGCCGCCTGAAGCAACTGCGCTGGAGCAGCGAAATTCTTTTCCGCGTCCTGCAAGAACACGAGCCGGATCACCCACTGCTGGCGGAAACCTATCGCCAGGCCGAGCAAGTCTTCCTCGACGCCCCCGCCGCATTTATCTTCCTCGAGGAGGTGCAAGACTACGAATGGCGTCTCGTAGAAACGCCCAAAATCAGCCCCTTCGCCTTTGGCATCTATGTTAGTAAAATCAAGGAAGCCATGATGATGGAAGACCCCGACATCGCCATCGAACGCCTCTTCAACGAAATGTATGGAGAAGCTCAGGGCATCGACATCGCATCTTGACCCAAAAACTTTTCAGAAGATCCAAACATCGCCATCTGGGCTCGCGCGCTGGCCTTGCCTCTTTAGCCGCCCGACAACTGCTGCGTGCCAGCCACCGAACAAATGGAAACCGGCTGACTCGACAGGCGGCGCGAAAACGTTTTTACTGCGGGTGCCATGCTGCCCGAGATCACGACTTCCATTCCCGGGCCACGCTCCACCGCGCTGGCGGCGCGGCTGCGGAAATCGGAGAGTCGTAATGTGACCTACTTGAGCGATGAATTTCCCGTTTTCTGGGAGCGCGCCGTGGGCACAAATGTCTGGGATGTGGATGGCAACCGTCACCTCGACCTCACCTCCGGTTTCGCCGTGGCTGGGCTCGGTTACGGTCAGCCGGAAATCGTTGCCGCGATGCGCGAGCAGGCGGAGGAGCTGTACCATGCGATGGGAGACGTGCACCCGACGGAATTGAAGGTGCGGCTCTGCGAGGAACTCAGTCGAGTGACATTCGAACGCTGGGGACTGGGAAACGGGAAAACCATCCTGGCCAACTCCGGTTCTGAAGCGGTCGAGGCCGCACTGAAGACGTCTTTTATAGCGACGGGAAAACGGGGCGTGATCGCTTTCGAGGGTGCGTATCACGGGCTGGGTTACGGTGCGTTGGAGGCGGGTGGACTGCCGTTTTTTCGCGATCCGTTTCTTCGTCAGCTCGGCGATTTTGCGCACCTCGTTCCTTTTCCCAATGGAACCACGATTACTTCGCCCGATGAACCATTTCCAGAGTGCGATGGAACTCCAATGGAGGAGATTTCCGCGCGCATCGGGCAGCTTCTAACCAATGAGGAAATCGGCTGCATTCTGGTTGAACCCTGCCAGGGTCGCGCTGGAGACATCGTGCCGCCTCGCGAGTTTCTGCCGCTGCTGCGCCAGCTCTGCGACTCGCATGGCGTACTGCTTATTTTCGATGAGATTTACACCGGCTTCAATCGCACCGGGGAGCTTTTTGCCTGTGATCATTCGACAGCGAAACCCGATCTGGTCTGCCTCGGCAAAGGTCTTACCTCCGGTTTCCCGCTTTCCGCCTGCGTCGGTCGCGCCGCCGTGATGGATGCGTGGCCCGAATCGCAGGGCGAGGCGTTGCATACGAGCACCTTTTTGGGCAACCCGCTCGGCTGCCGCATGGCGCTGGAGTCGCTGCGTTTGCAGAACGATCCTAACATGGCCCCGCAAGTCCGGTGCACCAGCGGCAAACTCTGGCGCGCTCTGGCGTCCATCGACCATCCACGGCGCGGCCCGGTTCGCGGCATCGGGTTGATGTTAGGAGTCGAGGTTCTCCATAACGACGGAACTCCAAACCCCGCATTGATGGGGGCTATCATCACCCGCGGCTTGCGCGATGGTTTGATCTTGCTTGGCGGCGGCAAACTGGGAAACGTCCTTTCTTTTACCCCGTCATTTTTTCTTTCCGATGCAGAAATTCATTACACCCAGACCTGCCTGCAAACTTACTTCGATGAAAGTTTCTAACATTGCCGCCTTTACGCTGGTCGAGTTGTTAGTCGTCATCGTCATTGTCGCGGTGCTTGCTGGCATAATCCTGCCGGTAATGTCCAGCAGCCGGTCCGTGGCTCAATCGGCCAAGTGCCAGGCGAATCTGCGCCAGATCGGCGCGGGACTGACCTTGTATGCGAATGATAACAACAATATTTTGTCCAACTCCGCTTACCCCAGCACGGCGGTTGCAGCCAAAACGGCCACCGACAATAACACCTATTATAAATGGATGGATGCGATCTTTCCCTATGCGTCCAGCGAGAAGATTTTTCTGTGTCCGTCTGACACGGGCGCGAAGTATCGGGCAGCGCAAAATTTGAAGAGCGGTGAGAGCAGCACCGACTATGGAAGTTATGGCCTCAATGGCGCTTATTCCGTCGCGGGCGATGGGCAGACTCCGCCTCGTTCATCCGCGGCGTATCAGGTGAATCGACTGCAACTCGAGGAGCCCGCCAACACTGTCTGGGTTACGGATACTAACAATCGACAGGATGGCAACGGCTCCTTTGGTTTTACCTGGACGAATGCCGGTGCCAATCCCACGATCACCAAAACGTCCCCGCGGCAGTTGGAAAAAATCATCGAGCGTCATCGCAACGGGACGAACGTCCTTTTCTGCGACGGACACACCGAACTCCGCAAACTGGAAACACTGACCACGACGCATTCCGTGGCCGATCCTGTGGATGGCGCAACCAAGAATGTGATGCCTGTCTTCTCGATTGAGGCGGATTGAGTCGAATGGAACTTGATTGCCCGGCTTTGACTAGACGGAATGTTTCTTCCTGAGCTGATAAATTCCCAGCGAGAGCAAGCCTCCGACTAACAAACATCCTGAAACCGAAGGCTCTGGGGCCGCAGCGAGAATCTGGGTGCGGTACGTGGCCACATCGACGCTGCCGGTGATGGGTTTTCCAGAACCATTTGTGCCCTCGACGACCATGATGCCATTAAGTTCGAATGCTCCAGAGGCACTGGCGCGAAAGACTCCGCCGCCGGAGTCGCCCACTGTTGCCTGGGCTTCGCCTTCCGCAGAATCGAAAGTCGTGATGAAGCCCGTCTCGCTGTAGTTGTTGGTCCCAACGCTGTAAATCAGAGGCTGGATGGAATCCACTGTATTGAAACCGCCGCGTTTCGTTCCACCGCCGTATCCCACCATATTGACCTGAGTGGTGGGTAAGGGTGTAATGGATGAGAGGATGAGATTGGTGAGCGCATCCAATGGCGTGGTGTCCGCGCTAGTGATGGCAAAGACCCCTAGATCGACCCCGATCTGCACCTGTGTGTAGCTACTTGGGACGAGAGTGTAACTTGTGGATCCGAGGGTAAAATTTCCCCCGCCTACATGGTCAGCCGTGAGCACAAAGTAGGAGCCGTTATATTTGCCAAGATACACGCCGGAAGAGCCGTTGACGGTGCCGGTGTAATTGAACCCCTGCTCGTTGGGAGGAGCAGACTCGTAGGTGGTCGGGGAGCCGGTGGTGAAAACCTGGACGGCTGGGGACATTTGTAGTCCGGCCCAAAAGGTGAGGGCGCAAACGAGGATGGAGAGACGCTGGGAAAACATTGGGGAGAATGTGAACGAGTTGTTTTCTTCCCTCAGTCTCCAGTTTAATGCAACTGCGTAAAAGCAGGCGACTCCATGCAAGACAGAACAAACCTACGATTTCTTTTCCCGCTGGGCTTTAACAGCCTCGACGGTGATGACCGGGGCATCGTGGCCAAAGGTTTTCCGCACATAAGTTAGGACGGCGGCGATTTCGGTGTCGCTGAATTGCGTGAAGGGCGGCATGGTGTTGGAGTAGCTATCGCGCTCCGGATCGAGGACCTGGGCGGGTCCTTCCAGAAGCACGCGGATGAGTGTGGTCGGATCGCCGGCGACGACTTTGCTGTCCAGCAGCGGCGGTTGCATCATGGGCACACCGCTGCCGTCGTCCATGTGGCAGGTGGCGCAGTTTTTAGAATACAATGTAACTCCGCTCACGACCGCGTCCGCAGTGGTGGCAGCAGGGGTTGGCGCTGAAATTATAGATGGAGTCGCCAGTGGCGTGACGGCTGGCGTTTCCATGGGAGTCATGTCGGGGGCGGCTGCCAACTCCGGTTTGCAGGCTTCCAGACAGAGACTGGCGGCGAGAATCACCGCTATTTTCACGGCTTTTCTCCGGTATAAATAATCCGCCAGAGGCGGCCATGCGCGTCGTCGCCTACGTAGAGCGAGCCATCCGGGCCCATCGCCAGACCGCAGGGACGGTGCTTGGCCTGCCCAGGATTTTTAACTTCATCCATGCCGGCAAAGCCGTCGGCGAAGATCTCGTGGGTGCCGAGCGGCATGCCTTTGGCGTCGAATGGCACGAAGCTGATGTTGTAGCCGCGCTGCGGTTTCGGGGCTCGATTCCAAGAACCGTGAAAGGCGATGAATGCGCCATTGCGATATTTCTCGGGGAATTGCGTGCCGGTGTAGATGACGGTTTGCAACGGTGCCCAATGCCCTGGGAAAGCCACTTGCGGCTGCTCGTATTTCCCAGCGTCTTCGGCCTTTTTCTTTCCATCACCGCCGTACTCGGGCGCAACCATGTAAGATTTCTGTTCCCAGTCATAATAGGTAAACGGCCAGCCGTAATTGCCGCCTTCTTTGAGTTGATACATTACTTCCGCAGGCTCCTCGGCATTCCTGTCGGCATCGTAGAATTGCGGCGCAACGGTCCCGAGCTGATCCCGGCCCATTTGCATAACGAAAAACGACTTGGACACGGGGTGCCAGGCAATGCCGAGCATGTGACGGTGGCCGGTGGAGAAATGGTAGCCATCCTTTTGCTCCTGGTCGTGTTTGTCTGCGGAGAAACGCCACCAGCCGCCATGTGTTTTTAGAAATTCCGTGGGATCACCACCCTTCGCACCGAGGGCGCGATCGGGGGTTCCAAAGGCATTGGAGGGAGAACCTACCTCGACCATCAAGTTGCCCTCGGGATCGAAGGTGAAAGACTTGGCGTTGTGCTGGCCTTTGTTGGGAAGACCCTTGACGATCGTTTCCTTCTCACCGCCGGGAATGAGTTCCCCCGGTTTCAAGGCCTGGCGGAAAACCGCGTCGTTGCTCGAGTAATAGAGGTAGCCATTATGCAAGGCCACTCCGGTGCCGCCACCGTCGCCAAAGGTCTGCACCGATTCAGCGCGGCCATCGCCATCGGCATCGTGCAGGACGACCAGGCCGTCCTTGTGCTTTCTGCTATAAATGTCGCCCGCCGGAGAGACGGTGATGAACCGAATCGGGCCCAGATTGTCCGCCACGACGATGGCTTGAAAACCAGGCGGTAGTTTCAGTTCCCCGTTGTCGGGGTCAGGTTTGGGTAGCGCGGAGAGGGTCGGAGGAAGGCACGATAAAAACGCCGAGAGCAAGACACCGAGGGGAAGAATTCGCATCATTCGCGCAGCTTAACCTCCGTGCGGCAGAAGGCAAGTCGGGGGAAACAGATCAGACCGGAACTGGCACCGCCTCGCAGACCTCACGCCAGCCGGGGAAGTTCCATGTGTTAGGAAACCCGGCACACTGAGCCGGCTTCACCGGCTGCACCCGGCAATCGCGGCCATTGAGGAAAATGCATTCGCCCTCATTGCCGTCGCTCTTGTTGAGCAGAGCCAGACCGTGGCGATCCGGGCGCAGCCTCGTCCACATTTCGATGAAACCCGGCTCGTCCTGCTCCAAATACGCAGCAATGCGGGTGATGTCTCCATCGGTCAGCTGGACCTGACCGGGCCACTTGCAGCAGTTCGTGCAGCGCTGGCATTGATAGTAAACGGCGGGAGAATTCACGGCTGCATCGTGCGCCAAACAGGCTGCAACCGCAAACTTCAGTTTGGAGTTGCCGACTGGCGAAGTTTGGTATTCCAATTTGCACGAATCTTTATGCAAATCCTTGTCACAGGCGGCTACGGCTTTATCGGCAGTAATTTTCTCCGACTCCTCCTCGCCAAATACCCTGAAACCCGGCTCACCAATCTCGACCTGCTGACTTATGCCGGAAACAGCGCCACCGTGGCCGATCTCGCGGAGGCCTTTCCGTTTCGCTACAGCTTTGTGAAGGCCGACATCGCGGACGAGCCTGCCGTCGACGCCATTCTCGCCGCGAAGCCCTACGACGCCATCGTCAATTTCGCTGCCGAGAGCCATGTGGATCGCTCCATCACCGGCCCTCACGAATTTGTCCGCACGAACGTCCTCGGCACCAGCATCCTCCTGCATTCCGCCCGCAAACACGGCGTGAAACGTTTCGTCCAGATCTCCACGGACGAGGTCTATGGCTCGCTTGGGCCGACGGGAAAATTCACTGAAAAGACCCCGCTTGATCCGAGTTCGCCGTATTCCGCGAGTAAGACCGGCGGCGATTTGCTCGCGCTCGCCTGCCATCACACCTACGGCCAGGAGGTGCTCGTCACACGCTGCTCGAACAACTACGGGCCGTATCAATTTCCCGAGAAATTGATCCCGCTGATGATCATCAACGCATCGCAGGACAAAAAATTGCCGGTCTATGGCGATGGCCTGAACGTACGCGATTGGATTCACGTCGAAGACCATTGCGAGGCTGTGGCAAAAGTGCTTTTTGAGGGAAAACCGGGCGAGGTCTATAACATCGGCGGCGACGGCGAGCTGCTAAACATTGAGGTCGTAAAGATGATCCTCGACCGCCTCGGCAAGTCGCACAGTTTGATTTCCTACGTCACAGACCGCCTCGGCCACGACCGACGTTATGCGATCGATTCGTCGAAGATTCAAATGGAACTCAGATGGAAACCTGTGCATCGTCCCGAGATCAGTATTCCAGCGACGGTCGATTGGTATCTGGCGAATCGCGCATGGTGGGAACCGCTTTTAACCCGGAAATAATGGCACGCGTCCTCATCCTCGGCAGCGGTGGACGACTCGGGGCGGCCCTGGCGGAAAACTACGCTGGGCGGCACGAGGTCATTGCCATCAGTCGTCAATCTATCGACCTTGGCCACACCATCAAACTGCGCGAGAGCCTCGCCGGCCTCGACTTCGACGTGGCGGTGAATTGCGCCGCTCTGACGAACGTCGATTACTGCCAGACGCATCGTGAGGAGTCGTTTGCGATCAATCAGGATGCGGTCCGGGTCATTGCAGAGGAGTGCCGGAAAAAATCGGCTCGACTCATTCACATCAGCACGGATTACGTTTTCTCAGGCGAACAAACCACTCCCCACTCCGAGACCGACCTTGTGGAGCCGATCAGCGTTTATGGTGAGTCGAAAAGAGGTGGTGAAATGGCTGCTCTCGATGTCTCGCCGGAAAATCTGGCCGTGCGTGTTTCCTGGGTCTTCGGTCCGCATCGTCCGAGTTTCATCGACGCGATGTTACGTCGGGCGAAAACGGAGGCGGAGATTTCGGCAGTGGACGACAAATTTTCCACGCCAAGCTATACGCTCGATCTAGCCGGAATGCTGGAGCCTTATCTCGCCGAAATCAGCGCGGGGGGCATCCTGCATTTGTGCAATGGCGGCTCGTGCAGTTGGCGCGAATACGCCGAGCACGCCCTTAATGTCGCCCACGAAATCGGACTGCCACTGCTCGCGGCCACGGTGAATCGAATCGAACTCGACTCGATGTCCGCCTTCGTCGCGAAACGCCCCAGGCACACGCTGCTGTCCACTGCCCGCTACACTCGCGAGACAGGGAAAACACCGCGCTCGTGGCAGGACGCCGTCGGCGAATACGTGCGGAACTTCGGCGCACAGATTCTTAGCTGAGAGCCTGTATCTCCCGCAGCGCGCTCTCCAACGGCTTCGAGCCGTCGCCACCAGTTTTCGCGTCGATTGTTTCTAATCGACGAATGAGATCGAGCACCTCGTTCCGCGTCTGCGGACCGCCCGCCGCCTGGCAAAAATGCGTCCGGCAGCCAAAAGGCCGACCCGCATAAATCAGGCAGCGAAGTGTCTTCGGATTCAGCAGCGGACACGCGCCGTCGATGGATTCCGGGAGCGTTTTACGCCCACTCGCCCTCACCGCCGCCCAGGCCGTAACCGCCTCCCCTCGGGTCAGGTGCGGTGTTTTTCCCGTCAGACGAAACTGGCAGCATTGCGCAATACCCGTGCAACTCCGCTCTGCCGGACGCCGCTCCAGCTCGGCATAGATCGCCTGCGTCTCCGCGATCACGCTTCGCGTCTGCTCTTTGGAAAAGGTGCCCACAGCCTGAACCTAACAAAAACTCACGCCCGGCCCAACTCTTCATTTGAGAACACCATTTCCGTGTGGAATCATTCCTGGTGGAGCCATTCACGAGCAACGATACCTACGCTTGCCCCGACTGCGGATCAGAGGTCAAAGTCGGCGCGCGGAGCTGTCCCGGCTGCGGCCCGTTCTGCCCCACCGAATGGCAGGACAAAGACTCTGACGAGGCCGGATTACTCTCCATCGAGCCTCACAGCCCGTTCCATTCCATGACGACTTACACCGATACGCGAGAAGTCCTCGAACGCTCGCGCCGCCCGGTCGTCGAGTCGCTGCCCGTAGAGTTAAAACCCACACGCTTAGTCCGTATTTTCCTTTTCATCTTGGTCACGCTAACCTTGCTCTCCGGCGTAATGGCCGCCCTGAAGGTTTTCCTTTTGCGCTAACTCGCCAGCCAATCCCGCCCTTGATCCCCCGTGGAAACGCGGCCTATCATCGGGCATGTCCGCCCCTATTTTGGTCATTGGCAGCTTTGTCCAGGATCTCACTTTTTTCGTCGAACGCTTTCCCTCCACCGGCGAAACACTTGTCGGACGATTCGCCACGGGTCCTGGTGGAAAAGGCTCGAACCAAGCCGTCGCCGCTGCGCGTGCGGGAGCGAAAACCGCCTTCGTCGGCGCTGTTGGGCACGATGCCTTTGGCGACGGGGCGATGACATTTCTCACCGGTGAAGGTATCGAGCAGCACCTCCTCCGCATCTCCGATTCCGCCACCGGCACCGCCGGAATCACCGTCAACGCCCAGGGCCAGAACCAAATCGTCGTAGCACTGGGAGCCTGTGAAAAATTCACCGCCACCGAGGTCGATATAGCTTTGTTAGAAGCGGCGGAAATCGTAGTGCTGCAATTCGAGATTCATCCGCAGACCATCGCCGATCTTCTCAAACTCGCCCGTGCCTCAGGCAAAACCACCATCCTCAACCCTGCGCCAATGCATCCGGCGGTGGATTTTTCCATCCTAGCCAACGTCTATATCTTCATCCCGAACGAAACGGAATTCGTCACTGTCGTGCAACAACATCCCGCTCTCACAGATGCTGATTTTACTGAGGAAAAACTAACCTCGCTGAGTGCGATGGAACTCCACTCACTTTGCAGAAAACTAACCATCCCTACGGTAATTGTGACGTTGGGAAAACGCGGCTGCTTCATCTCGCTGGCGAATGATTTTGAACTCGTGCCCGCCTGTGAAGGCATCCAGGTCATCGACACCACCGGCGCGGGTGATGCGTTTGTCGGCGGATTCGCTGCGGGCCTGATTGAATTCGGCGGCGATATCGTGCGCGCCGCGCGTTACGCCAATGTCGTGGCCGGCCTAAGTGTTGTTTATCAACACGTTGTCCGCAGGGAGAGGGAGTCTGGAGCTAGGCGGGAGGGATTTTAGGGCGGAGTGAGGGCGGTGGAAGTTATAGTCATGAAGGAAGTGTGGAAGGTAGGTGGCGCGTTGTTTGGAGGAGTCGT
>JBBRNR010000011.1:0-91989 GCA_038230215.1 Chthoniobacterales bacterium | reverse complement strand
CCAACAATGGCAGTCTCCCTATTTATAACTTGAGAGGGAGATCTTACGATAATCAGTTCATGGCAAACGTAAACGGACAACTCTATAATCGTGGAAAATATCTCATCAGCGGGTGCACCTTTTGGAATAATCTCCTCGGCGTCATGGCGAGTTACACCGAAAACGAGCATATTGATGATGTCTACATCGTTGCCCATAACGCCTATCGCACCACGGACGTCCCGGTGGGCGCGGCCGATGCCGGAATGGGCTATAGAGGCATTTACCTGACGGCTAGTCACGGCTTCACCGTAGATAACATTAATACGGTAACTGTGAAAAACTACACGGAGGCATCTAATGCTCTAAGCAGCACGGAATCTGCCAAACTGAACTCGATTGCATCGGGAGTACCTCCGAACGGGAATATCTTCCACACGGTTCTCGCAAGCGACAACGTCCCCGACTACGGCCAACGATAGTTAGCAGTGGCATCGGGGTCCGCCCGAGTTAGTTGCATTCTTACCGCCACGCCTTTGCGCAAGCAAGGTCGTGGCGGTATTTATTTAGGTGATACTGCGCCACTGCTGGGAGAGGGGAATTTCGTAAGCGCTTCAGTCTCGCAGTGAGGGATGAAAAGGAGCTGAGGGGGGCGGAGAATTTATTCGAACGTTACGCCGAGATCGAGCTACTGCTGGGCATGCAGGCCGAGTTTCAGAATCGGCTCTGGCCCGGCTGGTTTCCACTGGCGAGGACGTCGAAAATGCCGTACGACTGTTTTAGAGTGGCGGGAAGACGTATGGCAATTCGAGACTCGACGTGGCCAGTGTGGTGATGCGAATCTCTGCGCGGATCACACTATTTGCGGGGAGAAACGGAAACTTCGCATGATTGCGATGAAATGAGCTGTGCGCGATTTTCCTTTGTTTGCGGGGATGCAAACCGGGTGCAGGGCAACTGAAACCTGATCGTGTGGGTGCCTGGCCCAAACCCGGCTTGCCAGCCTTCCGTTGATGTGACGACTTTCTGTGCATCGGAAGCATTGGGAATCTGCGCTTGCGGTGGTAAGAACGCGGTCGCGGTGACATTGGCGGGAATGGTGAAACTCCACTCGATCTCCTCATTTTCCTTTCGGTGCCAGTTGCTGGAAATAAGACCGGGCATCGCCTGGCAGGACGCTGTCACTTGCTGCAAAGCCTCGGGAAAAGCCGGGCGCAGCGTGATATGTCGAAAGCCGGGCTCTGCGGGTTGGATGCCAGCGAGGTCCTCGAAGAGCCAAGGGAGCAAATCCCCCAGAAGCATGACGTGGTTGCCGGAGTTCATCGCGGGATCGGCGGTGTTGCCATTCCATAATTCCCAAAGCGTGGTGGCTCCTTGCTCCATCATGTAGCCCCAACTCGGGTATTTGGTCCGGGAAGCGATTGCACAGGCAAGGTCGGCGCGACCAAACGCCGTGAGAGTGCGCAGCAGCCAGCCAGTGCCGATCAATCCTGTGCCGATGATGGGCTCGCCGGTTTCCAGCACACTGGCGACAAAGCGTTCGAAAACCCGATCTCGGTTGTCCTTCGAGACAATGTCGAAAGCCAGGGGCAGGAGGGACGCGGTCTGACTGCCGTTGGCGTAGTTGGCGAGTTCGGAATTGAAATAGCGACGGTTGATGGCGGCTCGCATCGCGTCTGCCTCCGTTAGCCAGCGTTCAGAAACGTCCGTGTGTCCGGCCATTTCAGCAAACTGTGCGCCTTGCTCCAAAATGCGAACCATATAACAGGACGAAACCAATGGGCCCGGCGTTTTTCGGTCGGGCGATTCCGAGTGGATGAGATCGGGCGATTCCGGTGGCACGCACCAGTCGCCATAGACATCACGTTCGATCAGGCCGTCGTGACGCAGTGCCAGCAGATGCTCGATCCAGAGTTGGGCTGCAGGGAAATGACGCACGGCCTCTGGACTGTCTCCATAGTGACGGTGCAACCAATGAGGAATGAAGGTCATGCACGCTGGCCAGGTAACGTTATCGGTATACATTTTCCAATAAGGCGGGGCCACATCGGGCACGCAGCCATTGGGCATCTGAGCGTCGCGGATATCCTGCAACCATTTTCGGTAAAATGCCGCGACGTCGAAGAGGATCATCTCACCCGCCGCTCCGACGGCGCGATCGCCCAGCCAACCCATCCGCTCGTCGCGTTGCGGGCAGTCGGTTGGCATACCGCGATAGTTTCCGAGAATGCCTCGGCGCGCGGCGGAGACGATGGAATTGATAGTCGGATCGGAACACGAGAAATGCCCCGACACTTTGACGTCGTCGTGGACCACGCAGGCTTCGATCTCGAAACTTCGGCAGGTACCCACTTCCTCGCGCAACTCGACGTAGCGGAAACCGTGAATGGTAAAACGTGGCTCGTAGTCGAGCGGTTTGGAATCTAAAACAACGACATCGCAACAATGCGCGGAACGCAGATTATCCATGAAAAGCCCGTGCTCGCCATCCAGTGTCTCCGCGTGGAAAAGTCGCAGTCGAGTGTTTGTTTCGCCCTCCGCGTGGATATGAGTCCAGCCCGCCACATTTTCGCCGAAATCGTAAATGGTGGTGCCGTATTTCGTGGTCCACTGAGAGAGAGGTTTGATCCGGCGGATAACGCGCAGCGGCTCGGCGAGCTGGGCTTGCAAACTTCCACAAGGTCGTGCGACGCAAACTGCGTCTGTCCATCCTGTTTCGTCGAAAACGGCTTTATTCCAACCGTTGAATTTCTTCCGGGCGTCGTAGTGTTCCCCGTCAAATTCATTATTCCAACCGAGCGGTCCCTCAGTGGAAACTTTCCATTCCGGTGCGCTGGTGACGCGTCGCGTCGTGCCGTCTTCAAAAGTGACTTCCAGCTGCCAGAGCATTTTTGGCGAACCGTAATGCGCCATGGGAAAAGGCACGTTGGCGCGCGGGGCAAAGTAGCGTCCGTTCCCAAGCAAAGCTCCGAGCGCGTTGCGGCCCGGTTGCAGGAAATTCGTGACGTCATAGGTCCGATAGAAAACCCGGCGGTCGTAATCGGTTGGGTTCGGTGACAAGACTTCATTTCCTACTTTGCGACCATTGATGAAAGCTTCGGACAGCCCGAGACCGGAAAAATAGAGCGTTGCCCGGCGCGGTGCGGACGGAAGGTCGATCTCTGTGCGCAGATAACGGGCGTTCAAGTTGGGATACTCGCGAGTGGAAATGCGATGCCACGGAGCCTGACCGAATGCGCCTAACTCGACGATGGCCTGGCGATTGTTTTGACCTTCGCAGTTCCAGTTCCGATTGGTAACGATCTCTCGAGGCGGCTGGCCGTTGGCAAAATTCAGACGCAATCGTGCAATCACTCCAGCGGCGTCGAGTTTGGTGAATTGATCTACACCAGGTCGTTTGCACGCGACGATTTGCAGGCAATTTCGTCCAGTTTGGAAGCGATCTGCAGACATCCAGACGGGCACCGGACCAGGAGACAGGTTCATGTGGGCCCGCGCCCGTAATGATCGACAAACGGGCTGATCATTGAGGAAAACCTCGGCTTCATCATCGGCGAGAACTTCCAAAAATGCGTCCGACAAGGCGGTGCCTTCTTCAAGATCGAACTCGTGCGAAAATGTCCAGGTCCCCGGCGTGGAATCTGCCGCCCATATCCATTGGGCCGATCCAAACCACGATTCGGGGTAGCACGCGTCACCATCTGGGCCGAATGACGAACCGCCGGAACCAATCCATAAGGCCGACCAATCTCCCGGGGAGAGCAATCCCATTGACCAGTAGGCAGCCGTGCTTAGCAGATGTTGGCCGGATTCGTCCCATGCTTCCACGCGCCAGTGGCACTCCACGCGACTTTCCAGCGGTTGACCTGCATACGTGATAAAAAACGACCGCGCATCCTCCACGCGCCCGGAGTCCCAGAGATCCGGCGTATCGAGTCGGTCGGGTGTCGTAGCAACCGTCACGCGATACGCGACTTGCCGACTCGAACCTTCCGTCGGCTCGGTGAATTCCCAGCTCAACTCGGGTTGGGCCCGGTCGATGCCCAGGGGATTGGTCAGCAAGCAACAGCGGAGATTGGTGATTTTCATTCGGTTGTTTCCAGATAGACTTCTATAGATATTGGCCGCAGCTTGCCGCGTAATTGATTACCCTCGTGACGCAAACTCTTGCCGTAACGCTCGGGGGAGAACAAAGGTCTTAATTCTCCTTTTCCGACTAGCGGAACGTCGAATTCGACTTTTTCAGTGCAATGCGTATTGACGGCAACGATCAGTCTCTGATTTTCCTTCGTCCAATAGCCGGCGTGCCATGTGCCTTCACCATCATTAAAGTGAGGATCATTTGGATTCGGCAAAGGGGTGAAGTGACCGTCTGTAAGGAACGGCACGATCTCTTTTAACTCAGGCAACAACTGACGCAATTCTGCCCATAAGGAAGGATTGGCAACAGGCAACGGCTGTTTTGTGTTGGTCAAAAAAGAATACCAAACCAACCCGCGAGCACCGTCGAGCAGGCTGATCCAGGCTTGAAGTCGGGCTTCTTCAGGAGTAGGCCAGCGCCCTCCGTCCCATGCAAAAGACTGAGGGTTTACGATCAATGATTTATTAGCGTCAGGACCGGCAAGCCGCCAGTAGTTGGAGACGACATCGTCCATCGCCTCGAGTTCGTTGTGCTGGCTTTGGCTGCCGTCGCCAATGGGATAACATTGCACGGCCAGACAATCCACGGTCCGCTCGTAACCTTTTAAAGATGCTCCTGCGAAACTGGATCCGCTGCTGTAAGTCAATAAACGCGGCGCGATGGCCTTTACCTCCTGGTTCAGTGTGCGCAACCTTTCCGGTGGGTATTTCGGAACGCCGCCCACTTTACCTTTGGCGTCCGTGTTAAAGTCGTCGCCAAGCGATGAATTAAGAATGGCGGGCCATTTTGCCTGTTCGGTCACCACTTGGGGAAGTGCCTTCAGATAGACGGCCACACCCAGCCGCACATTGTGTGTCTCTGCAAACCGAGCGACTCGCGCCGCTGTGCTCTGCTCAGGCGTAGCGCCGTCGTAAGTGAAATCCATGGAAACATGAATGTAGTTGAAACCCGCATTCGCGATCGTCTCAACGTCTTTGACGAACTTGTCGCCGTAGTAATCCGCGTCGAGACTGTCGTGGTAAATACCCAGTGGAAAGAAAGGTTTGCCATTCTCCAGGATCACGCCGTCCTCGCGAACACTCGCTGTGGAGAAACCATTTGCAAAGACCGTGTTGGTTAGCAAAAGTAGCCAACATCCAAACATGGTAGCGAACCTAAATGTATCAGCACTTGGCGCTAATTTGATGACGGAATCATCTCTCATCGACTTTAAATTTACCTTCCCGATACCCCGAGCGTCTTAAGTTCCCGATCGGTGATCAGCCAAACCATTCCGTTCGCCTTGGCCAGTTCCTTTGATCTGGACTGTAACTGCGCACGCTTCGGATACTCGATGAGAAGTACCGGTTTTTGGACCGCAATCATTCTCCTCACATCCTCAAGCACTTCATTGGTGTGTGACTTTGGCTGAAGTTGGTTACCGTTCGTGAAAAGGTCTTCAATCCCGATGGCGTTTATCGTCGCCAGAAAATCGGGCTGCGCCAGTAACTGTGAACCGTTCTGCGGAATGACGATGGCTTCGGGATTACTCCTGCGTGCCTGAGCTGCAATGGCTTTGACCCAATCCACCATGTCACGGCGGAAGGTTTGTTTGGTCTCAGGATTCACCCGGTTATCTATATACTCTTTGTCGGTTTGCTCGAATGTCTCGAAGCCATCCACGATGTCGAGATATACACCATCGAATCCGCACGTCATCGCATCATTGATGGCGGCCAGCATGAGTTTTTGCCATTCGGGATTCCAATATTTAACGCGATAATTTCCGGTCCAATCGGGATTTTCGAGTCCGAGCCACGAGGGCGCGGCGGTGGTCAGATGTCCATGTTGGCCCCACTCTGTGTGCCAATACGGGCGGTAATCCTCTGCCTCACCGATGGAGATGTAGGCCACAATTTTGCGTCCCTCTTTACCCTTGCGAATGGAATCTAACTCCGCTCGTTGCCATAGCGAATCTTCGCTGAAGACGGCATCTAGGACGATCCAGTCGCGCCCGCAGGACGCCAGTTTTGCCACAGTTGCCGCCTTCGATTTCGTAAAAGCATCAGCTTGGAGAACGTAAGCAAACGACGACGGTGTCGAATCGGCGCGGACAGGGCCGATGGAGCAGAAAGCAGACAGGAGTAATGCACAAAGCCCAAAAAATCTCATGCCATTTCCCTCAATTTGCGTTGCGTTTCCTCCGCCCGCTGGCGACTGATCGGATAATACCACATCAGAGCGATGGCTAGGATCAAGCCCAGGCTTTGAAAGCCCACGAGGCACACTTTCATCCGCCAGGCGGTGGATTCGTCGAGACCGAGATGCTCGACTTTTCCCGGGTCAAATCCGGCGAACGCGGCCATGTAACCGCCCAGGCCGAAGGTCAAACCTTGAGCTGCTTTCAGTGCGAATCCCTTAACCGCGCTGAACATGCCTTCCCGTCGGCGTCCGGTGCGGAGTTCGTCGTCGTCGCAAATGTCAGCGACCATTGAGTCGACCATCAGCCAGCAACCTTGGAGCCCGAGGAAGGCGAGGAACGACGCCACAAACATCATCCAAGGCCAGCGCGGATCGATGGCGACGTAGTTGAGCGCCGTGCCTAGCAGGGCGAAGCCAAGACCCCAGATCATCGCGATTCGTTTGCTGGTCCGCTCGGAAATATAGCCGATGAGATACATACTCACATAGGAGAGAGCGACGGCCATGGTCATCAACCAGCCCTGAAAATCTCCCAATCGCTTGGCATCGCCGCCGAAGACGTAGTGTTGCATCAACAATGGGGCAATGCTCTGCGCGGCGAAAACGGCAACGATGATCGTCACGTAAGCGACGAAAAGCATCGCGAAAGGCTTGTTGGTCAGGGAGTATTTGACGGCTGGGATGAGCCGGATCGGCTCCTGTTTCTCAACAACAAGATTTTCGCGGCAGGCGAATACCGGCACCAAACCAGTCACGAGCACGATGCCTGACACCCAGACCGTCACCCAGAATGCCCCGGCTCCGAGATTTGGGAAATAATCCGCAGCCGCCAGGCGAAAGAGCCAGCCAGCGGCAAGTGATCCCGCCAGCCCGATATACATGCGCCACCGAACGACTCGTGTCCGTTCATCGTAGTCCGACGTCAACTCAAAGCCGAGGGCAGTGTAGGGAACCACGAAAAGCGTGTAGGCCGCAGCGAGCAGGCTTCCTATGGCAATAATGTAGAGGAAAGGGACATTCGCATACCAGACGTTCGCCGCGGTCTCCGCCATCGGCACCGTCCAGAGGAGCGGCAACAGGATCACGCAGCCGATCACGCCGAGAAACATGAAAGGCCGACGCCGACCGAAGCGCGACTTCGAGTTATCGGAAAGATTACCAATCCACAGGTCGATAAAGGCGTCGAAAAAGCGCGGCAATCCAAGCGCGACTCCCGCGAGCGTCGGGCTGAGTTTGAAATGGTTGACGTAAACCAAAGTGCCCAACGCGGTCATGGTGTTGAACATGAAATTATCCGCCAGGCCGCCGAATCCCCACAACACTTTGGTCCGTAACGGAAGGTGGCTAGCAGGAGGAGGAGGGGGGCTGGAATTGGACATTGCTTTGGAGATTACACTTTTTAGAACTAGCGTGAAATATGAAAGGAAATTTCGCCATTCCTTGTTTTCGCACTGAGGGCTTTGAATTCCTTGACGGAAATACGGCACTAAGTTCTAGTAACCGCTCCTTGTTTCAAAATGCAGGCGCCCCTCACGACTCCCCACGGCAAAACTCATTGGTATATTCCCGATGCTTATCTTCCAAGTCCAGGAACTGGAGGGAAATGGGAAGGGCATGAATCGGTCTGCATCCTCAATCTTAACGAGGCACCCGCCACACTTCGGTTTGAACTTTTTTTCGAGGACAGGCAGCCGATTATGATCGAGAAGATCGTCATTTCCGCGCGTTCCAACCGACACATTGGAATGCATAAGCCCGAGCAATTGGACGGCACGGTCGTCCCACGGGATGTGCCCTATGGAATCGTCGTCATCAGCGATCTCCCGATCATTGTCCAATATTCACGGCTCGACGTTACCCAGCCAAATTTTACCCTGATGACTACCATCCCCTATACTGAATAGATTCAACCCCTAATCCACATGACTCCATACACTATCGCCCAAGAACAATACGCCACTCTCGGCGTTAACACCGATGCCGCTCTCGAAACACTCGCCTCCGTCCCGATCTCGCTCCACTGCTGGCAGGGCGATGATGTCGGCGGTTTTGAAAAAGCCGATGCCAGCCTCTCCGGCGGCGGTATCCAAGCAACGGGAAATTATCCCGGGAAGGCGCGGACTATCGCGCAACTCCAGCAAGACCTCGACCAGGCGCTGTCTCTGATTCCTGGCAAACACAGGTTGAATCTTCATGCTTGTTACGCCGAGCTCGCCGGAAAAAAAGTTGAACGTAATGAATATTCCGTTGAGCAATTCCAAGGCTGGATCTCGTGGTGTAAGGAACGCGGAATGGGTCTCGACTTTAATCCGAGTTACTTCTCACATCCGCTGGCCGATGATGGGTTGACTCTTTCTCATCCAGACGCCGCCATTCGTAAATACTGGATCGAGCACGGCATTGCCTGCCGCAAGATCGCCGCCGAAGCTGCACGCCAGTTGGGCTCGACTGCGGTCACAAATTTCTGGATTCCCGATGGTTCCAAAGATATCCCTTTCGATCGCAAATCTCCCCGCGAACGTCTGGCAGCCTCGCTGGATGAAATCTTTGCAGTCCCCGTCGATCGTTCACTCAATCTCGACGCAGTGGAGAGCAAACTCTTCGGCATCGGCTCCGAGAGCTACGTCGTAGGTTCGCACGAGTTTTACCTCGCTTACGCCGTCAAAAACCAACTCCTCTATTGCCTCGACGCCGGACACTTTCATCCGACGGAAAATCTGGGGGACAAAATCTCGTCGGTGCTCCAGTTCGTGCCGGAGCTTTTGCTTCACGTCAGCCGCGGCGTCCGCTGGGACAGCGATCATGTGGTTCTCTTTGATGACCCGACCCGTGGCATCATGGAGGAACTCGTTCGCGGCGATTTCCTCGGACGCACGCACATCGGCCTCGATTTTTTCGATGCAAGCATCAATCGCATCGCGGCTTGGGTCATTGGCACCCGCAGTGCGCAAAAGGCGTTGCTCGCCGCATTGATCGAGCCCGCAGCTCTTCTGCGCGATGCCGAAAACGCAGGCGACAACACCTCGCGGCTCGCACTCTTTGAGGAGGCCAAAACGTTGCCAATGGGTGCCGTGTGGGATGAGTTCTGCCGCCGCAACGAGGTTCCCGAAGGCCGGGCATGGATCGATAAGGTGAAGCACTACGAAAAGAATGTCCTTTCCGGACGGTCTTAACCGCTTTCAACTTAATAAAACCCCGTCCAAGAATCATTGCCCTGATCAACTGCCCTACCGCGAGGTCATTACGAAATTTGTTAACCTTGAACGTCCTATTACGCTGCTCGAGCACAACGCGTCCCCGTCACTGCCGCACTGTCCTCGATGCATTTGACTGGTTGGAAGTTCTCGAAGCCATGGCTGCGGCCATCATTCGCAGCCATTCGCTTGGTCCGATCAGCCCGATGTCGGCTTAGGTTATCGAGGAACTTTGTCACCACATTCGGCGCTGTTTAATTTCCAATAATGAAATACTCCACGCACGTTGAAAATCCGGATGTTGTCCTCATCGGCAGCGGTGTCATGTCCGCAAACCTCGGCGCGATGCTCAAGCGGCTCGAACCAAACCTAAGCATACAGCTTTATGAAGTCACTGAGGATCTGGCCAATGAAGCGTCGTATGGCTGGAACAATGCTGGCACGGGACACGCTGGAATTTGCGAACTAAGCTATACGCCCAATCGCGAACCCAACGGCTCTGTAAACGTGAAAAAGTTGATCGAGATTTTCGAGCAATTTGAGCATTCGAAACAGTTTTGGAGCTATGCCGTCGAGAACGGGATGGCGGATAACCCGAAAGATTTCATCAACCCTGTGCCACACCTGAGCTTCGTCCATGGACCGGACATGGTGGAGTTTCTTGCCCGAAGACACGAAGGAATGGCGGCGCACCATTTTTTTCAAGGAATCGAATATTCCACCGATCGCGAGACAATCGGCCAATGGGCCCCGCTGCTGATTGAAGGCCGGGGCGAGGTGCCGATTGCAGCGACCAAAATGAACAATGGCACCGATGTAAATTTCGGCGCCATCTCAAGCAAGCTTCTCCACTGGTTGAGTCAGCAGGATCGTTGTGGTATCGCGTCCAATCATCGCGTAGTGGGATTGCAAAAAATGGATGGAAAATGGATCGTCCAGGCGAAGGACCTCGCGACCGGCAAGGTCCGAACAAATCCTACAAAATTCGTTTTTGTTGGAGCGGGTGGCGGCAGTTTGCCCCTGCTGCAAAAGGCGGGCATTCCCGAGGCGAAGGGCCTCGGCGGTTTTCCAATCGGTGGGCAGTGGCTCGTCTGCGATAATCCCGATATCGTTAAAAAGCATCAGGCAAAAGTTTACGGTCAACCGCTGGAAGCCGCGCCGACGATGGCCGTGCCGCATCTCGACACCCGAATTCTCGAAGGAAAAAAAACTTTGCTCTTTGGCCCTTTCGCCGCCTGGACCACGAAGTTTCTCCACAAAAAAGGTAGCTTCACCGATCTGCCTTTTTCAGTTCGGCCCGACAATCTTTTCACGCTGGTCAACATCGGCATCCACAACCTCGATCTCGTCCGCTACCTCGTGCAGCAAGGCACGCAAAGCATGCAGGATCGCATGGATGTGCTTCAGGTTTTTTACCCGGCAGCGGAAGCAAAAGATTGGAAACTCATCGACGCTGGAATTCGCGTACAGGCGATCAAAAAAACCGACGGTAAGGCTGGCATCGTGCATTACGGCACTGAAGTTATTACCGACGCAGATTGCAGCATTTCCGCTCTCCTCGGTGCATCCCCCGGTGCATCTGTCTCCGTAAATATCATGCTCGAAGTCGTGAAAAAATGCTTCCCGCATCTACTGGCGACCCCGGAAGGTAAGATGCGGATGAAACAAATGATCCCTACTTGGGACGAGGACATCAAGCGTCCGGAAAATGCCGGACGGTTCCAGGAAATACGTCAGAAAGTAGATCGAATTTTGCAATTGAATTGAGATTCGTTTCACCGTAGAAACGAGAGCTTGTTTTGTAACGCCTAGCGGGACGACGGCGTGACTTCAGAAATATGAAAAGATTGCCTTCGAAATCCCTATTACGTGGTTCCCAAACGCCCCCGGCAAGATCGGCAACCCTGACTCATAAAAAGTGTCGCGTAGGTTTCGGTTCGCATTCCTTATGCAATCGTGAAGACAAGTGCACTTCTCTCGCAATTACTGTTTACTAACGAAGCCAACGTCTATAATAGTTTCTACCCCCATACCCTTTGAACAACTATATCTAACAAACATGAACAAACTTACCATCATCACCAGCGCACTTCTCATTGCTCTTTCCGGCTGCGGCAAAAAAGAAAGAGAACCTGGCCAGACCCCTGGCGCTGGCAAGAAACTCACCGTTGGCTTTTCGCAGATCGGTGCCGAAAGCGCCTGGCGCACGGCCAACACACAATCAATTAAGGACGAAGCCGCAAAGCGCGGCATCAACCTCCAGTTTTCCGATGCCCAGCAAAAGCAGGAAAATCAGATCAAGGCACTACGCTCGTTCATCGCACAGGGCGTTGATGTGATCGCATTTTCGCCGGTGGTCGAGACAGGCTGGGAACCGGTGTTGCAGGAGATCAAACAGGCGGGTATCCCAGTGATTCTTACGGACCGCACGGTGGATGTCAGCGATCCTTCGCTTTACGTCACATTTATCGGTTCGGACTTCGTTGAAGAAGGACATCGAGCCGGGCAATGGCTCGCAGAAAAAACCGGCGGCAAAGCGCAGATTGCAGAGTTGGTCGGCACGCCTGGATCGGCTCCGGCGGTGGATCGCAAGAAAGGTTTTGAAGAGGCCATTTCAAAATTTCCCGACATGAAAATCATCAAGTCCCAGAGCGGGGATTTCACCCGGGCCAAAGGCAAAGAAGTGATGGAATCATTTTTGAAATCTCCCGAAGCGAAACAAATCATCGCTCTTTTTGCTCACAATGACGATATGGCGCTCGGTGCGATTCAAGCGATGGAAGAGGCTGGGGTGAAGCCGGGCACGGATATCACCATCGTTTCGATCGATGGAGTGAAGGGCGCATTTGAGGCGATGGCTGCTGGAAAGATGAATTGCACGGTGGAGTGCAACCCGCTCATCGGTTCGCAGCTTTTCGACGCGGTGGAAGCTGTGATGTCAAAGAAAGATTTGCCGAAACGGATCGAGGTAAAGGAAGGCGTGTTCGATCAATCGAAAGCCGCGGCGGAATTGCCGAACCGCAAATACTGATACCATTACGGGCGTTGACGAATGAATGACTCATTGCTCGACGTGCGGGGATTGTCGAAGAGTTTCCCGGGCGTGCGTGCGCTCTCGAGCGTGGATTTTACCGTCAGGCGTGGGGAGATCCACGCGCTGATGGGTGAAAATGGCGCAGGCAAAAGCACGCTGATCAAAGTGTTGACGGGCGTTTATGAACGCGACGCGGGCGGGACGAAATTGGCCGGAAGAGAGATTTTCCCAAATAGCCCGCAGGAGGCGGAGGCGTGTGGCATCAGCACCGTGTATCAGGAAGTCAATCTCATCCCCGATCTCTCCGTGGCCGAAAATATTTGCCTCGGCCGTCAGCCGACCACGTTCGGCAAGATACGCTGGGGCGCGATCATGCAGCGCGCGAAAGAGGCACTGGCCCGGCTAGAATTGGATCTCGATCCGTCGCGGCAATTAGGGTCCTGCTCAATCGCCATTCAGCAGATGGTCGCGCTGGCCCGCGCGATGGATGTCTCCGCCAAGCTGCTCATCCTCGACGAGCCCACCTCCAGCCTCGATGAGCGCGAAGTCAGTGAACTTTTCAAAGTCATTCGCAAGCTGCGCGACGATGGGCTCGGTATTGTCTTCGTCACGCACTTCATGGATCAGGTTTATTCAGTCACAGACCACATTACCGTATTGCGCAACGGCGAACTTGTTGGCGAATATCTCACGGCAGAGTTGCCGCGTTTGGAGCTGGTCGCGCGTATGATCGGCAAGGATGCGAAGGATGTCGCAGCAATGGAAAACCATGACCCTGGCACGCACATCATTCGCGAAGACAAGCCATTTCTGGAGATAAAAAACTTCGGGCGGAAAGGGTCGATCGCGCCGCTCGATTTAAGCATTCGCCCAGGCGAGGTGGTGGGGCTGGCCGGGCTTCTCGGCTCTGGGCGCACCGAGACAGCGCGAATCATTTTTGGAGTGGATAAGCCAGACTCCGGTGAAATGTTTCTGGACGGTGAGCGTGTGAACATTTCGTCGCCCCGAGACGCGATTCGTCGTCGGCTCGCGTTTACCGCAGAAGATCGAAAAGTAGATGGCATTATCCCCAATCTGTCCATCCGTGAAAATATCGTACTGGCACTCCAGGCCAGCCGCGGCGCATGGGCTAAGCTCTCACGAGCCAAGCAAGATGAACTGGCCGACAAATTCATCAAAGCGCTCCGCGTGAAAACCCCCGGCCCGGAGCAGCTCATCAAAAACCTGAGCGGCGGCAATCAACAAAAAGTCTTGCTGGGACGGTGGCTGGCGACTGAACCGCGGCTCATCATCCTTGATGAGCCGACGCGCGGCATTGATGTCGGCGCGAAGGCGGAAATCGAAAAGCTCATTAGCGATCTCCGCCGCGAGGGGCTGGCGATTTTGTTCATCAGCTCCGAACTGGAGGAAGTCGTGCGCACGAGCCAACGAGTCATTATTTTGCGCGACCGCAAAAAGGTTGGAGAATTGATTGGTGAGGCCATTACCGAGCACGCCATCATGAGTCAAATTGCCGCGCCGACTGCGGAAACGAAGGCCGTCCTCCATGCTTAGTTTTTCTATCATTTTGTTCTGGGTGGTATTCGCCGCGTTGCTTTTTTTCACGCGGAAGCTGCGTATTTTCTGGCCGCTCCTGGCACTGGCGCTTTTGTTGTTATTTAACCAGTTATTAACGCCTGGTTTTTTTAAACTGGAGTTGAGGGAAGGGCATCTCTACGGCACGCTCATTGATATTCTAAAACATGGTGGCATCGTGATGCTGGTGGCGCTGGGAATGACGCTGGTCATCGCTACCGGCGGCGTGGATTTGTCCGTAGGTGCGGTCATTGCCGTCGCAGGGGCCGTTCTTGCGCAAGCCGTCGCTGTCCACAATCTATCTCCCGGAGTCGCGATGCTCATTGCGGTTCTCGTCTCGGTAGGACTTGGGGCCTGGAATGGCTTGCTCGTCGCAGGCATCGGCATCCAGCCTATTGTTGCGACTTTGATATTAATGGTCGCGGGACGCGGCATCGCGCAGCTCATTAGCGAAGGACAGGTCATCAACTTTACTGATCCCACACTGGTTTTCATCGCGAATGGTTATTTGTTCGGTCTGCCCTTTACCTGCACACTTGTGCTCGTCCTGCTCGCGCTCACGTATGCGCTCACGCGTGGCACAGCGCTCGGGTTGTTCATTGAAGCAGTGGGCGACAACGACGTAGCAAGCCGTTACGCCGGAGTGAACTCGCGGTTTGTAAAATTTACCGCCTACGTTTTTGCCGGTTTTTGTGCGGGGCTTGCCGGGCTGGTCGCTGCGTCGGAAATCAAAAGTGCGGACGCGAACCACGCCGGGCTTTACGCGGAGTTGGATGCCATTCTCGCCGTGGTCATTGGCGGCACCGCATTGACCGGCGGCCGCTTTTACTTACTCGGCTCCATCGTCGGCGCACTACTCATCCAAACGCTCACGACCACGATGTATGCACGCAACGTTAGCGCGGACATCGCGCCGGTGCCGAAGGCGATTGTCGTCCTCGCGGTTTGTCTTTTGCAAAGTGAAAAGGCGCGGCGCTATCTCTCGAAACTTTTTCCGCGCAAAAATATGGCCACCCCTGCGCCAAAATTTGAGGCTGCATCATGAATCGTCTCAATCCCAAATACATTCCTTCTGCAGCGACGGCGCTGGTAATGATTGCGTTGTATGTGCTCGGATGCGTGCTTTTCCCCAACTTCATCTCTCTGCGCGTGATCGTGAATTTATTCGGCGACAACGCCTTTCTCGGCATTGCCGCAGTTGGCGCAACGTTTGTCATTTTGTCTGGCGGCATTGATCTTTCCGTCGGCGCGGTCATTGCGTTTATAGGCATTTTTATCGCCACGACGATCTCCAGTGGCGTGCCGCCGCTGGTGGCGATTCTACTCGCACTCCTCGTTGGAACCCTCTTCGGAGCGGCGCAGGGGAGTCTCATACGTTTTTTTGATTTGCCGCCGTTTCTCGTCACGCTGGGCGGCATGTTCTTGATGCGCGGCCTGGCGTTCGTCGTGCGCCAGGAATCGCTGGCGATCAAACACAGCTTCTATCAACAGACCATCCGTGGGCTCTCCATCCAACTTGCGCCGCGCATTGCGATTCCATTCACCGCGATTTGTTTGATCGCGGTCGTGCTGGTGGCAACCTACGTTTGCGTTTACACGCGTTTCGGACGCAACGTTTACGCGATTGGTTCCAGCGAAACCTCCGCGTTTCTGATGGGCGTGCCGGTCGGTGGCACCAAGATCGGCATTTACGCCTTGGCCGGATTCTTTTCCGCGCTGGCAGGCTGTGTCTCCACCTTCTACATGCAGTCGGGGAATCCGGCGTCGTTCGTTGGACTGGAGCTTGATGCCATCGCGGCGGTGGTCATTGGCGGAACGCTCCTCACGGGAGGCGTGGGTTTTGTCGCTGGTACGCTGATGGGTGTGTTAATTCTAGGTCTCATTCAGACGCTGATTACTTTTCAAGGAAACCTGAATACTTGGTGGACGAAGATCGCCATCGGGGTGCTGTTGCTGCTGTTCATCGTCCTGCAAAAAACCATCTCTGGAAAAGGTCGCACGTAGCTTATCCGGCTACTATAACCTTCCGATGGCTTCCAGAAGTTAAAGCACTGTTGCAGAGGGAGCGCCAGCCATCAGACGCAAAATGGCTTCTTGAGTGGCTTCTTCCCGCGAAAGCTCTCCTACGATGCAGCCTTCGCGCATGACAATGACACGGGTGGAAAGATTGATCACTTCGGGAAGCTCCGAAGAAATCAGCATAATCGCAAGTCCTTGCTGTGCCAGTTCGTCGATGAGTGCGTGGATTGCTGCTTTTGCACCCACATCCACCCCGCGAGTTGGCTCATCGACAATCAGCACCTTGCCACTACGCGCCAGCCATTTAGCCAAAACGATTTTCTGTTGATTGCCGCCGCTGAGGGAGTTGACTGGCGCATCGAGAGAGGCCGCCTTGACCCGGAGCTGCTGGAAATATTGCGCCGCGACCTGCTTTTCCTGGGTCCTATCTAACATGCCCGCTTTCCGCAGTCGATCGAGTAAAGCCATACTGATATTGGCGCGACAGGGCATGCCGAGCACGCAACCCTGACGTTTGCGATCCTCGGGAACCAACCCAATACCTGCACGCATGGAGGCTTTTATGGATCCTGCGGGGAGGCGTTCGCCATCCAGTTTGACGACTCCTGTAACGCGCGCATCGAGTCCGAAGATAGCCTTGGCTATTTCGCTGCGGCCAGCACCGACGAGACCAGCAAAGCCAACAATTTCGCCAGCGCGAATACTGAAGGAAATGTCCTGAAACCGTCCTGGCGAAGAAAGGTTTTCCACGTTTAACCTGACCTCGCCGAGGTTTGTGGAAAGATGTTGAGGGAAGTAATCCTCCACACTCCGACCGATCATTAGCTGTACAACCGCGTCCTGAGTCATTTCTTCCCTGGTCAGAGTGCCAGCGTATCTGCCGTCGCGGAGGACACTGATCTTGTCACACAGTCGAAAGAGTTCTGGCATGCGATGCGAAACGTAGATCATCGTGATACCGCGAGTCTTGAGCTCTTCGATGAGCCGGAAAAGATTTTGTGCGTCAGGTTCGGCGAGCGAACTGGTCGGCTCGTCGAAGACGATGATTCGTGGATCGGTGCCGACGGCGGCGGCGATCTGCACGAGTTGTTCCTGGGCGGTGGAAAGATCGCGCATTGGTTTCCACACATCCAGAATCACTCCGATCCCAGCGAGAAGTTTCTCTGCGCGACGCCCCATCTCCGCCCGATCCACCATACCGAACCGCTTCGGATAGCGCCCCATCGATAGGTTTTCCGCAACGCTTAAGTCGGCGCAAAACGCAAGTTCCTGGTGAACCATGGCCACTCCAGCCTCCATAGCATCTCCTGGGGAGGAAAAGACGTGGCGCTCTCCATCAATAATCATTTCACCGCTGTCCGGCTTGTAAATACCGGCCAGCACCTTGCCTAATGTCGATTTGCCTGCGCCATTTTCGCCCATCAACCCGTGGCATTCCCCGCGAGGAATGGACAGCGTTACGTCCCGCAAGGCAGTAACGCCTCCGAAGGTTTTCGTGATGTCACGAAACTGAATATAAGTCAGGTCCGGCATGAACTATTTTTTTCCGAGCCATTTCTCCCAGTTTTTTCCGAATTCATCGACATTTTCTTTGGTTACCTTGGTCAATGGATCCACGATTTTTGTCTCGGGAGGGGTCACATTATTAACAATTTTGTTTAGGAGAAGGTCCATGGACTTAGTGCCCCATCCGTAACAGTCCTGTGCGTAAAGCGCGTCCACATGCCCTGTCCGGAGATAATTAAGCTGGGCTGGTAGCGCATCGCAGGAGACGACCTTGATGGAACCGGGTTGCCATTTCAGCGCATCCGCAGTGAAGAGGGGCCAGCCACCAATGAAGGCCCAGCCTTGAATTCCCGGATTCGCATTTTGAGCGTTCTGGACGGCTTCAGCCGATTTTTCGGGCGTCTCGACGTGGTAGAATACGCCGGGGTTGTTCAATTTCATGCCCGGAAATTTGGCCACTGCGTCCTTGGCTCCAGCGACACGGTTCTGAAGATTCGGGGCGCTTTGATTTCCGCCGAGAATCGCAACCGTGCCTTTTTCACCCATCGCCTTCGCCACGGCAGTCATGATGACTTCACCGCACAATTTGTCGTCGGTGCCGTAGTAGGCAAAACGTTTACTTTTGGGAGCATCGGAATCGAAGCAGACAACGGCAACACCTTTGGACACAGCCTTATCAATTGAAGGCGTGAGGGTATTTGCCTCTGAGCAGGAAATGGCGATGCCCTGTGCTCCCATCCGAATTAGCGCCTCGACGGCCTCAGCCTGTTTGGTGGCGTCTTCATCATTGGGGGTTCGAATTTCTATGTCGATATCGACATTATATTTCGATTGGAGATCCCGGGCTGCGTCTTTCGCCCCTGCCTGTGCGGCTTGAAAAACGTCGTTGGTCAGACTTTTGCCAATGAAACCGATGAGAATTTTCTTCCGTCCGCTATTGCCGCTCGTATCAGAGACTTCCGCTTTTTTGGAACATCCGGATATGGTGAGAGCCGTCGCTACAATGGTAACAAGGATGGGTGATAGGAGGGAGTTTGGTTTTAACATAGGTCTTTTGGTGGGGTGTTTTTTTGTTCTGACAGATTATTTTCAATGCCCGCTGGCCGGGCGTCTACGCTGGCGGATGTAATCGCTCAAGCGATCCAGCGACACCGCCACAATGATGGCGAGGCCGATGATCACAAGCCGATATTCCTGAGCCAGACGTAAAATAATAATGGCATTTTCGATTAGAGCGATAATCAAAGTGCCGAGTAACGCGCCGATGGCGGTACCGCGCCCCCCGATCAAACTTGCGCCGCCGACAACCGCTGCTGCGATTACGGTCAGTTCATAACCTGTTCCGGTGCTGGTGGATGCGGTGCCGAAACGTCCCAACGAGACCATGCCAGCAATCCCTGCGGCCAGTCCAGATAGGGCGTAGGTCCGCAACTTAATCCAGCCGACCCCCAGGCCGCTGAAACGCGCCGCCTCTTCATTGCCACCGATGGCATAGGTCTCGCGACCCGCGACCATCATACGCAAGTAAAACCATCCAAGGCCAATACAAATAAGCATGATAATCAGTGGCATGGGCTGTAGTCCGAACATCTCAATTCGCATGAACTCCGTGGTAAAAGCAGGCGGCAGCACTTTCCCTGCGGCCGGTAATGTCTTTTCCGTAGGAAGCACATTTGCCAATCCTCGAAAAATGCTCATGGTGCCGAGGGTTACGATGAAGGGATGAAGCGAAAGATTGACGATCAAGAGGCCATTAATCAGCCCGCATATCAATCCGATTCCGATCGGGACTAAAATGGCCACAGGCAACACTTGGATGGCGGGCGCATTAGGCGGCAGCATCTGTAGCGCCGCCGCTGCTCCGAGGGCAGCCAGCGCCATAACGGATCCGACGGAAATATCGATCCCGCCCGTGATAATCACGATCGTCAGCCCGACTGCCATGATCGCGTAATACGACATGGGCGTGGCGATTCCATCGATGAGGTTGTCAAAATTAAGGAAGGCATTGGGCCGTCCCGGGCTTGCATCGTGCCAGCCGTAAATCCCCAGGACAGCGCCGAGAATCAACACAACCATTACCAAGCCAATTTCTTGGGCAAGCTTGAAACGCGGAGAAGTCGAGATCGGCGCAGGCGCCTCTGCGGGGGTGATCGGTGTTGGATCAGAGAGGTTCATAGGTCGGGAAATTGGTGGGGAAAGATGCCGCGGTTTCTGTGTGAACAGAGAAATTTTAACTCAAAATATGAATTAGATATCATGAGGATCGCAAGATTATTTGGCTGGCAAACACGAGTAAAGCAGGGATCAATCGTCTCGCAAGATTTTTCAATTTTGAACGCAGAGGCTTAGCTAACTCCTTCTTAAGAACTGTCCCCGACTGGAAATCTGCCGGGTCCTAAATGTTTACCTCCATCGTTTTCGTCTGCGGAGCCAAGATTTGATAAATAACCCCCGATCACGGCGATGTGTGCCCGCCGGACCGCTCTTTTGGCTCATTCGACTACTCCGCCGTGTGCAACGCCCGGTCCTTTTGGCTGCGCCGCTTGTCCGCTCCGCGACAAGACCGCTCCTTTTAACTCCGCGACCAGTCCGTTTTGCGAAACGCCTGATCCGACCAACGAAACGCCCGATCCGACTAGCGAAACGCCCGATCCTTTTCACCCAGCCGCCGGTCCGTTTGGGAAAAAGACCGGTCCGTTTGTTGAATCTGCTTGATCCCGAGCGACTTGCAGCATTCCGTTCCTCAGATGGCTCCCTCCGCGTCTCGGCAAGAGATTCAGATACCCCGCCCGTCTTTTCCCTTGCTGTCGGGGCGCTTATTGGACAGTTTCCATGCATGGCTCAGCTCCTCATTCAGGGCGATACAATTCCCCATGACCTCAACCCAGACGGCGTCACAGTCGGCCGCGGTGCCACCAATGACATTGTCATCACCGACGATGGAGTTTCTGGCCTGCACGTCGAGATCCGCCTCTTAGGTGAAACCTGGCAAGTGCGCGATCTGGGTTCGTCCAACGGCACGAGGGTAAACGGCAACCGCATTAGCGAATCCGAACTGCGCGATGGCGACATCCTTGCTTTTGGCCCCGTCACATGTGCCTTCGTGCTGACCGCGAAAACTCCCGTCGAGCCGCCCTTGGAAGCTCCTCACGAAAAGCCTGCGCCCGCCAAAGCCACCCTGGCCTCCCGCCTGGGCGGCCTGCTAAAAGGCGTGCTGCACCGCCCCGGCAAATAGCGCCCAACCTACCCGGGAGAAAGGCATCATCCACCTTTAGCCCACTCTCGGAGACTCGACTTAGAAGGGATTGAGACTGGACTTTTTTCACCGGGCTCCCTATTTCGCTTTCGTGCTTTTCCAGCAAAAACCCCCAATCCACTTCATCGGTATTTGTGGCAAAGCCATGGGAGGAATCGCAGCCGCCCTCGCCAGGGAAGGCTGGAAAATCACCGGCTCCGACGAAGCGCATTACCCTCCGATGAGGGAGTTTCTGGAGACGGCGTCCGTGCCGGTGAGCACGCCCTACAGCGTTAAAAACATCCCGGCTGACACCGCGCTCGTAATCGTCGGCAAACGCGTCTCGGAGGACAACCCCGAACTGCAGCATAGCATAGGAAAAAGCATCCCATTCCAGTCCTTCCCAGAATTTTTGCACGGACAGTTTCTACAGAATTCCCGCAACGCCGTCGTTGCAGGCGGCGTCGGAAAAACGACCACCACCGCCATGCTCACCTGGATTCTGGAGGCCACCGGACGCCTGCCCGACTATCTCATCGGCGGACTCGCCAAAAACCTCGAAATGCCCGCTCGTTTCGCCGGAACGCAGTTCACCGTTCTGGAAGGCGACGAATACGCCTCCTGCTTTCACGATTCGCGGCCCAAATTTCTTCATTATTCGCCGGAGATCGCGCTGATAACTAACATCATCGAGGACCACCCCGATCTGTATCCCACAGTAGAGGATCTCGTCGCCGTCTTTGCGAGTCTCACCGCGCTGCTGCCGGTCCACGGCTGCCTGATTCTTTCCGAGGACGACCCCCATTCCGCCACTTTGGCCGCCACGGCCGCCAGCCGCGTGATCACCGTAGGCACCGGGAAATCGGCCACGCATCGCATCACCGGCATCGAGTTTGATCCGCAGCGGTCTTCCTTCCGTTTCATGGAGACTAACTTCACCCTGCCCCTCTGCGGCCTCATGAACATCCGCAACGCCGCCATGGCTGCCGCCGCTGCCGCTCATTGGGGCCTGACTCCGCTGGAATGCGCCGCCGCGCTCCTAACCTTTCGCGGCGTCAGCAATCGGCAGGAAGAAAAAAAGATCGGGAGTTGCAGTGTGATCTACGACAAGGCGTCGCATCCCGTCTCGCTGGCCGGACTCGTGCACGCCTTGCGCCAGCGCCACCCAGGACGCCGCGTGGTTTCCATCATTCAACCCCGCGCCACCGGCGGCAAGGACTGGGTCTATCAACAGGATTTGCCCAAGGCGCTGGCGGGTTTCGACAAGGTCATCATCGTCGCCGCCTACGAGCACAAATCGCAGCGCAAACAAACTTGGGAAAACTCCCCGTTTTGCACCGACTCACTCGCCAATGATCTCGCCGCTTACGGAACTGACGTGACCGTGTTGAAGCCGCTCACGGAGGAAAGTCTCGTTTTGGAACTTCTACCCGGCGACGTCATTCTCGTCTCGATGTCTGAGCAGGCGGCGGCTCAAAAAGCCTTTGTGGAAAATGCCCTGCTAACTATGAAAAAGCGCGGCTGCAGTCCGATTTCTATTTCGTAAATTTACCGTCTCGTCAGCCAGCGCCAGAGGAGGGCACGCAATCCGCGGCCTTTTCCACGGCGCTCGTTTTCCGATTCGAGTTTGGTTAGTTTCTTGTTGAACGTTTCGGTGAGTCGAGTGTGAGTCGTTTCTAACTGGGTCGTAGCCAGGTCCTGCGCTAGCCAGGATGCTTGCTGCGTGTGGATGACCGTTTTCAGAATAAGTTGAAGAGCGCGTTTGTCGCGTTCGAGCTCCACTTCCTCGGGTGGATGTTTTCCCGCGAGAATATTTTCCAGCGTCTCGGCGAAGACGCGTGGATGATGCGCTTTTTCATAGGCGAGCCGCATCTGGCCGGACAATGTTTCAAGGGTTTCGCTATTTCTAACCTCGCGCAAAATCACTGCCAAATTCTCCGGCGTGCTCCAGGTGAGTCCTCCTGGAATCTCGCTTCCGCAGCCCATCAAAGCTCGCTCCGGTCGCTCTGAATAACGCAGATGCGGCGTGGCCGAGGCCAGCACCTCGGCATTAGTCCGGGCGCCATTCACAGGGAACGAGGAAAAGTAAACGTCGCACGCCTGCTCCCATAGAAAAGCACTGAGCGACGGCACCCATTCGACGTAAACAAACCGCTCCTCGGGAATATTTTCCCGGGTGAGAACGCGCTGGATATTTGCGAGCATTTTGTTGCCCAGTTTACCCACATGATAGTGCCAGCCGCCGGTGTTGCGCAGGATCACGGCCACGATCTCCGCATAGCTGTGCGCATGCAACCGTTGGTATTTGGAAGGGCCTCCGCAGGTGGCGGTGACGAGGTTTCCCCGGGTGAGAAAACCCACCGGGCGTGGTCCCGGATCAGGCGATGTGAGCAAAAGCAGATGGGACTGCAGCCCGAGGAATCGCGTAACAGAGGAGGCGGTGGGATTAAGGTCGATAACTTGCACACCGGGAAGGAAAAGTCCGAAGCTGGGCATGCTGTCCGAATGATGCACCAAAATGCGCTGCGTGGCGATCCACGGCTGGCAAGCGGCGACCGCCAGCGGATCGTGCGGGTGGTGGAATAAAAAGAGTCGCTGCGGCCTTAAGGTTAGGAGAATGCGAAGCAACTCGTCGAGGCGCTCCTCGAATGACGCGCTGGTTAGAAACGTCGTTTTTTCCGGCCCAATGCGGGTGCGCGACTGGATGCTTTCTGGCAGCGGCGACTCGTTGAGCTGGAGAATGTTTGTCACAATCAAATGCGACTCGATTGTGTTTCCGAGTGCCTCTACGAAGTCGCCGATCAACGGAGTATGACCTCCAAAAGGAAAGAGCTGTGTTGCGAGATAAACGTCGCATTTTCCCTGCGCATCGGATATCCGCCCGACCTCCTCCGCATGAACTGCCCTCCATTCCTGGCCGATCTGATAAAGTTGCGCGTCGAAGCTGGGCACGCCAAGGCAGCGCGCCCCGATTCCAGGTTGGTCCCGAAGTTTGCTCATCTGGCGGCTGAGCTCCCGCAGCGGACTGGAATGGATCAGGTCTTTCATAATGCCTATGCTAGTACGCGTTTAACTGTTTCCATTTGAGTTAGAAGCTGATGGACAACGCCAGTTCTAGTGGCGTGAATGCCATTTTGCATTTGGAGTTCATCTGTAATCCTAACCAATGGAACCAACCGTCGCATGTAGTGCGAGAGTGCTAGAAGCTCCTCCCTCGCGTCAATTTTTGTCGTCCTGTGCTGCTCAATCACGCGCTCGTAGATTTCGATCAAAGTCCGCACTTCTGTGCGTGAGTCGGCTTCGATACGTATCCGCTCCGTCACGAGCTTGCATCGTTCTGGAGAAAAGTGCCGAAGCTGGCGCGAAATTTCGTCCGCCGAGGGCGGCGGCGAGTTCACCGCTATGGAAAAATTTACCTGGCGAAAACGATCAAAGTTTTCCGGCATCACCATTTCTCCGCAACTCGTCCGGCCCAGAATTACCACCGCGCAACCACAGGCCAGCGCCTCGATGGCGGAGCGTCCCGAGGCGAAGACGACATCATAGTTAGGAAGGACGTTTTCCGGGTCGCCGATCATCCTTTCAAAATTGCGTCCTATCCAATCCAACTCGATTCCGAAGTCGGCGGCGGCGCTCTCGACAGCCCGTGCGGTCGGGCTTTTTCGGTGAGAAACTTTATTGTAAAAAAGTCCCCGTCGGGGCTGTTGGGGAAGTTTCCTAACCTTGCAAAATCTCCGTGGATCGACGCCATTTAGGAAAACATCGACGTTGTTAGGAGCCAGATTGAATTCAATTATCATCCTCTCCCGCAGCGTGCGCGACATGGCCAGATAATGGTGGATGCGTGGATGCCTCGGCACGCTCTCGCGCCAGACCGCGCCGTGACAATGGTAGATCGCTGGAATGTTAGGAAACGCAGTGAGCGCCGTCATCGCATCCATGTGGTGTTGGGCGTGAATAATGTCTGGCTGCTCCGGTAATTTCTCCAAGTCATCGACGGCTTGTATAATATCGCCGACAGCGAGATGCTCCGCTTCCTCAGTATCGGTGCTATAAAACATCGCCGTGTGACCGCAGTTTTGCAGGTCGCCGACGAGATCGCGCACGAAGGATTCAGCGCCACCGCGCACGCGCAGGGTGTTATTCGTTATAAGCACCCGCATGGGAGTTAGTGTGGCTTGGTAAACTGCTTCATGACCAATGTTAGCTGTGCTTGCAGTTCCAGCGCAGCGCTGGCTTGCGACGCGGGGAGGCCATCATTCTTCTGCAACTCGTCCGTGTTTTTAATCAGCGGCACGAGCCTTCGCAAGTAACGCGAGATCGCTAGCACTTCCTCGCGATGATCGGTCTCGTGCGCCTGATGCTGGGCGATAACTTGATCGTAGATTTTCACTAACGAATCGATGGATTTGCGGCAGTCGGCCTCCACTCGCAACCGGCTTGTGACCTCGGCGCAGCGGGTGGGGGAATAACGCTGCAATTCGTGCGTGATTTCCTCAGCTGACGGCGGCGGCGAATTGACGGCGATGGAGAAATTCACCTGTCGAAAACGGTCGAAGTTTTCCGGCATTACCATTTCTCCGCAACTCGTTTGTCCGAGCACGATCACGGCGCAACCACAGGCCAGCGCCTCGATGGCAGAACGTCCCGAGGCAAAGACGACATCGTAGTTGGGCAGGACGATTTCCGGATCGTAGATATAGTTTCCGAAGAGCTGGCCAATCAAATCCAACTCGATTCCGGCTGCCGACGTGGCCGTCTGCGCCGCCTGCACGGTGGCGCTGTCTGCATCATGAACGCGACTGTAAAAGACCGCGCGCCGTGGCGTTTCCGGAAGCTGGCGAATGTTAGGAAACAGCCTCGGGTCGACGCCATTCAGGAAGACATCCACGTCGGCGGGAGCGATGTTTGACTCGATCGTCATGCGTTCTGCCAGTGTCCGCGACATGGCGAGATAACGATAAATGCGCGGGTGTTTCGGCACGCATTCGCGCCAGACTGCACCGTGGCAATGATAGATCGCAGGCACGCCGGGCAGCGCTGTCAGGGCGGTCATGGCTTCGAGGTGATGCTGGGCATGAATGATGTCCGGCGGCATCGGGAGGTTGGCGAGGTCTGTGGTTACGGGGACGACGTCGCTTTCGAGGAGTCGCTCGCCTTCTTTCAAGCTGCTCGTGTAGGCCATGACGACGTGACCGAGGCTTTGCAGATCGCGGGCCAGATCGCGCACGAAGGTTTGCGAGCCGCCGCGCCGGTGGAGGGAGGTGTTGGTGATGAGGACTCTCAAAGAACGCCAAGAAAACGAGATTTGGAAGAAGGAGTCCAGTTCTTCCCCAAAGTAGAGGTGGAGAGGCTCGTTCTTACCTTTGTCAGATCGCTCTCAAGCTTCCTGCTTTAGACAGCCGCGCCACTGCCACCTCTAGGATTCGCAGACAAACTTTAAGAACTCCGTCTTTTTCATAAACAGAAGTCCGTTCCAGAGCCAGTCTGGTCTTTCCAAAGACAGCACATTCAGGGGTTGGCAAACGCATCCGAGTTGCATTCCAATCTCCTGCTTTTCAGGGTTACTGTTCCTGATTCGTCGAAGATGACGTTTCATCCGGAGTTGCAGTATCCTTGGGCGTTTCTGCGTTCGTTTTGGCTTCCGCTGCCGCTTCGGCTTGAATCGCTTTCGGGCCCATCGGCAAATCGAAGGTGCCATCAGAAAATTCGATGACGTGTCCTTGACGAATGAGCCAGTAAAGATCGCCGATCAGGCTATGCTTCAGGGACAGTTTCTCGTCGTCAGTCGCGCCCACATTGTTGCCAAGGATTTTCTCTGCAAGTCCTTTGCGATCAATGCCAGAATGCGCATGAATCGTCTGCAACACGGTCCGAATGGAACCCGACAACGACTCTGATTTGTCATCCAGAAACGACGGCTTCAGCGACGAGATGAGCAGGACGCGTTTTTTGAATTTGAAGATGTGCAGGTTCTGCTGGTTGAACTTGACCCGAATCGCATTGACCAGACCGAGCGGATAACGCATTTCAGCTTCCCAAGCAAGGCGGACGGAAGCGGTGAGGCGGCGGTCGCTGAGGTTGCGCGCTTCCTGGCCCGTGATGGTTTCGGATTCGACCTCGGTGATCAGAGTCGGGAGAATTTCATTGCGGAAATAAGCTTCGGCCTCGGCTCGGGTGGCGAAAGTCTGACCGCTGCTGGCGGGTTTTTCCGCAACAGGCGTTTCGTCTGCGGGTGCTTCTACAGCAGGTGTTTCTGTCGGAATTTCGGCAGAAGTTTCGTCCGCGACGGGAGTTTCATCCATATGGATGGAAAGCTCGTTGGTGCTGACCACGGTTTCCTCGGTAACGACTTCACTTCCAACGGTTTCCTCAGGAGTTACATAGGATTCTGAGATTAACTGGACCTCTTCTTTCGGCGCTGACAACTCAGCCTGTTCCGCAGGAGTCATAAGGTGGTAAGTTTCGAGACGACGGGACTCCGTTTTCCACTGCTCTACGGCTTCGGGGTTGTTCGTGGTTTCGATGTTGCCGCGATATTCCTGAAAACTCATCCGGCGGCTAAAACGTTCCTCGTATTCCTTGTGCAGCGCGGGCTGGAATGAGTGGTGATTGGTCGGGCCGAAGATTTTTCCAGTGAGTCGACTGCGAGCGACGGAGGTAAAATTCCCCTTAATCTCCGGGGCTTCCGTCATTTCGACACGGAAGAAATGTTTCCAGAGTTCCTGAAACGCGATGCTCTCCAGGCGTCCACGCTCGGTGGCGAAATGGGAGGTATTTTGCAGCTTGAACAGCTTCGACTCAGGCAGCGGTTTGATGACAACGTGATGACGTTCCGGACGTTGCAGGAACATTTTGGCGACACCGAAAAGCGGATAAGCGATGGGAGCCGACTTGAGTTGATCGGTGACTTTTTCCAAGGCGTGATTCTCGGGCAGGAAGGTGATGGCGACCTTGGCCGGACGTTCCTCGGGCTGCGACGGACGTTGTTCCTGGCGGCGGTCGGGCGGTCCATTGCGGCGGTCCCGGTTATCGGGACGACCCGAGTCTCGGCGCGGACCACGATTTTCGGCTGGCCGATTGCCTGGCTGACTGGGTCGTGGACCTCCGCCATTGCCGGGAGGCCGCTGGGGACCACGATTGCCGGAATCGCGACCTCCGCCACCTTGTGCGGGACGTGGGGCGCGTCGGAAATCGCCACCACCATCGCGGCCACTGCGACGCGGGGCACGATCCTCCCCGTCGAAATTGGCGTAATTGGCGGGGGCGCTGTTTTCCTCTTTCAACCACGAGGGCAGGAAGCGGAGGTCGAGCGCATTGGGCTCAGGGGTGGAATTTTCGTGGTCACTCATGGCGGAAAGGCAGGTTGGGGCACCGAGGTTAACGGACATTCCCGGGAAAGGCGTGCGAAAAAGATGATAAAACCAAAAATTTATATGTTGCCAAGGTGCCGGTTCCTTATTAAGCGTAGCCCCTGCCAATTAAACCCTAGATTTTAAATACCCCAAAAAAAACATCATGTCGGACAAAACAGTCGAAGAAAAAGTAAAAGACATCATCGTCGAGCAACTCGGCGTCAATCCAGAGCAAGTCGTCACCTCGGCGTCGTTCATTGAAGACCTCGGTGCTGATTCCCTCGATACGGTGGAATTGGTCATGGCTTTCGAAGAAGAATTCAATGTCGAAGTCCCGGATGAGGACGCTGAAAAGCTCCAGAGCGTCGGCGATGTCGTCAAATACATCGAAGAGAAAGCCAAATAAGGTTTTCCAAACTCACATCCATTATTTGAAAAGGCACGGCTTCGGTCGTGCCTTTTCTTTTTTAAAGAAGGATTAGAGCCATTCTTTTAGCTTGTCGGCGAATTTGTTGTAAATGAAGCCGAGCGAGAGCAGGACCACACCGAGAACGATGAAACTCAGGATGCGAAAGATCGGGTCCAAACCCCAGATGTCGGTGAGGAAAACGCGTCCGATGGCCAGCGCAAGAATGCCCAAACCGCAGAGGCGATAAGTACGTTCGCGAATGGTGAGCCCGAGACACAGCGAAGTGCTGCCGATCAGAGCCCAGGCCAGCGTTTTTGGAAAAGACGATCCGCTGAGATCCAGCCAGCGACTGATGACGGCCACGAAAAGCCCGAAAAATATAATCTGGCCGATGTGCCAGGGATCACGGGTCTTTTGACGCTGCCACCAATGAATTAATAACAGCACAATCGCCAGCAAAGCGAGGAGAGTGACGCCGGTGATCGGAGTTTGACTCGTCTCTAAAAGATACGTAACCGCCTCGCTGAAGGCCAAAAGCTGGCCGACGACCGCCAATTCCGGCAAACGGATGATCCGGCCGAGTGCCAGCAGGAGGACGACCGCCGCCAGCTCCTCGGGAATGAAGGCAAAATGAATGGGCAGGAGCACGAAAAGTGTCCTAACGGCCAGCGCGCAATAACCGACCGCAGGCCAGTTCCAAGATGAGGGAGTTTTTTTCCAGTTTCTGCTCAGCCAGCCATTAATGATCAACAAGCCGAAGAGCGCCCAACTGGTCACCTCGGAGGGTGCGTTGGAAAAAGTGGTCGAAAAAGCCAGCAGTGTCACGACCGCGGCACCGACTTCGCGTATCCAGCCGTGGCGGCGATTCATTCCAGAGAGCAGGACCGTTCCTTGGATCGCGAGCGCGAGCGTTAGTTGATCGCCATGAAGCTCGGTGAGCAGACCGTAAGTCAGCACGCCAAGACCCTGCGCGAGATAGGCGCCATCGAGAAATAAATCACCGCCCTCGCGTTGTTTCGCCAACCAGGCGAGCAGGAGCAAAATCGAGCCGAAGCCCAGTGAAAAACGGCCTGTCCATTCCGGGTGTGGCGCGTGCAGGAGTTGAAAGACGAGACCGTAGAAAGCTGCGTTGTTCACCGTTAGAAAGAGTGTTCTGTCCTTCGATGAAAACGCTTTCGCTCGGCTCAGAAAGACGGCAGCGGTGAATAAAATCCAGTAGCCGAAAAGAAACCCCGTGGCGGGCCAGACGTCTTCCATGGGGCGATCCAAACGCCAGAAAATATAGCTGCCGTAAGTGCCGACAAGGCTCAGAAAGCCGACCATGGTCCAGCGATGACGCAGCAGAAAAGTGACAGCCGCCGCCGTTAAAATCAGACTCGAGTAGAGAGAAAACCAGCCCAGCGGATTGATCGCTGCCGTGTAGTAGGAAAGTAAAATCGCCGTCAACGCCATCGATTGTGCCTGACGTTTTTCCGCGAGCCAGACGACGATCGCGCCGATGCCGAGCAGCAAAAGCCCGCCGACCAGCGGACTCTCGATCACATGCAACTGTCGCACGAAAGTCGCGCCGTAGGTCGTGTAATAGATCAGCGCCGCGCCGCCAGCGAGGAGCACACGACCGTAATTGCGGAGCGGCTCGGTGCTTTTTTCCAGCCGCGCCCCGAGCCAGGCGAGTCCGCCGCCGAGAAAATAAAGCACGGCCAGTTTCACCCACGGGCCGAGTCGGGGAAGGATGTGGTGATAGGCGTAGTTGCCGAGGAAAACGAGCCCGGTGAGCAGGATGACAATCCCGATACGCACCAGCCAGACGGTGCCGAGCTGAAACTCCCACGACGGTTTTGCGACTGTTGGCGGCGCGGCGGAAATCAGAGTCGCGTCAGATTTCACTGGAGCCGTTTCAGGCGCGACGGGCAGGGGAGGCGGCGACGCCGTTGTTAACATCTCGATCTTCCTATCCAACGCCGCGAGCCGGAGTCGTAACTCGTTTTGTTCGCGCTGAATGCCCTGCAACTCGTCCGTGAAGAGGTCCGCCATTTCACATGATATTAGCAGAGTGACGATGTTTGAACAGATATGTAGAAACGTTTGCACGGCGTCTCCGATCTGGTTATTTTACAAAGCTATGGTTCCCCTCCTACGCAAACAAAGTGAAGTCGGCCCTGTGGATCAGGTTGGAATCGAGGAGAGGGTCGCCAAATTCACCACCCGGAGCATCAAGAAAAAGTCGAAACTCTGGGGTTTGATGAGGGCCGTGACGATGGTCGATCTAACCACGCTGGAGGGCAAGGACACGCCGGGAAAAGTCATTTCGCTCTGTCATAAAGCACTCACGCCGTCGGATGATCGCGATGTTCCGCCCGCCGCCGCTGTCTGCGTTTACCCGGCAATGGTGAGACATGCGCGAAAAGAACTGGGCGCAAAAAGTCCGGTGCGAATCGCCTCGGTAGCTACTGCATTTCCATCGGGCCAGAGTCCGCTCAAACTCCGCTTGGAGGAAGTAAAACGTGCCGTCGGCGATGGCGCGGACGAGATCGATATGGTAATCAATCGTGGCCTGTTTCTTTCCGGCGAATATCACGCCATGCAGGACGAAATCGTGGCGGTCGTCGAAGCCTGCGGCAAGGCGACTCTCAAGGTAATCCTGGAAGTCGGCGAGTTGGAAACGTATGACCACATTCGCGTCGCTTCGTTTCTGGCGATGGAAGCGATTCGCGAGGGGGATTTCATCAAGACGAGCACTGGCAAAGTGACTGTGAACGCCACTCTCGCCAATACGCAAGTCATGCTGGAAGCGATCCGCGATTACTATCTAAACACGGGTCGCGCCATATCCATGAAACCCGCCGGCGGCATTCGCACTGCCAAACAGGCGCTGCATTTTCTAGTCGCGGTCAAAGAGACACTCGGAGACGAATGGCTGAACAACTCACGCTACCGTTTTGGAGCCAGCGCATTGCTCAACGACCTCGTCCGCCAGATCAGCAAGGAACGCACCGGCGCCTATCAGGCCCCCTGGTATTTCTCCGAAGCCGCCACCGCTTACTAATATTCCCATGAAAGTCAAAGAACGCCGCTCCATCAAACCTCCCAAGACGACCAAAACCGCGACTACGGCAGCCCTTCAAGCGTCTCCAAAACCTAACAAAAGCGGTGCAGCCCTCATCTTTGGTGATCTTTGGGAGTACGATCCCGCCCCGGAAACTGCGGACCCGAAAATCAAGTCGGAATATTCGCTCTTCATTGATGGAAAATTCGTTGCTCCGAAGAGTGGGAAATCTTTTCCGTCCATTAATCCGGCGACGGAAAAAAAGATTACTAGCATCGCCCTCGCCGGAGCAGAAGATGTCGATGCCGCCTATCAGTCCGCGAAACGTGCCTACGATAAAACCTGGGGCAAAATGCCTGGTCGCGAACGGGGCAAATATCTCTTTCGTATCGCGCGTCTATTGCAGGATCGCGCCCGTGAATTCGCCGTGGCCGAAACCATCGACGGCGGGAAGCCGATCAAGGAATCACGCGACTTCGACGTGCCCACCGCTGCTGCGCATTTTTTCTATCACGCGGGTTGGGCTGACAAGCTGGCCTACGCAATTCCCGCGCAAAAAATCGAACCGCTGGGAGTCGTAGGACAAGTCATTCCGTGGAATTTTCCACTGCTAATGTTAGCGTGGAAACTGGGCCCGGCTCTCGCTGCTGGAAATACCGTCGTGCTGAAACCGGCGGAAACCACTTCCATCTCCGCGATGAAGCTGGCGGAGATTTTACAGGAGGCCGACCTGCCTCCGGGCGTCGTTAACTTCGTCACCGGTGCGGGTGAAACAGGCTCGGCTTTGGTGAATCATCCGCTGGCTGCCAAGATCGCCTTCACTGGTTCAACCGATGTTGGAAAACTCATCATCCGCCAACTCGCTGGTTCCGGCAAAAAGCTAACCATGGAACTCGGTGGCAAGGCGGCTAACATTGTCTTCGAAGACGCTCCGATCGATCAGGCCGTCGAGGGCGTGGTCAATGGAATTTTCTTCAATCAAGGCCACGTCTGTTGCGCTGGAAGTCGATTGTTAGTCCAGGAGTCCATTGCGGAAATGTTCATCGAAAAACTCCGTCGCCGAATCGACGTTTTGCGAGTCGGTGATCCGCTGGACAAGAACACCGATGTCGGTGCGATCAACTCGCGCGAACAGTTAGGAAGAATCACCGATCTGGTCAAAGAAGGCGTGTTGGAGGGAGCCGATCTTTATCAATCCGTCTGCAAGCTGCCGAGCGTGGGATTTTTCTACAAGCCGACGTTGTTGAGCAACGTCACTCAAAGTCATCGCGTGGCCCGCGAGGAAATCTTCGGCCCGGTGCTCTCCATCCTCACCTTCCGCACACCCGAGGAAGCCATCGAAAAAGCCAACAATACCGCCTACGGATTATCCGCCGGTGTCTGGACCGACAAAGGCTCCCGCATTTTGAAAATGGCGGCCTCCATTCAAGCAGGAGTTGTCTGGGCCAACACGTTCAACAAATTTGACCCCGCGTCGCCCTTCGGAGGCTACAAGGAATCCGGTTTCGGCCGCGAGGGCGGTCGCCAGGGATTGTTCGACTACGTCAAAATATCATGAGCCGTCTAGCTATTACCAAAACCCCCAAAGCCTATGTCGGCGGCGCGTTTATTCGTTCGGAAAGCGGACGCGTTTTTCCGATCCAGGATTCACAGTCGAAAGCCTTTTTTGCTAACATCCCGCAATGCACGCGCAAGGATCTCCGCAATGCTGTGGAGAGCGCTGCGAAAGCTGGAGCCGGATGGGCCGTGCGCACGCCTTACAATCGCGGGCAGATTTTGTATCGGCTCGGGGAAATGATCGAGGCGCGCTCTGCGGAAATGGTGGACGCGCTCACCCATACGACTGCAACTCCGCTTGCCGCCGCGAAGGACGAGGTTAGTAAGACCATTGATCTAATTGTTCATTTTGCCGGCTGGGCGGACAAATACGATCAAGTGTTAGGAAATTCCAACACCGTGGCCGCGCCGTATTTTAACTTCACGATCAGCGAGCCCTCCGGAGTCATTGGCATCATCGCGCCGGATGCGCCTGCGTTGTTAGGTTTGGCGGCGCAGTTTTTGCCAGCGATTGTTAGTGGCAATTCCGTAGTAGCGCTCGCATCCGAATTAGCTCCGTATCCAGCCATTGTGTTAGGAGAAATGCTGGCCACTTCTGATCTGCCGGGCGGCGTGGTGAATATTATCACGGGTTTTCGTGGGGAATTGGTCGATACATTTGCCACGCACACGCATCTGCGTGGGCTCGATGCGTGTGTAAATCAGGAGCAGGCTATTAAGTTGGAAGTCGGCGGCGCAAGCAGTGTGAAGCGCGTGAAAATCCGCAATGCCGACGGAGCCTGGGCGGACTCGGTGGGGCTGCACGACATCCGGAGTTTCATCGAATTCAAGACGGTGTGGCATCCGGTGGGAGTGTGAGGGCGATCTAATTCAGGCAATATTTGAACAACGTTTCCAGATTCCAGTCTTAAATCGCATGAAAATATCCCGCCTTTATTCCGTCCTTGTTGCATCGCTCGTTTTTGCCGTCACCGCGCAGGCGGGTGAGGTTTACACGTTTGATCCGAATCACTCGTCCATCGGCTTCAAGATTCGCCACCTTTTCAGCGATGTTTCGGGACGTTTCAATGAGTTCAGCGGGACAGTGAATGTGGACGCGGAGAAACCGGAGAACTCCGTGGTGGATGTTACCATTCAGACCAAGTCGATCGACACGGCCAATGCCAAACGTGACGGACATCTGCGCAGCGCCGATTTTTTCAACGTGGAGAAAAATCCCACGCTGACTTTCAAGAGCAAAAAGGTCGTATTAACAGGCGAAAAATCCGCCACGGTGACCGGCGATCTGACTCTCAATGGAGTGACGAAGGAAGTGCCGTTGGCCGTCACATTTTTGGGTAAGGGCAAGGGGATGGACGGCAAGGAAGTCTCCGGCTGGAGCGCCACCGGTGAATTGAATCGCACGGAGTTTGGCCTTACTTGGAACAAAGCGGTGGAAGGTTCCCAGATTCTCGGCGACACGGTAAAAGTCGAGATTCAGGTCGAGGCGCACGCGCAGTAAGCGTCATCAGGCTTGCTGCCCCACAAAGATCGCCTCGTCGGGCCAGTCTTTGCGGATAAAACCAGCCTCCATGTTTACGAGTGGGAGGTAATTTCGCATAATGCGGATCGGCGCAAGCAGTCTCATAGTAGAGATTTGCTCAATGGAATCCTGCCCGTGATTTTTAAGCAGACTCGGGATGATTTTTTCCTGAAACGTCTCCACGATTTCGCGATCGGTCTGCCCTTCGATGACCATGAGCAGGGCGAGTTTGCCATCGATTTCGGCAATATGGCTTTCAAAAATCAGTTCGGTGAAAATTGTCCGCACATTGGGTTCTTGGCGAATGTCGTCGAGCAACTGCCGAAGCGTGATCCCGACACGAAACTGGACGGTGTAAAGATGCCGACTCTGAAACTGTCCGTTGCCATGTTCCGAAAGATCGATCTGGGTATGGTAGGAAATGGTTCCGGCTTCTTCCAGACGCTGCCGTTTGCGGTTCACGCTACGGACGTTGACGCCCGTCGTCTCAGCAATAGCGGTGTCGGATTGGCGAGGGTCGCGTACGAGCTGACGGATAATCAAAACTTCCTGTTTATCGAAGGGTGTCATAGGGGTGGGGCAAAGGTTGTTTTGGAAAAGACTCAACTTTAAGCAAAAATGTCTTGAAGCAAGCAAAAAACTTCAAAAATGTTTTTCTTTGGACAAAAAGACCTGGAACTGAGTCAAAAAAATAACTACGGAGCGCAATATTTTCTGTTGTCAGCTGGGGGTAACATTCAGTAAGTTACGCGTCGCAACCAGCCAGCTCCATAACCATGAGACTCGACCAAAACGCCTTTGATATCGCTGCCGCTCACCGCGGATCACTTTACCGTCCTGAAAACGAACACGACGCATGCGGAGTCGGCTTGATCGCGGCCATTGATGGAAAACGCTCCAACTCGATTTTGCGCCACGGGTTGACTTCCATTTGCCGGCTCGCGCATCGCGGAGCGGTCGATGCGGATGAGAAAACAGGCGACGGAGCCGGTGTTCTAACGCAACTACCATACAAACTTTTCCGTCGCGAACTCACGAAATTGGGGCATCAGCTTTACAAGGACGACGATCTCGCTATCGGGGTGATTTTTTTCCCGCACGGCCATGCTTACCAGCAGGAGCGGGCACGGGCGATCATTGAGGAAGTCGTCGAGAAACGCGGCTTCTTTCTTTTCGGCTGGCGCGAAGTGCCGATCAACACTCACGTTCTCGGCACCAAAGCTGCAAGCACATTGCCCCAGATAGAGCACATTATGATGGGCCGTGCGGCGGACATGGATTCGGAGGAATTCGAGCGCCGCCTCTTTCTGGCTCGTAACGAAATTGAGAAAATCGCGGCAAATGACGGCATTAAGAATTTCTACATTCCGTCGTTTTCGTCGCGGACAATTTCCTACAAGGGGCTGCTCATTTCGCCCTCACTTGAGAAGTTTTTTAAGGATCTCTCCGATCCGGATTACGAGACTTCGATCTGCGTTTACCATCAGCGTTACAGCACGAACACCTTCCCGACCTGGTCGCTCAGCCAGCCGTTCCGCATGCTCGCGCACAATGGCGAGATCAACACGGTTCGCGGCAACCGCAACTGGATGCACGCCCGCGAAGCCGAGCTCACCGCCGACTTCTGGGGTGCCGACATCGACTTGCTGAAGCCAATCATTCAACCCGGCGGCAGCGATTCCGCCAGCCTCGATAACGCGCTCGAAATGTTGGTTCACTCGGGTCGCAGTCTATTGCATGTGATGAAAATGCTCGTGCCGCCCGCTTGGCGCAGCGAGACGGATCTGTCGCCGGAAATGGCCGCGTTTTACCAATACCACCGCTGTCTGAACGAGCCTTGGGACGGACCCGCCGCGCTCGTCTTCACTGACGGCCTGACCGTTGGCGCCTGCCTCGACCGCAATGGCCTGCGACCGGCCCGCTACAAAATTACCAACGACAACGTCTTCCATCTCGGCTCCGAGGTGGGTTGCGCCGACATCGACGACGCCAAAGTCATCGAAAAGGGCCGCCTCGCCCCCGGTGAAATGCTCGCCATAGACACCGTCTCCGGAAAACTTCTGCGCGAATCGGACATCCAGGCCACGCTTTCCGTCCAGCAGCCTTATGGCCAATGGATCAAGAACAACCTCGTGGAGCTTTCCGAGATAGCGCCCGGGCCGATTGTCGCTTCGAGCGGCGAACTCGACATTCTTTCACTCACGCAGAAGCAAATCTCCTTCGGTTATACTTCGGAGGAACTCGACTTTATCATCAAGCCCATGCTCAAGGAAGGTGCCGAGGGCATCGGCTCGATGGGCGACGACACGCCGCTCGCGGTGCTTTCGCTCCAGCCGCGGCTACTTTACACCTATTTCAGCCAGCTTTTTGCCCAGGTCACCAACCCGCCGATTGACCCGATTCGTGAAAAACTGGTTATGTCCCTGGCGACGATTCTCGGCTGGCGGCGCAATCTCCTTGGGGAAACGCCGGAGCACTCGAGGTTAATTGAATCCTCGACTCCGATTCTACTAGACCACGAGTTGGAGGCGTTGAAAAACATCACCGACCCGGAGCACAAACTCATTACCTTGTCGGCCACCTGGCCCGCCAGTGAAGGCGCTGAGGGCCTCGAATCCGCCATTACTCGGCTCTGCGCGGAGGCCGAGGCCGCTGTAGACGCGGGCGCCCGGATGATCAATCTTTCCGACCGCAATGTGGACGCCGCGAACATCGGCATCCCGATGCTACTTGCGGTGGGCGCAATTCACTTTCACCTCACCAATGTCGGCAAACGCATGAAAGCCAGTATCTTGTGTGAGACCGGTGAGGCGCGCGACGTACATCAGGTCGCCTGCCTGATCGGTTACGGCGCAAGTTCCGTGAACCCGTATCTCGGCTTTGAAACCATCCGCGAGATCATCGAAAAAGCCGCTCCCGGCACTCTGCCCGACTATGTTCAGGCGGTGAAAAACTACCAGGGCGCACTGGACAAGGGTCTACTCAAAATCATGTCAAAAATGGGCATCTCGCTCATCAGCTCCTATCGCGGTGCGCAAATCTTCGAGGCCATCGGCATCTCGTCGTCGGTCATCGCGAAATGTTTCACCGGCACCTCGTCGCAGGTCGAGGGTATTGGTTTCAAGGAAATCGCCATCGAAAGCCTCACCCGCCATCACCTCGCTTTTGGCGAAGCTGTGCCACAGGAACCCGCCAAGCTGGGCGATCCCGGTTACTACCGTTTCCGCCGCAACGGCGAAGTCCACGCCGTCAATCCGCCGGTTATCAAAAACTTCCACACCTTCGTCAAGACCGGCAACGCATCCGACTATAAGGCGTATGTCCAAGCCGTTCTCGCCTCGTCGCCGCACTCGCTGCGCAACATGCTCGCCTTTGTTCCTGCGAAAACCGGTCCGGTTCCAATTGAGGAAGTCGAGTCCATCGAGGACATTCGCCGCCGGTTCACCACGGCTGGCATGTCGCTCGGCGCACTCAGCCCCGAAGCTCACGAATGTCTCGCCATAGCGATGAACCAAATTGGAGGCAAATCCAACTCCGGTGAAGGCGGTGAAGACCCCGAGCGTTTCACCCGCCGGGCCAATGGCGACCTCGCCAACAGCGCCATCAAACAGGTCGCTGCCGGACGTTTCGGCGTCAACGCCGCTTACCTCGCCAGTGCCAAGGAAATCGAAATCAAAATGGCCCAAGGCGCGAAGCCGGGTGAGGGCGGTCAGTTGCCTGGTCACAAAGTCACCGTCACTATCGCCAAACTCCGCAAAACCGTCGTCGGAGTTACATTGATATCACCGCCGCCGCATCACGACATCTACTCCATCGAGGATCTGGCCCAGCTCATTTACGACCTCAAGCAGGTCAACGACCGCGCACGCATTTGTGTGAAACTCGTCGCCGAAGCCGGTGTCGGCACCATCGCGGCCGGCGTTGCCAAGGCCCATGCCGACATCATTCTCGTCAGCGGTCACGAGGGCGGCACCGGTGCATCACCGCTCAGCTCCGTGAAACATTGCGGCAGCGCGTGGGAACTCGGCGTCGCCGAAACGCACCAGGTCCTCATGCTCAACGGCCTGCGCAACCGCGTCACCCTCCGCACCGACGGCGGCATGCGCACCGGCGAAGACCTCATTTACGCCGCGCTCCTCGGAGCCGAGGAATTTAACTTCGGCACCGCCGCGCTCATCGCCACCGGCTGCGTTTACGTACGCCAATGCCACACCAACACCTGCCCTGTTGGCGTCGCCACCCAAGACGAAAAACTCCGGGCCAAGTTCAAGGGCAAACCCGAAAACATCGTCGCTTTCTTCAACGCTGTTGCTGAGGAAATGCGCGAAATAATGGCATCGCTCGGCATTCGCACCGTCAACGAAATGATTGGCCGCGTCGATCTGCTCGCGCAAAAAGAAATCCCCGGCCATCCCAAGGCGAACCTCCTCGATCTCTCGCCCTTGCTCACCGACGTCTCCGGCGACGACCCCTCCGCCCCGCGCCACGCCACCCGTGAGCGCAATGAAGGCCCGGCGGAACGTCCGCTTGACGACATTATCTTGCAGGACGCCAAGGACGCTATTACCGAAGGCAAGTCCATTTCGCTCTCCTACAAAGTGAAGAACACCAACCGCAGTGTCGGGACCCGCGTTTCCGGCGAACTTGGTTACCAATACGGCGAGGAAGGCCTCCCCGAGGGCACCATCGAACTCAAATTCACCGGCACCGCTGGCCAAAGCCTCGGTGCGTTTCTTAGCCCAGGCATTCGCATGATTCTCACCGGCGAAGCCAACGACTACGTCGGCAAAGGCATGAGTGGTGGCGAAATCATCGTCCGCCCGCCAACCAAGCGCGGCTTCCTCCCGCAAGACAACGTCATCGTCGGCAACACCGTCCTCTACGGAGCCAGCGGCGGGCATCTATTCGTCAACGGCCAGGCCGGCGAACGCTTCGCCGTCCGCAACTCCGGCGCCACCACCGTTGTCGAGGGCATCGGCGACCACGGTTGCGAATACATGACCAACGGCACCGTCCTCATCCTCGGCGGCACCGGCAAAAACTTCGGTGCCGGCATGACCGGTGGCGTCGCCTACGTCCTCGACGCCAGCGACAGCTTCCCCGGCCGTTACAACCCTGAGCTCATCCAGCACGAACGCCTCAGCGCCCCCGAGGAAATCACCCTCGTCCAGAGCCTCATCTACCGGCATCTCGAACAAACCGAGAGCCAGCGGGCCTGGGAAATCCTCGCCGACTGGCCCGGGCACCTCGCGAAATTCTGGAAAGTGAGCCCGAAGTCGAGCCCGCCTAAAGCCGCGCCCCCTGTAGAGCCCCTGATTGCAGCCGAAACCGCCAAGCCGATCTAACCTCGTTACATACGATTGAAACTCGAAGGGAATTTTCCTCCATTCGAGTTTCATCGCAATGCCAGCCAGAATTTATAACGGCGGTCTATCACAGCAGCTCTCGATCGCTTACGGGGGAGAGATGGCTCGCGAACCCGCTGGAGCCTTTTGCGTGAAGCTAAAGTTCGAGGAAAACTTCGAGCCGACCAGTCCTTCTGTCATTCGCTGCTAAATCCGCCTGATTTACTCGGCAAGCTGGCGCTGTAGGCTGCGCTGACGGATTGATCCGAGTTGGATATGAATGTTACTCGAATGCCTTTGCGACGAGGGTCGCGTTGTGACCGCCGAAGCCAAAAGAATTGTTCACCACGACTTTGACTTTTGCTTCACGTGCCACGTTGGGAACGTAGTCGAGGTCGCAGGCGGGATCGGGATTTTCCAGATTGATCGTCGGCGGAAGAATGCCGTCCAGCATGGCCATGATGCACGCGGCCATTTCGATGGCACCGGCTGCGCCAAGCGTGTGGCCGGTCATGGATTTCGTGCTGCTGACCGCAATTTTGCCGCCTTGAGATGGAATGGCCGAGTCGCCAAAAGCGAGTTTGATGGCCTGGGTTTCAGCGATGTCACCGAGTCCGGTGGAAGTCGCGTGGGCGTTGATGTAACCGACTTCGTCCGGGTTCACGCCCGCGTGTTTGAGCGCAAGCGTCATGCAGCGGGCGACGGATGAGCCATCGGGCCGCGGGCTGCTCATGTGATAGGCGTCGGCGGTGACGCCGTAGCCAGCGAGTTCGCAATAAATCCGGGCTCCACGAGCCTTGGCGTGCTCCATTTCCTCGAGAACGAGGACGCCCGCACCTTCGCTGAGAACGAAGCCATCGCGCCCCAAGTCGAATGGACGGCTGGCGCGCTCGGGGTCGTCGTTGCGCGTGCTCATGGCTTTCATATTGTCGAAGCCGGAGATGCCGAGCGGGACGCAGGCGGCCTCGCTGCCACCGGCTAGAAAGCCGTCGGCGTCGCCAAATTTAATGATGCGCCAAGCCTCGCCGAGAGCGTTGTTGGCGGTGGCGCAAGCGGAGACAACGCTGAGGTTCGGTCCCTGGAAATTAAACTCCATCGAAATGATGCCGCTCGCCATGTTCGAGATCATCATCGGGATCATGAACGGACTGACGCGGCCCGGACCTTTTTGAATAAGATTCGTGTGCTGCGCCTCCAGCGTGCCAAGGCCGCCGATGCCGCTGCCAACGATGACGCCGAAACGTGTAACGTCGATTTTCTCAAGATCAAGCCCGCTGTCCGCCACCGCCATCTTGCTCGCCGCCATGCCGAGTTGGGTGAATCGGTCTGCGCGGCGGGAATCCTTCGGGTTGGAGAAGAATGGAACTGGATCGAAGTTTTTCACCTCGCCCGCGATTTTACAGCCGTAGCCCGTGGTGTCGAAAGCCTGGATGAGACCGACGCCGCTGCGCCCCTGTTTTAAGCTGTCCCAGAAAGTGGGAAGGTCATTTCCAACGGGGGAAATAACGCCGATGCCGGTGACGACAACTCTGCGAGTATTCATGGGAGTGAGGGACTAAATGTGGGGATTTAGCGGGTGCCCATGCCGACGCTTTGGACGGTCTGGAAGAGTTTGCCCTCGGTCTTGATCGACGGGGCGATGATGATTTCCGTTTCTTGAAATTCCCGAATGCTGGCCGCACCGACGTTGCCCATGCAGGTCGTGATCGCGCCGACGAGGTTTTGGGAACCGTCATCGACTTCGGCGGGGCCGAAAAGGATTTGCTTGAGCGAGCCGGTGGTGCCGACTTTGATGCGAGTGCCGCGTGGAAGATTCGCGTGGGGCGTGGCCATGCCCCAGTGGTTGCCTTTGCCAGGAGCTTCCTGGGCTTTGGCAAACGCGCTGCCGACCATGACGGCGTCGGAACCACAGGCGAGCGCCTTGCAAACGTCGCCGCCTTTGCTCATGCCGCCATCAGTGATGATCGGAACGTAGCGTCCGGTTTGTTTAAAATATTGGTCGCGTGCCGCCGCGCAATCGACGGTGGCGGTGACTTGGGGCACGCCAAGTCCGAGCACGCCGCGCGAGGTGCAGGCCGCTCCAGGTCCGACTCCAATGAGAACGCCCGCGACGCCGCATTGCATAATTTCCAGAGTGACGTCGTAGCCAACGGTGTTGCCTATGATGACGGGAATTTTCAGCCCGGCGCAGAACTTGGCCAGCTCGAGCGACTGGTATTCAGTCGAAATGTGGCGAACGGTCGAAACGGTGCTTTGAACCACGAAAAGATCGGCTCCCGCTTCCTGCGCGATGGACGCGTAACGATCCGCTTTTTGGGGAATGGAGCTGACCGCCGCGAACCCGCCGCCGGCTTTAATCTCCTGCACGCGCTTGGCGATAAGGTCTTCGCGGATGGGTTCGAGGTAAATTTTCTGAAGCAATCCGGTGACTTTGTCCTTGTCTGCCTCAACAACTTGCTGAAGGACTTCATCAGGATTTTCGTAACGAGTCTGAACACCTTCGAGGTTCAGAACGGCAAGGCCGCCGAGCTTGCCCATGGCGATGGCAAAACGCACATCAACAACGCCGTCCATCGCGCTGGCGAGGATGGGAATGCTCAGTTTGAGCGGTTCCGAATCGCGCCGGGGGACTTGAAATGAGATGTCCACCTCATTGGGATTGATGGTGATGGCACCGGGGACGAGGGCGATCTCGTCGAACCCATAAGTGACCCGTGCCTTGCGATTACGTCCGATCCACATTCCCATAAATTATTGGTCTTAAAAGTTAAAAAGTATTGTTGATTTTAGCTGTTGCCTCGTTCGTTGAGGCTACCACATTTCGGACAGCGCGGCAGGGTGTTGTCGCTCCGGTCTTCAAAGGGGAGTGCGCAAATTATACATTGCAGCCGGTAACGCAAGACCTCGCTTTCTCTTCTTTTGCGGATCCAGTTGGCCCAAAGCCAGAGGGTCATGATAAAAAGCAGCCCGAAAACAACGTAGGCCGGCAGGAGCAAGTGCAGCGGGATGCGGATCATTGGGCGACTTTTTTCCAGATTTCGCCGCCCCAATGAATTTGCACCCAGCCGCTGGAATCACTGTTTTTCAGCGTGGGGCGGGAGGCGATCAGCCAGTTGCGCGCATAGTTGTCTAACTCGTCATGTCCCGAGGACTGGAGCAGGAAAAAAGCTTTTTCTCCATTTTCACCGGCCTTGACGATGAGAAACTGGGCGGGCGTGGGTAGTTTGCCATTGATCTGAGGCGGGGAAAAAGCTTTCGAGAAATTGAGGTCAATGGAGGGCGATGGGACTATCTTCGAAGCTAGGATTGGCGTGTTTTGCGGATCCTTACCAAGATTAGACTGAAAGTCCGGTACCGGCCCGGGCGGAAAAAATGATTGATGATTAAGTGGATTGTTTTCCCGAAAAATGGGTAATGGCTCGGGTAGGACTTTTTCGTAACTTGGCTGGTAGGCTGGCGTCTCGAAAAGATGCGGCGGCTGAGGCGCTTCGCCTACTGAGACAATGGCTGCGGGGTCGTGGTTTTCGATCCAGTCAATCAAGGGCCGATCGCGCGGACTCAGCGGGTCGAGGATGGTAAGCCGCGCACTGGCAATCCCCTTTTTCGCTGTCTCCGTAACGGACGCCTGGACGAGGTAGAAAGCCAATCCGTGAATGAAAACCGCACCCAGAATCATGCTGGGCAGCACCCAGTCTTGGGAGCGCAGCCGGGGGGGCGTAAAGGTGGGCTGCCATTTCATGGCGTTGCTAAGATCAATGAGTGGCGGGTTTCCTCATTCCGGCAGCCATGACGACGCGATAACCGTGATCCAATGCAAGATTGGTGACTGTCATAACACGTTCATATGGCACGGTGCGATCCGCTTTCACAATGATGGTGGGGGACGGCGTGTCTTTTTTATTGTTGAGCAGGATGCTCAATTGAGCATCGGAGACCAGTTGATCGCGGAAGAAGATGTTGTTTCCGACGATACTGACGATCTGGGTGTGCAGAGCGGGTTCGACGGAGAAGTTAGAGGCAGGGAGTTCCACGGTTATACCCGGCTGCGAGACAAAAGTGGCGGTCATTACGAAAAAAATCAGAATCGCAAACAGGATGTCGAGTAGCGGAATAATCTGAAACAGAAACGGCGACATCCTGTGGCTACGTGTGAGGCGCATAGACAAAGAGCCAGTGCGTACGGGCTAGAGGCCGAGTTTTTGCGTCTGCTCTTCGAAGCTGATGATGTCCGTTTTCATCTGGATCGGATCGGTCAGAAGGTTAACGATTTCGATGCCAGCGCGCTCCATGTCGCGCATGAGGCGGTCAACGCGAGCCGACAAATATTGATGACCGACAAATGCCGGGATGGCCACGGCAATTCCCGCAGCCGTGGTCAGCAAACTCTGGTAAATGGCCCCGGAAATATCAATGGCAGAGGCATATCCGTTGTTCGATGAAATGGTGGCAAAAGCCTGGAGCAACCCGGTGACCGTTCCCAAAAAACCGATCATTGGAGTGATGAAGGTGATCGTGGATAGCGCGGGCAGATGTTTCTCCAGCAGAGGCACTTCCAACTGACCTGCTTCCTGAACGATTTCTTTAAGGTCCGCCCTTGAACTGTTGTGACGCAGGATGGCGGCATGCAGGACGCGCGCAACCGGAACATGAGTCACGGCGCATTCATGACGCGCCTCGGCGAAGTTTTTACGCCGGATCAGACTCGCGAGACCATTAAGAAATTCCGAGACTTCGATGAAACTACGATGGAAAAAAAAGAAGCGCTCGAGAAAAATACCCGTTGCCAGAACACTGCAAAACACGATCACCCACATCAACACGCCACCTCTTTGCATTAACTCGATCATTGGCTGTAATTACTCTAAATCTAGTAGTCTGTAAAAACAAAAAAAGCACCGATGTTGTCGGTGCTTTTTTGAAACTAAATTGCATTATTATTTAGCTGGATTTACCGGCTTTTGAGTTGCAGACAGCCAACTGTCATGGGTGGTAAAAATATCATCATTGGCAGCTCCACCAACCGGTCCGATTATATTTAGATTCACAGGGTTGACGGTCTCCACTTTTCCACTTTGATCGACGCGAATCACGATTGCTTTTTTACCTTCCCAGACACCGCCGATTTCTGTCTGCTGTTTACTGTAAACTCCTACCACAGTGGAAAACCCGTCGGCAATCAGCGGGAACGAGCCATTCGAAGTATCGTTAAGCTCCGTGATATAAGCAAAATGATTTTCGCCAGTTTTCAGACGGTTGACGTCATCTGGGGTGGTTCCAATGTTTTCATCGGGAGAATTAGGTGTCCAAGCCGATTTTTTCACCGCGAAAATCTTTTCGGTTGGAACATATTGCGGAATGAGCTGTTTGAGAGCTTGATTGGCGTCTGTAATGGTCCCGGAATTAAATGTTCCACTAGCTGCATCGTAAGCACTGAATTTCGGGAAAGAACCATCATTATCGCCAGCGTAGAGTTTTAAACCCAAACCAATTTGTTTGCCATTCGAGAGCGTTTTGGTTTGTTCAGCATTGACCTGAACTTTTTGGAAAACAGGCAGGGCGATACCGGCAAGAATTCCGATGATGGTGATAACGACAAGCAATTCCACAAGGGTAAATGCGTTTCTGGAGAGGGTATTTTTCATGGTTGGTAAATAGGGAACTGGGAGACGCTATTATTCAGCAGTCTGGAAGTCAAAGAAAGATTGGCACAAAGCCGTCTTTCTTGATCGTTCACCCCAGCAAAATTACTTCTTTAACCGGAAGCCGACGGTGGCCAGCGGTGGCAAGTTGATTTGCAAACTATGCTCCCGGCCCTGCCACGGCCAGGGATGGCTCGGGACTCCACCGTAGTTGCCAATGTTACTGCCTCCGTAAGTGGCGGCGTCGGTGTTCAAAATCTCCTCGTAAAAGCCCGCCTGCGGCACCCCTACCCGATAGCCTTCGCGGGGAATCGGAGTCGCATTGATCACAAAAATGAGCAGGCCACCAGTGCGATCTCGACGCAGGAAGGCGACCACGCTGTTGTCAGCATCATGGAAGTCGATCCAGTCGAAACCCTCGTAGCTGTCATCGATTTCCGATAAGGCGGGCTCGGTTTTATAAAGATGATTCAAGTGCTGCACGAGGCGTTTTAACCCGTCGTGCAATGGGAACTGGCACAGATGCCAGTCAAGGCTTTTGGCGTAATTCCACTCGCCCCACTGACCAAATTCCTGGCCTTGGAAGAGTAATTTCTTTCCTGGGTGGGCATACATCCAGCCGTAAAAGAGGCGCAGGTTGGCAAATTTCTGCCACATATCGCCCGGCATTTTTTGAATGAGCGAACCCTTGCCGTGCACCACCTCGTCGTGGCTTAACACTAACACAAAATGCTCATGAAACGCATAGACCATCGAAAACGTGATGTCACCCTGATGATGCCGTCGATAAACGGGTTCCTTTTCCATGTAGGAGAGGAAATCGTGCATCCAGCCCATGTTCCATTTGAAACCAAAACCAAGGCCTCCGAGATAGGTCGGACGCGACACGCCGGGCCAAGAGGTCGATTCCTCGGCCATGGTCATGATGCCTGGATATTGCGCGTAGCAAACCTCGTTGAAGCGCTTCAGGAAATGAATCGCCTCCAGATTTTCGCGTCCGCCGTGCACATTGGGGACCCATTCATTAGCTTCGCGTGAATAATCCAAGTAAAGCATTGAGGCCACAGCATCGACGCGCAGGCCATCGATATGGTACTCCTCCAGCAAAAATAGCGCATTACCGATGAGGAAATTTCTCACCTCATTGCGCCCGTAGTTAAAAATCAAAGTCCCCCAGTCGCGGTGCTCACCCTGGCGTGGATCGGAGTGCTCGAAGAGCGCGGTGCCATCGAAATTGGCCAGCCCATGCGCGTCTTTTGGGAAGTGTCCGGGGACCCAGTCGAGGATGATTCCCACGCCGGCTTGATGGCAGCGATCCACGAAATAACGGAACTCGTCCGGGTTGCCAAAGCGGCTGGTGATCGCGTAATAACCCGTCACCTGATATCCCCATGATCCGTCGAAGGGATGCTCGGCCACGGGCATCAGTTCGATGTGAGTGTAACCCATTTCGAGTACGTAGCCGAGCAGGCGATCCGCCAGTTCGCGGTAGCTCAGCGGACGGTTTTCCTCCTCCCAGACACGTTGCCAGGAGCCGAGATGCACCTCGTAAATGCTTATCGGCTGGTTCTGCCAGTTCGTCTGCGCACGAGCAGACATCCACTCTTCGTCGGCCCAAGTGTAGCGGTTCAAATCGAAAACCATCGACGCCGTTTTCTCACTGTGCTGGCCGTAAAAAGCAAACGGATCGCTCTTCAACTGGATGCTGCCGTGGGCGCCGCGCACCTCAAATTTGTAATGGCAGCCCTCGCCCACATTCGGAATGAAAATTTCCCAGATTCCGGCTTCGAGCAGCTTGCGCATCGGGTGGACGCGCCCATCCCAGCCATTGAATTCGCCGACGACGCTCACGCGCTGCGCGTTGGGTGCCCAGACGGCGAAGGCGACGCCGTCGGCACCATCGATGGTGCGAAGATGCGCTCCGAGTTTTTTATAAATTTGATAATGATTACCCTCGGAGAAGAGATGCGTATCTAACTCGCCCAAGACGCGACCGAAGGAATACGGATCGTCAATCACGAAGACGTCGCCGTGCCACGGGGTTATTTGCAGCCGGTAACGCACCGACTTAGCACCCAGCGTCGCCTCGAAAAGACCCTCGTCATTCACCTTTGCCGCCTCGGCGATCACCGCCCCGGTTACGTGATCGAGGAGCGCCACCGACTGCGCATCCGGACGGAAGACGCGGACCACAAACTGACTTCCGACTCTTTGCGGTCCCAACGCCGAAAATGGGTCCTGGTGCGTGGCGGAGAGAAGCAAACGGAGGTCTTGGTCAGCGAGTGTGGAATTCATGGGTGAGACGGTGCAGCAGCGGTAGAATGTGCTTTTGATGAATACTCTGCCAATCGAAATCGCGGCGGACGATCTGCCGGACGTGCATACTTGGACACTGGGAGAAAAAATCGGTGATTTTCCGCGTAATTTCCTTGGGACTGGAATCCAGGGCGAAGACGAGTCCGTTTTTGACGGCCAGATCGGCTAGAGGCTGCGTGTCCGAGGCGAAAATAGGCAAGCCGCGCAGACCCGCCTCCAGCATGGGCAGGCCGAAACCCTCGTGCTTGCTTGGAAAAAACAAGGCGTCGGACAAGTTATAGAGCGTAGTTACATCTGAATCAGCGAGCGGCGTTTCGTCGCTGAGAAAGAGGACTTCCGCATTCAAATCCAACTCGGCTACAAGCGCATCCAATTCGTTGCGATAGGCGACCTGATCTCCTGAAAATGGCTCCGGCGCACCGGAAATGAGAAGTCTCGGAGTGAGTCCGAGCCGCTTCAACTCGGCTACGACTCGAATGCCGAGGGCGATATTTTTCCGGCGCAGCAGGCGTGTCGGATGAAACAAAATCGGGAACGCGCCCTGCAACGCGGCCCGCAGTTTCGGACGATGCTGTAGGAGTTCGCCCGCCAGTTCCCCGACGGTGTCGATGCCATTGGGGATTATCGTGACGGACGAGTGGCCGGTCAGTTTCTGGTAAGCGGAGGCGCGTTCCGGCGAAATGGCGACGACGCGACTTCCAACCGGATGGCGGCGCAGGAGGTCGTCTTCCGGGACGGCGTAATAGGGGTTGGCAGCCGCCAGATCGTGCACCCAAGAAATGACGGGGAGCTCGCTCGCGGCCACCGCATGACAAGCCGCCGTCGCCGCCGGGTAAAACGGCATGGTGAATACATTGTGAACGATGAAGAGATCGAGTTTTTGTGCCTGGATGAAACTTATAAAAGCGTCCCGATTTGACTCAAACTCGCCTGTGTTTTCAAAGCCCGGCACCGCCAGCCAGGAGAACTCCGTCGTCATTTCGCATTGCCTCCCGTCGCAGAGCAGAACCACCTCGTGGCCGTCGCCGCGGAAGAGCCGGGTGTGCGCCGCGACGATCCGCTCGACGCCACCAATTGCCGGTGGCATCGTGTAATGCAGCAAGCCAATTTTCATCCGTTTGGCGAGTCTGTCACAAATCGTCGGGCGCCGACAACCGACTTGATTCTCCAGAATCTTTGGTTATTATCGCACTCCGCTTTTAAGCCCACCAACGCCAGGGTAGCTCAGTGGTAGAGCAGGGGACTCATAAGCCCTTGGTCGGGAGTTCAATTCTCCCCCCTGGCACTTTTTTTCGGCTATTGCGCTTTGTAATGCACGCTCACGTTGCGAAAGACATTCGCGCCCCGCTCGGCTGAGAAATAGAAGAGCTGCATGGAGCCGCTATCGAGTTTCCATTGGTAGCCGACGACCGTTTCCGTGACGTCGCCTGCAGGATTTTTCTGGCGCGCGATGAGCGTGCCGGCCCCGTAAAGTTGCTCGATTTTTGTCCGCACCTCGCCCAGAAACGTGTCGTAGTGCGGCACGTCCCAAGTGGCGTCCTCATATTGCAATTCCACCTCGGACAACGTGCCCGACTGGAAATAAAACAACGTCCGTTTCAGCCTCGGCTGGAGCAATCCCTCCACGGCCCAGACGTCGCGTTCACCGGATTTTCCCTTGCTGACGATTTTCGCGCCGGCCCCTTGGAGCAGCGTTGTGAGATGATCGGGCATTTCACCCCACGAGAGGCCAAAAGGGGGACGCACTTCCGCAGCTGGCAGAGTCGTGTTTACGAGCCAGCCAGCCAGTGCAATCCAACAAAAAAACAGAACCCGGCGACACTTCACTGTGGCCAGTAAAGAGGAGAAGACTGGCGGCGTCAAATCGTTGGTTCCACCGGGTGGAAAATCGTTTTCATGCACGCATTTCCTCTCTGCTTTCCGAACAGCTATTGAAAATTTATAAAACCGACCCATTGCCCATTTGTAAAAAATATCCACTATGTTAGACGCTGAAGAGGAAGTGAAAAATCGCTGTGCCACCGGTGTGGAAGGTTTGGATAAAATACTCATGGGCGGACTCCCGTTGCATCGCTTTTATCTAGTGCAAGGCGATCCGGGAGTGGGAAAAACAACGCTGGGACTGAAGTTTTTGCTGGAGGGTGTGAAGGCCGGGGAACGCGCCCTCTACATCACGCTTTCGGAGACGCACGACGAGCTCGTCGAAGTCGCCGAGTCCCACCATTGGGATCTGACTCAAATCTCGATTCTGGAACTATCCGCCATTGAGGAAACACTCTCAGCCGAGGCGCAGAACACGCTCTTTTATCCGGCGGAAGTCGAGTTAAACCAGCTTGCGCAGATATTGATGGATCGGGTGGTGGAAGTGAATCCTTCACGGGTGATTTTCGACTCGCTCTCCGAGCTGCGGCTGCTCGCACAGAATCCGCTGCGCTACCGGCGGCAACTGCTGGCGCTGAAGCAGTTTTTCAGCGGACGCAAATGCACCGTTGTGGTGATGGACGATCGCACGAGCGAAACCTCCGATCGCGAGGTGCAAAGCATCGCCCACGGCGTTATTAAACTTGAGCAGCTGGCCCCCAATTACGGCGAGGCCCGGAGACGAATATCCGTCGTAAAAGTGCGCGGGGCAGTCTTCCGCGGCGGCTACCACGACTATGTCATCAGGCAGGGCGGACTTGTGGTTTATCCACGGCTGACAGCGGTCGAAAAACAGGGGATATTTGAGGGCGGGTCCGCTTCAAGCGACATCCGAGAGCTGGACCAACTCCTCGGGGGCGGCCTGGAACGCGGCACGAGCACCTTATTCATGGGTCCGCCCGGCACAGGTAAATCCACCCTTGGCGCGCAGTTTGCCGTGGCTGCGGCCGAGCGAGGCGAACATGTAATAGCGTTTACTTTTGACGAAAAAGTCGAGACTTACATCCATCGCGCCGACTCCATCGGCATGGGGCTCAGTCGTCAGATCGCGGTCGGCAGGATCGCTGCCATGCAGATCAATCCAGCGGAGCTTTCGCCGGGTGAATTTGCCGGTCGCATCCGCCGCGCGGTCGAAGAAAAAAAAGCCCGTGTCGTCATCATCGACAGCCTGAACGGCTACCTCAATTCTATGCCCGAGGAATCGTTCCTTGCAGTGCAAATGCACGAACTCCTCAGCTACCTGGCGCAGCAGGGGATCGCCACCATCCTCGTCTTGGCGCAGAACGGTCTCATCGGTGCCATGCAATCGCCGGTGGATATCACCTACCTCGCCGACACTGTCGTCATCCTGCGTTATTTCGAGGTCGAGGGCTCCGTAAAAAAAGCCATCTCAGTGATCAAGAAACGGAGCGGCGACCACGAGCGCACGATCCGGGAATTTCAAATCACCAGCGACGGCGTTCGGGTCGGCGCGCCACTGACCGACTTCCATGGCGTGCTGACTGGCATTCCCATGTATAGGGGCTCGATGGATTCCATGATGAAAAACCAGGATCCGGATGGAATTTTCTAGCGGCCCCCACACCGCCAGCCCTCCCTGGGAGCGGATTCTCATTCTGGCCCCGCTCGGACGCGATGCGGAACTGGCCTGCGCGGCGCTTACCCAGGCAGGTTTCAGCGCTCTCATCTGTCGCGATCTTCACGACCTTGTGAATAAGCTTTCCAACCCCTGCGGCGCGATCCTCATCGCCGAGGAATCGTTGCTCACAGAAGAAGTCGCGCGGTTCACCGACTACTTGAGCACCCAGCCCGCGTGGTCCGATCTCCCCGTCATCATTCTCACCAATGGACGTAACGCCACCGAGATGAGTCCTAACCTCCTCAAACGATTCGCGCCCCACGGTAATATCACGCTGCTCGAACGTCCTTTGCGGGTTATCACCCTGCGCAGCATGTTGGAAGTCGCCCTGCGCGCCCGCCGCCGCCAATACGAGGTGCGCGATCTCCTCCACGAACGCGAGTCGGTCCTCTCCAGCGAACGCGCCGCGCGCACTGAGGCCGAAAAGGCGAGTCGCATGAAAGACGAGTTTCTCGCCACCCTCAGCCACGAATTGCGCACCCCGCTCAACGCCATCCTCGGCTGGACCTCCATCCTGCGCGGCATCCCCGAGGATCGACTGGAACTCGAGCAGGGTCTGGAAATCATCGAGCGCAACGCCCGTGCGCAGTCGGTTATCATCGACGACTTGCTCGACATGAGCCGGATCATTTCCGGGAAGATCAACCTCGAAGTCCAGGGCATTCACCTGGGCGATTTGATCGAAGCAGCGGTGAATACCGTGCGACCAGGAGCCGCCGCGCGGGAGATCGCGCTGGAGGTGAACGTCGATCTTGCGCTCGACACCTTCTGCGGCGACCCGAATCGTTTGCAGCAGGTCTTCTATAATTTGCTCACGAACGCGATCAAATTTACCCCGTCCAGCGGCGCAGTGACAGTGGCCTTACGCCAGCTCGCAGGGGCAGTCGAAGTCAGCATTAGCGACTCCGGCATGGGAATCGATCCCGAGTTTTTGCCCCTCGTATTCGACCGCTTTCGCCAGGCCAACGCCACCAGCACCCGCAAACACGGCGGCCTCGGCCTCGGCCTCGCCATTGTTAAAACCCTCGTCGAACTTCATGGCGGTCAGGTGCGGGCGGAAAGCGACGGAGTTGGACACGGCTCCACCTTCGTCGTCACTCTGCCAGTCGGCCACAAGCCGAGTCAGGCTCCGATCGTTGCCCCCGTCCCCGCTGCATTAGCCCCATCCGTCCCAGTGGAATGGAAGTCCATCCCGCGTCTCGACGGCATCCACATTTTGGTCGTGGATGACGAACCCGACACTCTCTCGATGATGCGACGGCTCCTCCAGGAAAGCGGCGCTGAGGTGCGCACGGCAGATTCCGCCGCGGCGGCACTCGCCCTCTTTGAAGAGACTCCGCCCGACATTCTAGTGAGCGACATTGGCATGCCCGGAGAAAATGGTTACTCGCTCATCCGCAGTGTCCGGGCTTTGCCCGTCGATCAAGGGGGAACCGTCCCAGCGGTCGCTGTCACCGCTTACGCCAGAGCCGAGGACCGGAAGCAGGCCGAGAGCGCCGGATTCAACCAACACATCACCAAACCCATCGAAGCCAGCCGTCTGGTGAACATTTTAGCCAGCCTAACCTGACTTGCAGACGGATGTAACTCAACCGCGCTGCCACCAGCACAGCCCAAGCGATGGGAAAGAGGTCTCCCCATTGCTGAAATACTGTGGCAGGCGGATGTGCGCGGAAAGCGACTTTGCCGGTGAGGATGCCTGCGTGGCCGGGGGCGAGTTGTTGTAGGATGCGGCCTTGGCGATCAATAAATGCCGTCACACCGGTATGTGCGCAACGGATGAGCGGCAAGCCGGTTTCGGGGGCGCGAAAGAGGGCATTCAGAAAGTGCTGACGCTCCACGGTAGCGTCGGCAAACAAGCTGTCGTCGGTGAGATTAAGCAGGAGATTGGCCCCAGCGGCGGCGTTGTCCCGAGCGAGCCCCGGAAGGGTGTCCTCGACGCAAATCAGCGTGCCGAGCCGCGTGTCGCTCCCGATCAGCCAGAGCGGCGCGGCGGAGTTTCCAGAGACAAAACCACTCTCGTAGAAAGGCAGCAAATGACGTTTCCGATAGGTCTGCATCCCGCGCCAGCCAGGTGGAAACGCGTAAGCGCTGTTGTAGGAACCATCGGGCGAATGCTCCTGGCTGCCGGTGATAAACCACGCGCGCACTGCGCCCAGATCGAGATCAAACTCGGCTGCGATTTTTTTCAGTTCATCGAGCGAATCCAGTAACGGAGCACCGGGGGCGGACTCGGGCCAGACGATGAGGTCTGGATTCTGCAACAGCGCCAGCGTGCTGAGGTGAATGTATTCGCGGAGCGGGTCCGTCGCCGTCGCTGCCTGGACGAGGGAAACCTGTAGCTCGCGATCATTCGTGTGGTCGAAGGAAAGGCTCACGCCATAACCAAACGACCCGAGGACGAGCGCCAGCCCGAAGGTGAAATCGGAGCGCGAGGCAAACGTCAGCCGCCCCGCCTCCGCGATCAGGCGCGAGATCGTGGTGACGACGATCACATTCGCAAAAACGACCAGCCACGAGAGGAATGGCACTCCGCCCAGCGAGGTGAGTTGCACAAACGGAATGTTGGCGTGAAGCGCGACGCCGAGGCCATTCCAGGTCATGCCGCCGAAAAGGTGGCCGCGTGTCCATTCGAGCAGTGCCCAAGCCGAGGCGAGTGTCGCCGCCACGACCAGACTGGTGACCGAGCGATGCCACGGGGATTGGCCGGGCACCAGATTTGAGAGTGGAATGCGACACGCTGGCAACCCCGCCAGCCACGTCCACAGCCCGGGATAAATCGCTAGGTAAAGTGTGAGCCCGAGCCAGCCGGAGACGGTCACTTTCCCGAGCCAGCAGAATGTCATCCCGAAAAAGAAAACGCCGCCCAGCCAGCCTGCGAGGAGGCGTTTCCAGCCCGGAAGTTTTCCAAACCAGGCGGCGCAGAGGAGCGGAATCAGCGCCAGCCAGACGAGCCAATCCTGCTCATAGGGCGCGAAGCAGAGCGTCAGCAAAATCCCGCTCAAAATCACCGCCAGCCACGGCCAGATGTTGCGCAGGAGAAGTTTCATGGGAGTTCGATGCTAATGGTCGGGCAGTGGTTTCACAAATTGGATTGTCCGGAATGCCCAAACGGCTCGCTGGAACGATTTTAGCGTTCGTTGGAGTGCTTTGAGCGTTCACCCGAATACTTTGAATGTTCGCCGGAACGATTTCAGCGTTCGCCTGAACACTTTGGATGTTCGCCGGAGTGCTTTGAATGCTCACCGGAACGATTTCAGCGTTCGCCTGAACACTTTGAACGTTCGCCGGAGTGCTTTGAACGCTCACCGGAACGATTTTAGCGTTCACCCCAACACTTTAAACGTTTGCCGGAGTGCCGTCAGCCGCCGGTTGCAATTTCCCCGTATTCCATGGAAACTCCGCCTCCCCGATGCTGCCCATTTACGAAATCTCCGACGCCATTGTCGCCGCCGCCCGACTCCCGAAGGCACGTCTGCTCGTCCAAGCTCCGACCGGCTCCGGGAAATCGACTCAGATTCCGCAGATTCTCCATGTCGCAGGGCTCACGCAGTCGGGTCAGATCGTTCTCCTGCAACCGCGCCGTCTCGCGGCAAGAATGTTAGCAGATCGCGTCGCTTACGAAATGAAGGTGAAAACCGGGGGGCTCGTGGGCTATCAGATCCGGCTGGAAAACCGCACGTCCGCCGAGACAAAAATCCGTTTCGTCACCGAGGGCATTCTCCTGCGGCAGATGATCCACGATCCGAGTCTGAGCGGAATCCAAGTCGTGGTTTTCGATGAATTTCACGAGCGTCATCTTTACGGCGACATCACGCTGGCGCGCGCTCTCGATTTGCAGGACACGACGCGTCCCGACCTCGTCATCGTCGTCATGTCCGCGACCCTGGACACGGTCAAGTTAGAAGATTATCTGGCTCCCTGCACTGTGCTAACATCGGAAGGCCGCACGCATCCGGTCGAGATCGAATACCTCGACAAGCCGGTCGGCCCCGATTACCCAATCTGGGATCTGGCCGCCGATGAGCTGGATCGATTGTTAGGAAAAACCAGTGGCGACGCGCTCGTCTTCATGCCCGGCGCGTATGAAATTCAGCGCACCATCGAGGCGATCCGGCGGACGAGTAGGGGAGTGTTAGTCCTGCCGCTGCATGGCGAACTTCCAGCGGCGGAGCAGGATGCGGCGGTGAGCAAACACGATGTTAGGAAAGTCGTCGTCTCTACTAACGTGGCGGAGACTTCCCTAACCATCGACGGCATTACGATTGTCGTCGATTGCGGTCTGGCTCGCGTGGCGAAATTCGATCCGCAGCGTGGCATCAACACATTGTTAGTAGAAAAGATTTCGCGCTCCTCCGCCGACCAGCGTGCCGGTCGCGCGGGTCGCACCGCCCCCGGCCGCTGCCTGCGTCTGTGGACGGCGCATGAGCATTCGCTGCGCGCGCCGCAGGATTTACCGGAGGTGAAGCGTCTGGATCTGAGCGAGGTCGTGCTAACCTTAAAGGCGGGCAATGTTAGAAACATCCACGACTTCCGCTGGCTGGAAAAACCCGATGCAAAGGGCTTGCAACGCGCGGAGGATTTGCTGGTCGATCTCGGAGCAGTGGAACGAGAAATCATCACGCCACTCGGACGTCGGATGCTGGCGTTTCCGGTGCATCCACGTTACGCCCGGATGTTTCTTATGGCACAGGAACTCGGCTGCGTGCGCGGTTGCGCATTGCTGGCGGCGATGACTCAAGGGCGCGGGATTTTGCTGCGCAGCCAGGGGCGCAAGATGGACGATCTGCGCGACGACATTCTCGGGTCCGAGGCGGAGTCAGATTTCTTTCTAGCCATTCGCGCCTGGCGTTACGCGGTGAAGGCCGGGCCGGACCGCAGCAAGCAACTCGGCATTCATTACGCGACGGCGAAACAGATCCAGCAGCTCTTCGATCAGTTTTTGCGCATCGCGACGGATGAGAAGTTAGATGTCACTGAAAGTCCGATGAACGGCGAGGCACTGGCGAAATGTTTGCTCGCCGGTTTCTCCGATCAGGTCGCGCGTCGGATGGACAGCGGGACATTGCAATGCGAGCTAGTTCACGCCCGGCGCGGTGTGCTGGCGCGCGAGAGCGTGGTGCAAAAACATCCGTTGTTAGTCATTGGCGAGATTCGCGAGATCGAGGGACGCGACAAAGAGCTGAACACGCTCCTAACCTTGGCCACCGCGATCCAGGAAGACTGGCTGCGCGAGATGTTCCCAGCGGATTTTTCAGATTCGACTTCCATTCGATTCGACCCGATTCAACGCCGCGTGATAGCTGAGACGAGCCGCCGATTTCGCGATCTAACTTTGGAGAAACCGAAGGCCAGCCCGCCACCGCCGGGCGAGGCTGCGCGGGTGCTGGCCGAGGAAGTCGTCGCAGGGAGATTGGTCCTGGAAAACTGGGATCACACCGTCGAGCAATGGATTCTGCGACTGAATCGACTTACAGAATGGGCCCCTGAATTGAATCTAACTCCGATCACGCAGGAAGATCGCACGACATTGATCGAGCAACTCTGCCTCGGTGCCGTGGGTTACAAAGAGATCAAGGAAAAGCCGGTCTGGCCCACAGTGAAAAGCTGGCTGAGTCGAATGCAACTCGATTGGCTCGACACCCACGCGCCCGAAAAAATCGAGCTGCCGGGTCTGGCCAAACCGCGCTCGATCAAGCTCGTTTACGCCGAAACCGGACTGCCCACTTTAGCGGCTCGCATCCAGGATTTATTTGGAGTGGAGCGGGATCTAACCATTTGCATGGGCCGCGTGCCGGTCCTCATCCAGGTGCTGGCTCCTAACCATCGACCGGTGCAGGTGACGCAGAGTTTGACGACGTTTTGGAAGGAAAGTTACCCCGTGCTGAAGCAGCAATTGCAGCGAAAATATCCGCGTCACGAATGGCGTTAGATCGGAGTTAGGTAACTATCTGACTCCAGCCGGGAAAATAAAAAAGCCGGGCTGCATGGAAGCAACCCGGCTTTTTATGATCTTAACTACTGAAGTTAGAAAGCGAAACGAACGCCCGTACGAACCGACGGGAAGTTGTTTTTGGCACCGTCAACCACAGTCCAGCGACCATCGGTGAAAATACCGAAGTTGCGTGTGATGCGGTATTCGACACCAGCACCGGCATGACCTTCGAAAAGGGTGTCATTTTCGTCGTTACGATTGTGGCTTGAACTGCTGCTGTCTGTAGCATCAGTAGGGATATTTTGAATGCCATCCACACCTTCGAGGCTATCAACGCTGGTGAAGCTGGAACTGCTGCTGTTTGAACCAGAGTGAGCGTTAAAGACTGCACCGCCACCGACGTAAACGTAGGGAGCCCAGCCAGAAGTACCGATTGGGTAACGATAGATGACGTTTAAGGCACCCGACGCCACGACGTCTTCATTATCACCGTTACGATCACGTTGGGTTTTCAAGGCCTGACCTTCAAGGCCGATGCCCCAGTTCCTGGTGAAGAAGTAGTTGACTGCAACACCGCCACCGAAAGCATGGTCACCGAGGATGCGTTCGTTGGTGGATTCTGTGAAGGCGTAGGTGCCGAAGATATCGACATTCCATTCACGATCTGCATAAAGAGACATCATGGTCTCTTGTTGCACAGGGTTTTTGCTCGCTGCGACCATGGTGCTGCCCGCAAAAGCGGAGGCGCCCATAGCTGCAACGGTTGCTAGAGTAAGGAGGTTTGTTTTCATTGGTTTCATTTTTAGGTTATGTAGTAATCGCCTTCATTGGGGGAATGTGACGGGCTTACATTACCCAAACGAAGCCAGATGTAAACTGGTCTGGTTTTTTATAAAAAATTCTTCAGGCCGCCACTTGGACTTTCGCTGAGAGCGTTCCGATGAAGGTTTCCATGCGGTCCATCGCGATTTTTATCTGATCGAGATTGGTCGCGAAGCAGCACCGCACGAAGCCCTCGCCGCTTGGGCCAAACGCAGGGCCTGGAACGACGGCAACGTTCTGCGTTTGCAGAAGGCCGAGCGAGAAATTCTTGCTGCTGATCCCGAGATGGTCGATCCGCGGGAAAATGTAAAAGCTGCCCTTCGGTGAATGGCATGGAAGTCCGATCTCCTGGCAGCGACTGACGATGAAATTACGGCGCAGTTCGTATTGGTCGCGCATCATTTTCACGGAGGCCGCGCCATTTTCGAGCGCCTCGATGGCCGCCTCTTGGGCAATAATGCTGGCGCACATGATGGCGTATTGGTGGACTTTCATCATGGCCTCGATGAGTGCCGCAGGGGCGCAGGCGTAGCCGATGCGAAAGCCGGTCATGGCGAACGATTTCGAGCAGCCGTGAATAAAAATCGTCCGTTCGCGCATTCCGGGCAGGCTAACGATGGAGTAGTGCTCTGCTCCGTCGAAGGTGAGTTCGCTATAAATCTCGTCGGTGATGACGACCAGATTATGCTGCTCGCAAAGGGCGGCAATCTTCACGAGTTCCTCACGGGTCTGTGTGGCTCCCGTGGGATTGGTGGGAAAATTCAGCATGAGCAGCTTCGAGCGCGGGGTAATTTTTTCGGCCAGCGCGGCGGCGGTCAGGCTGAAATTATCCTCCGGCTTCGTCGAAACCGCGACAGGCACGCCATAAGCCAGGGCGATGCTCGGACTGTAGGAAACGTAACAGGGCTCGTGATAAATAACCTCGTCGCCGGGATTGATCAGGGCGCGTAGAGCGAGATCGATGGCCTCGGATGCGCCTACGGAAATGAGCACCTCGGTGATCGGATCATACTCGACTGAAAATCGGTCCGCCGTCCACTTGCTCACGGCCTGGCGCAGCTTAGGAAGGCCGAGGTTTGAGGTATAAGTGGTGCGCCCCTTTTCCAAGGCAAAAATAGCGGCCTCGCGGATGTGCCATGGAGTCACGAAATCCGGCTCGCCGACTCCCAGCGAGATGACGTCTTTCATGGATTGGACGAGCTCAAAAAAGTCGCGGATTCCCGATTTCGGAATGTCGCGGACGTGATCGGCGATGTGTGAAGAGACAGACATGGTAAAATTTATTAACTAAGGGCGAGGGAAAGGCGCGATGGATTTCCAAAGTAATCCTGCACGAAAAGGCGTCAAGCCCCCTCGTGGCTTCTATCCCGCCATTCTGGTGCAGCAGCGGTTACGGAGCGACTGCGAGGCGACCGTTAGGAGCTTCGCTTTTCGCAAGAATTCCGTTCGACTTGTAGGTTTTTAGCCGAAAACTCGTCGCCGTGCTGAGAACGCCCTCGATGCTGGCCAGTTTTTCCGCGACGAACATCGCGATGTCGCGCAGATCAGTGCCCTCGACTACGACAGCCAGATCGTAGCCGCCGCTCATGAGGTAGCAGCTTTTCACCTGGTCAAATTGCGAGATGCGCCCGGCCAATCGATTGAAACCGCCGCCGCGCTCGGGCGTAATGCGGACTTCTATCACAGCGGTGACGTTTTTTGAATTGGCGCGTTCCTCGTCGAGAATCGCCTGGTAGCCCAGAATAATGCCGTCCGCCTCGAGCGCGGCGATGCGTTCTGCGACGATTTCCACAGTAGTTTGGAGCTGGCGTGCGATGTCCTCTTTTGAGGCGTGGGCATCGGCGGCGAGGATGGCGAGCAGTTTGGAGTCCATAAATTTTAGTCGCCAAAGGAAATGTCCACGGCGCGAGCGGTTTCCACCATTTGATGATCGGGCGGCACGGTGCGCAGGCGGTGGACGGCGTCGGCAATCGGCACGTCGAGAACAATATAATTCTGGTAGCTGACCATTCGGCCAAACTTCTCTTCCTCGATCATTTTCACCGCGTGAACGCCGAAGCGCGTGCCCAGGATGCGGTCGAGGGTGGTCGGAGCGCCGCCGCGTTGGAGATGGCCGAGCACGCAGGTGCGCGTCTCTTTGTCCGTGCGCGCGATGATTTCGTGGGCAACCTGCTCGCCAATGCCGCCGAGGCGATATTCCCCAGCGCGTTGCTCGGCGACGACGAGACAGCCGTCCCGTGGGCAAGCTCCCTCGGCGACGACGACCATGGTGCTTTTGTAGCCATCGGACTCACGGCGGCGAACGACCTCGGCCACTTTCTCGTAATCGAAAGGGATTTCCGGCAGTAAAATAATGTCCGCCCCGCCGGCCAGTCCGCCGTAAAGCGCGATCCAACCCGCGTGCCTCCCCATGACTTCGAGCACCATGACGCGTTTGTGGCTGGACGCCGTGGTATGCAAACGATCCAGCGCATCGGCCACGCAGGCCACGGCGGAGTCAAAGCCGAATGTCATTGCGGTCGCCTCCAGGTCGTTATCGATGGTTTTTGGCACCCCGATCATCGGGAAACCTTCCTCGTAAAGTTGCAGTGCGGTCGTTAGCGAACCGTCGCCACCGATGGCGATCACGGCATCCAATTTTAACTCCTCGATCGTCTTTCGGGCCTTCGCCACGACCTCGGGGGGCGCAGCCATTTTTTTGCCGTCACCGACCTTGGCGATGAAGTTGCCCTTGTTAGTCGTACCGATCATCGTGCCGCCCTGCTGCATGATGCCGGCGGTGTTGGCACGGGTGAGTTGCATTGTTCTCACCGGAGGCAGAATGCCCTCGTAGCCGTCGATAAAGGCGATCACCTCCCAGTCCAAATGGTCAGACGCGCGGACAACCCCTCGTAAGACGGCGTTCAGTCCGGGGCAATCCCCGCCACTGGTCAAGACTCCGATGCGTTTGCTCATGTTTGTGTGTTCCCTTTTAAGGCTTGCGACCGCCAGCGGCCCATTGCTCCTCCAGACTCCAGCCCCGGTTGAGCAGCGTCATGCCAGCGGAAAAACGATCCTGCGCCCCCAGTAACACCACCGTCACACGGCGCGGAGTCACGTAGGTCTTGCCTCCCTCCTCGCGAGTTTCCGGGGCGCGCACGGCGGAGAGAATCAGGCATTCACCTGCGGCTGTAGTCTTGCCGGTTTTCACCCCGTCGATACCGTCCTGGCCGAGTAGTTCATTGGTGTTCTTCAGCAGATAACTCTCCGGTTTGAGCGCACGGACGATGGCCACTTTGCGTTCTTTTTGGGAAACGTAGAAACGGAAACCCTTGTCCTGCATCGCATAACGGGCGAGCATCGCCATGTCCTGTGCAGTCGAGTAAGGGAGCACCCCGCGAGCCGGCTCGAGACCGTGCGGATTGAGAAACAATGTCCGTTCCAGACCCAGCGAACGGGCGAGGGCATTCATCTGCGCGACAAACGTGTCCACCGGCCCCAGATCGTTTGATTTCTCAGCCTTCAAGGAGCGACCGACATGTGCGGCCAGCGTGTAGGCGGCGGCATTGTCGGACTGGAGCAGCGCGCAATAAAGGAGGTCGCGCACGGAAACAAAATCACCGGGTGTAAGCCCCACGGGATTTGAGCCTTCCATACGGGCAATCTCCTCGGGGACAGGGACGAGTTCCGAGACATCGTGCTTGGTGGCGCGACACCAATCGAGCACCACCATAGCCGTGCAAATCTTCGTCAGACTGGCGACCTGGCGTTTCTTCACGCCGTTAAAAGACTCGAGAACGTGGCCGGTTTCATTATCGAGAATCGTGTAAGCCTGCACGCCATAGGCATCGGAGGCGGCACGGGAGACCGGGGAGAGGGCGGCGAAAAAGAGAGACGCTAGAGCGATGGAACAGAGACGGGAGAGCATTGCAGATTGGAGAAATCCCGCACAGTCTATGGAAGATGCTCCGCTTGGCAATAAGGAACCTCGCCGTCCGCGGTTACATCACAGCCTCTTCTCATCCCACTGTGTAAAGATCGAGTTTTTTTAATCACCATTTCTGCCGCGACGCGCTACATTTGGCCCCGCTGAATATGGGCATGATTCCTCCAGACACGATCGAGCAGGTGGCCGCCGCGAATGACATCGTGGAGGTGATCGGGTCGTATTTTCCTGTCAAACGCGCAGGCTCCGTCTGGAAGGCGCTCTGCCCGTTTCACAATGAAAAGACGCCGAGTTTTCACATCAATCCGGCGCGGCAATCGTATCATTGCTTCGGCTGCGGAGCAGGCGGGAGCGTTTTTCGCTTCGTCATGGCGTATGAGAATTTGGATTTCGTCAGCTCGGTGAAACGGCTGGCGGATCGGGCGGGGATCGCGATTATCGAGGAGCAGATGTCAGCGGAAGATGACGCTCGGCTGCGGTTGCGGAAGCGGTTGCTGGAGTTGCACAAGGAGGCGGCGGATTGGTTTCACAAGAATCTGCTGCGGACTCCGGCGGCGGCGAAGGCAAGGGAGTATCTGAAGAGCCGCGGGCTGACGAGCGGAGTTGCAGTCAATTGGACGCTCGGTTACGCGCCGGATTCGTGGGATGCTCTCAGCCATTTCGCGGAGTCGCGGGGCTTCTCGCACGAAGAAATTTCCAAAAGCGGCCTGGTGAGCACGCGGGAGGAGAGCCGGGAGTATTATGACCGGTTTCGAGATCGGCTGATGTTTCCAATTCGCAACGATTATGGCGAGGTGATTGCGTTTTCGGGCCGGGTGCTCGATGCCTCGGACACTGCGAAATACGTCAACTCGCCAGAGACGATGTTGTTTACGAAGGGCAACGTCCTCTTTGGCCTCCATGCGAGTAAGAGAGACCTCATCAACGCGAAAACGGCGATCGTCTGCGAGGGGCAAATTGATTTGATCAGCGCGTTTGAGGCAGGCGTGCGAAATGTGGTGGCGCCGCAGGGAACGGCGTTTACGGAGCGGCAGGCGGGGATGTTGAAGCGCTTTGTGGAAGGCGTGGTTCTGTGTTTCGACGCCGATGCAGCCGGGGAAAAAGCGGCGGAACGCTCACTTGCAGCGCTGTTGGATCAGGGATTGCTCGTGCGCGTGGCCACGATGCCGCCGGGGGAGGATCCAGACTCGCTCATCCGCAAGCAAGGCCCGGATGCGTTTCGGGAAATCATCGATCACGCGCCCGGCTTTTTCGATTTCCAAATTGCGCGGCTGCCAGGCCAGGCCGATGTGCGGACGCGTCAGCAATTTGCGCGAAAAATGGGGGAATTTATCGCGCTGGCGAAGGACCCGGTAATCCGCGAGGACGCGATCAGTAAGACCGTGTCTCGGATCGGGATTTTGCGGGAGGATTTTGAAAAGCTGATCCCTCGCAACCGTCCTGCGGCGTCCAGTCCGCGTGAAATTTCTAGCGACGAGGGGTTGTCATTTGAGCCGCCGACCCACGCCATGCGGATGCTGTGTCTCTTTGCCTTACGCAGTATGTTGCTGCGCGAAACGATCCGTTCGCAGCCGTGGTTGAAAATTATCGAGGGCCAGGCTGGTGCCGACTTTTTCGAGAAAATCATTTTTTCGCCCGTCGATCCGCAGAAGCCCGCTTCTATTTCGTCCTTTCTAGCCTCTCTCGATTCTTCCGAGGAGGCTTACGCCGTTAGTTTGCTGAACGAACGCCTCGCTGCCGACATCGAGGAGGCCGCCCGGAATTTTTGGAAAGATTTTTGCGCCACTCAAATTAGCCGCCAGCTTAAGCGCGTGCAGCAATCGCTCATCACCGCGCTGGCCGCCGGACAGGACATTGCGGATTGGCAAAAACAGCAGAAAGAAATCCTTGACCTCAAAACCGTCCTCATGGAGATTCCGCAGCCCTCGATGCCGACCGAGGATCCGTTCTAAAAATGGAGCGGGCAGTTTGTTAATCATCCAGAGCTGGTTATGCCGAATTCCAAGTCCCGTCCATCCTCCCAACATGACAAAGTTAAAGCCAAAAGTTCTGGTAAAAATCTCTTAAAAACGTCGAAAAAGTCTCGAGACCTAGATATTCCCCCTGAGCAAGCTCCTCTGGATGAGCTAGTTCCACATTTTTCGGGACAGTCCAAAGCCAAGGCTAAAAAGACCTCGAAGCCGACTTCATTCGAGTCCGAATTGACTGGAGCGGAGAGTCAGGTGCGTGGCATTTCCAAGAAAATCAAGGCTTCGGGAAAGGTTTTAACGGCGAAGGGAAAGAAGAAATCTTCCAACAAAAAAGCCATTTTAGTTGCAGACGCATCAACCAAGATTTCCAAAACACCCAAAGCGAAAAAAACCGCCAAGGCGGGCGTCAAAATTAGCGCTAAAAAAGAACTGATTTCTACCAAACCAGCGGTTGAAGTCACCCGCGTTCCCTTCATTGAGCACAATTCGGAAACGCACGATAAAATTCGCGAACTGATCAAGCTCGCCAAGGAGCAAGGTTACCTCACTTACGAGGATCTGAATGACGCCTTGCCCGACGCCGTGACCGATCCAGACGAGATGGAAGTGATTCTTTCCCGGTTGCGTCTGTTGGAAATTGACCTGATCGATGCCTCGGAAGTGGATCGTTACAAGGACGGTAAAAAAGACAGCGACGACGATAAAGACGATAAGGACGATAACAATCAGGAGGAGGAAAAGGCCGATAACCGCCTCGATATATTGGACGATCCCGTCCGCATGTATCTCAAGCAAATGGGCCAGGTACCGTTGCTCACTCGCGAGCAGGAAGTGGAGATTTCCAAGCGCATCGAGGACGCTGAGGTGATGGTTCAGAAACACATCAATCGCTTTGGTTTTACTTCCCGCGCCCACCTCGATCTTGCGCAGAAATTACTGGAGGGCCGTGAGCGTTTTGACCGGGTCATCCTCGATAAAAAAATCGAAAGCCGGGAGCGCTACATGAAGCTCCTGCCCAAGCTCATTCATCAAGTGGAGACGCTCACCAGCGATGTTGCCAGCCTCTACCGCAAGCACGGGCGCTCGACCAAGGCGGATGGCAAATTGGATAAAACTGCCTTCGGAAAAGCCCATGAATCGCTGCAAAAACTGTATCCCAAATTTTATTTCAAGCAGAAGGTCACCGAGGAATTTGTCCATCAAGCCGATGAGACTGCCCGCATGTTGCATCACCTCATGGCCGAGGCCGCGAAGCAGGGCGAGGACGCTGCAGCCGCAGGCAAAACCGATTACAAGGCGAAGCTGAAAGAACTGGAACTCCGCTTGTGGCAGACCCCGGTGCAATTCGACGCGGAATACGAGGAACTGAAAAAGTGGCTTCGCAAAGCGCTCAAAGCCAAGACCGAAATGGTCGAGGCCAACCTGCGTCTAGTTATTTCCATCGCCAAAAAATACACCAACCGCGGCCTGTCTTTCCTTGATCTGATTCAAGAGGGAAACATGGGCCTCATGAAAGCCGTGGAGAAATTTGAGTATCGCCGCGGCTACAAATTTTCGACCTACGCCACATGGTGGATTCGCCAGGCGATCACGCGCTCCATCGCGGACCAGGCGCGAACGATCCGTATTCCGGTCCACATGATCGAAACGATCAACAAGCTGATGCGCGTGCAGAAGCAGCTCGTGCAAGATTACGGACGCGAGCCGAGTCCCGAGGAAGTGGCCGACGAGATTCAACTGCCAGTCGAACGCGTCCGTGCGGTCTTAAAAATGGCGCAACAGCCGATCTCTTTGCAATCGCCGGTCGGCGACGGGGACGACACCAGTTTCGGAGATTTCATCGAGGATAAAGGCGCGGAAAACCCCAGCGACATGACGGCGATCGTCCTGCTCAAGGAGAAAATCAAAGACGTCCTCGACACATTGACCGAGCGCGAACGCCAGGTGCTGGAACAGCGTTTCGGCCTCGTTGATGGTTACAGCCGCACGCTGGAGGAAGTCGGTCGTCAATTCAAGGTGACTCGCGAACGCATTCGCCAGATCGAGGCGAAGGCTCTGCGTAAGATGCGGCACCCAACCCGCATTCGCCAGCTCGAAGGTTTCCTCGAAGCTAACGAAGTTTAAGAGTGAGTTTGGAGTGCGCAGTCCTGTCGTCGCTCCAAAACTGCACCAGTAGATAAAAACGGAACTCGACCGCGTTTTTTATTCGGAAAGACGCCGCTTTCGCGAATCTTGGCGAAGACGCGCTGGCCTTTGACGAGTTGCAATTCGTCGAGTGCCTGCGAGTCAGGCCGACTCAATTTCGCCCGTATTCTATTGTGCCAGCCCGAGTTTTCCCAACTTGGGTCGGATCACCATCTGGCAATAGGGATTCCGGTTTTTGTTCAGCCGATAGTAATCCTGATGATAATTTTCAGCCGGATAAAATGTATCCGCCGCTGTGATCTCAGTCACGATCGGCTTGGGAAACTCTGGGCGCGCAGCCACTTTGGAAGCCTCCGCGATTTCTTTTTGCGCGGCATTCTCGAAGAAAATGGCCGACCGATATTGTGTGCCCATGTCGCCGCCCTGGCGGTTGAGCGTGGTGGGATCGTGCGCGTGCCAGAAGACGCCGAGGATTTTTTCCAAGCTCGTCTGGTCAGGATCGAAAACAATCCGGGTGACCTCGGCGTGACCCGTGTTGCCATTGCAGACTTGCTCATAAGTCGGATTCAGCACACTGCCGCCCATGTAACCCGAAGTCACCGAGAGCACCCCGGGCAATTGCTGAAAAACTGCCTCCACACACCAAAAACATCCTGCGCCGAGTGTAATGACTTGCGCGCCCGGGGGAATCTCGTTGGGTAAAGCCATGCCCACCAATACCGGCACCAGAGCCGAGTGCAAGTCAGCTGGCCCGGTTAGATAGTGTCTTTCTGGTGACATAACCCTTGCCGTGGCTACGAGTGCAGCGGCTGGGAGGACAGGAACTCGCGTGTGAATTAAACGAAAGCAAAGATCAGCGACACTGAGGGCGCGTTTGCAAGCGATCGAGGCGGTGTTCTTTCAAGCGGCTTTCGGCGAAAACCAGCGTGCGATATTTTCCCTGGCTTTTAGCATGGGCTGCTCGAAGAAATGCCACGACAGGCTGGCGATGGCGATGGATACGCCGCTCTTGATGAAGAACGTCAGTAGAATGGAAGTCGAGTGAGTTCCGGTCTGCCCCATTCGTTGAAAAAATGGTTGCAGCAGGATCGCGACGAAGACGTGATAAACGTAGATGCCGTAGGAAATTTTTCCCAGATAGGTCAGCGGTTGCCACGAGAGCAGACTGCCGAACCAGCCGCGAAATCCACTGACCGAGCAGGCCACGAGCCAGGTCATGAAGGCGACTTCGAACAGCTCGATCCAGATACTCCATGGGCTATCCGGCGGAAGCAGGCGGAGCTGGTGGGAGACGCACATCGAGAGCACCGCCAAGACGCCAGACCAGACACGGGTCGCTCTTTTCACGATCAGCAAGGGATTGGTTAGAGAGACGTAGGCGAGAATCCCGCCAGCGGCAAAGGTGTCGAGGTTGTTCAGCAAATTAAACCAGCGGACGATGTCGGACGCGCCTGTCTGGATGCACCAAATCCGGAAGACGAGTGAGATCGCAATCAGCGTCGGGAAGCTGTATTTGATCCATAATTTTGGCAGGAAAAAAATCATGAACGGCCAGAAAAGATAGAATTGCTCCTGAACTGCAAGTGTCCAGAAATGAGAGATCGCTGCCGGGTAATAGCCGATGTGCGCCATGTAGAAGTTGGTCAAAAACGTGAGCGTCCAGCCGAGTGTTTTCCTCACCGGCGGAATACCGATGGCCGCCGCGACGAGGAGAGCAAGGTAGTAAACGGGCAGTGTGCGGATGAGACGCCGCATCTGGAAATTTCCCAGTTCGTGCCGCCAGGTGGACGCGCCATTTTCAAATTTGGCGCGCGATTTGAGGAGGATGCGGGTGATCAAAAACCCGCTGACGACGAAAAAGAATCGGACTCCGATGGTGCCCAGATTCATGGAATTGAGGTAGTGTCCGCCGAAGTGATGGAGCAGTACCAGGATCATGGCGAAGGCGCGCAGGCCGTCCATTTGCGGCTGGCGGATGGATTTGGAAATAACGGGCTGACTCATGCGAGAAAGCCCATCATTTCCTTTCTCAGCTTATGTGCAAGTCTCGCTTGAGACCAGCAAGGGACGGGGAGTAAACCAAGTGGCGACGCGTTTACGGGAGGAAAGGATCGGCCTCTCAAAATAATGCCAGGACAAACTAGCCAAGCCAACCGTGATGAAAAATTGAGAGAAAAACCGAATCTCATCGGACAATCCATCATGACCGGACCAGCCGTAGTGCTGTAAGACGGGATGTAGCAGAACGGCCACCAGAATGTGATAAACGTAGATGCCGTAAGAGATGCGCCCGACGTAGGCCAAGGGCGTCCAGCTCAGAAATTTTCCCAACCAACCACGGAAGCCGGCGACCGAGCAAGCGACCAGCCAGCCCATAGCTCCTGCCTCGAGCAGTTCGATCCAAATGGTCCATGTGTTTTGCAAGGGAAGATAACGCAACTGACCAGCCAGGACGACCGCCGAGAGCGCGACACAGCCTGTCCAGAGCCGGGTGCGGGTTTTTACCATCAGGAGGGGCTTGCTCATGGCCACATAAGCGAGGATGCCGCCCATGGCGAAACAATCAAAACTGCCCGGCAGACTGAACCAGCGGATGGCATCGGGTAGGTGGCGATAAATGCAGAAAAGCCGGAAAAGCAAGGCTGTCACGATCAGGAGCGGGAAGCTGTATTTAATCCAGTTTCTCGGCAGAAAAAAGATGAGGAACGGCCAGAAAAGATAAAATTGTTCTTGCACTGCCAGCGACCAAAAATGCGAAATAGTATCTGGAAAATAATCCAGCTTGCCCATGTAGAAATTGGTGAGAAAAGTCATCGTCCAGAACAAAGACTCGCGGACGGAAGGCAGAGCTAACACAGCTGCCAAGAAGAGCGATAGCCAATAGACGGGAACCGTCCGCATGAGGCGTCGCAGTTGAAAATGGCTCCACTCGTTTAGCCACGAGGTCTGGCTTTGCTCCCATTTTTTGCGTGAGCGCAGCAGCATTTTGGTAATCAAAAAACCGCTCATCACGAAAAAAAACCGCACGCCTAGGGTGCCGAAATTAAAAAGCGTGTTAAACGGCCCTTCGTAGTGGTGCAACAAAACCGCGATGACGGCCAGAGCTCGCAAGCCATCCATTTGAGGCTGGTAATTGGGAACGGCTGGCGTGGGTTGCTTCATCGTTTTGGAGTTTTAGCGAAAAACTTTGGTATGGTCGTCAGATAGCAGGAATTTATTCAGAGGAAATAAGGAGGGCGGCAAAGCATCCGTCGATCCCGTCTCGGTGGGGTAGCCGGGTTTCAGTTTTCACAAGGCTCAAGCGAGTGTGGCTGCGGAGCAGCGATTGAACGACGTCTTCATTTTCGCTGCGGTCGATGCTGCATGTGCTATAAACGAGACGTCCGCCGGGACGGAGCTGCGGGAGGAGATTCTCCAGAATCGCGAGTTGGCGGGTGGAGGCATCGTAAAAAGCCTCGGGCCGCAAACGCCAGCGGACGTCGATGCGGCGGCGCATCACGCCGGTGTTCGAGCAGGGGACGTCGGCCAGAATAGCGTCGTAAAGTGTGGGCGAGGTGGCACCCGTTTCCCAATCGTGCGGCTCGACAGTGGTGTTCGTGACACAGAGTCGAGTTAGATTTGACTGTAGGCGAGTGAGTCGGGTGGCATCGGAATCGGTCGCAGTGATTTTTCCCGCATTTCCCATGAGCGCGGCGAGGTAGCTGGTTTTCCCGCCGGGCGCGGCGCAGGCGTCGAGAATGTGTTCGTTGGGCTGAGGCGCGAGGAGTTCGGGCGCGACCAGGGTGCTCGGATCTTGCACGTAAAATTCGCCGTCAACGAGTTGCAGTGGCCCAGTCGACCGAAAGACGAGCGGATGCGCGGTGGCTTCGAGGCCGTCCACGGAGCCTTCCGGCACCAGGGTGTTGCGCCGGAGATAGACCTCGGCGGGCTGGTTATTCCATTCGGCGATCTGCCGCGCGGCATCGTGTCCGTATTGCCAGGCCCATTTTTCCAAGAGGAAATCCGGGTGCGACAGGCGGATGTCGTCGGGCTGGGCGGCGAGCTTTTTCTCAATCGCATCCAACTCGCGTGTCACCCGCCGGAGCACGCCATTCACGAAGCCGCGCTGCGGACGCGACACGAGATCGACGGTCTCTGAAACCGCCGCATGAGCTGCCGTTCGCAGAATGAGCAACTGATACAACCCCAACTGCAACGCAAGCCGCGGCTCCAGAGCAGGCGGACGGCTTGTGAGCTCGTCGATGAGGAAATCCAGCGCGCTCAGGTGGCGCAGGACGCCGTAGAAAAGCTCTCGCGCAAACCCGCGCTCAGAGCCGGTAAAACCCCATTCGATTGAAAGTCGATTGAAAATATCCTCGGCGTAACTGCTGCCGCCCGCGCCGTGCTGATTCCAATCGTAAAGGCAGCGATGGGCGAGTTGGCGAGCGTTCATGCGAAAATAAAAAAAAGGCGCGGTGGGTGTGCCGCGCCTTCTTATGGTGATCCCCTGGCTCCGACTCAAGCCGTAAATGGCCGCCCGATGGGGATGAGAAACTCTTTGCGATACGCGATGTTCAGATCGTCCCACCAGGGATAAACGGTGTCGGCGCAATGCTGAATCTCCTGGCGCAGACGCATCACTTCCGCAAAGGCGGCCTCGCGCAGCTTGCGCTTCCGCGTGGCCTCCGTCTGCGCGTCATTCTGCGGATTCGGGCTGTCCTCAAATTCTTTTAAGACCAGCGCCGAAGCGGCCAGCTTTTCTGGCGTCACGCCCGGCAGCGCATCGGCCGCCGCGTGATCGAGGATCAGTTGCACACTCTGGCCCGCGTTGCCCTCATTGGCGAAGAGCTCGACCCCGATGAAATAGCGCGCTTTGAGGGCGTCTTTCTGCGTCTTGCTCCAAGCCGGGTTTTGCACAATGGCGAGCCGGCATTTGCCCCGATAATATTCGACTTCGCGTTTGAGCTGCGTCTCCGCGTCTCCGCCAAGATCGGTCGCCTCGTTGCGTTCTTCCGTGGCATCGACGGCCTCGCCGCTGAGCTTGCGCCATTGTTTGCAAACGAGCAATAAATCGGCAGGCGTCGCTGCCTTCATCCCTTCCGCAATTAGCTTTGGCTGGTGTTCCGATTTCGCCGCGCTGCGAGCGAGCCCTTCGGCATTCTTCACCGTCTCGAGTTGCGCCTGATGAAAGGCCTGCGGCGTGGAATGCTGCGGAACCGCCGCCGGATCAACCGGAGCGGAGTTAGGATCGAGTGGTTGGTCGGGCATAGGTTTTCGAGTTTTGTGAGAACGTAAGTAGCAGACCCAAATCTCTCTGGTAAACAATATTTTGCCAACTCCGAAAATGAATCCGGCAGTGGCTCAGCCGGGCATGGCGTCTTGAACGAGTTCCTTCCAACTCAATGGTTCTCACGATCATTTTCCGACTAAGGTTCGCCGGACCGAGGCAAAACTTCCGATAAGAATAAGGAGGGCTCCGAAAACGCAGACGATCGCGGCTCCGGATGGCAAGTCGGCGTAGAATGAAAGCCACAAGCCCGCGATGCCTCCGATGATCGAAAGCCCACAGCCTAACAGTAGGCGCTTCCCGAATGTTTTTGCCAGCATGACTCCGCAGACTGCAGGCACGATTAGATAAGTAAAAACCAGAAGCACGCCGACGATACGAACGAAGCTTGTGACCACGAGGCCAAAAGTCGCATAGAAGAGAAAATCCCACAGCCGAACGGCCATGCCTGCGGCCAAGGCCTGATCGCGATGAAACGAAAGCAACAGAAATTTCTTGCGTGTGAAGAAGTGAAAAAGACTAACTCCAGCAAATAGGGCGAATGTTTTCAAGACCTCTGCCGGACTAACGAGCAGGATGTTACCCACCAGCATGCTTTTAATTTCCTCATCCCCTTCCGCAGATCGGCTGAGAAGAATGACGGCGGCCGCAGCAGCCACCACGTAAGCGATCCCGATCACCGCTTCCTGCGGCACCTCCCCAGTGCGTTTTCCCGTCACGGCAAAGATAGCCGCCCCAACCAAGGTAAACCCAAGTGCAATCGCGAACGTGGGCCAACTTTGTAAATCAAGACGCAGCAAAACCGCTGTGCAAATCCCCAGTGAGGCCATTTGTGCCATGGCGATATCGATGAAGATAATCCCGCGCTTGACGACATGCAGGCCCAGGTAAACGAGCAGCCCCGGTAATAAGATACAGGCCACGATGGGCCAAAGCATTACATCCCACATAGTTAGTTTTTTAGAGCTGCGGTGAGGCGTGTTACCAGGGCGTCGATGAGGGACACATAGCTTTCCGTATTTGGGATCGCTCCGGGGAATTGAGCAAAATCAACCACATGTGCACCCGTGGCGCTCGCGACCTTTTCGGCTATTTTCCGGTTGTGATACGGCTCGACGATGATGGCTTTAATGTGTCCGGCTTTTACTTTGTCGATGACTTCCGCAAGGTGCGATGGAGACGGAGGCACACCAGGTTTGGGTTCCAGGAAAGTGTCGATAATCAATCCGAACCGGTGCGCAAAGTAAATCCATGAGTCGTGATACGCCACCAGATGCTGTCCTTTATAGGGCAGAAGCTGGCCGCCCCACTCTTGTAGTTTCGCGTTGATCGTTGCTTCAAACTTCTTTTCGTTGCCATCATAAAACGCCGCATTAGGCGCATCTAGCGCCTCGAAGGATTGGGCAATATGTAGAGCAACGGCTTTGGCGATGATCGGATCAACCATGAAATGCGGGTTGCCCGATGCATGGACATCTCCCGCAGCCCGAGTCAATGTGGTTGGCACGTCCAGCAAACGCAGTCCTTGTGAGGCAATTACTCGACCCGGCCCACTCTCGATTTTCGGATTCCGGGCAGTTTGCAGCAATGGTGGCAACCAGCCTACTTCGAGTTCCGCGCCTCCTTCAATGAGCACATCCGCAGTGCGAAGCTTAACCACAAAACTCGGACGAGCATCCACAAAGTGCGGGTCCTCGGTGGGTTTTGCCATGGCGGTTACGTCAATCTTATCGCCACCGATGTCCCGAGCGATGGCCGCGTAGTCAGGCAAAGTAGCCACAACGTTCAGTTTGGCTTGAGCTGGCAGGGCCAGCGCGAAGAGTAGGGTGGATAGGATTAGTTTGGATGATTTCATAGTTAGGTTTGTTTTTTAAAACTTGTGGGCACCATGTGCACCGAGCGCAAACTCGAATTGAAGAAAGAGCGACTCCTCACTTCCAGCATCGAGAAAGTGGGTGGAATCAAGATTGTCGTAGTTAAATTGCAGTCGAATTTTTGAAAACTCCGAGGGATAAAATGTTACATCCGCCGACACACGTTCCCGGCTTTGACGGTCTGGATCTTGAGTGATCACGGAGTCATCCATGTGTAGATAGTCATAGCGTAGTCCCGTGGTCCAACCCTTCTCGATGCCCCAGACGAGTTGTGAATAAGCACCCCAATCGTTGAAGGTCTCGCTTGCCGGAAAGCTATTGTCCAGACCGCGCCCTGCCTCATATCGCCGCAGCATGGCTTCGCTTTGCCACTTCAAAAACGGCCAGCCTCCTTCTGCGTTAGCTGGTTTCCATTTGTAGAAAGTATCGATTCCGTAAATCTGGGTGCGGGCATTATTTCCGGTATTATTAGGACCAAACGCTCCAGAAACCCCGAACAGCACAGTTTGGGTGGCACTCAGATCGAACGAGTTTTCCCATCGAGGCACAAAGACTAGGTCCCCGACACTTTGCAGTCGGCGGTCAACAGTGGTTCGCCCGTAGAAGACGCCATTGTCTCCGGGATTGCGAAATGAGTAGCCCGTGTTTCCCTCGCCATTTTGCACGCCGAGTAAGAACTGTGAATACCACGGAAGCGGCGCGACCCATCCGAGTTGCACTCCGATGCCACGCAATCCATCAGAGCCAAGCAGTCGGCCATTGACCAATGGGGCATCGGCAAAATCCCAGGTATGCGGATGCGTCGGGTTGAGCCGACCAAACGCGGAAAAGAATTGCCCGGCTCTCGCCTGCAACCCGTAGGGCAACGATGTCGTCTGGGCAAATGCCTCCTCTACTTCCACGCTCGTTTCATCGTTGTTATCCAACTTAAAAACGATGTTGGCGAATCCTTCGAAATACGGGTCAACCGCGCCGTCCAGGGCTAGTTCGTTATTTCGTGCATTAAATCCCGTTTGCTGCGGATCATGGTCTCCCACCTCCAGATGACTCAGGTCCTTGGAAGAGGAAGCTGCCGCTGTATAGACGCCATCAAACGAGATATTCAAATAAGTCTTCCCGCCACCTGCAATCGTCATCGGCCCGGTTTCCCCGGCAGGAGTGTTGCTAACAATGGCCGCATCCGAGGTGGGGAAACTCCCGGTCGCAACTGGCGCTGGCGTCGGCGTGGCGGGCTGACTGGCCAGAATCGAATCATCCATGGTTGGAATGAGTGGCTCTACCGGAGTAGCTTGCGCAGGCGCAGGTGATTGATTTTTCACCAGTGTATCAATGAGCTGTTGTTGCTCAGCGAGTTGCGTTTTTAGGGCAGCTAGTTCGCTCTGATGCTGGCTTTCACTGGCTTGCATTTGTTGCTGCATGGCCGCGAGTGTTTTTTGAATTTCTGCAACGTCCGGCGGGGCGGCACTGCTAGAGTCAGCGGCAGCTAACAAGGGAGTTAAAGTGAAATGGAGACACGATAAGAGAATTAATAAAAAGCTAAGTATGTTCATGATTTTTCCTAAGTTGAGATGAGTTGTTGCCCGAAACACCACACACGTGGGGACGGAGCTAATGTGAAATGGCAAGCCGAGATGGCGTTGCCGATCTTCGGGATCTAAAGTCCCGCGATGACTTACCGGACTTAGGAAACAGGGGGAGCGTGCTCCAGCACGCAATTCCGATGAAAGATTGCCGCAATCTCAGCAGAGCGGATAACAATCTCGGTAGAAATGAAACGCAGCGTGCCTGTCGGGACGACCTGCAGAAGTGGCACATCACAGCCACCATGTTGAAAGAGAGTCACCGCGCATTCGTGATCGGAGTGCCCGGCATCGTGATGGATCGCTAGATGTAACTGGCTGGAAGACGCCAGAAGCAAAACCCACAAAATGCCTGCCAACAGTGTTGCAGTAACACTGGAGACAAAGACGCGTGGTCTATCTGAGCGGCTAATCGACATGAGCACTGAAGCTCGAATATACTACTCGCGGACAGAGTCAAACAAAAGTCTTCGAGGGCCCAATAAATCGCTATATTTCAGAGCAACTGATAAATCGCGACGAAATGGCGAGAAATGAGCAGGGATTCTGGCAAAACGTCTCGAAATGGCGAGAAATGCACAGGGAAAGGTGACAATTCGTGGCGGGTTTCTGCGAAATCGGACTGAGTTTCTGGCCAGCTGCGATGAGCGGGCGAAAAATTCAGGCGAGTTTCAGGGAATTGGCGACGGATTTCTGGCTGGCGATGACGAGAAGGTGACGCGTCGGGAGGAGTTTCTGAATCGGGGAAGCGAATGGGCGGAAATTCCAAGCGAATGGCTGGGGCACGAAAAAGGCGCGGAGGTGGTCCGCGCCTTTCTGATCGGAATGGAAGTCGAATCTCAGCGGCCGACGCTGACGTATTCGAAGCCGAGTTCGCGCATGGTTTCGGGATTGTAAAGATTGCGTCCGTCGAAGATGAGCGGGGTATGCATCCTGGCTTTGGCCTCGGCGAAATCGACGTTGAGGAATTCCTTCCACTCGGTGGCGAGGATGACGGCCTCCGCGTCTTCAATCGCCTCCAACGGCGAGCCGACGACGCGGACTTTTTTCGGATCGATGAGGTTCCATTCGATGGCTTTCTCAGCGCCTTTCGGATCGCAGCAACTAACTTGCGCGCCCTCGGCGACGAGGCGGTTGATGAGTTCGATGGCGACGGAGTTGCGCACGTCGTCGGTGTCGGGCTTGAAGGCCATGCCCCAGACAGCGATTTTCTTGTCCTTCAAGACCCAGAGTTTGGCGCGGACTTTGTCGAGGAAACGGTTGAGCATTGATTCGTTGATGCGCTCGACTTCTTCGAGGAGTTTGAAGGGCGTGCCGAGTTGCTTGGCGATGGCGATGAAGGCTTTGACGTCTTTCGGGAAACACGAGCCGCCGTAGCCGAGGCCAGCGTTGAGGAAGTTGCGGCCGATGCGTTTGTCCATGCCGATGCCGTCGGCGACCATTTCGACGTCGGCACCGCTGGCTTCGCAGATGGCGGCGACGGCGTTGATGTAGCTGATCTTCAGCGAGAGGAAGGAATTGGCGGCGTGCTTGATGAGTTCGGCGGAGTTGATGTCGGTGACGAGGATGGGAGCTTTGAAGGGTTCATAGACCTGCTTCATGAGGTCGGTCGCCTTCTGGCTGGAGCTGCCGATGACGATGCGGTCGGGGTTCATCAAATCGGGCACGGCGCAGCCTTCGCGGAGAAACTCGGGATTGGAGACGACGTCGAACTCTGCGCCTTTATTGTAGCGTTTGATCGTCTCGGTGACTTTTTCGCCGGTCTTCACGGGGACGGTCGATTTGTCCACGACGACGCGATATTGGCCGGGCTTGAGGACGCCGGCGATCTCGCGGGCGACGCGTTCGATGTAGGTGAGATCGACGCTGCCGTCGACTTGCGGCGGGGTAGGGACGGCGATGAAGACGACTTGGGAATGATCCACGCCGTCTTCGATGGAATTGGTGAAGCGGAGGCGCTTCGAGGCAACGTTGCGATGCACGAGATCTTCCAAGCCGGGCTCGTAGATAGGGATTAAACCCGCCTGGAGTTTATCGACTTTTTTCTGGTCGTTATCGACGCAGACGACGTGGTGGCCGATTTCCGCAAAACATGCGCCGGAGACGAGTCCGACATAACCTGAGCCGATGATACAAAGTTCCATATTTAATGTAATTGATTAATGATTATTCCTGCCCGGTAGAACCAGGGTCCACGTTGAAGTTTAAGTTTAAGTTGGGCAGATCCTTCAAGGTGAATGTGATAAATAACCCGATGTCCTCCTTGCCGCGGTTGTCGCGGATGACGGCGGAGAGCGAAGCGATCCAACTCGTGAGGTCGCGATAAAGCGTGTAGCGCTGGCTCTCGAGGACGGAATCCTCAAACTCGTATTGCTCATTGAAGCTGAAAGCCCAGTTCGGATCGATCTGGTAATAGGCGGAAAACGTTCCGAGGCTGCTGTTGACGAAGAACGGATTGTTCTGCAAATAGCGATGGCCGACGGTGAGGGTGAGGTCCGAGGCTGGCATGAAAGTCACTCCGGTGTTGACCTCGGAAAAGCCGTCCGCAAAGACCGGGAGTTGCGAGTCGATGGTCAGCGCGGCCCACGGCACGGGGTTGAAGCGTAGGCGGTTGAAGAGATTCGAGAAATTGGAGGTGTCGTAGGTATTCTGGTAGTTCACGTTTAAAAACGTGTCGAGTTCCAGCCAGGTGAAGCTCTGGTCGTTGCGCTTGGTGAGCAATCGATTGCGCACACCGAGACGGAGCACGGAGGCTTGATCGATGGAATCCAGGGCGACGGATTGGGGGAAATCGAACGGAGCCAACTGGGTGGACGGAACATAAACATCGATCGGCAAAATCCGGTCCGGACTTACGGAGGGCCCTGCGATGTAGGAGAAATTCAGATACGGCTGGATGATGTGCTTGAGTCCGTCGAGACCGGCCCAGCGCGCCTGCACATTGTCGAAGGTACGGGAGATTTTGAAGGAGGACTCGACGCCGAAATTGAAGACGGTGCGAAGCTGGGAGCCGGTCTTGTTGTAAACGTCGATCGTCGAGCCGGCTTGAAGACTGGTCACACTGGCGGCGAGGGTGTTGTTGGACGTCTGATAACTGGCGCTGGCGGCCTCTAGTTGGTTGATCTGTTGCTGAATAATGATTGCGTCCCCGGGTGAGGCGACGGCGAGTTGGGCATTGAGCGAGTTAATCTGGTCGCGATTTTCGTTGATCAGTGTCGTCTGGCTGGCGATGAGCGTTTGCAGTTGCGCGATGCGGTCAAGACTGGATGGCGTCAGGCTCTGGCTGGTCGTGCCCGTAACATCGTAGTAAGTGGCGCGAAAACCGGCGCGAGGAACGACCGAGAGCCAGCCAAAGTAAGTGTTTGGATAGCTGATTTGATGAAACGTGTCGGCCCGGAAGGTATCCACGTCCATCGCCTCGGAGCCCTTCGGAAACGCCTTGTTTAGGAATGTCGCGCTGGTCTCGCCTTCATAGTAAATCGGCGAGCCGAAGAGCCGGCTACGAGCGAAATCGAGGTCTAATTCAGGCAGACGCTCAGTGGTTTGCTGAAAATCATTCCACTGCGCCCGCGCCAAGGCCGTGAAAGTCCAATGTTCCGAGGCTTTTGTGAGCGCGGCGACGGTGTCGGGCTGTGGATCGAGCCGGTTTTCGCCCGGATAAAAATCCTCGAGGAACTTGCTGTCGCTCAGTTTGTTTAGATCGACCGTTGCTGTCCAATCGTCTGAGAGATAGAGCTTGGCCTGCCAGCTCAAGCGGTAGCGAGTCGGATCGATATTGGGGCGTTTCAGCGAGGTGACATTTTTCTGCGTCTGCGAGTCGTTCAGGATATAGCTGCGGATGTTGCTGTAGCTCTGCGGATCGCCATTGGTGGGTTTCACGCCCTTGTATTCCAGGTCCAGTCCAAAGGCCGGGCCGCGCTCGCTCCGATAGTCGAGGTGCACGCGACCGATGGTTTGTTCCGTGACGGGGAAGGTGACGCTGCCGAGGAGATACGCGCCCCATTTTCCGCTGTAACCGGGAGTAACGAGAAACGCATTGGCCTCGTCGAGCGACTGGTAGAGATACGGCCACCAGAAGACTGGCGTCTGCCCTATAAAGAGGGTGACATTGGAGAAAATAATCCGGTTATCGGGGTAAATCCGCACAAAGCGCGACCGCAAATGATAGTCCGGCTGTGACGAATCATGCGTCGAGAAGATGCCGTTCTTAATCGCATAGGCACCGTTCTCGATGGAATATAAGTTGTCGCCTTGGAAGTGATACGGCAGCGAGTCTCCGAGGAAATCCGAGGAGCGAAGAAACTTGGTGTCGAGATTGTAGAAAGCGCTTTCCCCCGCAAAAATCGTTTTACCTTGGTATATCTTCACATGCCCCTTTAGCAGCACATCATGCGTCTCGGGATTGTATTGGGCGTAGTCGCCATACATTCGGGCTCCATTGGAATAGATCACCACGTTATTCTCGGCGATCGCCAGCCCCCCTTCGAATCTAGTGCCACCATCGGAGTAAATCTCCACGGGCGATTTTGCTGAACTCAACTCACCCACCTGCGCCAGAGCCGGGCAGGCAAGTGCAGACAGACAAACCAGAGATAAGAGCCATTTCGAAGCGGTCACAAGAGAGCGGCTATGGGACAAAGTTTCACCCCGTTTGGCAAGGCAAATGCCGAAGAAATTTTCGCCATCGATTTTCCTATTTTCTCACGGCGGGCGCGCAAATTCGCACAATCACCTGACTCAGCACCAGCGACGCGTCGAGTTGCGTCGTCACGCACTGCTGATTCGCCTCCAGGCACGCCGTCAGGGCCGACTTCAATTCCGCCAGCGTGTATTTACCCGCCGACTGCGCCGCGATGCCCAACGAATAGCCATTCACCGTCCCGTCCTTCTTTCTTGGCAGATGACGCGTAGCCTCCGCCGACAAACGCTCCAACGTCTTGCCGAAAAAGAACGGCTGCTCTGGCGGACGCAGCTTGTGCCGCACCATCAGATCCTTCACCACCAACAGATTTCGTACCGTTGGGATTACCGCCACCAGCAGGATGCCCACCGCAGACTCGCCCTGGCGCAGCAGCATATCGACTAGCTTCAGCGCACTCCGCAGATCGCGCCGCGCAATTGCATTGCCCAGATCAAAGACCACGCCTTCCTTCGTTCGCGCCACCAGACTACGCACTAGTTCTGAGGTCACCATCTTCGGCTCCTTTCCAAAAAATAAATCCAGCTTCTCCAGCTCATTGCTTATCTGCGCCGTGTCCGCGCCGACCAACTGCACAAACAACTCCAACGCGTCTCGGTCGAACTTTAGCCCCAGCGTCCGCGCGTCTGTCATCACCAGCGCCTCCACCTGCTCCTCCCAATTTCCGCGGCCCGTCTCGATTCTGTCAAACACCTGCACCTCGCCCAGCTTGCCCAGCGTCTTGTAAAACGACCGCCGCTTATCGATATCCAGCGCACTGATCAGCAACACAATATCTGGCGGCAACCCCTTCTTTAACTCCTCTGCAAACGACTCCACCGCCTCCAGCACCGACTCCGCCCGCCCCGTCACCGAGTCCGCAAAAAACGTCGCATTCTTCAGCCAGACCAGCTTGCCGCCGCCAAAAAACGGCAGCGTCAGCAGCGATTGCACCGTCTCCATCAGCTTCGCCCGCGCCAACTCCGCGCCCTCCACGCAGCCATCCACAATTTCCAGGCCAAACTCCCCCGAATCTGCCGGCGTCAGCCTCTCCGCCAACGCGCGTGCCGCCAGTTTGATCTTTGCCTCATCGCTTCCGACAATCGCATAAATGGAGGAAGACTTGGCCGCAGGCATCATGCGTAAAAGTTAAACCAAGAAGCCTCGAAGACGCGAAGGAAAATTGCCACGCGGCCACTCTCTCGCCGGAGTCTGCGACCTCTATTGCGGCGAAGTTACGCTGCGCTGGGAGCAGATTCGCCGACGACAGCCGATCCCGCGCGCGTGCCACTGAGGGGCGGGAGGGTGGGATCGAGGAAGCCCAGCGCGTGCGGCGGGGTGATGACGCGGACGCCTTCGCGTTGCTGGGCGTCTTTGATGACTTCGTGGAGCGCGACCATTTTTGTCCAATGCACGTTGGGCCGGAAGTGATGCTCGGCGTGGTAGCCGTTGTAGAACCAGGTCCAGTTGTAGAGCTTGGCGTAGCTGCTCACGCCCCAGGCGATGGGTTTGTCGGGGTTGGCTCCATAGTGCAGGTAGTAGCCGTTGAGGTTGCTGAGGCATTGGCCGAGATACATGCAAGGCAGGTAAAAGAGGACGACGCATTTCCAGTTGAAGATGCCCATGAGGATGAGGAAACCGACGACGCTGGTGATTTCCACCCGACCCCAGAAGACTTCTTTCGGGCCGCGTTTGGCGAGTTCGGCACCGAAGGACTTCGGTGAATCGCGGATGAAGCCGAGGAAGATGTAGGTCCAGGGGTTTTCCGCCTCATCGTCGTGGCCGTGACGATAGATCGAGAGCCAATCAACGGTGTCGCCGTTCTCGTCCTTGCGGTCGCTGTTTCCCTTGTGATGCCGCGTGTGGACGACGTCGTAATGGACTTGGGAGAAGCAGCAAACGAGCGATTCGAGCAGGCTGAAGAGGCGGTTCAGCGTGGTCGAGCGAAAGTAGGGATGATGAATAAAATTGTGCGCGATGCCATTGATATTCCAGGAAATGCTCACCGCATAGACGAGCCCGAGGCAGACCATGATCCAGAGCGGGGTCCTCGGAAACAGGTAGAAGAGCGAGAGGAAAAACGCGAGGTGCAGAAAGCCGCAAAGCACCGGGATGACATCCCAGCGCGTATGGGCAAAGACGCGGGAGGTGGTTTTCGGAAGGTCCACACTGATTTTCTCTGATGCCATGCGGGAGGATAGTTAGGTTCGAGGGAAAATCAAACGAGTGCCCTGCAACTGTGGCTGATGTTTTCCCTTATTTGCCAGTAGGCTCTTCAAAATCAAAATGGTGGAGGCGAGGGGAGTCGAACCCCTGTCCTTAAAACGAACGCTGCAAATCACCACATGCTTCTTCCGTCAAAAATCTGACGCTTCGGCTATGAACGGACACATTGCCTAACGCGGTCGACCACGAAATATTTCACCGGGAAACGCGGTCAATCCGTTCCCAAGCTACCCTGCTGTCGTCGCTGGCCTCACTAGCAGGTGTCGTGTGGCCAACGTCACGGCACTTTAGGCCGCGAGAGCGAGATCGTTAGATTCTGCGTTTATTTGTTTTGACTCGATTTTTTAAGAGGCCAACGAATCATCCTCTGCATGCAACTTACCTCGTCTATCAAAAGTCGAGACCAGTACGCCCCCATTTCTGGAGAGTCCAAACTACCACCCCATCGCGGGAACGCAACCCGTTCGCCCGCCTTCCCTTGTTGGAAGTCTCTGTGTCCTTCGATGGCAGCCAAGGAAAAAATAATGGGCCATCCCTTTACGGTTGTGGCTAATTTAGTCGCGCCCTTATGATTTCCGATCCTTCTACTCAATATCGACCTTACCCGCCTGTTCAATTGCCAGACCGACAATGGCCCAATCGCACCCTGACCCAGCCGCCGATCTGGTGCAGCGTCGATCTGCGCGACGGCAATCAGGCGCTCGCCGTGCCGATGAATGTCTCCCAGAAACTGGAGCTTTTCGACGCCTTGGTGAAATGCGGCTTCAAAGAAATCGAAGTCGGCTTCCCCAGCGCGTCGAACACCGAATTTGCCTTCAATCGCCGTCTCATTGAGGAAAATCGCATCCCCGACGACGTCTCAATTCAATGTCTGGTCCAGGCCCGTGAAGACCTCATCGAGCGCACCGTCGAGTCGTTGATTGGCGCGAAAAGTGTCATCATTCACCTCTACAACTCGACCTCGCCCGCCCAGCGTCGCGTCGTCTTTGGAAAATCTCGCGACGAAATCAAAGCCATCGCTTTGCAGGGAGCGCAATGGATTCTCGACCGTCTCCCACGTTTGACTGGAACTCGCGTGCGTTTGCAGTATTCGCCCGAGTCCTTCTCGCTCACCGAGCCCGATTTCGCCTTGGAAATCTCCAACGCCGTCATCGATCTCTGGCAACCAACGCCCGAGCACAAGATGATCCTGAATCTGCCCAATACCGTGGAAGTCGCCATGCCGAACGTCCACGCCGACCAGATCGAATGGATGTCGCGTCACATTCACCGGCGCGATGCCGTCGTTCTCAGCCTGCACACGCACAACGACCGTGGCACCGGCGTAGCTGCGACCGAACTCGCCCTGCTCGCGGGAGCCGAGCGCGTCGAGGGCACCCTCTTCGGCAACGGCGAACGCACCGGCAATCTCGACATCGTCACCGTCGCCCTCAATCTCTACATGCACGGCATCCATCCCGGACTCGACTTTTCCGACATGGCCGGGCTCACCGCCGTTTACGAGCGCACCACCGGAATGACTGTTCCCCCGCGTCACCCGTATGGCGGCGAGTTGGTTTTCACCGCCTTCTCCGGGTCGCATCAGGACGCGATTAAAAAAGGACTCGCCGAGCGTGAAACCCAGACGCGGGAAACATGGGACGTCCCTTACCTCACCATCGATCCCGCCGACATCGGCCGCGAATATCGCGAAGTCATCCGCGTCAACAGCCAGAGCGGCAAGGGCGGAGTTGCGTATTTATTGGAGGCCGAATACGGCATCGAAATCCCCAAAGACATGCAGCGCGAGTTCGGCCCCATCGCCAACGACGCCGTGGACGCGCTCGGTCGCGAAGTTACTGCCGCCGAGCTGCGCGGAATGTTCTGGAAGGAATACATCGAGCGCACGCAGCCCTGGGAGTTGCAGCACTTTCACGCCGACGGCAGCAGCGGAGTCTATCAATGTCGCGCATCGGTTTTGAGAGATGGGAAATCCCTCGCGCTCATCGGCCAGGGCAACGGCCCCATCGCCGCCTTCGTCGATGCCTTGGAAAAGACCGGAGTTCCATCGTTCTCTGTGGCCTATTACAAAGAGCACGCCCTCAGCAGCGGCAGCGACAGCAGCGCCATCGCCTACATCCAAATCAAACTGGAAAACGGCCAGACCAAATGGGGAGCCGGCGAAAACACCAACATCGAACTAGCCAGCATCCAAGCCATCCTCAGCGCGTTGAATCGAGTCTAACTCCGCTCAGAACTGCCGGAGGTGTTACAGCCCAGAGCGGTTGGGTAGGTGCATCCCATGTTAGGTTTCATCTAGGAATTATCCCCCCGTTAAGTTGAATTTCCTCATTATTAGCGTTTTCCAGTGTGTATTGCTTCATGGTGTGTAGAGCCACGCAGCAGCGAATAAGGTCAGACCAGTTGAATGGAAAAGCTGGAGAGCGTTTGAAGGAGGCAAGTTTTTTTGTGGAGGAAATGAAAAAAGTTGCGGGGGAGCCATATGCTACGAAGCGTCCGCCGTTTCTTTCGTAGCCGAGGGATTGCGCTTGGTCAGATAATTGGCCGTCGTGCGATAAAGCACCGTGGCAATTGTTAGAATGTAGACGATCGGAAAAACGTATCGGAGGAGCGCCGCAAGCACGCCTTGGTGAACGACATGAAAAAAGTCTGCAAAGAGTTCGGCGATTGCCAGGATACAGGGTGGAAAAAACAGCAGCCACATGCCCCCTACAATGACCCTGCTGGGTGGACCGTCCACGGCCCGACGATAGGCAAACCCCTTGACCAACGTCTGGTCGAAAGGGTTGAAGGCCCTCAATGAATTGAGCAAGGCCCCGCACTTGAAACAATAACTTTGCTCCGGTGGATTCGCTTCCAAACAAACGGTGCAGACCACGCCAGCGTCCCAATCGTGCTCGATTTCCGCTGTATCAGACCCTGGTGCTTCATTCATTTTACGCAGACTCCTTCTTGTTCGATCAACACCTCCATGCCGTCGAGGAAACTGGGAAACTTCGGAGTCCAGCCGAGAGCGCGGAGTTGGGTGTTGCGGACTTTTTTGTTCGAGAAGCCGCGTTTGCGCTGCAAGTTGGGCGAGGCGGACGGGGGGAGGGGACGCTGGAGTTTTTCGGCGAGAAACTGGAAGGCGGCGAGCTGGGTCAGGCCGCCATCGTCGGCGACATTGTAGAGGCCGGAGGCAGCGTTTGTGGTGATGAGGAGTTCCAATGCGCTCACGGCGTCATCGCGGTGAATGGTGTTTAACCAGCGGGAACCGTCGCCATCGAGGGTGGATTCACCGGCCAGAAAACGTCGCAACATCGCGCCGCGTCCGGGTCCGTAAAGGCCCGCGAGCCGGGCGACGATGCCGCCGCGGGCGAGGACGTGATTCTCGGTTTCGACCAGGATGGAGCCGGTGGCGGTCGTGGTTTGCGTCGGCGAATCTTCGTTGACCGGACTTCCATCGGTATGGCCGTAAACCGAGGTGCTACTGGTGAAAAGGAGACGGCCAAAGACGAGTCCGCGAATGAGATTGGCGGTGCCGTCGAGGTAGATTTCCCGATAACGATCGGAGTCGCCTCCTCCCGAGCTGACGCAATTGATGACCCAATCGTAGGGGCCGTCGCGCTCGCCGATGCGCCGAATCCAATCCAGGTCGCGGATGTCCACGGGCGAGACGCGAAAACCGGCAGCGCCCTCACGTTCGGCGGAAGCAGCGGCACTTGTCCAGGCGGTCACATTCCAACCCAACTCGAAAAACCGCCGCGCCACTTCGCGCCCGAGATAGCCGCAGCCGACGACGAGAACGCTCCGCATTTACTCAAATTCCGTCAGCGCCAGCACCACTGATTCGACTGGAAGTCCGATCACGTTTTCGACGGAGCCGTGGATGTTCTCGATGATTTCCTCACGATACTCTTGCGCCGCGTAAGCTCCCGCCTTGTCGAGTGGATCGATCTTCTGAAGATACGCGCCGATGGCCGAGGCATCGAGCAGGCGAAAGGTGACTTCGCTCATCTCGGTGAAAGCGACCATATGAAACGGATGCAACCGCGTGATCCAGACGCTGGTGAGCACTTGATGCGTGCGCCCGCTGAGTTTCTGAATCATGCTGCGCGCCTCGTCGAGGTCGGCGGGTTTGCCGAGAGTTTCGCCTGCGATGGCGACCACGGTGTCGGCTCCGATAACGATGGAAGTCGGCTCAAAAGCGGCGACGGCGTGGGATTTGCGTTTGGCGTTGAGCAGGGAAAGCTCGCGCGGCGTAAGGTGGACTCCGGCACTTTCCTCCACGCCGGGCGGCACGATGCGGAAGGTGTAGCCGAGGTTCGTAAGCAACTCGATTCGGCGCGGCGAGGTGGAGGCCAAAACCAAGTCCATCGGCAGAACATCACTGTAGGAAGGCGACTCGAAGGGAGATGCTTCCGGGGTGTTCATGGGATGGGATCGCGGTTATTGGGCGGGAGGCGGAATGGTCGGCATGGCGAACGACTTGTAATCGGCTGGCGCGACGAAATCCGAGGGATCGAGGTCTTTTTCCTCGACCGATTTGACAATGCTGGTGCCGGATTTGCCACCCATGTCCAGGATGGTTTTCAATGGCATGCCGGGGAGCTGGGTCATATCCATTTGCATCTGCGGACTCATCTGCCCGATGGGGCCTTTGCGAAGGGTTTCCATGGTTTTGACGAAGGCATCGAAATGCGGAAAGTCTTTGGCGATCCAGAGGTGGGAAACGGTGTCGCCCTGGGTGTAGAGATATTCCTCGGTGTCGTAGCCGCTGATTTTTTGTTTATTGCCGAGAGCCTGGAGAATGGGTTTGGCGGTCGAGCCGGGTTTGGGGGCGGGCATCATGCCTTTCATGGCATCCATGTTCATCGACATGAACATTTTCTGATCGTGCATGAGGGTCTTCATGTCGCCGGTTGCGCCGTCGATGAGGATGCTCATTTTCGGATTCAAATCGACGCGCATCATCGTGCCCTTGGTTTTCAGCGTCATGGAGACTTGCTGCCCCATGGCGTCCACGTCTTGGACGATGACGAGATCGGCGCGAAGAAAACTGGAAGTGAGGAGGAGAACGGCGAGGACGCGCGAGGAAAACATGGATTTACGATACACCCGCATCACGCCTTGTGAAGAAGGAAAATGGGGAGGAGTTAGAGGTTAATGAGGCCTCAATTGGGTTTCAGCAACAGGGTCAAATCGGTCCGGTCGCCCTTGGCGAAATTGCGTCCTGTGTGATGGAAAATTTTCCAGCTCGGATCGGGCGCAGGAAAAGCGGTGGCGACTTGATCTGTGGGGCCAATATAGAAACGCGCGCCAGGCTGAGACATCCAGCGGGCGGCTTTTCGCGGATCGACCTTGGAGTGGAAGCCTCGGACGGTTTTGCGGAAAGACCAGACCAGGCTGGGTTCGACAAACTCGATGCTGGCGAACTCCATTTCTGGCTTCAAGAAGGAGGCGCTTTGGCCAGCCAGTGCCGGAGCGGGGAATAGCCTCGCGGCCCACGGGAAGATGACCAGCGAGAGCACGAGAACGAAGACTCCCATGGCGATGGCGAACCGCCGGATTTGTAATGTGGTTAGCAGGCCAGCGACGAGCAGGGCCAGCATCGGAAACGCGGGCAGCGTGTAATGCGGCAGCTTGGTTTTTACGAGCGTGAAGACGCCAAAATAAAGCGCAACCTGGAGCAGGAGATAACGCTGGTCGTGGTTTTGCCACAAGGTTTTCCATTGTCTGACCAAGCGCGGCAAAAACCACGACCAAGGTGCGAACGACGCAAAGACCGTCAGGAAATAAAACGGCAGCGTCCCCACATAGCCGAGAATGCCTTTGGCGCCGTGACCCTCCATCGTCGCGACGGAGCGGCCGACGACGTGTTTGCCGATGCCGATGTTAAAAAACTGGCCGTTCGTCCGCTCCAGCGCGGGGATGCCCCAAAGCGCCACGAGGCCGAGCATGACGACGACTCCGGCAGCGAAGGAAAGCCCGTCTTTTTTAGAGCGGAGTTGCATCCCCATCGGAATAAGCGGCAGCCAGGCAATGGGGCCTTTCGCCAGAAAACCCAGAGCCAGTGCGCCGAAAGCGATCAGCCACCAACGGAGTTTGATTCCACTGCGCATTTCCCATCCGGCCCAGGCGGCGAGCACGACGAAAAACACCAGCAGCATGTCCGCGACCGCCGCCTTGGCATGGAGCGCGACTTGCAGGCTGAGGGTGAAAATCAGAGCGGACTTCCATCCTAATGTAGCGTCTTTCAGTCGCGTTCCCCAAGCCAGCAAGATGACGGCAACTCCGGCGGCGGCCAAGACCGATGGGAGTCGCGCGGCGGCTTCGTTGTCGCCGAAAATCCGGTAGGCGGAGCTTTGCAGCCAGTAGGTTAGCGGAGGCTTGTCGAAGCGGTATTGGTTGTTGAAATACGGCACCACGAAGTCCTGACGCTGCAACATTTCCCGCGACGCTTCGGCGAAACGAGGCTCGTCGCGGTCGATCAGCGGGAGCGACCAGGTGCCTGCGAAATGAAACAGTGCCGCCGCCAGAAAGAGCCACAGGTAGTGCCGCAGGCTCGGAGTGGGCGACAAAGTCAACAAGGTCATGCGTGCGGTTTCGGGGTTTTCTGCTACAGAAGCGGAATGTCCAGCCCTACCGAGGAATCCCATTTGAATCAAACTCAAATGCAAAACCAGGCGGCGCGTTTCCGCAAGCGACGCCGGTTGCAGGTGCTGTTTCTCGCGCTCTTTGGCGTGCTCTGCGTCGTGAGTTTTTTCTTGGATAACGCCGTTATTCGCTTCGTTGCGGAGCATCGCACGAAACCAATCCGCAACCTCGCGGGAATCATTTCCAACTATGGCGACTGGCCGTGGTTGATGCTTTATACGCTGCCATTTCTCCTCTGGGCCTGGTGGAAAAAACGCCCCGGGCTCCTCCGTCTCGTCGCCACCATGATCGTGGCGTCCACGCTGGCCGGGGCGGTGACGAACACAGTGCGACTCACCACGGGCCGGACGCGGCCGAATAATGTGAAAGTCGAGCCCGGTTGGTACGGGCTGCGTCACGATGGGAAATGGCTCCTCGGCCAGAACAAATACAGCTCGTTTCCGAGTGGACACACCGCGACGGCCTTTGGTTTTTTTACCGTGCTCGCCTTTCGTCGCACGCGCGGTTCATTTCTCTGGCTCGTGCCGGCGGTGATCATGGCCGCAAGCCGCGTCATCCTCGATGCGCACCACCTTTCCGACGTCTGTTTCGGGGCGTGGTTGGGCCTGATCGCCGCGTGGTGGCTCTGTACGCGAAAAGTGGGCAGGCGAATCGCGCTGCCCACTTCGAGAACACTGTAAGTCGTTCGCTCTATTTATGGTTTGGCGACGGTGCCAGCGGCTGGCGCAGCCGACGAACTGGCGGTGGTTTTCTTATCAGCCTTGTCGGCCTTGTCTGCTTTTACGGAGATCGCCGAAGCGGTCATCGTGTAAGTAATGGTGACTTTGCTGCCGACTTTGAGATCGCCTGCGACTTTGCTGTCGGCGTTGCGGGCGATTTCCCACTTTTCCTTGCCTTTCTCGACAGTGATAATGCTGTCGGTGAGGGCGAGCACGGGCCCGGTCACTTGGTAAGTGCTGGGCGCTGCGGCGAAGGCGTTGAGGCCCAGGCTGGCGACTGCGGTGATGACGAGTAGGGATTTTTTAAGATTCATATAGGTGGTGGTGGATTTTTAACTGGAAACGTATTTCCGTGAATGGCTGCGGGTATTTATCTGCGACTTGTCGTTTCTAAAAATCGCGCTAGTCTCCGAAAGCCAGAAAAAGGAGGGGTGGTAGAGTGGTCGATTGCGCCAGTCTTGAAAACTGGAGAGCCGAAAGGCTCCGTGGGTTCGAATCCCACCCCCTCCGCCAGTGCGAAGCACTGAAGGAGGCCACCTCCAAACGGGCCGGAGGCCGCAAAGATGGAAAGCCGAAGGAGGCAATCCCACCCCCTCCGCCAACTCTCTGTTGCGCGGGGAAGCGCAATCAACATAGTGTCGCCATATGAAATCCGCCTACGAACTCGCCATGGAGCGACTCCAGAAAAACGCGCCGACGGTCACACTGACCGAGGAACAGAAGTCGGCCATCGCCGAGATCGAGTCCGAGGCGATGGCCAAAGTGGCGGAGAAGGAGCTTTTCCTGCAAGGCGAGATCGCCAAAGAGAAAGCAGTGGGGAATTTCTCCGAAATCGACAGCCTGCAAAAGCAGCTCAACCACGAAGTCGCCCGTATCCGCGAGAACGCCGAAACCAAGAAAGAACGCGTTCGCCAGCAGACGGCGGCGGCCCAATAATTTTCCCAACTGACTTCCATTATGCTCATCCAAGACCAAATCGATTCCGACATCAAAGACGCCATGCGTGCCAAGGCAGCGGACAAACTTTCCGTGCTGCGGCTGCTGAAATCGGCGTTGAAAAACGCCTCCATCGAAAAAGGCGGTGCCGAGGCCAAACTGGACGATCCCGAGGCGATGGCCGTCATTCGCAAGCAAGTCAAGCAGCGGCAGGATTCGGTCGAGGGCTTTGAAAAAGGCGGACGCCCCGAGCTGGCCGCCAAGGAAAAAGCCGAGATGGAAATATTGAACGCCTACCTGCCCAAAGCCATGTCGGAGAGCGATCTCGAAGCACTCGTGGCCGATGCGATTGCCGAAACGGGCGCGACGACCAAGGCGCAAATGGGGGCAGTCATGAAAGTGGCCACGCAAAAAGCCGCTGGTCGCGTGGACGGCAAAACGCTCAGCCAGGCCGTGCAAAAAGCGCTCGCCTAACGCATGGCCAGCGTCGCTGCCATCGTGGTCGCTGGAGGCAGCAGCCAGCGCATGGGCTTCGATAAGTTGCGCGCTGATTTGCATGGAAGTCCGGTCTATTTGCACAGCTTGCGGACGTTGCAAGATTGTTCCGAGATCGGGCAGATCGTCCTCGTCGCTTCGCAGAAAAACCTCGCCGTCTTCCAATCGGAAACGGCTCATCTCTCGAAGCTTACCCACGTTTTGCCCGGAGGTTCAGAGCGTCATCTTTCCGTCGCTGCGGGACTGGGAAAAGTCGCATCCGAGTTCCATTGGATTGCAGTGCATGATGCCGCGCGTCCGCTCCTCTCGGCGCGTGATTTGTTAGCCGTTCTGGCCGCAGCAAAACAATACGGTGCCGCCAGCCTCGCTAGTCCGGTGGCCGACACCGTAAAACGAACCGACGCCGATGGGTTTATCATCGAAGCCGTGGATCGCACCCGACTTTGGGCGATGCAGACGCCGCAAGTCTTTCAGGCCGGGCGCCTTCAGGCTGCCTACGAGAAGATCCTAACATCGGGTGAACTCGTTACCGACGAAGTATCGGCAGTGGTCAGGCTGGGAGAGAAGGTCAGGCTCATTTCCCCTGCGGACATGAACATCAAAATTACCCATCCGAGCGACATCGAACTTACTCAGGCGATTTCCACCCTGCGAACTAGTTAGTTCATCTACCTTTGGGGAAACATACGCGCCCTCGCGTGTGCTCCCCTACATAATAGATGAAGGAGAAGAAAGCGCGTGCGGCTTTGATGTTAGGATTTAACTAACCCACCGCACGCGCTTCTTGAGATAACATCTAAACATTAGCGGCTGTGCACGCCATTTCCATTGCTGGAATGATTGCGGGCACCATTACCATTCGCCAACGATGGCAGGACTGGCACGGCTTCTTTACTAACTGGAGTCTTGGATGTTAGTGGAGCCAGCAGCGCAGGCTCGCTCATCACACTCTGGCGGGTGCCGTTGACTGCCTGCACGACGAACTCCAGCTCCGCACCGGACGCGGGATCAGCCGCCACCAGGGTTGGATTGCTCGAGCTTCCCAGCAAGGTGTAAGCCGCTTGGGAACCTGCGGGGCGCATTCTCCAGCGAAAGGTTTTTCCGAGCGCAGGCCGGTCGCAATCGAGTGCGATGCTGCCCGCCTCGGTGCGGCTGGCGCGGAGGTTT
>JBBRNR010000010.1:0-127744 GCA_038230215.1 Chthoniobacterales bacterium | reverse complement strand
GGCCGATGCGTCGTAAAAACATGCCATATCATTTACTATAGTAAAATCACAGTCAACAGAAATTCTCCATATTCTCGTAAGTGTGCCCAAAACTTCTTCTCGCGATCAAATTGCTTCTTTTGTCATAGCTGAGTTGCGCGGTAAACGAGAAAAAGTCGGCATGTCGATGAATGTCCTTGCCGAAAAATCAGGTCTTTCTCTCACGATGATTTCATTTGTTGAGCGAGAATTGCGAAAGCCAACTCTGGATACATTGTTGCGTATCGCAGGGGCATTGGATGTCTCTCTGGGAACTATCCTCAGAAAAGCTGAAAACTCAGCTAAACAAACCAAGAAATAGCTCTGTCCTTTATCCGGCCAGCGTTATCACTCCCCTACAAATGACCCTACATACATGGTATGTAGAGGCACGCGGACTCCGCGTGACGGTTTCGCGGCTCAACGGCGCGGTAAATGGCTCCCACAAGGTTGTCGTGCAACGCCCGACTTCGCGCATTTTCCATCCGGTTATCAGGTCAGTCTTCGTTAGCCACTGTGACCTGACCAAAACGCGCGAAGTCGGCCATCGTCCAACAACCTTGTGGGAACTGGTTTGATAAAGGACAACCTCGTGCTAAGGCACGAACTACCACGTCCACCCTATCGGGTTGGACGAACGACTTCGCTCCTACCGGATGCAAAATGCGGGCGCGGCTTCCCTTCCCAGCCATCCCGAACTAACTCGCTATCGCGTAACCCACTATCGTTCGTGTATAATAGTTACCTTCCGACCGTCAGGAATCGCAGCCAGCTTCCATTACCTCGTTCGCTCGCCCTCGTGCGTTATTGCGAACGGATTTTTCTCACATGGTTTTCACATTGCAAAGGCTGAATTTAACACGGGCAGCTTATGCAAAATCAATGTGTGCCGAAGTGAAGGAGTGGTGGCTGGCTACGGCATCATGGACGAACAATTTACAACCATTGGAATAAGAGAAATATGGGGTGCCGAACATCCCGTCGCCCTTTCGCTTATCGACCGACGCCAGCATATCTACGTTGTGGGAAAAACGGGTTCGGGAAAAACAACCTTACTGCGAAACCTAATAGTGCAACATCTGGCGGCGGGACACGGTATCGGCTTGATCGACCCGCACGGTGATTTGGCCGAAGAACTACTAGATTGCATTCCACCTCATCGTGCCGACGATTTGGTATATTTCAATCCCGGTGATCTCGACTTCCCTATCGGGTTGAATCTCCTAGCCAATGTTTCTCCAGATGACCGCCACCTCGTCGCCAGTGGGATCGTTGGTGCATTCAAAAATATCTGGCACGACTCGTGGGGGCCGAGACTCGAATATATTTTGTATAACGCGATTGCAGCCCTACTAGATTGTCCAAATACTTCCCTACTCGGCGTCAATCGAATGCTAACAGATTCCGATTATAGGCAGCGCGTCGTATCCAAAGTGCGTGACCCATTCGTTCGTGCTTTCTGGACAGACGAATACGAACGATATGAGCTTCGTTTTCAGCGCGAGGCCATCGCACCCATTCAAAATAAGTTAGGTCAATTCCTACTCAATCCCGTGGTGCGGAATATACTTGGACAGGTGCAGACCAAAGTAAGTATTCCGTTTATGATGAACACGGGCCGTATTTTCATCGCCAATCTCTCCAAAGGAAAATTAGGTGCAGATAAAGCTAACTTACTTGGAAGTTTGCTGACAACCCAATTTCAACTAGCAGCGATGTCCCGTGTTAATCAGTCAGAGAATGAAAGAAAAGATTTCTATTTATTCATCGACGAATTTCAGAATTTTACAACCGACGCTTTTACTTCCATCCTATCCGAAGCGCGCAAATACCGCCTCTGTCTCGCACTTTCCCACCAATACATTGAGCAAATCCCACCTGCTATACGTGGAGCGGTTTTCGGGAATGTGGGTTCTTTGGTTTCCTTCCGTGTGGGCCATTCCGACGCGGAGGTATTGTTTAAGGAGTTTGGAAAAATCTATCCACTGGAAATGTTTGTCGGCCTAGACCGATTTCAAATTATCGCCCGCCTCTCCGTGAACGGCAGCACTGGCGACGCCTTCAAAGCCCAAACGCTTTCACCGATTGAGTGTCCTATCGGCAAGCGAGACAAACTGATAACACGATCACGCGAAAAATACGCAACTCATCGCACCGACGTAGAAGCCAAGATCAATCGTTGGATGAAAGGAAAAGAAAACAGGCGACACTAAATCAAGAACCTCGGATGCCGTCTCGACCTGCATATTTGTAATTTCTATTCCTAACATTGTTTATGTTACAATCTGAATATGTCATTCACCCGTAATCCACGGTTCAGACGAGCAACAAACTTTGCGCCAATGAAATTGACAACCCGTGACACAGAGATTTTACGGATGGTCAATCGGCATCGTTTTCTTCGCTCTAATCATGTTACCGATCTTGTTGCAGGTAGTCGGCAACAGGTTTTGCGACGCCTTCAAAAACTTTATCACCACGACTATCTTGAACGCCCAACTTGCCAGATTGACTACTACCATCAAGGCGGTTCTCGCAGTATTGTCTATGGACTTACTAGCCGTGGTGCTGCCCAGCTTCGACGCCGAGATATTCCGTTTTCTCGCCTCGATTGGAGTTCACGAAACCAAAGCGTTAAACGCCTCTTTCTTGAACATGCACTGATGGTTTCTGACATAATGGTAATGCTCGAAGTCATCTGTAAAAAACGAAATAATGTTAGTCTGCTTATTGAACATGATATACCGCTCCAAGAAATTACACGTAGTGAGCGAAAAGCTTTTCAGTGGACAGTAACGGATTCAAAAAAAGAAAAATTAGGGGTAATTCCAGATAAGGTTTTTGCAATCGAATCAAAGGAACTCACAGGCCAAGTTTCGCGCACGCTGTATTTTTTGGAAGCAGACAGAGGCACGATGCCAGTGAATCGCTCGAATACAGAACTTTCCTCATTCACTCGTAAACTCCTAGCCTATGAAGCAACGTGGATACAGGGTATTCAGAAGTCACGTTTTGGCATTGATCGTGTCAAAGTAATTACCGTCACCACAAGTCAGGAGCGTTCCCGCCATCTGCTGGAAGCTACAAAGCAGCTATCGCGAGGACATGGACTCTTCTGGTTTTCGGACTGTCAAAGTTTAGAGCGTAACAGTGAAGCTTTATCTTCACTTTGGATTTCTGCATCTGGACAACAAGATTACCTGTTTTAGTAGGATATAACGTTCGATAATCAGTATTGATGGGAATTTGTGTAAGATGATCTTGGAAAAAGATTGAGGGATTGCAGAAAACTCAGCGTTTAAGGCTTTATCGTGACTCATCCTTCAAATCTGTCTGCGCCTTTTTTTCAAAGTCTTTTCCCGTCACAACGCTGTTTTTTAGTGCCCTCTAAGTTTTTTTGGAAAGTCAGTGTTATTTGGCTTTTGCTTGGTGTTTTTTTAATGCCAGCCAATGCTTTAACACTGGATGAAGCAGCGCGTGCAGCTTTGGCGAACAATCTCGATCTGCGAGCTGCGCGTTATGAAGTCGAAAAAGCGCGAGGCAGACTCATACAGGCAGGACTTTTCCCCAATCCATCCATCGAATTAGGGGGCCGTTCCGATAAACTGGGCAATGATGAAGGTGAACGCACGATCAGCGCAGGTTACGTTCAGGCGTTTCCTATTGCTGGTCGCCTGAGATTTGCCAAAGCCTTAAACCGTGTCGATGTGGCTCAGGCAATGGTCGAAATCCGCAATCAGGAGCGATTGCTGGTAGGTGAAGTGCAGAGTGAATTTATGGCAATACTCTTAGTAAAAGAGCAAATGGCCTCTAACGGTGAGTTCATCAGGGTGAATCGCAATTTCGTAAGCCTTTTCGAGCAACGCTTAGAAAAAGCAGAAGTCTCAGAGGTGGACGTGAATCTCGCAAAAGTGGAATTACAACGATTGGAATTGGAGAACGCGGTATTAGGAGCCGATCTCAGCAGTCGTGAACTGGCCTTGCGAAGGAAATTAGGAGTCAATCCTGAAACTGCGCTCAAGCTGGATGGCAGCGTGGAAACCCTATCGGCTAGATTCAGTGCCGAGAAATATGCTCCCTCAATGGCGGTCAATCGACCCGATCTACGCTTGCTGGAACTTTCTGTGGACCGGGCAAAAGCCGAGATGCAACTAGCTCGTGCAGAAGCGTGGGAAGATTGGACGGTCGGTCTGGAATACTCGAACGAAAGAACTCTCGACGAACCAAGAGGAATTGATGCAAATAATTTCACGGGAATAAAAATTTCCATCCCTTTATCCCTCTGGAATCGCAATCAGGGGAAGCTCCATGAGCAGCAAGCGACGGCAGATCAAGCGGGTCAGCAAATTGAAGCCCTGCGCCTTTCTATTCGCACGGAGATTGCCACGAGCATCGTCCAAGTGACGAATCTACGAAGTGTCGTTACCAGCTATCAGAAAACATTATTGCCGCAGTTAGCCAATACTTCTGAACTGCTAAAAAAGGGCTTTTCAGAGGGACTGACAGATTCCACAAAATTGATCCAAGCACAGCAACAGCAAGCCAGTCTCCGCGCTTCTTATCTCACTGCCTACACCAACTATGTGCAGGCGTTAATCCAACTCGAAACAGCCAGTGGCGGCAGTCCGTATCTTTCCAAGGATTTTCTCAACGACGGCACTTCCCGGACTGAAAAAACGCATCGCTCTCGCAAATAATTCATGAATACGACTCTCTCAATTCGCTCTCTAGCAGTCTTCTCAGCAACTTTCCTGTTGTTGTTTTCATCAAACGCTCTTGCCCATGCGGGACACGATAAAGCCCCCGGCGATGATGGCGAAACTTCCGTGGGTGGCCCGATTACCATTACCGCAGAGGCAAAAACTAACCTCAGATTAACTGTGGAAGAAGCGGAGTTACGCACGTTAGACAAAACCCTTATGGTCATCGGCCAGATTGAGCCAATACCCGATCATGCCTCAGCGGTTAGCAGCCGTATTGCCGGACGTGTTCTTAATATCAAGGCAAGCGAAGGAGAGCTTGTCAAAAAAGGTCAACCATTGGTCGAGGTAGAAAGTCGCCAACTAGGCAATCCACCGCCCCGTGTGATGATTGAGTCACCCATCGACGGCACGATTACTCATCGGGATGTTTTACTGAATGATGCAGTCGAACCGGATAAGCATTTATTGGAAATCGTGGACCTATCGGCAGTGTATGCTGAAGGCAGGATTTTTGAAGGCCAGGTCGCCCGTGTGAAGACAGGACAGAAAGTAAGAATCAAAGTGGAATCATTTCCCGATGATACTTTTACAGGCACGGTGGATCTAATGAGCGGTGAACTCGATCCCGAAACACGCACCCTCAAGGTATGGGTGCGCGTGCCAAACCCAGAGTTCAAATTGCGCCCTAACATGAGGGCCACACTCAATCTGGTGACGGAGGAGGCTGATTCAGTCGTTGCCGTCCCGTTAAGTGCAGTGCTAGGTGAAGCGGGCAATTTGTTTGTCTTCGCACAAAATGACAACGACGGGCTGGTTTACGAAAAACGTCCCGTGGTGACCGGAGTAAAAGACGACCAATTTGTAGAAATTATCGAAGGTGTTTTCCCAAGTGATAAAGTGGTTACGCTTGGTAACTATCAACTCCAATACGTCACCTCAAAAAAACCAGTCGCTAAAGCTGGGGCAGCACCGGAAGCGGCGGGTCACGCCGACGAACACACGGTTGCTAACACGAGCAAACTAGCCTCTTTGCAAGGCCCACTCACCTACATGGGAGGCACGATTATTGTGCTGCTTTTGCTGAATCTAATTGCGGTTCTCAGTCGCAAACGTGCCACGGCAGCACACGTTGTCTCCAAGTAATTCGCCATGCTCAATCGACTCATCGAATTTTCCCTCCGCAACCGTATCTTTATTGTTGCGGCCAGCATTCTTATCCTCATTTACGGCGGATACACCGCCTTGCAGTTGCCCGTGGATGTCTTTCCCGATCTTAACCGTCCGACGGTCAATATCCTCACTGAGGCCGCTGGCCTAGCCCCCGAAGAAGTCGAAACACTGGTCAACCTACCGTTGGAAACTTCCCTGAATGGCGCACCTGGAGTCAAGCGTGTGCGCTCCAGCGCGGGCATCGGGTTATCTGTGCTCTATGTGGAGTTCGACTGGGGGATCGACATTTACCGGGCGCGACAACTCGTGCAGGAACGATTACAACTTGCAGCGGAAAAATTACCCAAGGGCGTTACTCCGATCATGGGGCCGATTTCCTCCATTATGGGCGAGATCATGTTGGTTGGTCTTTCCAGCAAAGATGGAACGACTGCACCTATGGATATTCGCGGCATCGCTGATTGGACTCTGCGTCAGCGCTTGCTAACCATTCCCGGCGTTTCCCAAGTCATTCCAATCGGAGGAGGCGTCAAACAATATCAAGTTCTGGCATCTCCTGAAAAAATGGCGGCCTACGGCATTACTCTCAAGCAGGTGCTGGATGCGTCGGAGAAATCGCAAGTGAACACCGCTGGCGGGTTTCTGGAGGGTGCCAATAAAGAGGCTCTCATCCGTAATATCGGGCGCACTACCTCGATAGACGACATCGCTAATTCCGTTGTGGAGATGCGCCAAGGTATCCCCATTCTGCTCAAGGATGTGGCCGACGTGAAATTTGGCAGACAAGTGATGCGTGGTGATGCTGGCGTAAACGGCGCACCAGCGGTGATCGTTTCAGTCCAAAAACAACCCGGTGCCGACACTATCAAACTCACGGCAGAAGTCGAAAAAGCCCTCGCTGAAATCCAGAAAAACCTACCCTCGGATGTAAAAATCACTCCCCTTTTCAAACAGGGAAATTTCATCAATGCCGCCATCAAAAATGTCGAGGACGCCATTCGCGATGGCGCAATCATGGTCGTTATCGTTCTCTTTTTATTCCTACTGAATTTCCGCACTACCATCATCACGCTAACCGCGATACCTCTCTCGTTTGTTGTCACCATTCTTTATTTCAAATGGGCGGGCATTACCATCAACACCATGACTCTCGGCGGTCTGGCGGTAGCTATCGGAATGGTCGTCGATGATGCCATCGTCGATGTGGAAAACGTCTTTCGCCGTCTCCGGGAAAACCGCCACACGTCCACGCCGCGTCCTGTTTTGCGGGTCATCTCCGATGCCTCGGCAGAAGTGCGAAATTCGATATTGTTTGCCACCCTGTTGATCGTTCTCGTGTTCATTCCGCTCTTCGGACTGGGTGGTATCGAAGGAAAACTTTTCGCACCGATTGGTGTCGCCACGATTGTAGCTATGCTCGCCTCTTTTGTCGTCTCGCTGACCGTCATTCCGGCCCTCAGTTCCTATCTGTTGCCTAAGATGAAAAACATGGAGCACGAGAAAGATAGCTGGCTCGTCCGCCAACTGAAAGGCTTCGATGAGCGCGTTATTCTCAAACTCACTTTGCAACATCCTTATGCAGTCATCGGCATCGCTTTTGTGTTAGTCGTAGGCTCGTTTTCTCTCTACCCATTGATGGGTAAAGAATTTTTGCCAGAGTTCAATGAAGGCACCGCGACGATCAGCGTCGTTTCTGCGCCAGGAACTTCCCTCAAACAATCCGATCGCATCGGTGAAATTGCAGAAAAGTTACTCATCAGTGTTCCCGAAGTTATTTCCACGGGACGCCGCACAGGACGCGCAGAACTGGATGAGCACGCGGAGGGCGTTCATTCTACTGAAATCGACGTGGACTTCAAAAAAAGCGGGCGCAAACGTGAGGCTATCCTGGAGGATGTTCGCTCCAAATTGAGCCAGATTCCCGGTATTGTTTTCAGCGTTGGACAACCTATTTCGCATCGACTAGATCATCTTCTTTCCGGTGTCCGCGCCCAAATCGCCGTGAAGATTTTCGGCGATAATCTGGAAGAACTCCGTGCCGCCGCCGCCCAGACAGAAAGCATTATGAAAGCGATTCCCGGTGTCGTGGATTTGCAGATCGAGAAGCAAGTCTTGATGCCTCAAGTCAAAATTCAAGTCAACCGCGAGAAGGCAAAACTGTATGGTGTGCAGGTGGGTGAACTCAATGAGTTGCTGGAAACCGCTCTCAACGGGCGCACCGTCGCCCAAGTATTGGACGGACAAAAAACTTACGATGTGTCTGTCCGCTACGATGAAACATCTAGGGACGACATTAAAGCGATCAGCGAAATGCTAGTCGATACTGCGAATGGTCAAAAGGTTCCCCTAGCACTCCTGGCCGATGTGCTCGACGGCAAAGGCCCGAACATCATCAACCGAGAAAACGTCCAACGTCGCATCGTCGTTCAAGCCAATGTCAGCGGGCGCGACCTCGGCTCTGTGGTGAAGGAAATTCAAGACAAACTGAATGCTCAGGTGCATTTGCCTACGGGATTTTTTATTAGCTACGAAGGGCAATTCCAAAGTCAGCAGGAAGCCACCCGTCTCATTGGTATTCTTTCCATTGCCACGCTTCTAACCATGTTTCTTGTGCTCTACTCCCATTTCCGCTCGACCATGATCGTCGCGCAAATCCTGCTCAACATCCCACTGGCATTTATCGGTGGCTTGGTTTTGACGTGGCTTCTCGTGGGTAAAGTCTCCATCGCTACCCTAGTGGGACTCATCACTCTGGCAGGGATCGCCTCGCGCAATACGATCATGATGATTTCGCACTATATCCATTTGATGGAACATGAGGGCGAGAAGTTCGATGAAAAGATGATCGTGCGTGGCTCGTTGGAACGACTCGTTCCCGTTACCATGACCGCCGCAGTTGCCGGACTTGCCCTTGTGCCGCTCGTTCTCTCTGCTGGCGAACCGGGCAAGGAAATTCTCTACCCCGTGGCGGTTGTAATCCTTGGTGGCTTGTTTAGTTCGACCTTGCTCGATATGGCAGTGACGCCCGCTATCTTTTTCAAATTCGGACGCAAAGCTGCCGAAGAATACGTGGCGCGTGACGCCATTGATCCCTTGGATGCGGTCGATGCACTGCCGACTACTCCAAAATTAAAACCTGCCCACGCAATCTAACTTTCTCCATGAAACCAATTTCAAGACGCAAATCGCGCCTTGACTAACAAAACAAAAAACAAACCCACATGAAAACAAATAAACTTATCACCATAGGCGCGTGCGCCGTATTCGCCATCACTGGCTTTACCGGCCTCACTTTGCCTACCGCCTCCGCAGAAGAAATGAAAATGGAAGAGAAAATGGTTATGCCAGAAACCGTTGATGGCATCATGGACGCCATCCACAAAGCCCACGGCGAACTTGCCGATGTCGTCAAGTCTAAGAAACTGGAAGACGTGCATCACAAAGCATTTGCCATTCGCGACCTTGCCAATACCCTTCCGGTCAAAGTTGCGGCTGATAAAAAAGCCCGTGTCGAAGGCAGTGTGAAGAACATCGCCAAACTTGCCGAAGACCTCGACAAAACAGGCGACGACAAAGACCAAGCGGCCACCGAATCGAATCTCAAAAAACTCGACGGCGTGCTCATGATCCTCATGAAGCAGGTTAAATAATCTGGTCAATTACCAGACGGAATAACAATTGGGCGGGAGGCTGGATAAAAGCTTCCTGCTCAATTCGCCAAGACATTACTTCCCGAACATTCAAGTCGTTTCAACTGCAACGCACACCAAAACTTTCTAACATTTATGCAACGTAAATTATCATCCGCCACCATCGCAGCACTTCTAACTACGGCCATTTGTTCTATGCCAAACGCCGCTTTTGCTCACGACGAAAAAGAAAAGCCAGCTGGAAGTCATCAAGAAATGGCTATGCCCGGCATGGAGCATTCCATCCACGCCAGCCCTGCCACAATCAAAGTGCAGATTAGCACCGCCCCCGGCGAGCTAATCGCTGGAAAAGAAATACCCGCACTCCTGACGCTGACCGACGCACAAGGACAGCCAGTGACTTTTGATAATCTCCAGACCGCCCATACCAAAAAAATTCACCTTCTCATCATCGACGAAAGTCTGACTGACTATCATCACGAGCATCCGGTTCCAACGGGTAAACCTGGTGAATACAGCTTTACCTTCCGTCCCAAAAATGGGGGTAACTACATTGTCTTCGCGGATTTACTCCCCATTGCCACTGGCAAACAGGAATATGCCAAAACTGAAGTCGAAGTGAAGGGAGACAAAAAGCCTCTTAATGAATCCGCTGGCATAACGGCAATGGTTGACGGCTACCGTTTCGATTTGAGCGCGGAAGGCGGAAATACTTTGCGTGCAGGTGAAGCGAAACTCATCAAAGTAAAAGTCACCAAACCGGATGGCCAGCCAGCCGATATTTTGGAGCCAGTCATGGGAGCTTTTGCCCACGGTGTCGGTTTCCCGTCCGACCGCAGCAGCGTCGTTCATGTTCACCCAATGGGCGTAGAACCAGAAAAAGAGAGCGAACGTGGAGGCCCGGATTTATCATTTCACCTTATCCCCGAAAAAGAGGGTTACATGAAATTCTATGTGCAAGTGCAGATCGACGGTCGCGACCGCTTTGCTGGTTTCGGTTTCAAAGTGGAAAAGGAAGAGCCAGAGACTGCGCCCGCAATGGCTACTACCACATCCCATTTGAGCGATGAGCAAACCAAATTTCTCAATCAGTATGAATCCATTCATTCCGCACTGGCGGCAGATGATTTTACCGCTGTAAAAAAAGCAGCACAGGGGATGACTAGCTTAAACGAAGAGCAAAAAATGGCGGCAAGAAAAATCGCTGCAAGCGACTCGATCAAAAGTGCGCGTGAAGCCTTCAAACCTTTAAGCGCGGAGGCGGTGAAAGTTGTGTCGCATGAATCAGGTTATTTCGTCATGGCTTGCCCGATGGTTGAAAATGGCAAGTGGATTCAGACCACTAATAAGGTAAGCAATCCTTATTTGGGCGGAGCAATGCCTACTTGTGGTTCAGTTGTGAAATAGATGTTAGAGTCCTGTTAGTCCAATTAGTTTGATGAATGAAAATGGGTGAATGTCGCTCGACCCACACAGTTCTAAGTGATCGAGCGGCATCTCCAGTGGGGAAAAAAATTTGTGAAAGCAAGCCGTAAAAAAAGTCTTCTTAAAAGGAGACCGACGAATCCAAAGTGAATTGGAAACAATTGAGTTGGTTAATCTTCGGTTCTTCCGCTATCGCACTCGTCACCACCCTGTTTCTTGCTGGGTTCTTACGTCTGCCTTTATCCACCAGCGAACTTGCAACACTTAAAGATTATGAGTGCATCCGATCCGCCTTAGCGCACGACCAACTGGCAGATGCGAAGACCGCGGCCCAAGTGCTTATAAATGAGCCACTGGCAAAACGAAGTATTAGAGAGTCTGCGGCGGCTGTTTCCCAATGCCAGTCGTTGGATGCCGCCAGAACCAAATTTGTCAAAATGAGTGAGGAATTGGCTGACCTCGCGGCACATCGTAAAGGCTACTACGTCATGCACTGCGATATTGAGGGATGCAAAGAGTCTTGCGAAAATTGCCCGATGGAACGCTTTGGGCGTTGGGTGCAGACGAGTGAGGCAGTTGAAAACCCATTCATGGGGTTACAACACTCAAGGTGCGGTGCTTTAGATCATCGTTTTTAAGAAAATCTGTATAGTTAGCATCCGTCCTTCGATTTTCCTAAAATAGCCCAGCCATTATGAAAACTGACACACCAACTTCCCCACTTTACGATCCTGTCTGTGGCATGGTAGTTAATCCCACATCTGCGGCTGGACACAGCGATTTTCAGGGGCTGCCCTACTATTTTTGTTCGACGCAATGCCAGCGAAAATTCGAGGCTAACCCGCCCGCATTTCTAGATCAAAAACCCGCGACTTCTTCCAATGGTTGCGGTTGCGCCAGTTCTCAAGATACGACGAAGGGATGTTGTAGTGAAGAGCCGAAGTCTGAGGAGAAATCTTGTTGCGGCAATCACGATGCCGGGAGTGTAAAACCCTCTCAGGCAGCGAAGTATTTTTGCCCGATGTGCCTTGGCATCGAGTCGGATAAACCCGGTGTTTGTCCCAAGTGCGGGATGGCGTTGGAAAAGAATCATTCGTGGAAAGCGGCGGCCATTTATACCTGCCCGATGCACCCGGAAATCGAGCGAAATGAACCCGGTCCATGCCCTATTTGCGGTATGGCTTTGGAACCAAAAACCATCACTGCCAGTGAGCCAGAAGATGATGGAGAGTTGCGCGATATGACCCGTCGCCTCTGGGTGGGAGGCGTGGCGGCACTACCTGTTTTTCTATTGGCGATGGCCCATTTGATTCCGGGCGCACCTCACTGGTTAATGGGGCCAGCCTCGCGTTGGACGCAGTTTGCCCTCTCAACGCCCGTGGTGCTTTGGGCAGGGTGGCCGTTCTTTGTGCGCGGCGCCAGGTCATTGCGGACAGGGCATTTCAATATGTTTACCCTCATCGCTATCGGGGTGGGTGCGGCCTACGTTTACAGTGCCTTCGCGATGCTTTTACCGGATTGGTTTCCTGCTTCCATGCGTGGAGAAAACAGAATGGGAGAGGTTGGAATTTATTTTGAAGCCGCCGCCGTCATCGTTGTGCTCGTGCTTTTGGGGCAAGTGCTGGAACTTCGCGCCCGCAGCCGCACGGGAAGTGCCATTCGCGCCTTGCTCCATCTCGCTCCAGCAACGGCGCGACTGGTCGAAAACAACGCTGAAAAAGAAGTGCCGCTCGATCAAGTGATTGTCGGTGCGATCTTGCGGGTTCGACCCGGCGAGAAAATACCCGTGGACGGCACTCTCACCGAGGGGCAGTCCAGTGTCGATGAAGCGATGCTCACAGGCGAACCGTTACCCGTGTCGAAATCCGTCGGCGATACTATCACGGGCGGCACCATCAACGGCACCGGTGGCTTTTTAATGAAGGCGGAACGCGTCGGTGACGAAACGATGCTAGCTCGGATTGTGAAAATGGTGTCCGAGGCTCAACGTAGTCGTGCGCCGATTCAAGCCTTGGCAGATCGTGTGGCGGGCTGGTTTGTGCCCGTTGTTTTAGGAATTGCCGCGTTCACTTTTGCGGTCTGGTTTTTCGTAGGACCAGAACCGCGACTGGCTCACGCTTTGGTGAATGCGGTGGCGGTGCTCATCATTGCCTGTCCGTGTGCCCTCGGCCTTGCCACACCCATGTCGATCATGGTCGGGATCGGACGTGGAGCGCAAGCGGGCATCCTCGTAAAAAATGCGGAAGCCCTGGAGCGCATGGAGAAAGTAACTACTATCGTGGTCGATAAAACGGGCACTCTCACCGAAGGGCACCCGCACGTTGTCAAAGTCGTCACCGCTAATGGATTTAGCGAGGACGACGTAGTTCGTCTGACCGCCGCCGCCGAACGCGGCAGTGAACATCCGCTCGCAGCCGCCGTGGTTGCTGCTGCCGAAGAGCGGAAGTTGATATTAGAAAATGCGACAGACTTTCATTCCACCACAGGGGGTGGAGTCAGTGCCCAAGTGGGCAATAACTTGGTTCTAGTCGGCAAGCCCACTTTTCTCAAAGAACAGGGCATACTCGATTTGGACTCCCTACAAAGCACTGCCGTAACTCTCAACGCCGAGGGAAAAACTACCATCTTCGTCGCAGTCGCTGGGAAGCCCGCTGGATTTATTGCCATCGCCGACCCGATCAAAGCCACCACTCCTGACGCCATCCGCAAACTCCACGCGTTAGGGCTACGCATCATCATGATGACCGGAGATAACCAAAGAACGGCGGACTTTATTGCGAAAGAACTTGGCTTGGATGAAGTCATTGCCGAAGTTTCTGCCACCGACAAACACAACCGCATCGCAGCTCTTCGCGCCAAGGGCACACATGTTGCCATGACCGGAGACGGCATCAACGACGCACCCGCTCTTGCCGCCGCCGATGTCGGCATTGCGATGGGCACGGGCACCGACGTCGCTATGGAAAGTGCTGGCATTACCCTTTTGCACGGCGACCTGCGCGGGTTAGGCCAAGCCGTCGTTTTGAGTCGTGTCTTGATGAGAAACATCCGCCAAAATCTCGTCTTTGCCTTTCTTTACAATGCCTTGGGTATTCCACTCGCGGCTGGATTGCTTTACCCAGTTTTCGGCTGGCTTCTTAGCCCCGTCATCGCAGGTGCGGCTATGAGCCTTAGCTCCGTGTCAGTTATCACGAATGCATTGCGACTACGCAATGTGCGACTCGAAACCCCTATAACCTAATTGAAAAATCGCTTATGACTCTATCACATTTTATGGCGACTATTTCGCCATAACCTCTGGATACCACGACTTCTTCCAACCCCTAAGTTGCTGCACCTCGGATTGTTGGTCTTTTGCAATTTTCCCTGCAAACTCTTTTGCCTCTTGCTGCGTTCCTTTTTGAATTTCTAATTCTGACATTTTAATCGCTTCATTGTGGTGCATAGCCATCTGAGTGAGGAACATCTTATCGAAATCGTCACCTTCCAAAGCCATCGACGTTTTCATCGTTTTATCCATCATCATCTTAGAATCGTCTGGCAAGGCGGCCTTCGAGGGCTTGGTTTGATACCATTTGTCCAGCCATGTCGTCATCGTGCCGATTTCCTCGGTCTGCGTCGCTTTCATTTTGGTGGCAAAATCTTTGATCTCAGCGTGCTTGGCTTTTTCAAGAGCCATATCAGCCATCTTCACGCCGCTTTTATGATGCTCGATCATCATCTGGAGATAATCTTTTTCTAATTCCGGCCCGGTTTTGGACTCCATTTTCATAACCATCGGCATCTTCGCATCTGCTGCGCGAATTGGTGAAGGTAGTATGGCTAGAGCGATGGCTAGAGTTAAAAAATAGGATGCTGGTTTCATACGAAATGCTACGCAGAATCGTTGTGATCTGGATGTGAGGATTTCCAGCTGTTGCTTTTTCGCTGCCAGTTTACGTGCGAAATCTCCTCGCAACAAAGTCATCTGCGATGTTTCTCAAAATAAAGTTGGCAAGTATGTCGCTCAATAATCAATCGACGTAGCGTTCGAGGACTTGCAGGAGGTCGTGGAGGCGGTCTTTTGCTTCAGCGGAGTTTTTGGCTTCCTCAATGCAGTGGTGGAGGTGGGAGTGGATGAGTTTTTCGGCGAGTGACTTCAAACCTTTGCGGGCGGAGATGATTTGCATGAGGATTTCTGAGCAATCGCGGTCGGCATCAAGCATTCTCTCAATGGCGGCGAGTTGTCCGCCGACTTTGCGGGTGCGGAGAATGAGGGCCTGTCGTTCGGCGGGGGGATGGGTGTGTTCGCTCATGGCAGAGTGTAGAACATCGGGGAGTAGATGCAAAGAAGTTATTGCTAACAAGGGGCATGGGGGTATAGTCCACCCATGAATGATTTTTCCCAACTTCTCTCCCAAGGCGCGGCGCACGCGTGGTTTTTCCTGCCGACGGCGGTGGCTCTCGGCGCGTTGCACGGGTTGGAGCCCGGCCACTCGAAGACGATGATGGCGGCGTTCATCGTGGCGGTGCGCGGGACAATCGGGCAAGCGGTGTTGCTGGGGTTGTCGGCAGCGTTTTCGCATTCGTTGGTCATTTGGGCACTGGCGGCGGTAGCTCTCAAATTCGGCAGTCAATGGAATGCGGAATCGACAGAACCCTATTTTCAAATGGGTTCGGCGGCAGTGATTGCGGGGCTGGCTCTCTGGATGCTCTGGCGGACGCGGCGTGAAGCGAAGGAGGAGGAGGCGCATGAGCACGGGCACTCGCATGGTGAGGTGATGCAAATCGACACAGGGCATGGGGTGGTGGAGTTGACGGTCTTCGAGACGGGAGTGCCGCCAGTGTTTCGTCTGCATTTTCTGAATCACGGCAAGCCGATGTCGCCACCAGCGGCAGGGACGGTAAAGATCGAGACGTTGCGGCCCGATGGTGGGCGGCAGGGCTTTGATTTCGTGTCGAAGGGAGATTTTCTGGAATCGACGACAGATATACCGGAGCCGCACGAGTTTGAGGCAACGCTATCGTTGGGGCATGGCGACCATAGCCACAGTTACGCGGTCTCTTTCTCGGAGGGTGGTCATGCCCATGGAGAGGTCGGCGGGGAATATCAGGATGCCCACGAGCGGGCGCACTCGCAGGAGATCGAGCGGCGGTTTGCGAATCGTCAGGTAACGACGGGACAGATCGTGGTCTTTGGGTTGACGGGCGGTTTGTTGCCTTGTCCGGCGGCGTTTTCCATTTTGATTATCTGTCTGCAACTGAAGCAGTTCACACTGGGCTTCGCGATGGTGCTGGCGTTTAGTTTTGGACTGGCTTTGACGTTGGTGGCGAGTGGCACACTGGCGGCGTGGAGTGTGCGCCATGCGGAAAAGCGTTGGGGTGGACTAGGCAAACTGACGAGGAAGCTGCCTTATTTGTCGGTGGCGTTCCTGCTAATAGTGGCGACTTATATTGGCTGGCAGGGTTGGTCGGGTTTACGAAGATAAGACCTGTCGCATAAGATAACTTGAGGGCTGGGTCAGGATTTCTCGTTTACCGTGTAATGAAGTGCCCCGCCCTGTTATTCGTTATCCTATTCTTATTTCGTTCCATATCGCTCCGAGGGGCTGAGCCTAGCACTACAATTCACGTTGTCGAAACAGAGGTCGCTCAAATGGACTCTGGCAGCGTGCCGAGTGAGATAAAGATTAGCCCAGATGGGAAACGCGTTTTACAACTGCTGGCGAAAGAAGATAAATTTTTCGTCGTTCTCAATGAAGAAAGCAGCCCTGCCTACGATGGTGTTACGAAAGGCAGCTTACGATTTAGCTTGGATGGTAAACGCTACTGCTACGGTGCCAGAATCGGTGACAAAAAATTTGTTATTGTGGATGGGAAGGAATTTCCAGCTTTTGATGGCTGTGCAGAGGGAATGCCCATCTTTAGCCCCGATAGCAAACATTTCGCTTATGTGGCTTTGCGTGATGGGAAGCATTGCGTCATTCTGGACGGAGAACCGGGCAAGGATTACGAGATGGTCAGTAAGAATCCGCCTCTTTTCAGCCCCGACAGTCAACGGCTCGCCTATCTGGCCAAAGATGGCGATAGCAGTCTGATAGTGCTCGACGGAAAACCAAGCGAGAAATTTGGCAACATCGTTGCCATGAAATTCAGCCCCGATAGCCAGCACTTCGCTTTCATCGGAATGTCTGCCACAGAGTCAGCGGTTATCCTTGATGGGAATGAGGCTTTTCGGGACAAACATTTCGTGAAGGATTCACTGGCTTTCGATGGGCCAAACGATTTACATATTCTTACTTTACGCGATAACCATTTACTACGCACGGTGCTGATTCCCGAGAGAAAATAAAATCTGGATTTGCGATAAATAGTTAAGGGATGGATCGAGTGACATCGTTTATTATGGTATATGGATGAACAAAATTTTGACCAACTGCTTGCAGCGCATCGTAGCCAGCTTTTACCGAATCTATCGTCTTCATTTCAGCAAGATGTGTGGAGAGGCATTCGTCAGAGAAAAGCTGCTTTAGCGGAGAATTCGCAAAATTGGCTAAGCTGGTTATTCGAGCCGCTCTTTCATCCAGCTATGTTTTTGACCGCACTTTCAGTTGCTGTCTTTCTTGGCATCAGTGTAGGCAGTGCGGAAACCAACCAACGCGCCAGTGAGACGCGAATGGCCCTTGATCTGCAAGTTTTTGGCAATTCTTCGCCCGCTCTTCCAGCTACCCTGCTAAGTTTTGCGAAATGAAACCTACCGTTCGTGCTCTAGTTTCACTGATTGTAGTTGCCCTGATTGCAGGGGGAGCGTGTTGGCTGACGGCAAGACATTTGGAACGACAAACTAGAAATCAAGTCGTCGAAGCTCATCCTTGGATACATTCTCAGTTACACATCACGCCGGAGCAGGATAAGGCACTAACACCTATTGAGCAGCGTTATAGCGAAAAGAAAAAGCACTATGCCGAACTACTCCGTATCGCCAATCAAGAATTGGCTCATGCCATTCTAGCGGACCAAAAAGACTCAGACCGAGTTATTGCTGCCGTGGGGCAAATTCACTCTGCTCAAGGAGAACTCCAAAACGCTACTTTGCAGCATATTTTCGAGATGCGCTCCGTGCTGACCCCTCAGCAGTATGACCACTTGCTCAAGATGACTGCCGAAGCCCTCAGCAAAACTGAACATGGTCGATGAGGCAGGGCACATCGGCAGACCCAGACTTGGCACTTGTAAATGCCCTTGCTGGCGGAGATGAATCGGCTTTGGATAAATTGATGGCTCGTTATGCCGAGCCAATTTTCCACTTTATCTACCGTAACATTAGCAACGAAGCCGACGCTCGTGAATTAGCACAAGAAGTATTTGTAAGGCTCTATTTTAACATCAAGAAATTCAAGCCTGACGCGAAATTTTCCACTTGGTTATACCAAATCGCACTAAATCTTTGTCGCGACCGCGTTAAAAGCAGAAGTGCCAGGCAATCGGCCATTACCGAAAGCCTGTCTGCACACGAAAATGAAAACGATCAGCCGATCAGAGAACATGCTGTCGAGAAACGAACACCGTATGATGAGGCGATTACGCGTGAAAAAATGAGTGCACTCGAAGCTGGCATACTGACATTGCCACCCGACCTGCGAGAGGCGTTAGTATTGACCGTCTTGGAACAACGCTCTCACCAAGAGTGTGCCGAAATACTAAAAACGACACCCAAGGCGATTGAGACGCGAGTCTATCGCGCTCGCAAGCAACTTTATGCATGGTTGGCAAAAGCAGGATTTATTTTCTTGGTGGTCAATTCGATTTACGCCGCTTCAGTTTTGACCTCATGAATTTCCTCAGCGAGCACGGTCAGGTGGCCACTACGCAGACTGGCGGCTGCGTTCTTTAATGAAAATACCTTGCTAACCATGCCGATTTGCAGGGTAATTTCAGTGGTGTTCACCATGTTAAGGTAGGTTTCTTCCAACGGAGTTATCGTGATGACGCCATCCGTCGTGCGCAACTCGATGGATGAGGAGACACCCGTAAACACGGCCCCGCTGGATGTAGTTAGCTCAACCGTAAGATTCTTGGTTTTATGAGGCATGGGAGGAGGGTGAATAGAAACAGCCTATTGTGTTTACAGGGCGGATATTTTTCTCGAAGAGCGTTATGCGGTAGTGCTTTGCTGCCACATTTGTAACTTCTCTGGACAATCCATCTCACGCTACGCGTCTGCCCGGAAATACTCCGCAATTCTTCGGTGCTTCTAAAAATAAGCGGATCGAATCTGGTTTAATCAATGAGCGAAAAGTTTCGCTCGTTCGTCCCTCGGTGATTCACCCACCACCTGCTTGAAGGCTCGATTGAACTGCGAAAGCGATTGAAAACCAACGTCAAAGGCAATCTCGCTGATTCGCAGATTTGGATTTTGCAGGAGATTCCGTGCTTTTTCAACCCGCGTTCGAGCCACATAATCTACAAAATTGATACCTGCCACTTCCTTAAATTTTTCGCTAAAATAAGTCGCGCTCATATTCACTACACGGGCTACGGCAGCGAGCGAAAGTTCCTCTTCCGAGTGGTCCTCGATAAAGCTGCGTGCTCGCACAATAGCCGGGGAGTCTTTTTTGAGTGAATGCAAGGCGAGCGTTTCGCTGCAAGAAGCGAGGTGTTTGGCAAACGTATCAAGCAACCGAATGAGTGCCTCGTATTGTTTGGGAGAGAGAACCCTGGTGTTGAAATAGGCTTCCTCCAATCTCTTTACATCGATCTCCGCCCCCCATTTGATAAGGGTTGCCGCTACGCGATTAAAACGTGCTTTGTCTGGTCGCTGGAGGAGGATTTGCCCAGTGCGTAGAAATGCGATCAAATCTGGGCCGACTCGCACGGGGACAGCGGTCTCACATAGTCCGGCAAAGCATTTCATGGTTTTCGGCGTTAGTTGAGCCTCCTCCTCCAATTTGCATTGTAGAGAGTAGCAGGCCGAGCAGCTCTGGTTGACCTTTGCCATGATGGTGCAAAAAGGATTTTGCTGCTTTTTGTCATATCGCACCATGTGCAGCATGTCTGGTTGATTCAAAACCAGCGGCAGACCTGTGCCCTCCGTGAAAGCACGCTCATAATCGTGATACATCTCCGATTCGGAAAGAACCCGCAATGTTCTTGCGTTCGATTCGGCGTGATTTTTCATAAACTGCGAGAGTCGTTTCCAGCAAAGCTATTGGCTGTATAAAAACTGGGTAAAAACAAAGGGAACAAAGGTTACAAACTTATCTACAACCACTTAAACGACAGGGATTTCTCCATCCCTCATAAATTTCACAACAAGTTAATTCCAAGCCCCAGTCCGAAAAAACGCGGAGTTATTCCGAGCTAATGCGTAGCTGTATAGCAAACAAAAGACGAGTTTAGAAATCTAACAGCGGATATTCCGCTCACACAACCAAACAACTGATAAACCTATGAAAAAACATATTAACAAAGTAACAGCAACTCTAGTTTTAACCCTTGCCGCGCTCGCTCTGGGAGCCTGCTCGATGCCAGAAAGCCACAAGTCCGACATGCAGACGCATGAAATGGGCACTCCGGGTAAGACACATTCGATGGGAAATTCGGTGATGAAGCCGACTAATTAAATCAGACGCAATACGAATGTGTTGGTCGTCCAAGCGAGAGTTTGGGCGGCCAACTATCGTGTATAGCCCCATCGCTCATTCTGCCATTCTCCGGCCTAACTCCTAACACGCCATGAAAAAACTAACTGTAAGCGCGGGTCAGCCCGCCAAACGTGATCTAGGGATGCAGCTCCTCATGATTCTATGTATTTTGCTGCCACTGATGATTTTCTTCTTGCTGCCAGGCGGAGGATTGGTGGGTGGAGGAATGTTTTTCTGGATGGGGCTGCTGCTGTGTTTCTGGATGATGTCGATGCTCTTCGGTGCGTTCGCCGGGAAGACGGTGGACAATCCGCCGCCGCTGCCCACGTCGCGCACGCTGACTGAGACGGAGCAACCCGCGACGATTAAAGAAGTGATGGATGTGCGCTTTGCCGAGGAGGACGAAGGCGTGCGGATTTTTCGCGGACGGCTGCGAGAGCCAGCCGCAGATGTTTATGCCAAACTCAAGCGTGCCCTCGGTGCGGAGGTCGCGCCGATGGTGCAGGCCGATGAGCAGTTTGGAGCTTCCATTATGCTCATGCCGGAAGTGGCCGAGAAGACGACTGCGCAGACGCACGCTAGACCGTGGGTGAACGGGCTGCTATTCGCGCTCACCATCGTCACGACGACGTGGGCGGGTGCGGCGCATCAAGGCGTCAACTTGCTTCGCGAGCCGGGACGCTTCGGCGTCGGACTTCCCTACGCCTTCGGGCTGCTGGCGATTCTTGGCGTTCACGAGTTAGGCCACTATTTCATGGCGCGGCATCATCGCATTCGCGTGACGCTACCTTTTTTCATTCCGGTGCCGTTCGCGCTAGGCACGTTCGGCGCGTTCATCCAAATGCGTTCGTCGGCAGAGAATCGGCGTGCGCTTTTCGATGTCGCAGTCGCCGGGCCGCTGGCCGGGTTGGTCGTTGCGATTCCCGCGCTTCTAATCGGTCTGCATTCGTCGGTTATCGTCGCGGATTCTGGCGATTCAGCGATGGGCATGATGCACGGCGGCGCGTCCGTCGGTTCGTCGGTGCTGCTTGCCTTTCTTGCCAAGCTCTCGCTCGGTCCCGCGCTGCTCGAAGGCCATGTGCTCCAGCTAAGCCCGCTGGCCTTCGCTGGCTGGCTCGGCTTGATGGTAACGGCTCTCAATCTGCTGCCCATCGGTCAGCTCGACGGTGGCCACATCGCCCACGCGATGTTCGGACGCCGTGCGGGCGACACCATCGGCAGCGTCGCCATGTGGACGCTACTGCTACTCGGGCTGTTCGTCTGGCCGGGTCTGCTAACGTGGGCGATCATCGTCTTCTTCATCGCCCGCCGGGGCGCACCGCCGCTGGAGGACCTAACGCCGCTCTCGCCTGCACGCCGGGCGTTGGGCTACGCGGCCTTCGCCATCCTCGCACTTATTCTCGCCCCGCTGCCACACACGCTTTGGGGGGCTGCAGGTATCCACTGCCCCTACATGTAACTCGATTCAAAAAAGGACATTTCTTATGAACTGGAATTCACTAATCAGCCTCGCCGTAATTGGCGTAATGTTTTTCCTCATGATGCGTCACGGCGGCGGGTGCTGTGGCGGCATGGATTCGCGACACGCAGACAAGAGCAAGCTGCCACCGGGGAAAGATAAACCCCAACCACCTGCGAGTGATCCGCCGCGATAATCCCGGATTAACCTCGAATGACTTTCCCCATGATCCAGAGACGCCAATTTATCCGCTATACCGCCGCCGCTGGTCTTCTCGCGGGCTTTGAAAGTCTTGTCCCGGCTTATGCACTACCGGGTAGGAAAAGCCGCGCGAGTGGCGGGCCAATTGATCTCGCCATTGGCAAGCTGTTACTCGATGTTGGTGCAAAGCAGTTCCCGGCGGTAGCGATCAACGGCACGGTGCCGGGTCCGCTCGTGCGACTGCGCGAGGGGCAGGACGCCGTGATCCGCGTGACCAATCAACTCAAAGGCGAGTCCACCTCGATTCATTGGCACGGTCTGATCCTGCCGTTTCACATGGATGGCGTGCCGGGTGTGAGCTTCGCCGGCATTGGCGCGGGCGAGACATTTGAGTATCGGTTTCCGGTCCGGCAGAACGGCACCTACTGGTATCACAGTCACACGGCAGCGCAGGAGCAGCTCGGCGTCTATGGGCCGCTGATTATCGACCCGGCGGACGGCGACCCGTTTCGCTACGACCGCGAGTATCTGGTGGTGCTCGGCGACTGGCTCTCCGGCGATCCGATGGCGATGGTCGCCAAACTACAAAAGGACAGCAGCTACTCGAATTACCAGCGGCGCACGGTTGGCGATTTCATCGGCGATGCATCTAAAGACGGACTCAAGGCGACGCTCGCGGAGCGTTGGCAATGGGGCAAAATGCGGATGGACCCGACCGACATCGCCGACATCACGGGGAATCACTTCACCTTCCTCATGAATGGACTCGCGCCGGGCTCGAATTGGACCGGCCTTTTCCGGTCGGGCGAGCGCGTGCGGCTGCGTTTCATTAACGCCTCCGCAGTCACTTTTTTCGATGTCCGCATTCCCGGCGTGCCGATGACGATCGTGCAGGCCGACGGCCAGAATGTGAAACCAGTGACGGTGGATGAATTCCGCATTGGTATCGCGGAGACTTACGACGTGATCGTGCAGCCGAAAGGAGCGGATGCTTACACGATCTACGCCGAGAGCATGGACCGCAGCGGTTATGCACGCGGCACCCTCGCAGTGCGCGAAGGGCTGAGCGCAGCGATCCCCGAACGGCGCAAACGCACGGCGCGCACGATGGCCGATATGGGGATGGCGATGACGGGTGGCGACGCTATGCCCGGTATGAAGATGCCCGACGATGGGCCGATGGCTGGCGGCGGCGCGATGCACGGCCCTGACAAACACGGGCCGGGAAATTCGGTCGTCGCGATGGCTCCTGCGAATCGCCTCGGCGAACCCGGCATCGGCCTCGAAGGCATGCCGTGGCGCGTCCTTGTTTACAACGATCTCCAGAGCCTCAAGCCTGGCACCGACAGCCGTTCACCCGAGCGCGAAATCGAGATTCATGCCACGGGCAATATGGAACGCTACATGTGGTCCTTCGACGGCAAGAAATACTCGGAAGCTATGGCACCCATTGCCTTCAACTATGGCGAGCGCCTTCGCTTCACTTGGGTCAACGACACCATGATGGAGCACCCGCTGCACCTGCACGGCATGTTCATGGAACTCGACAACGGGCATGGTGCGCACAAGCCGCGCAAGCACACCATCATCCTTAAGCCGGGCGAGAAGCTCTCCTCGGAAATCACCGTCGATGCACCCGGCCTCTGGGCCTTTCACTGCCACGTCCTCTACCACATGGAAGTGGGCATGTTTCGCGTCGTCTCCGTCGCCCCTAAAGCCTGAACCCAGAGCCACTCATGAAACTCAACCCATCCGCCGCCTTCGTGACGGCCTTCATTCTGGTTGTCGGTTTTTTCCGGCCCGGCGCAGCCTCGGCGCAAGACGACATGAAGAACATGCCCGGTATGGCCCCAACCACTCCCTCGGTAAGCACACCCGCAGACAGTGCCGCACCCGCCAATCAGAAAAAGATGGACGCGATGCCTAGCATGGCACCGGCAAAGCCTGATACCGCCGCCTCAACAAAAAAAGACGGTATGGCCGGAATGCCGGGGATGGCTGGCGGCGCAGCGGCTTCGCAACCCATGAGTGCGCCAGGCATCCGTATCCTCGGCCCGCACCAAAAGTGGGTGCCGCCTCGCGGGGGAAATCGCGCCGCCGAACTGCTCTCACGGCCCATGCTCGAAGCGCAGATGAAAGGTCTGCCCCCACCAGTCGAGGACTCGATGATTCATAGCTTCCTGCTCTTCGACCTCCTCGAATACCGCGCCTACAACTCCGGCCCTGCGACGCTGACTTGGGATTTCGTTGGCTGGATCGGCGGCGACTACAACCGCCTCTGGATTAAGACGGAAGGCGACTTAAACGTCAGCCGCGGCAACGGCGTGCAAGGCGACCTCCAGCTTCTCTACGGACGCCTCATAGCGCCATTCTGGGACTTGCAACTCGGCGTGCGGGGAAACCGAATCACGGGTCCGAGCCGCTCCGATAACTCACGCACCTACGCCGTCATCGGCCTGCAAGGACTGGCCCCCGGCATCCTCGACGTAGAGCCCACGCTCTACCTCAGCGATCTCGGCGAAGTCTCCGGCGAGCTCACCGTCAGTGCCGACCTTTACCTTACCCAAAGCCTCGTGCTCCAGCCTCGTTTCGAGGGCCAATTCTCCTTTCAAGGAGACAGGCAATTCGACACCGCCTCCGGCGTAAACCAGACCGACCTCGGCCTGCGCCTGCGCTACGAAATTACCCGCGAATTTGCGCCTTACATTGGTGTCACCTGGCAGCGCAAATACGGCGGCACCGCCTCACTCGCCCGCTCGGAAGGCGACTCCACCGACGCTATCGCCCTCGTCCTCGGACTGCGGCTCTGGTTTTGAGCTGATGCCCGACAAATAAATCGGTCTAGCGCGACTTTAGGTGCCGAAACAACTACAGCCCGGCACCCCACAAGCGACGATCTAATCCATTCTAATAGGCACCATGCACCCACCCGCAACCACCATCGAGGGCAATGTCATAGTGCTCGTGCAGTGGCTCAAGCTTGGCATTGAATCCGTAGGTGTCGTGCTTGTGGCCATCGGCGTCTGCGTGGCAATCGCCCAACTCGCCCGCATCCTGGCGGCACGGCAGCCCACCGAATTTACGGCCATTCGTTTGACTCTCGCTCGCTATCTTGCGCTGGCGTTGGAGTTCGAGCTGGGGGCAGACATTCTAGGCACGGCCGTATCGCCGAGTTGGGATCAGATTGGCAAGCTCGGAGCCGTAGCCGTGATTCGCACGGGCTTAAATTTCTTCCTCTCGATGGAAATGAAGCAGGAAAAGACGGTGGAGTTAGAGACTGCGATCCGCTGATGTGGGTTAGGCCACCAATGCCTCTCATCGAATCTTCCTCGCTCGAAACCCAAAAAACTCCCCGCAAAAATGCGGAGTCTTTCCGGGCAGATGCGGAGCAATGCGCATGGGAACCAGTAGGCTGATGATGTTAGAGAAGGGATTTATGTCCTGCCAGAAATTTCACTGACCAAACTTATGAAAACTAATATGCAATTGTTCTCACACAAAGCGGCCCTGCCCGCGCTCCTTGCCACTGGCCTCTTTGCCGCTACTCTCAATGCTGCACCACCCGTGGACCCTGCGAGCCATGCGGCTCATGTTGCCGCCGGGACCATGCCGCCAGATGCGCCCGCTACCACCGACGCTGTGAAAGGCGACCCGGCACTTGCCGGACAAGTCTCTGGCTTGCAAGCGAAAATCGCCCAGCTCGAAGGCAAGCTCGTCATGGCTGCGCCAACGATGGCAGCCGCCCCCGCCAGTGCAGCCATGCCTGGAATGCCAGCACCAGCACCCGCCGCAGCCCCGGCCCCAGCGATGGGCATGGACAAAATGAAGCCCGCCGCTCCTATGGCAGGGATGGCTCCCGGCGGCATGATGGGAATGATGAATAAGATGATGGGAATGATGGACAAGATGATGTCAATGGGTGGCGGTGCCATGCCCGCCAGTGGAGCACCAATGCCTGCCGGTGGAATGGGCATGGACCAAATGCCAATGGGCGGAAGCTCCATGACCGCCGCAGCTCCTACCGCCGCGATGCCCGCTAACGGTGGTGGCATGGGCAAGATGGCGATGGATAAAATGGAAGTGACAGGAATGATGGGGATGGACCCGATGGGCAGCAGTGCTCCCGGTGCCATGCCGCAATCCGCGCTCCCCGGTTTCCCCGGTGCCTCGCATCTCTACCATCTCGGTGCGACGGACTTTTTCCTCGATCACCAGACCCACATCGTCCTCACAACCGAGCAGACAGCCGCGCTCAATCAAGCCAAGGAGAAGGCGACTCTCGCAAAAAGCACCGCCGACCGCACGATCGAACAAGCCGAGCAAGAGCTATGGTCGCTGACCGCTTCCGATCAGCCCGACATCACCGCCATCGAGGCCAAATCCGCCAAGATCGGAAAACTAACCAGCGACACGCGCGTTGCTTTCATCCGCTCTATCGGCGAGGCCAGCAAACTCCTCACCGACGAGCAGCGAAAAATCCTCACTGGCTTTGCGCCACCTGCTCCTGCACCCAGCGCGGCTCCGATGGCTCCCATGAGTGGCACCGATCCCGCCGCGCCTGCGGCTGGAATGGCAACCCCGGCTCCAGCAATGCCCGCTGGCGGGATGTCGGATATGTAAGCATGAAAATGAATTTTGCGGACACGTTGTTCGCCTGAGCAGCTTAATAAACCAACCAACAAACCCAATGAATGACACCACCATGAAAACCACACTAAAACTCGCCCTCCTTGCCATCGCCTTTACCAGCCTGCCCGTGTTCGCCCAGGACAAGCATGAGAAAATGAAGGCCACCAAAGATTGCGGCACCTGTTGCAAACAAGGCGGCGACTGTTGCGACAAATGCGGCCACGATAAATGCGCGCCCTGCTGCAAAATGAAGGAAGCCCCCAAGCCGTAAGCGACTGCCATCCGACGAAGTTAGCCATTTGCCCGTCCGTAGTCTCGCCCACTCAACCGTCCGCTAAATGAAGTAAAAATATGAAAACAAAACCCATCGAATTCTCCAGCTACGCTCCCCGCGCCCAAAGCGTGTTTGTAGCTGGCACCTTCAATGATTGGAACCCTAAGACGATCCCGTTGCATCGGGAGATGGACGGGCATTGGAAAACCACGCTGCCGCTGACACCCGGCCATCACGAATTCAAGTTCATCGTGGACGGCGAGTGGTGCTGCGAGCCGGGCTGCGAACATCAATACCAAGGCTATCCGAAATGCTGCGCCAACGACTTCGGCACGATGAACCGCGTATTGGAGGTGTAAATGCGCGCCGGAAACCGCATCCAGCTCACGATGGTCATTACTTGGTTTACGGCTGGCGCGTGCGTCCTGCTCCCGGTGGGCGGAGCACACGCTCAGATTTCCGAAGCCGAACATCTCAGCCACCACCCGGACCAAGCAGCGGCTGCTGCCGCTGGCGCATCCCCGGCTGCCGGAGCCGCGATGCCCGCCACTGGTGCGCCGGGCATGGCAGGCATGGGACCACCCGCAGGAGCGGGACCGCCTGCCGGAGCTGGCGGAATGATGGCCGGTATGGGTGATATGATGAAGAACATGGGCAAGCCGCCGCCGAAGGAGCTATATCCCACGCTAATGGCTTTGCCAGAACTCACCACGGAAAAACGGCGGGAGGTCGATCAGCAAGCTGCCGAGCGGATGCAAGCGGGAACGATTTTGATGGGACAAGCACTCGATACGCTCAATGGTAGCGCACAGTCCGGTAACTATGCCGCGATGCACGAGGCGACGACTCGTTTGCGCGAAGGCATCGCCCAGCTTGAGAGCGGCGTCGCCGCGAAGGGCGCACTGGCAGAAGGACGCCCCCCGCACGAAGTGGCGTTGGCGTGGTTCAAGCAGGAGATGAGTCTCATCGCTCCCGTAATGGGTGAAGCGCATGGTTCCCGTGGCCTGTCTATCTTGCACCTTTTCACGATGGCTCTCCTAGTCGTGTTCGCCTTCGCGATGTTTGCCCTGTATTTCTTCAAAATGCGCCGGGCTGCCGCGCTCTTCGGGCGAATCGAACCCGACCAAGGATCGCCGCCACCTGGGTCTGCACCGCCACTGGCCTAACCGGGTATGAGCGACAAACCAGCAGCGGCGAGTGCGAACGCAGCCAGCCCATTGACGGCGAAGTGGCTGGGGCGTCTCCGCGTCGAGAACATCATTAGCGAAACACCCTCCGTCCAGACCTTTCGCCTCCACGCACCCGGCAACGGACCGTTGCCTTTCACTTTCATTCCCGGTCAGTTTCTAAACGTCGCTTTTGGCATCGGCGGTGCCCGGATGAATCGCTCGTATTCCATCTCATCGTCGCCGAACGAGCGCGAATATGTCGAGTTGACGATCAAGCGCGAGCCGCGCGGTGCCGTTTCCCGGCACATCAACGATTTGCTCGATGTCGGCGACGAAATCGAAGCGGGTGGCCCGGTCGGCAAGTTCACCTTCAACGGCACCGAGGCGGAGAGCATCGTTCTTCTTTCCGCAGGCGTCGGCATCACCCCGATGACCTGCATCGCCCGGTATCTCACGGAGCAGTCATGGCCCGGCGACATCTTCTTTATCTACTCCTGCCGCACCGAAGCCGATTTTATTTTTCAAAAAGTGCTCGCGGAATTAGAGACGCGCAACCCGATGCTGCATGTCGTGGTGACGATGACGAAGGCAGGCCCGAACTGGCAAGGACCGCGCGGACGCCTCACCAAAGAGTTACTTACCGGGGCAGTTCCGGATCTTGCCAAGCGGCGAGTCCACGTTTGTGGTCCGCCCGCGATGATGGACGCGACAAAAGCACTCCTCACCGAATGCGGAGTAACGCCAGAAAATCTAAAAATGGAAGCGTTTGGTGCAGCCCGGCCAGCACCCGCCGCGCCCAGCACCACAGTCAAGCCAACGACTGCTGCGACCGGTCCGCTGATTACATTTTCGACTAACAATAAATCTGCCAAAATCAAGGACGGCCAGACCATCCTCGAACTCTCCGAGGAACTCGGCATCGGCATCCAGAATTCCTGTCGCGTGGGCACCTGCGGGCTATGCAAGGTGAAGATGACCGCAGGCGAAGTGGACCAAGAGGTTCAGGACGCACTCGACTACGACGATAAGAAAAACGGCATCATCCTAGCTTGTCAGGCCAAGGCGAAAACGGAAGTCACGGTGGAGGCCTAGCTATGAAAAACAGCGAACGCTTCCTTGTCCTCAGCGTCTTTGCGTTGCTGATCTTTGGCTGGCTGGGTTTCCTCCTGCATGTCTCACCGCGCTTTGCGGGCAGCGGCCTAGGCGCGGTCTTTGGCATTGCCGGGGCGGTGTTGCTGCTCATCCCGCTCATCTACGTTTTCGTCAAGCGCATCCCCTTCTTCAAGGAACACCTGATTAAGTGTGTCTCGCTGCAAACGTGGCTATTGATCCACATCTACACTGGCATCGTCGGGGCGTTGCTCGCACTCATCCATACCGGGCACAAGTATCATAGCACGCTCGGCATCGCCCTCACCGCTACTATGCTGCTCGTCGTCGTGAGCGGCATCGTCCTGCGCTATCTCACTCCCTTTGTGAATCTCGACATGAAGGACAAGCTCCTGCTTTTGCAAACTGCGCGGGGCGATCTCGATAGCGCGTGGGGAGTCTTGGAGAAGTCTGCCGAGAAACAGAAGGGACTTCCCAAAACTCCACTGCTAACCGCTGGCCTAGCCTCACTAGGTCTCTCGTTTGCCTCTGACAATCCAGCCGGGCAAGTCACCACTTATGCCGAAAGCGTGGCGGATCTGGAATATTCGATTCGCACCCACGAGCTGCTCAAGCGTTGGTTTGCGCGTGCGCTCACGACCCACATCATCCTCTCGGTAAGTATGTATGTGCTGCTCGCCGCGCACATTTACTCCGGCATCTACTTCGGATTGAGGTGGCTAAAATGACTAAGTTCATTCTTTGGATTGCGCTCATCATCGTCGGCATGGTGGCGGCGACACTAGCCATCATGCACTACCCCACTGCGCAAAGTGCGGCCCAGCTTGCGGTCATTCCCGGCACATTATCGAAGCCGCACGCTTTTCTCGAAAACAACTGCGTCGCGTGCCATACACCGAGCAAGGGCGTCGAGGCCAAAAACTGCATCGTCTGCCACGCTGACAACATCGCCATCTTGCAACGCCAGCCCAGCGCCTTTCATGCCGACATCACCTCGTGCGTCCCATGCCATACAGAACATCAAGGTCCGGTTGCCCGCACGACGAAAATGGATCACGCCGCCCTCGCAGACATCGGTTTGAAGCAAATCACCACCACCCGCGCAGACGATCCGGCACTTGTAGCACTCGTTGCCTGGCTCAAGGAAGGCGACGCCCCGCCACAAAACCCGCACCTGCAACGCTCCGAGGCATTACTCAACTGTGTGGTCTGTCACCAAACCAAAGACAAACACGTCGGACTTTTCGGCACCGACTGTGCCTCGTGCCACGGCACTACGAAATGGACGCTCGCCGAATTCCGCCACCCGTCTGCCAGTTCGCAATCCTGCTCCCAGTGTCATCAAGCTCCACCCAGCCATTACATGATGCACTTCAAAATGATCGACCAAGCCATCTGCAATCAGCCGAATGCCAAGGTCAACCAGTGCTTCCTCTGCCATCAGACGACCGCGTGGAACGACATCCGAGGCGTCGGCTACTACAAACACCACTAGACGTGAAGTCATAGTAACTTGAAGATTGAGGCACTGTGCAATCTGCAACCGGATCGCGTCCCCGAAGGTGGAATGCCCTCGGAAAGAATTATGATGTATCAGCTAGTGAATACTTCTGAAAAGTGGGCATTGCGACTTTGGAAATTTTGAATTCTATGTTAGTATCCTGAATGGGAATCCACCGCGCATTCGCGCAGTCACCCATGAACCTTAAACGGAGGATAAGCCTATGTCCCGATTTGTGGACTTTAAGGCGGTCAAGGTTGCCGTCACCATCTCCCAAGTGCTTGAACACTACGGTCTTACCGCAAAATTCAAGCAGTCTGGAGACAGCCTTAGCGGGTGTTGCCCGTTGCATGATGGACAAAATCCGACGCAATTCCGCGTTAGTATTAGCAAGAATTGCTGGAATTGTTTTGGCCGTTGTAATGACGGCGGAAACATACTGGATTTTGTTGCCAGAAAAGAATGCGTCACACTGCGAGAAGCGGCACTGATGCTTTGCGATTGGTTCCATTTATCACAGTCAGAAAAAGCTGTGGAAAAAAAGGAAGTAACTGCCTCGAAAGATAAAACATCTAACAAAAGCAAGAGGTCACCAACCGAGTCATCACCTACCAGCGATAGCGCGGCTAATAAAACTCTAGGTTTTACGTTGCAGAATCTCGTTACCTCGCATCCGTATTTGACGGAACGCGGTTTAAGCGAAGCAACCATTGCCGAGTTTGGCATCGGCTATTGTGAAAAAGGGAGCATGACCGGACGAATTGTTATTCCGATTCTTAATCGGGAGGGACAGCTAGTCGCCTACGCGGGACGTTTGCCGGGTAAACTCTCCGATGAGGAGACGCCTAAATACAAACTACCACCCGGTTTCAAGAAATCGCAGGAGCTTTATAATCTCCATCGCGCTCTTCAAGAACCGGAGGATACGCCACTGGTGATTGTCGAAGGATTCTTCGATTGTCTCCGGCTCTGGCAGCTAGGTATTCGTCGGGTGGTTTCACTCATGGGTAGTTCTTTATCATTACAACAAGAAGAATTGATTGCGGCGGCAGTTAACCCGCAAAGTCGCATCGTGCTTTTGCTCGATGAAGATGAGGCAGGACGCGAGGCGAGAGAAAAAATCACTCCCCGACTGGCAAATCATTGTTACGTCCGAACCATCCGTTTTGAGGAGGAAGGCCAACAGCCTGATTCACTCACAGTGGAACAACTGGAGGAACTTCGCCTATGAACTCTCACACATCTTTACAAAGTGTCGTGCTGGATCAACTGCGTTTGCGAAAATGCCCGATGCTCGCGCATTCTGCATCAGCGGCATGGGAAAAGCATGAAACCGCCTTCATGGACGACCGGGTAAAATGTCCACTTTGGCTGCGTCGTTTATTCGATCAAGCCAACGTGGAAGCTTTAGTAGCCGGGGTGGAGGCGGAACAACTCAACCTCATGGAGTGGAAGCCAGACGAAAGACCACCCATAATGCGAAAAAAGCTAATTCTGCCATCATCGAGCGAATGGAAGATCGTTTCCATCCGCGAAACGGCTCGCGCAGAATCCGCCGTGTGCGTCAATCCCAAGGATGCCTTGCGTTACTGGCGGAAACACATCGCAACAGCACCGCATTTCTCACCAGAAAATGAGTGTTGCGCGGTCTTGATCTTAAACGTCAAGAACCGCATTCGTGGACATCAAATGATCTCCATTGGGTCAGCGTGCGAGACGATGGCACAACCGCGAGAAGTATTTCGCGCCGCCGTCATTGCTGGAGGGTATGCCATCGTTTTGATGCACAACCACCCCAGCGGCGATCCCGAACCATCCGATGCAGACCGAAGCATGACGAAACGCTTCATCGAGGGCGGTAGAATTCTTAGTGTCCACCTGAACGATCACGTCATTGTGGGACGCAGAAAATTCTTCTCCTTCAAAGAAGAGGGTCTTCTGCCTTAATACTTCCCGATCAAGCACTTAGCTTGGTCGGGATTTTTTAATATAATAATTTAGCCAAGGCAGCAGCTAGATGTAGCGATCATTCTCTGCCTATGATAACAATCGTCGCAATGCTCGTATTTATAGATGAATCAGGCGACACGGGCTTAAAGCTCAATGGTAGTTCGTCGCCAAATCTCATCATCACACTTGTTTTATTTGACGACCGCGCCCAAGCCGAGGCTGCGGACAAACGCATCGGCGAATTGAAGCGGGAACTTAGCGTGCATCCCGAATTTGAATTTCATTTTAGTAAGTTGCGCCATGATTGGCGGGAGCGGTTTCTACGCGAAATGGCCGCTTTCGAGTTTTTCTATTTCTCTGTCGTGCTCAAAAAAGCTGAACTAACCGAAAAAGGGCTGGCAAATTCCCTCGCACTTTACCGATATACTTGCAGCCTAGTTTTTGAGAGTGCGAAGCCTCATCTGAGCGAGGCCATCGTCGTCATGGATGGAACCGGAAGTCAGCAGTTCCGCCGAGAGTTGGCGGCGTATCTTCGCAAAAAGGTGAATGAACCCGGAGATGGCGGAAAATTTATCAGCAAGGTCAAACTCCAGGATTCCCACAAAAACCATTTGTTGCAGTTGGCCGATATGGTGTGCGGAGCGGTGGCACGTTCTTTGACCGATAAACCCAATGCCAAAGCCTGTCGGAAACTCATTTCTCACCGCGAAATGGAAGTGGCTTTCTGGCCTAAATAGAAAAAACCACCGACCCTATCCTTTCGGAAAGTACTCCATACGGAGTCAGTATCAGGTCGGTGGCTATTCCGCTGTAATCATACGCTATTCCGCGTATGTGGCAAGTGGTATTGAGAGGCCGTAAAAGTTGTCAAAATTTAGCGTATTTTTTGTAAATCGCCTGTTGTTTAATTTCTGGATTTTAGATAAATCTAAAAATTAACAAGCGGAAATTGACTTCATGGGATCACCCTTCTCAGTAGCTTTGCCGAACCAGTTGCAGCGGCGTGGAGAAATCATCGGCATCATTTGTGGTGCGCTTTGTTTTCCATTCGCCTTCTTCGGTGGAAGTTTGGGGCGTCTCTTTCCCGATGGTCCTGCGGGTATTATTTTACCCATCGTGCTATTCAGTGCGTTTGCTGGAATCATCGCCTGTCTTTTTGGAACCAGAAAAGAAGCAGAGGAAATGGCGGGCTTTGCACCAAGAGTCGGGGTGCGGGCGGGTTTGGTTGCCACATTGGTCGGAGGAGCTTTAACCGTCTTGGCGGCTAGTTTTCATTCGCTAGGTATCGGCAGTCCTAACCCCAATTCGATTGCCTCGAATATATTTTCGCTGGTGCTTCCCTCCTATCGTCCGCGCCAGATTTTGGTGATTGCCTTGCTAGGGATACCGCCTTCGATCTTTTTTGGAATGGCGGGTGCGCTCATTACCGCGATGGTTCGCACACAACCGGAAGTTTCAGAGAGCGGCTTGACCAGTGAGAAAACGCCCACTCAGCGCAGCAAACTTTTCCTCTTTGTCTTGCTGTTTTCGGCCATCGGCTATCTCTCCCCATTCATTCTTATCTTCAAACCACGGCCAAAGCCTATGCCGCCGCCCATCGCGACTCAGTTTACGCCTATCCCCAAATGGCGTTACCAAAAGCCGACTGATTTTGCACAAGCGGAAGTGGGGCAAATTTTCCTGAGCGATCAAAGAGTGATCGACGATCTGGATTCCAGAAAACCCGTGGCATTATCCCCCGATGGATTACGTCTGGCTTATTGTTCTAAGAACGGAAAATACCTTGTCGTGCGTGATTTGGAGACGCTGGATATTTTGTCATCCATTGAGATTTCACCGAGCGCGTTGTCTTGGGAGGCCAATTCAAAAAGGCTATTGATTGTGACTGACATCGATGAACGGCGATTACACGTTTTAGATGCGAATTTTCGATTGCTCGATTTGCCGCAACCCGTCGAAGTCCGTGTGCCAAGGGGATATGCCAGTTGGTGGAATGCTGAATCGGTGGCTTTCGTGCTAAGTGACGGCAAGACGCAATTTCTTAATCTCGACACCTTACGAGTCGAAACCAAGGAGCAATCCATCCCTTGGAAATCAGTAGCCTCGATTGAGCAAGAGGCCATTTTAAGAGGGGCACCACCCTATTTTTTTGCAAACGAAAAATGGGAGATGAAAATTCAGAGCATGACCACGGAATACTATATTCCTCTCCCGGTTACGGAGAGATGGAGAATCCGTGCATCATGGCAACTCTGTCTGTCTGATAAGCAAAAATCACAGGATTATTTGCAGCCAGCCATTGAGCTTGGCGAAGACGACAGAATGGCGGCGACCCAAGACGGCACGAAGTTTTTGCGTATCCGTGAAAATCAAACCACCGTGTTTTACTTTGGAACACAAGCGCAGCCCATCACCACTTTCAAAGTCGAAATGCCAGCGACACCGGATGCTTCGTTAGCCGAATCTTTAACGAAAAAGGATGTCGCCGCTTTTGTTTGCCCACCGTTAATCAATCCTCTCAACGGCAAAACTGTTGGCCCAGATCGTCACCACGTCAAAGGCGTTGTTCGCTTGGCGAGTTGGAATGAGAAACAAGCTGATTTTTGGGTGCAACAAAATAACTTCAATATTCAACCAGGCGACGTAGTGGCTGATCTTCATATCGTGAAAGATAACTGGCCACAACCAGCGGGTGCGTTGGGACTTTCCGAATGGTTTGCCGTGGTTGCAAAACCAGAAACTCCGGGAGTTATCGCTCTGCGTTCGGAAGTTTCTGGATGGTGGAAACCGATGATAACCAATTTCAAATCAGGCGATGGAACGGCTATCTTAACAACAATTAAGTTGAATTTGATAAGACCTTCCCTACCAGAAGCCACCCCATCGAATGACACCGCAAATTCCTCTCAACAATCTAGTTCTGATTCTGATGTTAATAAAACCTTGTCTGAGTTTATTCGTTTGCATCATCTCAAATCTTCAAACGGCGACGTTGATGGTTTAGTCAGTGATTATGCGGATCAAGTCGATCACTTCGATCATGGCTTGGTGGATCGTGAATACATCCGCAAAGATGAAACGGAGTATCATGCGCCGGGAGTCAAACTATCGGAAAACATCGTTACCCTGCCTGTCACTCGAAAAATTGACGCCAATCACTTTTGGGCGACTTACTCCATTTATTACAATCGCGTTCGTCCTGACGGACGCTGGCTGAAAGGTTATGCGGATATAATTTTACAAGTGGAACTCACGTCAGAGGGGCCGCGCATTACTTATCAACGAGCTACCCAACGCAACCAACAGAAAGGCCCTTGAATCATGTTTGGCATTTGGAGAAGAAAAAGCCCGGAGGTAATTAAATACGAGCACGGCACCTATGAGGATTGCGAGTGTTCGCCAAATGAATTTTATACATCCATTGAGGATGAACTAAAGGTGCGCCAAATGCCCGGACTAACCATTGAACGTATTGAACATCGGGAAGGTGGTTTACTCTCCGCCAAGCGTCAATATCTACGTTTGCGCCGGGAACGTCTCGTTTTTGATGTTTGTCTCGCCCCTTTCGGAACCTATTGGTTTTTCTCACGCCGCTACTCTTATATTCCCTCCACTTTGCGACTGTGGGAATTACTGCTAGTCCTCTTACTATTAGCGGGAGTTGAGGGCTTTTATGTGAGTCTTTTCGGCTTGATGTTTGGTTCTATACTTTTTGGATCTTCCCTTCTCGCCATCGGCTTGTTGATGCAAAATTTAATTGTCCTTGGACTAAATGATTTGGATGCGGCGTTGATCCAAATTCCGGTGCTCGGAACCCTCTACGAAGTTTGCTTCCGCAAGGAAACTTACCAACGGGAAGATACGCGTAATGCCTATATTACTATCATAGATGCGATTCTCCAAGAAAAGGTGAAGAACTTAATGGATGAGAAAAACGCCAAGCTGGTCGATTACACGGTTGCCACCTTGCCGTCTCATCCTTCGATCCTGAACATGATCGGTAACCTCCTACGCATGGGCCGATAATGAGCCGGATAGATGAACAACTGTCGGAGCAGTTTTTCAAATGGGAAATGCGTGGACGCGGTTGGACACTCCATGAGCGACCCGTCCAGTTAGAGCCGCCTTTCCAGCCTTTCTTTGGTTACACGCTGCCACGCCCAGCCATCCCCGTCGATGATGGACGTAAACACACCCGCGCCAGCGGATTCCTCGACCGATTGCGACAAACCATGCAGCCGCTTCCACCGTCCGAGGAAACCGCTGACGAAGAAGAGCCAGAACCATTTCCAAGTGAGGCGCGAGAGCGCGTGGAATTACAACTTTCCCTGCCACTCTCCCGCTCCGTGCCCGGTGTTCAGGTTGAGTCGTTTCTACGGCATATTGCGCGACCTTCCGAACCGCTCGCTCTCGAACTCCTTGGCACCGAGCGAGAGACCCTTTTACAATGGGTCGCGTCACCGCAGACGGTCACGCGAGTTCAAGGAGCCATTGAGGCTTGCTTCCCCGGCATTGTCGTCACCCCATCGCAAGAAGGTTTGCCTTCGGCATGGAACGACACCGAATCGTTTTTCGCCGTCGTCGAGTTGGGCTTGGGGCGAGAGACGATGTTGCCACTCGGTAAACCTCGTCACGATTTATTGGCAGCCGTGGTTACGGCAATGGACTGGATCGGAAAAGGAGAACTTGGACTTTTTCAAATGCTCTTGGAGCCAGTGCAGAATGATTGGATGGAAAGCATGGTGCGAATTGTCAGCGACGAGAAAGGGAAACCTCTTTTTGAAAATCGCTCCGATTTGGTGTCGGCGGCCACTCGAAAAATAGCGTCACCACTTTTCGCGGTCGTCATCCGCTTGGTTTCCAGTGCGGCAACTCTGTCGCGTGCCTGGGAAATAATTGCAGATTTGGCGGCTCCTTTTTCCGCTGTCTCGCAGCCGGGTAGCAATTATTTCAAACCGCTTTCCAATGAGGGTTACACCTCGTCAGAGCACGAGGAGAATATCTTAAACCGCCAGAGTCGGCGATGCGGAATGCTGCTTAACATGGAGGAGGTGATGTCGTTCATCAGTCCGCCAATGACTTCCACGTCCGGTAAGCTCCGACGCGAAACCAAACCGACGCGACTGGCACCGGAGACACTTCCCTCTTTCGGGTTGAGTCTTGGCTTGAACAAACATGCGGGCTTGGCGAAAGAGGTTTTTCTTTCTCCCGAACATCGGGTGCGGCACACCCATGTTATCGGTGCATCTGGCACAGGTAAAACGACTTTCCTCTTAAATCTCATTCGCCAGGACATTGAGAATGGCGACGGTCTGGCTGTTTTCGATCCACACGGAGACTTGATAGATTCCGTCTTGGGGATGATTCCAAAGTCGCGCATGGATGATGTCATCGTGCTCGATCCATCGGATGAGGAACACATCGTCGGTCTAAATATTTTAGCGGCACATTCTGATTCCGAACGGAGTTTGCTTGCCTCCGATCTCACTTCCGTTTTCCGCAGACTTTCCACGAGTTGGGGCGATCAGATGGAAAGTGTTTTACGGAATGGCATTCTCGCTTTTTTGGAAAGTTCACGCGGCGGCAGCCTCAACGACCTGCGCCGCTTTTTAATGGATGCCGCATTTCGGAAAGACTTTCTACAAACCGTCACCGATCCAGAGATTGTTTATTACTGGACGAAAGCGTTTCCGCTTCTTACCGGAGGCAAAAGCATCGGCCCGCTTCTCACTCGATTGGACGAATTTTTATCACGCAAACCCATTCGCTACATGGTTTCGCAAACGGACAACCGCTTGGACTTTGCCGATATTTTAGATAGTGGAAAAATTCTACTCATCAAACTTCCCCAAGGTTTAATTGGCCGAGAAAACACCGCGTTACTTGGTTCACTCATCACCGCAAAATTACAAATGGCAGCGATGAATCGTCAGCGGATGCCTTCCTCGCAGCGACGGGATTTTTGGTGCTACATGGATGAGTTTCAAAATTTCATCACGCCTTCCATGTCGGAGATTTTGGCAGGTGCCCGAAAATATCGGCTAGGAATGATTCTGGCGCATCAGGAATTACGTCAGTTGGAAGCCGACCGCGATCTTTCCAGTGCGGTGCTTGCCAACTGTAATGTGCGTGTCGTTTTCAAAGTCAGCGACGGCGATGCCCGATCCTTGGAAAGTGGATTCAGTCATTTCGAGGCACGAGACTTGATGAACCTTGGAGTGGGTGAAGCTCTCTGTCGGGTGGAGCGGAGTGACTTCGATTTCAACCTCACCATTCCGAATGCCTCTTTTCTGGATGAAGACGAAGCGGCCAATACCCGTGAATCCGCCATTGCTCATTCCCGTGCCAGATATGCGCGGCCACGTTCGGAAATCGAAGCGGAATTGTTTCGGAAACGGCAGTCGGAAGAGGCAACTAAAACCCCAGTCAAAGAAAGTCCCGCGAAAGAAGAGGCCCCACCAAAACCAGAAACAGAACCGCCCAAAGTTTCCGAAGAACCACCCGTTTCCGAAAACACAACGAGTTCGGAAAAGGAATCATCACCTGAACCAGAGACAAAAAGAGTTCAGCCGGAAGTCGTCATTCCCAGTAAATCGCCAACTCTCGGACGTGGAGGAGCCACACACAAAGATTTGCAAATGCTCATCAAAGCCACTGCGGAAAGTGTGGGTTTTAGAGCTACATTGGAATATCAAACACCGGACGGCAAAGGCAGTGTGGATGTTTTTCTGGAGAGAGCAGGACTGCAAATCGCGTGCGAAATCAGTGTGACCACTCGTGTCGAACATGAGGTGGGAAACATTTTGAAATGCCTTGCCGCTGGTTATGCAGAGATTGCACTTATCAGTGCGGAAACCAAACGACTGGAGGAAATTGCCGAAACCTTAAAGTTAAGAGTTTCCGAAGCAGAATTGAGCCGCGTCAGATTTTATTCTTCCGAAGACTTTTTCGCTTACTTAAAGCAACTCGCCCAGATCGAAGTCCCGGACGAAATCGTGGCCTCAAAAGATGTGGGCAAACCGCCCAAACCAAAAAAGAAAATGGTCAAGGGCTGGGAAGTCGTAACCAAGATTTCGCAAATGACGCCGGAAGAATCAAAAGTCATCGAAGCACAAGCGTTCAAAGTCCTTGCCGAGACCCTTCGGAAGAAAATTTGATGCTTAACTATTTTTCTCTCGTAGAAAAAATACTGGACCTATCACTTCCAATTTCGAGTAAGTTTCAATCATGCGCATTCTTAGTTTAGTGTAACCGAGATGAGGGCTTTCCTCTGCATGAAAAATGGATGTTTGCTTAACCCCCATATCTCGTGCGGCTTGAGCTCTTCTAATACCAGATTCCAGACGATATTTTTTGGCAAGAAAGGTGAGTTGCTTTTCTTCTAATAAATCTTTCTCTGTCATCATATAGACCCATACAAAATTGAATCTAAAACGGCTATAAATTTCTTGTGTCTATATCTGACGTGGATACATTAGTTCACTATGAATATCATTCCCGAAGTTCCGAAAAAAATCCCCGTTGGTATCTGGATTCGAGTTTCCACTGACGATCAGGCGCAAGGCGACAGCCCGGAGCATCACCGGATTCGTGCTCAGGGTTATGCAGAAACCAAGGGGTGGGAAGTTCGCGAAATCTATGATCTTGCCGGAGTCAGCGGCAAATCCGTCAAAGATAATCCCGAAGCCAAAAGGATGCTGCATGACGTGAAGCGGGGACATATCAAAGGACTCATCTTTTCCAAGTTGGCTCGTTTTGCTCGCAACACCAAAGAGCTATTGGAGTTTGCCGACTACTTCCAAGAGCACAACGCGGCTCTCATTTCGATTCAGGAAAGCATCGACACCACCACGCCAGTCGGAAGACTTTTCTACACCATCATCGCCGCAATGGCTCAATGGGAAAGAGAGGAAATCGGTGACCGTGTGCGTGCGTCTGTTACCATTCGAGCCAAAATGGGAAAGCCGATCAGCGGTTCCGCTCCCTATGGTTATCGTTGGATCGACAAGAAACTGGTTCAACATCCCGACGAAGCACCTGTCCGAAAACTGGCCTACGAACTCTTCCAACAATATCGGAGGAAGGGCTTTGTGGCACGTAAACTCAACGACGCTGGATACCGCACCCGGCAAGGAAAAAACTGGCTTGATGTCAGCGTCGCCCGCGTTTTAACGGACATCAGTGCCAAAGGAACCTACATCCATAATCGCACTAAACACATTGGAAAGTGGAAGCGTGAAATCAAACCAGAGAGCGAATGGGGATTTGTTCAGGTCGAACCCATCGTTTCCGAAGAACTCTGGAATAGCGTTAATCAGATCATCGAGGAGCAACTGAAAGCCTACGTTCGACCCGGCAAACGTCCCAAGCATCTATTCGCCGGACTCATAAGTTGTATCTGTGGACGGAGAATGTATGTGCCTGTCGCCAGCCCAAAATATGTCTGCGAAAAGTGCCGCACCCGCATTCCGTGTATTGATGTGGAGGGCATCTATTTGGAAGAGGCCAAAGCCTTTTTCACTGACCCTAAGCGTTTGGCCGGATACCTCACTGAGGCTTACGCCAGCACTTCGGAAAAGGTCAATTTGCTGGAAACCACCGAACAGCAAATTGCGAAAATCAAAGATGAAATGACCCGCACGCATCGACTTTATATGGACGGTGGAATCTCCGTCGAAGGCTTCAAAGAGTTCTATGCGCCGTTGGAGCAGCGCATCAAACAACTCCAATCGGAACGAGTAAAACTGCAAACCCAAGTGGACATCAGCAAGGTCAACAGCCTATCCGCCGAAGCCATCCGGCAGGAGGCTCAAGACCTCCAAACCCGCTGGCCGGAGATCAGTAACGACGAGAAACGAAAGATCGTCGAGGGTATGGTTGAGTCTATTGTCGTGGACAAACAATCAGAAAGTCGTCGTAACCCTCTCGTGTTCACCAACTTCCGTAGAAACGACAAATACCCAACAGCACCTGTGACGCACGGAGCCTGTTAGCTGCATCGCATGGTTAGGTGCTTGGTCGAAGCACGAATGACTTTCCTCCCAAAAGCATAAGACAACCGCCAATAAGAATGAGACTCGCTGTGCTAGCTTCTGGCACGGATGATGTCACATCGAAAAAGGCTGTTGGCGTGTTGCTGATGCGAATGGCATCCCATGAATCGCCACTGTTGTCGAACGAAATGCTGATCTTGTCGAATTGAGTCCCGAAAACGTCTGCACCGGACTCGCTATAAAGCGGTGCTCCAATGCTCAACGCACCTGACGTAAGATTGGGGTCCACCCACATCTCGACGGAATCAAAGGACCCGCTGTAATCGACTTGGAGCTTTGCAAGATAAAGGTGTGTGACCCCCGCGGAAAATATCTGCTTAACGGCTGCATCTGTAGAATCGTTGTAGCGAATCTGCGCATACTCACCGAAAAGCCGAAGCGCGTTTGCTGAGTTTGCGGCACCATCGAGCCACAAGATCGACTCTCCGCCCGCCGTTCCATTTTGCGCGAGTGCGGTAAGCCAAATCGTGCCACTCAGACCAGCTGCAAAGCTCCGAGAAACGCCATTCAGTGTGTTGCCTGTCTCCCATATAGCCCTTCCGTTGTCGCCGTCGGACTCGTTTGCGGCGTTTGAATAGCCGGGTGCTGAATACGCGAGATTACTGGGGATGTAATCAATGTTCGTGCCGCCAGTCCAAGCACCGCTCCAACCGTTTGTTGCGCTGCCGAGGTTTCGTAAGTCGGTTTGAGCCGCGCCGTAATCGTTAAAGTATTCGGTAACGAGTTGTGAGTGCGCGTAGTGAACGCAGAGCACAATGTGACTGAACAAAACTAAATAAATGCGTGTATTCATGATAGCACCTAACGGAAAAAAGTGAGGCACGGGCACTGACATATACAAGTTGCGCATCCGAAATCAGGGCAATCCTAGCTTCGCTGCCACAAAGTGCTTCGCATACTCAACCGCGAGTCCAAGCGTCCAGCTCGCAGTCGGAATCATGACCTTCGCCTTAACATGCTTCCATACTGTATCTTCGCGCATTGCTTGCAAAAAGTCGTGTCCGGCTGCCTTGATGCGATCTATGACAATCTTTGGTGGTGTCTCGCGACCATGAAAGTGAACTACTCCATCGAGATAGCCTACTTCGATAAGCTGTTGAACATGGTCGCCAAGCTCATGCGAGTCGTCGCAAAGTGCCTTCAGTCCGCTGCCAAAAAGTTTCTGTCCCGCTGGTTGCTCTTCGGCTGCCAGCATAATATCTCTCAATAAATCAGGATTACGACGCATATGAATAAACGTGAATTGGTAAAAGCACCTAACAAGTAATAGGCTGCATTAGAGCGTCCAACGTCAGCTTAACCCTTTATCCGCAGGCAGTCCGAGGCGGGTTCTTAGCGGGGCGTTCATCGGGTTGGTGTAGGGGCGTTCGGCGTCGATGGCGAGTTGCAGTTTGCGGCGGCGACGGGCGACTTGCGCACAACTGTCCACGAAGCTCTGGCGACCGGTTTTGCCCGCTTTCAGCGCGGCGCTTTGGCGAATTTTCACTCCACTGTAACTGCCGAGATCGGCTTCCAATTGATCGATCTTCGCCTGGGTGAAACCGGGGAGCGTGTCCTGCGCGGGAACGGGCTGGCCGGCGTCGTCCTTCGTGCGCAAGAGGATGAAGATGGCAGCTCCGGCATCGGTGATTTGCTGGCGGGAACGGAGCGGTTCGCCGAGGTAATAGGCGTCGAGGCGGGCGGGATCGGTCTCTTCGTATTTCTCCTTGGCGCGGGTCTGGACGTTGCGAATGGCGGCGACGGCTTTCTTGGCATCGTCGCTTTGATCGTCGGTGACGCTGTGGAATTCGGCGGTGCCGCTGGTGGCTTCCACTCCGTCGGCGCGCGTCTCGCCAATCTGGACGAGCAGGGTCTGGAGGCTGGCGGGTGTGACGGCCACGGTATTTTCGCGATCAATAAAATGGGTGGAGAGATCCGTGGCCAGGGCTGCATCCTGAGCCATCTCATCCAGTGTGGCCCGAACGTTTTCCTCGTCGTGCCCGAGAGTTTTCAGCAGACGAGTGTCCAGCAGGGCGGGAGATTTGCGCTTTTTAGGGTCCGGCGTTGGATTGGTCGAGGAATCAGGTTCGTTCATGCGGCAAATGTGCATAAATGACCTTCGGATGAATAGCTTTTTTAACTGCTTTCTAAAAGAGCACCTGTTCCGCGTGGACGGGGGTCTGGGGTGCCAATGGGGCTTTTCCACGGGAGTTCCATGCGATTCGGAGCCTCTTCGCGATTGGGAGGTCGTTCCTTCGCCGCCGGAGGTGAATGCATCGCCTTCGGTAGGTGCTTCCTTCGGCTTTGTAGGTGAATCCTTCGCGTCTGTAGGTGCTCCCTTCGTTGTTTGTAGGTGAATCCTTCGTCATCTGTAGATGCTGGCCTCGTCACGGGAGGTGAAGTCTTCCCTCTTGGTAGGTGCATCCCTCCACTCCGGAGGTGGTTCCTTCGTCCCCGGAGATGCGTCCTTAGTCCAGTGGAATGGAACTCAACTCTCTGCCGCAGTCTGCGGTGCGGTAAACTCGGCGATAAACCATTCCTCCACCCGTTTGCGCGCCCAGGGAGTCTTGCGCAGAAAGGTGAGACTCGACTGGATGGACGGGTCTTTCTGGAAACAACGAATCGGGATGCGGTCGCCCATTTCCTCCCAGCCGTAACGCTGAAGCAGTCGCATGAGGATCGATTTCAATGTGACTCCGTGCAGCGGATCACGAGCACTGCGCGAAGTCGGAGTCATGACTGGAAGCTACATCTCTCCGCCACAGCGAAAAGTAGGAAAGTATTGCGAGGGTCGAATCGGGTTTTAGAATTTCCCCAGCAACAAAAAACCCGCTCTGCGAACAGGGCGGGCTTTGTTTGGGTCAGAATCGGATGGAACTCCGCTGGTTTTTCTAGCGGGAGTAGAGTTCGACGATGAGTTGCTCGTTGACGATCGGAGCGATCTCTTCGCGGCTCGGAATGCGGGAAACGCTGCCGGTGAAGTTTTCCTTATCGACCGTCAGCCAATCGGGGATCGGAGCGATCTGGGTCAGCTCGACAAACTTGGCCGAGAGACGGCGGGAAGCAGGCTTGTCCTTGATGGCAATGACATCGCCAGCGCGGAGGTTGAAGGAGGAGATGTCCACCTTGCGACCGTTGACGGTGACGTGGCCGTGACCCACCATCTGACGGGCAGCGTTGCGGGAATTCGCGAAGCCGAGGCGGAAGATGACGTTGTCGAGACGAGTCTCGAGGAGTTGCAAAAGGATTTCGCCGGTGATGCCACGACGGGTGAGCGCGATCTCGAAGTAACGGCGGAACTGGCGCTCGAGGATGCCGTATTGGTAGCGCAGTTTCTGCTTTTCGCCGAGGGCGAGGGCGTATTCGGAAGTCTTGCGGCGGGAACCTTTCGGGCCGTGCATGCCGGGCGGGTAGTTCTTGCGTTCGAGAGCTTTGCTGGGGCCAAAGATGGCGACGCCGAAACGGCGGCTGATCTTGGATTTGGGGCCTGTGTATCTTGCCATAAAAGTGAGTTAAATAAGAATGTAAGTCGGATGGATCAGACGCGGCGTTGCTTGGGCGGGCGGCAGCCGTTGTGCGGCACGGGAGTGACGTCTTTGATGACGCTGATTTCCAAGCCAACAGCCTGGAGGGCGCGCACGGCGGATTCACGGCCTGAACCGGGACCCTTGACGCGGACTTCGACTTCCTTCAGACCGTGGCCCATGGCCTGGCGGCAGGCGTCCTGGGCAACCATCTGGGCAGCGTAAGCCGTGCTTTTACGGGATCCCTTAAAGCCGACTTTGCCAGCGCTGGACCAACCGATCACCGCGCCATTTTGGTCGGTGATGGAGACAATGGTGTTGTTGAAGGTCGCCAATACGTGAGCGACTCCGACCAAAATGTTTTTCGCACCCTTGGCGCGAACGATCTTCGGTTTCTCGATGTCGTTTGGATCGAGTGAGAGGTTTTCCTTCTTCGGCTCTTCCGCTGGAGCGGCTTCTTTCTTGGCCTTGGGAGCCTTGGCCTTAGGGGCTTTTTTGGCAGGTGCCTCGGTGGCAGCGGCCGCAGGAACTTCGTTAGGAGCGGCCGCAGGAGCCTCAGTGGTGACAGGTGCCTCGGTGATGGCGGGAGTTTCCGCGACGGGCGTTACGGGAGTCTCGTCAGCGGATGAATTGGTTTCTTCGGACATGAATTTTTTTTAGATTCGAGTGGGATTACGCTTTGGCTTTCTGCACGCCGACGGTTTTACGAGGGCCTTTGCGGGTGCGGGCGTTGGTGGAGGTGCGCTGGCCGCGAACGGGCAGGCTGCGGCGATGACGAATGCCGCGATAGCAGTTGATGGCCTGGAGGCGCTTCAGGTTGCCTTGGATCTCGCGGCGAAGATCGCCCTCGATGGCCAGTTTGCTGGCCGTGATCGCATGAATCAGCTCGCCCATTTGCTCGGTGCTGAGGTTTTTCGCGCGAATATTGGGGTCAATATTGGCTTGTTCGAGGATGCGCTTGGCGGTCGTTGGCCCGATTCCGTAGATATACGGGAGGGAGGCTTCGATGCGTTTGTCGCCGGGAATTTCAACACCTAGGAGTCTTGGCATAATGGAAAATAGATAAAGTGGATGGAGAATTAACCTTGCTTCTGTTTGTGTCGCGGATTTTTGCAGACGACGCGGACAACATTCTGGCGCTTAACGATGCGGCATTGCTCGCAGAGTCTTTTTACTGATGCTCTAACTTTCATGGTAAATCTTTTGAGGTTCGAAGTTGCCGTCTCGTATCGTTTTTCCAGCAGTCTAGTCGGCTTCGACTGTGGAGGGTGATCCTTGGGTTAAAAGGGAATATGTGGGGACAAAAAAACGCTCCCGATTTGGTCATCCGCGAATGAATTCCGGGTGCGTTTTATGTGTTATTTGCCCTGCTTTCTCATCTCGGGTGGACGGTCATCCGGCCTTTTGACAAGTCGCAGGGGGACATCTCTACCATAAGATTTTCCCGTGGCAAGATGTGAATGCAGGTGAAAAGCATTTTTGGTGAAATTTTTTGGTCTTCCGAGGGATTTGCAGTGGGAGTCATCGGACAGGCTTGGTGGAAACGGGGACTACAGGCGATTTTTCGCGCCAGGTCAGGATCTCAGGCTCTCCTTCGGTGATCAAAACGGTGTGCTCAAAGTGCGAGGACGCACGCGCATCGGCGGTGACGACGGTCCAGCCATCGGCGAGAATTTTTACCGCCGACGTGCCCATGTTCACCATCGGCTCAATGGCGAGGGTCATCCCGGGTTTCAATTTGGCTCCGGAACGCGGACGTCCGTAGTTAGGAACTTGCGGCTCCTCGTGAAGTTTGCGGCCCACGCCGTGTCCCACAAATTCCCGCACAACGCTAAATCCGTGGGCTGTGATCTCATCCTCGACGGCAGAACTAATATCCCCGACGCGGTTCCCTGCGACGGCTTGCTTGATGGCCAGATAAAGGGACGCTTCGGTGGCCTCCAACAGATTCTGGATTTTGGAGTCGATCGCTCCGGCGGCCACTGTGGTTGCGGTATCGCCAACGAAACCCTCGTAAAAAACGCCGATGTCCAGCTTCACGATGTCGCCGTATTGGATGCGTCGTTTGCCGCCAATGCCGTGGACTACTTCCTCATTCAGCGAGATGCAGATATTCCCCGGAAAACCGCGATAGCCCAAAAAAGCGCTCGTGCAGCGATGTTGCGCGATTAAGTCGGCGGCAGCTGCATCGATCTCACCGGTAGTCACTCCAGGCCGAACCAGCCGACTCACCTGCCCAATGATCTCGCCCGCACGACGGCCTGCCGCGCGCATACGGTCAATTTCCTTGGCGGTCTTGATGGGGATCATGACAGCAACGCCTCCTCGATCTGGGAAAAAACAACATCCACCGACTGGTTGGCGTCAATCTTGTAAAGCAGCTCCTGCTTTTGATAAAAATCGATGAGCGGCGCTGTTTTCTCAAAATATTGCACCATGCGATGTTGCAGCACCTCGGGCTGATCATCCGCCCTCCGTTCCAGGACGCCGCCACAATTCGGGCATGGCGATGCCGCAGACTCCACATGTAGTGCGATGTTAAAAATTGTTTTGCAGGAGGAACACGTCACGCGTCCGAGAACGCGTTTCTCGATGGTTGGAAAGTCGCATTCCAAAAACAAGACGACTTCCAGTGGAATGTGGGCGTTTGCCAGCAGCGGCTGAAGCTGGATTGCCTGCTCCAAGGTTCTGGGAAATCCATCGAAAACGTAAGACTCGCGTCCGCCACCAAGCCATTTTTCCAAAACCGCCATCACCAGATTATCCGGAGCCAGCTGCCCCTTGGAAGTGTAAGCCCCCGCTTGTTGGCCAAGTTCCGTTTTTGCCGACGCTTCGTCTCTTAAAAGGTGTCCCGTGGAAACCGCGGGAATTTGGTATTTTTGAAAAATCATCTGCGACTGCGACCCCTTTCCCGAAGCAGGCGGGCCCAGCAAAACGATCCTACGCTTCACACAAACCTCTATTTATTTTGCAAGAATAACAAGATGACCACAGCGACGATAATTAAGACGGCCATGGAAGTCGAAAGCCAGACCATGGTGCCGTCGCTAATACTGTTACCGCGGTTGTAAGCCGCGCGCTCGAAGCGTCCGCGTATCTTCCCCTTGCGCAAAAAACCGTCGTAATGCCGTTGAATCAAGTGCGTCTCCACCTGCCGCATGGTGTCCAGCATGACGCCGACTAGGATCAGCAAGCTGGTGCCGCCAAAAAAGCCTGCAACTACTCTGGGGACGTGCATGGCTTCCATGAGAATCTGTGGGAAAATCGCAATCAGAGTAAGGAAAATGGCTCCAGCAAAAGTCAGCCGGCTCATCGTGAAATCGAGAAATTCCGCCGTTGGCTTGCCTGGACGAACGCCAGGGATGTAGCCGCCATATTTCTTTAAGTCGTCAGCAATTTGATTCGGCTGAAACTGCGTTGCGACCCAAAAGTAACTGAAAAAGAAGATCATCACTCCGAACAAGGTGTAATGCAGCCAACCGCCGACGAGCATCTGCGAAAGCTGCTGCGCCCAGCCCTGGCCTTTAAAGAGGAAACCCAAAATTGAACTGGGGAAAAGCAGAATGGCTTGGGCAAAGATGATCGGCATGACGCCGGCATAATTGACTTTGAGCGGCATGTATTGGGTTTGGCCTCCGTAGACTTTACGACCGACGACGCGCTTGGCGTATTGCACGCTGATTTTCCGCTGTGCCTGGGTGATAGCGATGACACCAGCGATCACGAGCACAAGAAAGAGAACCATTACGACCAAGAGGAACGGTGTGACCTGGCTGGCTTGACCCGCCTCAGAGGGCACGAAAGTTTTCCATGCCTGCACCATGGCGGCAGGAAGACGAGCGGCGATACCAACGGTGATAATCATGGACATACCATTACCGATGCCCCGGTCGGTAATTTGGTCACCCAACCACATGAGGAACATAGTTCCCGCAGTCAAAGTGATGACCGTGATAACAGAGAAGCCCCACGCGCTCGGAAAAATCACCAGCGGCCCGACGCGTTTGATGGTTTCAGCGATCCCCGGAAGAAATGGACTCGTCTCCGGATTAATGAAGGAAAGCGAGAGCAGGTAACCTTGGAAGACGCAAAGAATGAGCGTCGCATACCGTGTGTACTGGGTGATTTTCTGACGACCGCCGTCCTCGCGGGCGAGTTTGCTGAGTTGCGGAATGACCGCCGTCAGCAACTGGATCATAATGGAGGCGCTAATGTAAGGCATCACGCCCAGCGAAAAAATGGCGCAATTTTCGAGTGCGCCACCGCTGAACAAGCTGAATAAGGCGGCGACATTACCACCAGCCTGAGGATCGACGGCGGTGCGAAACCACTCGTGCAAGACGTGGGCGTTGACGCCAGGCGTCGTGATGGCGGCACCGATGCGGACGATGACGAGCATCCAGAGAGTGAAGAGCACCCGCTGTTTCAGCTCGGGAATCTTAAATATGTTGACGAAAGCAGATATCATCGACGCAGATTCGGATCAGACCGCAATTATTTGGCGGATTTGACTGATTTGGCGTTAACAACTTTCGCAGTCCGAATGGTGATGGTGCCACCTGCAGCTTCGATCTTGGCTCTGGCCGCGTCAGTCACTTTGTCAGCTTCGATGACGAGTTTTTTAGAAATCTCGCCGCGAGCCAGCACTTTCAGACCGACATATTTTCCCCGAATCAGCTTCTTCCCGAGCAAGGTCGCTTCGTTCACCGAGGCACCGTCGTCGAACACTGCAAGGTCATCGAGATTGACGATGGCATAGTTCTTTTTGAAGTTGGCGTTGTTGAAGCCGCGTTTGGGTAAACGACGAATGAGCGGCATCTGGCCACCTTCGAAACCTAGACGAATGCTGCCGCCGGAACGAGCTTTTTGGCCTTTGTGACCTTTGCCACTGGTTTTGCCGTGACCGCTGCTTTCACCAATACCGAGACGTTTGGTGCGATGAGTGGCGCCCGGACGGGGCTTCATAGTGTGAAGTTGCATGGGAAAAAATTCTTAAAAACGGAGCTGTATTAAGCGGCGGCCACTTCGGGCGTGGGGGTTTTAATGCCGCGAAGAGCAAAGATTTGATCTTTCTGACGTAAAGCCAAGAGAGCTGCAATGGTTGCCTTGACCACATTGGCGTGGTTATCGGAACCGAGAGATTTGGCAAGAACGTCTTTGATGCCAGCCGCTTCGACGACGGCACGGACTCCACCACCGGCAATGATGCCAGTTCCAGGAGACGCGGGGCGTAAAAGGACGCGACCACCACCGTATTCACCGATGACTTCGTGTGGAATGGAGTTTTCGCGGAGAGCCACGGCGACCATAGACTTGCGGGCAGCGTCGGAAGCCTTGCGAATGGCCTCGGAAACTTCATTGGCCTTGCCAAATCCACAACCGACTTTGCCCTTGTGATCGCCAGCGACGATCAATGCACTGAAACTAAAACGGCGACCGCCTTTAACGACTTTGGCGCAACGATTGATGAAGACAACTTTTTCGGTGGTGTCGGATTTTGGACCTTTGTCCTCACGATTCCGATCATTTCTGCGACCTTGATTTGGATTTGCCATATTAGAATTGGAGACCACCAGCGCGGGCTGCGTCGGCGAGAGCTTTAACTTTACCGTGATACATGAAACCACCGCGGTCGAAAACCACTGCCGTTACGTTTTTGGATTTGCTACGTTCCGCAATGAGAGCACCGACTTTTTCAGCAATGGCCTGGTTGGCGTGCACCGATTTGTTCTCAGAACGAAAAGCTTTTTCGGTAGTTTGCACAGCAACCAAAGTCTCGCCGAGGGTGTCGTCGATGATTTGCGCATAAACGTTTTTGCCGGAGAAGTGCACCGCCAGACGAGGACGGGCGGCGGTCCCAGTGATCCGCTTGCGGAGACGGGTGTGACGGAGTTTGATGTTGCTTTTGGCAGTTTGGGCGGACATAAATTATTGGACGGTTTTGCCTTCCTTGCGGAGAATTTGCTCGCCCGCATAACGGACGCCTTTGCCCTTGTAAGGCTCAGGTGGGTAATAAGCGCGGATGTCAGCAGCCACCTGGCCGACGAGCTGACGGTCGATTCCTTCAACGGCAATCTTGGTGTTTTCAGTCACCGTGACTTTGATGCCGGCAGGAATAGAGAAATTGATCGGGTGGGAAAAGCCGAGGCTGAGGTTGAGGACGGCTCCCTGCACAGCGGCTTTGAAACCAACGCCTTGAATTTCGAGATCTTTTTTAAATCCAGTGCTGACTCCGATCACCATATTGGCAACCAGTGCGCGGCTAAGACCATGCAAAGCGCGAACCTGGCGATTTTCACTTTCGCGATCGATCACCACATTGGAGCCTTCGAGACGGGCTTTGATTTGCTTGGGCAAAACCCATTGAAGTTTGCCTTTGGGGCCTTCGATACTGACCGAGCCTTCGGCATTTACTCCGAAAGTAACTTTTTCAGGAAGGACAACTGCTTTTTTTCCGATACGTGACATTTTCGTGATCCTTTACCAGATGTAGGCGAGCACTTCGCCACCGACGTTTTCTTTTTTTGCCTTTTGGCCGCTCAACACACCTTTGGGCGTGGAAAGAATGACCACACCGAGTCCACCCAAAACGCGGGGAATCTCCGTGGCGCCGACATATTTACGAAGACCAGGACGGCTGACGCGCTTGACACCAGTGATGGCAGCGGTCTTGTTCACAAACTTGGTCGTGACCTTGATTTGCGGCTGGGTAATTTCCGTCTCGACGGAGTAATCTGAAATGTAGCCTTCTTCCTTCAAAATCTTGGCTATATCAGCCTTAATGCGGGAATAAGGAGCTTCCACCAAGGCCTTACGGGCGGCGCTGGCGTTGCGAATCCGAGTCAAAAAGTCGGATATGGGATCGGTAACAGTGCTCATAATTAGTTCGCCAATGTTAGGCAGCCTTGGCAGGCGCTTTCTTGGCTTTGTCGGTGAAGGGAACGCCCATTTCCACCAACAAAGCCTTGGCCTCGTCGTTGGTCTTGGCGGAAGTCACGATGGTGACGTCGAAACCAATGTTGCGTTTGATTTTATCAAGTTCGATTTCAGGAAAAATGGACTGGTCAGAAACACCAAGGGTGTAGTTGCCATTGCCGTCGAAAGCCTTGGGAGAAATCCCACGGAAATCGCGGATGCGTGGTAAAGCAGTCCGGATCAGACGCTCAAGAAACTCATACATCTTGTCGCCACGCAGGGTAACTTTGGCTCCAATAGGCTGGCCTTCGCGCAGTTTGAAGTTGGAAATGCTTTTCTTGGAAATGGTCTCCGCAGGCTTCTGGCCAGTGATCATGCCCAGTTCGTTTTTGGCATCTTCCAGAGCCTGCTTGACATCTGATTGAGACGCGATGCAGGTGTTGATAACAACCTTCTGGATTTTGGGAATCTGATGGATATTCGAGTATCCACGGGAAGCCTTGAGGGCGGGAACGACGCGTTCCTGGTATTCTGTATAAAGTGTGGCGGCCATAATAACTTATTTCTTCTTGCGAGAGGTTTTCTTCGCAGGCTCGGCGGCAACGGTAGAAAGCTTCACATTAGAAATGTGCAAAGGGCCTTCACGCTCGATGATTGCTCCATTCTGATGCTCGGCAGATTTCTTGACGTGCTTCTTGATCATCCGCACGCCTTCGATCAGAACCTGATTTTTGCGGGTGAGAACTTGGAGAATCTTGCCGGTAGAACCGCGATGGTTGCCGGAAATGACAACGACGTCGTCGCCTTTTTTAACGTGAGTCTTCAGTGCACTCATACGACCTCCGGGGCTAGGGAAACGATTTTCATGAAATTCTTTTCCCGCAACTCGCGAGCCACTGGGCCGAAAATGCGAGTTCCACGCGGATTCAAGTCCTTGTCGATAATGACGATAGCGTTGTTATCAAAGCGCAGGGCAGAGCCGTCATTACGCTTGATCGCCTGACGAGTGCGAACAATCACGGCACGAACGACATCACCTTTTTTCACGGTGCCGTTATGCGCGGCTTCCTTGACGTTGGCAGTGATGACATCGCCCACTTCGGCAGTCATAGTGGATTTGCCGATAACACCAATCATGGTCGCCATGCGGGCGCCGGTGTTATCTGCAACATCTAATCTGGATCTAATCTGGACCATAAAATTTGGTTGGAGTTAGTGCTTGATGACGGACACCAAGCGCCAACGCTTGAGTTTGCTCAAAGGACGAGTCTCGATGATTTCTACGGTGTCACCGACCTGTGCAGTACCGTTCTCATCATGGACATGAAATTTCTTTGATTGTTTGATGATCTTGCCGAACTTCGGGTGCGGCACGCGGGTGGTTGTCTCAACCACTGCTGTCTTGGCGGACTTTGTAGAAACAACCTGGCCGACGCGCGTCTTGCGGACGTGATGCTTTTCAGCAACGGCAGGATTTTGAATGGTAGAAAGGGATTCGCTCATTTAGCGGGGCTATTATTGGGGCGGTGAGAATACACTATTATTTGCGTTCCGAAAGGACTGTTTCGATACGGGCCACATCTTTTCGGATTTTGGTGAGCTGGCTCGGATTTTCCAACTGGCCGGTGCCCTGCTGGATGCGAAGCTGGAAGGCTTCTTTGCGTAGTTCAGATTTGCGAGCTACCAGTTCTTCTGGGCTAAGATCGCGGGCTTCTTTGATTTTCATAACAGGGATTTAGCCTAGGTAGCAACGTGATGGCGTGTAATAAAACGCGTCCGGATAGGAAGCTTTGTAGCCGCCAGTCGGAGAGACTCGCGGGCGATGGATTCAGGCACTCCATCAAGTTCAAAAATAATGTTGCCGGGCCGAACCACGGCGACCCAATACTCTGGCTGGCCTTTGCCTTTACCCATTCGGGTTTCAGGCGGACGAGCGGTCACGGATTTGTCGGGGAAAATACGCACCCAGAGCTTGCCTTTGCGTTTCATGTTGCGGGTTAGCGCGACACGGGCGGCTTCGATCTGAATGTTGGTGATCCAGGCGCGCTCCAAGGTTTGCAGGGCGAATTCACCGAAATCAACTTTGATATTGCGTGAAGCAGTTCCCTTGCGGCTGCCGCGCTGGGTCTTGCGATACTTCACTCTTTTGGGCATCAATGGCATAAAAGTCTCCTAGAAATTAAAAATTGAAAATTAAACGTTGGCTTCCTTTTTAGGAGCTTCAGCAACAGGCGCTTCGTCCTTTTTGCAGATCCAGCATTTGATGCCGATCTTACCGTAAACCGTGTTGGCTTCCGCGAAACCATAGTCGATCGGCATGCGCAGGGTGTGAAGTGGCACTTTGCCTTCACGATAGGCTTCCGAGCGGCTGATTTCCGCACCGCCGAGGCGGCCGGCGCAGCGGACTTTGATTCCCAGTGCACCGAATTCCATCGTCTGCTGGACGGTTTTTTTCATGGCACGGCGGAAAGAAATACGGCGCTCGATCTGCATGGCGATGTTTTCGGCCACGAGTTGTGCGTCGAGTTCAGGAGTTTTGATTTCCTGAATGTCGATCTTGACCTGTTTGCCGCCGGACATCTTGGCGATTTCCAAGGTCATGTTCTCGATCTCGGAACCTTTGCGTCCGATGACGATGCCTGGACGAGCCGTGTAAATCGTGGTGCGAATGCTGTTCCAAGCGCGTTCGATAACGATCTTGGAAACGGCAGCGAGAGCGAGCTTCTTTTTAACGTAAGCACGGATGTCGATGTCGGCTTTTAGAAAGCCCGGCAATTCCTGACGGTTGGCATACCAGCGTGAACGCCAGTCGCGGCTGAGCGCGAGACGATACCCAATTGGATTAACTTTTTGACCCATAACGATTATTCTTTGGTTTCGGAGGAAGCGGCGGGAGCGACTTCAGGGGAGACAGTTGGCTTGGTGGCTTTCGGGGAAGAAACTTTGGCGGAAGATTTTTTTGCCTTGGATTTCGGCTTGCTGGCTTTGCGGGACTCACGAGTTTCAATGACGATTTCGTCGGTCAACGTGATGCTGATGTGAGCCGTGCGCTTGCGGATCGGGCTGGCACTGCCGCGAGCCCGTGGACGGGAACGTTTGATGGTCGAGCCTTCGCCGACGATCGCTTCTTTCACGACCAGATTCTCAGCACGCAAATCATTGTTGTTCTCGGCATTGGCCACCGCGCTCTTAAGCGTCTTGGCAATGAGAAAAGCCGCTTTTTTGGGGCTGAACGTGACGATGTCGAGAGCTGCCGAGACTGGCAGACCTTGAATTTCACGCGTCACTTCCCGGGCCTTAAAAGCCGAGATTTTAGCGTATTTGTAAATGGATTTAACTTGCATGTTGTTGAGTCTTTAATTGGCCGCGACTTTAAGTCGATGCCCTACTTTGACAGGGATTTTATCAGATAAGGTTTCTTGAATTAGCGCTCCGAAAAGCTTCTCGCGGACATCGACCACTCGGACCAAGGCGATGGGGGTTTGTCCCTCATATACCCGGAAAGGCATTCCGATTTTCACGGATTCGTTGGAGCCGATGTTGCCGATCAACAGGCCGAGTTCAGGTTTAAGGCTGATCACTCGGGCATTCGTTAGACTGGCACCGATGGGTTCCGCTTTTTGAGCGGACTCAGATTCGACTCCAGCATTCTGGTTGGCGTTTCTCAGTTCGGCTTCGACAACGAGACGAGCCTCGGGCGAAACATCCTTGGAAGTCTTCAAAAGCGAAAGAATCGCCTCAGTCAGACTAGCGAGAATCTTTCTATTTTCGGCCAGGGCGGCTTGCGAAACACTCAGATCGCTGACGGCTTTGACGAGTCGCTGCTCCAGCTTGCTGCGATCGTTTCCAATCGCATTCAAGCCGAGGGCTTCGATCCGGGTTTTTAATTCCCGGTTTTCAGTCACCGCCGCGTCCGCCTCAGTCTTGGCTTGCACCAAGGTTTCGGAAATGGAACGCACCTGCTCTTGCAGAATGAGATTCTGCTTGAGCAAATCTTCCGTGTCGGAAACCGCCGCCGTGATGGCACTGGCTGCCGACTTGGGATCTGCTAATTCAATTGTATCTGAGAAAGAACTTTGAGTATTGACCGTTTGCGCAATGGCATTCGACCCATACTCGGTGAGCAACCCGATGATGACCGCCGCTGATCCGACTTGCATTCGAATCAACGAACACCGGAGGAATTTGGGCAGTGGCATCATGGAGCCACCCTAAACTATTTGGAAACCTTGGCGGTATGCGATCCGTGTTTCTTAAAGACACGAGTCGGGGAAAACTCACCTAGTTTGTGGCCAACCATGTTTTCAGTGACGAAAACGGAGGCGAAAATTTTACCGTTGTGAACCAAGAAGGTGTGACCAACGAAGTCAGGGGTAATCATGGAACGGCGGGACCAGGTCTTGATCGGTTTCTTGACCGGCGCTTCTGCCATTTTATCGATTTTTTCAAGGAGCTTAACGTCAACGAACGGCCCTTTTTTGAGTGATCTGCCCATAAATTATTTCTTCTTGGAGGATTTGCGGCGCTCAACGATGAAGCGGTTACTTGGCTTATGTTTGCGACGAGTCTTGAAACCCTTCGCGAGTTGACCCCACGGAGACATTGGATGGTGACGTCCACCACCGCCCTTGCTCTTGCCTTGTCCACCACCATTCGGGTGATCGACCGGGTTCATGACCATACCGCGAACGGTGGGGCGAACGCCGAGCCAGCGAGAACGTCCGGCTTTGCCGCTGGAAACATTCATATGCTCGATATTTCCGACTTGGCCGATGGTGGCGTAGCAGGTTTCAATGATCTGGCGCACTTCCCCGGAAGGCATGCGAACCAAAGCGTAACCACCTTCACGGTTGCTCAGAACGGCGGCCTGCCCGGCACTACGGGCGATTTGACCGCCACGACCGGGAACCAGTTCGATGTTATGAATCGTGGTGCCGAGTGGAATGGTTTTCAGTGGCAGAGCGTTTCCGATTTCGGGAGCGGCGGCTTCACCGGCGGAAACCTTGGTGCCGACAGTGAGTCCAATTGGAGCTAAAATGTAGGCCTTGGTGCCATCGGTGTAGGAAAGCAAAGCGATGCGGGCTGAACGATTCGGATCGTACTCGATGGAAACCACGTCTGCGGAAACTCCACGCAGAGTGCGCTTAAAATCGATCAAGCGAAGTTTCTTCTTGTGACCACCGCCGATGTGACGGGTGGTGATGCGCCCATTGTTATTACGACCACCGGTTTTTTTCTTGGTGGTGAGCAGGCTTTTCTCGGGCTTGCTCGTCGTAATTTCGTCGAAAGTGGGAAGCGCCTGAAAGCGCTGGACCGGAGTGAGCGGTCGGAAAGTTTTAAGTGCCATAAGTCTTGTGCGATTGAGGTTAGCGATTAAGCCAGCTCAATTTTGTCGCCCTCCTTTAGCGTGACGATTGCTTTTTTCCAGTGATTTTTGCGACCGAAATCGGCCCGGCGTTCGCGCTTTTTCTTACCGGCATAGTTCATCGTGTTCACACTGAGAACTTTTTTGCCGAAGAGCTTTTCGATGGCAGTTTTAATCTGAATCTTGTTAGCGGAAGGACTGACGCTGAAAACATATTTGTTTTCTTTTTCGGCAAGCAAGGTCGCCTTTTCAGTCAGGCGGACTGTTTGGATGAAATCGTATATCTCGTTCATATTAGGCAACTCTTTCTGCGAGTTTAGCGAGGGCGTCCTTCACGACAATAATCTTCCGGAAAGCGAGAAGTTGCTCGGTATTGACGTCCGTCGCGGTGTTGAGCAGGGCGGAGGAAACGTTGCGGGCCGCCTTGTAAGTGTTCTCGTCGAAAGCGAGGGCGATCACGAGAGTTTTGGTCTCGGGAGTCTGCTCGCCGAGAAGGGCGACAAATTGCTTGGTCTTCGGCTCAGAAACCGAGAAGGAATCGACTACCAGCACATCGCCCAGAGCGATCTTGGAGCTGAGAGCTTTCAAGAATGCGAGGCGGCGAACGGACTTCGGCACATTCTTCGTGTAATCACGAGGCTTAGGACCGAAAGCGACACCACCACCGCTCCAAACGGGTGACGACTTGTAGCCAGCACGAGCTCGGCCCGTGCCTTTTTGGCGCCATGGCTTGGAACCAGAACCACTGACTTCCGCCTTGGTCTTGGTGCTTGCGGTGCCACTGCGACGAGCAGCGCGCATCGCGACGATGGCTTCATGCACAGCCTGAGTGCCACGGCCGTTTTCGATAACGGCAATATTAGCAGCCTTGGCGGCTTCAATGGTAAAAACTGTTGCACTCATAAATTAGATGGCCACCTCAGTTGGAGTTGGACTTTTGATCGCTGGACGAATCACAACGTAACCACCGTTGGCTCCGGGAACTGCGCCGGCTACGAGGATGACGTTTTCTTCCTCACGAACTTGGACAACGCGGAGGTTCTGCACAGTGACACGCTCGTCACCCATGTGACCCGGCATGCCCATGTTTTTCCAGACACGACCGGGAGTCGAACGGTTGCCGATCGAGCCGTTACGGCGGTGAGTCGTGTGACCGTGAGTCATTGGCTGACCGGCGAAGTTGTGCCGTTTCATCACGCCTTGGAAACCTTTACCTTTAGATTGACCGATGACATCGACCAACTGACCGGGTTGAAAACGGGAAACCTTCAGATTTACGTCGCCAGAAATGGCATCAGTGTCTTCCAACCGGAATTCAGTAAGCCTCTTTTTTGGCTCCGAGGCAGTCTTGGCGAAGTGGCCGAGTTCCGCCTTGGGAACGCGGGATTCTTTCTGGGTGTCGAAGCCCACTTGCACTGCAGAATACCCGTCGTTCTCCAGGGTTTTCACTTGGAGAAGGGTATTTCCGGCGGCCAAGATCACGGTCACGGGCGTGGCATGGCCCTTCTCGTCATAGACGCGGGTCATGCCGATTTTTTTTCCTAAAAGTCCGATTCTCATAAAAATATTGGGGTCTGGAACGTCAGATCTTGATGGTGATGTCCACACCGGCGGGCAAGTTCAGTTTACGGAGTTCATCGACGGTCTTGGCGGTCGGCTCGATGATGTCGAGTAGGCGCTTGTGGGTGCGAACCTCAAACTGCTCCATGGATTTTTTATCGACGTGAGCCGAGCGGTTGACGGTGAATTTCTCAATGCGGGTGGGCAGAGGAATCGGGCCGGCCACACGGGCACCAGTGCGCTTGGCGGTTTCCACGATTTCAATGGATGATTGATCAAGCATCCGGTAGTCGAAACCTTTGAGTCGGATGCGTATGCGTTGGCCTGTGGTCATAAAAAGTAAGTGGAGTTAGATGCGAATGTCGCGATTATTTTTCCTTGGAATCAATGACGGCAGCTAGGACCTGGGCTGGAACCTGTTCGAAGTGAGAAGGCTCCATGGAGTAGGAAGAGCGGCCCTTGGAAAGAGAACGAATCGCGGTGGCGTAACCGAACATTTCCGCGAGAGGCACGGTCGCATTGATGATGCTGAGATTGATCTTGCTTTCGATGCTAACAATCTGGCCGCGGCGACGGTTAAGATCGCCCATGATGTCGCCTTGGAACTCGTCTGGAGTGCTATTCTCGACCTTCATAATCGGCTCGAGAAGCACCGAGGCAGCGTTCTTGAAGGCGTCTTTCATGGCGAAAATAGCCGCGAGCTTGAACGCCATTTCATTGGAATCCACGTCGTGGTAACTGCCGAAAACGATGTCGACTTCCACGTCGATGACGGGATAGCCGCCGATGATGCCGTTCAAAACAGCTTCCTCGATGCCCTTCTTGGTCGGGGCAATGTATTCTTTGGGAATAGAGCCACCGACGACTTTGTTTTCAATGACGAGACCTTTACCGCGCTCGCCGGGACGAACATCGACTTCGACGTGGCCGTATTGACCGCGTCCACCGGATTGCTTGATCAACTTGCCAACGCCATGCGCCTTCTTGGTGATGGTTTCGCGATAAGCAATCTGCGGTTTGCCGGAGTTGGCCTCAACCTTGAACTCGCGTAACATACGGTCGCGAATGATCTCCAAATGGAGTTCGCCCATACCAGCGATGATGGTCTGACCTGTATCTTCGTTGGTGAATACCTTGAAAGTCGGATCTTCCTCAGACAAACGCTGAAGCGCGTTGCCCATTTTTTCCTGGTCAACCTTGGTCTTTGGCTCAATGGCCATCGAAATAACTGGATCTGGGAAGGTCGGCGGCTCGAGAAGAATTGGATAATCCTCGTCGCAAAGCGTGTCACCAGTGGTGATGTTCTTGATGCCTACAATCGCTGCGATGTCGCCAGCGTAACAAGTGTCGATGTCCTCGCGTTTGTCGGCTTGAATCTGAATCAGGCGGCTGATGCGCTCGCGCTTGTTGGTGCGAGGATTGTAAACGGTGTCACCCTTGGAAAGTTTGCCGCTGTAAACGCGGAAGAAAACGAGCTTGCCGACAAATGGATCGCTCCACAGTTTGAACGCGAGGGAGCAAAACTTGCCGAAGTCGCTCGTGGGAGCTTCCATCGGAGTGAGGTCGTCGGGATTTAGGCCCTTAGTCGCTTCGATATCCAATGGACTTGGAAGGTAATCGACAACGGCATCGACGAGGAACTGGACTCCCTTGTTTTTGAAAGCGGAACCGCCAACGACTGGGACAAATTTATTCGCGATGGTCTGGCGGCGGATCGCGGCCTTCAACATCTGAATGGTGATCGGCTGCTCTTCGAGATAAGCCATGCCAATTTCGTCATCGAGATCGGACATTGCGGTGATGAGATCGTCATACGCGCTATTGACCATGTCCTGAAACTCAGCCGGAATTTCCTCGATCAGATACTTGGAACCCGTCGCGTCGTCATCGACGTAGATGACGGCTTTTTTGTTGATTACATCGAACTGACCCTTGAGGTAGTCCTCACGGCCATAAGGAATCAAAACCGGCCATGCATTGGCACCGAGCTTGGTGCGCATGTCGTTGATCGCATTGTCAAAATTGGCACCAGTGCGGTCCATTTTATTTACAAAGGCGATACGAGGCACATTGTACTTGGTCGCCTGACGCCAAACGGTTTCCGATTGAGGTTGAACTCCGGCCACTCCGCAGAACACGGCAATCGCGCCGTCCAGAACTCGCAGGGAACGCTCGACCTCAGCCGTGAAATCCACGTGACCAGGAGTGTCGATGATGTTAACGCGCTGCTTAATGTTCTCGTAAACCTTGTAAATGCCTTCTTCTTTTTTCTGCAACCAGGAACAAGTGGTCGCAGCGGAAGTAATCGTGATGCCACGCTCGCGCTCCTGCTCCATCCAGTCCGTCGCCGTGTTGCCCTCATGCACCTCGCCGATCTTGTGGATCATGCCGGTGTAGAAAAGGATGCGCTCAGTCAAAGTCGTCTTGCCGGCATCGATGTGTGCGGCAATACCGATGTTGCGGGTGCGCTCCAGAGGAAACGCACGATCCGGGGAATTCGGATTGGCAGCAGGTTTGGCTTCGAGTGTGGCGGACATAAAAATTTAGAAGCGGAAGTGGGCGAAAGCGCGGTTCGCTTGAGCCATCTTATGAGTGTCGTCGCGTTTTTTGATGGCGTTGCCCTGACCTGCAGCAGCGTCTTTCAATTCGTTGGAGAGAGCGTCGATCATGGGAATGCCGCGACGTTTCTGGGCAAAACCTACGATCCAACGCATCGCGAGAGCGACCTGGCGGGCCTGCGGGACTTCCATTGGAACCTGGTAAGTGGCACCACCGACGCGGCGGGATTTGACTTCCAAGCGAGGCTTCACGTTTTCGAGGGCCTTATGGAGAGTTTCGAGAGGATCAACGATGTCCGAACCTTCGCGGCTCTTATCGATGGCACCGTAAACGATGCGCTCGGCGGTGGATTTTTTTCCACCGATCATGATCGTGCTGATGAGAGCAGCGACTTCAGAGGAGCCATAACGGCCATCTGCCTTGACTTCTTTATGAATGGTTTTGCGGCGACGAGACATGTTGGAAAAGTTGGGAGTTTAGAATCTAGAACGCGGATTATTTCTTTCCTTTGCCGCCCTTGCCTTTAACGGCTTCTACTTGGCCCGGCTTTGGACGCTTGGCGCCGTATTTGGAACGGCTGCGACGGCGGCCATCAACTCCAAGGGCGTCGAGAGTTCCACGAACGATATGGTAACGAACACCCGGAAGATCCTTCACCTTGCCGCCGCGAACGAGGACGATCGAGTGCTCTTGGAGATTGTGACCTTCACCGGGAATGTAAGCGATGACTTCCTGACCATTCGTCAGACGCACCTTGGCCACTTTGCGAAGAGCGGAGTTAGGTTTCTTTGGCGTGCGAGTCATGACTTGAATACAGACTCCACGACGCTGCGGGCAATTCACGAGGGCGGGTGACTTGGATTTCACCGTAACCTTGGAACGGCCTTTTCTGACGAGCTGGTTGATCGTTGGCATCTGTTATTCTTGTATGGTTGAGACTAAATTGGGCTGTAAAATTGTTTCCTGGCTTGAAATCCAGAGACAAAAAGACCGCCTTGGCGGCTCACATTTGCTCTGCCCACCAAGCGCGGGGGCCGAAATAATAGATGCAACCGGCAACCGCGCAAGTGGATTTTGACGAAAAACAGCAAATCTTTTTACAGATCACACCAATGGCACATCCAAGTCGGGACTTTACCCGAACCACCTTTGCAGAAAACTGTCTTTCCAACCTTCAACCCTATGATAACGTCTCTTATGAATCCACTCCTCGCTCTTTCCGCTCCTGGCTGGCCAGAAATCATGGTTATTATGTTTTTCGTGCTGATTTTTTTCGGAGCCAAGAAACTTCCCGAACTCGCCCGCAGCCTCGGCCAGAGCATGCATGAATTTAAAAAAGCCAAGGACGAATTTCACCGCGAGTTGCATCGGACTCCCGAGGAGATTGCTGCCCAATCCGCGAAGGATCAGGAGACTGCCATCAAGCCTTCCTAACTTCGCTTTCCATATTCAAATTTAGAGAGGCCCGTTATTCTAAACGGGCCTTTTTTATGATTCGGACGTTCCTTCTATTTCTACTTTTCTTTAGCCAGAGTGCCTGGGCGGAAGATCCGCGCGAAGTTCGCTTTCTCTCCTATAATCTGGAAAACTACATCCGCTCCATCCCGGAAGGCAGCCCCACGGTCGAACCCAAGTCGGAAAAAAGCATCGCCGCACTCATCGCCGTCATTGCAGCGGAAAAGCCGGACATTATCGGTGTCTGCGAAATGGGAGCCCAGGCAGATTTTGAGGACTTTCTAACTCGACTCAAAGCCGCTGGGCTCGACCTGCCCTACACCGAATATGTCGAGGCGGCGGACCCCGATCGCCATGTTGCACTAGCCAGTCGGTTTCCTATTTCCGCTCGCAATTCGCAGACAAATCTCTCCTTCGATCTCACGGGCAGGAAGGAATATTACAAGCGCGGTATCCTCGATGTCGTCATCGCCGTTAGCGAGAAATACCAGCTCCATTGCATTGGAACTCACCTGAAAAGCCGGCGCGACGTGCCGGAGGATCAAGCGCTGCTGCGTCGTGGCGAGGCGCATCTGCTCCGATTGCACTGCAAGTCGATTCTGGAAAAAACGCCAGACGCGCGATTGTTAGTTTATGGCGACCTCAACGACACGATCAACGAGGCGCCTATCCGCGAAATTATTGGTCGCAAAAACTCCCTCGACTATCTCAAGCCTGTCGATCTACGCGACGTGAACGGCGACAAATGGACGCATTATTGGAAGACGGCGGACATCTACTCCCGCATCGACTACATTCTCACGAGTCCGGCGGCTGCTCATGACTTGATCGCCGGGAAATCTCATATCCCCCGCCCTGCCGATTGGTATGAGGCCAGCGACCACCGCCCGCTCGTAGTGATTTTGCGGGTGCAGCCCTAGAATTTCCACTTCCCCGCCTTTCACTTCATCTGTAATTTCCAGCGACATGCAAGATCCTCGTTACACGCGACTTTCCGATATTCTCGTTCAGCATTCCACGAGATTGCAACCGGGAGAAAAAGTCCTGCTCGACGCTTTCGATATTCCAGAGGAAATGATCGTCGCCCTCGTGCGGGCCGTCCGCAGCGTGGGCGCGTTGCCGTTTGTGCAGATTCACCGGGCGTCCGTAACACGCGAGCTAATGCGCGAGGCGAACGAGCCGCAATACGAGATTCTCGCCACTCTGGAACTCGCCCGGATGCGCAAGATGGACGCTTACATCGCCCTCCGCGGCTCGCATAACATCAACGAGCTTTCCGACGTTCCGACGGATCGAATGAAACTCGCCATGAAGCTGCTCAAGCCCGTGCTGGATCATCGTGTGCAGAAGACAAAATGGTGCGTGCTCCGCTGGCCAACAGCGTCGATGGCGCAGCAGGCCAGCATGAGCACAGAGGCGTTTGAGGATTTTTATTTCCGCGTCTGCACGCTCGATTACGGGAAAATGGCGACGAGCATGAATGCACTCAAAGTCCTCATGGACAAGACGGACGCGGTCCACATCAAGGGCCCGAAAACCGATCTGCGCTTCAGCATTCGCGGCATCGGCTCGATCATTTGCGGCGGCACGCACAACATTCCCGACGGCGAGGTTTTTTCCTGTCCGATCAAGGATTCCGTCGAAGGTTACGTCCATTTCAACGCGCCGACGGTGTATCAGGGAGGCGGTTTCGACGATGTGCGGTTGGAATTTTCCAAGGGACGAATCATCAACGCCACGGGTAACAACCCGGCCAAGATCAACCAAATTCTCGATTCCGACGAGGGCGCGCGCTACATCGGGGAGTTTTCACTGGCCTTCAATCCGCACATTCTCGAGCCGATGCGCGACATCCTTTTCGACGAGAAAATCAGCGGCAGTTTCCATTTCACCCCGGGCCAGGCCTACGAGCAGGCGGACAATGGCAATCGCTCACAAGTCCACTGGGATTTGGTCAACATTCAGCGTGCGGACTACGGCGGAGGGGAGATCTGGTTCGACGGCAAACTCATTCGCAAGGACGGCATTTTCGTCGAGCCGACCCTGCTTCCGCTCAACCCCGAAAATCTGGTCTAGGTCTCGTCCGAATATTCGTTCCGCACGCGAATATTCGGGATGTGCGAAAAATGCTGGTCGAAGGTCAGCACGGTGGCGTCCGCTCGTAAAGCGCAGGAGGCAATGACCGCATCCGGCAACGGAAAATGACGCCCCGCACGATCTCCCTCCCAGAGAATTTCCTCCGCCTTTTCCCAGATCGGATTGTGAGTCGGCAGGTAAATGAGGCAATCCAGGTAATTGGCCAGCGCCTGGCGAGCTTTCGGTGTGCGCATCCCGCGCAGCACTTCGCAGCGGATCACCCCGCAAGTCGCAAGTTCATATTCCTCTGCCAGTGCCGCCAGCTCATTCGCAGGGTCTAGCCCTGCGCGCATGATACTAATGTAAACGCACGAATCGACGAGGATCACGATTTAGAGAGGAGAGGATTCGGCGACCCTCAAAGAGAGTATGGAATACTCAGGTTCCACGGCTTCGAGAATCTCGGCTTTGCTCAAGCCCAAACCTTTTTTGCCAAACTCCGCGAGCCTGGCTTTCCTGTCGATTTCCTTCAACGCCATGTTGACGGCTTCCGTCTTGCTAGCGGCTCCTGTGGCTTCGACGACTCTCGCCAAAAGCGCTTCATCTATGTTCATGGTCATCTTCATTTAGCAAGTATGGCTTTAAAGCCATACTCCGCAAGGATTTTTTCACCCAACCAGACTTTTCGCGAAGCTAAGGGTGTCGATGTCCTTCAAAGTCTTGTCGCGGCGGATGGCTTTGATTCGGGGAAAACGCATGGCCAGTCCGCTGGGATGGCGCTGGCTGGGCTGGATCGAGTCAAAGGCGATTTCCAAGATAATATCCGGCTGAACGAGGCGAACACGACCGCGTTGACCGATGACATTTGACTCAAAGTGAGCCGTCAGTTCCTCGATCTCGGCGTCAGTTAAACCCGAATATGCCTTGCCGATGGTGAGCAATTCGTCGCTGTCATCGCGGCGAACAGCGAACGTATAATCGCTCAACACATGGCTGCGTTTCCCGTGGCCCTGCTCAACGCCGGTGACCACGACATCGAGCGTGGCGAGTTCCTTTTTCAATTTATACCAAGCTCCGCCGCGTCGCCCGGGGAGATAAAAACTGGCGGCATCCTTCACGATCAACCCCTCGTTGCGCCGGGCTCTCGCGGCGATGAAGGCGGCTTCCATTTCATCGGCGGAACGGACCAGCGTCGCCTCGGCCAGCCGGAAAACAGACGGGAGTTCCAATGCTTTCAGCAGAGCTCGACGCTCGGCGAGTGGTGTTTTTAAGAGAGAACGTCCGTCGAGATAAAGCAGATCGAAGGCGGTGAAAATGACCGGAATATCCGAGTCGATGAAAAAGTCAGCGTGGCTTTTTCTTCCCAAGCGCTTCTGCAAATCGAAAAAAGTCAGCGCCTTCCCATCAGCAAAGGCCAGAATCTCTCCATCGAAAATCGCCGCCGTCCCAAACGTCGTCGTCAGCTCGGGAAACTGATTCGTAATCGGCCGCAGATCGCGCGAGAAAAGTTCCGTGCGAGTTCCATTGAGATGAATCTGCGCGCGAATGCCATCATATTTATCCTCGACCAGCACCCCGTCGATGGCGGCGGGACCGAAGCGTTCCCAGATTGCCTCGGCAGTCGGTTCCGGGGACGCGAGCATGACTTTTACCGGGTGAAAAAGCTGGATGCCCGCGTCGGAGAGACGGTTTTCCTGGGTCAAGATAACGACCTGACTCAAATCTCCCGTGAGCATATTCGCCTCGCGAACGTCATCTGCCCCGACTCCAAACGCCTCAGCGATGCTTTCCTCGACCAGACCTTCCTTGAGCCCAATGCGCAGGTCGCTCGTAAGAATACGGACAAAATACGCAGCCTCGGCAGCGTCGAGTTCCATGAGAATCTCGCGCAGAACGGCTGATTTGGCAGCCGGACCGCGGGTTTGTTCCAGCCTCGCAAAACCAGCGGCGACTTGAGTGAGGGAGAAATCACCCATGCCCGATCGACTGGCGAGGGCGATGAGCACCGCCTTGCCGATGTCCCCCAACCCGTTGGTTTTCGCGCGAAATTCTCCCTCGGAAACACCGGCGACGAGCATCACGGCGCGGCGGATGAGAGCCCAGCCGACTTGTAAAACGCGTGGATCGCTCTGGGCAAAGGCGCGTCCGGTCAGAAACAGGGCGGCGAGCGGTGCTTCCTCCGGCGATAAACTTTGCAAAAGCTCCGCGAGGAGGCGGATTTTTTCTTTCTTTCCCGTGACAGCGGCGATGCGGTCGCAGACGGCGCAGAATCGACTGAAAGTCCCCTCACTTTTTTTAGGTTCGAGTTCCATCGGAATCTCCCCATAGTTGTCTAGGCCGCCGAGGGCGATGCTGAGTTCGAGTTGATTGTGGCCCGTAAGCGACCAGGCTTCGATCCCACGAGCGCGCAGATCGGCGGCAAATTCCCCGGCGTATCCGTGCAACGTGAGCACGCGTTTCGGCTGGACGAGTTCGACGTAACGCAGCAAATCCGGGTAATCGGCATGGTCGGACAGCGGGAAAACGGCGTCGCATTGATAGCGATGGATCGCGCCGGGCGTCAGCGCCCAGCCCGAGAGCATGGCGACGCGGCGGTTTTTGATTTTCTTGAGCATGATCGAGCGGTTCGCGCTCGGCGGGCAGATGAGGATTTTTCCCTGCACCGCGGCGGCGTCATAACGCTCAAACTCCGGAAAATGGCCCATCATTTCCCCATAAAGCCGGGTCATGCGATAGACCGCCCCGTGGAGCATCACCGGCACGCCGAGCGGCTGGAGGCAGGCGAGTATTTCCTGCGCTTTGCCGAGTGAATAGCCGAGCAAAATGGGCACGTCGCCCTCCTCCAACGCCTCGATGCAGAACTTCCGGATGTCCTCCAAAATGCCGTCCGCGGGCGGAAAAACGTAGCGCGGGAGCCCGAACGTCGTCTCCATGATGAGCGTGTCGGCGTTTCTCCATTGCGTGGGTTCGGCGGATTTGCCGGGGCGCAGTTTGAAGTCGCCGGTGTAAAGGAGCGACCCGGCGTCCGTCTCGTAATGAAACTGCGCCGAGCCATAAATGTGACCTGCGGGGAGCAAATGGACCGTGCCGCCGCGGAAAGTTGCAGGCGAGTTCCATTCCAATGGATGCTCGATGCGTTCGCCAGAAAGCCGGGCGCGCATCAACCGGGCGGTGTTGGCCGAGAGGATCACTTCGCGGTGACGCCCAATGTGATCGGCATGAGCGTGGGAGACGAAGGCGAAATCCTGATCGCGTTGAGGGTCGAGCCAGAGGTCGTGCGCAGGGAGAAAAACTCCGTTGTCGTAGCGCACGTCGATCATCGGAGGAAGGACGCGTCGTCGCGGGAGAATTTCAAGTTGTAACCGCCCGCAGAAATCGCTTTCATCTTCGCCAATGATTCGGATCGCCCTTTTGTTTGCGCTTGTTTTGCTGGCTGGCTGCTCGACCACCCAGTTGCGGCCCGTCTCGCTGGCCAGGGTAAATGTGCTGCCGCTGGCGTTGAGCGACGACTTTGAGTTTCGCAAGACCACGCTGTTTCTCAATGGCGAGACCCGCCAGAAAACGACCAACGAAATGCTCAACGCCCGCCTGCGGAAGATCAATTTCGGCGCTGTGGACGACGTCGATATTCTCACGCGCCGGGGAAATTATTTCAGCTTCTACTGGCGTGCGCATCGTCAGACTGACCTCGCCTTACGCTTGGAGTATCGCACGGAGAAACTCGGCAACTACGTGCAGGCCCGGGAGATTACCTATCTCCAGGCGAAAGGCGCGCACCGCACGGATTTCGCAGTCATCGGCGACGATTATCTGGACGATGGACGCATCACAGCGTGGCGCGCCATCCTCATCGAGAATGGGAAAATCGTCGCGTTAAACCAGTCGTTCCTCTGGAACTAGGGCGATCCCCGATCTCCAAATTGTAACCTCCGCGTCGTTCCCCTTCAGCTCCGCCCTCGTTCCCCTCGACCTCCGCGTCGCTCCTCTTCAGCTCCGCCCTCGCTCCCCTCGACCTCCGCGTCGCTCCCCTTCAGCTCCGCACTCGTTCCCCTCGACCTCCGCGTCGCTCCCCTTCAGCTCTGCCCTCGTTCCCCTCGACCTCCGCGTCGCTCCTCTTCAGCTCCGCACTCGTTCCCTTCGACCTCCGCGTCGTTCCTCTCGACCTCCGCGTCGCCCCTTTTCACCTCCGCGCACGGGGGATTCGCCTCCGGGTCGGTTCCCATTGAGCCCCGCGCACGTTCGGCTGGGGGTGCGGTCGAGTTCCATTCCTATCTCGGAGCAATTGCATTGCTCTTTCGCTGGGCGACGGACACTCTCGACGCGTCAGTTTTCACAATAACCTTAAAAAACTAATTCAACTTATGGACAATCGAGACACCCTGCGCGACGAGCGCCTCACCCGAGTGGACATCTTCGGCGACGACAATCACGCCGACTGGCCCGCCACCAGCGCCACCGCCACCCGTTTCGCCAGCATCAAAACCATCCGCCAGGCCATCGCCAAGGCCTTGCTCGATCAAGGCCGCCTACCCGTCGGCAAAAGCACCGTCCTCGATGCCCTCTGGGCCGACTTCATTAACATCACCCGCACCGCCCGCGCCATTGCTCGCGACCTGCCCGGCTTCGCCGCCCCCTATCTGCTGCCCGGCGACGACACCGAGCGCGCCATTAAACTCCACGCCGACGCCCTTCTGAATCTCCTCGAAGACAACCTCAAACCCGTGGCCGATGGCGGCGATAACCCAGAGCAACTCGCCACCAAAGCCGCCCTGCGCCAGCGCTTTATCGATTACTTTCTGCCCGTCGATTTCGTGGCCCACCTTCGAGCTGACTGCGACCTTCTCGACCAGAAAAACAAGGACAAGATCAGCGGCAACGATGAGGGCAACCAAGCGACTGGCGAGATCGAAGTGCAACTCCAGAAAGGCAACGACGAAGTAGCCCACATCACCGCCGCGCTGCAAAACCTCTACGCCCGCGACCCCGCCAAGCTCCGCTCCTGGCTAGCCGCCTCCAAAGTCGAGCGCAGTCCCAAAAAGAAAAAAGACGGCGGGACTAATAATATTAACAGCAGCGGCCCCGCCACCCCAGGCACGAATCCGTAATCCGTTGCCACACCGCTAAACCTCAGAAATAAACGAATATGTTCGTCTACAATATGTTAGGCCGCTACGCGTATGCCGCTGCTACCACCAATTAACGAATTGATTCGGCGCTGTAGAGCACTCGCGGCGCTTGATCTTATCCTTTCGCCGGATTGGCAGTATCGCCACTACTCATTCAATTCCCAATGGTCCGAGTCTGAACTGATGGCGAGTATGCGTGACGGCTGCGGCGACGAGTGGTGGATTGTATTCCATCGGAGCGGCTGGGCCGCCTTAAAGGGACTCGGACACGACAGCCCAGCCTGGAGTCAACACCGCGAGCAACTCTCTTCGGCTTTACAGGGTGCGATTCCCCCTGACCTAGCAGAATTTGCCACAGAACCCGCTTTCCGGTGGGACACGACCAGCTTTGCTTACTATCACTCCGCGGATGCCGCGGCTTGGACTCGCGCCAACGATGCCACAGCTTTCTCCGCTGCCGATGCGGGTGACGCCCAGTTACTTGCACACCTTGTCGGTCAGCCATCGGACTACGCGGCATTCGCGGCAGATTATTACGAGACCGAGGTGGAGGAGCACATTGTAGCGGGAGTCTTCTCACTCGAGCCAATCACCGCTTCCGTCATATCTTCACTGAATCCATCAATCTCTTTGCAGGAGATTTCCGAAGAACTCTATGGCCAGATTCAATACCCAACCGTGGCCTAACTGTTGTTTATCAACACGTTGTCCGCAGGGAGAGGGGGTCTGGAGCTAGGCGGAAGGGATTTTAGGGCGGAGTGAGGGCGGTGGAAGTTATAGTCATGAAGGAAGTGGGGAAGGTAGGTGGCGCGTTGGTTGGAGGAGTCGTAGGAGCGGGCGTAAGCCCACTCTCTGGTGATGGTTTGGATAAACCTTTCGGCCTTGCCGTTGGTCTGCGGACGGTAGGGTCTGGTGAAGAGATGTTTGATGCCGAGCTCGCGACAGGTCTGGGCAAAGAGTTTGGAGCGATAGGTGGAGCCGCGGTCGGTCAGCACGCGTCGGATTTGGATGCCGTGATCGTGATAAAAGGCAACGGTTTGACGGAGGGCATGGAGGACGCTGGGGGTTAGGCCGGTTCACTCAGCCGGGCGTTCGTGAGTCTGGCGTTAGCGTGCATGTTGATCGTGAGCAATAAGAGGAGGTTGTTAATTGATCCACCACCACCCTGCCTGATACTCTCCCTGCGGACAACCTCTTGAAACATGACACCTAACCATGCGGTGCCTAGAACGCTGACCTTGTTCTCGTTTGGCCACTCTCCACACTTCATTTCAGCATGAACGCATTCACGGACAACTACGGATTTTACGTGCTGTTCGTCGGCTGCTACCAAGCTGTCTTTGCGACGGTTATTGCGACGACGGTCATTCCCTTAGTGTCGCGATTCAGCCGATGCACTTACGGCAGCATCCTCAGAGACTTTGCACTCCTAAACGTCTTTCTTCTCGTCTGGGGCGGCCTCGGTAATGCGCTCTGGCTACATCTTACTGCGAATCGCCTTTCGGTTGCAGACGATTGTCCCGTGTGGGCTCCGTTCGTGCCATTTTCCCGGTGGGTTCTCGATAGCGCTGGTGGCTGGCAGCTTTACGGCGGTGCCACTATTGGCCAACTTCAATGGCTTTGGGCAGCGATTGCTATTCCCGTTTGGCTCATCTCTTTTTCCAGCGCATCCGTTGCCCGAAGACTTTTCCTTCGATCCACTCATCGCTTACATGCAGCCGCCGCCTAACTTGTTCTCGTTAGACCTTACAACCGTCACGTGAAGCAGATAATCCTTATTCGCGCTATTGCGTCGCTACCAACGTTGCTTGGTCTGTCCATGCTTTTCTATGGCTGCGTTCCTTTACTCCGATTCATCAGAGCAGGAGACATATTCGGAATGACCGTTTCCGGATTAATGGGTTTATTGGGCATCTACTTTTTCTATGTTGGCTTTATTGCGTGGTTTCGATTGTCGGAGTTAGCATTACGTCGTGTTTTAGGTGCGCTTGCATTCATTCTTTTTGGCCAGCTTGCCCACACCTATGATCACTCTCCCTAAAATTCTTCAGCATTTTACTTCGTCCTTGGCGCGGTCTTGTTTTACATGCTATATCGCAGGGCCGTTTCATATTTTTGCCATTGGCTTTTTCCAGTCCGCGCACAAACTCTCAAGCTTGATCGAGCTTAACAAATCCATGCGCTCCGCCATTGCTATTATTATTCTCCTTGCTTCGACACTCTTCATTCGCGCCGAAGACGTTTTGTCCGGTCCGGATATGAAGAAGTTTGCTACCGGCGCGACTGAACTCGGGTGGAAATATTTCTATAAGGGAGACTACGACACCGCGCTTCGGCGGTTTCAGATGGCCATTCGCCACGACAAGGATTATGCACCCGCATACTACGGCGTCGCCTACGTTTACAGCAACCAAGGTAAGCTCGACGATGCGATCAAGTATTACCGCGAGACTATCAAGCGCGACAAGACTTACGTTTACACTTACGCCAATCTCGGTTATGCCCTTTTGCAGAAGGAGCAATTTCGGGAAGCGTTATATATGCTCGACAAGGCACTGGATATTGACCCGAATTGCGGAGAAGCGTATCTCAGCTACGCCAATTATTATGCCTTCAAGCAAGACTGGAAGAAGGCAGAGCAGTCCGTCAACAAGGCAGTCAAGTATGGGCAGAAACTTCAACCCCACTTTCGCAAGATGCTTGAACAACATGGAGTCAAGATCACCAAGGCCTAACCCATGCGATGCAGCTAACAGGCTCCGCGCGTTGCTGATCTTGGATTCGTTAGGACCGGCTACTTCCTACTGAAATGCACCATATCGATCCATTCTGGATACTCTTATTTATAATCGCCGCGTCATCTGGCACGCGACATTTCGCACATCGTCAGATCGACCCGATCATCTTATCCGAGAACAGATTTTGGAGCATAGTAGCTCGCGACCAAAAGCCATTGGTTATTCTCACCATGCGTGGATTGTTTCGCAAGCGTTCTTGCTATCTTTACTCATATCAAGGCATGGTTTTCTGTGCATGGTCGAGACCCGAACAGCTTCCAAGTGGAACCATCCTCATTCCCACTTTCGAGCAAGTCGCAGCATGACCAATTCGACCGCCATGCCTAACGAGAACCACAGTCTGTGCAATCCTTCCATCGGCAGTTTTCCTCCCATATCCACCCCTAAATGATTCGTCTTCTCTTTTGCTTGTTGATGACGTTGGCGGTAGTCAGCGCCGATGAACCGGCGCAGGCCAAGCGCCCGAAAGCCCCGTTCCGAGTCTGGTACCAGCCGAGACTATGGCATCGGGATACAAGTCTGTATGCTCACATGACGGTGGAGGCCGGCGGCTGGTTGGACCCTGCGCTAGGGGAAAAGGCGGGCATAACGGTGCTGGACTGGCGTTATGGGTTGAGCCACCCCGATGCCAAAGGCCCCGACTATTGGCACGATGCCTGTGGGGCGAAGGCGCGCAGCTTTCCCAAAAGCAAGTCGACCATAATCACGGCAGGAATGGCCATCGACGAATGGGTGCCGCCCACGACGCCGGAGACTTTGAAATGGCTCTGCAAAGGTCTTCGTGCCGGGCGGAGGGAGAATCCGGATGTGTTCATCGCCGTGTGGCTCACGGACCCAACGCCCGAGCTGATCGAACTCGGGCACGATGGGACGGTGGATCTCTTCATCATCGAAGGCTACACCCACAGCGACCCGGCCATGGGCCCGGGCCTGGTGACAGGCTGGCAGAATGCCCTCCGGAGATGCGACGGGCTGGCGAAGGCCGGGCTGGAGGACAAAATGATCTTTAGTTTCGGCCACATTGACTCCGCCGCCCGGCGACTCGGTGACCCAAAAGGTGAGCGACTCGGTGCTGCCTGGATTCGCGAGCGCATCGTGGAACTAAAGCAAAAATATCCACGGATGCCTGGCGTGGCCTTCTTCGAAAGCGAGGCACCGGATTCACCCGAACTCCGCGAACTTGTTCGCGCGTGCGATGCACTCAGTGCCGAGTTCTGGCCGTAACTCCGAATGAACGAAACACCTAATCATGCGTTGAGCATCCCCACTCCGGGCTGGTCACGACTTATTTAGACCAATTACGAAATAGCTAACCAGCGGCATCGCCGAGTTTTTTCTCGAGCATTTCGCGGGTGACGGTGTAGCCAGCGCCGCAACGAGGGCACGTCACATGGATGCTTTCGTCGTCGCCGAAGAGTCCTTCGCGGTCCACTTTCATCGCGGTGGCAAGCATGGGGAGGAGCACTTCCTCCGAGCAGCCGCAGAACCACTTGTAGCGGCGCGTCTCCAGCAGACTGAGCGTCTGCGTGGTGTCGATCTGGCGAACCGCCTCTACATCGAGACTGGCGAACCATTCCAAATCGCAGTCGGGTTGCGCGGTGATGAAGACATAGTCCTCGTCGTTGACCAGGAAAAAGCGCGCCGGGCGCTGCTCGCTTTGCGTGTAATATTGTTCGACTGCCGGGAAGACTTCCGAGCCGTCGAAAGTGACCACGCTGCGGCGCGGGAGTTCCGTTCCTCTCACCAGATCGCTGTAGAAAAGGTTGGTCTGATTTTCCTTCACGTTCTTCGTGAAGACATTGCCAGCGATGGTCGCGAGACGATTGTCGGCGGCGGCAAAAACGTTCAGCAACGGGTGCTGAAAATTAAGTGTCCACGCGACAGATTCGCTCCACGGACGCGAGGCGGAATGCAGCAACAAGGCGACGAGCGTGTCTTTTAACAGGCGATCCGCCGTTGGCTCGTGGCGGATTTTTTCGTCGTTCAAGTGCAGGTAATAATCGACGAACAATTCGCTGACATCGGCCCGTGCGAGCATGGCATTGCGCTCGCGAACGAAATAAGTGCGCACCTCGGTGCCGTCGGGGAGAGGAGAGTCATTTTCAGGCATGGAGATTTATTTTACCACCAAGACGCGCAGGCACCAAGGGGAAGCAGGCAGAGCGTGCATGAAGATCAGAAGGGGTTGGGCGAAACTGTTGTTGGGGAGCGCGGGCTACCAGCAGATGGCATCCTGTCGGCAAGTTTTCCCCGGCTGTAAACTCACCTTTTCTCCTCGGGAGAAAGCCAGAGCGTGACTACAAAGTTACCATGTCCGGCTCGTCCTCGCAGATTTCGCTGCGACCGCCGAACTTGTGATAGACAAACTTCGCCGCCGGGATGGTTTTTTTTGTGATGCCGCCGGCGAGTTCCAGGCCAGCCTCGCGCAGGAACGTGAGCGACGCCGCCAGCAACTGGGTGCCGAGGCCACGATTGCGGTATTCCACCAAAATGCACGGGCCGGAGATCAACTGGTTCGGCACCCCGGCATCAGGAGATAAAATGGACGCGCCAATGATGCGCGTGCCGTGGGTGAGGACGAGACATTTGGGTTCCTTCGAGCTAAAAGCGTCGCCGATTTGCTCGGTCAGCGTGGGCCAGATACGGTTAAGCGAGTCGCTCCAGTCTGAGTCCAATGAGAAGGCGCTGAAAATGGCTTTGCGCACCACTTCTTCCTCGTTGCGCGCGGCGCGCCGGATGCCGTAATGCGAGGGCAGATCCGTCTTGGGAGCCTCGAAAGTGCGCAAGTCCCAGATAAATTTCAGCCAGTTGGTTAACTTCATGCGGCGAAACTTTGCTCGCTGCCCTCTGTGAAAGCAACCGCGAATTCTGGATTCGCCGCTTTTGAAGGGCCGCGCCTCCTTTTTGGAAGTCGCCATCGGCGCCATCGCGCCATTTCCAGTGAGTCAAGGGTACTCCCGAAGTTTCTGGCGAAGGCTAGACGCGCGGCGCCTTGAAGGATTCGCGGAAATTAAAGTAGAAGTCCGCATGGCGCGCCAAGCTGCGGCGCAGGACGGCTTTGAAGGTCGGCATGTCGGCGAAATCAAAGACCAGATCGACACTGTAAATGAAGGCCAGCATTTCGTCGTTCGTGGGCAGATTATTGCCCATTAGCACGACATATTCGTTGCGGCGAATCTCGGCGGGCAGCTTCGACACAGCCTGTAGAATCTCGTTTTCCTCAATCGTCCAGCCACCATAATCGGCCTGAATGAGTATGAGGTTGTATTGGTGGGTTTTAACTTGGATGAGCAATTCTTCGTAGGAATCGGTGCCGTGGACTTTGTAGTCGATCGCGGTGAGCTGCTTGGAAACAACCTCGGCGGAGCGGGCCTCGTCAAACGCGACCAAGGCGGTGGCGTCGCCGGGTTCAAAAACATCGAATTGCTGGGCCATGGGTAGAAGTGAGTCGGGGGATTGTTTCTCTAAACGCCGAGCTTGGAAGCGAGGTCGAGGCGCAGACCGGAGTCGTGATTTTGCGCCATGCCGCGGGCTTTTTTGACGCTGTCGATGGAGCGGGTGACGGAACCCTTGCGGTTGGCGTAAAGGAGCGCGGTCTCTTCGGTTATGACTCCGGCCTCGTAGGCGCGCAGGATGGATTGATCAAATGTGGTCCAGCCGTAGGTGGCGCTCGCCTCGGTGATGGAATAAAAATCGCGGGTCTCGTGCTCGCCGAGGGAGATCGCCTCTTTCGTGCGCAGGTTGTTGCCCATGATTTCGAGGAGCAAATGACGTCCGCCGCCAGCCTTCGGAGCGAGGCGCTGGCTGACGACATAACGCAGCGTGTCGGCGAGCCGTTGCCGCAAATGGGATTCCTCTGCCGTGTCAAAAAGACCGAGGATGCGGTTGATGGATTGCCCGGCGTCGATGGTGTGCAGCGTGCTCAGAACCAAGTGGCCGGTCTCCGCAGCCGAGAGGGCAGTCTCAATGGTATTGCGGTCGCGCAACTCGCCGACCAGGATCACTTTTGGCGCCTGGCGCAGGGCCGCCCGCAATCCGACGGTAAACGACTCGAAATCGATCCCCAGTTCTCGCTGGCTGATACTCGATTGTTTGTGCGGATGGACAAATTCTATCGGGTCTTCCAGCGTGACGATGTGCACAGCCTGGGTTTCATTGATTTGATTTAGGACAGCGGCGAGCGAAGTCGTTTTACCGCTGCCAGTGGCTCCTGTGAAAAGGACGAGACCCGTTTTTTCGCGGCAAATCTCGTCAAAAATCGGCGGCAAACCCAAAGCGCGAATCGTCGGGATATCCATCTGAAGCTTGCGCATAACGATAGAGAGATGGCCTTTTTGCCGGAAAATATTCACGCGAAAACGCGCCTCATCGGCCAGTGAGTAACTACAGTCGCAGGAGCCGGTGCGGAGAAGTTCGTCGATCAGGCGCTTGTCGTGTCCAATGATGTTCAACGCCAATGCTTCGGTCTGATACGACGTCATGGACCGGATGGGCGGCTCGACATTGATGGATTTCAGCCGTCCATAAGCCTCGACTTGCAGCGGTCGGCCCACGGTGAAGAGGAAGTCAGAAATGCCCTCATAGCTCTGGAGCATGGCGCTGAGAATGGCGTCGAGTTCGATTTTGCGCATCGTAATTTCGGGGGAAGCTGGAGGAAGTCAGGAAAACTATTCGTCGAGATCGTCCGGAGGATTTTTGAGGAAGGCGCGGAATTTCTTGCGGTCGGTGGCTTTGTCGTAAGCTTCCTCGGGAGAGATGCGGCCCGCGCGCAAATGCTCCGAGATGGCATCGTCGAGCGGCTGGTTGCCCTTGCGCTTGCCGATTTGCAACATGCCAGGGATTTGGTGCGTCTTGGCTTCGCGAATCAAGTTCCCGATGGCCGTATCTGCGACGAGAATTTCCAACGCCGCGACCCGGCCTGGCTTGTCGATGCGGCGGAAAAGATTCTGCGCCACGACGCCGCGGAGCGACTCAGAAAGAGTCGCGCGGACCTGGTTTTGCTGGTCCACCGGAAAGACGTCGATGATGCGGTCCACGGTTTTGGCCGCGCTCGAAGTGTGCAGCGTTCCGAAGACGAGGTGGCCCGTCGCGGCGGCGGTGAGGGCGAGTTCGATGGTTTCCAAGTCGCGCATTTCACCAACGAGAATGATGTCTGGATCCTCTCGCAATGCTCCGCGCAGGGCGGAGGCGAAGGATTTCGTGTGCGCTCCGACCTCGCGATGATTCACGAGGCATTGCTGACTCCGATGGACAAACTCGATCGGGTCTTCCACCGTGATAATGTGATCATGGCGATTCAAATTCGCATGGTCGATCATGGCGGCGAGCGTAGTCGATTTTCCCGAACCGGTCGGGCCAGTGACGAGGACGAGGCCTTTTTTCAACATGGCGAGCCGTTTCAGCACTGGCGGCAGTCCAAGATCGTCGCAGGTGAGGACTTTACTGGGAATAATACGAAACACCGCTGCGATGCCGTTCTTCTGGTTCAAAAAGTTCGAACGATAACGGGCAAAATTCTTGATCTCATATCCGAAATCGACGTCTCCGGTTTCCTCAAATTGTTTAATCTTCGCCTCGGGCGCGATCTCGTAAACCATGGCCTTGAGCTCGTCGTTTTCCAGCTCGGGATAATCGATGCGGACGAGTTCGCCGTGAATGCGTAGCATCGGCGGGTTGCCGGTGGAAAGATGCAGATCGGAGGCATTCTGCTCCTTCATCAGCTTAAAAAATGGATCGAGCTTGGCCATGGGTGAGTAAAGTTACCTCATTAAAATAAGCAATCTGCGTGCTCAACTCGGCTCACGCCCAAAAATAAGTCGGAGTTACATTTCAATCTCACTCCCCCGATCCGCCCAGAATCGACTGAAACTCGCCTGAGTTTTTCTGCTAAATGGAGTCGAGAACGTTACGGATCTCGCTCAGGAGACGCTGCTGTGTGTAGGGCTTGGCGACGAATTCCTTGAGGCCTTGGGAAAACATTCGGTTCAGCTTGGTCTGGTCCGCAAAACCGCTGCTGAGAATGACTGCGACCGACGGATCGATTTTTCTCAATTCTTCGAAAACCTGGTCGCCGTGCATACCAGGCATCGTAAAATCGAGAATAACGAGGTCGATTTTGTCCTTCAGCTTTTTGTAATTTTCGATGGCCTCGAATCCATCTTTGGCTGTGACGACGCGGTAGCCATTCTCGGCCAGCATCATTTTGGCGAGGAGCATGACATGAACCTCGTCGTCCACAACCATAACGGTTTCCTTGGGGCCAACGGGGTTGGTGACCGTCACATCGTTGATGATCTCGACGGTCTGCGATTTCAGTCCTTTGAAACCCAAGTTTTCGTCGGTCTTCTTGGCGGCCAGAACCACTGGCGCAAATGGCTTCTGCACATTTTCCTTCGTGCCGTCAAGATGGGAAAGGAGGCTGCGCACGGTGGTAGTGGCGCGGTCCACGCTGCCCATGCAGCTCTCGAGATGCTGCCAGGTCTCGCCATTGGTTTTAGCCGATTCACGAGCGAGATGAACGTAGCCAAAAATCTCCTGAAGGAGATTGTTCAAGTCATTGGCAGTCGATTTTATCCATCGATTATCTTCAGACATAACAGGAATCAAAAGACTATGCTTCGGGTGAAAGAATCTTACTGGGCACTATCGAAATCGTCATTTTTGCAGGCCCACCAAACGCAGCCGAGAAGAGTAAAAGCAACAATCGTAAAACTACCTAAAGTAAGCATGAATAAGTGTAAGAAGGTTAAAGGAGTTGCGGCTATCGGCTGCTGGATGGCAGGTTCAAGCCGAGAGGCTGACGGATATTCTCACGCGTGGCAACCAAAATTGCGGAACGAACGTCGGACCGGCACGAACTTACTTCGAAGTCTGAGTCGATTCTGGGTCGAAAAATTTTCCGAAGTTCCGGAACTTTTCATAACGCGCCTGCAGCATTTGCTCCCTTGGCAGCACGCTCAGGGCTTCGAGCGATGCTAGCAACGAGGCCTTCAAAAGTGCCGCCGACGCTTTCGGATCGTGATGCGCCCCGCCTTCTGGTTCACGGACCACACCATCGACCAGGCCGAGCTCGACCAAATGCGCGGAGGAAAGTTTCAGTGCCTCAGCCGCCTCGGGGGCGAAGCTACGGTGTTTCCACAAAATCGCTGCGCAACCCTCCGGGCTGATGACGGAATAGTAGGCGTTTTCCATGATGAGCACATGGTCAGCCACTCCGATGCCGAGCGCTCCACCCGACCCGCCCTCGCCGATGACTACAGAGACAATGGGCACATTTAGAAGCATCATTTCGCGGATGTTCACTGCAATTGATTCGGCGATGTGACGCTCTTCCGCGCCGACTCCCGGATAAGCACCGGGCGTGTCAATCAAGGAAACGATCGGTAGCTGAAACTTGTCCGCGAGACGCATCAGGCGCAGGGCTTTGCGATAACCTTCGGGGTTGGCGCTGCCAAAATTGCGATGGACGTTTTCCTTCGTGTTGCGACCCTTCTGATGGCCGACGACCACGCAGCGGAAGTCGCCAATCGTCGCCAGCCCGCCGGGCATCGCCGGGTCGTCACCAAAAAGGCGATCCCCATGTAATTCGACGAAGTCGGTGAAGCATTCCTCCAGATAATTCAGATAAAAAGGACGCGCCACATGCCGGGCAATCTGCACCCGCTGCCAGGCGGTAAGGTTGCTGTAAATCTCCGAGCGAAGCTGGGCGATTTTTTTCTCCATGCTTTGCACCTCGGAGTCGAGATCGAAGCTACTGGCCTTGGAATGCTTCTTCAGATCCTCGATTTTTTTTTCGAGTTCGACGATCGGTTTTTCAAAATCGAGGGGTTGGACTTTCATGCTTATCAGGGCAAAATCGTAACCGGTGTTCCGCGATTCACGAGCGCAAAAATTTCCTCTAAATCTCCCGGACTCAGTTGCGCCCCTGCCCCTGGTGCCTCGACGTCCGCCGGACTGCCGTCCTCGATTACCGACCATAGTGTTAGTCCGTTGCTGGACAACGTGATCCAGCGGCTGCTGCCGACGTAATTCTTGTCTCCAAAGGCCACCCGTTTTCCGTCGTGCCAGGCAATTTTCTCGCTTACCACGATGCCTTCCGCTGGTGGATTCGGCGGCAGGCTGGCGACCATTAACGGGTAATCCTTAAAGAAAACGCCGTTGTCTTTGAGAGTGATGAGTTTGTCCTTGGCCGAGATTTCGAGGCTGAAGCTACCTGTCGGAATCATGAAGCGATCGCCGGGATGAATCAGGAGCCGGTCGATGTTGTTGGCCCGAATAATGAGGTCGAAGGAGACTTTGTTTTTCGCCGCAATCCGGGCCAGCGAATCGCCGGGGACGACGACGTATTCGGCCTTGTTCGGACCGGGCGTGCGAGAGAAAAATTCCTCGATGTTTAGATCGCCGAGCTGCTTGCGGGCGTCGGAGATTTTGTTGGAACTCGGATGGTCGGTTAGAAATTTCTGCAACGCGGCGATGGACTCCGTGCGCGGCTTGCCTTTCAGACTGGCCGTGAGCGCGTCGAAATCGGCCGACGAGCGATCCGGTGTCGGCGCGACTTTCGCGCCCATGGCAGACTTCGATTTCACGATTTTCTGCGGCTTCAGATAGAGGTTGTAGCCATACCAGGCAGCTCCGCCGAAGATGGCGGCCACGAGAAAAAGCAGAACAAATACTTTGACGATCGTTTTCATCGGAGAATACAGAACATGTTGAATTAGAGCAGCTTGCGTCGGCGCAGATCCTTCACGTTTCCCTCCAGCGACTGCTGGATGAGGTCCATGGAGAATTTCAAAAGACACACTTCCCAGGCATCGTCCACCCCTTGGATGATCACGCTCACCTCGTCGTTCATCGCGATGCGGGCTTCGATGGTGTTGAGCACGAGTTCCATTGTTTCATGGGCGGTTGTCTCGGTGATGTCGCGTTTCACGATCTGCATGCCGTAGCGCAGAAATGGCCCCAAATCCGGCTGGTGACGGAGGATTTCAGCAAACTGCTCGGCCTTTTCCCCGAAGCCATCGAGCAAAATCCGGGACATTTTTTCGGGAGTCAGAAGCTGCGGACGCTCGGCTTCGATGCGACCCTCGCGCACGCGGATTTCATTCACACGATCCATCAATTCGGTCACGAGATAAAACCGAAAAGTGGTGGTGCCAAAAGTCTGGATGGAGCGCGTGGGCGGACGAACTACGACGGTATTTTCGATCGCATATTGAAAATCATCCGGGCTGAACATGGACGCCGAAGATGCCACGCCACACCGGGACGGTCCAACTAAAGTTTCTCTGTCCGAGGACGGTTTACGGGTCGCCGTTCTCCACTTTACGGGCGGCAAAAGCAGAGAATCCCCTTTCTTCGGCGCGAGCCCAAAAGAGGGCGAGCGGCTGCTGCGGCGAGGTGCGGATGAACTGGTGCGAGCCAGAGGCGAGTTCCATCGCATTCGTAAAAGGCTGGCCGTCGAGCGTGCCGGTGACGGGGCCATCTTTTCCCACAATCACGTAGCGCTCGGGCACACCGACCTCGAAGGAATAGTGAGCGGAGTTGGAGTCGGATGCGGTGAGATACTGACCCAAAACGGATGTGCCGCTCCCGATTCGGAGGTAATGTTTCTCCACAAACGCCTCGGCGCGATCGGGCAGGCGATTGGTGCGCGTCACAGGCGTGCGCGTGGCGATCAGCCGCTCGGGAATGTCGTCCGGCAGATCGCCCGCGATCAATTTCCGGCGTGTCTGCGTTTCCAGACAATAGTAATAAGGACGCCGTCGGAAGATCGCCTCGCCCTTGGCGTCCATCACATAGTCGTCGGGCTCGGTGAGTTTGAGTACGATAGCCAGAAACCGCTCATAGCGACCGGGATTGGGGGTGTTGTCGATGGGATCGCGCAGCAGGGGCACCAGCAAACCAGTGAAAACGGCGAGCCAGAGCAGCGGTTGCAACCAGCGTGGGCAGCGGTCGGTTAGCCAAAGCAAACCGGGAGCCAAAACAAGCATCAGCATCGGAGTAAAAGGCAAAAAATCCTGATTCGTCAGCGGTGTCAGCAAAGACCAGAAACTGACCAACAAACCACCGTAAATTGCAGTGCCCAAAACCAGAAACGCGGACCGAAAAGCGATGCCGTTTTTTCCGCGATGGAAAAACCATACGACTAAAATGGCCGCGGCTAGCAAGCCGGGAAAGACCAGCATCGTGGGGTCTAACGCCGGAACACTGGCGGCAGACCGCGTGTTGTGGTGAAACAGGCAGTAGGCCATTTCTTTCAAGCCGCCGCGCAGATAGAAATATCCCGCCAGTGCCAGCGGAATGACCACGCTACCGGAGACAAGGAGAGCGAACTGGCTTAGAATTTTTCTCCATTCAATCGGGCTGCGGGCGAGCTTTTGCAGCACAACCCAGATGACGGAGGCGAGGCAGAAACTGGCGATTAGGAGCGCCGTTTTAATGGAAGTCCCGAGCGTCGCGCCAAGAAGCAAACCGGCCAGGAAGACACGAGTTCCACTCTTATCTGCGGAGAGCAAAACGAGCAACGTCAGCATCCAGAGTAGTGCCCATAATACATCCGCGCGAAACTCCAGTGAAGTGAAGAAAAACGTCGCCTCGCAGGCCGTCAGCAACATCGCCCACCAACCGGTTCGCGCATCGTAAACCCTTCGACCCAAGGCATAAACGCACCACAAGGTCAGCGCGAAGAGGGGCAATTCCGCAATCCGCATCGCCACCAAAATGTCCGCCCGCTCGCCGAGCAGACTAAGCACCGGTGCATAAAAAATATGGAAGAGCGGCGTGTGGTTATCAAAAAAATCCCGGTAAGGCAGCAGCCCACGCGTCCAGCCCCAGACGACATGTAAATGCTGCGGTTCGTCCGAATCAATGCGAAACCGGCTGATGCTCCGCCAGCGAAACACCGTCAGAAAAATCAGTAGAGCGACTCCTAACCAAGTCTCCCAACGGGTCAGATTTTTGAGCCGACTCATGCGGGTGCGATGCCCATGAAATACAGTACGGCGCGCAGATCCGAGTGCTGGATGCGGCATTTTGCGACGGCGTTGACTGCCGGTTTGGCGTGGTAAGCAATGCCGAGTCCGGCAGTCAGAAGCATGGGCAAATCGTTCGCGCCGTCACCGATGGCCATGGTTTCCGCGAGGGAAATCTCCATGGCAGTTGCAGTCGATTCTAGGATGCGTTGCTTCTCCTCGCGACCGCCCACGGGCAGCACCGGAGCGCCGGTGAGCGTGTCGTTTTCAATGATGAGATCGTTGGAAAAATCCTCGTCCGCTCCCAATATCTCCCTAACTCGACTGGTGAAAAACTTGAAGCCGCCCGAGACGATGATCGTGCGAATCTGATGCGCCTTCAGCGCGTCGAACATTTCCTTCGCGCCCGCCATCCAGCGGATGTTTTCGTAAGCGCGATCCAGAATTCCGGCGGGCTGGCCCGTCAGCAAAGCGACGCGCTCACAGAGCGAACCGGCGAAGTCGATCTCACCATTCATCGCGCGTGCGGTGATCGCCTTGACTGCGTCCCCCACACCACAAAACGCCGCGATGTCGTCGAGAAATTCGTTTTCCACCAAGGTCGATTCCATGTCAGTGACGAACAGTTTTTTCATCCGGGTCGCAGCATCCTGCACAGCGTAATCGACCTTGCGCGGCACGGCCCAGCCCGCCAGTTCTGCATCGGGGATCGCCCCGGAAAAAGTCACGTCCACTGCACAATCGAGCTGCTGGATTTCTTCAGCTTGCACCCCGGCGCGCTCAAGGAACATCTCGACGCTCAGGCGCGTTTCGATCGGCAGCCCATCGGTGTTCACAATCGTCAAAATCTGTTTCATTGAGCTGCGAACATAGGTTTGCAATCGCCCCGGTGAAAGTCTAAAGCCATAGCCATGAGTGATCGTTTCTTCCTAATCCAGTCCGCCGTAGCCAACGCCCAACTTCTCCCGGTCACGGCGGAAAATATCCGGCTCCTCCTCGCCCGCAGCACCGATCCGGTCGCGGTTGCGAGCATCGACGAATTACTCGCCACGGAAAACTGGACCGAGCTAAACGACCGCTTTTTTCGCACACTCGCCTTCGGCACCGGCGGCCTGCGCGGGCGCACAATTGGCAAAACGGTCACCGCTGCCGAGCATGGGACTTTGAACGCATTGGGACGTCCGCAGTTTCCCTGCGTAGGCACAAACGCGATGAATTTTTACAACATCAGCCGCGCCACCCAGGGCCTGGTCGCTTACTTGAAAAACGTCGTTCCCGCCGGCAATAAACCGAGCATCGCCATCGCGCACGACACGCGGCATTTTTCGCGTGATTTCGCCGAGTATGTTGCGAAGGTGGCGACCGATCTTGGAGCGGATATTTACCTTTGCGCCGCACCGCGTTCGACGCCGGAGTTGAGCTTCGCGGTGCGCCATGTCGGAGCGACAGCGGGCATCGTCCTAACAGCGAGTCACAACCCGCCGCATGACAACGGGTTCAAGGTTTATTTCAGCGACGGTGCGCAAGTCGTCGAGCCACATGCGACAGGCATTATACAGCAGGTCAACGCGGTCGAAAGCGACAACTACACTCCAGCGACTAACATGGGCACGCTCCATGTGCTGGGCGACGAGTTGGACGCTGCTTACATGAACCGGCTGGAGTCGCTCTTGCTCGATCCGGCGATGGTGAAAAGCTCCGACCTGAAAGTGGTCTTCACGCCGATCCACGGCACGGGCGGCGAGATTATTGTTCCGATGCTGAAACGGCTCGGGTTTAGCTATTCCACGGTCGCCGAGCAGGATGTGCAGGATGGACGTTTCCCGACAGTGAAAAGCCCAAATCCGGAGAACGCCGATGCGCTCGCCATGGGAGTCGCGCTCGCCGAGAAAACGGAGGCGGATGTGGTCATCGCTACCGATCCCGACTGCGACCGCATGGGAGTCGCTTATCGCTCGTCCGCTGGCGCGATGGAACTTCTAACAGGCAACCAAATTGGCTCGTTGATGGCTTGGTATCGAGCGACGACGTTGTTCGCGCAAGGTGTTCTAACATCAACCAACAAAAAGAATGCGGTCATTATCAAAACTTGCGTCACGACCGATCTGCAAAAAGCCATTGCCAGCAAACTTGGCATTCGCTGCGTCGAGACGCTGACAGGGTTCAAATATATTGGCGAAAAACTGGGCAAATACGAAAACCAGATTCCAATGGAACTCCGATCTAACTATCGTCAGCTTTCCGATGCGGAGACGCGCGCGCTGCGTCTGGAGCACTCCAGTTTCTACGTTTTTGGTGGTGAGGAAAGCTACGGTTACAGCGGGGCTGACTTCGCCCGCGACAAGGACGGCAACGGCGCGACCGTGATGTTCGCCGAGGTCGCGGCCTATGCGAAGACCAATGGGCTGACGCTCGATCAATTGCTCGACCACATTTATGCGGAGTTTGGTTACTATCTGGAGAATGCGAAATCGCTCACCTTCGAGGGAGCGGAAGGCGCGGCGCAGATCGCGAAACTGGTCGCCAGCTATGCCAGCCATCCGCCTACAGTTCTCGCCGACAGCCCGGTGGCAAAGACGACGAATTTCGCCGTGGAAGATCTCACCGACATTGAGGGCGACGCCATTCCCAAGGAGAAAATGCTTATGATCGAGCTGACCGATGGCCGTCGCATTGCCGTGCGCCCCTCGGGCACAGAGCCGAAGATTAAGTTCTATCTCTTCGCCAAAGTGGAGCCGCCAAAGGACCGTCATTTCACGTCCGAGGAACTAGCCGAACTGAAGCTGTCGACCCTGCATTCGCTATCCTATCTCTGGTCTAAAATCGAGACGGATGTGGCGATCCGGTTGCTGTAGTTTAACTGGCACGCAGCTTGCAGCCGAATAAAGCGTGCGCATTATTTTCCTAGTTCTTCTGGCTAGTCTGGCCACCCTTTGGTGGTGCCGTCGGCCTATTGCGCGAGGGGATGGTGTCCTCATTTCTAGCGAGCCTACTCAGATTCTAATCTCAGGAGAAACCAGCGTCACGACTCGTGATGGATTCACTATTCGTCCGCTAGCGGGTTACATCATCGAGGGCCGTGTCCTGCACACGAAACACTACCTTTCTGACGCCGTGCATAACCTCGCTCCGTACGATGTTGGCCTGGGTTGGGGCAAGATGTCGGACACGAGCATTCTTAGACAGCTCAGCCTTTCCCAGAGTAACCGCTTCCTCTTCTGGGGATGGGAAAACCAGAGCCCGCTTCCTACGCGGGAAATCGAAACTCACGCGTCCAACAATCACCTCATCGCGGCTAATTCTAATATCGCCCACCAAATTGCCTGGCTACGCGAGGGCGAGTTAATTCGACTCGAAGGCAGTCTTATTGTAGCTACCGCAAAAGACGGCCACAAATGGACGAGTTCCCTTCGCCGCGACGACACAGGCAATGGAGCCTGCGAAATCATGTGGGTTTCGAAGCTAACCAAGCTCTAACCAATATTAGTCTTCGGTGCCGATGACCGGAGTTGAAGTGTTATCAGCGCGGGTCAGAACCTCATAGGCCTTGGCTGCACCATAGACAAGTGCCGCTGGTTTAACTGCAAAAAGGGCCACCCGGATAAAACTCCTAACCATCGCCCCCACGGGAAGAATCCGCAGGACATATCCCGCCGCCGCCGCATACACGACCGCTTTGAGAGGTTCCTCGCGGACATAGCTCTCGCCATCGCGCAGACGAGTCATGGCGGCCTCGCTCACATCGTTCCATTTGTTGCAGACGCACTCCTCGATGCTGGGTGCGGCCAGTGGATTGGTATTAGGCATAACCTAGCAAAAGTTAAAGCGTTTTTTTGCTTTTTGGAGCACCTCACCAATGGCGGAACTCACTTCGCTGTAACCATCTTCAGCCGTCGAGCTGACCTTGGATTTGAGCGACCCGAGCAGGTCTTTTAACTCGTCGATGCGTCCATCGAGAAGGCTGGGGATCGTTTCTTTTTCACGAGGAACGAGCAGGCCCAGCACGAAGCCGATGGCCAGTGCTCCCGCGATGATCGGGACGGGATTCGATGAAGCGTAGTTCTTCCCTTGCTCCACGACTTTTTGGACGCGCTCCGCGCCTTGCTTGAAGACTTCCCTGCTTTGATCAGCCATTTGGGAAACCCCCGATTTGATTTCTTCTTCTTGAGATTCGTTCATAACCAGAAGATCGAAATCTGCCGCCGCATCGGCTGCATCTATTTGGGCGCACAATCATCTCGCTAGCGCCGCCGTGGCAGGCTAGTTTCCCCGCTGCCAAGAGGACTCCAACCATGCTGCGCGCGCGCCTCATCACCATCGTACTCGCCTCTTTTCTGGGCGCATGGACTGGCCCCGCGCAAGCCTCGGACTTCTCTTGGACTGCTGGCGCGGACACACCTGCCCCGCTGCTCGACAGCCAGGATGCGGACGCCGGAGTCGTGCAAAACGGAGCGAATCTCGACGTGCAGACCGCGCTCTATCCCGACTGGCATCGTTATCGCGGGTCGAGCCTCGACAACTTGGCGGAACTATTCCCCCTGCCCGTGCGCGACGCCTCATTCAATCACCCCAACGGCGACGACGCCTACTGGACCAACGGCATCTGGCAGGACTCAACGGGGAAACGATTCGCCGTCATTCATATTGAATACAACTACCAGTCGCCTCGGACCGCGTTTCTCTGGAAACGTCGTATCGGTCTCGCCACCTCCACCGATCAGGGTGCCAGCTGGCACTACGAAGGCGACATCATCACCACAAACTCCGCGCGTCCCGGAGCCCCGTCTCCGGCAGAGGACTTCCAAGATTTCGGTTGCGGCGACACCTATCTCTTCGTCGATCGGCGCCACAATTACTTCTACCTCTACTACATGACCGCCTGGGTTTACAAACCCACTGGCTGGCGCACCCGACAGATCATGAGCGTGGCACGCTGCCTCATCTCCGCGAAAATGGCACCCGGCCAGTGGACGAAATGGAGCGGTGGCACCTGGACCCAGCTCGGCATCGGTGGCGCGGAGGATGCCGTTTTTGAAGGAAAATATCCCACGCCCGCCGACAGCGGCACCGACTCCGCTGTGGTCCACTTCAATACCTATCTAAACGCCTTCGTTGCCATCGGCCACGACTCCGACGGCACATGTTGGTTCAGAACCGCCAGCAGTCTCGACTCGCAAAATTGGCAGCTCGCCGACGACACTTTTCCACAGCGACTCTATTGGTACAACTGGCCCATTGATCCAGTGACGCATGACCGCTATGAAATCGGCCAAACCTTCCGACTCTATTCCGCCCAGGCCAATGTCGAGGGAAAGGGCACGAAATATTGCACACTAACACTCTCGAAAAACGGCAACTCCACTCCCAGCGCACACCTCATTCAACCCGAGCAAGGCGCCAAAAGTTTCACCCCAGGTCCAGTCACTCTCATCGCCACCTCGGCAGATAGCGATGGCAGTGTTAGTAAAGTCGAATTCTTAGCCAACCAGAAAAAAATTGGCGAGGTTACCACCGCTCCCTACGTCTTCATCTGGAAAGCAGTTCCAGTGGGCGACTATCGTCTTTCCGTCCGCGCGACCGACAATATTGGCGCAGCAAGTGAGTCGGCTGGCGTCGATATATCTGTCATTGCCCTCGTTCAATGACTGGTAAAGCTTTCAACATCAGCAGCCACCGGTTATCTGACTTGCAGTCAGATCACGCTCCCTTGCCGCCACGAATAAAGTGGAGGATGAAGACGATAACAGCGACCACTAACAATATATGAATGAGTCCGCCTGCAATGTGCGCAAACAGGCCCGCAGTCCAGAACAGCAATAGTATAATAGCGATAATGAGTAGCATACTTTAAAATCGTTTAGTGCCGGAATATTGGATGTATGGCAGCCACTACGGATTTGTAGTTGTAGTCGTCGTGGTGGTTTCCTCGACCATGTATGCAGGCGTAGGCTGTACAACAATGGTCTTGCGAACAATTACAGGTGGAGACGCGGCCACAACTTGCTCAGTGACAACCGGAGGCGCGGGCTTGCTGAAGATAGCTTTGACAACCACCAAAGTCGTACCCGTTTGCAAATAAGTCAGCTTGGCAATGGAGCCGCTTTCCAACGCTTGGGGAGTCAAGGCGTGCCCATCATCATCGTAGAACTTCGTGTTATCGCTGTAACTATAACGCAGTGGGCTCGAGCTTCCCTCCGAACTTAGAGTTAAAGTGGACTGCGCTGGGTCCACCCCGCTCAATGTGCCGGTGAAGGTTTTAGTCTGCTCAGTGTTTTGTGTGGCTACTGTCGGAGCTTGCTCAACTGTTTTCTTGACGGTGGTTGTCTGCGTCTGCGCAACAAGTGAGGAAATGGAGAGCAGGGCGACAGTGAGGTACAGTTTCATAATAAGAAGATTTTTTGCGATAGTACCAAAAATCGAAAGCCAATCACACGATGGATGCCTTTTGCTTCACTGGATGAAACGAAAAAGGGCAACCAGACAAAATGCCCGGTTGCCCTTTATAATGGATACGAAACTCGACTTACGGTGTCGTCGTGGTCTTGGTTTCGCTGCTGCTGGTTCCACCGGGACTGACCGTGGTTGTGCTTTCCGTTTTCTTCTCAGAAGAAGCTGGATTGACGATGGTGGTATTATTTTCGGTCTTCTTTTCCGCGCCAGGGACGACGACGGTGGTGTCTTTGCCAGTATCCGCGCCGGGGACGACGGTGGTTTTTTCACATGCGGTGAAGAGCGACGCTATGGCAAGGGTGTAGAGTAGTTTTTTCATGGTGAAGATACTACGGAAACGGCGAATCAACCGGTCGTATGTAACTTTGCCAGTCCCTGAGTGCGACATCAGCCCACAAAAAAAGCCCGGCCTTGTCAGGACGGGCTTTTGTTATTTGTAAATAAACCGCGGATGTTAGTAGCGGTAATGATTTGGTTTGTAGGGACCTTCGATCGGCACGTCAAGGTAGGCGGCTTGTTTCTCTGAGAGAACCGTGAGTTTGGCCCCGATCTTGCCTAAGTGTAGTCGGGCAACTTCCTCGTCCAGTTTCTTGGGCAGAACGAAGACGGCGGGCTTGTAGAGATCGCGATTCTTCCAAAGGTCGAGAATAGCTAGCGTCTGGTTGCTGAATGAGGCCGACATGACGAACGACGGATGGCCGGTGGCGCAACCGAGGTTGACGAGGCGGCCCTCTGCGAGAAGGAACACGCTGCTGCCGTTCGGGAAGGTATATTTGTCCACCTGCGGCTTGATGTTAACATGCTTGATGCCGGGGGAGGTGACCAACTTGTCCACTTGAATTTCATTGTCGAAATGGCCGATGTTGGCGATCACCGCCTGGTCCTTCATCTTCGCGATATGCTCGATGGTTAGCACGTCCACATTTCCCGTGGTGGTGACGTAGATGTCTCCACGACCGAGAGTCGATTCGACGGTGTTGACTTCGTAGCCTTCCATGGCGGCTTGTAGTGCATTGATCGGATCGACTTCGGTAACAATGACGCGAGCACCTTGTCCACGCAGGGACTGGGCGCAGCCTTTGCCAACATCGCCGTAGCCAATAACAACGGCGACTTTTCCAGAAATCATGACGTCTAGCGCGCGGTTCAATCCGTCCACCAACGAGTGGCGGCAGCCGTAGAGGTTGTCGAATTTCGACTTTGTCACCGAGTCGTTCACGTTGAACGCCGGTACTAACAACTGCGCTTTCTCTTGTAGCTTGTAGAGGCGATGCACGCCGGTGGTCGTCTCTTCGGAAACGCCTTTCCAATCCTTCACGATCTCATGGAAAATGAATGGATTCTCAGCGTGGATTTTCTTCAGCAAGTTCTTGATGACGGTCTCCTCATGGGAACCCGACTCGCTGTTGACCCACTCGCTGCCTTCTTCAAGTTCATAGCCTTTGTGAAGGAAAAGCGTGACATCGCCGCCGTCGTCGATGACGAGTTGCGGGCCTTTGCCGTCGTTGTTAACAATCGCCTTCCAGGTGCAGTCCCAGTATTCCTCGAGGCTCTCACCTTTCCAGGCGAAGACAGGAACGCCAGACGCAGCGATGGCCGCCGCGGCGTGATCCTGCGTCGAGAAAATGTTGCAGGAAGCCCAGCGCACATCCGCACCTAACTCGACCATCGTTTCAATGAGAACTGCCGTCTGAATGGTCATGTGCAACGAGCCCGTGACGCGGACGCCTGCGAGAGGTTTGGCAGCGGCGTATTGCTTGCGAATGGAGATGAGGCCGGGCATTTCCTCCTCGGCAATCTGGATTTCTTTGCGGCCCCAATCGGCCAGAGTGATGTCGGCGACTTTGTAGTCGTTTGCGATGCGTGTGCTTAGTGTTGTGCTCATGTTAGTAGTTTTTTTTGATTCGAGTTAGATGAATATCAGACGTGTGATTTAAGAGCCTCGGCCTTGTCCGTCTTTTCCCAGGTAAGGGAATCGAGGTCGTCAACTTTGCCGAAGTGACCATAGTTAGTCGTCTTCCCGTAAATGGGGCGAAGAAGGTTCAATTGCTCTACGATGGCCGCAGGCTTAAAGTTGAATATTTCTTTTACAGCACTCTCAATTTTTTCCTCGTCCACTACGTTGGTGCCGAAAGTGTTAATATGGATGCTGACTGGATCGGGATATCCGATGGCATAGGCAAATTGTACTTCGCAGCGTGTGGCCAATCCAGATGCGACGACGTTTTTCGCCACATAACGACCCATATAGGCAGCGCTGCGATCCACTTTGCTAGGATCTTTTCCGGAGAAGGCGCCGCCACCGTGACGCCCCATGCCGCCGTAGGTATCGACAATGATTTTGCGCCCAGTCAGACCGGTGTCACCCTGAGGTCCGCCAATCACGAAATTCCCCGTCGGGTTGATCAGAAAAGTCGCCCCGCCTAACATCTCCTTCGGCAGCACTTTCCTAACAATCTCCTCAATGCAAAAATCCTCGATCAATTTATGTGGAATCCCGGCGGCGTGCTGCGTGGAAATCACCACGTTGGAAATGCCCACGGGCTTGCCGTCCTCGTAAATCACCGACACCTGGCTCTTCGCATCGGGACGCAGCCATTTCGCCTCGCCACTCTTGCGAATACGAGTCAGTTCACGGCCCAGCCGGTGCGCGAACATGATCGGAGCCGGCATCAATTCCGGCGTCTCGTCGCAGGCATAACCGAACATTAAACCCTGGTCGCCCGCACCCTGCTCGGCCGTCGCTTTTCCCTCGGCCGCCGCCGCATCCACGCCTTGTGCGATGTCCGACGATTGCTCGGTGAGAATGTTAGTAATGAAAACCTTGTCCGCGTGAAAAATATCGTCGTCATTCACATAGCCGATGCCGCGAATCGCTTCGCGCACAATGCGGTTGAAGTCGATCCAGCCATTCGTCGTGATCTCGCCACCGACGATCACCATGTTCGACTTGGCATACGTCTCGCAGGCCACACGGCTGTGAGGATCCTGGGTCAGGCAGGCGTCGAGGACGGCGTCGGAAATCGTGTCGCAAACTTTGTCAGGATGACCTTCACCGACGGATTCAGAGGAAAAAATATAATGACGTGACATGGGAGTTGGATTGATATGAGGAAGATGCATTGAATAGCGAACATCAACGAATCATGATAGGATGATATATCTCTTCTCCAGCTTATGGCGTCAACCCTAAAAATTCTCCGCGTCCTTGTCGATCCGACCCGGCTCCGGCTCTTGCGCCTCCTCGGCCAGACGGAGTTGACCGTGGCCGAAATGCAGGAAATTCTCGCCATGGGCCAGTCGCGCATCTCCACCCATCTCGCGCAACTCCGACAGGCCGGGCTCGTCGCCGACCGGCGTGCCGGCAAAAATATCTACTACGGACTTGCCCCCAACTCGGCTCAGAAACCGTGGTTTCGCCTCATGGAGGACAGCGCTGCCGAGCTCGCCGAGACCGACCGCGACGACCGCGCCCTCGGGCTCGTTCTCAAGAAACGCCAGGACACCGCCCGTGAATATTTCGACCGGCTGGCGGGAAAATTCGGACGCAGCTATTGTCCGGGCCGCTCCTGGCAGGGATTATCGCATCTTTTGCTCACGCTCGTTCCGCGCGTCGTTGTGGCCGATCTCGGAGCTGGCGAAGGCACTCTTTCCCAGCTTCTCGCCCGCAGTGCGGAGAAGGTCATCGCCATCGACAACTCCGAAAAAATGGTCGAGTTCGGTTCCAATGTGGCGCGCGAAAATGGCTTCACGAATCTCGAATACCGACTCGGCGACATTGAGGCGCCGCCCATTGAACCTAACTCGATTGACCTCGCCATCTTGAGCCAGGCACTGCACCACGCCAGCTCGCCGATTCTAGCTTTGCAGGCGGCCCATAAAATCCTCAAGCCCGGCGGAAAACTCCTCATCCTCGACCTGCTGGCGCACAACTTCGAGCAGGCGCGCGAGCTTTACGCCGACCTCTGGCTCGGCTTCGGCGAGGCCGAACTTCTCGAAATGCTGGAGCAGTCCGGCTTCCAAAATGCCGGAGTTTCAGTCGTATCCAAAGAACCCGACGCGCCCCATTTCCAGACCCTCTTCGCCAGCGCGGTGAAGGCTTCCTAACTCAGATTCCGGCAAAGCTCGCTAATAAAGTATTTGACGCCGTGTATTACTAGCAGTAATACATAGGCCATGCTTCCCTTTCCCCTCCAGATTGTTCCCGGCGCGCCGATCTACGACCAGATCGTGCAGGCTGTGAAGCGTGCCCTCGCCAGCGGACACCTGAGACCCGGCGACCGTTTTCCTGCCGTGCGGGCGATCAGCACCGAGTTGGGTGTCAACCCCAATACCGTGCAAAAGGCGGCCACCATTCTCATCGAACTCGGCCTCCTCGAAGTCCGCCCCGGCCAGGGCAGCTTCATTGCCGAGCCCGCTCCGCCTAACAACAGGCAACTCCGCTCCAAAGCACTCATTCCGCTCGTGGATCACCTCCTCGTCGAAGCCGCGCATCTCGGCATCGGCCACGACGAACTCCTCACTCTCATCGACAAACAATTCCGCCAACTCCACAAGCCATGACTCCCATTGTTCACCTTAGCCAGCTCTCCCACGCCTACGGGCACAAACCCGTCCTACATCACATCGACCTCACCATCGAGAGCGGCACCTTCTACGCCATCCTCGGTCGCAACGGGGCGGGCAAAACCACCCTGCTGAAGATTCTCGCTGGCCTGCTCGTGCCGCAACGCGGTTCGGCCACCGTGTTAGGAAAAGATTGCACCCGACTCGCGGCGGACGACTGGCAGCAGATCGGTTACGTCTCCGAAATTCAGCCGACTTACGACTAACTCACCGGCAGCGAATTGATCGACTTCACCCGCCCGCTCTATCGCAACTGGGATGTTAGTTTTTGCAATGAACTCCAGCAGCGCCTGCATCTGCCGCTCGACCGCAAAGTGTGCACCTACTCGAAAGGCGAACGCATGAAACTCGCGCTCCTCCTCGCCATGGCTTTCCATCCGCAAATCCTCCTGCTTGACGAACCCTTCAGCGGTCTCGACGCCCTCGCCAAGGAAGAACTCATCTCCTGCCTGCTCGAAGTCACCCAGCAGACTCGCTGGTCCGTCCTCTTCGCCTCGCACGACCTACTGGAAGTCGAGCGCCTCGCCGACGCCATCGGGATCATCGACGACGGACACCTCAAAATCAGCGAACCTCTCGACTCCCTTCTCGGCCGCTTCCGTCGCGTCCAGGTCTTCGGCAGCGCGATGTTAGAACCCGTCGCCTCCATGCGCCAGATCGAGACGACTAACAACGGCTTCCGCTTCATCGAGACCGCCTTCGACGAGAAACGAGAGCGCCTTCTTCGCCATCGCTATGGAACTCAAATGGACATTTCTCCCATGCCGTTGCGCGACATCCTTCTCTGCCTTTTTTCTCCTGAAACTAACCTTCCGCTGAACACGATCTAACTCCTCTCTAAAATGAAACCCTTTCCACTCATCCGCCATTTGTTAGCCAAAGACTTTCGCCACCAGCGTCTCTGGATTTTGTTAGTTTGGATACTAGCGATCTCCCTTCCTTTTATCGCCCGGCACGATGCGGCTAGCGACATCCACGGCTCCACACCCTTGATGACGCTCAGCACAGGCGCATTACTCTTGCTCCTTGCGTTCGTGCTAGTGCGGTTGATTCGACTGGATGCGCCGGGGCGCGACTTCCATTTTCTGGCGACGCGTCCGGTGCCGTGGCGGCCTTTGTTAGTGAGTAAAATAATCTTCACCGCCCTGTTTCTGGTTGTGCCTGTGTTAGTGGCGAGATGGGGAGCGATTCCTTTGTTAGATATACCTGTAACTGGAATGGATATTTTTCTCTATCTAGTCGAGACGGCGATTTATCTGGGCGCTGCACTGGCGGTGGTTCTGGTCTTCTCCCTTTTTCTGCGGCATCTCGCCGTCATCTTTGCCGCCATTTTGGGTACGGCGATTCTGATCACTCTCGGAAACGCGTGGCTGCACGAGCGCGATTTGCACAATGGAGCTTCGCTGCGTCTCATTGATTCCAGTCTGCAAAGCAGCTGCTTCCTGGTGTTCTGCCTGGCTCTCTCGATCACGATCGGACTGGTGACCTGGCTGCGCTATCGCAGCAAATCATTGCTCCCGCCGTTAAGCCTCCTCGTCGTGGGGTTAACCTGCAGCCTGCTCTTGAAATCTTTCTGGCCCTGGCATTTGGGCGAATGGTTTCCCGATTCGCCCAAGGACGCCTCCATGCCAGCCGCTCTGCGCAACCAGAATGCGCTGGATTTTTCGCCCAAGGAAAACCAGGAGGACCGGGGGTTGAATGGCAGTTCATGGGATGGTACTAACGTCATGGGTCTTAACCGCTATGTCGTGCTAAAAGGCCTGCAAGCTCCCTACTTCGCGACCATCGTTACCTACCAGGCGGAGGCGACTTTGAAATCGGGCCTCGTGATCCACTCCGCCTATGAAGACGTTAGTGGACACGGCGGCGTCGGCGGCATGGGGGAGGAACATCGTTTTCAGCTGCTCGGTTTTTCATCTCGAGAGAACCCCCGATGGGACTTGCAGTGTTATGAGCTTTTTAACTATCTCCCCAACCGATACCCCAAAGACGACCTCACCGGCGTCCGCATAAAAGGTGTCGTCACCCTGGAGATTCGCCGGGCTGTCTTGGTAAAAACCATGCCTTTCCGAGAGGGGGCCACCGTGGATTGGTGCCGCACGCACTACGTTTTGCGGAAAGCGGCGGTCACTGCGACCAATGTGCCTTACGACATCGCATCGCAGACGATCTCCTTGGCTCTACATGGCGAGTCGGACGGGTGGTCTTTTTGGAAACAGCTTAAATGGGTCATTTACAATCGCAGCCAGGGTGACTTCCTCGGCGGTGGCAGCGAGGGAGAAGCGCCGGGGGCAGGCAGAGTGTTGAGCGTAGCCAGAAGTTACCAAGGCGCGTTCCAGAAATCGGCTCGCTACGGTAACTGGAAAAAGGCGCAGCAACCGTTCCCCGACGACTGGATGAGTGGTGCCGAGATCGCTTTTATTGGCAGTGAACCCTGCGGAACGATCCGGCTGCCCTACGAAATCCCGTCACTGGACCTCCGCCATTGAGCCGCTGATGCCGGGGAAGCCGGCGACAAACTTTTCACTGCCGTTCCTGACACCGGGGATGCCGGTGACGAAGTTTTCACTGCCGTTCCCGACACCGGGGAGTCCGGTGACAAAGTTTTCACTGCCATTCCTGACGCCGGGGAAGCGGGTGACAAAGTTTTCACTGCCGTTCCCGACACCGGGGAGGCCGGTGACAAAGTTTTCACTGCCATTCCCGACGCCGGGGAAGCCCGTGACAAACCTGGCACTGTTTTTTCAGTCGAGTTCCAGATGATTCTTAAAAATACATGGAAATAAAATAGTTTGGGCTGTTCTTTGTTTCCGCCGGTGGCCAGTTTGGCTCCGTTCAAATTAACCATCACCACCAGAGAAAATCCCATGCAAGACTTCGACGTATTTTTTACACTTCACTTCCACAACCGTCAGATCAGCGACGACGAGTTGAATGGTTACACCACGGAAAACATCAAGCTGCTGGCGGCGACTGCCCGCTACGGCAGCACGGCGGCGATGGTGCTCACGGCGCACACGGCTTACTTCGGCGCGATCACCAATGAAGGCACGAATGCCGCCATCCAGAAGGGGCTCTCGAAAGCCATGCAGACGGCGCTGGAGAGTTTTCTAAAAACCCTCAGCCGTCACGAGGGGGCGATCAGCAGTAAATTTGGCGACGGCTCGGCGGAGTATCTGCGCTTTTTCCCAGCCGGACTCACGGAATATCGCGAGGCGACGATGGATACGATCGACCAGAAGCTGACCCGGCTGACGACGGCCTTTGCCGATCTCGGCGCGAAGCTCGACCCCGGGGTGGTGGCCGATTTCACCGCTCCGGCGGTGGGCAATGCGCCTGCGCGGGGCGTGATTCCCCGTTTCCTGAATGCCCGCGCGGCCCAGGTCGCGGCCAAATCGGCCACCACAGCGAGCAAAAATCCGTCGGCAACCACGCGCGAGGCGCTGGAAGTCGCCTGCCAGAAAGCGCTCCTCACCGTGGCGCTCGATGCCTTGGATCGTTCGCCCGCCGAGCGGGTGGAACTCCGCCGTCTCTTCCCGCAGCACTTGCTGGAAAACCGCGCCAGCACCAGCACCACGAAGGCAACCACGACTCCGGTGACTCCGTAAGCGGATCCAGGATTCTCGAGCCTAGCGCAAGGGAAGGGTTCTCTTTTCTGAAACTCGCCCGAGCTTTAGCACTGGTCCCCCCTGATATGGAGGCGTCCCCCTGGCTCCGTGGGAGCCTAGTATCTATAGAGGGTGAGCGCCGGAGGTGCGCCATAGGTGCGCCATACGAAGCCGGGCCATGCCGGTCCTACAGACCTGATTCAGATGGCACTCGTTGGGCTATAGATAGGCCGACCCCAACGGGTCTATAAGAGGGCGTCTAATAAGTTGTGCATGGACCGTTTGCATCCTGGCTGGGTTTGTAGCGTGGAGCCTATGGCTCGAAAGAAATCCCTCTGCCACCAGGCCCATCGAGCCACAGGCTCGACGCTACAACAGAGTTTCGCGACGCCCTCTCAGAAAGCCAATCGGAGCCAGACGTTGTGTGGTAAAAGGGCTCACATTTGCCGCAGCCTCCCTCGGAAACTCGGTTAGACCGCGACATGCAGCGGGCCGGCGGAGCGGAAGGTGGCGAGCGGTTTCCAGGAGGCGGTCTCGTTTACCAGCCTGGCCTGGGGGAAATGCCGGAAGAAGGCACCGAGACTCGTGGCGGCGATTTCGCGTCCGAAACTGGCGGCCGGGCAGCCATGCGGGCCGAAGCCAAATGCCGCCGTGCGCGGTCGCGCCAAAGCCGGATCAAACTCGTCTGGTTTTTCAAAAACCGCCGGGTCGCGATTGGCTGCGCCGAGAAGAAATGTGACGGCCTCACCCGGCTGGACTGTGACGCCGCCCAACTCCAGCGGCGCGCTGGCGTGCGAGGTCGTCTGCTGCACGGGCGACTCGAAACGCAGCACTTCCTCGACGATATGCGGGGCAAACTCGGGCTCGGCGACGAGTTTTTCGATGTGCCTCGGGTGCCGCAAAAGCGTGAGAATCCCGTTGGCAATCGTCGCGCTGGTGGTGTCCTGACCCGCTTGAATGAAGAGCAATGCGGTGGCGGTGAGCTGGCTGGAATCCGAGATTTTTCCCGCCTGTTGCATGGCGAGCAGGCGGTCGAGAAACGGAGCCGGCTGCGGGCGAGTCGTTTCCATGGCCTCCAGAATCCAGCTTTCCAGAATGGACATGGAACGGCTGGCGTTTTCGAGGCGTTCCTGATGGAAAACATTGCCAAAACCGAGACTGAGATTGAGGAGATGCCCGCCGAGTTCGATCCAACTCCGCTCGCCGAGGCCGAGCATTTCCAAGTTGAGTTGCAGGGCGATGTGGCGGGCAAAAACTTCCGCCGCGTCGAATGTTTTCACGTTTCCGATAGACTCCAAGGCGTGATGAATTACTGCGTCCAGAATCTCGCGATGACCCGGATCGTCGAGCACGCGATTGATCGGGCGGCGGGCCGGAGCGTGGTTCGGAGGATCGCGAAACAGCGGCCATTCGCGTGTAACTCGGGCGTAAGTCCGCAGGGCTGGCGGGACTTTTTCCAAAGGCTGGTTCCAGAGGGAATGCGGGTGGGTGGAGCGTTTCAGCGATGGATTTTTTAACCCGGCCTCGATGTCGTTCCAGCGGGTAAGGAAATAGCGTGGAACGCCGTCGGGTTGGGCGGGTTCGACGCGGTGAATGGGGGCGTTTTCCCGATACCAGCGATAGACCGGATACGGATCGGCACGCATCGTGGGATGATGTAGGTCGAGGGGAAATGGGACGATGCGGTCCATGTTTAGTCGTGGCGTCCGAGGAACGTGCGGAGTTTTTGCCAGAGGGAACGCGGTTTTTTAGAGTCGAGTTTGAGTCGGGTGTGTTTCTCGGAAAGAAGAGCCAGTTTCCCCCGCAGTTGCGTGATTTTGGCGGCGGATTTTTCCTGTTCGCGGCGCAGATCGGTGATGAGACGGCCGAGTTTTTCGAGCTTCTGGCTGTGGGCAGAAACGTGCCGGGAGGTGAGGTGTTCCCAGCTTTCGGCAAGACCGCCGGGGCGAATCGGAAATGCGGGCAGCCGCAGCGGGACGTGCGTCGTTTTCCGGAGGTCCTTTAGGGGCAGCTTTGACAGGCGCAGGTGGAAGCGCAGGAAATCCCCCGCCTCCAGAGCGGGATCGTAGTCCGGCGAGGGATGCGTCATCGCCTCGGCGTAGAGCGGAATCAAACTCGCCATGGTTTTCTGCAAGGTGGCCTCCTCGCGAATGCGTTGCGAAAAAAGGGCCGCATCCGCTGCATCATAACGATCCAGCTCATGGCCGATCACTGCGGCGTCCAGCGGCAACCCCATCGTGTGGTAGCCGAAATTGTGGGCTCGCAGCGTGTCGTAATTTTCCATTTGTCCGAGCAGTCCTGCGCCGAAATATTCCAACTGCACGACCGCGCAGCCGACGGCGGCGGCCTCGATGAGAATGCGCGCCTTGCCAAAGACGATGTCGAATTGGGGCAGGAGTGTTTCCATGTTTTCCACAATGCCGCCGAGATGCCGTCCCGCGGTGTGGAGTGCGATTCCCTTCGCCTCGCAAGCCGCCCGGGCGGCGAGCACCGCCGGATGCCGCGGGGTGAGGTAATTGCTGGCGATGAGGGCTTTCTGCGGCTTCGCGGGCAAAGGCGCGCGCGGCTGGAATCTGCGCTCGTCGAAGTGGTTTAGAAGCGTGGTCACGCGCGCGGGATCGATGCCTTCATCCTCGACCAGACGCCGCCGGCTGCTGGCATCAACGGCGATCCAGCGCACCACATTGGGGAGCTGACAGGCGGCTTCCTGCCACGCCTCGGGTCCGTGACAAAACGAAATCACCGGCACCTGGCGCCAGGTCATCGCGGCCAACGTCGTCTCGATAAAGTGTTGCCCGTGAATGACATCCGGCGGGCCCGGCAGCGCGCGGAGATCGTCGCTCACCGGGATGCCGCGCTCGGCGAGACGCGCGGCCATTTTCCCGAGATTTAGGCTGAAGCACACCGGCTCGTGACCCGCCGCCTGCAACGCCTCGGCGACTTCGCACAAATAAAGCTCGGTGCCTGCGCGGTCATCCAGGGTGTTGTTGGTAAGTAAAATCCGCATGGAGCGTGCGCACCATTTTAACCCGGTTTGTCCGGGCGAAAAGCGCGGGATTCAGTCCGCTGGCACCCATCTATGAAAACTCAGTGTGCCGATCGGTGCGATTCCTTCGCTGGATGATGCGAAGCAACGGTTGGCTGGGTCGGCACGCCTCCGGCGAAAATCAGGAAGCCGAGGCAGACGCAGTGGAACGTGAGCACCATCGAGAGTATGTCCGTCCAGCGGCTGGAGCGAGTCCATTTGCGGCGCTTTTTGTAGATCGCCCACTGCTCGTAACCGATCATCAGCCCGGCTTGGTAGAAGCCATAGACTATGTAATGCCACTCGGTACCGTGCCACACGCCCATCAAGCCAAATGAGAGCAGCAGGCCCAGCGTGGAGATAGTCTGGGCGTTTTTGATCCGGCCCGATTTCATCATCGCCATGACGAACCGCATGTAGATGTGATCGCGAAACCAGGCCGACAAACTCATGTGCCAGCGGTTCCAGAAATCGCGGATGTTTTTGGCTAGAAACGGCTTGTTGAAATTGATCGGCGTCCGGATTCCCAGCAAATAACTAACACCGACCGCGAACGCACTGTAACCCGCGAAATCGAAGAAAAGATAGAGCGCATAGCCATAGAAATACACCACCGCACTCCACGCGCCGGAGTGGGTCATCAGCCTCTCCAGCACGAGTTTGTTGAGGTAATGCGCGACGATGTATTTGTAGAGAAATCCGGTGAATATCTGATGCACCGCCACATCCAGATCGGCGAGAAACTGCTCCCGCGTGCGAACAGCGGCATAGTCTTTCTGAAAGCGGGCGAAGCGGTCGATCGGCCCAGAGGAGACCGTCGGAAAGAAAAAGAGAAACGCAAAGAACTCCCCGAGACCGAGGCTGCGAATCTTGCCATCCTGGATGCCGACTAACAAATCAACCGACCGAAACACCGCATACGACAAACCGGCGAAACCGAGCGGGTGATTCAGATGCCCCAGGATGCGCGACAACACCAGCGGCCCGATGGCGAGCGCGATGGCGGCGGAGAAAATCCAGCGGGAGTCATCGCGCTTCCGGCTCTGCAAAAACCACACCGTCACGAGGCACTCCAGGCCGCCGTAGATCGCCAGCCAGCCCAGCTCGGAAACGCGCGAACCCGGCGCGGGCAGTACCCCGCCGTACTGCACGACTAACATCACGAGGCTGACTGTTAGAATCCAGAAGCGCATCGAGCCGCGCCAGAGATTCATCCAGAGCAGCGGAACTGCCGACACTGCGGCGGCGATCCCAAAGTAGAAGTAGGAGGCGTAGGGAATCATAAGGCTAACAAGGAATCCGCCAGCTTCCGGCGATCCACTTTGCCATTAATCGTCATGGGAAACTCTTCGAGGAAGCGGAAGTTTCTCGGCAGCATGTAGTCAGGCAGCTTTTTACGGAGCGCGCCGCGCAAGGTTAGAATGCGCTCCGTCTGATTGCTAACTTCCCCAATGTAAATGACGCAGGCGGTCAGCGAGGTCACCGCGCCGTCCTCGAGATTGGTGAGGACCACGGCATCGCGCACCTGCTCCAGAGATCGGAGATTGGCCTCCAGATCGCCCAGCTCGATGCGATAGCCATTCAGTTTAATCTGCGAATCCATCCGGCCATCGAAGTAGAGTTGAGTTGCAGTGAAATGGCCCCAGTCGCCTGTGCAATACGACCACGCGTCGTCGATCTCTCGGAACGGTTTTTCATTCGGACGCGGATTCAAATAACCGGGACTCACATTCGGGCCGGAGATAACGATCTGACCCCGCTCACCGGCGAGAACATCTCGCAAATTCTCGTCCAATATCCGGATCTGACAGCCGGGCATCGGCGCGCCGACAGGAAGTTCCCCGGTCGCGATCCATTCGGGTGTGATAAGAACAGAGGACGTCGCCACGGTCGCCTCGGTTGGGCCATATGTGTTCCAGACTTCTGCGGCTGGAAAACGCTCCAGCAAACTAGCCGCCACCGCCGGAGGCAGCGTCTCACCGCAGAAAAGAAAACGCCGGAGTTGCATTAGATTCTGGCCGTTAAACTCTGGATTTCCCGCGCATAAACGAGCGAAGGAGGGCGTGGAAACCCAGGTACTCAATTCGCTGCTAGCTAGAAGAGCGGAGAGCGCAGTCATATCTGTTAGCAAAGCTTTGGTCACGCTGACCAGCCGCCCTCCGCAACGCAGGCAGGGAAACAAATCCATCACCGACAAGTCGAAGCAGAATGGCGCCTGGTTGAGAAAGACTTCTTTTGTTCCTAACCTTTGCTCGGCCTCAATCCAGTCGATGAAGAACTCTAAACTGCGAACCAGGATCGGGACTCCCTTCGGTTCGCCGGTGCTGCCGGAAGTGAAAATCACATAAGCGATTTCGTCATCTGCGACCATTTGAGTTTCGACGCATTCATCCGCCAACCCTGCCACCCGGTCTGGAGTTAGTACCAGCGGTTCGGTGAGGTTTCCGAGGATTGTCTCGATGCGGGCCGGAGGCATGGACGACTCGATGGGCACGTAGGGATGCCCGGCCTTCAGGCAGCCGAGAAACGCCTGGATCATCTCGGGCTCTTTGTGCCCGATGACGGCGACGGGGCGTTGCCTCGGCCCGCCTTCCCGGGAGACGAGTGCGGCCACAGCGTCGGAGCGCTGGGCGAGCTCGCCGTAAGTTGATGTTAGTGCGCCGCTGACATGGAAAATACGCTGCGGATCCTCGTGGGCAATGCGGGCAACAACGTCGAGCGTTTTCATGTTAGAAACCTTGATAGATAAACGTCGGCGTCTCGAATGAGCCGCTCATTTCCATCCAGAGCAATGTTAGAAGAATGGCCAGGTAATACAGCGTGAGCCACAGCGTCCTGCGCCGCTCGTTAGGTGGGGAGTTTGTCATGATAAAATGCGTCGATCACCTGGTCGAGGTAGAGCCACCCTTTGTCGGTGAGATGCGAGACGTGCTCAATCAGGAAATTTCCGTCGTATTCGTGCTCCTCGAATGTACGCGACGGGTAACCGTATTTCGCCGCCATCGACCGCACGCGTTCATAATAAACCTCGCGCCGGGCGAACGGCAGATTGTCCTTGTCCTGGATCGGGCCATCCATCGGCACGCTCAGGATGAGCGCTTTGACCCCGAGTTCATGGAGGGTGCGGAGAAGCAGATCGTAGTCGCCCCAGACATCACTCGTCTCGAAGTGCACCGTGCTCGGTTTTTTGCGCATCTTCAGCGGGCCTTGTGGATGGGGATCGGCTTTCGCTATAGGTTCCCCGCTTTCCGGATCGTGCCCGACCCAAGAGGCCTCGACGTCCGAGATCGCCTCAGCATTCATCATCTCCTCGGACCAATTCACTAGGTGGCGCTGCTCGGGCTGCACCTTCGAGAGGTGGTGGGTAGGGTCCAGCATCCGGCGGACCGTTTCAAAGTTATCCATTCCACGCAGGAAAAATACCCAGCCTTGTCCCACGGGATTCACCAGGCGCGACAAATTTCTCTGCCAACGGTCATCGCTGGCGGCGAGAGCGGTCGCTGTTTTGAGCAGCTCGGATTTCTCCAGTGGATGGGGAAACTGCGCCAGGCGCCTAGCCACATCGCGCTTTAACTCCCGGCTGAACGATCCGAAAAGTAGGCTGCCCGTGTGCAATTCCGTGGCGTTGCCCTCGTAGTTGCTCACGTTGATCGGGCCGGCAAACCAGTTTGGCGAGAGAACGATGACGACTTTATGCCCGTGGACTTGGGGCCCGGCGGCGGCGAGTTCCTGGAGCATGACCAGAGGCGTCGTTCCCCCGCGTCCGACAGGATAGGCTTTGAACCCAGTCGGGGCATTGATAAAGAAATCCCCTGGCTTCGTCTGCACCCGTTTCTGCAACTCATAGGAACCCAACTCCGAGCTACCGTAGATCGGGAGATAATGCCCCATCTTAAACGCCAGCCGTTGTAGCGCGCTACCGTTCAGCTTCTGCGGGAAAAAAAGCTGTGCCGTCCGCCGCTCATTCTCCGACTCGTAGCGCCGAGCCTCGTGCGTCATCACGGCCACACTGGCGATCACGAGCAAAACGGCCACGGCTGCCGCGAGCAGATGCGGGTATTTCAAGCGGCCAAATGCGATTCGACTGCCTTCAAGATACCGCGCGGGGTGGACCATTCGTCGCGCTGCACATCGGCGGGAGTGAGATGAATGGAAAAGTGGCTGGAGAGTTCGACGAGCAGCCGGACGAGTGTCAGAGAATCGAGTAGCCCCTCATCGAAGAGGTTCAAATCCAGGAAATTCTGCAAGTCGGGCAGCCCGGTGAGATCGGAGAGAATCGAGAGAACTTCGCCTTGGAAAGCGTCAGAAATGGGCAGCATCGGAGTGGGTTGATGAGCTTAGAAAGGGTTCGGGAAAAATTGTTCAAATCAATTTTCGCGGAAGAAAATGGCTACGTCCGTAGACCACCTCGCCGCCAGAGGTGCGGCAGTCCGGAGCCGGCGTAAAAAGCTTAATCCAGTTAGGCCGCCGGAGCCGCAGCCGCGAGGTCGCTCTGGATGATCACGCGGAGCGGGATGTGCGCGAGGATTTTCTTCTCGAAATGCACATCGAAATGATAGTTGCCCGCCTTTGCGATGGTGCCCTGGAGCGGGGTGATCATGTTCTGGGTCGAAAAACCAGGGGTGCCGTGCGGCATGTTCACATCCATCTTCGACTCATTGGGGGCCGACTTGTCGGGCTCGCCTGAGTCGTCCACGAGTTGGATGTAAAAGGCATGGCTGCCGTGATCCTTGGCCGTGAAGCTGAAGCGCAAGGCCAGCATAAAGCTGAAATTGGCCGGGAAACTTTGGGCGATGATAGCGTCGAATGCGCCGATGACGTTCAGTTTGCCTTGGTTTTCCGAGGCAGTATCACAGAGAGTGGCTACGAGTAATTCCATATTGAGGTGGCGAATGCTGGCGGCGTTTACATCGCGATGCAAGTCCGATGCACCAGAAAATCGCACCGCGTTCCATTCGCCCGAAGTAAACGGCTTTATTAGACATTTTGATTGAACAATCTTCCCCACCCGGTATCCAAGCTAGAGCCATGTCTTCCGCAAAGCCCACGCTTTTTCGCACCCTGACCGTGGTGCTCACGCTGCTGGCGTGGCTTGCGATCTCGAATCATTGCGCGTTGGCGGCGCTCCACTTTTCCAAGTTGGAAAAGATCTGCAGCCATTGTCACGACCAACGCGCAGACAGTGGGGATCAAAAAGCGCCGCAACACGCCACCGTCTGCTGCAAGGTGTTGAAAGCCGTGGAGGGAAAGGTCCTCTGGCAACCGGTCAACGTGGTTACTGGAGCCGTGGATTACATCGTCCTGGTCAGCGAATGGTCTGTTTTGCCAAAGATGGTTCTGGCCTCCGCGATGCCCACCGGGCCGCCGGGTCTGGCCCGTGTCGTCGAATGTGATCTCCAGCGTTGCCATCGGGTCAACGCTCCGCCGTTACTGAGCTAACCGTCGAACGCGTCTTCTCTACGACGCTTGTTTTGCCGGTTTTTTTTGCACCCCTCGTTCTTGGGAATCTCTTCCGCGTGCGTCGTTCTCCGCCTGACCTCAATACCTACCCAAAAAAAATTTCATGACTCTCCATTTCTCATTCACTCTTCTCACCGCCTCTCTCATCCTGAGTGGTTGCGCGGTGGACCTGACTCCGCCCACGCTGCCGCCGGGACATCCGGCCAATCCGCAGTCCGACACTTCAGTCTCCATTCCTTCCCGCTATCTCCAGACGCATCGCTTGTCGGCAGAACCAAGGTCCGAGCCCGCCTCATCCGAAACTCATCCGAGTTCCATGAAAATGGAGACGATGGACCACTCCATGCCGGGCATGAAAGGAATGTGATGAAACGAATTTTGTCCCTATTTCTCAGTCTGTCCGTCGCCCAAGCGCAGAGCGGCGGCGCGGATAAAGCCCTCGAAGGCAAACTTTCCCAACGCGTTGTCTGGAGCACTTTTGTGCGGGAAGATGGCCGGGTGCGCGAGTCTGTTGCCGAGTTGCTTGGCAAGGAATTGACCGTGGACAGCGCCGTGCAAATCGCGCTCCTGAATAACGCGGAACTCCAATCAAAATTCGAGTCGCTCGGCATTTCCCAAGCCGACATTGCCAGTGCTGGGCTGATGCGCAATCCGACGATCAGCGCGCAGTCCCGCTGGGCGGATCGCGGCGGGAAGAATGCGAATGTGGAGTTTTTCTATTCGCAAGATGTCGTGACGTGGTTTCTCCGGCCGCTCCGCAAAAAACTGGCGACCCGCGCTTACGAAAAAGTGCAGTTGGAAGTAGCCGACAGTGTATTGGAACTCGCCTCAGAAACGAAGTCGGCGTTCTACACGTTGCAGGCGCAAATGCAGTTGCTCAGTCGGTTGAAACTCATCGTGGAAACGAATGTGTCGGCGAAAGAGTTTGCCCAGAAACAACGCGAGGCCGGAAATATCAACGAGCTGGCTTGGCTCAATCAACAGGCGCTGCTTTCCCAATCCCGTCTCGACGTGGCCAAGACGCTCACGGAAATTGCATCGTCGCGTGAAAAACTGAATCGCCAGCTCGGACTCTGGGGTTCGGACATTGATTGGAAGATCGCCGCGCAACTGCCGCCGCTCCCGAAAACAGAAACGAATCTAACTCAAGTGGAAGAAACCGCCGTTGCCCAGCGCACCGATCTGGAAATCGGTCGCTCGCAGCTCTCGCTCGCGGCGGCAGCGGTCGGCGTGCAGGGGAAGACACGCCTTTTCCCGGCGAGCATCATGCTCGGGCTCGACTACGAGCGTGAATCAGATGGAACTCAACTGGCCGGCCCAAAGATCGAAGTGGAACTCCCCATTTTCGACTCCGGTCGCCCCGAACTCGCCCGTAAACGCGCCGAGTTTAAGCAAGCGCAATGGGAACTCGCCGCCCGCGCGGTCAATGTTCGGTCCGAGGCTCGCGAAGCCCGCGATGGCATAGTCGCGGCTCGCGATCTGGCGGAGTTTTACCGCGACGAATTGCTTCCGCAGCGCTTGAAAATCCTCAATGCAACGCAGCTCGAATACAACGGCATGTTCATCGGTTTTTACGATTTGCTCCGCGCCAAACAGGAGGAACTCGACGCCGAACGCGGCTACGTTGATGCCTGGCGCGATTACTGGATTTCCCGAGCCAACTTGGAACGCGCCATCGGCGGCAGTCTCACTCTTTTACAAAAAACCACCGCCGACCATTCGAAAGACTAACTCTATGATTACACGCCGAAAATTTTTCTCCGGAGCCGCCGCCCTGGCTGGTGGCATCGCGGTCGCGAACCGCGTCTTTCAAGAAACCGCCCAAGCCGCCGAGCCGCCGACATCGGGCGACAGTGACGACCGTTACACGCCGGTGATCACGCCCAATGGAATGACACTCCCATGGAAAATGGTCGATGGAGTGAAGGTCTATCATTTGATCGCCGAGCCAGTACGCCGGGAATTTGCGCCGGGCCTGGTCGCCGATTGCTGGGGCTACAATGGCTCCGTTCACGGCCCGACAATCGAGGCGGTGGAGGGCGATCGCATGCGGATCTACGTGACAAATCGCCTGTCCGCTCCGACGACGGCGCATTGGCACGGCATTCTGCTGCCGAACGGAATGGACGGCGTCGGCGGGCTGAATCAGAAGGCGATCCAGCCGGGGGAAACTTTTAAATACGAGTTCCAATTGAATCAGCACGGGACGTTCATGTATCACTCGCACCACGACGAGATGACGCAGATGGGCCTCGGCATGATGGGGATGTTTGTCATTCATCCGAAAAATTCCAGCGAGCCGAAGCCGGACCGCGATTTTGTGATCATGCTGAGCGAATGGCGGATTGATCCCGGAACGACGCGGCCGAATCCGAACGAGATGACGGATTTCAACATCCTCACGATGAACGCCCGCGTCTTTCCCGGCACCGCTCCATTGGTCGCGAAAAAGGGCGAGCGCGTCCGCATTCGTCTTGGAAATCTCGGAGCGATGGATCATCACCCGATCCATCTGCACGGCTATTATTTCCACATCATCGCGACCGACGGCGGCGACATTCCAGAGTCGGCGCGCCATCCCGAAACGACCGTGCTCGTGGCCGTGGGACAGACGCGAACCATCGAATTCATCGCCGAAAATCCCGGCGACTGGGCAATGCATTGCCACATGACTCACCACGTTATGAATCAAATGGGGCACGGCATGCCGAACATCATCGGCGTGGAAAATACGGTCGAGTTCGACAAGAAAGTGCGTAAACAACTCCTCCCCGGCTACATGACGATGGGCACCGACGGCATGGGGGATATGGGCGACATGGGCATGGCCGTCCCGAAGAACAGCATCCCGATGGTCGGCGGCAAAGGCCCCTACGATTACATCACCATGGGCGGGATGTTCACGATTCTGAAAGTCCGCGAGAATCTCAGCAGCTACGACGATCCCGGCTGGTATGAAAATCCTCCGGGAACTCAGGCCGAAATCGCCTCGAAAAACGATCTAACTCGCGACGGCATCTCCTAAACCAACCCTTTTGCTGGCCAACCCCGGCAAGAAACAAAACAAACAAACAAAATGAAAAAACTAAATCAATTCACAGCCGTCGCTTTTGCGCTGGCAGCGTTTACCACGTCAGCCCTCGCTGGCAACTGCCCCGCTTGCCCCAGTGGCATGGCGGGCAAATCAGAAAAATCCGACGCGGCGTCCGCCGGGAAAAAATACACCTGCTCAATGCACCCGGAAGTGATCGCCGACGCACCCGGCAAATGCCCCAAGTGCGACATGAAACTCATTGAAAAGAAAACTGAAAACACCACAGCTGAATAACTATGAAAACACCAAAATTCCTCATCGCAGCCATCGCTGCCTCAGCATTCACCGCCCTTCCCGTCATTGCCCATGACGGCGAAGACCACAAAATGGATCCGAAAATGGCGGGCATGAAAATGGAAGCCACCGAGAATTTCACCGTCAAAGGTGAGATCATCGACATGGCCTGCTACGTCGACCACGGTGCCACGGGCGCGAAGCACATGGATTGCGCCAAGACCTGCATCGAGAGCGGATTGCCCGTCGGCGTGAAAGGCGAGGACGGCAAAACTTACCTCATCATCGGCGAACACAAGCCAATGAACAAAGATCTGGCCCAATACGCCGCCAAAACCGTCACCGTCAAAGGTAAGATGGTCAGTCACGACGGCATCAACATGATCGAGAACGCGGAAGTCACTCCCTAAAACTAATACGGCTCCGGGCGGGGAACTGTCATCGTTTCCCGCCCGTCCCTATTTCCACATATCCATGCAACTCACATGAAAGATTTTATCCAGCCCTTCCTCGAACATCTCCAGCAGCCGGAATACGTCCACGTCCTGCTCAATCCGCTGCCCATTTATGCGACGGCGATGGGAGTGATCGGGCTGATTCTGGCCTTCGTTCTGCGCAGCCGGCAGGCTCAAGCCGTCGCCTGCGTCATCGTCTTCATCGGTAGCGCGTCCGTCTGGCCGGTGACCGCCTTCGGCGATCGGGCCGAGGACCGCGTGAAAGCCATGTCGAATAAAGCTGCTATTTCCGCCCTCCACGAACACGTCAGCCGGTCGGACCAGACGGAATGGATTTTCTACCTCACCGCCGCCGTCGCCTTGGCGGGAATCATTTGCGCGTGGAAATTTCCAAAACTGCTGCCTGCGGTCACCATTCTCACGATCCTGCTAGCCATCGCCTGCACCGCCGCCGCCGCCTGGATCGGACAAGCGGGAGGGCAGATCCGGCATTCCGAATTTCGACAATGAACACGCAGACTGGGTTATCTTTCAGAAAAGTGTAACCCGCCGCCCACTGTTGCGTTGGCACTAGTAGATGAATCTCTCCATGCCTTTACCCAACGACGAATTATCCGATGCCCTGGCGACCACTTTGCTGGCCAATCTCGGCGCCTTTCAATCCTTCGCCCGCAGCCGTTTGCACAATGAGGAACTGGCTGCCGACGCCGTGCAGGAAAGTCTTTACCGGGCCTTGAAATCCGCTCCCACGCTCTCCGACGAGCAAAATCTGATTGGCTGGTTTTACCGCATTTTGCGCAATGTGCTGGTCGATCTGCATCGCCGGGACGTCACGCGAAACGCTGCTTTGGAGCGGTTTGCTTTCGAAACGGAGTCGGAAAATGACGCGGGAGAAAAAGCAGTCGTTTGCGCCTATCTGCGAGGCTTATTGCCAACGCTGCATCCTGATTATGCCCAAGTCATTCAACTCGCGGATCTCGATGAAAAATCTCCCGCGGATGTCGCCGACGCGCTGGGGATTTCACGCGGTAATCTGAAAGTGCGCCTCCATCGGGCGCGTCAACAACTACGCTCGCGCCTGGAGCAAACCTGCCAGATGTGCGCCACGCACGGCTGCCTCGACTGCACCTGCCATCCCTAATTATGAAACCTTCATCCGAGAAATCCTGTTGCGGTACACCACCTGCCGCCCATTCCTGCTGCGGCGGACACACTGCGACACCACCAGCGACGGCGAAATATTTCTGCCCCATGTGCGACGGAGTCGAATCGGACTCGCCTGGAGCCTGCCCGAAATGCGGCATGGCGTTGGAACGAAACCCGTCGTGGAAACCCCAGAAAATCTACACCTGCCCGATGCATCCGGAAATCGAGCGCGACGCCCCCGGCGAATGCCCCATCTGCGGCATGGCCCTGGAGTTGAAGTCCGTCGTCACCAGTGAGCCGGAGGACGACGCGGAACTGCGCGATATGACGCGCCGGCTCTGGTTTGCCGGAGTGGCGGCGCTCCCAGTTTTTCTGCTGGCGATGGCGCATCTCCTGCCGGGCGCGCCGCATTGGCTAATGGGTTCCGTCTCGCGCTGGACTCAGGCGTTGCTGGCGACGCCGGTGGTGCTCTGGGCGGGCTGGCCGTTTTTCGTGCGCGGTGCGCGGTCGCTGCGCGGCGGGCACTTCAATATGTTTACGCTCATCGCGATGGGAGTCGGCTCAGCTTACGTTTATAGCGTCGTGGCCATATTAGCCCCCGGCTGGTTTCCGAGTTCCATGCGAATGGACGGGGGCGTCGGAGTATATTTCGAAGCCGCGGCGGTCATCATCGTTCTCGTTTTGCTGGGTCAGGTGCTGGAACTTCGTGCCCGCAGCCGCACGGGTAGCGCGATCCGGGCCTTGCTCGATCTGGCGCCCGCCACCGCCCGATTGGTGGAAAATAATCAGGAACGCGAGGTGCCCCTCGACAGCGTGGTCGCGGGCGCCATTTTACGGGTGAAGCCCGGCGACAAAATTCCTGTTGATGGCGTGATCACCGAAGGCCGTTCGCAAGTCGATGAAGCAATGCTGACGGGCGAACCGTTGCCCATTGCGAAGGCGGCAGGGGACAGCGTCACCGGCGGCACGATCAACGGCACCGGGAGTTTTCTGATGGAAGCGAAACACGTCGGCGACGAAACCGTCCTCGCCCAGATTGTGCAGATGGTGGGCAACGCGCAACGCAGCCGCGCTCCGATCCAGGCGCTGGCGGACCGGGTCGCGGCCTGGTTTGTGCCAGCGGTGATCGGCATCGCGTTGGTCACTTTTCTGATTTGGTTCTTACTCGGCCCCGAACCGGCCCTCGCCCATGCGCTGGCGAGCGCGGTCGCGGTGTTGATCATCGCCTGCCCCTGTGCCCTCGGCCTCGCCACGCCCATGAGCATCATGGTCGGAGTCGGACGCGGTGCCCAGGCGGGAATCCTTGTTAAAAACGCCGAGGCACTGGAGCTGCTGGAGAAGGTGACGCTGATCGTGGTGGACAAAACCGGCACGCTCACCGAGGGAAAACCGCGCGTCGTGAAGATCGTTTCCGCGCCCGGCTTCTCTGAAAATGACCTAATCGCGCTCGCCGCAGCCACGGAAAAAAACAGCGAGCATCCCCTCGCCGCCGCCGTCGTGTTGGCGGCTCAGGAGCGCCATCTCACCGTGGAAAATGCAGCCGACTTCCAATCCACCACCGCCGGTGGCGTCAGCGCCCGCGTCGGTGGACGCACCGTGCTGGTGGGCAAACCCGACTTTCTCCAGCAGTCTGGCGTCGCCAGTCTGATGCAACTCGAACCCGAGGCTGCCGCGCTCAATACCGAGGGAAAAACGACTATTTTCATCGCCGTCGATGGCCAGCCCGCAGGTTTTCTGGCCATTGCCGACCCGCTAAAAGCTTCCACCAAAGAGGCCATCGAGAGCCTGCACGCCCTCGGGTTGGAAGTGGTAATGCTGACCGGCGACAACCAGCGCACCGCCGCGTGGCTCGGCCAGCAACTGGGCCTCAACCAAGTCATAGCGGAAGTCTCCGCCGCCGATAAACACGATCACATCGCCGCCTGGAAACGCGACGGGAAACACGTCGCCATGACGGGTGACGGCATCAACGACGCTCCCGCTCTCGCCGCCGCCGACGTTGGGATCGCCATGGGCACGGGCACCGCCATCGCGATGGAAAGCGCCGGGATTACCCTGCTCAGCGGCGACTTGCAAGGCCTTGCGCGCGCCGTGGTTTTGAGTCGGGCCCTGATGAAAAACATCCGCCAGAATCTGCTTTTCGCGTTTCTCTACAATGCCCTCGGCATCCCCATCGCGGCGGGCTTGTTTTATCCGGTTTTCGGCTGGCTGCTCAGTCCGATGATCGCCGGGGCGGCGATGAGCCTGAGTTCCGTCTCCGTGATCACCAACGCCCTGCGCCTGCGCTCCGTCTCCCTCGACCGGCGCTAGCGTTGGCCGCCGGAACATCTCCAAATGAAAAAAAGGGAGGTCGTTAGACCTCCCTTTTCCCAGCGAAGTGCGATGCCGCTCTAGCCGCGCACGGTTAAGGACAGCGGCTGCGACATCTGACCGAAGGGCTCGCCTTGGTAACGGTATTGCACCTCGAATATCCAAATTTCGGCGGTTCCGGCAGCAGGCAAGGCCTCGGTGACGTTGTAGCGGCGGCCGAGGGAGAAACCGATCATGCGTTTCGGCTGGCCGGGGCGGGTCAGGTAAACGTCATAGCCTTGGAACTGACCTTTCACGCAGGTCAACTCGGGATGGCCGCTGGTGAAAAGATCGCCCGTGAGGACGGGGATGGTGGTGGCAGGCTGGGGCGCCGGAATCTCCGCCCCTTCGATACCGAGGAGCGTGCCGTCGGCGGGATCGTAGTTTGTCGCCGTCTTAATCCGGGCGACGAGGCTGCTAAAGAAGGTGAAGAAACCCGGCTCCAACATCACCGCGGTGGACGGCGGGGTCGGCGGCACGAGCGGGATGGCGGGCAACATGGGTCCACCGGGCAGAGCCACATTAGCTCCGGGCGTGCCGGTGGTAAGGGTGTCGCGAGTCTGGGTAAGGCTTTGCGCCCAATCGCGAGCGGCGACGAGAGCATCTTGAAACCAGCCCCAGACGAGTTGGGCCTGGGTTACGCGGCGGAGTTCCACCGGAAGCAGGCCGTATTTGAGGGCGAGTTTGCCGCTGTTGGCATTGATATTAGTGTCGAAGGCGAGCAGCATGGCTCCGATTCCGTCGGCGTTAGTGGGCATGTAAGATTGTTTGGGCATGGGCGATGATGGAATTCTTCGATGAAGAAGCGAGTTAAATCTGCGACAAAGGATTTTTTTGTTTTATTGGCAACCCCCGCCGTTGTTTCAGAGTGCTCCAGTGCTGTTCCAGAGCACTTTTCCGTTGTTCCAGAGCGCTCCGCTGTCGCTCCAGAGGACTCTGGTGTGGCGGTGGAACTCTCCGGTGCAGTTCCAGAGGGCTCCCGAACTCCGATGGAGCACTCCGCCGTGGTAGCGGAGGGCTCGCGAGGGGCGGCGGAGACGGGTTTGCAGGAGGCCCGCCGGAAAGAAGACACTTTGGAGTCAACTTCTGATTGACAGGAGCTTATTGCGAATCGATCTCAGTAGGGATATGACGAGCGTTTCCCAATCTCTCCTCCCGATCAATGTGGCTCCGCGCAAGCCGTTTCCCCGTTGGGCCATGACGGCCTTGATCTCTGCGCTGTTGCTGGTTCTCGCCGTTCTCATCTGGCAGGGAGTGACTGCCCAAGGGGTGCCGGACCCGACGAAGAAGCAGACGACTCCCCTCTCCGCTTTTCTGGATGTCGCGGTGCTGGTTTTTCGGGAGGGGTTGGAATGTATTCTGGTGCTTTCTGCCATCACGGCCAGTATGGGGAACACTCAAAAGCCCCATCGCCGGGCCGTGGCCATCGGCGCGGGAGTGGGTTTCGGCGCGACGGTGGTGACCTGGTTTATCGCGGTCGGCATCCTCGGCAGTCTCGCCGAGAGCGTGTCGGCCCTGAACTTGCAAGCGGCCACGGGACTGGTGGCGGTCGTCGTGCTGCTGCTGGTGATGAACTGGTTTTTTCATAAGACGTATTGGGGCGGCTGGATCATCTTGCACAGCCGCAAGAAGAAACAGCTTCTGAAAGATGCGGGCGACCAACATATCACCCATGCACGGCTCGTCTTTGGTCTCGGGCTGCTGGGTTTCAGTTCTTTCTATCGCGAGGGGTTTGAAACGGTGCTTTTTCTCCAGAGCTACCGCCTGCAACTGGGCCAACATATTGTCCTGCTGGGGGCTCTTTTCGGCGCGATCCTCACGGGCATCGCCACGGTGCTGACGTTTGTGGCGCATCGCCGTCTGCCGTATCGCAAAATGCTCGTTCTCACCGGCGTGCTGCTCGGCGTGGTGCTGCTGGTGATGGTTGGAGAGCAGGCGCAGGAAATGCAACTGGCCCATTGGATCTCGACGACGGAGATTCCCATGCTGACGAATTTTCTGCCGGGGTGGATGGGTCTGTGGTTCGGCGTTTCACCCACGGTGGAGACGCTGGCTGCGCAGGCCATCGCTGGCGGCATGGTGATCGGCTCCTACTTTCTAGCCAGCCGTCCGGCGCGCCACCCGGAGTCGGCCCTCACCACCCAAGGGGCATCTCTCATTGCTGATGAGTGACGTGAACGAATGCTGTTGTCCGAGTGCCGACCGTAGCAGGCATCTGCGAAAGGGTCGGCAACTGGAGTATTTTACTCTCGGCTGGAATGGAACTGAGGCCGTGGTGGCCATCGGTGCGGGACTTCTTGCGGGCAGTGTGGCGCTGATGGGCTTCGGGGTGGACTCGGTGATTGAAAGCCTCTCTGGCGGCGTCTTGCTCTGGCGGTTGCAATCTCACGAGACGGATGAAAAGCGCGAAAAGCTGGCGCTCAAGCTGGTGGGCATCGCTTTTTATCTGCTCGCAGCCTTTATCGGATTGGAAGCCGCCAAGACGTTGCTCCGACAGGAGACGCCGCAAGTGAGTCTGATCGGTATCGGGCTGTGCGCTCTTTCGCTGGTCGTCATGCCGCTGCTGGCCCGGGCCAAACGTCGCATCGCCGTCCAGTTGGAGAGCCGAGCCTTGGAGGCGGATTCCCGCCAGACGAATCTTTGCGCCTACCTTTCCGCCATCACTCTGAGCGGTCTGGTGCTCAACGCCCTCCTGGGTTGGTGGTGGGCCGATCCGGTGGCAGCCCTGGTTATGGTTCCCATCATTGTCCGGGAAGGCATCGAGGCGTTTCGGGGCGAAGTTTGCGACGATTGCTCGCCCATACCAAGGCATCAGGAATAAATTAGCTGATGCACAACCATTCTGAGGAACACGATCACGACGAGCATCATGGCCACAAGCATGGTTCGCATGAAGGGCATGGCCATTCCCATGCTCCAGCGAGTTTTGGCCGCGCCTTCGCGGTGGGTATCACGCTGAACACGACTTTTGTGGTCGTGGAGGTCGTTTATGGGTTGCTTTCCCATTCGCTGGCTCTGGTGGCGGATGCGGGTCATAACTTGAGCGATGTGCTTGGGCTGTTTCTGGCCTGGGGTGCGACGGTGCTGGCGAAACGGGCGGCAACCGAGCGCCATACGTATGGCTGGAAGAGGTCGTCGGTGCTGGCGGCTCTGGCGAATGCGGTGTTTCTGCTGGTGAGTGTGGGAGCGATCGGCTGGGAGGCAATACAGCGGTTGCGCGAACCGGCGGCAGTGGCCGCCTCGACCGTGATGTGGGTGGCCGCGCTGGGGATTGTGGTCAATGGGGTGACGGCGTTAATGTTTATGTCGGGGCGAAAGGGCGATCTGAATGTGAGAGGGGCTTTTCTGCACATGGCGGCGGATGCGGGCATCTCGGCGGGAGTGGTGGTGGCGGGCTTGGTGATCCTGTTTACGAAGTGGTTCTGGCTCGATCCAGTGGTGAGTCTCGTGCTGGTGGCGGTGGTGGTGCAGGGCACTTGGGGACTACTGCGGGATTCTTTTAATCTGTCTCTGGATGCCGTGCCCGAGGGAATCGATGTAGCGGCGGTGCGGTCGTTCCTACTCGGATTGCCGGAGGTGACAGAGGAGCATCACCTGCATATCTGGGGATTGAGCACGACGGATGTGGCGCTAACGGTGCATCTGGTATTGGAGGCTGGAGCTTCGGGCGCCGCCTTGCTGCACGAGATCAACGAGGAGCTGGCCGAACATTTCCAGATCAATCATGCCACGATTCAATGGGAAACGGCTGGCGAGGGGGAATGCGTCGCACGGAAGTGCTGAAATGTCGGCACTCGACCGGTGCTAGCGTTTGCTTCCGGAATATTTCTCGTAGTCGGCCTGGAATTTTTTGAAGTCGGGAAACGTCTGGATGTAGTTCGCCGAGATCGCCTGCTCGACGGTTTGCCCAGCGATTAGCGCGTCGGCAAAACCGACGAATTGTTGTGTCGTGCCCTTCGACATGAGGAAGCGAACGAATTTTTCACTAGTCTGGTAAAGCCGATAGACATCCTTTGTATTTTGCGGATACGACTCGAGATGAATCAGCTCCTCCAGAGGCATATCGGCGACCTCCAGTTTGGTCTGGAACCGCTTTAACGTCTGGTTTTTCCGTGCGGCCACCGCTGCGCTGCCCATGTATTCGGCGGTGCCCTCGTTTAGCCAGATCGGCCAGCCGCGCTTGCGGTAAATGCGCGCGATCACCGCGTGAGTCGTCTCGTGGGCAAGGGTTTGCGAGTCAAACGGGGCGCCGTCCCGCCCGCGCACATTGAGGAAAAGCTCGTCGCCGTGAGCGAAACTGCTGGTCCATTCTGGCATCTGGGTTTTCGCCACGAAACTGGCCCATTCCGCCGCGTCCTCGAAGATGTAAACGTGCGACTTGCGGGCGTATTGCGCCGGAGTCGCGTCGAGTTGCCGGGCGATGAAGCTGAGGTTGAATTCGACTTCGCGGCCCACTTTTCGAGCCTCCGTCATGCGCCGGAAATGAATGTAGAAATCTGGCGTCTCGGCGACCTTCCATTTATCCGGCAAAACGGCGAGTGCGATCTGGCCATTTTCGGAAATACCTTCCTTGGGGACTTTGTCCGGCGCGATTTCGACGAGCGGAGTTTCGCGCGGCGGCGATAGCGGAGCTGTCGGTGTGAGTTGACTGTAACTCGACTGAAGTGTCAGTCCGAGGATCAGAGTCGCTCTAAAAAAGCTCATGGGCGAGCACGCTCAGGCAATACAGGCTGGCGGTTTCCGTGCGCAAAACGATCGGCCCGAGCGTGATCGGACGGCAGCCGTGGCTCTTCGCCAGCGCGATCTCAGCGGGAGTGAAATCTCCCTCCGGTCCCACCAGAATGAGGACGCTGGCGGGCGGTTTGCCGGTTTCCTTTTCGACTTCGGCGAGGACGTTTTTCAAACCGCGCGCGTCGGGCTGAAGCGAGGCGATGAGCATGAGGTCGTAACGCGTGTCCTGCTCGAAAAAAGCCTTCGGCGAGAGCGGTCGGGCGATTTCCGGGAGCCAGTTTTGGCCGCATTGTTTGGCCGCCTCGATGACGACTTCCTGCCATTTGGCGCGTTTTTTATCGGAGTCGCCCGCGTCGATCTGGACGACGGTGCGCTCGGATAGAATCGGCGCGATGACCGCTGCGCCGAGTTCGGTCGCCTTCTGGACGATAAGGTCCATGTTTTTGCCCTTGGGAATAGCTTGGCCGAGGGTGATTGCGGCCTTCAGTTTCGGAGTGCGGGCGGTCTGCTGGGCCTTCAGTTCAACGCCGTTTTTATTCGTCCCGACGATTTCGGCAGTGACTTCAGTTCCAGTGCCATTAAAGACGACTACGCGCTGACCGCGTTCCAAGCGGAGTACGTCGAGCGCGTGATGCGACTCCTCAGGGCTGAGAACAAGCTGGTCGGGGTTCCAATCGGCGGCGGGAATGTAAAAGCGGTGCATGGATTTCGGAAAAGAGCGGTTATCCTCGCGCAAGCGGTGGAATGTTCAATGGCGACGTTTAGGGCGGAGTTGCAGTGTTATTTAGGCAGCAGGGCGCTTAGTTCCTTCGGCGTCCCGTGCAGGGTAATGACATGTCCCTGTTGATTCTTCGAGCGCATCGCCAGCGCCCAGCCATCCAGGCTCGCCATCTGCCAGTCGTCCTCGTTTGGTTCGAGACCGAAATCCTCCGCGCGGAAAAGCATTAGTACCGCATGGGAATCTTTTAGTCCGATCTGGACCACGGGATGTCCATCGACATGATTCACACCCAGAATCGACGCTGTGGACCGCGCAAAATCGGCGGGCAGCGGGTAATTTTCCAGGCCGTATTTCAGAAACAAGACATCCGTGAGCTCGCCGACAGGTTCGTTGACGGGCTGCATTTCCTGCGGCGACAAATCTTTCACCACATCGATGAATTTCTGGGCCAGCACTTCATCGGCCTTGGATTGCCAGTCGTGCCAGATCCATGCCGCCACGGCGCAAAGCACGAGTCCGGCAAAGAGCAGGGAAATACCGAGCGGGCTGAAGAGGCGAAACGGAGGGCTGGCCTGCTGCACGGTAACGGCGAAACGCTTGATCATCTCTCCGGAAACCGGGATCGAAACGAGGGCGGCGGCGATTTTTTCCATCGGCATGGAAGTCGATTCTGCGCCTTCTTCCACACCACAGATCGTGATAATTTCCATATCGGAAAATTCCCCAACCCCGCGCAGCGTGGCCACGGCGCGGTCGCGGGTTTTCATCCATTGGAATTGCGGCGGAAGATTGCTGACTGGTGCGTCGCCGTGCGTCACGGGCCTGCCTTCCCACAGCGCTCGGAGCAGGCGCAGGAGAGTGCCATGCACATCGGCGGCGGCCAGACGGCCGAGTTTTTCATCCAGCACATCATGGACGAGACTTTCTGCCTCTTCATTGAGCCCGGCCAACGCCACGGAGAATCGATAAAGAACCGCGTAATCTGTGGGGGAGAGGGACGAGATCAAGGGCGCAAACTAAAATATCGCGGCGGAATCGACAAGTGCCGTCTCTGTGGGAGAAGGAACGAACTTTCTGGTTGCGTTCGGCTTTGAAACAGGTAGTTATTCTGCCCCTCTTAACCAAGCGGGACTTTTTCTATGAGCATCATTATCGACAAAATCGAGCAGGAACAATTCAAAACCGACCTCACTCCCTTCGCCGTGGGCGACAGCGTAAAGGTCCACACCCGCGTCGTCGAGGGTGACAAAGAGCGCATCCAGATTTTCGCAGGCATCGTCATTGGCAAAAAAGGCCGCGGCCTGAATGCGATGTTCACCGTCCGCCGCATTTCTTACGGCGAAGGCGTCGAGCGTGTGTTCCCGATTCATTCGCCCCGTATCGCGAAGGTCGATGTCGAGCGCCAGGGCAGCGTGCGTCGCGCGAAGCTGAATTATCTCCGCGGGCGAAAGGGCAAGCAGGCCATGACCGTGAAGCAAAAGGCAGCCGCTTAATCGTCCAGATTAGACTGTAACTCAGATCAATTTTCAAAAAGGCCGGGCTTCACAGTCCGGCCTTTTTTATTAGATTGAAGCCATGCCCTGTTCCCTCCGCCACGAAAAACGACTTCACGCGCTGGGTCACAGCCGGATCGCGGGCATCGATGAGGCGGGCCGCGGACCCTTGGCAGGGCCGGTGGTCGTCGCAGCAGTGATTTTGCCGCTCAAATTTCGTCATCGGGTGCTGAATGACTCGAAGCAGCTCAATGAGAAACAGCGCGAATCCATTTACCTCGAGATCAGCACTCGCGATGACATATTTTGGTCGGTAGTGAGCATCGAACCGCCAGAGATCGACCGGCTGAACATTCTCCGAGCCACTCACGAGGGAATGCGCCGGGCCGCATCCGAGTTAGAGCCGGATCACGCGCTGATCGACGGTTTACCGGTGCGACCGTTTCCCTATCCCCACACCGCGCTGGTCCAGGGCGACGGGATCAGTTTCAGCATCGCGGCGGCCAGCATTATTGCCAAAGTCACCCGCGACCGGCTGATGCACGAGTGGCACGAGCGCCATCCTATTTACAAATTTTCCCAAAACAAAGGCTACCCAACCCCTCAGCACCTCGCCACACTGCGCGAGCATGGGCCTTGTCCAATTCATCGCCGCTCGTTTGCGCCGGTCGCCCAAAGCTGGCTCGACTTCGGAACAGTCGCCCCATCTGGCGCTCGGACAAACGGGTGAAACTCTGGCCGTTCGTCACCTCCAACGCCACGGTTACAAAGTCCTCTACCGCAACTTTCGCGGCCCACACGGCGGAGAGGTGGACATCATTTGCCGCGACAAGAAGGAAAAGAAACTCGTCTTCATCGAGGTCAAAACCCGCGCCTCGGAAAAATATGGACGCCCGATCACAGCGGTCGATCACGACAAACAGTTTTACATTGCCCGGGGCGCACTCGCCTGGCTGCGGATGCTCGACGACCCGGAAGTCCCCTTTCGCTTCGATGTCGTAGAAGTCGTCATGGACGAGCCACGCCCCACGCTTACCATCGTGAGGGACGCCTTTTCCCTCCCCGCTCCGTATCGATATTAAAGCGTTACCGAGTCGAGTTAGATCGTAATGGCCTCGATTACCGGTCTAAACGTTGAAACGGAAGTCGAACACGTCGCCGTCCTGCACGACGTATTCCTTGCCCTCGATGCGGAGTTTGCCCGCCTCGCGCGCCTTCGCCATGCTGCCGAGCCGGGCCAAGTCCTCAAACGCCACCGTCTCCGCCGCGATGAAACCCCGCTCAAAGTCACTGTGAATCACCCCCGCCGCCGCCGGAGCCTTGTCGCCGATGCGAATCGTCCACGCTCGGGTCTCCTTCTCGCCGGTCGTCAGATACGTCCGCAACCCGAGCAGGTGATACACCGCCCGAATCAGACTCCCAACACCGCTCTCCGGCACGCCCAAGTCTTTTAAAAACTCCGCCGCCTCCTCGGGCGAAAGGTCCGTTAATTCACTTTCGATCTGCGCACTGATCACCACCGCCTGCGTCCCGAAATGCATCCGCGCATAGTCCCGCACTGCCTGCACGTAACGCGCGGCTGGAGTCAACCCCACCTCGTCCGCAGGCAGACCGCCCTCATTGTCATCCGCCGCATCGACCAGCGCCACGACACTTGCGAGATCGCCCTCGGCCACGTTGCAGGCGAAAAGCGTCGGCTTCGCGCTCAACAGAAAAAACTCCGCGATCAGTTTCTTCTCTTCCGCCGACGCCTCGAACGTCACTGCCGGTCTGCCCGAGTCGAGATACGGCAGCAACCGCTCGATCAGCGCAAGCTCGGCCAGCGCCGTCTTGTCGCCGACGCGAGCGGCTTTCTTCTGACGATCCGCTCGTTTCTGGAGCGAGGCCATGTCGGCCAAAATGAGTTCCGTATTAATCACCTCGATGTCGCGCACCGGATCGACCGTGCCCGAGACGTGGTGAATATCCGCGTCCTCGAAACAACGCACGACCTGCACAATCGCGTCGGTCTCCCGGATATTCGCCAAAAACTGATTCCCCAGCCCCTCACCCTTGCTCGCGTCCTTCACGAGACCGGCAATATCCACAAACTCAATCGCCGCTGGGATCAACTTTTGCGAACCGCTGATTTTCGAGAGCACGTCGAGCCGGTGATCGGGCACCGTCACGATGCCGACATTCGGATCTATCGTGCAAAAAGGATAATTGGCCGCCGTCGCCTTGCGAGTACGGGTGACAGCATTAAAAAGAGTCGATTTGCCGACATTGGGGAGGCCGACGATTCCAGCGGATAACATAGGGCGGCGACCTTAGCGCATCCCTCCCGACATGGCCAGCGGGTATGTGGGAAACCCGCCTCAGCTTGAGCCGTGACCACATCGACATGGGAAATCGATTACCCGATAAACGTAGCCGCCGGAGCCTTATCGGGAACGCTGCCGCCCCTTTCAAATTCGTTTTGACAGCGAGGTGCCACTCCTGTTCTCTCGCCTGCGTCATGACACCCACTGACGGCGTTTTTTTATGAAACTCGGAGACATGCCGGTGGTGGGCGTCTTTCGCGACGCATCGGCGGACGGTGCGCCAGGCGGACGGACGGCGGCTAGTGGCAATGCGCCCGGGCTCTTTGTCGCTGGCCAAGTGGTGAAATTGCGCACGAGAACGAAGAACGCGAATGGCACGACGACTGGCAGCGTGCGCACCCTGACGATCCTGGAGCCGTCATGAGCTTTATCCGGCGCCTCCTCATTTTCCTCGCGCTGGTGATCGGCCTCTACTTCGGGACTTTGATACTGGTCGGGGGGATTCTCGGCCTTCAAATCGGGTTGCGACACGCCTCGGATCCGGCCGCCACTCCGCAACTCGTGATGAAGGAGAGCTACGAATTTGCGGTCCATTATCGTCCAATCATTTTGGCCGGGGCTGTGGTGATATCAGCGTTCATTGCTTTCGGACTCCGGTGGCGCACGGCGCTTATTTCCATACCGGGGGCTGTTCTCGGCTTCCTGTGGTTGCGACATTCGAGTGCGATTCAGCCAGCGCCGGGCGGGCCCACCCCGAAGCCGGGCGCATGGGTCTCCAAGCCTGCTCGTGCTGGCAGGCAGGCGACGCTTCTACGTCCGCTCGTGATCACGATACCTTACGGACACGCGACCCTGCCCAAGGGGACGGTGGTCACCGTGCTGTCGGATAAGGAAGAAATGGCCATCGTCGAAGTTCCCAATGGTACTGCGGCAAAAGTGCCCCTCACGCATTTGAAATGAACAGATGGGCGGTTCGGTTCCCTCACGACTCCAGATTATCGCCGCCATAACCATTTAGCCCACCGCCTCATCCCAATGAAACTCACCTTGCCCACCCTGGCCGCCAGCCTGCTCCTTCTGAGCAGTCTTACGGGCTTTGCCCAGACCACTGCCGCCCCCTCCGCCCCGCCAAGTCTCCTCGTCGCCGCCGCATCGGACTTGCAATTTGTTCTTCCCGATCTCATCCAACTCTACAGCACCAGTCACCCCGGAACGAATATAGGCACCACTTACGGCTCCTCGGGCAAGTTCTTCGCGCAGATTCAAAACGGCGCACCCTTCGATCTCTTTCTCTCCGCCGACGCTTCCTTGCCGCGCAAACTCATCGAGGCTGGCCAGGGCGATGAGGCCGACTTTTTCCTCTACGCCATCGGACGCATCGTGGTCTGGACGCCCAAAAATTCCCCTCTCGACTTCCAAAAAAACGGCCTCCAAAGCCTGCTCGATCCATCGGTGAAAAAAATCGCCATCGCCAACCCGGAACACACTCCCTATGGACGCGCCGCCGTCGCCGCCCTGCAAAAACTGGGCGTTTACGACCAGGTCAAAGACCGGCTCGTCCTCGGTGAAAACGTCGTGCAAGCCGCGCAGTTCGTGCAGACAGGCGCAGCCGAGGCCGGTTTTCTGGCCCTCTCCCTGGCGCTGGCAGACCCATTGAAAAAAGAGGGCCAATATTGGGAAGTGCCCCTCGACGCCTACCCCAAACTGGAGCAGGGCGCGGTAGTTTTGAAGCAAGGCCCCCATGCCGTCGACGCCCGCCAGTTCAGCCTCTGGCTGCGAGGCTCGGAGGCTCTGCCCCTCTGGAAAAAATACGGCTTCGAACTGCCGAGGTAGATCATTTTGAGCCTGGAACGCTGATTTCCTAGCAACGACTTTGGGAGTATTCATTCGAGCGGTCGCCTCGTGGAAAAACTCGTCGCGCCCCCCGGCAAACTTCGGTATGGTGATTCGCCCGTATGAAGTATTCCTACCCCGACCTCGAATCCGTCCATTTATCCGCCGTCATGCATGCCCTTTCGGACGAGGCTCGGCTGGAAATCCTCCGCCAACTCATCGCCAAGGAAGACGGTGAATGCTGCTGCGGCGAGTTCTGCGGCGATCTAGCCAAGGCCACCGTGTCGCATCACATGCGCGTGCTGCGCGAGGCGGGGCTCATCCAGCATCGCGTCGAGGGCACGAAGAGCATCACCTTTCTCCGTCGCGACGCCGTGGCCGCGCGCTTCCCGGGTTTGTGGGAATTGATCGGCGAACGGCAAACGGTGAGTTAGATCACATTCAAAGTCGCATGGAAAATACCCGGATAGAACGCGACTCGATGGGCGAAATGTCGGTGCCCGCTGATGCACTTTATGGAGCTTCGACCCAGCGGGCGGTGCTGAATTTTCCGGTCAGCGGCTATCGGTTTCCCAGGGCATTTATCCGGGCGCTGGGATTGATCAAGGCGGGTGCCGCGCTGGCCAATCGCGATCTGGGAAAACTCGATCCGAGTCTGAGTGCCATCATCGTGCAGGCCGCGATGGAAGTCGCCGACGGGAAGCTGGATGCACATTTCCCGCTCGATATTTTTCAGACGGGTTCTGGCACGAGCACGAACACGAACGCGAATGAGGTCATCGCGCATCGTGCGATTCAACTTGGCGCGGCGAAGGTGCATCCGAACGACCATGTGAACATGGGCCAGTCGAGCAACGACGTGATTCCGTCGGCGATTCACGTCGCGGCAGCGGAGACGTTGAAGAACGATTTGCTGCCCGCGCTGGACGCGTTGCACTTGCAATTGCTCAGCAAATCCGGCGAGTTCTGGGACGTCCTAAAAATCGGACGCACTCATCTAATGGATGCGACCCCCATTCGACTGGGGCAGGAGTTTTCGGGTTACGCGAAACAGGTCGAATACGGAAAACTGCGGGTCGGGAACGCCATTCGCGCCCTTGAGGAGCTCGCCCTCGGCGGCACAGCGGTCGGCACCGGCCTGAATACCGACATTACGTTTTCCGGTAAAGTCTGCCGCACGCTTTGGGAAAAAACTGGAATCGCGTTTCGCGAGGCAGCGAATCATTTCGAGGCTCAGGGAGGAAAGGATGCTTTGGTCGAGGCGAGCGGGCAGTTGAAAACAGTCGCGGTTTCGCTTTTCAAGATCGCCAACGACCTGCGCTGGCTTTCCAGCGGTCCGCAATGCGGCATCGGCGAAATCCAATTGCCAGCGACCCAGCCGGGCAGTTCGATCATGCCGGGGAAGGTGAATCCAGTGATGTGCGAGTCGCTCATGCAGGTCTGCACGCAAGTCATCGGCAACGACGCCACGATCACCTGGGCCGGCGCAAACGGGAATCTGGACCTAAACGTCATGATGCCCGTGATGGCGCATAACCTGTTGGAAAGCATCCGATTACTATCGAACTCGACTCAACTTTTCGCCGATCGCTGCGTCGCGGGGATTGTGGCAAACCGCGAGCGTTGCGAGTCGTTGATCGAGAAAAGCCTCGCGATGGTGACGAGTCTCGCGCCGATCATCGGCTACGATCTGGCTGCGGACATTGCCAAGGAAAGTGCGAAAACCGGGAAGACCGTACGCGAGATTTGTCGGGAACGGAACATTTTACCCGAGGAAAAACTCGCCGAGGCGCTCGATCCCGTCAAAATGACTGGGAACTCATGAACTCCCGCATCGACGCCACTTTCACCCGACTTCGCTCCGAAAATAAAAGCGGCTTCATCGCCTACATCACTGGCGGCGACCCTGATCTGAATCGCACTCAAATCGTCGCCCATGCCCTCGAACGCGCCG
>JBBRNR010000009.1:0-136224 GCA_038230215.1 Chthoniobacterales bacterium | reverse complement strand
GCTCGGTCCCGGAGCGTTTCGGGCCTGAGCTGGAACGTTCCAGAGTTAAATCGGAACGTTTCGGCTCCAAGTTGGAACGCTCCAGACTCGACTCAGAACGTTCTGACTCCGATCTAAAACGTTTCGACTGGGACTTGGAACCTTCCAAGCCGGGCTCAGAAGGTTCCGACTTCAAGCCAGAAGGTTTCGGCTTTAAACCAAAAGGTTTTGGCTTCGACCCAGAGGCTTCCACCGAATCAGCCAGCAGAGGGTGTGCGGGCTGATGAAGCTAAACAGATCGAGTGATATTATCGGGCGAGGTGCAGCGACCAGGCGGCGTTGCGCATGCGTTTGCGCGAGCTGGCCGGGGTGCGGGTGCGCTACGGCTACCGGCGCCTGCACATCTTGCTGAGGCGGGAAGGCTGGAAGGTCAATGGCAAGCGAGTTTACCGGCTTTACCGCTTGGAAGGGCTGGCGTTCGCACCCAAGACCGGCGCAAGTATGCTGTGAAAGCCCGAGTGCCACTGGCGGAGAGCAGAAGATCAACCAGAGATGGTCCGGCTGAAAGCCTACGTCACGATTTGTTCAGTTATGTTTCGCCCGAGAATACTCCGAATGGAGACGGAAGATGCTTGAACTGTTGACGAAAGGATTATTGTGTGTGTATTCGAGTATTGTCGAAATCTAACCCCCGACTTTGAACAGAACAATAAATATGACAATTAAAATAAAGCTCCTCGGCGCAATTTCCTTTATTGCCGCCAGTTTGTTATCCTTAAACACGGCGCAAGCGTGCAGTGACTATAATACGCTGGCCGACGAGATTGCCGCTCCAGGCATGATTACCAAAACGGCAGTCGCCACGGGTAACTATAGCGTCGCATCTACGTGGTCGAATAATTCCGTGCCCACGGTAAATGATGTGGTGTTGATTCCACCCGGCATAACGGTGACGGTCAATAACAATAGCGCGGTGGCGAAAACCATCCTTGTCTCTGGCAGTGTAACCACTACGGGATCCGGCAAGAACACTCAGATTGCCACCACTTCCGTTGGCACCCTGAAGTTCCTCACCAATGGCGACTCCAAGTTGAGGGTGGAAACCCTGCTCGTGGGTGATTATGGAAGGTTGCTCATCGGCGGCTACAATGTGGGTACCGAGGGCGGGCCGATTGCAGCAACGGCCACGGCAAAAATCGTCATTACGGGCACCAACCCGGTGACCGACTCCCAGATCATGGCGCGGGGAATCATTACGGATTGCGACGCCATTATCCGCATGAATGGCGCGGCCCCGCGGGCACCCTTTGCGGAATTCCAGAATTCCCTGGATCCGAACAACTCCTCGGGTAACTTGGCGCTCACCAGCAACTTTGCTCCGACGAACTGGCAACCGGGCGACGAGGTAGTCATTCCTTCCACCGTCTTCACCCGCGAATATACAGCGGCGATGGAAGCTGGACAAACCGCCGCGACTGGTAACGTCGCCGGGACCGTGGCAATGCAGAACGAGATACGGACGCTGCAGACGGTAAATAGCGGAGGACTTACCCTGAGCGCACCGCTCACCTACTCCCACACCCGGGCAGATTCCGCCAGCAGCAGGGTCCACGTAAACGTAGCAAACCTCACCCGCAATATCATCATCCAGACCGATCCGAACAATGTGGTGCCGCACTCGGCAGGCTATCTGAACTACATGGCAGCGCTTCCTGCTCGCGGCCACGTGATGTTCATGGGCGGCGACGCCAAGATCACCGGGGTCTGCTTCCAGGACCTTGGACGCACCAACAAGCGCGAGGTCGTTGGTGACCCGCTTTTAACCAACCCGTGGAATGCCCCCATCCTGAACCTGTCCGGCGGTTACAATCCCATTTACATCCCATCGGGGACGGGCAATCTCCTTGATCCCACCGCCAACCCGCGCAAGCGCTACGCGATGCATTTCCACGAAAACATCGAGAGCTTCATTGAAAATAACCAGCAGTTTCCGTTAATTTACCACACCGCTCCGAAGGCGATTGTCAACAACTGCGTCATGCGCGGCACGCCGGGATGGGGCTTTGTCAACCATTCTTCGTGGGTCGACTTCAAGAACAACGTGGCGTTCGACTTTCAGGGCGCTGGGTTTGCCTTCGAAGACGGCGACGAAATCGGCGTTTGTTCCGATAATATCTCCATTGGCGGCTTGGGCAACGGCGAGTTTCCTCTGACTCAAACCGTCTCGACTAACTATCAGCGCATGGCCCAAGGAGACATGGGCTACACTGGCGAAGGCTACTGGACCCAAGGTCCCGACGTGAAATTCATCAACGACATCGCCGCCGGATGCAAAGGCTGTGGCTTTTTCATCTGGGGCTCCGGGCACCTCGACCCTTCGGCCACGGCGGTTGATGCCGCAACCGGTCAAACCTACTATGGCATCTTTACCGGCCGTCCCTTGGGACGCGACGGACTTGGAGTTCCCCCTGCGAGCTACACTGCGCAAATCGGCGACTCCTCTTCCGCCAACCCCAATGCGGCCGGGACCCGTGCCCCAGAATGGAATTACACCATAGAGCCCTTCGGCACGAGTATCGCCGGCTCGGGCGCTCCCGGAACGGCCGTCCGCATGTCCGGCGTCCCGCCGCAAGACTACACCAACGACACGGCTTACGGCTGCTTTTACGGCTGGAAGTCCCGCTTCACTAACAGCGGCAGCAAGGCGCTTTTCCATGTGCGGGACAACGATTATTCCCGCCAATGGGTTGACTCGACCAACGGCAAACCGCAGGGCAAATTCAATATCGCGACCTGCACCTTCTGGAATAACCTGAACGGCATGCACGCTTCCTATTCGGAGAACATTCAACTCACGGATATCTATATTGTCGCTCAAAAACCGATCCGCACCGGAGCCGTTACTCCCGCTACTGGCGCGGGAGATGCCGGGCTTGGAGACATTGGCCTGACCATAACCCAGGCCACCAATGGAACGCTCGTCACCGCACCTGGGACCGTGACGATCAACCGTTACACGCGTCCGGCTCAGACCGACCCCGCCAACCTGAGCCGCGTCAACTCGATCAATTCCGGCCCGGACGGCAGCAATCCCAATGTGCCTGTGTACCCTGACTTCTTCCATGAGGGCTCAGGGAGTAACGGGGTGCCGGATTACAACAAAAATTAACGGCGTCGCCCGAATGCATGCCCCGGCTGTAACCTGAACCACCGGAGGGCAACGGCAAATCCAACTGCGCCAAGGGAACGCCAGCAATGGCCCTCTTGGCGCAGTTTTTTTGTGAAAAGGCCAGCCTTAGCAGAGCAGAAATAGGGGTCAGGAGGGAATGGCACTAAGTTAAGGGTGGTTTAGGGCGATTGGGGTGGAGTTTCTGGGGAGCGCAACCGGCTCGGTTGCTGTTTTGGGCGGCTCGCCTAAAACAACGTCTCCACTGGCGACAGCCACACTTCTCCCTGTAAAAGTGCGCTTCGCGATGAATAACGGCTTTTTGGCGAGCCGCCAAAAACAGCAGGCCAGCGGCACTGCGCTCCCCAGAAGCCAACGCCGCGATCTCCTTAACTTAGTGAATTCCGTCCACTTCACTTTTTTGTTGATGTTAATAAGGTTTCAATTCAGGAACGGTTCAGGTGCCACATTAAGAGGGCCTCCCTAAATCCTAACCGGACGAAGAGGTCACAGCTTCACCTGTCCTGACATTGCAATACGAGATTCTGCAAAAACCAGGGTACAGTCTTGGTATCTTTGGCCAATATTCTTGGACTGGAACGAGTCATGATTCCGGTACGCAAAAATTTGCCGGGCCATCTGAATACACCTACACCTATTTTGCTCACCAAAACGTTCGTTTGGATGCAGGCGAGGGTCCCGGCGATACGCCTTTCTCGCTCTACAAGCCCGAAGTGATATTCGATCCAGTTGCCGCCAGCGGCCCCGGAACATTTCAGTCCATCCCTGCGGCCGATGTGCCGAAGAAAAGCGTGACAGTCACTACAGTGCGTAGTAGCTCGTCACTGGATGTTAACCTGCATGAGTTTGTTCTTGGCTTTGAGTTTACCAAAAACATAGGCGACCGCCTGCATCTGTTTGCATCTGTCGGGCCTAGCTTTGAACTCGTTGACTGGGATTTGACAAGCGAGGCGCGCTTCGCAGGCAAATCCTACAGCAGCAAAGCTTCCGGCCAAAAATTCAAGCTCGGAGTTGCCGCACAAGGCGGTATCTCATTCGACCTTGATCAAGCTAAACGCTGGTCAGTGGAAGTTCACGGCGGCTACAACTATGCTGATAAAGTGGACGTAAGCACAGGCAATAGCAGCGCCAGGATAGATGTCAGCTCATGGCTGGCTGGCACGGGCATTACCTGGCATTTCTAAGCTAGAAAGAATCGCTGCCGCATTTTTGCGCAGGCCAAAAAAATAGCCACTGAATGTTCTAACCATTCAGTGGCTATTAAATTTTTAAGTTGGGTAATGCAAGGTTCGGCCCAGCTATAAGAATCCATCGTTGAGCGGATGACGGCGAGTAACTGGAGTTGTTGTTAGAAGCTCCCCTCTCGCAAACCGCCATGCGGTGGACACGGGGTGGCGGACTGCAAGTATGGGACCAAAGCGGCATCTCCACCCATCACGCGGAGGCCATCTATGCCGGAGAAATGTTTGGCTATGACACGGACCTATCAATGCCCTGCAATAAATACTCCATGCGGAATGCAGGTTAGTCGCTATCGCCACTGGAGCAGGGACGTCTTTGGCTGGAAGCCCGCGCTCACAGTCTAACTCCCTTCTTCAAGGTATTCTTACTACTCACTGCTATCAGAGCGGGTGACGATGCCCGCAAAATAACCCGATATGGCGGCGACGAGGACAGCGCTTCCCACTTTGAATCCGAGAGGTGGGGGGATGGTAACGATGCGGACCTCGGGCGGCGGCGTTTCATGAATGCTCGGGGGAGTGAGACCTTGTTGCGCCCGCGCTTGGGCGGAGATCGGCTCAGCATTGGCTGCGGGCTGGATTCTGTCTCCAATGGAGCGGGCATACACCTGGGTGAATTCCGCCCCGAGAAAGAGGATGCACGAGGTGTAGTAAACCCAGAGGAGCAGGAGGATGACGGCCCCTGCAGCCCCGTAGCTCGACGCGGTGCTTTCGCGGCCGAGGTAGAAGGCGAGCCCGAGTTTGCCAAGTTCAAATAAGGCGGCGGTTACGGCGGCGCCGATCCAGACGTTGCGCCATTTTACCTGGACGTCGGGCAGGACTTTGAAGATGAGGGCGAAGAGGACGGTGACGAGTCCGAACGAGATGACAAAACTCACGGTCCCCCAGATGAAGGGCGGGAGGTGCAGGATGGTGTTGAAGTAATTTGTAAGGCCCGTGATGGCGGTGGTGAGGAGCAACGAAGTCAGCAAGAGAAATCCGATGACCAGCACCATGCCGAAGTTTAAGAGACGTTCCTTGAGGAAACCCATCACGCCGCGACCGGACTTGGGTTTCACCTCCCAGATCGTGTTCAGAGCGTCCTTGAGCTGGCCAAACACACCGGACGCACCGATGAGGAGAGTCAGAAATCCAGTAGTCGCACCGATCCAACCCTGACTCGGCTTGGCGGCGCTTTGCACCATGGATTGCACGGCTTTGGCTGCGACTTTGCCAATGTAACCGGCGAGTTGGTCGTCGAGCTGCCCGCGCACGGCCTCGGGCCCAAGGACGAGTCCCGCGACGCTGATGGCGATGACGAGCAGCGGCGCCAGGGAGAAGACGGAGTAATAGGCCAGTGCCGCGCTGAGACGGAGGGCATTGTCCTCCAGCCAGTTGTTGATCGTGTCCCTGGTGAGTTTGTAAATGGAATTGCCCGTGATCGCGTCGAGGTTCATACCCTCTTTTCGTGTCGGGGGGAAAACTTGGACGTTTGCGATATCAGGGAACTCGCCTCTCTTTTGTGGATAAAACCTAAGTCGTTGCCTTCGCAAAAGTCAGTTGTAGCGTCGAGCCTGTGGCTCGATGAGCTTGGTGGCAGAGGGATTTCTTTCGAGCCATAGGCTCGACGCTACAAACCCATCCATGATGCAAACGTTCCATGCTCGACTTATGAGACGCCCTCTAAGTCGTTGCCTTCGCAAACCGACTGTTCACAAAGTCCCAATTCACGATCTTCGGGAAGGCCGCGATGTAGTCGGCGCGCTTGTTGCGATATTTCAAATAGTAGGCGTGCTCCCAGACGTCGAGACCGAGGAGTTCCGTCTGCTGGTCGGAAATCGGGGAGTTTTGATTCGGTGTGGAGACGACGGCGAGTTTCTTGTCCGCCCCGACCACAAGCCAGGCCCAGCCGCTGCCAAATTGCTTCGTCGCCGCCTCGGCAAATTTCTTCCAGAAGTCCTCGATCGAGCCGAAACTTTGATGGATCGCAGTGCTCAGCGCCTCGGATGGAGCGCCGCCATCCTTCTTCAGCATCTGCCAGAAAAGGGTGTGATTGTAATGTCCGCCACCCTGGTTGCGGATGGTTTTTTGCAAGGCCTCGGGCATGGACGACAGACTGGTGAGCAATTCTTCGATGGATTTTCCAGCGTAAATTTTCCCGTCGCCAGCGAGGGCCTCGTTCAGCTTCGTGACGTAGGCGGTGTGATGCTTGTCGTGGTGGAGTTGCATCGTTTCGGCGTCGATGAACGGCTCCAGTGCATCATAGGCGTAGGCGAGCGGCGGCACCGTGAATGGACCCGACGGCACTGGCGCGCCAGGCGTTGGCCCGGCCGCTGGCGCACGATTTTGGGTAATGAGGGAGAGGGCGGCTCCGGAGAGCAGGGTGGTGGCGAGTGCCTGGCGTCGATTCATCATAAGTTTTTGTAGTTGAGTTTGATTACAATCGTTTTCGACAACCCCCGCGGGTGCATCGCTCAAATGGATTTTCTCCGCTACTGATGCCGCGGTGCCTTCACGGTGCCGACCGCAGTCGCCGAGCGGGTTCACTGCAGGCAAACAGCGGCTGAGGAAACAAGGGAAGACTTGTCCGGCGGTTTGAAGTACAATTCCGGCCCATGAATCCTTTCGGCACCCTCGTGCGCACGCTGCGGCTGGTGCGGTTCTCGCACACCATTTTCGCGCTGCCGTTTGCGCTGGGCTCCATGATAGTCGCGGCAAAAAACCAGAGAGGCTGGCCCGGGTGGCGGCTTCTGAGTTTGATCCTTATCTGCATGGTTCTGGCGCGAACCGCGGCAATGATTTTCAATCGCGTCGCCGACTGGCAAATCGACCAGCGCAACCCGCGCACTGCCGCCCGCCACCAACTTCTGGCCCGCTCGACCGCCATCGGAATCCTGGTCATCTGTGCCGCCGGTTTCGTCACAGCGACGTGGTGGATCAATCCACTTTGCTTCTACCTGTCACCCGTGGCGCTCGGCATCATTTTTCTCTACTCCATCACGAAACGCTTCACCCATTTCACCCAGCTTTTTCTCGGCCTCGCTCTGGCAGTCGCCCCGGTGGGCGCGTGGCTCGCGGTGACGGGTTCCTTCGCCTGGCCGCCGCTGATTCTGGCCGCAGGCGTTTTGTTTTGGGTCGCCGGTTTCGACCTCATCTACGCCACGCAAGACGTGGAGTTTGATCGCAACGAGGGCCTGCATTCGATGGTTGTCTGGCTCGGAGTGGACCACGCGCTCTGGTTGGCGCTCATCTTCCATTTGGCGATGTGGATTTTGCTGTTAGTCTTCGCCATCGCTGCGGGACTCGGCCCCATCTTTGGCGGAGCGCTTGTCCTGATCGCGGGGATGTTAGTTTACGAGCATGAGGTTGCTGCGACTCGCGATCTGGCCCGCATTAACGATGCCTTTTTCAAAGCCAACGCCATCGTCGGCCTGCTTTTCGTGAGCGCGATCCTGCTCGAATGCGTCAGACCGATTTTTGCAGTGCCCTGAAGGCTGCCGGGTCGTCGCGCTTCTGCACCGTTTTCTCGGTGACGACAAACGGCTCGCAGACAAGCAATTTCGCGTGACCCTTGAAAAACCGGGGGCGTCCGAGGACTTTCTGCGGCGGTCGATTCACCGGTAATTTTCCACAGACAAGATACGAATAGGGCACCGTGCTCATGTCGATCTCCAACTCGCGCACGAACGCTGAGAAATTTGGATCGTGATGCGCCCAGCCCGGTGGCCGCGTGAAATGATGGCACCAATGCGGGGCGTTTTCTGGAACGAGAAGCCCGCACAGGCCATCATGCGGACAGGGCGCGAGCATGGAAAAGTGCGGCCGCAGTTTCTCCCGAACGGCGATGAGCCGCCGACTGGCTGCGAACGTGCCCGGCTCCACCCACAGAATGGATTCGGCTTGCGAGGTGAGCAGCGAAATGAGCGGAGTTAGATCCGAATCTGGCAGCTCGTTGAGAACGTGGCTGAGAAGATAGACCGCAGACGGAGGGGAGGATGGATTCCACGGCACGAAAGTAATGTTAGGAAACTCGCGTCGAACACTCTCAGTCGCGAAACGCAAAGCCAGCGGCGAGCGATCCCAGAGTGTGAGGTGTGTGATGTTAGGATATTTCGCCAGCACGCGTCGAGTCGCTACGCCGGTGCCGCAGCCCCAATCGACGACATGAGTCGAGTTAGGCACAAATGAGCGCGATGTTAGGTCGGCTAAAACAGCATCCCACTTCCATCCGATTCTCTCCGCGAAAAACTGGTCGTAAAGCCCCAGGTGCGCCGGAGTTTTCCAGTAATCTGCGAGCCCGTTTTGAGCATTCAGAAAACCCTTCCGCATCTGCCGCAGAATTTCCCAGTCGCGGGCGGGCATCATGTTAGCAGGGTTTCCAGATGAAGGGTGGGGAGGCCGAAAAGAGTTTTCAATTGATCGAGTTTGAGTTGCGCGTTGGGGGATTTTTTTCCCGTGCGGGTGGCAATGAGCAGGAGGTTTTTGTCGGTGTGTTCGGAGGAGACAAACTCGACCACGCGAACGGTGTAGCCCTCGCGCTCGAGGATGAGCGTGCGCAGTGTATCGGTGAGTAATGCCGCCTGGCGCTGGCGAAAAAGTCCGTGGTCGAGCAGCCCGATAACACTGGAGCTCCCCTGCATTTTTTCGCGGAGTTCGTGCTGGCAACAGGGTGCGCAAACGATCATTTCTGAGCGGTGGCGAATGCCGAGGGCAAGCGCGTCGTCGGTCGCCGTGTTGCAAGCGTGGAGGGCGATGAGAATGTCGATGTTAGTCAGGTTGGCGTCACCAATTTGACCTAACTCGAATCGCAAATTTCCCCGCTGATATTTCTCGGCGATGCCGTTGCAAAGCTCGACCAGTTCGGGACGTTGCTCGACACCGTGGACTTGCACGGGAGTTCCATTGATATCAGAAAACCACGACTCGACAGCGAAGGTTAGGTACCCCTTGCCGCAACCCATGTCGAAGACTTCCAGCGGCCGCCCGCCACTCCAGCTAACATCGCGCCAGGCATGGCTGATCAACTCAACAAAACGCTCGACCTGACGCCACTTCGCGGAGCGCGACGGCAGAATGCGTCCCTGCGCATCTGCTAGGCCAAGCTCGGCCAGCCAAGGGAGTTGCATCGGATTCAGCAGGCGCGTTTTCTGGCGGTCGTGTCCGACGGAAATGGGTTTGTTGAGCAACAATTTCTTACGCGAAAGACGCGGCGCGCCTTTGCGGCTATATCGCAGGCTGATGGCGTCATCCTCTGTTTCCAGATGCGCATCCAAAAAGTTTTTTCCTAACAATTCACTGACAGTTCGGTGTGACTCGACGAGAGTTAGGTTTTCCACTTCATCACGAGTCGGATAACGATGGGTGAGCTGGATCATGGATTCCCCGCGAATGTTAGCCGGACGCAGGAGCAGGTTTTTGCGAGTCTCGCCATTTGCCGGACGCGCCAGGGTGAGTCGATGAAATTTTCCCGTCTCCAGAGATTGATCTAACTCACCCAAAAATGTCGCCGCGCTCATGCGGAATGTGGGCGGAGTTTGCTGAGGAGAAAAGTCACTGGAAATGTGATCCAGCCAACCAGCCTCGTGACAGCCAGCATGACAAACAAGGACGCCCGCACCAGCGGCTGGAAGACGGATTTAAACTTGTCATTCCGCTCATAGATCAGCGAGATCAGGACGATGATGCAAATGCCAATAAACTTGCCCGCAGAACCGAGATGGACGCCTGCTAGCATTTCAAAAATCAGCAAAAACCCGACATAGCCGACCAGCAAAAATGCCGTGGAGCCGAGGATGGGAAATTTCTGAATCAGTCCGATGGCGTAACCTGCTAACAATCGCAGTGCGAGGATGCCGATGAAGACGCCGGTGACGATGACCCAGAGTTTGTCGCTGAGCGTAACGGCGGCGATGACGTTGTCGATGCTGAGACTGAGGTCCATCAATTCGATGGTGGCGACGGTGAGCCAGAGCCCGCGGGGTCGGATTTTTTTGGTCTCGTCGGGGGATGATTCGCTCGATGTTAGATGCGAGCACATCAGATAGATGAGATAGCCCGCGCCGAGGTATTTGATCCAAAGATGAGATTGGATCCAGACGACGAGGGCGAGGGAGATGCCGCGAAATAAATACGCGCCGATGATGCCGAGCCGGAGGGCGAGTTTCTGCTGGTCTTTCGGGAGGTGGGAGGCCATCGCGGCGATGGCGAGGGCGTTGTCCACGGAGAGCAAACCCTCAATGAGAATTAGCGAAAGAATGACGGGCAAAGCCTGGGCGATTTCTAGTCCGGAAGGCATGGAGATTTCTCCCGTAATGCACGAAATGGTATCGAACAACCCCTTTCTCCCCGTAGTGTGGCGCACGGCTGCAGGGACTTGGGGCACCTGGATTTGGCAGTGCGGCGGCATATTCTTAGTTGCCGAACGAGCTGCTTCCGCTGAAAATAGCGATCCTCTTCTATGTGGGATTACAAGCCGACCCCTCCCTTCTACGCCCGACCGTGGTTCATTTACACGGCGTGTTTTTTTGTGATTGTCGGCATTGGAGTAGCGGCCTTCGTCCTCTATTGGCAGGGCATTTACGTCAAAAAGGCCGCTGAGTTTGATCTTAATGAGCTCTCGAAAATGGAGAACGCCAGCACGATCTACGACCGCAACGGACGGGAAATCGGGAAAGTGCTTGTGGAAAATCGGGAGGTCGTTCCCTTCTCGCGCATCTCGAAAAACCTCGTGGACGCGGTCATTTCCGCAGAGGACAATCGTTTCTACGAGCACGGTGGCGTCGATTACATGGGCATGGCGCGGGCGGCGTTGAAGAACTATAGGGCGGGCAAAATCCGACAGGGCGCGAGCACGGTCACGCAGCAACTGGCCCGCAACAGCTTCGAGTTGCACGAACGCACCTACGAGCGGAAAATCGTCGAAATCTATCTCTCGAAACGCATTGAGGAAAATTTCTCCAAGGATAAAATCATGGAGCTTTACTTGAACCGCGTCTATTTCGGCGGCGGACTTTACGGGTGCGAGGCGGCGGCGAAAGGTTACTTCGGAAAGTCGGCGGTCGATCTGTCCCTCGGTGAGGCGGCGACCCTGGCCGGACTTTTAAAAGGGCCAAACATGCTCTCGCCCTGGCGCAATCCCAAGGGCGCGGAGCAGGAGCGGAATTTCGTTCTAGGGCGCATGTTGGAGATTAAGAAGATCAATCAGAAACAATTCGACGAGGCGCATTTGCTCAGTTTCCGGGTGCGCCCGCGGAGAGCTTCCAGCCGTGGCCAATCGTATGCGCTGGACCTGATTCGCCAGCGATTGACGACGGACTTGGATTTCGATGCGGCGGCCAGCGCCGGCTACAAGATTTACACGACGATTGATGCCGATTTGCAGAAAGTGGCGGAGGATTCCCTGGCAAAGGAACTTGCCCGCGTGGAGACGACGCCCGGTTATTCCAATCCCACGATGGCCGACTGGAAAACCGCCCGGAAAAACCAGCCCGCCCCTGCCGAGGGTGCGGCAGCGAAGCCCGAGGATCAACCCGATTATCTACAGGGCGCGGTCTATGCGCTCGACTCGAGAACAGGCGGCATCCTGGTGCTGGTGGGTGGCCGCGATTATGGCGATAGCGTTTACAATCGCGCGACCGATGGCTTGCGTCCGCCGAGCACGGCTTTCACTCCGTTCGTCTTTGCGGCGGGATTTGCAGAAAAGATTTTTCCCGGGACGCTGGTGGATGATTCCGCGCTCGACAACCGCCAGGTGATGATCGGCGGTTTCACGGGAATTTTAGGCGAATGGGGCAGTGAGCGGGCCGATTCCCAATACGAAGGGCTTATTCCCGCGCGCCGGGCGGTCTCGCAGGGGAAAAATGCCGCCACCGTTCGCTTCGGGCTCGATGTGGGCTTGGAAAAAGTGATAGCCTTCGCCAAGGAAGCTGGCATGGACTCGCCCATGCGGCAATTTCCCGCGACTTACCTCGGGAGCAGTGAGGTCTCGCTCGCGCAGTTGACTTTAGCTTACACGATCTTCCCCGAGGGCGGCTATCGTCCGTCGGCCCCGTATATCATTTCGCGCGTCGAGGAGGCGGATGGAACGCTCATTTATCAGGCGACTCCGACTCGCAAGAAAGTCACCACGCCAGCGGTCGCATTCGAGATCCATTCGTTTCTGAGCGACGTCCTGGAGGAGGGGACCGCCTCTAACGCCGTCGCCGAATACAAGCTGCGAAACTTCCCCGGTGGCGGAAAAACCGGGACCGCATACAACTTCACCGACGCATGGTTCGTCGGTTATGACAGCGAAATTACCTGCGGCGTTTGGGCTGGATTCGACAAGCGCCGCACGATCTATCGCGGTGCCTTCAGTAACAAAATTGCGCTGCCCGTGTGGTCGGCCATCATGAATGCCTCGCTCTCGACACACCCGCCACAGCCCATCCCGCGTCCGGTCAACATCGAGCGCATCGAAGTCTGCAAAGACTCCGGTTTGCCCGCAACCCGCGACTGCTACAAGACCGATGCCAAAGGTCTGCGCCAGCGGACGACGTTCTACGAATTCTCCTCCGCCGAGCAAACGCCGAAAGGAACCTGCTTTGTGCACGGCGGCACTGGAACGACCGTTCCGATGATGACCAACAGCGGAAAAGTGCCCGTCGCCCAGCTCGCGACCAACACCAGCGACGTGAAGCCCATTCCCATGAAAGGCCCCGCGCTCATCGGCACGGAAGATCCCTTTAATTCGACCGTGCCGCGTGCTGAACCCGTCACCGGAGTCGATCCGCTAACCGGTCTCGCGCTGCCCAACTCCGATCCAAATGCGGCTGCCGCGCCTCTCCAGGTCATGCGCGCCGAACCGGTGCGTCCGCTCGACCGCACCGCCGCCGAGCCGACCCTGAACATGGAGCCGCCTCCTCCATTGGACTTGCAGTAGAATCAGGCTCCCGGCGCACGGGAAAATTTCGTCAAGTGTTAGCTTTGTGCTATCATCTGGCTGATGAAAATTTCGTCCCTAGGCACGGCAGCCATTTTCCTGTCCATCGCCCCGTTGCTTTCCCTCGGCGCACCCGCAAAATCTGCGGAAAAGCCCGTTGAAAAACCTGCGGGAAAAACGGACGACAAAGACACCGCCTACGACAGCATGACCGTCTTTGCCCGCGCCTTGGAACTCATCCGCCAAGACTACGTGGACGAAAAAAAAATTGCCTACAAAGACCTCACCTACGACGCACTTCAGGGGATGCTGACCTCGCTCGATCCGCACTCGCAATTCCTCCCGCCGTCCGACTTCAAGGAGATGCAGAGTGACACGAAAAGCGAGTTCACCGGCCTCGGCATCGTCGTTTCTTTCAAGGGTGGCCTGCTCACCGTCGTCACGCCAATGGAAGATTCGCCCAGCTTCAAAGCAGGCATTCTGCCCGGCGATCAAATTCTACGCATCGACGGCGAAAGCACCGAAAAACTGGAACTTTCCGACGCCATCAACAGGCTGCGCGGCGATCCGGGCAAGTCCATTCGACTCACCATTTCCCGCGCCGCCACTCACGAAATCAAGGACTTCGACCTCATTCGCACCGTCATCAAAATCGCCAGCATCAAGGACGCCAAACTCGTCAAACCCACCCTGACCGACGGCTACAAAATCGGCTACGTCCGCATCACGCAATTCAACGAACCTACCGCCGGCGACCTCCAGAAGGAACTCGCCCGTCTACGCGACCAGGGGATGCAGGCGCTCATCGTGGACTTGCGGCACAACCCCGGTGGATTGCTTACCAGCGCGGTCGATGTTTGCAGCCAATTTTTGTCTGCCAACCAGATGGTCGTTTACACCGAGGGCCGCGCCGCCTCGCAACGCCGGGAATACCGGACTTCCGGCATTGAAAAACCCGACACCAAGACCCCGCTCGCCGTCCTCGTGAACAGCGGCAGCGCCAGCGGCGCAGAAATCCTCGCAGGGGCACTGAAAGACCTCAACCGGGCCGTCATCGTCGGCGAAACCACCTTCGGCAAAGGCAGCGTCCAAAGCGTCATCCAGATGCAGGATGGCTCCGCCGTAAAACTCACCACCGCCAAATATTACACTCCCGGTCGCCAGGTCATCCACGAGCATGGCATCACCCCGACCATCGTCTCGACCATGACCCCTGAGCAGGAGCGCACGCTCGTCCTGTCGCGCCGCGAGGACAAACTCAGCCTGGAGGACCAAGCCAACGTCGAGAACTTCGACGACCCGCAAATGGACCGTGCCATCGACGCGCTCAAAGGCGTCCTCATTTACACCCAAGTCGCCAAGCTCGAACCCCAGCCAGAGCCCGCCGCCAGCCCGACTCCGTCGGATCAGTAGCCCCGGAATCACTGCTATTCTTAAAATAGCAGTGACTATTTTGGAAATAGCAGCGGTCTTTCCAAGAATAGCAGGAGCTATTTTCTCTAGGATCACCAGCATTCCTGAGAGGAACGCGACTATTCTGAGTAGGATCGCCTACATTTCTGAAAGAAACGGGACTATTCTTCGTAGGATCGCCAGCATTCGTGAAAGGAACGCGACTATTCTACGTAGGATCGCCTACATTTCTGAAAGGAACGCGACTATTCCGCGTGGGATCGCCCACATTCGCGAAAGGATAGGCGCTGTTTCTCTTCCTCTGTGGTTAAAAATTCCCCAGTAACGTGGCGGCGTGCTCGAGAGCGGACTTCGATTGTCCTCCCAGCATCCTAGCGATTTCAGCGGTGCGGGTGTCGGGTTCCAGTTGAGTCAGAGTCGAATGCGTCCGTCCGTCGCGCACTTCTTTCGAGACAACGAAATGTTCTCCGGCCCGCGCGGCGACTTGGGGCAAATGCGTGATCGTGAGCACTTGATGACTTTTCCCCAAGCTGGCCATTTTTTCGCCGACCGCATGGGCAATTTCGCCGCCGATGTTCGCATCGACCTCGTCGAAAACCAGCAACGCCACTTCATCCTGGCTTGCGAGCGCAGTCTTGATCGCAAGCATAACCCGCGAAATTTCCCCACTCGAAGCGATGGCGCGCAACGGCTGGATCGGCTCGCCCGGATTTGGGGCAAATTGAAACTCAATCGTCTCAAATCCCGTCGCCTTGGCGTTAGGAAAGGGGACAAGCGTGATCTCAAACTTCGATTGACGGAAACCCAGGTCGCGGAGCTGCGTGGTGACCGCGGCGGAGAGGGGGCCGATGGCTTTTTGGCGGCTGCGGGTGAGTTGGGTTCCCTCCTCGTGGAGAGCGGCGTCGGCCTTTTTCCATTCGAGTTCGAGTCGATTCAGCTCGGCATCGCGACCGGTAATTTTGGCGAGGCGGGCAGCGACGGTTGCACCATGGGCGATGACTTCCTCGATGGTGCGCCCATATTTCCTGCGAAGGGTTTGCAGGAGATTGACGCGATCCTCCAGCGTGGCGATTTGATCGGGATCAAGGTCAAGTTTGGTCAGGTAGGAGTCGAGTTCCAACGCGATGTCGTCCAGCTCAGCGACGAGCGCAGTGTGGCGCGTGGCGAGTTCCGTCGTGCTGGGGTCGAGGCGTTCGAGCTCGCGAAAAAGTCGTTGAACATCGGTGTGGCGGGCGCTGGCGGCGTCGTCATTTTCTGTAAGCGTGTTGCGAATAGTGGCTCCGAGTTCGATCAAGCGGCGAGAGTTAGAAATCGCCGCGTAGCGCGTCTCCGTCTCAACGGCTTCCACGGGATCGAGTTCCGCGGATTCAATCTCATTTTTCTGAAACTGGAGCAGGTCTATCTCCTGCGCGACCGCCGCCTCACTCGTGGAAAGGCTTTCGTATTCGCCGCGCAACTCCGCCGCCCGCGAATAAAGCGCCTGATAATTTACCAAAGCGGCTTCGTTGCCGGTAAATTGATCCAGAATCGCGAGCTGCCGCGCCGTGGAAAAAAGCGACTGGTGATCGTGCGGCCCATGCAAGTCCACGAGATCCTCGCCGAGCATTTTCAGGACAGCGAGGGTCGTGGGGCTGCCGTTGATGAACTGCCGGTTAGAGCCGCCTGTGGTGAAGCTGCGTTTCAAAAGTAGCTGATCGTCCTCGCACGGTTCGACGCCAAGTTCGGCCAGGGCGGAGTTCCATTTCGTTGTGTTTTCAATGGAAAAGGCGGCCTCGACCGTGCAGGCGTCGGCCCCGGAGCGAATGAGTGATTTATCGGCGCGCTCTCCGATGATGAGTTTTAAAGCGCCGAGAATGATGGATTTGCCCGCCCCCGTTTCTCCGGTGATCGCGGTGTAGCCCGGGCCGAGGGACCAGGCGAGGTCTTCCACGAGGGCAAGATTGCGGATGCGAAGCGAGGTGAGCATTGCGGGCACGGTCGGGAGATTGTAAATGTGCCGTGGCAAATCATGCAACCAATCGAGATCACTTTTCTAGGCACCGGGACTTCGCAGGGTGTGCCGATGATTGGCTGCGATTGCGCGGTTTGCACTTCGCCCGACCCTCGGGACAACCGGACCCGCTCGTCGATTTACGTGAAAACGCCGGAGGCCGCCTGGGTGGTGGACACTGGGCCGGATTTCCGCGAACAGGTATTGCGTGAGAAAATCCGCTGGCTGGACGCAGTGGTCTACACACATTCGCACACGGATCACCTGATGGGCTTCGACGATTTGCGGCGTTTCTGCGATGCCAGAAATGGGACGATGCCGATCTACGCGTCGCAGAAAACGATGGACGATCTAGAGCGTGTGTTTTCTTTTGCCTTCAATGGCACGGCGGCTTTTCCCGGCTATGTGAGGCCAGAAAAGCATGTCGTTACAGGGCCGTTCACCATCGGTGAGACGACTCTTACTCCGCTCCCGGTGCAGCACGGTCGGGCGCATGTTTTTGGTTATCTTCTCTCGCGAAACGGCGAAAAACGTGCGGCATATCTGAGCGATTGCAAAACGGTTTCCGCTTCTGCCCTGGCCGCGATGCAAGACGTGCCGGTGCTGATCGTCGATGCCTTGCGCCATCGTCCGCATCCGACCCACATGAATCTGGCAGAGGCGCTCGCCTTTCGTGAGCGGATCGGTGCTCAACGCACCTGGCTGACTCATCTCTGCCACGACCTCGGGCACGCCGCGACCGAGGCGGACTTGCCACCGGATGTGCGAGTTGCCTTTGACGGATTGAAAATCACCGTCTAAAAACGCTCCGTGCGATTTCTCATCTGCCTGGCGATCCTCCTTTCCGTGCTCTGGAGCCGTGAGGCGGCCTCCGCTCCTTCGCTAGCCTCGAAAACACTCGTCATCTACAACGTCAGCGATCCGGATTCCGCCCCACTGGCCCGCTACTACGCCGCCCGGCGTGGGATACCAGACGACCAGATTCTCGGTTTGAAATGTGCAACCGACAGCGAGGAAATCAGCCGCGACGACTACGACACGACCATCGCGATCCCGTTGCGCGAGGCATTTACAGTTAACAATTGGTGGGAGTTGAGCGACAACCGCCTCGCTCCCACGGCGGTCATCAAAAACAAGATCCGCTACGTCGCCCTTATTCGCGGCATGCCGTTGAAAGTCCGCGAAAAAACCAGCTACCCCGGCGACAAGCCCGACACGAGTACTCCGTTCGGCCCGGTGAACGGCTGCTCGGTTGATTCAGAAATCGCTGTTCTCGGAAAACTAACCAAACAAATTTCCGGCCCGCTGAACAATCCCTACTACGAAAACTATGACCGCTTCGACTCAGTCGAGCTGCCGCAATACATGCTCGTCTGCCGACTCGATGGCCCGAGCCCTGACGACGTCAAACGAATGATCGACGAATCTCTCCGCGCCGAGAGCAACGGGCTTTTTGGCTGGGTACTGCTCGACCAACGCGGTACCAATCTGCCGGGCTACAAGATTGGCGACGACTGGTTGAAGGGTGCTAGTACTAACTTTCGCAAACGTGGCTTTCCCGTCTTCACCGACAACATCGAGCCGATCCTCCCCACTGGATTTCCCATGCCCAGGACGGCCATCTATCTCGGGTGGTATAATGGCGACATGGCGGGTGCCTTCACCGGAGCCGGGGTGCGTTTCGTGCCGGGCGCCATCGCGTGTCACATCCATTCGTACAGCGCGTCCACCTTACGCAGCCGCTCGGTGGGCTGGTGCGGACCATTGATTAGTAGCGGAGCCGACGCGGTGTTAGGCAACGTCTATGAGCCATATCTAACTCTTACTGCTAACCTCGACATTTTTAGCGAGCGACTGCTGCGCGGCTATACGTTTGCAGAAAGCGCCTGGGCCTCTCTTCGCGCCATGTCTTGGATGAATGTGTCCGTTGGCGACCCACTTTACCGGCCCTACGCCGTGCTCGATAATCAGGATACCAGCTACGGGGCGGAGTTTGAGAAATTCCATAAAAGTGCCGTCAATAATCTGGTCGATCTCAGCACCGGATTTAGCGCCGAAGCCTGGGCCCAACGCAGGCTGGCGGAAGGTGACGATGCTGCGGCGGACTACCTTTTTCAGCAGGCGGTCAAGAAATACAAGGAAACGGATAACATTGCCCGCGTCACATGGAGTTACAGTGAATTCCTCCTGCAAAAAGGCCGTAAGGACGACGCCCATACCGTGCTGAAAAACGCCGAGGCCAAGATTCGCGGTGAAAGCGGCTCGGCCTTTCTGATGACTCACCTGCTGGAGCTGGAACCACCCAAGCCGAGTCCTGCGGAAGCTTCTCCAACGCCCGCAAAATGACTCCGGCGGAGGCTTATGCGAGCTGGCGCAGGTCATCCGGGCTTGGTGAGCGAGTGGGCGAGCAACTAACATCGCACTCGACGTTTTCGGAGTTGGAAATCCAGGCCCGCTGGTTCGCTGGAAAATTCCCGGGCGAGTTCCATACGACTGACGGACAAACGGTCAAAATCATCCATCGCGGCGTATGGAATCGTGAGCCGGGCCCAGACTTTTGCGAGGCTGTGGTCCGCTTCGGTAGCGCGGCTCCGCAACGCGGCAGCATCGAGTTGGATACTAATCGCAAGGATTGGGAAAACCACGGGCACGCGACGAACCCTGCCTTCAACAATGTCGTCCTGCATCTCTTTCTGGAGCCAGGACATGGGGAATTTTTCACGCGCACCGAGCAGAATAAATTTGTCCCGCAAGTGCGCCTCGAACTCATAGACGACGAGCGACTTCCAGTTGTTCCTCCGCTCGCCATTCAAGGTCGCTGCTCCGCTCCGCTGACTTCCATTCCATTGGAGGCGAGAACGAATCTAATCGAGGCTGCGGCGCATTTTCGGCTGCAAAAAAAAGCACAGGCCTTCGCGCGTCTAACATCCTGCTTCGGATGGGACGAGGCGTTATTTCAGATGCTGGCTATCACCCTGGGTTATAAGGAAAACAAAACCCCCTTCGAGTTGCTAACACAACGCATAGGACTACAAGTCTTGCGTGTGGCACACGCAGACATCGACTCTCTGCTCTTCGGCTGTGCCGGTTTTCTCGATGCCACTTCGCTGAGGGAATTTGCTCCGGACACACAGGATTATTTGCGCTCTTTGTGGGAGCGCTGGTGGTCGGTGCGACTGCACTGGGAGCGTCTCGTTCTGCCGCGTTCCGCTTGGAAGCTGACCGGCACGCGCCCGGCGAATCACCCGCAGCGACGTCTCGCGGCTTTGGGTTTGATCGCCAAGAACTGGCCCGCCGTGTCGCAGGCTTTCCGTGATTGCTCCCTCACTCGACTAGAAGAAATTTTGGGTGAACTGCATCATCCTTACTGGAGCGAGCATTATACGATCAGTTCACGCCGTTCCGCCGCACCGATTGCGCTCCTGGGCAGAAGCCGCATTCTGGAAATGTTAGTCAACGTCGCCGTGCCCGCGTCGCTTTCCACCACGCCGGAAAACTGGCGGTTGCTCGCCAAAATCAAGCAGCCTCTTGAAAATCGAAAGCTGAAAACCGGCATTCTCCGACTCTTTGGCAACAAAGCCCGACACGCTAATACTAACATTTTACAACAACAGGGCATACTGCAAATCTACGAGGACTTTTGCCTGCGCGATCTCACGGATTGCGCTCTGTGTCCTTTCCCAAAAAAAGTTCTAGAATGGGAGATGACTGGCTAGCTGTTACTGCCCGGGCACAGTGTAAGTTTTATCCACGGCCCACATGATCGGCTGGTAGTCGCTCTTCTTGATGAAGCGCGCTGATCCATCGGCGAACACGTAGTTGGAGCCTGGTCCGTAAGCCTGTAGATTAAGAATCGTCCCATGATTATTCTCATCGTAGTCCATGTAAAAGTTGGCATCGCGGGCATACGGCATTCCTAACAAAATGGTTTGGGCGGGCGAGGGGATACTGATGATTTTGACTTTGAAGTTGGGATCTCCATAGGCACCGAGATCGTTGTAACCGTTCATGATGAAGCTAGTGTTGTTAGAACTATTCGAGAGGAGATCTAAGTTTTCACCGGTGTTGTCGTCGATGCCGGGAGCAGTGAAAACTTTTGTCGTCTTCGTGTATTCGTAGAGCAACCTCGGCCATTTATCCTGTCCCGGCACATTCACCCGTCCGGGGAGATCGTAGTCGTGATCGCCTGTGTAAAGATGGAAGGCGATAGCCAGTTGCCGCATGTTGGAAAGGCAGGCGCTTTGTTTTGAACTTAGTTTAGTTTTGGACAGGACTGGAATCAATATAGCCGCCAGCACGCCGATAATGACCATGACGACCAGCAGCTCGATGAGTGTGAAAGCTCGTAGTTGTTTCTTCCGGGGAGAAGACGATGGCATGTTAGTCGATGGCGTGGGTTTGCAATTCTTCCAGACTGATAAATTCCAAGGCGCTCGCATGGGTCGCTGCCAGAACGACGGGCGGGGCCATATTTTCCTCCAGCGCCTCGACCCAGCGGGTGACGCAGAGACACCATTTATCGCCCGCTTTCAATCCCGGAAACTGATACTCCGGCATGGGAGTGGTGAGGTCGTTACCTTGATTTTGGCTAAACTCCAGAAACTCATCCGTGACCACCACGCAGACGGTATGCAGGCCCACGTCGCCGGGTCCGGTGTGGCAGAATCCGTCGCGATAGTATCCCGTTAGCGGGTTGGTGCAGCAGCATTCCAAAGAGTCGCCGAAAACATTCGAGGGCATGCCGTAAGATTATCAGGAGGAATGGCTGATTCAATCCTCCATTTGCTCAGGACGCGGAATTTACAGCGGCCACGGTCGAGTTAGACTCGATTCACCATGAGCGAAAAAATGCAGCACGCACGTTGTCCCTGGTGTCCGCCTGGTGATACACTTTACGAGGCGTATCACGATGAGGAATGGGGCGTGCCGGTTCACGATGGTCGCCTGCTTTTCGAGATGCTCAATCTGGAAGGCGCGCAAGCCGGCCTGAGCTGGCGCACGGTATTGAGTAAACGTCCGACTTACCGCGCGGTCTTTGAAAATTTCGATCCTGCAAGGCTGGTTGATTGGTCAGAGGAACAGATTGCAGCGGCGTTGTTGAATCCAGGAATCATCCGCAATCGGCTGAAAGTCCGTGGTGTGGTTCGAAACGCGCGTGCGTTGCAGGCAGAGTTCGGTGGCGATCTCGCTACTTTTGCCCGGTATCTCTGGACGTTTGCTGGCGGAGTGCCGCTGCAAAATGAGGGCGATTATCCCACGCGCACCGAGGCGAGCGACGAGATGAGCCGCGCGTTGAAAAAGCTCGATTTCACGTTTGTCGGCTCGACGATTTGTTATGCCTTCATGCAGGCCGTAGGCATGGTGAACGACCATTCGCCCACTTGTTTTCGACGGGAGCCAGTCAGGAAGATGGCAGCAAAGTGGCGCCTTTGATCATCCGGCAGAATTCTTTTTTCGTGGCTTTCTGCACTTTGCCCGTGCCCGAGGTGAGGCTTTCCATGGCTTTGTAATCGACCGACATACGCTCCAGTTGCGTGATGCGGATGAACGTCTCGCCCTGTTGCCAGACCTGGCCTTGTTGTAGTTTCAGCATCGCGAAAGATTCATCTCGCATACCGCGAACGGCCAGTTTATTTCGCGGAGAAATTTACAGACCAGCGGGATGACGCGCCACGAAACCGCTCAGGGATCGTGCATTTCCACGCCAGCCGGGGCCGTCGTTGCCGTGATTGCCGGTAGTATCGAGGCGAATCCCGGCGACGACCATGAAGGCGTGTCCGCTGCGAGCGTAAACCGTGATCCAACGACCGCGCCCGCTTTCGCCGTAGTTCATCAGCGATTTGGAATCCATCGGCGAAGACAACAATCCAGCCCGGCCCAGCGCGTAGCTGACTGTGCCTGAGCAATCGTAGCCCGAATCATCGAAACTACCGTGGCCGCCGCCCCATTTGTAAGGTTTGCCAGAAATGCGATTGCCAGCGTGAATCGCGGCCACAACCGGAGTCGGAGCCTCGGCTGGAGCATGGGCCCGTCCGAAAGTGACCGATCCGCGGGGGCCGGAGATCGAAGAGCAAGCTTGCATGGTAAACGCCACTGCCAAAAGAAGTAGCGACCGAAGTGAGTGGGAGGGGAAACCTTTCATGGTTTCTTATAAAGCTAGAGCCGCGCCAACTCGCATAAATGAGACGCAAATAATGAACTCCAACAGACTTTACTGAGGAAAAAGCCTTCATATTTCTATCTGAATGGAACTCGAATATTTCTCAAATATGAGGATGACTCTGATTCGGTGCCCACATGCCATGAAAACTGTGTCGATCCACTTATTAGGCCCAGTCTGGTTTCACAGTCTCGAAGCTCATCTCGGCACCCGTCAACGGATGACAAAACGAGAGCCGCCACGAGTGCAAGCAGAGCGGAGGCGCATCTGGCGGTAATGTCTGCGTATCTCCGGTAGTTCCGTCTGCCAGATAGGTCGCGTCGCCGCAGATGGGAAAACCGCGCTTCCAGAGATGCAGCCGGATTTGATGGGTTCGTCCGGTCACAGGATTGGCCTCCAGTAAAGTCGTGCCGTCCGCGAGTCGGCTGAGAACCTGGAAATCCGTCCGCGCCATCTGGCCGGCCACTTCGTCAATCTCGCGTGAACCCGCAGGGCCGACTTCCATTCCAATGGGAGCATCGCAGAAAAATGTCTCCGCCGTCGGATGACCCTGCACGCGTGCGAGATAGGTTTTCTTCACTTCGCCACGGGTGAATTGCGGTTGGAGCAGCTTCGCAAAATGCCGTGTGCGCGTGCAAACGATCAGTCCAGTGGTGTTCGCATCGAGCCGGTGCGCGGCCTGAATTTTCTGCGGCGCGTAGGCGGCATTCAAAATAAACTGGAGCGTATTCCGGTTGAAACGTCCGCCCGGGTGCATCGGCAGCGGTGCCGGTTTCTCCAGAACGACAATCGCCTCGTCCTCATGCAGAATGCGGATGCTGGCATTCACCTCAGGCTCGACAGTGCCTGGCGTGATCCGCGTGTAGCGTTCCCCGGCGCGCACAATCTGATTCGCCGTGGCGGTCTCACCATTCGGTGAATGAAAACTTCCCCGACCCACGATCTCCGACCATTTCTCCTGCGACACATGGGGGAAAATTTCGCAGAGCGCGGCGAGCAGCGGAGTTCCATCGTAATCGGCAGGAATGTTCAGTGGCCGTTTGTTCATGTAGGGCTGCGAGCCGGGCAGGGGAGTGGTGCATTTCCGAATCGCCGCCTCATGCAGCGCGATATTCGCCGCCATTTCCTCGTCGCTGTTTTTGTGGCAATACGGGCAGCTTACATTCGGCACAAACCGCGCATCCTGCTGGTCCGTTACGTCGAGCGGCGTCTGGCAGACGAAGCAAATCGCCGAGTCCGTCTCGCGCAAACCTGGATCGACTCCGACGCGATGATCGAAGACAAAACACTCGCCGTCATAGTGATCGCCGCCGACTTCCTCGAAGTATTTAAGGATGCCCCCGTCGAGTTGGAAGATGTTCTGAAATCCCTCGCGCTCCATGTAGGGCCCGGCTTTTTCGCAACGAATGCCGCCTGTGCAAAACATCACGATCGGCGTCTGCTTCAGCTCCGCAGGCAACTCACTCACAGCCGCGGGGAACTCACGAAAGTGGTCGATCTCCAGCACCTTCGCACCGCGAAAAGTCCCGAGCTTCACTTCGTAATCATTGCGCGTGTCGAGCAGTGTCACCGGGCGTCCCTCGTCCAGCCAGCGCTTCAATTCTCGCGCCTGCAGCTTAGGCGACGTGCGTGTTCCCGGATCGATGCCCTCGACTCCGAAGGAAATGATTTCCTTTTTGATTCGCACGAGCATCCGCGAAAACGGCTGGTGATCGCTTTCGCTGTATTTCGGCGAGAGTGTTTCCAAGCCGTGAATCGAATGCAACTCGACCACTAGTTTTTCGACCGCATCCTGTGCGCCGGCGACGAACAAATTGATCCCCTCGGTGCTCAGCAGGATCGTCCCTTTCAAATCCCAACTCCGGCATCGATCGAGCAGACGCTGGCGCAACGACTTCAGATCCTCCAGTCGGGTAAATCGGTAGGCGGCAATGTTGGTGATGGCGGGCATTGGGCGAGAAAACATCCACAGATCGGGGCAGTTTCATAGCACTTTCTAGGATGAGACCTAAAGTCGTCACCCGAGCGTTTACGTGGACGGCGACTAATCCTCAGCGACTTCCATTGGCATCGGACAGAGGCATCCGAGGGCTTTGCAGAGGGCGTCGATCTGGGCCGTCGTGTGCCGGGCGTTTACGGTGATGCGGAGCCGGGCGGAACCCTTGGCCACAGTTGGATACCGGATTGCCGGAATGTGGAAGCCCTCCTCGAAAAGCGATCGCGCCAGGAGCATTGCGTCCTCCTCATCACCCACGATCCAGGGGAGAATCGCAGAAGTGGCGGCGGGATAGTTCGGATCGATCTGGCGCAGACCTTTTTCGAGGTGGCGGATGTTGTGCCAGAGCGTTTTGCGGCGTTCGTCACCTTCGGGAGAGGCGACGAAATTCACTGCTGCCGTCGCCGCCGCGGCCAACATCGGCGGAACAGCGGTGGAAAAAATGAAACTCCGGGCGCGGTTCACCAGCAGTTCGATCATCACGCGACTGCCGCAAATGTAGCCGCCGCTGACGCCGAGTGCCTTGCCCAGCGTGCCCATTTGCAGGTCGATCTTGCTGGCGACTCCGAGTTTCTCGGCCAGACCGCGACCGTGCGCTCCCAGAATGCCGACCGCGTGCGCCTCATCGACGAGCAGGTAGGCCTGGTATTTGTGCTTCAAGGCGACGATCTCGACCAGCGGCGCGTGATCTCCGTCCATGCTGAAGATGGATTCCGTGATGATGAGCACACGACTCTCCGGGTGGTTCTCGCGAGCCCATTCGAGATGGCTTTCGAGTTTGCCCAGGTGGTTATGCGGAAACACGCGGACCACGGCCTGACTCAACCTTGCGGCATCGATCAGGCAGGCGTGAGCAAGTTTGTCGATAATGATGACGTCGTGTTTGCCGACGAGCGACTGGACGGCTCCGAGCGCGGCGGCGTGACCACTGGCAAACGTCAGCGCGGCCTCGGTGCGCTTGAAAGCGGCCAGCGTTTTCTCCAGTTGAATGTGTGGAGTCAGCGTGCCGCAAACCAGCCGCGACGCTCCGGCTCCGACGCCGTATTGATCGAGCGCTTCGCGGGCCGCATTGGCCAGGGCGGGTTCGCTGGCGAGACCGAGATAGTCATTGGAGGAAAAATTCAGCAGCCGCTTGCCGACGAGTTCGATTTCGTTTCCCTGAGGCGTGACGATTTCCCTCAAACTCCGATGAAGGGAGCGCGAACGAATCTCGGCAAGCTGTTCGGCGACGGTGAGCATAATCTAACTCCCGAGAAGCCGTCGCACAGTCGGGACGACATCCTCCAACTCCGTGACTTCGGTGTAAAAGCCCCCGCCGCCAGCGGCTTCCAGCAGCGGGAAAAGCGGACCCCAGAAACGGGTGCCGTCCTCCATGAGGCGGTTGAAAATAATCACCGGTTTGCCTTCCATAATCTTGGAATTTTGCTGATGCAGAATGAGGAGCGCGAGCAATTCCTGAAACGTCCCCGCGCCGCCGGGGAAAATGACGAACGCCTGCGAGCGCTGGATCATGACCTCCATGCGCAGATAAATATCGGGCCGTGGCCAGAAGCAACTAATGCCGTCCGGCAGACCTTCCAGTTCAATAATGTGTGGGACATTCGATCCGCCGCTCCAGCCGCCGGTATCGATGGCGCCGCGCACGACCGAGCCCATCACGCCGCTGTTGCCTGCGCCGGAAATGCAGCCCAGCCCAGCCTCGGCGAGCGACTTGCCTAGACGATAACCGTCGGCGATGACTTCGGGCGTGCGAATGCTGGCGGAGCAGAAAACACAGACGTTTTGCGGCGGCATCCCGTTCACCACATCCTCGGTGGCATCAGTCGGCGCAATATCGTCAGCCGGGTCCGACTCCGGTCTTGCGTCGCCAGTGGGTGGATCACACTGGAGCCATTCGATCACTTCCTGAGCCGACTTTACCGGGATGAGCAGTTCACGATATTCCTGCCGGATCATTCCTGTTGCATGGAGATGATCCATCAGCGCGTAATACATTCCCCACGAACCGTCCTCATCCAGTACGAGCGTAGGCTTGCCATTAAGATGCGGGTCCTGCGTCTGGTAGCCGACCAGCACCGAGGTGGCCTTAAACATATCCTCCAGCGACGCCCCGGGCGTGAAGACAAAGGCATCGGACTCGATGATTTTCCGCTCAATGTTGCGCAGCGTGATGCGCTGGTCGCCGTTGGCATTGTAAATGTCCCAGCCCGCGCGAAAAAGGAGATAGAGCAACCGCGACCGCACCTCGCGCTGGGGATCGTCCTTCCCCTTGAGGCGACCAGAAAATCTCACAATAGGCATACCCGCTGAGAGAACGGCAAAGGGCAGGGGGAATCAAGCGAAAGGTAGGACGAGCCCCTCACGCGAGTTTGCGGGATGCGAATTAGGCCTCCACACCGCACATCTCCTCGCACCAAGCCTCGACCCGGGCGCGAATCGTGTCGCGGATGACGCGCGTTCCCGCCAGCTTCTCCTCTTGGGTGCCAGTGAGGGCCGACGGATCAGGAAAACCCCAGTGCAACCGCGTGGTAATGCCTGGAAAAATCGGGCAGCGCTCGGCGCTCGTCTCATCGCAGACAGTGATCACATACCAGAAGAGTGATCCACCACGGAAGAAATCCAAGACGCTCTTGGTTTTGTTCCCGGAAATATCAATGCCCACCTCCTGCATGACTTCGACAACCAGCGGATTAAGGGTGCCGGGCTCCAACCCGGCGCTTTGAGCTTCAAAGGCATCGGGACAAAGATGATTCAGCCAGGCCTCGGCCATCTGGCTGCGGGCGCTATTATGAATGCAAACGAAGAGGACTTTCTTTTTCATGAGTTCTAAGAGTTCAAGTTGAGTATGGGGCGCGATGGCACTCTGCCAGCAATACGGGGACACATCTGCCGGAACAAGGGAAAACCCAAATAAGACAAGACATCTTTTCACACACATTGCGCTTGCGCGGTTTCGCGTCTCTCCCTAGCTTCGGCCAAGTCCCGATGTGCCGCACAGGCCGTCGGGACTCTTTAGCGTCCCAGCGCGTCTCCACATTACTCTCTAACTCACATGGCAAATACAATTCTCGTCGGCGCTCAATGGGGCGACGAAGGCAAAGGCAAAATCATCGATTTCCTCACCGAGGACGCCGACATCGTCGTTCGCAGCCAGGGCGGCAACAACGCTGGCCACACCGTCGTTCTCGGCGAAACGAAATACGTTCTCCACCTCATCCCGTCGGGCATCCTGCGACGCGAAAAAGTCTGCGTCATCGGCAACGGCGTCGTCATCGACCCCGTCGCGCTCGTCAAGGAACTCGACGGACTCGCCGAAAAAGGCATGGCCGTCGATGGCAACCTCTTCATCAGCGACTGCGCGCACCTCGTTTTCCCGTATCACCGCCTCATCGACGAGCAGCGTGAAGTCTTGAAGGGCAAAAATAAAATCGGCACCACCAAACGAGGCATCGGCCCAGCCTACGGCGACAAGGCCGCCCGCGTCGGACTCCGCATCTGCGACCTCATGCAGCCCGAGGTTTTTGCGGAAAAGCTCGCCCTCCGCGTTGAGGAAAACAACCAGGTCTTGAAAGCATTCGGCGCGGAGACAGTCGAGTTCCAATCGATTCTCGACGCTTACCTCGCAGCTGCGGAACGCCTCCGTCCGTTCGTTGCCAACACCGTCGTTTACCTGCACGAAGCCATTCGCGCGGGCAAAAACATCCTCTTCGAGGGCGCCCAAGGCACCTTCCTCGACCTCGACCACGGCACTTATCCTTACGTCACGAGTTCCAACACCACAGCGGGCGGCGCCTGCACCGGCTCCGGCGTGCCGCCGCATCGCATGGACCGCGTCTTCGGCGTCATGAAAGCCTACATGACCCGTGTCGGCGAAGGCCCATTTCCCTCGGAGTCGGCTGAAGTCTCCGATCTCCTCCACGGCATGGGCCGCGAATACGGCTCCACCACCGGACGCGCCCGCCGCTGCGGCTGGTTCGATGCCGTGGCCACGCGTTACGCCACCATGATCAACGGCATCGACGACCTCGCCGTGACCAATCTCGACGGACTCGACACCGTCGAGACGCTCCACATTTGCTGCGGTTATCTCTTTCACGGCGAGATCCTCCAAGTGCCGCCCTCCGACGTCGCCCAACTGGAAAAATGCGAACCCGTCTATGAGTCGATGCCCGGCTGGCAATGCTCCACCGAACAGGTGCAATCCTTCGCCGAACTCCCCAGCGAGGCGCAAAATTACCTCAACCGCATCGCTGAATTGACCGAGGCCCGACTCAGCATCGTCAGCGTCGGCCCGAGCCGTGCGCAGACGTTCGTGCTTTAGGAGTCCTTGCCCTTTTAAGGCTTAGGGCTTGGACGGCGTGCTGCGTGGCGTCGCGGAAGGCGTCGCCGAGGGCGTTGGCGTCGGGGTAGCCGGGGCCACAGCCGTCGATTGACTGTCGCCGGGCAATTCATTGTTGCCGACCGGGCCGCCATTGGCCGCATCGCCGGTGGTGTGACCTCCGGCAAACTTCGGAGTGGGCGACACTTCTTGAGCCACCGCGAGGGAGGCGAATAAAGCCATCAACAGAACGAGAGAGGGAGTTTTCATATTGGATGGAACGGCCTCGCCGGTCCAACCGGCCTTGTCGAAACCCCATCTGCTGGAAGCAAAATGACCGACCGGAAGCCGTCCAGCGCGTTTCAGAACACGATCAGACTCGTCCGGAAGCGCTCCAACGCGGCCCGGAACCCGATCAGCTCGCCCCGGAAGGCCGTCAATCGAGTCCGGGAGCCCTGTAACTCGTCCCGGAAGGCGTTTAGCGAGTCCCGGAAGCGCGTCCAACCACCCCGGAAGCACCGCAACTCGTCCCGGAAGACGTTCAGCGAGCCCCGGGAGCAGCTCAGACAGCCCCGGAACCGGTATCAGACAGCCCCGGAAGACAAACAGGGCGCTTCCGAACATGTTCAGGGAGGCTAGGAAGACGAACCGCCGAGGTCGGGAGACAATCAGCCTTCCGCCGATCGCGTTCAGGCCAGAACCTCCTCATTTCCACTACCCGCCGGACTCTGCGAGCGACGCCGGAGGGTCATACGGACGGGTCCGAAAGCTCACGGAAGAGCGCCCGCCGGGGAGCTGCACCAAGCCCGCGTGATCCGGTGTCCAGCGGGGATTCCAATTTACTTTCGCTTCAAAAAATTCCTCCAGCCGCAGTTGTTTCCGCAGTCGGCGGCGCGCCTCGGCCAGTGGATCGGGCACGCGGGGCAGTCGGATGGAACCGCCATCGAAGCGCAGGCGGCAGATCATTCGCAGATTGGGCGGCCCGGCGGCGAAGACGGCCACCTCTTCGGGCGACTCGGGCTTCTCGCGGGTGTATTCCTTCTCCGGGATCATCCAGGCATCGAGTTCGCAGGAGAAATGGTGGCCGTCGCGCGCACCGATTCGCAGGATGAAATCGTGCGCCAGCCAGTGGTGCCACCCGCCGGACGGGCGCGGTTCCTCTCCCTCCTGGTGCATGACGCCGACGCGGACTTGCGACTCTATGAACCAGCCATGTTCGCCGGAATACTCATGCGCCTCGTGCCAGGCGGCATCGGCCCGTATCTCCCGATGGGCGAGCTGCCGCCAGTCGTCCACTTGGAAGAGCAGGTCGGAAATATCGACGGTAAGCACGCGCTCATTATCCATGTTCCGCTCGGGCTGTGTTTTGTCCTGCACGACATGCATCAACTCGAAATGCCAATGCTGCCGCTCGTGGCCGACATCGGGCGTGCCGATGTGGAGATAGAGTTCCCCTTCGTCGGCCGAGGGCTCGAGGATTTCGCCCATCCACTCCACCCAGCTCATGCGTGCGCCCTCATTCTACGTGGTGTGGTGGCCGTGGAAATGCAGGGCGACATGAACCTCGTTTTGGAGGGTCTCGATGGGTTTTTTACGGTTGAAATAATCCTGCACCTCCACATGCTCCGGCTCGCCGACTCCGAGCAGCTCGCGGGCGCGGGCGATTGCATGGGCTTCCACATCGCGGGCGTTGCGGGGCACGAGCACATGCACGATGCCAAAGGGCACGGCCTCCAGCAGATAGAGGGCAGTGTTTCCCCTCCAGAAGGCTTCGTCGGGCTCGGGAGCCGGTGCCGTTTCCTCGGTGCCATCGATGAGGACGACGGTTTTTTCCCCGGCTGCCGGGGGCAGGGTGGCACCCTCGCCGCAAACAGCCATTTCGAGGGTGAGCCAGCCCGCATCGCGCCGCACGACCCGCCAGTTGCACCCGATGAGGCCGTCCCAATCTTCCTCCTCCGGCTGGTGATACCAGAAAGAGACATTGAGGAAGCCACTCTTAAAGGCGTCCATCTCGGTCTCGGCCTCGCTCCAGTAATTGACCCGCCCGAGATCTTTCCACGACGGGCCCGGCACTTGAAAACTGGAGAGGCTGATGACGATGCGGGGTCGCATCTGGACGCGGCGCCAGATGGGGCTGCCGGAGATGAATTGCATGTCGAGAGACCAGCAGATGTCCTCCCATTTTCGGGTTTTCGGCGTGATGCGCGCGCTGAAATAAGACACTCCATGCAGCAGCAGCCAGGGCTCGTTTTTGTAATAGACCATGCGTTGGCCGCGAGGCTGCCAGAAGTGCGCCGCCCGCGCCATGAAGAAAATGCCGGAGTTTAGACTGGCGCAACGCAGGCGGTGTCGGTGCTGTGAAACCGCTGCCTAGAAGAAATCGGCGGAAACCCCGGCGGAGTGCCGGGGGTCATGGGTCATCGCAGGGACAGACTCCGCCGCAAGCGCCGCACGGTTGCGGGCTCGCCTTTGCGGGTGAGGGCGTGCTCCCAGAGGCGCAGCACGCGCCAGCCTTTGGCGCGGAGGGTGCGATTCACCAGCCGGTCGCGAGTCTGGTTGCGGGCGAGCTTGGCCTCCCAAAACTCCCGGTTCCCGGCGGGCATCCGGCCTTATTCGACATGGATGGAGAAACAGTTTCCGTATTCGTCGGTGATAATGCCGTCTGCACTCACGCTCACAGCAACAACACATTCCTCGATTGCGGTGGCATCATCGAAGTCATGTTCGCTGTCCAAGAACTCCTGAAGTCGAGTAATGGCGTGATCGGCAATTTCTCGTTGTGCCTCTAACTCGGTTTCAAAGACGATATATTCCGTGCAGTCGCTCACGGCTGGGACGCGACCTTGAAAAAAGGTGTCCATGTAAATGCAGAAGCCGTTGCGAGAAGTTTCGCGTGTGTCTAACCGATATGTTTTCATCGGTAGAGATACCTGGCCACGTCGGAGAAAGTCGGCAAGAGAGAAATTGCCAAGCGTGGCTTTATTCCAGAAGCTGGCGGGCATGGCCAAAGCAGCATCCGTTAAATGGACTCGCGAACATTTTCTCATAGCACTCAATCTCTACTGCAAGCTGCCTTTCGGAAAACTGGATCGGAATAATCCAGTGATCATTGAGGCGGCGGAGAAAATGGGGAGGACGCCTAGCAGTCTGGCAATGAAGCTGGTGAATTTTGCGTCACTCGATCCAGTGCAACATGCGCGTGGCATCTCTGGACTACCCGGAGCCACGCCGCAGGACAAAAGAATGTGGGACGAGTTTCATTCCGATATAGCCAATCTCGGAGTCGAGAGTGAGCAACTGCTGCACAATCTATTTACGAGCGATGAGGGGAAGGAGTTGGATTTTCTTAACCGGAAACAAGTGAAACTCGTCGCGCCGTCTGGTCCCACGGAGCTTCTGCAAACCGTGAAGGTCCGCCGGGGACAGCAGTTCTTTCGTCAATCTATCCTCAACGCTTACGAGATTCGCTGCTGCATGAGCGGCATCCACATTCCACGATTGTTAGTAGCGAGTCACATCAAGCCGTGGGGGCAGTTTCCAGAAGAGCGCCTGAATCCGAAGAATGGACTCTGCTTGTCCAGTATTCACGATGCGGCTTTTGATGCGGGCTTGATCACGTTGGATGAGAAGAATGCCGTGGTTCTGAGCAAGCAGCTTAAAAGTTATTTGCCCCAGCCGATGTTAGAACAAAACTTTTTGGCAGTAGAAGGGAAGACCATTCATCTGCCGAACAAATTGGCGGAACCCGATCCTGAGTTTCTGGCTTATCATCGTGCAGAGATTTTTTTGAGTTGAGGCACCGCTTCTAAGGGTAGTTCGTCAATCGCCGGGAACGTGACTTGCTTAGGACAAGGCATGTTTGTTTACATTTTTGGGTATGGTTTTGTTGGGTTGGCTGTTTGGGCGATGAGTTGGCTGGTTAAGCAGGAGAAACAGCGTCCGACTCAGAATGCGCGTAAGCCGTTTACAGAACATCTGTTGCGACCTCCGGGAGAATCCCTGCGAGAGAAATTGGACGAGATTCAGGATGAGTTGCTGGGCGTGATGATGAAATTTTTAATTGCCTGTGTGGTTCCAATCGTCCTGATGATTCCCATGCCTTTTGTAAATCGGCGGGAAAACCAATGGATCATGATGGGATTGCTTTTCGTGGGGCTGACGCCTTGGTTTGTGATTATCTGGCGGAAGACGCGAGTGATTCTTCGCGAAAAAGCTAGATATTCTCTCGGCTACTCAGGCGAACGCGCAGTTGGGGAGGAGTTAAATCAGTTGCTGGCCGATGGATGCCGGGTGTATCACGACGTGGTTTTCGAGGAGAAGCCGGGGAATTCATTCAACATTGATCATGTGGTGGTGAGTCCGACTGGAGTCTATGCCATCGAAACCAAGGCGCGGCGCAAGCCTCTCGACATCAAGCCGAAGGAGTGTGTCGTGCGTTACGATGGGAAGACGGCGATGCTGCCCAGTGGCGAAAACGCTCACGGTCTGGAACAGGCGGCATGGAATTCGCAGCATCTATCCAAGTGGTTGACGAGCGCGGTGGGTGAAGCGGTGAATGCGCGGCCCGTGCTCACGTTTCCCGGCTGGTATGTGACCGCCACGGGACGAGGGGAGGTCTCGGTGCTCAATCCCAAGATGATTCGCGGATTGGTCCTGCCCGGTAAATATGGAACTCCCCTGTCCGAGTCTTTGTTCAAGAGGATCAATCATCAGATGGAGCAGAAGTCGCGAAATCTGGAGTTGTAGGTTTACCAACTCATTTAACAATGCAGGGACGCTGATATTTTTCTTCCCACCCAGAAAAATTCCTGCTTCTTTGTTCAGCATTCGGTCGCGGTGAGAGGATTGGCACGATGAACGGCTCTCCTGATTTTATTTCTAACAACGGAGTCCCAATCCCATGAATGCAAAACAAACCCAAGAAGCGAAACGTCTGGTGCGAATGCTGGCTTTTGCCAACGGCAAGGTCGCTGATTTTACTCACACTCCGCTCACGCCAGCCGATGTGAAGCACGCGGAGACGATCACGAAGATGGAGGGCGAGGTGGAGGCACTCGGCGGGGAGGAGGCAATCCAGAAGGCCAATGAATTTGGCGAGAAGACGGAGGTGCAACGGACGGATCGCGGCGATGTGGAGTCGATGCTGCGCAATATCAACAAGTCGGTGGCGGCGATTGCCGAGGAGACGAAGAATCCGTCGTTGATGGACCGGTTTCGTCTGCCGCATGGCAATGGCGACACGGAGCTGGCGGCGAAGTTGCGCGGGTTTGCCACGGCGATCGAGGAGCTGGATCTGCTGGCCGGGCTGGCGAGTCATGCGCTAGTGATCACGACGGCGGGGTTGCGTCAGATGGCGGTGGATTTGCTGGGTGGAACGGGCACGCAAGGTTTGGCGCTGGCGGGTCAGGTGGGTGCGACGGCTTCGATCCCGACGACCCTGGGCAGTGCGCGCGGCAGCAAGAAGACGCTGGATGCGATATATGCCAACACTTACGGCGACAATGTGGGAGTGCTGGCGGCGTGGGCTTCGGCGAGTCATGTCCCGCGCGATAATGGCGGCGGCACGGCTGATGGAACGCCAGCGGCTGGTGCGCCCGACGCGCCGAAGTAGACGGGAATAAGCGGTAGAGATTACAAGCGGGTTCGTAAGTGTGGCGCGTCCGCTACATGCCGCTGCTCGCGCTGTTTAGTTTTTGGAGCTGCTTTTGCAGGCTATCGACTTGCTGCTGAGCAAAAGCTCGACCTTCTTTCTGAGATTTTCTCGCTCGTTCTTCCCAATAGTCGATACTCCGTTGCAGCGAGTCGTGCTGTTGGTGGTAGCTTTTCTGCGCCTGTTTTTGCTGCTCAATCCGGCGTAACTGCGCTTCGACGCTGGTGTCGATGGAAGGTCGAGTGACGGCTGGTGTGACCCTCGTGGCGGATGGGTTGGGAACTTTCGCACGATAGGTCGTCGTCGGTGGCTGAGGCAGCGAGCGGGTCATGTTTCCGATCGCTTGATTCATTTGATTGATCTGCTGAGTGAGATCGTCCTGCGGCGGATTACCGGGACTCATCGTCGGAAATTGCGGCGATGCAGCCCTCGGTAACGTCGGGCTCAGTTGATTCATCTGCTGGGTAAAAGCGGACCGTTGTTTTTTAGACTCTTCGTCGACTTTGGTAATGACGTGCCCTGCGGCAACGGCGAAGAGGCCCACGGCGAGGACGAAAGAAATGACGGCGGAAACGCCCATCGCGAGAAATGAACTGAGGAGCAAGATCAGCCCACGACTGACTTGATGAGTCGCCATGGCGACGATGGCCATAACGATGGCTACGCTGAAGAAAACATATCCGGGCGGAAAAAACCAACTCACGCACACACCGATCCCGAAGCAGATCCAGCCAGCGAGCATGGCAGAAGTGGGTGATCCCCGCTGGGTGATGACCGGTGGAGATAGGTAGTGGGCGGCTTCGCTTCGCTCGTGTTTCATGAGCGGAAACATCTCGTCGAGGGTATGCCACCATTCTTTTCCCACCTCGGCGCAGGGGGTGTCGTTCTTAATGCTTCCCGATTGATAGAGGACTGAAATGTCCGCCTCCGTAAGCATCATTGAGCCACTTCCCAGACGGACATTATATCTTTTCATCACCGCCCTGATGAGCAGGATGAATACCGCCGTAGCGGCTAATTACAGAAAGTGTTCTCGCGATAGTGGTCGCAAAGGAAGGTTTGCGTTTCCGGCAGGGGGCTGATTAAGTGTGCGCGCTATGGATTACCCGACGCCTTACCAGAAAAAAACCCTCTGGGTGGCTTTGACGGGACTGGGGATTTTATCAATCGTGGCGATGGTGGTTTTGGGAATCTGGGTGACGGGACGCACGCTCTCGTTTCTCCAGCCGCTGCTCTTTCCCGTGGCTGCCGCCGGAGTGATGGCTTATCTGCTCGACCCGGTGGTGGTGTGGATGGTGAAGCACGGGATTCGCCGTTTCCGGGCGGTGGTGATGGTGTTTGCTGTGGTCACGCTGGCAAGTGTGGCAATGCTGCTCTGGCTGGTGCCGACGGTGTATTCACAGACGATCCGCCTCGGCAGCGCGGTGCCGGTTTACGCCGCAAAAGCCCGTGTGATGCTCGATTACGAGATCCAGCGGTATGGAAACAAGCTGCCCAACTTCGGCCCCTTCAAACGCACCCCTCCGGAGCCAGTGAAGCCCACTCCCATATCCCTCACACCCTTGGTGCCGCTGGTGCCGCTGAACGTGGTAACAACGCCCCCGGCTCCCGATGAACTCGAAATCGAGGCGGCCAAGGACCCCTACAAAGTTCTTTTCGGTCCAAACGCCCAAGCCTGGATTCAACAGCAGATGCCCGAGATTTCCACCAAAGCCTGGAGCATCGTCAAGGGGAGCATCGGCGGCTTTGTTGGCATCTTCGGGTTCACCGTCGGGTTGTTTATCATTCCGGTTTACTTGTTTTTCTTTCTCGCGGAGGCGGACAACATTTCCAAGAACTGGACGGGTTTCCTGCCTTTGCGCGACTCAAAGTTCAAGGACGAGGTGGTCATCGTCATCGGCCAGATCAACGCCTACATCATCGCGTTTTTCCGAGGTCAGTTGCTTGTCAGCATCATCGACGGGCTTTTGGTGGGCACGGCGTTGCTCATTATGGGGCTGCCCTTTGCGCTGCTTATCGGATTGATGGTTTGCTTCCTCTGCATCATCCCGTATCTGGGCGTGGTCATTTGCTGGATTCCAGCGGTGATCATCGCGGCGGTCGAGTTTAAGGACTGGCAGCATCCGCTCGTCGTCACGGTGATTTTCATCGCGGTGCAACAGATTGAGGGCATCTTTGTCGCGCCTAAAATCGTGGGTAATTCCGTGGGTTTGCATCCGATGACGATTATCATTTCGGTCTTCGCCTGGAGCTTGCTGCTCGGCGGTTTGCTCGGAGCGATTCTGGCGATTCCGCTCACGGCCACGCTAAAGGTTTTACTGAGCCGTTACGTCTGGCAAAGCCAGAGCGCCGAGGCTATTTTGCTCACCTCCGAGTAGCTGATGTCCGCCCCGCTGCCAGACCCGCGACGCGTCATTCCGTCCGGTGCCAGCAAGCGCGAAATCATTCTCGCAGTGCTCGGCGCGTTGCTGGTGATCGCGCTGGTGGGCTACGCCGTGATGAAGCTGGCCAACAACTCGAGTGAGACGGCCATTACTGGAGAAGTAGTGGAGAAGAAATTCGTTCCGCGTCCCGAAACGCAACTGACCATCGGGGGAGGGGGAGTGCGGCGGAACGATCAGGCCGGGCTGTATTATATGAGTGTCAAAGCCCGCGACTCGCAGGAAATTTACAATGTTCGCCTCAGCGAGGAAGATTACAACCGGTTGAAAGTCGGCGACACTTATCAGATCCCGAAGGCGTCGCTCGTGCCGTGAGTCAGCCGCGAGCCTCGGCGTGCCGAATGCGCTCGATGGCGGGTTTTTGCGTCAGATGCTCGTGAATCAAACGCAACTCGCGCGCGGTCAAAAGCCGGTAGCTCCCGGAGGGCAGCTCCCCAAGTCGAATCGGGCCGATCCGCGTGCGGCAAAGACGCATGACTTCGTAGCCGATGGAGGCAAACATGAGGCGAATCTGACGTTTCAATCCCTGCGCCAGCACCACGCGCAGGTGGTGGGGTTTGACGATTTGCAGACGCTCGATTTTCGCACGGCCCTGCTCGAGAACGATGCCTTTTATAAGCTTCGGAGTTAGATCCGAATCATAAGGTTTGTCGAGGAGCACCTCGTATTCCTTCTCGATCTTGTGCCTGGGATGCGTCAACTTCTGGGAGAGTTCGCCGTCATTGGTCAGAAGAAGCAGCCCTTCGCTGTCCATGTCGAGACGGCCCACATGGAAAAGCCGGGGCCAGTTTCTGGGCAGTAAATCTTCAATCGTGCGACGACCAAATTCATCGTCCATCGTCGTCACATAGCCACGCGGCTTGTTCAATATCACGTAAGTTGGCTGCTCGACGTGGACGAGTTTGTTGCCGACCTTGACGTGGTCTTCGGGCACTACTTCCGTGGCCAGCGCAACGCAGACTCGGCCATTGATGGTTACTTTTCCCTCGCTGATGAGGGTTTCGCACGAGCGGCGCGAGCCGAGTCCGGCTGACGCCAGAAAACGGTTCAGGCGCATGAAAACTTGGCTGGTTATGCCTCGGGCATGGTCTTTACCAGACCCATAACCTTGTCGCCATCCTTGAATTGGCCGCGCTTTTTCAGCAGGTCAACGCGTTCGAAACGCTTGAGGACATTACGTTTTGCCGCAATTTTGCTGGCACCTTTGAGACTGCGATGTTGGGACATAAACTTGAGGTAGTGTGGTTTTCGAGGGGCGGGAAGTTAGACAGGTTTTCCCAGCTCCGCAACTGGAAATTACCCCTTGGAAAAGATAAATCCATGCCTCCACTTGCTCTCGACGCAAGTCTCTGATAACCAATGACAAATGGTGAAGTTTCAGAAAATGAACGGTGCGGGCAACGATTTCGTCATGTTCGACAATCGCGACGGTGCACTCCAACTCAGCGTCCGGCAGATCGTGCGCATTTGCGACCGGCATCGCGGAATCGGAGCCGACGGGATTTTATTGGTTGAGCCCGCGCAAAGTGGCGCTGATTTTCGGATGCGCTACTACAACAGCGACGGTGGCGAGGCCGAGATGTGCGGCAACGGCGCTCGCTGTTTTGCCCGCTTTGCGCATCAGGTCTCGGGTTCGGCTGCGAAGTTAAATTTTGAAACACAGGCCGGCGTCATTGAGGCCGAAATCATCGACCAACTGGTCACGCTCACCATGTCTGCGCCTCACGACCTGCTTCTGGATCGCGCAGTGGAGATCGACGGGGAGACAGCGCAGATTCATTTCATCAACACCGGCGTGCCGCACGCAGTCGAGTTCGTCGATCATCTGGAGCGGGTCGATGTCTGCAAGCGTGGAGCCGCTGTTCGCTGGCACGAGGCATTTCAACCACGCGGGACGAACGTCAACTTTGTAAAAAAGCTTTCCAATCACGTCATCGCGGTTCGCACCTACGAACGCGGCGTGGAAGGTGAGACGCTGGCCTGCGGCACCGGTGTCGTCGCGGCCGCCCTGATCCATGCGCTGGTGCATGGCATTGGAAGTCCGATCGCGGTCGACGTGCGCGGCGGCGAAACATTGGAAGTCGGATTTGTGCGGACGGGTGCGCATTTCGACAACGTGACCCTCACCGGCCCGGCGGATTTCGTCTTCGACGGCGAAATCGAAATCGGCGGTTGATCTTTTTCCTCTCAACCGCGAAAGAACAGCATGTTTACAGGCACCTACACGGCACTCGTCTCTCCGTTTCGCGACGGCAAAATCGACGAGGCGGCTTTTGAAGAATTGATTGAGGGACAAGTCGCTGGCGGCGTCGACGGCATCGTCCCGGTCGGCACCACCGGTGAATCGCCCACCGTCGATCTCGAGGAGCATGTCCGCCTCATTGAGCTTGCGGTTCGCTACGCCAAGGGCCGGGTCAAAGTCATCGCGGGCACCGGTTCCAACTCCACTTCGGAAGCGATCTGGCAGTCGGAGCAAGCCGCCGACAAAGGCGTGGACGGGTTGCTCATCGTCAATCCTTACTACAACAAGCCGTCGCAGGAGGGACTCTTTCGCCACTACCAAGCCATTGCCCGGGTAGTCCCGCTGCCGATCATGCTTTACAGCATTCCGGGTCGGACCGGCGGTGAAATTGCCATCGAAACGGTCGTTCGCCTGGCTGAGATTTCTAACATCGTCTCATTGAAAGAAGCCGGCGGCAGCGTGGACCGCACGAGTCAGCTTTGCATGGCGGTTCCGGAAGATTTCACCATCCTTTCCGGCGACGATTCATTGACGCTCCCCTTCCTCAGCGTCGGCGCCGTGGGTGTCGTCAGCGTCGCTTCCAATATCATCCCCGGCGAGGTGGCCAAAATGGTCGCCGCATATCGTGCTGGTCGCACCGCCGAGGCACTCGCGCTCCATCGCTTCTACGCGCCGCTTTTCAAAAACCTCTTCATCGAGCCCAATCCGGTTCCGACCAAAACCGCCCTGCAATGGATGGGAAAAATGACCGCCGAGGTCCGGCTTCCGCTCTGCGAAATGGCTCCGGCGACCACTAAGGTTCTCCGCGACACGCTCGAAAAACTCTCACTCCTTTCCTAATGCATCCGCTCCGTTTACTCATTAACGGCGCCAAGGGCCGCATGGGCCGCGCCATCATCGAATGCGCGGAAACCGATTCTGCTGTCGAGGTCACCGGCGAAGCAGAATCCGACGCCGAGCTAGTTGCAGCGCTCCCTAACTCGGATGCGATCATCGATTTCACCCATGCTGACGTCACCGCCCGCGTGTTGGAACGCAGCGTTGAGGCCAAAAAAATCCTCATCATCGGCACCACCGGCCAGTCCGAAGCCGTCCGCGCCCAGATCGCCGAGACCGCGAGAATCATTCCCATCGTCTTCGCGCCGAACTACAGCGTCGGCGTCAACACCCTCTTCTGGCTCACACGCAAGGCTGCGGAAATTCTCGGCCCCGAGTTCGATCTCGAAGTCGTCGAGATGCATCATCGCCTTAAAAAAGACGCTCCCAGCGGCACCGCGCGCGGACTCGCCGAGATCCTAACCGAAGTCCGGAACCTGCAATACGCCAGCGACATTCGCCACGGACGCGAAGGCATGGTCGGTGAGCGGACTTCCAATGAAATCGGCATGCACGCCATTCGTGGCGGCGATGTCGTTGGAGATCACACCGTCATCTTTGCCAACATCGGCGAGCGCGTCGAACTCACGCATAAAGCTTCCAGCCGTGACACCTTTGCGAAAGGTTCCATCCACGCTGCGAAATGGGCTCGGAATCAGCCGCCGGGTCTTTACACCATGCAGCACGTTCTCGGATTGGAGTAAAAGCCATGCGCACCGGCATCGCCTTGGGCACCAATCTGGGCGACAGGCTGGCGAATCTACGCCTGGGTCGCGACGCGGTTCTAGCCCAGCCCGGTATCAGCGAACCCACTCTTTTTTCCGGTGTCTATGAAACTGCTCCGGTCGATTGCGCGCCCGACACGCCCGCCTATCTCAACGCCGTCATGGAGGTGGAATACGACGGCCACGTCGCAGCGCTCCTCGACACCTTGCAAGCCATCGAACGCCAGATGGGGCGTCCAGACAAACGCCCGCGCAACGCCTCGCGTCCCATCGATCTCGATATTCTTTATTGTGGAAATCTAACTCTCAACAACGAGGAGGTAATTATCCCGCACCCACGTCTGCACCTGCGCCGTTTCGTGTTAGAACCTCTAGCCGAGATCGCGCCGGGAAAAATTCTTCCTGGAAAAAATGTTAGCATCGCCGATTTGCTAACCTCTTTACCTCAGGATTCGAGTATTAATCCCTTGGGAGTTAGATTATGATGGACGTCGTTTCTGCATCGGGTCTTATGGAAATGAAGCGGGCCGGTCACCGCATTTCGGCCCTGACAGCCTATGATTTTCCCACAGCGAAATTATTGGATGAAGCCGGGATTGATCTTTTGTTAGTCGGTGATTCCCTCGGCATGGTGGTGCTCGGAATGCCGGATACTACGGAAGTCACCCTGGCCGACATCATCCATCACACCCGGCCCGTGGCACGCGCCGCCCGGCGTGCCTTGGTCGTCGCTGATTTACCCTTCGGCTCTTACAATTCTCCTAACATGGCGATGGAGTCGTCCCGCCAGTTGATCGAAGCCGGCGCGAAAGCCGTCAAGCTTGAGGGTGCCCACATTGATGAAATCTCCGCTCTCACCCAGCATGGAATTCCCACCGTGGCCCACTTGGGAATGCTACCCCAGCACGTACGTGAGGAGGGCGGATACAAGATTAAGGGCAAGTCCGAGGCCGACGCGGCCCGATTGTTAGAAGAGGCGCTCGCCGTCGAAAAAGCAGGGGCGAGTGCCATCGTATTGGAACTGATAGTACCCGAAGTCGCCCGCCTCATCAGCCAGTCCGTGGCCATTCCCACCATCGGCATCGGCGCTGGAAAAGAATGTGACGGGCAGATTCTGGTCACGCACGATCTGATCGGGTTCTTCCCGTGGTTCACGCCCAAGTTTGCCAGGGTAAGAGCCGATGTGGCGGGTCAGATCAGCCAAGCGGCGCGAGACTATCTAACGGCTCTCGCGGAAGAGAGATGAGCAACGTCATTTTTCTCTATCACCTGCTCGTGGTGTTAGTTCTCGTGGTGATCTTGATTAATTTTCTGCTGAATCAACTTGCGGTTCCCCGTCTCACTCCGAAAAAAACTCATCCGGATCAAAGTCCGCTGGTGTCCATTCTGGTTCCGGCGCGCAACGAAGAGGCGGGCATCGAGCGTTGCCTGCGTTCGTTGCAAGCCCAAGATTATCTCAACTACGAGATCATTCTACTCGACGACCAATCCAGCGACCGGACCGCCAAAATTGCAGGCGAGTTAGGTTTCATTCATGAAGGAAAATTTCGCATTCTTTCCGGGTTGCCGCTTCCAGCCGGATGGGTGGGAAAACCGTGGGCCTGCCACCAGCTTTCCCAAGCGGCTCGCGGTGAATATCTGCTCTTCACCGACGCGGACACCGCCCATTCCCCGAAGGCTCTCAGCTCCGTCATGGCGGAGGCATTCGACTGCAAGTCCGATCTGCTAACCTTGTGGCCGGCGCAGGAAACAAAAACCTGGAGCGAGAAGTTGGTCATTCCCATTCTCTTCGTAGCCGCAGCGGGAATGCTGCCTCACTGGCTTCTAGTTCTAGGCCAAAAAAATCCCGCCGTTCGCCGGCGTCTAACCTCACGACAATGGCGTATGATGGGCGTCGCCAATGGCCAATACATTCTCTTCACCCGCCGTGCTTACGACCAGATCGGCGGTCACGAGGTGGTGAGAAATCATATGGTCGAGGACGTGGCTCTCGGTCGCCTCGTTGCCAGCAAAACTTTGGAAGGAATGATCCTGAAAAACTGCGACGGTGGCACTCTGGTTGCCACCCGAATGTATCAATCCTTCGACCAGCTCTGGGAGGGTTTTACTAAAAATGCCTGGCCTGTTTTCGAGGGTAATTTCCCGCTCTTTTGCCTCGGAAATGCTGGGATGTTTCTGGTCTTCGTTGCCCCCTTTCTTTTCCTTCCTTTCTCCAGTGCCTCGTGGCTGATGTTACTCTTTCAGATAGTGCTGATTATCTTCATTCGCATTATCTTCACTCTGCGTTACCAGTCGAGCTGGCTCAGTGCGTGGCTGCATCCATTGGCCTTTCTGCTAGGCACGGCGATTGCGATTAACAGCCACCGCAAAAATCAAAAGCAGGGGCTTACTTGGAAAGGTCGAATTTATCAGGTTGACTAGCTATTTCTCCCAAATGAAATGCTCCAGCCTCAGGCGATGGATGCGCTCCGCAGCTTCTGCAGAACGCGGGCCTTTGGAATCGGCCAGCTTACGATAAATGGCGATGGCGGCCTCCCAGTGCTCGTCGGATTCCAAGCTTTCCGCCGCGTCGAATCCAGCGCGATAAAACCAGTAGTATTCGGGAGTTTCATTCGAATCAGTCGGCAGCGCGAGTGCGTCGTAGTAGGCCGCTAACATCTCATCTTTTTTGCCCAGCCATTCGAGAGCCTTTCCTTTCTTGTAGAGCGCCAGATTTTTCCAGTAGCGCGAAGTATTGGGCAGTGTCGCCAATTGATTAAAAGTCTCCACGGACGCGACAATTTTCTTAGGGTCGCTGCTTCCCTGCAAGTAGAACGTCTCAGCTTTGGCCGCCAGGGTGGAAGCTAACAAATCGGAAGGCAAGGTCTGACTCAGCAAGTCGTTATACAAGACAATCGCCTCGTCGTAGGACGCACTGTTTTTCTTAACCGTCGCCTGCTCGAAACGCGCATAAGGCTGGAGCGGACCCTTCATGCGCACGACCTGCTCGAAGAGGGAAATGGCCTCATCGACAGCGCTGGGATTCATCGTGCGAATGGCCGATTGTCCGGCTAGAAAACGAGCCTGCTCGAGCAGCGGCGACTCAGGAAATTTCGTTGAGATCAACTCAAACTGCGTACCCGCTGTAGTGTAATCCTTCTCGGAAAACTGGGCTTCACCTAACTTAAACCTAACTTCCGCCTCAAAACTCGAGTGGGGATATTGCCTGAGAAAAATCTCGCATTCCTCGATTTGTTTTTTGGCATCGAAATTAGTTTTGCTGGTGTCAATCTGTTGAATGAATTTCAGATAGGCAGCGCGTTCGGATGTCTCCGGTGACGGAAGCGATTGCGCGACGAGAGAAAGCTGGCGCTCCGCCTCGTCCGGAGAACTTGGGGTGGAAATTTCTGCCAAAGCCAGGTGGGTATCGGGAATGCGCGGATGCCCTGGAAAGTCGCGAATAAACAAATTCAGGGTGCTTTTTGCCTGGTCAATTTCGTGAGAGCGAGCTTGAAAAAACCCTTCCTCCATGAGCAGATCGCGGCGCAAGCTGCTCTCTGGAAAAAGACTACTGAAGTTCTGGTAGACCACCAGAAATTCCTTGAAGTTGGAATCCCTCAACCAACAAAGAGCACTGTTGTAGAGAAGGTTTTGCGCAGAGTTGGTTAGAAGTTGCGAGGCTAGCTTAAAATGTGCTGCCGCAAGAGCGAAATGATTATTGGCAAAAAGAGCCCGGGCCAGAGTCGCATGCAACTCACCCGTAGTCGCGGGCAGCGAGGACAGGGCCAGACCTTCGTTGAGGCGGCGAATGCTTTCTTGAAGCTTATTTTCGGAGATTAATTGTTCGCCATACTTCAGCAACACACTGGCCCGCAGGGGATGGGTCGGAAACTTGTCCAGCCAACTGGAAAGCGTTGCCAACGCGGTGTCGGAGCCCTTGTCGCGAAGGTCGAACTGCGACTGATAATAAATGGCCAGGGCCTGCCGCGCCGGGTTCACCGCATCGCGGCTCCAATGACGCAGTGGATTTTGCGACGGGTTACTTTGCTTTTGATAAATCGTGTTGAGTTCGGTGAAGACCTCGGGAAGTTGCTCGTGGCGCGGCCGCTCCTCGATGAATTTTTCAAGCAAATCGCCTGCGTCATCCAGGTGAATTTGCTCCACCAGGGCGCGGGCCAGTCCCAAGTGGAGCGCAGCGTATTGGGACGATGTTAGTCCAGATGGATGATCCAGCAGTGAACGAAAATGATACTCGGCATTTTTGTAATCCCTGGCGAGAAGACAGCTTTGGGCGGTCAATAAAGTGGCCGCAGGCGATGGACTCTTAGAAACTGTTAGCTTCACTAAAACATTAGGCAGTGTTTGCAGAGAGATGTCGGCTCTTCGTAATTGCGCGGCGCTTCCTAACATCGGATCGTTCTCGATCAATTCGTAATCCGCAGAGGCCGACTGGAGTTGTCCCATGCCTCGTTTCGCCTCGGCACGGGCAAAAATATCCCGGGCATAAAAGGCTGACTCGGGAGATGGCAGTGGGCGCAGTTTTTCGATGACTTCGTGCCAGTTGTTGTCGGTCAGATAAGACTGGACAACCCAATATTGCACGTCCTCACCAGGTGAAATCCTGCCCAGCAATTCACGCGCGGCGTCTGTCTTTTTGATGGTTAGAAAAGCTTGGGCCAGCTCCAGATTCACGCGTCGATTTTCATCGGCGGAAAGGTTTTGAGTTAGATAAAGTTGAAGCTTTTGGATTCCGACTTGTGGAATGCCCTCGTGGAGCGCGGCCTCGGCTTGTTGAAACAATGGGGCTTCCTGCGCCAGCGCGGCGGAGGTTAGCAGAATGAGGCTGACAGCGACAGTTTTCATGTGAGATAGCGGCGAAGATAGCGTCCGGTTTCGCTGGTCGCTGTTTTGGCAATGAGTTCGGGTGGTCCCGCGGCAACGATCTGGCCGCCGCCGGAGCCGCCTTCCGGCCCGAGATCGATGATCCAGTCGGCGCATTTGATGACTTCCAGATTGTGCTCAATGACGATGAGGGTGTTGCCGCTGGAGCGCAGGCGCAGGAGCACTTCCAGTAATTTCTCGATGTCTGCAAAGTGCAGGCCGGTGGTGGGTTCGTCGAGAATATAGACGGTGCGCCCGGTGGCTTTTTTAGCGAGTTCGGTGGCTAGCTTCACGCGTTGCGCCTCGCCCCCGGAGAGCGTGGTGCCGGATTGTCCGAGCCGCAGATAGCCGAGTCCAACTTGTTCGAGCGCAGTGAGCTTGTCTGATATGGACGGGACCTGGCGAAAAAACCGGCTCGCCTCATCGATACTCATCGCTAGTACATCCGCGATGTTTTTACCCTTGAAAGTGACTTCCAGCGTCTCGCGGTTATAGCGTTTCCCAGCGCAGACTTCGCACTCCACATAGACATCGGCGAGGAAGTGCATCTCGATCCGAATCAAGCCGTCGCCCTGGCAATTTTCGCAGCGACCGCCTTTGACGTTGAAGCTGAATCTCCCGGAGCCGTAACCGCGAATTCGCGAAATCGGGAGCGCTGCAAACAGATCGCGGATTGGCCCAAACGCACCGGTGTATGTCGCCGGATTCGAGCGCGGAGTTCGTCCAATCGGAGTCTGGTCGATGACGATCGCCTTGTCCACCTGGTCGATGCCAACGATATTAGCATGGGCTCCGGGTTTTTCCTTGGAGCGATAGAAACTGCGAAACAAGGCGCGGCGAAGAATGTCGTCGACCAGAGTGGATTTTCCGCTGCCCGAAACTCCAGTGACGCATGTTAGCAGGCCCAGGGGAAACGCGGCAGTGACGTTTCGCAAATTGTTTTCGCTGGCGCCCACAATGGTGAGCCAGCCGACGGAATGGCTCGGATCGGCCAGCAAATCTTCCCGCGGATGATGACGCTCGCGCGGCACATTGATGCGTTGCCGGCCGGAGAGAAAGGCGCCGGTTAACGAAGTGGGCGAGGCTAGTATTTCCTCGATGGTTCCCTGGGCAACCAACTGTCCGCCGCGCGGGCCAGCACCGGGGCCCATGTCGAAAATATAATCGGCGGCGCGAATCGTGTCCTCGTCGTGCTCGACTACGATGACGCTGTTACCCAGATCGCGCAGACGACGGAGGGTTCCTAACAATCGATCATTGTCGCGCTGGTGCAGGCCGATGCTGGGTTCGTCCAACACATAGAGCACGCCCGCCAGACCGGAGCCGATCTGGGTGGCGAGCCGAATGCGTTGCGCCTCGCCGCCGGAGAGTGTGCCACTTTCGCGATTGAGCGAGAGATAACCGAGGCCGACTTCTGATAGGAATCCAAGTCGATTGCGAATTTCCCGGAGGACTTCCTCGGTGATCTGCAGTTGCTGGCTCGTGACGGCGATCTTCGTCATGAAATCTGCCGCCTCGGCGATGGTGAGCTGGCAGAAGGTGTGGATGTTTAACTCGGTGTTAGAAGAATGGATGGTGACGGCCAGTATTTCGGGTTTGAGACGTGCGCCTTTGCAAGCCGGGCAGGGGTGACGCGACATGAAACCCCGGATGCGTAGCTTGGTGAATTCGCTTTCCGTCGTTTCGTAGAGACGTTCCATCTGCGGAAGCACGCCTTCAAATGGCTTGTTCACCGTCTTTCCATGGGTCGTCATTTTTATGGCAATGGGCTCGTCGCCTGTGCCGAAAAGAACGGCTTTGTGAAACTTCTCCGGCAGTTTTTCCCACGGTTTATCGGTCGGGACTTTGTAGTGCTCGACGAGCGCCCCCAGCAATATGCGGTAGTATGCGACCATGCGTTTGGTGCCCTTGTTCCAAGGCGTGATCGCCCCCTCTGCGAGCGTTTTTTCGGGATCGGAAATCATCAAATCCGGATCGCAGACTTGTTGCGTGCCGAGACCGTGACAGACCGGGCACGCGCCCAGGTGCGAGTTGAAGGAGAAATGTTTCGGTACGGGCGGCGTCATGGTGAAGCCGGTGCGTGGATTTGAGAAATTCGTGGAGAATTTCTCCTCCAGCCACTGCGCGTCATCGGGCGACTGGACGAGAAGTTTCAACTGATTCGCACTCCACTTTAGCGTCGTCTCGACGGAATCCGCCAAGCGCGCACGGACGCCTTCCCTCACAACCAGCCGATCCACGACGGCCTCAATGGTGTGCGGTTTGTTTTTGGCCAGATGCGGAATCTCCGGCGTGCCCAGTTCGACCATCTCGCCATCGATGCGGACTCGGACAAATCCCTCGCGCTTCACTTTCTCCAGCACGTCGCGAAATTCACCGGTCTGATTTTCCACGAGCGGTGCGAGCAGGACGAGCTTGGTGCCTTCAGCGTGTTCCAGGATTCGATCCACGATTTGTTGCGGCGTTTGCTTGCGGATGGATTCTCCGGTCTCCGGATCATGCGGTTGACCGATAGAAGAAAAAAGCAGGCGCAGATAATCGAAAATCTCCGTGGTCGTGGCAATCGTCGAACGCGGATTGGCTCCGGATGACCGCTGCTCGATGGCGATGGCCGGCGACAGACCCTCGATAAAATCCACGTCGGGTTTCTGCATTTGATCGAGAAACTGCCGCGCGTAGGCGGAGAGACTTTCCACATAACGGCGCTGGCCCTCTGCGTAGAGCGTGTCGAAGGCGAGAGACGATTTGCCCGAGCCGCTCATGCCCGTGATCACAACCAATTTGTCCCGGGGAATTTCCACCGTCAGGTTTTTTAGATTGTGCTGGCGAGCACCCGTGATTTTGATAATTTGTGCTGGCATCGGGGGTGAAACCTCGAAATAGCAACCTAAGCACACGCACCCGCCAGTCACCAGAATCTTTTCCGTTATGAGCAAACCCGACAAACCCCTTCCCACTCCAGAGGAGTATGCGGATCTCGTTCTCTACTACCGGAAAATGAAGCATGACATCAATAACTCGCTCGCCGTGATGATGGCGCTGGCGGAGCTTTCTCAGCGCCGCGCAGAGCATGTGCCGAAGCTGATCGATATTGTGCTTGAAAAATCCACGAAAACCGCCGAGGACCTGAAAGTTTTCCAGACCAAGCTGAACGAGCTTTTGCCGACGGTTCCGGAATAAGCCATCCCATTTCACCCCCCCCCCAAGAAACATGAAAATATCCGCCGCGACCACCGTCGTATTAGTCGCCTTGATCTCTTTTGCACCCGGCTTCCATGCGCATGCCGATGACGCCAACCCGCTCGATCCGCGCCAGATTTTGCAGGAGTTGCAGGACATTCAGACGAAACAAAAAGACGTCTCGAGCACGATTCAGAAGCGAAACCTCGACCTCGTTTTCAAGTCTGCGGCCAGCCAGGAAGCGGCCGTCGCCCTCTACGAGGAGGCACTCATGGCCACGCAATTCCAAGGCGCGAACCGGGAGAACAGCCAATTTCGCGATTGGAAAAAGAAACATGAGGACCAGCTCAAGAACGGTGACTTCCGCGAATCCGTCCGACTGCATCTATTCTATTTGGGCCTCAGCTTGAAGAAAGCCGCCGACGCCAAGCCAGAGGAACTCATGCCGCAAGTCTCCGACTATGTAAGAACACTCGATGCGTCCTGGAGCGCTGTCGATGTGAAGGAATCGTTGCTAAAAAACTCTGTGTCCGACGGAATTTTTGCCAAATGGCTCAGACTTGGACCCGAGCTAGCCAAGGCGGAAAATTGGGAAATGAATCCCGGGAAGTCCGATGCGATCGCCACGAAATATCTCATGCCCGAATGGCGCAAGCAGAAGAATCCGGCACTGCTGGCTTACTGGGATGCGAAAATTGCCCGGGAGAGCGCCGTATCGGGTAACGCCAAACTCGACTTTCAAGAAAAGAATTTCGCCACTGTGCGCCGACCGGATTTACTCTGGCAGCGAGCCCAGGAATATCTTGTTCTCGACCAGCCGAATCGTGCGACGCAGGAAATGTTTGCCCTCATCAAGACCTACCCTACGCACCCCAAAGTGGGTGAATGGATCGAAACCCTCAAGAAGAACCTCACCAGCAGCACTCCGGCAGAGGTAAAACCCTAACTCGTTCCGCCTTAGCAGATCTATAGAAGTCCAGGTTAAGCGCCCGCTCTTTGCAATGCGACGGTGAGGCGCCCATGCCTCTTGGATGGCTCCAAGTCCGCGCTTTTCTGCTCGCTATTTCCTCGACCTAGGAACCAGAGTGCCAGAAATCTGAGGCAGGACTTCCCTTGCGTGAGGCGGGGTTTCTTTCAATAGTGGGGCTCTGTACATGGAAACCCCAGCCGTTGCCGTTCGCAATCTCACGAAAATCTACCCGATTCCCTTTCGGCGGGAGAAGCTCGTGGCGGTGCGCGATCTTACCCTGGAGGTCGCACCGGGCCAGGTGTACGGGTTGCTCGGCCCCAATGGCTCGGGGAAAAGCACGACACTGAAGATCATCCTCGGTCTCGTTACGCCGACGCGCGGGACTACGGAGATTTTTGGCCAGGACAGCAGTCTGGTCGAGAGCCGCGAGGAGGTGGGATTTCTGCCAGAGAATCCCTACTTCTATAAATATCTGACTGGCGAGGAGGCGATCCGGTTCTATGGGAAAATCTGCGGGTTGAAACGTGATTACCTCGAAACTCGCATTGAGACTCTGCTCGAACTCGTCGGGCTGACGGATGCGCGTCATCGTCGGTTGGGCGGTTACTCAAAAGGAATGTTGCAACGGATCGGCATCGCGCAGGCGATGGTGCAGGAGCCGCGCTTGCTGGTGCTCGACGAGCCGACGGCGGGCGTCGATCCGGCGGGTTCACGGGAAATTCGCGACATGATCGTGGGACTCAAATCGAAAGGAATCACCGTCCTGCTCTGCTCGCATCTGCTCGCGCAGGTGCAGGAAATCTGCGACCGCGTCGGCATTCTCGCGAAAGGCCTCATGGTTCGCGAAGGTCCGCTGGAAGAGCTGATTTCCATTGAGAACCAGACCGAGATCATCCTCCAGGACGCGACCCCGGAATTGCTGAAAAAAATCGAGGCGCTGGTCGCGGAGAACGAGGCGCAAGTCCTCTTTGCCCGACGTCCGCAGACGACTTTGGAGCGGCTGTTCCTGGAGGAGACAGAGAAAAAATGACCACTACCCTACCCAGAAAGCGGAAACTGTTTTCCGTTTCCCGTGTCCAGGCCATCGCCTGGAATACCCTCACCGAACTGGTGCGTCTGAAGGTGTTTTATTTCCTGCTTCTCTTCGCGCTGGTGATCATCGGGAGTTCCATTTTCATGATCCAATTCACCTTCCAGCAGGAGTTTCAGGTGCTGAAGGATGCATCGCTTGGGGCGATGACGATTTTCACCTCGCTCCTGGCGATCCTTGCGACGGCCAATCTACTGCCGAAGGACATCGAGGACCGCACGCTCTACACGATTCTGGCAAAACCGGTGCCGCGTTTTGAGTATCTCGTCGGGAAACTGCTCGGCGTCTTTTTGCTCCTACTCATCTCCGTGATATGCATGTCACTCGTCTTCGTCGCGGTGCTCTGGCTGCGGCAAACGACGGTGCTGGCTCAGGTGCAGACGGAGTTTGCCCGCAGTCCCGAGGACTTGGCGGTCAAGCTGCGGGAAGTCCGCGCGGCGGGTCTGACCCCGGCCATTTTCCAAGGCGTCGCGCTGATCTACATCAAGGCCTGTCTGCTCGCGTCGCTGACGCTACTCATCTCGACTTTTGCCTCATCCGCTATCTTCAGTACCATCGTGGCGGTGGTTGTGTATTTCATCGGCCACCTGCAATCGACCGCCCGCGAATACTGGCTCGCCGATGGGCATGTGACGTGGTTTACGCGGGTTTTCACGGCGTTGATCTCGCTCGTCTTTCCCGATTTGCAGTTGTTCAACCTCGTGGATGACATCGTTGCTGGCAATCCGGTGGCGACCGCGCTGTTCCTGAAAACCTGCGGACTCGGCTGTCTCTATATCCTTTTTTACACGCTGGCGGCGCAGTTCATCTTCGTGAAAAAGGAATTGTAATGCGATTGCTCGCGCTCATCGGATTGGTACTCGGTTTCGGCGCGTTGCGACTGCCATTGGAGTTGCATTTGAATCAGGAGCATCAAGCGGCCCAGTTTCGCACGGCCAAACTCGATCTTTCTCTCCGCGAACGCATCGGGCAGGCCAATTTTATCGCCGCGCTGAGTGGTTTCCGTGCGCCGATTGCCGACATTCTCTGGATTCAGGCGCACACCGCCTGGGAGAAAACCGAATACGGCATCATGGCGCACATCTTCGACAATGTGACCGCTCTGGAGCCGCGAAATTTTTATTTCTGGGACAACGCCGCCTGGCACATGGCCTGGAATGGGAGTGTCTTCGCATTCGAGAACCCGAAACAGCCCCGACTGGCCATTCGCAAGAAAGAGCAGCGCGAATTCTTTGATTTGGGCGAGGATTTTCTCATTCGTGGGATTAAGAACAACCCGGAAAGCTACCAGTTGCGTGTCACTTACGCGCTTTTCCTCGAACAAAAACGTTTCGACGAGTGCGGGGCCGCCGAACAATACCGCTTGGGAGCGAAATTGAAGGATGCACCGGCTTATATGGAGCGCGCGGCAGCAATTCATCTGGCGAGATGCCCCGGAAAAGAGAGGTTGGCATACGATCAGCTACGTAACCTCTGGCAGCGGGGAAACGACGAGCGAAAGCCGACCGTCATTACCCTGCTCAAGACGCTCGAAGACCAACTCCATATTCCCGAAGAACAAAGGATTTACAAATCCGTCCGCTAAAAGATAATCACGATTTCCTGTCCATGCGTTTTGCCATTTTTGGAGATATCCACGCCAACCTCGAAGCCTTGCAGGCGGTGCTCGCTGATGCCCAAAAGCAAAATTGCACCCACTACGTCTGCATGGGCGACGTCGTCGGCTACAACGCCGATCCACATGCCTGCGTGCAGCTTATTCGCGAGTTGGATTGCCCTGTGGTGAAGGGAAACCACGACGAGCAGGCTGCGATAGTCGAAGCGCTCGACGGGTTCAATCCGCTGGCTGAGGAAGCGCTGAACTGGACACGCGAAAACCTCACCCAGGAGGACAAAAACTGGCTCCGCGAAATGCGCATGGTGCGTCAGGTCCGCGACTTTACGATCGTTCACGCCACGCTCGATACGCCGCACAAATGGGGCTACGTTTTCAACCAACTCGATGCGGCGGCGAGTTTTTCCTACCAGCACACCTCGGTCTGTTTTTTCGGCCACACCCACGCGCCGCGAGTTTACATTCGGGACGGGGCGGTGATCGGCCTGCCCCTGGAAAAGCTCAAGTTTGAGATGGGCAAAAAATATTTCATCAACGTCGGCAGCGTTGGCCAGCCTCGCGACGGCGACTGGCGTTCCGCCTACACGATCTACGACGCGAACCGGAATTTTATCGAACTGCGCCGGGTCGAGTACGATATCGATCTGGCTCAGGATAAAATCGTGGCCGCCGGTCTTCCGCAGCGCCTCGCCGACCGCCTGGCACTCGGAAAATAATGGCTGCTCCAGATCCGCAGCGGATTCTGATTCTTAAACCGTCGTCCCTCGGAGACGTGGTGCACACCCTGCCCGCCGTGGCCGCGATTCGTACACATTGGCCAGAAAGTGAAATCGCCTGGCTGATCAACCCCGAATGGGCCCCGCTGCTGGAGGGCCATCCCGATGTGACTCGCATCATCGAATTTCCGCGGCGTCAGTTTCGCGGCCTCCGCGGCTGGCTACGCATACCCGGCTGGCTCGGTTCTCTGGGACACTGGACGCCGGACTTGGCGCTGGATTTCCAAGGATTGCTGCGGACGGCTTTGATTGCACGTTTTCTCGGCTCGAAAAAGATCGTCGGCCTCTCCGATGCCCGGGAGGGCGCTGGGTTTTTCTATCATCAAGTGGTCCGCCTGCCGCCCGAGTCGCTCCATGCGGTGGACCGATACCTGCGGCTCGCCCGCCATCTGAATGTGGGTGAAATGGAGACCCCGGTCTTTCGTTTGCCCGAGGGAAAGCGGCCCGCTGGCGACTTGCCGGAGCGCTTTATTTTGCTCCATCCGTTCTCTCGCGGCGAAGGCAAGTCCATGAAAAAGAGCGACGTCGTCCGCCTCTGCCGCGACTTGCAGCCGCATGCCGTCGTGCTCGTCGGCGGAGAAAAAACCGTGGATCACCTGCCGGAAAACGTGACCAATCTCCTCGGCCAAACGACTTTGGGCGAACTCATCTGGTTGATTCGTCACGCCGATTTTACGGTCAGTGTGGACAGCGGTCCCATGCATATTGCGGCGGCGATCACGTCGCGACTCCTCTCGATCCACACTTGGAGCGACCCGCTGCTGGTGGGTCCTTACAACCGCGACGCTTGGATCTGGAAAAATGCCAGCATTTGCCGGATGGGTGATTATCAACCGAGTCCGGTGCAGAAAATGGACGCCCCAAGTCCGGCGGCAATTTCGGACTTTGTGCTGGCTCAGATCAGACTTTGACCCTCAAAAACTGCAATTTCTGATAAATCGTCTCGAAATGGCGAGAAATGACCACGAACTTCTGATAATTCGCGGCGAAATGGCGATAAATGCTCAGAAGAATCTGGCTGGTCGGACTGAGTTTGTGACAAATCGTCGCGAGTTTCTGTCCGGTCGCGGCGAGTTTCTGAGTTGACGGGCCCGGCTTCTGAGAATTCGCGGCGAGTTTCTGAGACACCAGGACAAGAATGCGACTCGGCAGGTTGAGTCACCCAAAAATCGAGTCGAGGGGCGGAGGCGGGTTTAGCCTAACAATTCCGGATAATGCTCGCGGGCGTGGGCCTCGATGGCGTCTTGGATTTCCTTAGCGGTGTCGAAGTTCAGCACATGGTCGGCGAGCCGTTCGCACTCGCTTTGATTGAGTGTTTGCACAGCGCGCTTGATACGCGGGACGGAAGGAACCGAGGCGCTCAATTCGTCAATGCCGAGGCCGAGCAAGAGGGGAGTCAAACTCACATCACCGGCCATTTCTCCGCAGACGCCGACCCAGATTCCGGCCGAGTGCGCCGAGCGCACGACCATTTTGATCAGCCGCAAAACCGCCGGATGCGTCGGTTGGTAGAGGTGCGCGATCTGCTCGTTTACCCGATCGACGGCGACCGTGTATTGAATGAGATCGTTGGTGCCGATGGAGAAGAAACTCACCTCACGGGCCAGCAAATCGGCGCAAAGAGCCGCGCTCGGGACTTCGATCATGACGCCGACTTCCATTTTTTCGGCGAAGCCCTGACCTTCGCCTCGCAGCTCGTTTTTGCATTCGGCGAGAACCTGATTCGCCTTCCGCAATTCCTCCACGCTGGAGATCATCGGATACATCAACCGCACATTTTCGAGGGCGCTGGCCCGGAGAATGGCGCGAAGCTGAGTCTTGAAAACCGGGATGTTCTCGAGGCAGAGACGTATGGCTCGGCAACCGAGAAACGGGTTGGGCTCTTTGCGCTCGTCGCCGATGAATTTGTCGCCGCCGATGTCCATCGTGCGAATGATGACCGAGTGAGGCAGCGCCGTCTGGGCGACTTTCAGGTAAACCTCGTATTGCTCTTCTTCAGTCGGGTAATCTGTGCGGTTGAGGTATAGAAACTCGGTGCGATAGAGGCCGATGCCCTCTGCGCCGCTTTCATGAATGGACGGAAGGTCGTTGGTAAACTCGATGTTCGCCGACAGCACGATGCGGCGGCCATCCAATGTGGTGGAAAGGGTTTCGCGTAACTCGCTGAGACGTTCCTCGACCTGTTCTTTTTGGTCCTCGATCCGGCCAAATTTCTCCAGCGTCGCCGGGGTCGGATTGATGAAAACGCACCCTTGATAACCATCGATCAGAATGGTCTGACCCTCGTGCAGATGCCCCATGAAATTCTCTAGACCAGCCACGGCGGGAATGTTGAGCGACCGCGCCATGATCGCGGTGTGGGACGTCTTGCTGCCGCCTTCGGTGGCGAAGCCGAGGACAAATTCCCTGTTCAGCAGTGCCGTGTCAGAGGGCGTCAGATTTTGCGCCGCGATGATGTGCGGGTAATCCACCGAGGACAGCGGGCGACCCATTTTCCCCAGAAGATTGCGGATTACTCGCCGGGTTACGTCGTGAATGTCGTAGGCGCGTTCGCGCAAATACGGGTCGTCGATTTTGCTCAGAGTGTCGGAATAACGATTGGCCACACTGAGGAAGATGGTCTCGACGTTGAGTTTCTTTTTCTCCAGCGTCCGCAACACCTCGTCGATCAGTGTGCGGTCCTCGACCACCAGCAGATGCGCGTCGAAAATACTCGCGTCCTTGGCTCCAATGGCCACCGCGATCCGCTGCTGCATATCGATGATCTGGGCGCGGGTCGCCACCAAGGCAGCTTCAAAACGCTGGATCTCATTGGGAATGTCGGCCTCCGTCAGCTCGATGTGAGGCGGCTCCTCGTCATCCGAGTGATGAACGTACAACGTCCCGTGCGCGATGCCTGGAGCGACAGGAATTCCCTCAAAGATTTTTTCTTGAGAAATGTCAGGTTCGCTCATGGCAAACCCGTCATAACGGGCTATTTCTGCGAAATCAATCCTAGAACGATTTTCCCCGCAAATACTTGCATCAAACCCCTGTAACTCCGCCCTCGCCCCTATTCCTCGTCGAATTTTCGAGCGATCAGATCCTCGATTTCCCCGATCGCCTTCTCCGCATCCGAGCCATCCGCCGTCACGATCAACTTCGAACCCTGGCCCGCCGCCAGCATCATCAAACCCATAATGCTCTTGCCATTCACCTGCTCGCCGTCCTTTTCCACCCACAACTCGGCCTTGTGGCGGTTCGCGATTTTCACAAACATCGCAGCCGGCCGCGCGTGCATCCCGAGCCGGTTCACGATGGTGAGTTCCTTGGTGATTTTTTTCGCGCTGGCGTCCGTTGGCTTTCTACTTAGCAATCCCATCAATGAGTTGTCCTATTTTCCATCAGACTTAGCAACCGCTTATTGAACTCCATCGCGCTATTTTGGCCCAAACCCTTCAGTTTTTGGTCCAATGCCGCCACTTCGATCAAGCGGGCGATGTCGCGGCCCATGCGGACCGGGATGATAATGTGCGGCACATGGATGCCCAGAATCTCGTAATATTGCTGGTCGAGTCCGATCCGATCCACCTCCTCCATTTCATTCCAGTCTTGCAGCGTGACCACCAGATCGAGTCGCTTCTCCAGCCGAATGCTGCCGATGCCGAAGATCGACGACACATTGATCACCCCGATCCCGCGCACTTCCATGTGGTAACGGGTTAAATCCGGAGCCGTGCCCACGAGATCGCGACCCTCCAACGCCCGAAACCGCGTCACATCGTCCGCCACCAGACTGTAACCGCGTTCGATCAGACCCAGTACGCACTCGCTTTTGCCTACGCCGCTCGCCCCGCGCACCAGTGTGCCGACCCCCATGATATCGACCATGCTCCCATGCTCCGACGTGGTCGGGGCGAAATCCATTTCCAACGCGATCGTCGCCGCGTTGGTAAACCGCATCGTCACCATCGGTGTCGAAAACACCGCCACCTGCTGCTTGACGGCTTCTTCCAGCAAAGGCTTCGGGATCACCACTCCCCGTGAGAAAACGAGACAGGGAATATTCCGCGCACAGATCTTCTGAAAACGCTCCCGCATCACCACCGGGCCGAGCGTTTTCAGATAAGTCAGCTCCGCGCTCCCGATCACCTGAATGCGTTTCTCGGCGAAATAACTAAAGAACCCCGAGAGCGCCAGACCGGGTCGATTGATCGTCGGCTCGCGAATCTCGCGATCGAACCCGACGGCTGGCCCGACCAATTTCAGCCCCAGAATCTCCGCGTGCCGGGCGTAAAACTCGGCAATGGTCATCACAGGTTTCTTAATGGCAATCTTTTTGCGGGGAGGGGGCATGATGGACAGACCATAACCAACCGCCGCCGTCTTTCACGCCTAATCGTCCGCAGATAGGCCTCAAAAATTGAGATTCCCGGAAGCTGATTCGCCCGACCGGAAGCGCTTCAGGGAGGTTGCGGAGACGTGCAACTCGTCGCGGAAGACGTAGAGCGAGCCCCGGAAGACGATCAGACTCGAGCGGAAGCGCTCCCATCGAGTCCGGGAGCACTGTAACTCACCCCGGAAGCTGTTCAGCGGACTCCGGAAGCACTGCAACTCGCTCCGGAAGGCGTCCAGACCGCCCCGGAAGCAGATCAGACCGCCCCGGAAGCAGTGCAAAACGACCTCGGAAGACGAACAGGGAGATACAGAAGACGTGCAGAGAGGCTCGGAAGGCGTTCAAAGCGCCCCGGAAGGCGTTCAAAGTGCCCCGGAAGCAGTTTAGAACGACCCGGAAGACGAATGGGGCGAGGCCCGGCGTTGCCAGAGGGACGCCCATTAACCCATGGCCCGCCAGTTTCCACTTCATAGGGCTCACTCGCGGGTTGCAAATGGCGGCGCATCGCCAAAGACTGCCTGCGATGCTGCGCATTGCGATCTTCATGCTCATTCGGGACCGGGCGAAATACGCCATGCTGGTCTGCGGGCTCACGTTTTGCGCACTGCTCATGTCGCAGCAGTCGTCGGTTTTTTGCGGACTCATGATGTGGTGCACAGCGACGATCCGAAACATCGGTGCCTCAGTCTGGGTGATGGATCGGGCCGTGGAGCAGGTGAATGAGGTCACGGCCATGCGCGAGATCGAGGTGAACCGCGTTCGCAGTGTGCCCGGCGTCGATTGGGCGGTGCGTCTGTATTGGGGGCTGACTCAGACTCGATTGGAGGATGGATCGTTTCAGCAAATCCAGCTCACCGGGCTCGATACGGCGACACTGGTGGGCCGTCCGGCAGTGATGAAAGAGGGCCGAATCGAGGATTTGCGGCTGCCCAACGCGGTGATCGTGGATCAGGTCGCGACGGAAAAATTTGCCAAGAAGGGACTCAAACTCCACTTGGGCACCACCTTTGAGATCAACGACAAGGAGGCGAGGGTCGTCGGAATCTGCGAGACGGCCCGGAGTTTTTTTGGGCAGCCTTATGTTTATACGACTTACGATCGGGCGCTGGAATATGTGCCATTTGTGCGGAAGCGGCTGTCCTTCATCCTCGTGCAACCCCGGGCTGGAATTTCCCCTGCCGAGTGCGCGGCGCGAATCTCGAAACTGCCCGGTCTGCGGGCGGTGGAGGCGGAGGCCTTCAAATGGGAAACCATCTGGTGGTATGTCAAAAATACCGGGATTCCGATCTCCTTCGGCACCGTGGTTTTGCTCGGGATCATCGTCGGCGTGGCGATCTCGGGGCAGACCTTTTACCTCTTCATCCACGAGAATCTGCGCTATCTCGCCGCGCTCAAAGCGATGGGTGCGACGATGCCGACCCTGGCGAAAATGGTCTTTCTCCAGGCGTTCGTCGTCGGGGCCGTCGGCTACGGGATGGGCGTGGGACTTGCCGCGCTCTTTGGAAATCTGGTCATTAAAAAAGGTCAGCCGCCATTCTTCATGCCGTGGCAAATTTTGGCCTTTACTGGCGGTGTGATCATTTTCATCTGCTGCCTGTCCGCGCTCTTCGGCCTGCACAAGATTGCCAAACTCGAGCCAGCGGTGGTCTTCAAATGAACCCGTCAAGCGCGCACAATCCGTGGAGCGCGGGCCGCTGGCCTGCACCATTCGGCGGCTCGCCGAATGGCCGCGTGGCGGTTCGATGGGCGTCCACAGATTTTCGGCGAGCCGCCGAAAACAGCAGGCGAGCCGCCCGCGCTCCCCAGAGTTTCACATCCGAGTTCCATCCGAATGAAGGAGGTTCCTTCTGAAGCCGCCTATTTCCCCAGCCGTGGAAGTCGAAAACGTCGTGAAAACCTTCGGAGTCGGCGACCAGCGTGTCTTCGCGCTGCGCAATGTGAATTTCTCCGCGCAGTTTGGCGAATTGCTCATGATGGTTGGCCCGTCCGGCTGCGGAAAAACGACGCTGCTGAGCGTGATCTGCGGGACTTTGAAGATCGACGAAGGCCGCATTCGCACGCTCGATCACGCGCTGGACGAGATGAAACCGGGCGAGCTGACCCGGTTTCGCGGTCAGAACATCGGGTTCATTTTCCAGCAATTTAATTTGATTCCGACGCTGACTATTCTCGAAAACGCCTCCGTGCCGCTCCTGATCAACGGCTGCTCGCGCAAGGAGGCGGAGGAACGTGCGGCGCACACCATTTCCGAACTCGGGCTGGGGGACCGGCTGCGTTCCTATCCCACGCAAATGTCTGGCGGCCAGCAGCAACGCGTGGCCATCGCCCGGGCGCTGGTGCACGAGCCGCGGCTGATTATTTGCGACGAGCCGACCGCCTCGCTCGACGCGAAGAGTGGCCACAAAGTGATGGAACTCCTCCAGGAAACAGCCCTTCGCCCCGACCGCGCGGTGATTGTGGTGACGCATGACAGCCGCATTTTTGAGTTCGCCGACCGCATCGCCGAGATGGAGGATGGCGTGGTGAAAGGCATCCACGCGCAGAAAAAATCCTGATTCGAGTTCCAAATTTATGTTCCGCAAACCCACGTTTTATCTCGCTGTCATCGGAGTGGTGATGGCGTTTCTCCTCGTCTCCAAACTGCGCCGGCCCGATCCGCATGTGGCTCCACTGGCCCAGCCGACGTCCGCGCCCTTCGCCAATTCCCTCGGCGCGAGTGGCCTCGTCGAGTCGGTGAATGAAAACGTCCGGATCGCTCCGACGAGCGCGGGCCTGGTTTCCGAGGTCAACGTGACCGTCGGCGACACGGTGAAAAAGGGCGACGTGCTCTTCAAACTCGACGACCGCGACGCCAAGGCCGCCATCGCCAGCCAGCAGGCGCAGGTCGGCGTGCTGCGGAGTTCCATTGCATTGGCCGAGGTCGCGCTGGCCGATAAAAACGACACGCTGCGGCGCATCGAGAAGCTGTCGAAGAGCCAGGTCTCCAGCGAAGACGAACGCACGCGGGCCGACTTCGCCGCGCGGCAAGCCAGTGCCAGCCTCGGAAAATCGCGGGCCGAGTTGGAGCAGGCCGAGGCCGATCTCAGCCGTGCCCAGGTGACCTTGGAAAGACTCACCACCCTCGCGCCGCGCGATGGACGCGTCCTCCAGGTGAACATCCGCGCTGGCGAGCCAGCGGAGTTAAATACCAATGTGCCCGCGATGCTCCTGGGCGACGTCGATCAATTTCAACTCCGCGCCGACGTGGACGAAGATTACGCCTCGCACGTCATCCCAGGCAGCGAAGCCGTGGCGTTTCTGAAAGGTTCGCGCGACAAAAAAGTCGTGCTCCATTTCGTCCGCATCGAGCCCTATGTCGTGCCGAAGCAATCGCTCACCGGCCTCAGCAGCGAGCGCGTCGATACCCGCGTTTTGCAAATCATTTACCGCTTCGAGCGCCCCGCTTTCCCCGTCTATGTCGGCCAGCAGATGGACGTCTTCCTCAACGGCGAGCCAAAGAGTGCAATGTAACTCGGCTTAGTAAGTGTAAAGCGGCCCAACGAGAACAAGATCAGCGACGGCGGAGCGTGGCGAGGTAGCTGCGAAGGTGGAGCGCAGAAAGCGGCAACGGACGTGTTAGGTGCGGTTGAGTGGAAGTAAGTTAGTGTCCTGTGTATTGGGATTGTTTTGCGTCGAGGCCTGCCACAAACGGTATAGCTTACGAAACTCATCCCATAGCCAGAATCCCAAATAGATTTGGACAATTCGATAGTAATAATCTACCTGAATGCCCAAAATAGCGGGCATAAGAAGGCAAAAAAGATAACAACTGAATAGGGTTGGTTGCATTGGTGAAGATACCTTCTTTGGGGAAGCTCTTTTATGACGCCATTGAATAAATACCAAACCAGCTAAGATACAGGAGAAAAAGGCGATGACGAAAGGCCAATAACGAAGAATAGGCAATGAATTCATAGCAATATAGAAGCGTGTGGTTCAGCGCCTAACGAGAACAAGATCAGCGAACACTCCGGGCTCGTCATGTCTCCTGCTTGGGCAGGAGCCGCACCGTCCCTACGCGTCGCTGATCTTGTTCTCGTTAGGCACTTGGTCGGGGGTAGAATTTATCGTAAACCTCTTCTGTGATAGGTGTGCTTTTTGCCTTGGTTGTCTATCGAATGAAATGTTTCCTGGTCGATGCTTACAATTTTGTCTCTGTCTTTAAAACCGACTGGAATCTGCTTCGGAAGTGTGGATGACTTGACCGTAGTATATAAATAACCGTCTGCAATCATCCACGATCCTTCAATCGAGACTGGGGTATCAAACGCCCCAATTTTAATCGTCGCATGCGAGCTTCCGGTCCCATCTGGATTTAGTGTAAAGGTTTTGTTACCTTCGGTCCACGTTCCTACCAGATCGTTATTCGCGTTTTGACTTTCCATTTGTCCGCAGCCAAGGAACAAGCCAGCAAATAGCAATGCAATCTGTAATGTTTTTTTCATAATGGCGATAGTCAAAGAGCGCCTAACGACCTCAAGATCAGCGACGCGTAGGGAACGGCGCGAGATGTGCGACAGCACAGCTCGTGACGAGCCCGGAGGATTCGCTGAGAGTATGGTTAGGCGGCGGTGTGTTGAAGGTGAGATGTGGCATGGGTGCTAAGACTCGGCGAGACCGCGTGAAAACAACAGGCCGATACGTCTGCTGAAAATAAAAAGTAGAAGAGAAATGCCAAGCTCTAAGAAAGCTAATGTGAGAGTGTAACGCATGGCGCCTGGAGCTGACGCCCGTGGTGCAACAACTGGGTCATAGAGCACATAGACAAAAATAAACAAACTTCTCGTGGCCACGATAAGCATGGCCAAAGCGTTACCGCGAACTACGAGTGTTCCAATTGTGGCTGCTTTCATTCCGGTTCTTTGGAATAGAGATTCGTCGAGCCGCCTAACATGTTGTAGGCGAAAGTTTCGTTTGGCAAAGAGCTACAGGGTGGCGGCTTCGTTTTCTCCATAACACTGAAACTCCTATGGAGTTGGCGGTGTTGTCGGGTCGTCTTTGGCGGGGCTGGTGCCGAGGTCTCGCACGATGCGGGAGGCGAGGTAGGCATCGACGAATTGACGGCCGGCGTCGGTTTTGCGGAAGCGGAGGATGAGTTTGTCGAGGCTGCCGAGGATGTTGCTCATGTCGCGGAAGGTGGGGCGCGCGGCTTTGGTGAGGGATTTGCGGTTGGCGATGGCGGCTTGCGGGCTGTGGATGATATCGTTGTAACTCGCGATGGCTGCGCTGAGGGCGGTGAGGTCGGCGGCGTCGAGGTCGTAATCCACCAATCCGGCGGCGTCGGCGGTGAGGGTGGTGCCGAGGTTTTTCTCGACGATGCGGGCGCGGGCGACGAGGGATTCCTCGCGAAGGGTGCGCCAGGCGGAGATGGAGAAATCGACCTGGGCGGAGAGGTCCTGGTGGTCGTTGTCGTCGTAGTAGTCGGAAAGGGCGGCGCCGATCTCGTGGGCGAGGTCTTCGAGTTCGATCTCGCTGCTGTCTTTTTGCTCGGCAAAACCGGTGATGATGGCCTCTTGTTCGCTCAGGAGGGTCTCGTTCTGGGCGACTTTGGTGCGCAGGAGGGCGACTTTTTTGGTGAAGGCGAGGGGCGGTTTTCCCTGCCAGATGGCGAAGTTGGCAGGTTTGTCGAGGGTGGTGAGCACGGTTTTGGCCATGCCCAGGCGGTTGTTAAATTCGTTTTTCATGGGAGAAAGCTGTCAGCGGAGTGGGTTGTTGCCCAGAAAAATTAGCCTCCAAAGACTGAAAACCAGCCTCTTTTTCGAAAAAAGGCTCAAAGTGTGCCAATATGACGCTTACCGCTCTATTTATGACATCGACCGGAGGGTTTAAGGCATCGACCGCGCTGTTTGGAAGACCGACCGGGGTGTTTCCAAGTTCGACCGAGGGATTCATGAAGCCGACCGGCGTGTTTCTGGGGGCGACCGGGCTGTTGATGAGGCCGACCGGGCTGTTGATGAGGCCGACCGAGGCGTTTCCAAGCTCGACCGGGCGGTAAATACAGCCGACTGGGCGCTTTCTGACGCCGACCGGGCGGTTTCTTTGAGCGACGGATTGTGCAAGTCGTGGACTTTGCGGCACGAAGATTGCATTCCAAGCGCACTGCTGGTAATTAACATCCACAACATGCCCACCTACGAGTATCACTGCGAGAAATGCGGTAAAAATTTCGACGCTTATCAATCCATGAAGGACGACGCCTTCAAGACTTGCCCCAAGGAAAAATGCCAGTTGGAAGAGTGGGGCGAGGGAGCTGTGAAACGCCAGATCGGCACGGGTGCGGGCCTTATTTTCAAGGGATCGGGCTTCTACATCACCGATTATCGCAGCGACAATTACAAGAAAGGTGCCAAGAGCGAAGGAAGTCCTGCCGCGCCGGCCCCAGCCACCAGTGAAAGCAAACCCGCCGCTCCGAAAGCGGAAACCCCCAAGCCCTCCACCCCTAAACCAGCGGCCGATTAACCCATGAGCACTCTCAAATGTCTGGAATGCGGGCACGAAAATGAAACCCAACGCGTTTATTGCCACAGCTGCGGCACGCGTCTGGATCGCTCGACTCTGGTAGAGGAAGCGAAAAAGCCGCAGAAAGTCGTCAAGCCCAGGCGTTCCACCGAGGCCAACGCGGCCACGGGGAGGGTTATTAAAACTTTCCTAAAGACGGTCCTCTTCGCTTTTCTCGTCGCGTGCCTCATTCAAGCCGTTCGCCCGCCATTTGATGCTCCGGCCGACCATAAGGAAATGGGTGCCGAGATCATCGACGCCCCGTCGCTCTCCGTGGAAATGCAGGAGGCCATCGAGACTCCGCGCCGCCTCGGCTACAGCGAGGCCCAGCTCAATGCATATCTAAAAAATCGCATCAAGGCTCCGAAAAATCCCACCATTCCCACCTCGGTGCTGGCTTACGACACCTCGTTCGTGCATCTGCAATCCAAGGCGTTTCGGATCACGAAAAAATACCTTCTCTTCACCCTCCCGGTCTATATTGGTGGCACCTACATTCCCGCTGTGAACACTGCCGGACTCGATCTCCATCCGCTCGCAGGCCACGTCGGCAGCCTGTCTCTACCCGGCTTGCTCTACGACCAAATCGACCAATTTATCTTCGCCGATTTCATTAAAGCTATGAAACAAGAAGCCAGCGCCGGGGGCAAAATGAAGTCCATCGAAGTAACTCCTAAAATGGTGGTTATGACTCCGGTCGTCGCGCGGCGTTAGGACTTTCGCCCGTCCTGTTTTCCCCCTCCTTGCAATGCCATGCGGCAAAGTCTCCTAACCATTGGTCTGGCGGCCCTGCTAACATCGCCGCTCCTGGCCGTGGGCAACCGCAGTACCAGTGGCTCGCAGCAATTCACCGTCATCTGTGCCGACCGGGATCTGCGCCAGAATCTGACCAGCGCGTTCGATGATGTCAGACGCGGACTTTTCTCAGAGTTGGGCATCCAGCTTGGCGCCACCACGCCGATCTATGTGAACATCGCGCCGCGCAAAATCGTCGAGTACAACTCCAGCACCTGGAACATGCGCTGGCTCGATGCGCCCGCTGGCGCCCGTGTGCAACTCGACATCCTCGTCGATGAGGACATGCATGAGCAGCGGCTGCAGGAACACATCGTCAGCGCGCTGCTCCTAACCATTAAATATCGCGACAACCCGCCACCTGGTGGGCAGGTTTATACCGAGGCCCCTGCATGGATGGTCGAGGGGCTGGCCGAAAAAATTCGTCTGCAAACACGAGAGCCCGACGCGTCGCTTTATCGCGGTCTGCTCAACGCGCGGAAAGTTCCCGATCTTGCCAGTTGGATGAAAGTCGATCCGTCGAAACTGGACGCGACCTCGCTCGGCATCTACCGCGCCTACGCCTGCTCGCTGGTGAATTATTTTCTGAGTGAACCCGGTGGAAACAAAAAGCTGACCAACTTTCTCCAGAAGGCGCCGGCTGAAACCAACGGAGCCATCGATTGGCTGACGAAGGCGTTTCCCGGCATGGGCGCTGATGGAAAAAATCTCGCCAAGTGGTGGTCAATCAGCCTGGCGAAACTTTCCTCGTCCGACCGTTATATGGCCTGGTCGGGACCAGCCACCAACGACGCGCTCGAGAAGTTATTGGTCATCAGTCTTACACAGGCTGGAGAGACTAAAAAATTTACGCTCGATCAGTTTCAGGACTTCATCAAAATCCCGGAAAGCCGTCAGGCGCTGACCATGATGGGGAACGATCTGACTCGGCTTAGCATTCACGCGCACCCGCTTTTTCGTCCGGTCTTGAACGGCTACCTGGACATTCTGGACCGAATGCAGCGCGGGAAATTGAAAAATCTCGAGGGCAAACTGGATGAGTTGCAGCAGCTTCGCGCACAACTCAACCAGCGGCTGCAAGACGTGGGCGATTACCTCACTTGGTTCGAGGCGACGCAGGCCGCAAAGCAGGGGCCAGGCGAGTTCGATGGTTATTTCCGGCTCATGCAATCGCTCCAGGCAGCGCGTCCCCCGAGTCGGGAACCCATCGGTCGCTATCTCGACGCGATGGAAGCCGAGTTAAAAAACTAACTAAAGCACGCGCAGGATTTTCGTCTTCGGCTGCAAAGTGCTGTCGCCTTGGCGGCGATCCTTTAGTTGCAATCCGAGCGGTGAATCCGGCGACAGTACCGTGATCGTCCGCCCGTTCACGTCCAATTCCAATCCACCGGCGGCGGGCGCGAGAAAGAACCACAGCGTCTCCGTGGGGAAGGCGAGTTCTATCAGAGCGCCCAGGCTGATCGGCGTCGTCGAGGTGAAATCGACGACCGGAATCGCGGCAATGGCGTCGAATGACTGGCGCGCCGCGAGTGCGTGTTTCGCCATGCCGTCGGCCAGATAATTTTCCTCGATCGAGCGTGTGTCGTATTTCCCCTCAGCCTTGGTCTGCGTGTCATTACCGGTCGAGCGGGCCTGCTTCGAAGTCGCCACATAAGTCTCAAACTCCGCCCGTAATGTCTGGAGGATGGCTGCGATGACGGCGGATTTCTGGATCACCGAACCATTCTAGAAATGTTTGCCAGTTTGGCGATGCGCAATTCCTTTGCGCACGTCCCGAATGCGTTAAGATAGTGGCCATGTTTCCTTTCCTGACGCAGCTTTTTCTCTACGGGTTTTGCATCGACGCGGTGTTGTCGTTTTGGGCCGAGTTGTATCACATTCAGAGCGGCTCGTTTGCGGACATCCGGATGCTGATCGCCTTTTCGGCACTAATGCAGGGGACAGTGCTTTATGTGTGCCTGGCATTCACGCGTCGGTTGTCCTTCCGGCTGGTCGGCTGGCCGGCGTTGTTTCTTTTATGGGCGAATCTGACGGGCTGTTTTCCATTGCCGCTCTTCTATTTGAAGTCCGCCGGTCTCTGGCTGGCGGGGGCGCAAATGCTGATGGCTTTTATCCTGGTCGGAGTCGCCTGGCGCTCGCAGGCGGTAGCGAGCGGCCCCGGGTTTCTCGATCCGGCGATGGGACGGGAGGGCTTTACCTGGCGGCGCTTTCTACGTTTTGCGGCGGTGAATGTCGTATTTCTGCCCGTGCTGGCGCTGGCGACGTTGCTCGGGAGCGCCGTGGAAAGCATCGACAAGGCGACTGCCGGCTATGTGCGGCTGCGTCCGAGTGGGTTGTATGTCACCCAGACCAGCTTCGCGAAAAACAGCCACACGGTGGCGCTCGATGGCATGATGCATGTGGCCGACGCGGATTTTTACCAGAAGATCAAATGGGGTATCGACGGCGTGAAAACGCTCGTGCTTTTAGAGGGCGTATCGGATGAGAACCACCTGCTCGCCGGAGGCTTGGGAATGGACAAGCTCGCGAAATATTTCGGACTTAACTCGCAGATGGAGCGAGGGGAGTATCGCACGACGATCGACAAGATGACCGCCAAGGAGGACGCCGGGGAAGTAGCAGCGGACGGTTCGGTGGAGATCGACAAGGAGGTCGATGTGCGTCGCGCCGATGTGGATGTGAACACGTTTAGACAGCAAACGATCAGCTATTTGAAGGCCGTGGCGCTGCTCTACCAATCGACCCAGACTGGGAAAATGGAAAGTTTCCTCAAAGTCATGGAAGAGAAAAAAGGCGTGTTGCAAGATGACCGCGTCGTTCATGGCGCGATGGAAGACATCCTCACCAATCGCAACACCCACCTCATCCAGCAGATCGAAAAAGGAATGGAGACGCACAACCGAATTGTCGTCCCCTGGGGTGCAATGCATCTCGCTGGCATCGAGGAATATCTCCGCTCGAAGGGATTCACTGAAGTTAGTCGCGAGGAAAAGCCCGCCGTGCTTTTCTGGAAACCTCGTCCATAAAACACGCGTCCTTCGGCCTAGCTGTGCAGTGAGTTATGCAAGTCAATAAGATTGGCTCCTGAGGTAGGATTTGAACCTACGACCAATCGATTAACAGTCGATCGCTCTACCACTGAGCTACTCAGGAATTTTCCCAACTGGCGGGCTGTATAAGTGGCCCATGCCACAGATTCCAGCAAGAAGTTTTTCTAGGGAAATAAAGGTCGGATTTTATCGAATAGATCCTTCGGCAGGACGGTTTGATCAGCCTCGATTTCCCCAAGCACACGGGCCGTGGTGCCATGCAACAAATCCTCTAAAATACTCCGGTTGGTCACGCTGGCAGCATCATTGGGATCAACACGGTTGATGCCATTATTTAGGACAATCCCGGCGCACGCAAGGCCAGTGGCTTGCACGGCTTGGAGGGTGAGCAGCGTATGATTCAGTACGCCGAGCCGGTTCGCAGCCACGATGAGAACCGGGAGGCCGAGTTCCCGCGCTAGATCTGCCGTGCTGTAGTTGCGCTGAATCGGAACCTGCCAGCCACCTACACCTTCGACCACCATCGCTGGAAAGCGACCGCGCAAGGAGGCCCATTCCATTCGAATCTGACCCAGATCGATCTGTCGTTCTTCAATGATGCTGGAGGTGTAGGGAGCCGCAGGGAAACGCATCCAAACAGGGTTGCAATCATTGATCGTGAGGGCGTCGTCGGAAGCTTTGGCGAGTAAAATCGCATCATCGCGGTCCCCGCAGCAGATCGGCTTGAAGCCCACGGTGGACACACCCTCTGACCGGAGTTGGCGAATCAACAGGCAGGAAAAATGCGTTTTTCCCACTCCTGTGTCAGTGCCGGTAATAAAGATCATGCGGCTGATTTAGATGAAACCCGGCTTCAAAAACAAGGCTGGACGGCTCAACGTTGACACATTCCTCACCTGAGTTTACCCTTTTCCTCCGATATGAAGCGGCAAATTCTACATTTACTGACCTCGGCTAGCGTTCTCATGGCGCTTCCGTTGTCAGGGCTCGCTCAACGGGAAAGTGGGAGTCTGGACTTCACTTCGAGGCTTCGGGAAAAGGTTTTAAGCAAGGTGGATGCGCTGCAGCCAGTGGTTTATAAGGCCACCAATCTTGGAAAATACGCTTGGAAGTCGGATATTGTTACGACGACTTTTTGGATCGGAGAAAGCCCGGGTGGCAACAATCCAGTGCCGAATCATGCAAGTAGCTGGGACAAGGAATGGGGGCGGAATTACGGCGGCTACGACAATCCGAATCCAGCCTACCGCAGGAGTTTTATTCCAGTGAATTTCGTGCCCCGGCAGAACCCTTTTTACATTGCACTGCCTTACAATGACGTCATGCGTGGGGGCACGAAGCCCGAGGCCTCAAGGGTTATTCCTTGGTTTCGCTCCGCCTTTGAGCGCTCGGGGAAAACGGTCTGCAAAGACCGCTGGCTTGCCATTCGCAAGGGCAGTCGAGTTTGCTACGCACAATGGGAGGATTGCGGCCCCTTTCGCACTGACCATTGGGAATATGTTTTTGGCAATGAGCGGCCAAGGCGCAATTTGAACCAAGGCGCCGGGCTGGATGTTTCTCCGGCGGTTCGTGATTATCTCGGAATGGGCGGCACCGACGTGACGGATTGGAAATTTGTTGATTTTGAGGAAGTGCCGCAAGGGCCGTGGTCACTCTATGGCGACAACAACACGTTTGTTCAAAATCGTCGGAAACGGGCGGATGTGATCGTGCGCAATACTATCGCCGATGGTACCGCCGACTATTCGGTTAAGGAATAGGGAATAGCTGGGCTTGCTTAAAGTGTCGAGGATGGCTGCATCGCTGAGGTCCATTCGCGATAAATAATTGGAGATATTTCTGAGGGTTTTATCTCACTCCGCCCACCCCAGAAGACGTTGGTGTAACTGACCGGAATCCCGATTCCCACGAGATGCGCGTCAATAGCCGCCTTATGCTCCAATAGGCGTGGCTTTTCAGTGCCATGTGCCACAGCCATGATGTTGACATTGCGAAACTCCGGCCCGCCCTCGCGCCAGTAACAATGAGTCAAAATATCATGACGGCCGATTTCTGAGCCGGCTTCGATTTCCCTTCCAGCCGGTATCGCCCAATGGAAAAGGCCATTGAAACGGGTCACGCGCACTCCAGTTTGAGACGGCTTAACGTGCTCCAAAAAAGTCGAGAAACGACCGATGACTTTTCTTTGGTTTAAGGCTTCCGCAGTCTCACAAAAATCTTCCAAGGAAACCCCGGCCTCCTCTGCGCGTGCAAGCCAGGGGTTGGAAGTGATTTCCTCCGGTGCGAATTCGCGCTTCAGAGTGAGGAGGATTCTCCATTCGTGATCTGTCAGTTGGACGACTCCGGTTTTAATCATCGACGCGGGAGTTTCAGTCTTGTCTCCAGGTTCGATGGTTTTGCGGCGGACATGACCCACGCCGAGGGCAAAAATTCCCTTGGCGGGCATCAGGCGGTATGTTTCGGCGCCGGTTAATTCACAGAGCATTTGGCAGTGTGCAGCCAGACTGAATCCAGCGGGGACTTTTACCGTGGTCCAGAGTTTATATTCCGATCCAGCTGTAATGGAATCGGTGGAGCGAATGACCACATGCCCTGAAAATGGATCGACCTTCGACATGAAATCAAAGGCTGCGTCCAATTTACTGACATCGATTTTCCAAGCGACCAAGGCACCCTCGGCCAGATTTGTCGCGATTAAAGTTTGCCGAACTCGCCGCACCGTTTTTGCTTCTAGCATCGCGCGTATTCGCTCCAGCACGATGCCGAGCGGAAGCCCGCATTGTTTCGAGATTTCGTCAAATGGCTCGCGGACGAATCCGGAGATTTTATCCTCAGAGACGGCCAGAATCTGCGCGTTGATCGGGTCGTTATGTTCGGTCGGAATCATACCTACTCAGCCGCGCCATCTTCAGCGGCCTCATCTTCTTCTGTAGCGACGACCGGGGCGATGGCTTGGAGGTGCTCGCCTTCCCGCATGTCGATGAGGATCACTCCCTGAGCGTTGCGTCCTGTGGTGCGGATGCCGGCGACTTTGGTGCGAACCATTTTGCCCTTGTTGGTGATGAGCATGATCTCATCATTTTCGCGAACTGTGAGCGCGCCGACAACGCCACCGGTTTTCGTATTGGTCTTCATCGTGATGACGCCTTTTCCACCACGCGACTGGAGCCGGTAAACCGGGCCATTTTCATCGTCGAAGGGAGTGCGTTTGCCGAGGCCGTTTTCGCCAGCGACGAGCAGGGTGGAGTTGGGATCTACGAGCGCCACTCCCACAATGTAATCTTTTTTATCTGGACGAATGCCCCAGACGCCGACGGTGTTGCGGCCTTGATCTCGCATTTCTTCCTCGCTGAAACGGATGCTCATTCCCTGGTGAGTAATGAGGACGATTTCCTTAAAGCCATCCGTCAATTTGCACTCGATGAGCTGGTCGCCTTCTTCAATTTGGATCGCGATGATCCCTCCTTTGCGAATGTTTTTGAAGTCAGAGAGATTGGATTTTTTGACGATGCCGCTCCGGGTGGCGAAAACGATATGCAGCTTGTCGGTCCAGGTTTCCTCGTCGGTTTTCTGACCCTGGATGCGAATGGTAGTCGCGATTTTTTCATTGGGCCGCAACTCCAGAAAATTAGCGATGCTGCGTCCGCGGCTGGCGCGGCTCATCTCGGGAATCTCGAAAACGCGCTCGACATAGCAGCGTCCATCCTGGGTGACAAAAAGTAGATAGTCGTGAGTCGTGGCTGTGAAGAGGCTTTCCACAAAGTCGCTGTCCTCATCTTCGTTTTGCGCTTCGCGCGCGACCATACCTATGACGCCTTTGCCGCCGCGACGTTGCGAGCGATACGCACTGACGGCGGTTCGTTTAATAAACCCGTTGTGGGTGATCGTGATGATGCAGCCTTCGTCGGCGATGAGATCTTCGATGCTGATTTCGCCTTCCGCAGCGACGATTTGCGTGCGGCGTTCGTTGCCATATTTGCGCTGAATCTCACGGACTTCCTCCTTGATCATGGTGAGGACGCGCATCTCGTTCGCGAGGATGTCGAGGAGGTTTTTAATAACGGCCACGAGGTCGTCATATTCCTGTTTGATCGCGTCGCGTTCGAGACCGGTGAGTTGATAAAGTCGCAGATCGAGAATGTGCCCGACTTGTTTGTCGCTCAGGCGATAGAAACCATCGGCGACGCGTTGCTCGTCGCGGATGAGAACACCCAATCCTTCCACCACGGCGCGACTCCACGAGAGCGCGGCGAGGCGGTTTTTTGCGTCGTCGCGGTCATTGGAATCACGGATGATGCGGATGAAATCGTCAAGATTATCGAGGGCAATGAGGAGGCCTTCGAGCTTCTCGGCATCCGCCTCGGCTTGGCCGAGCAAATATTTTGTCCGACGAATAATCACCTCGCGCCGGTGCTCGATGTAGCAGGTGATCGCGTCTTTCAGCGACAGCAAACGCGGTTTGCCACGGTCGATCGCGAGCATGTTCACACTGAAGGAGGACTCCAGCGGCGTGTGCTTGTAGAGATTATTAACGATCACCTTAGGATTCCCATCACGCTTCAAATCGATCACGACCCGCGTGTCTTCCGAACTCTCATCTCTCACATCACTGATGCCGGTAAGGACTTTCTCGTTCACGAGGTCGGCGATCTTCTTCACGAGTTCCGCGCGATTCACGTTGAAGGGAATTTCAGAGATGATGATTTGCTCGCGACCGCCCTTGATTTCGGTGGTGCCGATGCGGCCGCGCACCCGAACGGAACCACGTCCGGTCTCGAAATATTGCTTCAGTCCGGCGTAACCTTGGATGATGCAACCGGTCGGAAAATCCGGGCCTTTCACATGAACCATGAGCCCCTCGATCGTAATGTCCGGGTCGTCGATCTGAGCGCAAATGCCGTTGATGACTTCGCTCAAATTATGCGGAGGCATGTTGGTCGCCATGCCAACGGCGATGCCGGTGCCTCCATTGACCAGCAAGTTCGGAAACGCCGCCGGGAACACGGTCGGCTCCGTGCGAGTTTCATCGTAATTGGGAACGAAATCCACCGTGTCCTTGTCCATGTCCTGCATCAGGGCCGCGCCCAAATGCTGCAGTCTAGCCTCGGTGTAACGCATCGACGCGGGTGGATCGCCTTCGACGGAGCCAAAGTTACCCTGGCCGTCGATCAGCATCTCGCGCATTGCCCAAGGCTGTGCCATGTGGACGAGCGTCGGATAGATCGCCTGGTCACCGTGCGGGTGATAATTGCCCATCGTTTCGCCGACGATTTTCGCGCACTTCAGGTGCTTCCGATTTGGCTGCACGCCGAGGTCGTTCATGGCGTAAAGAATACGGCGCTGGGAAGGTTTCAATCCGTCTCGCGCATCGGGTAGCGCACGGGAAATAATGACCGACATCGAGTAATCGAGAAATGATTTTGACATTTCCTCGGCGACGTTGACCTTTTCGACTTTTTCGTTGGAGTTATACATGTATGTAAATTATTCGGGGAAAACCGGGATGTGCAGCAGTTTGGCAGCGTCCCTCATGCGTTTATCAGTGGCGCAAAGTGGGAAATCCTGACTCGAATCGCATGCCGCCACATGAATGGAATCCAGTGTGCGCAGAGGCACCGAGGGATGACATTGATCCAGGGTGTGACGGGATTTTTTCAAAGTCAGACTGTCCAGAGGATGAATTTGGAGTCGCTCATCATCGATCCAGGAGGAAAATTCCTCCCAGGCTTGCCGACGTTCCTCTTCACTGATGGCGTTCGCCCTCTCTTTGGCTAAAAGAGCGGCGCGAACTTCCGTTACAGCCAGTTCGCTCGTTGAGATGGAACGACCAGGGATCGCCTCTTTGAAGACATGACTATCCGGCTCATCCACAAGCAGCTTAATGATAATAGCCGAATCCAAATACACGTTTTACCAGCCTCGGCTGTCGCGATCTTCCCGCACAAGCTCATCTGCTGTCGGCCCGCCGCGCCATGGGGCGGGGTGGAAACCGACGGAGAAGGCAAATGACTTACGCGCCACCTCAGCAGAAACAAGACGAGCCTTCGGCTTGCCATTGCTGGTAATCACCACTTCGCGCCCTTGTTCCACCAGATCAAGCAGACTGGAAAGCTGCGCCTTCGCGGTGCGAACAGAGACTTTCTGCTCGCTGCCAAGAAGACTGATGTCGTTGACGACAGTCGATCCAAACGGCTCACCATCGGTCAATCTGCTCTGCAAAATAGGTTTCATTTCAGCACTGTAGTCACAAGTAGTCACGCTCACAAGTTTTATTTACACATCCAAGCGAGCGTTTAGGGCATTGTCCTCGATGAATTGCTTGCGCGGCTCGACGACGTCGCCCATCAAAATGGTAAACATGCTGTCGGCCTCGATAGCGTTATCCTCGTTGAGATCGACCTTCAGCAGGCGGCGTTTTTCGGGATTCATCGTGGTCTCGAAAAGTTGCTTTGGATTCATCTCACCGAGACCCTTGAAGCGCTGGATGGAGAGTCCTTTTTTGCCGATCTCAAGAATCTTACTGAGGATTTCTGGAATGGAAAACAGGCGGTGAATGGTCGCTTTATCACCATCGCCCTCGGTCATCTCGTAAATAGGCTGATCGTTGTTGGCGTAATGGTCAATCCGCAGTCCCTTGCGAGCGAGTTCGTCGATGATTTTCTGCACCGTGGCCGACTCATGCAACTCGACCAAGCGCGCGCGCCGGCGCAGCATCGAATCCTGTTTTTTTGCCGCTGGTTTTTCGGGCAGCGGTTCCAACGTTAATTCTGCGGGAGGCTGCTCCTCGAAAATGTTTAAGTCGCGATTCTCCTCGTGAAAGGCGCGCAATTCCTTCTCCGTGGGGAAAAAAGTCGTCCACTCGGTGTTGCCCTCGCGTACTTTCACCAGATACGCTGGCAGCAAGCCGGTCTTCGGATTACGCTCATTCAGATAATCCTCAAACTCGCCTCCGTGACGCCGGATCGCGTCGTTGAATTTGGCGAGGCGCTCGAGCAATTCGAGGACGTCCTTTAACTGCGATGCGCTGAAGACTTTCCCATCGCTCAGATGCTTCAATTTCACTTCGTCCGCGCCGAGAGAGATCAAAATCTTGTTCAGTTGCGCGTCGTCATCGACGTATTCCTCGCGCTTCTTGCGCTTGATCAAATAGAGTGGGGGACAGGCGATATAAATCTTGCCCTGCTTGACCAGCTCGGTCATTTGCCGGTAGAAAAACGTCAGTAACAGCGTGCGAATGTGGGAGCCGTCCACGTCGGCATCGGTCATGATAATGATGCGGCCGTAGCGCAGCTTCTCGATATTAAACGATCCTTCCTGATCACCGCTGCCGATGCCGGTTCCGATCGCTGTAATGAGCGTCTGGACCTCGGTATTTTGCAGTACTTTGTCGAGGCGCGCCTTCTCCACATTGATGATCTTTCCCTTGATCGGCAGAATCGCTTGGAAACGCCGGTCGCGTCCTTGTTTCGCGGAACCACCTGCGGAATCACCTTCAACCACGTAAAGTTCGGTCAAAGCTGGATCGCGCTCGGAACAATCCGCCAATTTGCCTGGCAGTCCGCCACCAGTGAGCGCACCTTTTCGGACAGTTTCGCGAGCTTTACGAGCCGCTTCACGAGCACGAGCCGCCATCAGGCATTTTTCAATGATGCGTTTTCCGACATTCGGATTCTGGTCAAAGTGGAGCATTAATCCTTCGTAACTCACTGAGCCGACGATGCTTTCGACTTCCGGTGTAATCAGTTTTACCTTCGTCTGGCTCTCAAATCGTGGGTCTGGATGCTTCACGCTGACCACTGCCGCCAGACCTTCGAGCACATCGTTCCCGGTGATCGCTGGTTCCTTGTCTTTGATCAGATTATTGTTCTTGGCGTATTGATTGATCGCGCGAGTGAGTGACCCGCGGAAACCGCTGCTGTGCGTGCCGCCATCCGGATTCGGCACCGCATTCGTGTAACACAAAAGCTGCTCATTATACGTGTCGGTATAGTGCAACCCGATCTCCACGATCACCTTCTCGCGCGTGCCCTTGATCATAATTGGCTTCGGATGCACCACCGATTTGTTCTCTACCAGACGACCGACAAACTCCTCGATCCCTCTGGGATGCACTACCTGCACCGAATGCGGGCTCTCCACGCGCTCGTCCAAAAACGTGAAACTCAGCGGCGCATTGATGTAAGCCAGATCGTTCAGTCGGGTAATAATCCGCTCCGCCTTGAACTCCAGAGTCTCCTGAAAAATCTCCGAGTCCGGCATGAACGTAATCAAAGTCCCGGTCGATTTCTTCGTGTTCGTCTCCGCTACCACATGGAGCTGCGTCTTCGTCACACCGCGCTCGAACGACATGGCATGCACCTTGCCTTCGCGAGTCACCTCGACCTTGAACCACTCCGAAACGGCGTTCACGCACTTCGCGCCGACACCGTGGGTGCCGCCGGAATACTCGTAGTTTCCCTGGCCATATTTTCCGCCGGAATGCAATCGAGTCAGAACCAATTCCACCCCGGGAATGCCTTCCTCCTTGTTGATATCCACAGGAATGCCGCGCCCGTTGTCGCGAATGGAAATGGAGCCGTCGCTGTGAATCGTCACGTCGATGTGTGTGCAATAACCGGCCAGAAATTCATCGACCGAGTTGTCCAAAACCTCGCTCACGCAATGGTGCAGCGCCCGTTCGTCCGTGCCGCCTATATACATGCCCGGCTTTTTACGAACGGCTTCCAGACCCTTGAGCGAGCTCAAGTCATCGGCATTGTATTCGGATTTTTTGGAGGCGGTCTCGGAGTTGAGGCCGGTGAGGGGGAGGGAGTCGAGAGATGGGCTGTCAGCCATAGAAAACGTTTGGATTTACTGAGCGGGAAAGTTAGCGGGTTTCCACTTAAATAACAATGCTTTTCTTCCAGCCAAACCCACCCGACACCACGAGATAGTGTGGTCGCACGGCGGCAACACCACAATTGGTGCTTTTCCACTCCGAAAAACTCCATGATCGACAACTTCCTCGCGCCAGAGGATTTTTGTCGCCTTGAAACGCGGGCTTCTTCTCCTCATCAGTCTGGCGTTGATCGTCCTCGCACGGCTCTGGAACCACGACCAGATTTCCGTCGGCCAGGAAACCTATTTCGTGGACGCCGACTGCTACTCGCGCATGACCCGCGTCGCTGCCGTCGTCGCCCATCCCGGGACGATTTTGCGGCATCACGACTTTGAAAACTGGCCCATTGGCACCACTCCGCACACCACTGCGCCGCTGGATTACCTCATCGCCAGCGTCGCAGGGATCACTGGAAACATCGATTTCGCGGGCGCGATCACGCCCATCCTGCTCGCACTCGCCTCTGGCCTCATTCTTTGGAAATGGGTTCGCCGCTTTCGCTTCGTTACGCAAATCGCCGTGCTTCTCACCTTTGCCGTCAGTCCGATCCTCGTCCACGGCACCGTGCTCGGAAGGCCCGACCACCAGGCATTGCTCATTCTGCTCCTCACCGCCGCCTTTGCCACGGAATGGGAAATGAACCCCAAGCCCCCGACTGAGTCGAGTTCCATTCCGATCTGGAACGGCCTCGCGTGGGGTCTCGCCCTCTGGACCTCGCTTTTCGAGCCCGCGATCCTGCTCGCCGCCACCGTCCTCCTCGGCATTGCTGCGCATCGGCGGTCGTGGTTCAACCGACCGCGCGCCATCGCCGCCATCACCATGGGACTCGTCCTGCTCCTCGCCCTCTTCATCGAACACTGGCATGTCGGACCGCTGCCGACGGGGCCGCTTTTCGAGCGTTGGTCCCGATCCATCGGCGAACTCGCTCCGATGGGCTGGTTTTCCAAAACCTACTTGAGCTGGTTTGGCCTCGCCTTGCTGGCTCTGCCGTTCGCGTTCATCCGTGCCCGGAGTCGAGTTGCATTCCAATGGGGAGGGTTGCTCCTGCTCACCTTTCTCCTCTGCACCACAGCCGCGCGCTGGGGATATTTCATGGGCATTGCGGTGATCTTCGCGCTGCCGTTTCTCTTGGAAAAATGGCGGGCGAGCTGGGTGGCGGTCCTGTTTTTCCTTGGTTTCTGGCCAGTTGCATCCGAATGGGACTCGCGTCTCTGGCCTCTGCAGTCGGAGCAGGAACGGCTCGCCGAACAGGCCGAGGACACTCGCGAACTCCGCCAGATCTGCCGCTTCATCGACGACGGCGGCGGTGTGATCGCACCGTGGTGGCTGTCGCCGGAGATCGCGTATTGGAGCGGGGCGAAATGCGTTGCCGGAAGCTCGCACCAGAGCCTGCCTGGGAATGAGGACGTCGCCAATTTCTACCTGAGTCGTTTTCCAGAAAAAGCCCGGGAGATCGCTCTGCGGAGGCAAGTTCGCTGGGTCGTCGCGTATGAGCCGAGTCGCGTTCTTTCCACCGCGTCGGGCTTGGTGGATATCCCGGCGGCGAACGATGCCCTTGGCGTCACCATCTATAATAGCCCGCGCAAAGCCCCGGCTTTTCTCCGACTGGAAAAGGAAACGCAGTTCTTCCGCTTGTATCGGGTCGTCGCCGAGCCGTAAAGCGGTGCCCCAAGCCCAGCTCGGAGCGTCCACTGCCGGGGAGCGCGGGCCGCTGGCCTGCAGTCTTTGGCGGCTCGCCGAAGACACGTCCCCATCTGCGCAACAGCCATTCTAGAAACGAACGACGCGAGACCGCGCACACTCTCTATCTATAGTCCCGCCCCAAGACGTGCTTGTTTTAGGCGAGCCGCCCAAAACGGCAGGCCAGCGGCCCGCGCTCCCCGGAGGAGAAGGTTCGCCGCCATAATGGGTCGTCATGCCCTATTCTTTTAGGCGGGCGTAAAGAACACGCGAGACGCGTGCGCTCCCGAAGACGACCGCTACGCCTTGCGCCCGAATTTTTTCTCCAGGTCCCCGTAGCTGAATTGGATCAAAGTCGGCCTGCCGTGAGGACAGCAATAGGGGAGGTCGCACGCCAGCAAATCCTGGATCAGATGCGCCTGTTCTTCGCGATGCAGCACGTCGTTCGCTTTCACAGCGTGACGACACACGGTCTTCGCGATCACGTCCTCACCCAGGCGCAGACTGCTCGTTTGCGTGGTGACGGAGCGGAGATCATCGATGAGGCGGCGGATGAGTGTGAGCGGGTCGCTGGTTTTGATGAAGCTGGGCAGGGCATCGATTTTGTAGGTGGTGTCGCCGAGGCTTTCGCCAAAAGGTTCGATGCCGATGCCCATGCGATGCAGTGTGGGCAGATTTTGCGAAAGCCAGGCGTGATCGCGCGGCGCGACGGCGAGAGTGAGGGGAAGCAGGAGACGTTGGGAGGCGACTCCGCGAGTTTCCATGCTGCGCTGGAGTTGCTCAAAGAGGATGCGTTCGTGGGCGGCGTGCTGATCGACGAGTACAAGGCCGTCGGCGGATTCGAGGAGAATGTAAAGTTTACCGAGGACGCCGAGAATTTTGAAGGGCGGGGGCGCTGAAAAGCCTCCCGGGGCGTGATCGACAGCTCCGGGGGGCACGGGGAAAGTCGTCCCAACCGCGTCGGAGCTGCTGGCGGGGAACAAAAAACTCCCGCCGACCGCGTCGGAGGTTATTTTTGGCTCCCGTAAATCACTGTCGACCGTGTCGGAGGTTATTTTTGGCTCCCGCAAATCACTGTCGACCGCGTCGGAGGTTATTTTTGGCTCCCGCAAATCACTGTCGACCGCGTCGGAGGTTATTTTTGGCTCCCGTAAATCACTGTCGACCGCGTCGGAGGTTATTTTTGGCTCCCGCAAATCACTGCCGACCGCGTCGGAGGTTATTTTTGGCTCCCGCCAGAAGCCTCCGACCGTGTCGATGGAAGTTTTGGACCCTCTGGGGAAGGCGGGCGGGGGAGCACCCAGCTGTTTTTCCCAATCGCTGCGCGTGGAGTCGAGGGTGGTTCGAATGGCGCGGGCTAGACTCTCGCGGATAAGGCCCGGATCGCGGAAACGGACTTCGCGTTTCGCCGGGTGGACGTTCACATCGACGGCCGCGGGGTCCAGTTCCAGAAAAAGGAACGTGATCGGGTGTTGTCCGCGCATCAGGGCGGTGTGATAGCCCTCGCGCAGACCGTGGTTGATCGACTGGTTTTCCACGGCGCGTCCATTTACGAAACTGATCTGCTGGCTGCGATTCGACCGCGAGACTCCTGGTTTCCCGATCAGGCCCCAAATACGAATCCCGGATTCTCCGGGGCGGATTCCGGCGTCGTCGATGGGCGGCATTTCGACCAGTTGCTCGACGAACGGACTTCCATAGAGATCACGCAGGCGTTCGGAGAGGGTCGCGGAGGAGGGGAGTTGGAACACCGTCCGGTCGTCGCGTAAATAAGTGAATGCCACACCCGGATGCCCGATCGCTTGCAGGTGCAGGGCGTGCTCGATGTGGCTGGCCTCGGTATTTTCCGTGCGGAGAAACTTCCGACGCGCGGGCAGATTATAAAAAAGTGAGCGGACTTCGATCTGAGTCCCCGGAGCGTCGCCACTGGAACGGACGGCCTCGATTTTCCCTCCAGAAATGAGAATTTCTGTGCCTTCCTCAGCGTCGCGCGGACGGGTGCTGAGGCGAAAACGCGACACGCTGGCGATGCTCGGGAGCGCCTCGCCGCGAAACCCCAGTGTGGCGATGGCGGCGAGGTCCGATCCGAGTCGGATCTTACTCGTGGCATGGCGTTCGAGACAGAGAAGAGCGTCGTCGCGATCCATCCCGATGCCGTCATCGACGACTTTGATCTGGGAGTTGCCGCCGCGCCGAATGAGGACTTCGATGCGTTTCGCCCCGGCGTCGAGGCTGTTTTCGACGAGTTCCTTGATGACGGAAGCGGGCCGCTCCACGACTTCGCCAGCCGCCACTTGATTGGCAACGTCTTCGGGGAGGAGGCGAATGTTTCCCATGGTCAGGGCAATTTATACACGTCCCGCCCGTTTTCCGACATAAATGGGAGCAGAAAGAAGGATATTGACGAAGAAAGGTAGATGCGTAGCACTGAAAACCGCCTACCCTTTGGTTCCATGCTTCCCGGTCTTTCAGATTCGCCAGTGCCGGGGGAGGAAACCCGGGATGCGGAGGTTTTGAGGACGTTGCGGGGACAGATGCGCCTGACAACTTTGCGAGCAGATATTGGTGCGGCTCTGGTGAGCAAGGCCACTTTGCGCGAGGTGTTGCAGGCGTGCAGCGAAGCATTAGTGAAGCATCTGCAGGCGGCATTGGCCCGGGTCTGGACACTGAATGAGGCTGAAAACACACTCGAGTTACAAGCAAGTGCCGGGCTCTACACTCACCTGGACGGTCCTCACGGCCGTGTAAAAATGGGTGAATATAAGATCGGCCGTATTGCTCAGAACCGCGAGCCGCTCCTGACGAACGATGTCCGGCACGATCCCAATATCAGTGACCCTGAATGGGCAGACCGCGAGGGCATGGAGGCCTTTGCCGGTTATCCGCTCCTGCTGGAGGGCCGCGTGCTCGGTGTCATGGCGATTTTTTCCCAGAACGCCCTTTCCGAGGCGGTTATGCACGAATTGGGGCTTATCGCCGACAGTCTCTCGCAATGGGTCCTGCGCAAACGGGCGGAGGAGGACTTGCGTGAATCCGAGTCGCGTTTCCGCGCTTTGGGCGACTCCATTGCCCATCTCGCCTGGGCCGCTCATGCCGACGGTTTCATTCATTGGTATAATCGCCGCTGGTATGAATACACCGGCACCACTCCCGAGCAGATGGCGGGCTGGGGCTGGCAGAGCGTGCACGATCCCGAGATTCTCCCGGAGGTGATGCAGAAATGGCAGGCAGCCATCCAGTTGGGGGTGAACTTCGAGATGGAGTTTCCCTTGCGTGGGGCGGATGGCCGATTCCGCACCTTTCTCACCCGTGTCGTCCCACAGCGCAATGCCGCCGGCGACATCATTCAGTGGTTCGGGACGAATACCGACATTAGCGACCGCGCCGAATTTGAGCGTCGGATTCAAGAGGGAGCGGAGGCTTTGCGCGTGGCTCTGGCCAATGCCGAGATCGCCTCGCAGGCCAAGGATAATTTCCTCGCGGCACTCTCCCACGAGTTGCGCACACCGCTCAATCCCGTGCTGATGACAGCCGTGGCGATGAGCGAAGATGAGACGCTCTCGGAGACGGTCCGCGATTCCTTCGCCATGATCGCCCGCAACGTCGCCTTGGAAGCGCGGTTGATCGACGATCTACTCGATCTCACCCGGATCACCCGGGGAAAACTGACCTTGCACTCCGCCTCCTGCGACCTGCATTCCCTTATCGGCCTGGTCGTAGAGATCGTGCGCGATGAGGCGAGGGAGAAACAAATCGAGATCGATCTGAGACTCTCGGCCATCAGCAATCATCTTCAGGGCGATTCCACCCGCCTCCAGCAGGTCCTCTGGAATTTGCTGCGTAACGCCGTGAAATTCACTCCTCGCGGGGGTCGCATCAGCATTGTTTCCCGGAACGTCCCCAGCCTCGATCCGAAAAAAGGCGACCTGCTTTGCATTGAGGTCGCGGACAATGGAATCGGACTCGACTCACCCGAGATGGAACGCATTTTCGAGCCCTTTGAGCAAATGCTCGGGCACGACCATCGTTTCGGCGGCCTTGGCCTCGGGCTGGCCATCGCCCGTGCCATCGTCGATCTGCACGGCGGCACCATTTCCGTGGAAAGTCCCGGACACGGGCTAGGCTCCACCTTCATAGTGCAACTCCCTGGAGCCGCCATTCCACCCTCACCCTTATCAGAAAAAAACGTCGCAAAGACGGCATCTCTGGTGGACGACCCGACCATGCGTCTGCTCGTGGTGGAGGATCACGAGGCGACTCGTGTGGTGCTTGCCCGGTTGCTCAAGCGGCTGGGGCACGAGGTGACGACTGCCGGAACGCTCGCCGAGGCTCGTGCAGGGGCGGCTGCTGGCACTTTTGATGCCGTCATTTCCGATCTCGGCCTGCCAGATGGCACCGGGATCGAGTTGATGGAGGAACTCCGCGCGCTTTACGGCTTGCGTGGCATCGCCCTTACCGGCTACGGCATGGACGAAGACATCCGGCGCTCGGAGAATGCGGGATTTGTCGCGCATCTCGTCAAGCCGGTGGATATGAACGAACTGCGCCGCTCCCTGCGCCAGTTGAGTCTGCTTTAAACTCAGACGTGAAGGAAGGCAGCGCAGCGGGTGCTTTTCAGGTTTCCAGTTGGAGCTTTCTGCCTTATCAGTTTCACCATGATGACCATTACGGAAAGCGCTGTCGCCGAACTCAAATCCTTGCTCGCCTCCAAAGGCTTGGGCGAGGGGAGCGGGCTCCGGATTGGCATCAGTAAAGGCGGTTGCGCGGGGCTGCAATACGATATGGAACTCGGCGAGTCGCAGTCCAATGACGAGGTCTCGGAGCGTGATGGCGTGCAGATTTTTGTGGATGTCGAAGCGGCGCGTTTGCTCGGTGGTGCGTCGCTCGATTATGTGGACGATCTGGCCGGAGCAGGATTCCGAATTGTGAATCCGAATGCGGCGCGGAGCTGCGGTTGCGGAACGTCGTTTGAGCCGGCAGAGACGGTGGCTGGAGCGTGAAGCGTCAGGCGAAAAACGACCGGCCCGGCATGGCCGTGGATGTGGAATTGTTGTCGGAGCGACAGTTGCGGGCGAAGAAGGGGCAGCGGGATAATTTGTTCGCCTGGACGGTTTTCATTCTTCTGCTCATCGGGGTGGTGTTCGCCTGCTGGATCGGGAGTTTCTATGTTTTCCAACACCCGGAAAATGCCCGGAGTTACAAGATTCTGCGGAAGCTGAAAAAGATCGATCCGCCGAAGCGTTTCGAGCCAACGCTCGCGCCGAACGGGCGGTTTTATCACGCGAAGGATTTGCTGAAACTCTACGCCGACAAGACCGATACCGAGCTGGCCCACATTAATCTGGAACTCCTCCAGGCCTATATTAACAACTACAGCCTGAAGGAATTGCAGGTGCCGTATTTGATGGGTCATTTCTCTGTGATCCAGTCGAGGGCGTTGACGAAATCGGACTTGTTGACCTCCGGTTACGTGGCGTTGGCGCGATCGATGGAGGAGCCGAAATTGATCATCGAGCAACTTTATCCCGCCGAGCCGGAAGCGACCGAGGACTTGCGCTCGATGTTGCAGCCGGGCGTGGAAATCAAACTCGAACGCACTTACGATCTGTCCGCCGTGCTGCATGTCGAGCGTCTGCCAGCTGACGCGTGGCAGGTGACGATTGTCCCATTGAACTACGATTCCTATGGTCTCGGCGACGGGCGTGAAGTCCATCTCGCGCCGCCTTTGATGCCGAATCTGGCCGGGCTTCTGCCCGTGCTGGAGCCACCTTTGGAAACACAGGCGAGTTCCATCGCCATGTCAAAAAACGGGAAAGCCCAGTCGCCGACGCCGGTGAAAGAGGACGTGCCTGTGCTCGCCCGCAGCGGTCCGACTCCCGATCAATCGGTGATCCGCGTCGCCCGCGCCCAGCCTCTGACCGGCACGCTGCCGCCGCTTCCGAAGGCCACGCCAGCTCCCTCCGCTGTGGCTCTGTCGAGTCCGACCCCAATGGTCTTGGCGGCGATCCCATTGGCCAAGCCGACTCCTGCGGAAACGCCCGTTCCGACGCCCAAGCCGATGATTATTTCCTCAGCGGCTCCGACTCCCAAGGCCGTGGCGAGCTGGCCCACATATCGTCCAGGCCAGATGCCGCGGGGGCGCTTGATCGATGTGCCGGGTCTCGACGCGCTCGTGAAAAATGGCGGTCCGAAGAGCACGATGTATCTCCAGGGCGATTTCACGGTCAAGGCCATCGATGGCCAGCGCGCCGTAATGCGGGCGAACAGCCGCAACCTGCTCGGACTCGGCTCCGCCCCGCGTGTGATCGTCGAATACCCGGCGGGTCAGACTGCGCCGAAGGCCGGGTCACAAGTCAGCCGCGATAGCGGTCGTCCTTTCCAGATCACCGCCGTGCGTCGGGACGCCAGTGGACAGATCAATGTATTTGTCCGTGAGGTAACGGAGCCGTGATAAAAAAACTGAAAGCTGAAACTTGAAACCTGAAGAAAGACTGGCTGCGTTATTTTCTTTCAGGTTTCTAGTTTTCAGGTTTCTCCGCATATTTCTCCGATGATCACGACAGCGAGCAAGATCACCCTGTTACGAATTTTACTGATCCCGGTCTTCGTGCTGTTTGCGTGTTATTACGGACAGAGCGTGCGGCGTGGCACTCCGGAGGAATGGATGCGCTTCACCGCCATCGGAGTGTTTTTGCTGGCTTCCTTAAGTGACGGCATCGATGGCTACGTGGCGCGTCGTTACAACCAGCAGAGCAAACTCGGAGGCATCCTCGATCCCATCGCGGACAAAGGTTTACTCCTCGCCGCGCTCATCACGCTCTCACTCGCCAACTGGCCCTACGAACTCCCCATCTGGTTCATGGTTCTCGTCATTGCGCGGGACGTGGTGATCGTTTCGGGAAGTATGATTCTGCATCATGTGAACGGCGACGTGCACATTCGAGCGAACGTCTTTGGAAAAATCTCTACCGTCCTGCAAATGATCGCCATCGGCTGGACCATGCTGCAACTGCCTCACCAACTGCTCCCGTTCACTGCTGCAGGGCTGTTTACCCTGATTTCTGCTGTCGGATACATCCTCGACGGCCTGCAACAAATGAAGCACCCTCCCGTGAAATGAATGCTCTTGTTGCCATCGTAGGCCGTCCCAATGTCGGAAAATCGGCCCTTTTTAACCGCCTTGCTGGCCGCCGGATCGCCATCGTCCACGATCAACCGGGAGTCACTCGCGACCGTCTGAATGCCGTTTGCAAACTGAGCGACAAAGCTTTCGAGATCATCGATACGGGCGGCATCATTGCGACGACGAATGACAACTTCGATGAGGCCGTTCGCGTGGAGGCCGACATCGCGATGGCGACAGCGCAGGTGATTTTATTCGTGGTCGATGGCACGGCGGGTTTCACCCCGGCGGACCAGGAACTAGCAAAGATTTTGCGTCGAGCGGACAAGCCGGTGCTGCTGCTAGTGAACAAGGTGGATCACGCGAAACACGAGGGCATGGAGGACGCATTTTCGCGGCTTGGGTTTGAGGTGTTTCCGGTGAGCGCCGAGCATAATCGGGGCGTGAGCGCTGTCGTGCAGCGGGTGGAGGTCTTGCTCCCGGAGACGGACGAAGAGTCGGATGCAACTCCCGACAAACCCATCAAGATCGCCCTCGTCGGCCGCCCGAACGTAGGCAAATCGTCGCTCATCAATTCCATCATGAACGACAAACGGACCATCGTCAGCGATGTCTCCGGGACGACCCGCGATGCCGTGGACATTCCGTATCGTCAGGGCGAGCAGGATTATTTACTGATCGATACGGCGGGTATTCGCCATCGCTCGAAGCAGGACACGTCAGTGGAGATTTTCTCCGTGATGCGCTCCGAGAAAACCATTCGCCGTGCCGATCTCTGCGTGCTGGTCTTGGATGCCACTGCCGGTCTGACGGCACAGGATAAAAAGATCGCGGGCCTCATTCAAAAAGCCGAGAAGCCGTGCATCGTCGTGATTAATAAATCGGATTTGATGGATAATGCAGGAAAAGACGCCCGACGCGATTATCTGCAAATGTTAGGAACGGAACTTTTCTTTCTCGATCACGCGCCCCGAGCCTTGGTGTCCGCAAAAACCGGGCAGCGTATGGATGACCTTTTCAAATGCATTGAGCGCGTCGTAGCCCAGTCGAAAGACCAGCTTGCGACCGGCCCTCTGAATCGCTTGCTGAAACAGGCGCTCACTGCGCATCCGCCGCCCGTGGTGGGAAATCGTCGGCTGAAGATTTATTACGCGACCCGCATCGACGACAAACGCCGCGATCTGATTCCCGTTCCTCGATTTTTGTTTTTCGTGAACAAGCCGGATGCGCTCACTCAGACCTACGAGAAATATCTGGAGGGTCAGATTCGCTCGGCGACGGCTTACGAGGGCTTGCCCGTGATTTTCAAACTTCGCGAGCGCGAGCACACAACGCCAGGGCCAGTCTGATTCAAATCACTAGCCGATGAGCGAATCCTCGACTTGATCGAGCACGGCGCGCACCTTGCGGGCGAGGGTTCTGGCGGTGAAAGGTTTGCGCAAAAAGAAAGCCTCGTCCTCGCCGATATCCTCGCGGCTAAGCAGGTTTTCCAAATAGCCCGAGGCGAAAAGAATCCTAGTCTCCGGGTAGGTGATTTTCATCCAGTCGGCGAGTTCTTTGCCGCCCATTTTCGGCATTACGACATCGGTCAAAAGTAGATCGATTTTCGTGCCGTTGATTGCCTTCAAACACTCTTGCGCCTCAATTCCGTTGCCAGCTTCCAATACAGTGTAACCCAGTGAGCGGAGGATGTTTGTAGTCAGCGGGCGCACTGCCGGATCGTCCTCTACGACCAGTAAGGTCTCTTTTCCGCCCTGCACCTTGACCTCCACGATGCGGTTGGTCTCGCGTGTGCCGTCCGAGACCATTTTCGGGAAATAAATGTCGAACGTGGTGCCGCGTCCGAATTTTGTATGGACCGCGACATAGCCGCTGCTTTGCGTGATGATGCCGTAACAAGTTGCGAGCCCCAAGCCGGTGCCTTTGCCTTTTTCTTTGGTCGTGAAGAACGGCTCGAACAAGTGCTCCTTCGTGTGATCGTCCATGCCAGTGCCGGTGTCGCTGAGCGAAAGCAAGACATATTCGCCGGGGATGATGCCGGGTATATCGGCCACTAAGTCGGGTCCGACGGTGATGTTAGCGGTACGAATCGAGAGTACGCCGCCCTTGGGCATGGCGTCGCGGGCATTGATCGCGAGGTTCAAAATGACCTGCTCGATTTGACTGGAACCCGCCTTGATGTCGGCCAGGCTGTCGTCGAGCAGGGTGCGGATTTCGATGGTTTCGCCGATGAGCCGGGCCAGCATTTGATACATGCCGCCGATGGCTTTATTGAGGGCGACGCGAGTTGGCTGGAGATTTTGCTGGCGGCTGAAGGCAAGCATCTGCCCGGTGAGCGATGCGGCGCGCTCGGCGGCCTTTTGGATTTCGGCTGAATTGCGGCTGAGCATCGTGTCGCGATCCATCATGCTGAGATTGATGTCGTTGTAGCCGATGATGGCTGTGAGAAGGTTGTTGAAATCGTGCGCCACGCCGCCGGCGAGACGTCCGATGGCCTCCATTTTCTGCGACTGGCGAAACTGGGTTTCGAGTTTTTTGATGCCGGTGACATCGGTGTAAACGCCGACGTAATGCGATACGCGCCCGTCCGCATCGACGATCGGGGAAATGCTGATCGCGCTCTGAAACGTTGTGCCGTCCTGACGATAGCTGCGCATCTCGACCGAAACAGGCTGCTCGCGCAGGATGGCTTTTTCAATGGCTTCCACCTCGCTCGATTCGCTCTCATTCCCGGTCAGCACGCGCCAGTTTTGCCCGAGCAGCTGATCTTGCGTGTAGTTGGTAATTGTTTCAAAGGCCGGGTTGGCGTAAATGATCGGGAACGAGCCGTCTGGATACCTCGCCATGATGACGATCCCTTGACTGATCGCCTCCATCGCCTTGTCTCGCAGACGGAGCGCTTGCTCAGTCCGGCGGCGTTCGGTGACGTCGAGAAACATCGCCACCATCTTGCCGGGAACAGTCTGAAAAGCATTCACCTCGTAAGCCGCGCGCAACTCGCCGCCATCGTAGAGCACCTGATCCGTCCACGACGCCTTACCCTCGCCTGCGGCCCGCCGATACATCCGCGGAATTTCGGTGCCGGTCAGCGCCGGAAAGGCCTCCTCAATCGTCTTGCCGAGGACTTCCTCGTTCTTGAAGCCCATGAAATTTTGTGCGGCGGGATTGGCTCCAATGAGGATGAGATCGTCCCCGTTACGCATTTCGTAAATCTGGATTCCCATCGGTGAGGACTCGATGACGGAGCGGAATTTCTCCTCGGACTCGCGGATGGATTCCTTGATCGACTCCCGGAGCGTCACGTCCTGGACCAGCGACGCGGCGCCGATGACGTGGCCTTTTTTGTCGGCCAGCGGCGTGTTGAACCACTCGCAAATGATTCGCTCCCCGCTCTTCGTGATGTTCTCGTTGATGCTCCGAATCGGCTCGACCGTATCGACGATTTTACCCCATATTCGGGCGACATCCTCCCGGCCATCCTCGGGCACAATCAAATCCTGGCCGAGTTTGCCGATGGCCTCCTCCTTGCTGAAACCGAAGATGCGTTCGGCGGCGGGATTCCATTCCGTGATTTGGAAATCCTGGTTCCACTCGATCACGCCCAGCGCGGTTTGCTGGATGTGCAGATTCAGTTTTTGCTCGGACTTGCGCAGATCGTCCTCAGTGCGCATCTGCTCGGTCACATCCTGGGCCAGAAAATGTATCGCCGATTCGCCAAAGAAATCCGCTGAGCGGACTGTGAGTCGCACCTGGATTTTTCCGTCCTTTTTAGTCTTCAACGAAGCCAGACTCGTCTCGTATTTGCTCGCCTTGCTGGGCGAGATCAACGGCACCTCCGCCACAAGCAGGTCGGCCACATTCAACTGGAGAAATTGTTCTCGTGAGTACCCCAGGCGCTTGATTGCCGCTTCGTTCACCGCCAGAATTCGCTGCGTTTGTGGACTGTAAATCCAGAGTGGATCGGGGCCGCTGTTGAAGAGCTGACGATAGCGCCGCTCAGAATTCTCCAAATGTTGACTGCGCTCGAAGAGGTTTGTCGTTGTCGACGAGACGAGCATGCTAACCACCGCGCAAACGATGATGAACACCTGTGCCTGCTGCGTCCCGCCCCAGAGTACGCCGCTGGCATTCGCAAACGGCCCCAGCCCATGCAGCGTGCTCCAGACGGTGATCACGGTGACCACCAGGACAAAGGCCGTCGCCACGCGCTGGCCGAAGCGTAACGCGGCCCAAGTAACAAAAAAGAACACCAGAAACGGCATCGAGCCGAAGCTGTTTTGTTGTTGAGGCGAACTGAAAATGAACCAACTCAGAATGATGCCCAACACAAACCCGATCACGCACTCGATTTTTCGTCCGAGCGTGTAGGACTGTCGCCCCGGATTCGCCCACGCCAAAATCGTGGGGGTCATCACCAGCGTGCCGAGGACGTTGCCCGTCCACCAGAGGAGAAATGTGTCGCTGGAACTGCTGCCGCTTACCATGCCGCCCATTACGAGAGCCGCCGTGCCGACCGCCGCGCTGCACAGGCTCGCCAGCACGCCAGCGTAGAAAATGATCTGGATGGCATCATTCAGCTTCCCGATCCGCGGGCTGAAATTCCGCGAACGCCGCAGAAGCCACGCGCCGAGAATGGCCTCCAGAGTGTTGCCAACGGCCAACGCACCGCTGACCACCGGTGGAGTGTGCGCGAGTAAACTCACCACCAAGGCGCCTGCCAAAATCCCCGGCCACAGGTTTAATCCAAACAAATAAAGGAACGAGATCGAGATGCCAGCCGCAGGCCAGAAGCCGGTGTAATGCCCATCCACCGAGGTATGGGAGAGAGTGAAATGACCCACCACGATATAAATCAGCGCGAGAAATATAACCTTCATCAGCCACTTCACGGGCGATAAAGAGAGGATCCGAATAAGAAAGGGGCGAGGCATCGACGGGGAGTATGGTCCAGTTTTGGGGAGTTAATAGTTTTTGTGGAGTTCTTACTCTTTGCAAGCCCAGTCTTTGCGGGTAAAAGCTGATGCCATGTCCGCATCCCAGCCCACGCCGAACGACTACGATGAGAAGCTCCGGGAGATGGGAAACTATCTATTTACCCTGGACCAGGATGGCGACATGGCGCATCGCGAAGGGGACGCCGCGCGGGTGAAAGAGATCGAAAAAGAAATCGAACGTCTGGCTCGCAAGGCCGATCATTTTACGAAAGTGGACGGCCCTCATTTCATTCTTGCCAGTCTGGTGAAAGGACTGGCGCTGCGAATGTTGAAGCGCTGGGAGGAAGCCTCGCAGGCCTTTCTCGATGTGCTGGATGAGAACCCGATGAATGGCGAGGCCTGGCTGGAACTCACCTGGTGCCTGGGCGAGCAGGGCAAATGGGAGGAAGCCCGCATGGCCGCGGAAAAAGGCACCCAGATTTACCCCGATGTCTCCGCCGCCTGGGGCAATCTCGGCCACATTCTCATCCAACTCGGAGACAAGAAAGCCGCCGCCTCCGCCCTTCAGAAAGCGGTGCAACTCGACCCGCAGGACTTGCGCAACCACGAACTTCTCGGCCAAATCTCCGGCTCCTAGATAACCATGGAACTCGCCCAACGCATCCAGACTTATCTCGGCTCGCAGCCGCAGATTCATCCCACCGCCTTCATCGCGAACACAGCCACCGTCCTGGGCGCAGTCGAGTTAGGTGAAAATGTGAGCATCTGGTTCAGCGCCGTGTTGCGCGGCGACATCAACCGCATCGTCGTCGGCCCCGATTCCAACGTGCAGGACGGCGCGGTCCTCCATATCGCCGACGATTACCCGTGCCTGATCGGCGCACACGTCACCATCGGCCATGGGGCCATCGTTCACGCCTGCACCGTCGAGGACGAAGTCCTCATCGGCATGGGCGCGACCATTCTCGATGGAGCCGTCATCGGCCACCGCAGCATCATCGGAGCGGGCTCCCTCGTGACGGGGAAAACCATCATCCCTCCCGGCTCCCTCGTCCTCGGCTCCCCGGCGAAAGTCATCAAAACGCTTTCGGAATCCGAGCAAAACGGCATCAAGGAATGGGCCGAAAAATACGTCGCCATCTCCCGCCAATACCTCGCCCGCATCTACCGTGACACGCACAACCGTTCGATATAGCGCATAGGTTCGGTGCTATGGACTATTTAAGATGTCGTGGCCAAATTTCTCGGCGACATACCGGAGCGTCAGATTGAGGAATATCTTGTGCGCCTCAAGCAGATCATGGAAAACGCTTAAAGCCTTTTTCCTACACTCGTCCGCCCAGCGAAGGACGATTGTTGCACGGACTTCCATAGACATGGCCCGTCCGGGATAGCCGAAAAACAGCAACGCATTTACATCATGAACACAACACTACCCAACTCAAAAAACCTTACTCAAGAAACTCCCCGCAGTCCGCGCCAGCGCATTCACGACTATGTGATCCTCAGCCGCACCCTCGATAAATGCCGCTCCTTCATCGCCGGAACACTAGGCGAATACCATTTCGATTGCCCACTCGACAACATGCTTTTCGGCTTTAAGGAAGTGCGCGGGGCCGACTTTAAGGCCCAGGTGGAAACTGGTGTCAGCGACGAGGAAGTGGCTGCGTGGCTCGACAAAAACGGATTGTCGAAGACGCCCCAGGAAGTGCGCGAATGGAGCGACCGCCTGGAGAATTACCGCCCGTTCGAGGACCCGAGCAAGCGCGAATGGTTTGAACAGGAATGCGCCCCTCTCGGGATCGATCCGAAGACCAGCACACTCTTCGATTACTTGGACGCCGACGACGCCGCTTTCACGAAGAGCCTCGGATCGAAATAGCTCCCTGAGCGATTCGACGTCCGAAACGGAAGTCAGCCCTCTCGCTTATTCGTCCGGAAACAACGGCAGATTCACCTGGCGCTCGTCTTCCATCGGCGAATCCTGAATAACCTCGCCTTCAGCCGCAGCGCTGCCCAGCTCCCAGAGCAGCCAGTCGTCGTTTTGCACGTATTGCTTGAGCTTGTTGTCCCAACGCTTCGGCACTTCGCGGGCCAGTTTTTCTAGAAATGGCAGCAGCGGATTCTGCGGTGGATGCGCTTTTTCCTGATCGTCCACCGGCATGTTTTCCCAGCCAAACCGGCTGCTGTGACCTTGGAAACCGAAGCCATCGAAGAAATGCCCGCCGCCGATCAATGGCATATACCAGAGACTCGGGATGCCTTTCGGGTTGGGCTTGATCGGAGCTTCCACAGACAGGCGTTCGATCAGCTCAAGGCCTTTCGGATCATCCGCCAGATGTAAACGCAACTCGTCCAAAGCGGGGAAAGTCACAGGCGGCGTAACGAACAGCACCGGCTTAAACTGCAACCGCGACAACACGATCTCGTGGACCGTCCCTACGCTGTAAATATTCGTCGGCACATAGGCAATCGTGAAATCGCTCGTATCCACCATGCGCAAGTCGATGTGGAGCGTTTCCCAGAATTTCTCTGCGCAGTCGGCACGGGTTTCATCGCCCTCCTGACCTTGAGCAAAAGTCCAGTTGTCGCGCACATCGATCGTGTTCACATCTTCGAGCCCATACTGATGCAACCCGCGCACCGTCGGCTTGTGCCACGGATCGAAAACCACCGCGCCGTAGGACCGCAGGAAATCGCCAATGCGATTGCGCCAGCCAAATTTCTTTTCATTCGCCCGGGAAGCCACGAAATCCATCGGGCCGGAGAGATAAACACGCGCACCACGAAGGAAATTATGCGATTTCATTCCGAAAAACTAACAGCCTCAGAAAGACAAGCCAACTCCGAACAGTGAATAACGTGGAGCCTAGGGGATTCGAACCCCTGACCTCCTCAATGCCATTGAGGCGCTCTACCAACTGAGCTAAGACCCCGTTCGTTGCGGGAGGGGTAGAATATCCAGAGCGCGTGGCTTGTCACGCGATAATTTTTTTCATCGGGCCAGAGTTCCCAGAATGGAATGGAACTCACATGCAACCGGACATTTCCAGCAACCGCCGTGGTCGTTCGGGCGAATCTGGTGAGATGCGAATCCATGAATTTTCTTCTGAGCTTTGGTTGCCGTTAACACCCGAGGAAGTGTTTCCGTTTTTTGCAGATGCGGCGAATCTCGATGCGCTGACACCGCCGTTGTTGCAATTTCACATCGTCACGCCCACTCCGATCCAGATGGGCGAGGGGACAATCATCGATTACCGGCTGCGGGTGCATGGCGTGCCATTGCGTTGGCGGGCGAGAATCACCGGCTGGGAGCCGCCGTTTCGTTTCGTCGATGAACAGGTGCGCGGCCCGTATCGTCAGTGGATTCACCAGCACACCTTCGAGGCCAGTAATGGCGGCACGCTGGTGGGAGATCGGGTGCGCTATGCCGTGGCGTTCGATTTTCTAGTGCACAGCTGGCTGGTGAAACCAGACATCGAGCGGATTTTCCAATTTCGCAATGAGGCGCTCCAGGCACATTTCCTCGGCACTCAGGCCGCCGCTTGATCGGAGTTAGAGCGCGATGCGGCCTTGGAGGGAATCGTCGAGCGTTTTACCAATGGCAGCGCCGATAAGCATCTTGATGGAGTCCATGTATGCGATAACGTCAGCGCGCCTTTCCCGGCCGTGCAGAACTACCCAAAGGTGCGCTTTTCGAGGGCCGACAGCCGACTTCCATCCGTTTCTGCTAACATGGCGAAATCAAAATCCCTGCAACCCGGCGACAAAGTCGAATGGAACTCCACCCAAGGCCCCATCCAAGGCACTGTGAAAAAGAAACTCACCGCGCCCATCAAGATTAAATCGCATCGCCTGGCGGCCTCGCCGGACAACCCGGAATATCTAGTCGAAAGCGACAAAACCGGTGCCCAGGCCGCGCACAAGCCCGACAACTTAAAAAAGACCGACTCATCAACGTCGGCACATTTTCGGGCTCCACCTTGAAATATGCTGACGTTTTTAAGGAACGAATCTTGGGCGAGATTCGATTTAGCAGCAGAATGTTTCCCATCTGGATTCAGGCAGGATTTTGGGGCTGGCTCGCCGGCTCGGCCCTGCTCATCGGCGCGTCAGCTGGGTTTTACCTAAAAATCCCCCAACGTCTCATCGCAGCCATCATGGCCTTTGGCAGCGGCGTCCTCATCTCCGCGCTCTCCTTCGACCTCATGGAAGAAGCCTACAAACGCGGCGGATTTGACTCCACTGCCATCGGCTTCGTCGGCGGCGCGGCGATTTATACCGGGGCCAATTGGCTCGTGAACCGTGCGGGCGGCAAACATCGCAAGCGCTCCGGCACCCAGCAAGCCACCGAAAAGGAAAACAGCGGCAGCGGCCTCTCCATCGCCGTCGGCGCGCTCCTTGATGGCATCCCGGAATCCATCGTCATCGGCGTAAGCCTCATTGGCGGGGGCCGCGTCAGCTGGGTCGCCGTCGTCGCCATCTTCCTTTCCAACCTGCCCGAGGGCTTGTCGTCCTCCGCTGGGATGCGCCAGGCGAAACGCTCCGCCGCCTACGTCTTTAGCGTCTGGGGTGGCATCGCCCTCATCTCCGGCATCGCCTCGCTCCTCGGTTACAGCATCTTCAGCCACTTCTCCGCCGACATCATCGCCGGGACCACCGCCATTGCCGCCGGAGCCATTCTTGCTATGCTCGCCGACACCATGATCCCCGAGGCCTTTGAGGAAGCCCACGACTTTGCGGGGCTCATCACCGTCCTCGGCTTCCTCGCCGCCTTCGTCCTCACCAAACTCGACCACTAGTCCAAGTCTCTGCAACCCGGATGGAGAAACCAGCCACGTCTAGTGGTTTTCCACGTTCCTCTTTAGGAGAAATCAGGAGCCGCCCATCTACGGCTTCGGAGTGGGCGTTGACGCCGGCACCCCTACAGGCTCCCCCAGAATCATATGGGGCATAAGCGACACCACCGCTTCCCCGCGAATGATCGGTGGAGTGGGGGTCGGCTTCGGAGAAGGGGCTACTTTCCCTATCACGATCTCGCCATCCACACCGAGGCGCACACCGCGATGTTCGCCACCCTTTGCAGGCGCTTCTGCTTGCATATTGACTGCACTCATCGGCAGCAATACCGCCAGGATCGATTGCAACCCGGCCACCCAGCGCGGCCAGCGCGAAGCACGATGCTGGATCGTTCCCGTGGGAGTCTGGAAATACGCCACGCAAACCCTCTCTCCCGCCTCTACCTGACGGGCCAGCCGCGCCGTTTCCCTCGGCGATGCCAGCGAAAGATTGTGCACATCTTTCTGGCAATGATCGCAGAAACGCCGACTCGCTCCTCCGGTCAATTCATCCCACTGCTTGGGACACGGCACGACGACTTTCAATGATCTCATACCTGCAACACGCGCCGCCGCATCACTTTCTTAGAACAACCGACTCACTGCCGTCATTTTCTTTAAAAGGCGTCGTAAAAGTCAGTTGTAGCGTCGAGCCTGTGGCTCGATGGGCTTGGTGGCAGAGGGATGTCTTTCGAGCCATAGGCTCGACGCTACAAACCCATCCATGATGCAAACGGTCCATGCACAACTTATTAGACGCCCTCTTAAAGTTTGATGCCTTTGACCGACAGATACTCCGGACTTTTCTGCCCGTATTGACCCTTTACAGCTTCCTTGATTGCCAGCATTTTCACACTCAAGCCGTCCTCGGCATCATAGAGATCGCTGCGATCACCTTGCGCATTCGTCAGGGCGATTTCCTTGCTGGAGACCGTCTCGTTCAAAGTATCAAACTCCGTCTTCGCCGCACTCAAAGCCGCCAGCGAAATGGTCGGATCGACCGGCACATAACCTGTCAGTTGCGTTAGCGCAGCCACATATTTCCCGAAGTTCAGCGCGATGTCGCCGAAGCTTCCACCGCCACGGGCGATTTTTTTCCGCACGGGTTTTGCAGGCGACGTCAGCACTGGCGTCTTCGGTCGGGGAGCCTTCACATCGCGCACTTTGTCGGCCGCGAGTTTGATCGAGGGCAACTTCTTATCCCAAGCCTTGTTGCTCTTCACGAAACCGAGGGATTGCGTGGTCCGCGCTTGAATGCTGGTGGAGGCATCCTGACGTTCTCCCACGGGATCATTCCACTCCGCCGTGGTCGTGGCGACGAGATCGTTGGCTGCCAGAACGGAAACCAGGAATGCCTTGAAACTGATGGGAGCCAGCGTGGTATCGACCGGCACAAAAGCAGGAGTCATCGCCGCAATGGCTGCTTATAAAGAATTCCCGCGTTGCAGACGATCAGCAAAAGATTGTTCAGAATTAGCCATAGTTTTGAATAAGTTAAGAACCAGTAGTGAGACCGCCATCCACATGGGTCAACAGTTATCCAAAATAAAATTTAAGAATGGTGGCTTCCCCTTCGTGGCTGTGGCAAGTGCGACGGCAACCCAATGACCAAGTAGCCGCTCTCAGAGGGCGTCTCATAAGTCGTGCATGGACCGTTGCATCCTGGCTGGGTTGGTAGTGGGAGCCTATGGCTCGAAAGAAATCCCTCTGCCACCAAGCCCATCGAGCCACAGGCTCGACGCTACAACAAACTTTTTGCAATGCGCTCTAAATAAAATTCTTGCAAAAACTAGAAACATTCTCGCTGCACCCAAACTCCTACCTGCAAAAACCAGAAACATTCTTACGCCACCCAAACTCCTGAAGGCTCCGCCCAAACTAATTTCTGTTCGACTTAAACATCGGCACACTTCACCCAAACTCCGGCCTGCAAGATGAAAGAACATTTCCCCAGGACCCAACTTGGACGGAGCTTGCCGTGCCTGCGACTTTAATAACAATGGAACTCCATGCGTATTAAAACAGCTTGAGCTAGCTAATGGCAGCCTTCAGATAATAAATTCTGGCGCAGAATAGAGTGAAATAGTGAAAGCTTTCTGCACAATGAATTGTCTATTGAACTTTAAACTGGAGTCAGAGAATGAGAAGATAGAAACGGCATCAATGACAGGGCTGCGGGGTGCTTTTCGAGCCGATGTCCAGTGGACGATAACGGCTCCTTCCGGTTAAATTCGAGGTAATGTCATTTAAATCATTCGTTTTGCTGGTTGTCATTGAGTCGTTCGCTTCTTCTTTGCTGCTCCTCGCGCAGGAGCGCGATGTCGAGCTGGGGAAGATGGTCGTCTCGCTTGATCAGCCGTCGACCGTTCGCGAGTCAGCGGAAAAGCAATTGAAAGTCTTGCTTCCGACACTTCCACCGCAAGCAAACGCCCAACCCGAGTCCACGATCACGAAGACGGGCGAGTTCGTATTGGTGGCGATTTTTTCAAAACGGGGACGGCGTATGCCTTGGCGGAGCTCGCTGCAGGTGCGGGCGAGGAAATGGCTGGGGTGGCGTTTACCGAATGGACTGACGGCAAATGGAAGTTGCGTGGGCTCTGGAAGATCGAGACGGTCTGGCGGCCAAAGGGATGGAAATGGGATGGAAAAAACGGAGATGATTACATGCCAGTCACACCTGCGACGGAGCCTTTTAAGTTGGTGGATCTGAGCGGAGATGGCGTGCCAGAAGTGATCTTTGCCGGGGAGGTGGACAAGTATTTTCAAGAGCATTACCTGCTGCGCTTCGATCCAGTGAAGCATCGACTTAATCTCCTCGCCTCAGCGATGGGCGAACCGGCAAACGCCGGGAAATATGTCCGGCTATTTTTCAAATCGCCACGCCGCGCCATTTGGGGAGAGTCGCAGTTTCTTGAGTGGAGTGAGGGTTCACTCATCAGAAAAGCCTCGTGGCACGATGAAATGGGATATGGCACGAACGATCCGACGTTTGTCGAAGGCGAGGGGATCGGAAAGGATGGCAAGCTGGAGACGATCCGGGTAGGCATGGGACATGGTGCTGAGATGGACGGCTCTGATCCGTATGTTCTAACCAAAAACGAGCAGCCTTATGGAACGCTGTCGATTACTCGGAAGCCGCAAGAACCCGGGGCGGATATTTCAACGGGCGACGTGGAGAATCGGTGGCTTTTCGAGAAGATCACCCGTCTGCCGGGGGTGCTATATCCCGATGCTGAGGAAGCCGGAAAGAATCATACATTCCCCCGTTTTGAAGATGTGGCGACGGTGAAGGTCACAGGCGCAGCCGAGGCGGAGGGCCTTTTTTCGAGCCCGAAGAAGTAGTGGTCAACGCACATCCATTGACGCTGCTCTGGCCGCCCGCCCGGGAGAGCCGAAATGGAACTTCGCTGGATTTTGGGAAATAGATTTACCGGACGGTGCCATTTTCTGTGGGAATCTTATCCAAAACGGCCTGTTTAAACCATACAGGTATCTCATCGGTTTTGATTTCCAACTCTCTACCACCGGTCACTTCGGCCAGCCAGGTATGGTCGACGCCCTCTTGTGAGTTATCAAAGATGTAGCCTCGGTCGGTATGCTTTAAAGCATCCATAAGAAGATCCAGAGAACGAAAGTAGCGTTCCCGAATTTTGTCGGGCGGAACTCCGTGGCCACCACGGCTCACGCGATTGCGCACGCGAGAGATGTTAATGTCGGGATCGTCGGTGGCGATAAAGTAGAGGTAAGTACGGTAGCCGAGTTGCTGGGCTTGGGCGAGCAGGTCTACTTTTCCAGTGTGCGACATGACGGTCTCCAATGTGAAGGAGATGCGGTGCTCCAGAAGCTTTTGCCGGAGAAAATCAATCGCGACAGACGCGAGGTAGGAGTTGACCTGTTCTTTAGGAACCCGGAGGCAGTTGTCGGCGAAAGTGATCTGCGCAGCGAGATCGGCCAAGCCAGCCGAGGCTAGAAACGAGGACGTGCGAAAGAAGCTGCTGATTTCTTCGGATTCGAGCGGGAGTTGATAGCGGCCCAGATCCCAGAGGCCGTCTCGCCGAAGTTTCTCTTCCACCTCGTCGGCATTGAGGTAGATGCCGAGTAGAGCAGAGGGGAGATACTGCTTGAGTTCGCTTTTTCCTGAACCGTTGGGCCCGGCAAACATCCGAAGCCGGGGAGTGTTCACTGGAGTGTGAACCGGCTTCCTGGAACGACGCTGATCGGCATCGCGATGTGTTTCACGACCGTTCTTTCGCCATTGGGAAAGACTTCGTAGATGACGCCGTGTCGGGATTGGAGAACGCTGAGGCCCGCATCGAGGGTTTGTTGGCGGGCCGCTGCGAATGCCTGGCCGGAGAGGGCGGGGAATTGGTTTTCGAGTTTCTGAATATCCTTGTCCGACATGAGAAATGTTCTTGGTGAGATATACGGGAAAATGCTGCGGGCGGCAACGGAATCTTGGTGTGGTTATTTCGCGGGAGCGGGAACTCCGAGTTCCTTAAAGAGGAAGCTGTAAATGTCGGCGTCTTCGTCGATCTGGGTGCTGAGGGCGGTGCCCATGCCGTGGCCGGCTCCGAAGTTGACTCGCAGTAAAATGGAGTTCGTAGAGGACGTGGCTTCTTGCAGGGCGGCGACCATCTTGAGGCTGTGCCAGGCGGCGACGCGGCCGTCGTTCAGGCCGGTGGTGAGAAGGACGCTGGGGTATTTCGTTCCATCCACGACGTGATGATAGGGCGAGTAGGCGTGGAGGGCGTTGAATTGGGCGCGGTCTTTGGTGGTGCCAAATTCGGTGATGTTAAATTCTCCATTGGGCTCCAACTCGGTGCGGAGCGCGTCGTAGAAGCCGACTTTGGAGACGATGGCGCGGTAAAGTTCGGGGTGTTGGGTGAGGGCGCCGCCCATGAGGAGTCCGCCTGCGCTGCCGCCTTCGATGGCGAGTTTTTCGGGGCGGGTGTAATGGTTTTCGACGAGAAACTTCGCGCAGGTGGCGAGGTCGTCGATGGTGGTTTGCTTGTGAGTTAGATTCGCGGCTTTGTGCCAGGCTTCGCCGTATTCGCCGCCGCCCCGGAGGTTGGCGACGATGTATAGGCCGCCGCGTTCGAGCCAGAGTTTGCGTGAGAAATCGAAGCTGGGTTCCATGTTGATCCCGTAGCTGCCGTAGCCGTAGAGGATGGCGGGCGCGCTGCCGTCGGGCTGGAAGCCGGGGGGTTTGATGATGTTGAGGGGAATGGAAGTCCCAGCGGGGGCTTTGGCGAAGGTGCGTTCGACGGTGATGCCGGTGAAATCGACGGGTGAAGTAGAGGCGAGGGCGGTCTTGCGGGATTTTCCAGTGGCCGGGTCATAGCTCCACCAAGCGGAGGGCGCGGTGTAGCTAGAGAGGCGGTAGAGGAGCTGGTTGTTGTTTTTTCCCTCGTGGAGGACGTGCATCTCGCGAACGGAGGTGACGTCGGGTATGGGAATGATGAATTCCTGTTTCTCCGCGATCAGCCGGATGCGGGACGGGCCGCCGATCATGTCGCGGATGTAGAGTCCATTGGAACTCGGCTCGAGGTCTTGAATAACGGCGTCGCTTTCGGGGACGAGCGGAGTTGGGGTTTGATCCAATGCGCTGGCGGCGAGGGTGAGGACGCGGCCCTTGGGGGCGTCTTTGCGGGAAAGGAGGTAGAGGGTTTTTCCGTCGAGACTGGGGAGGACGCTCTTTACGGCGTCGGTGAATTGGGTGATCTGGGTCCATTTTCCTTCGCGAAGAACGAAATGGGCAAAGTCGCCGCCGTCGCCATTAGACACGGTGGCGATGACGAGGCTGCCATCGTGGCTGGTGCCCAGCTCGACTTCGGCGATGCGCGGGAAGTCTTTTCCAAGCGAGTAAGAGTCCTTTCTGGGGTCGTCGCCGAGCGTGTGATGCCAGATTTGCTGGAAGAAATGTTCGTCGGAAGCAGGACGTTCGCCCGGAGCGGGGTAGCGGGTGTAGAAGAGCGATTTGCCGTCGCCAGCCCATGCGACGCTGCCGCCGCCGGTGGGGTATTGGACGCGCGGGATGGAGTCGGGGCGGGGCTTGCCGGTGGCCACGTCGAAGATGCTGAGCGTGCCGTCCTCAGAGCCATGCTTCGAGAGGGAAACGGCGAGGAGTTTCCCGTCCGGCGAAGGCACCCACCAATCGATGGCGGTCGCGCCGGTGGAGTCGAGAGCTTGCGGGTCGAGAACGATCTTTTCCTGGTCGGTCGCGTCGGCGGAGGGCAGGAGAACGAGGATCGGCTGCTCGCGGGGTGGGGCGAATTTATTGGCGAAAAGACCTGCGGGAGTTTCCTGGAGGCCGGAGTAGCTCATGGTGAGGGCGGCATACCATTTCGTGAGTGTGTCTTTAATGGCGGAGCGCTCTGGGATGGCGTCGAGGAACTTCCGGGTGCGGTCGTTTTGCGCGGTGGCGAAGGCTTTCACGGCGGGATCGGTCGCGCTTTCGAGCCACTGGTAATTATCCAGCACATCGACGCCGAAATAGGAATCGATGACGGGCTTTTTTTCCGCTTTCGGAAAGTCGAGCGCGTCGGCGGCCATGGCAATGAAACTCGCCTGAAAAAAGAGCGCGAACACCAAACTGCGGGCGAAGTGTGTCATCATGCGGAATGTTTTCGCACATTGCGCTTGCGAGGGCGAATCCTCCTTATTAAAAACCCATAACACCACATGGCTATCGTCGAAATCGAATCACCAGACACTCTCGCCCGGACTGCGCAACACTTGGAAAGCAGCGAAATCCTTGGCGAAAAATTGACCCTGAACATGGGTCCGTCGCACCCGGCGACCCACGGCGTCTTGCGCATTTCCCTGGAACTCGATGGCGAGGTGATCACCAAGGCGGTGCCCGACGTCGGTTACCTGCATCGCGGCGACGAGAAGATTGCGGAGAACATGCAATACAACCAGTTCATTCCTTACACGGACCGCCTCGATTATCTCGCGCCGCTGGCCAACAACGTCGCCTACGCCTGCGCCGTGGAGAAACTGATGGGCTGGGAACTGCCCGCGCGTGGCAAGGCGATCCGCGTGCTCTGCTGTGAGCTGGCCCGCATCTCGGCGCATTTGCTCGGCCTCGGGGCGTTCGCCATGGACACGGGGGCGATGACGGTATTTCTCTACACTTTCACGGAGCGCGAGAAAATTTATAACCTCACCGAGCTGCTCACGGGCGCGCGGTTTACGACGAGTTACACGCGAATCGGTGGCCAGATTCGAGATCTGCCGCCGGGCTTCATCGATCTGCTGGTGAAGTTTCTCGACGAATTTATCCCGAGCCTGAACGAGACCGACGCGCTCCTGACGCGCAACCGCATTTTCGTGGACCGCACGAAGGATGTGGGGATCATCACCAAGGAGCAAGCCATCGCCTTCGGTCTGACTGGCCCGAACTTACGCGGCTCCGGCGTCGATTACGATGTGCGCAAGGCCAATCCTTATCTCGACTACGAGAAATACGACTTCGATATTCCTCTCGGCTCGGTTGGCGATTGCTACGATCGCTACCTCGTTCGCCTCGAGGAAATGCGCCAGAGCGTGAAGATTTTGCGTCAGGTCATCGCAACGCTGCCCGAGGGACCGATCAATTATGTCGATCCGAAAAACATGGCCGCACCCAAGGCGCAGGTGATGACGAAAATGGAGGAACTCATCCATCATTTCATGATTCACACGGAAGGCATCGACGCGCCGGTGGGCGAGGTGTATTTCGGCGCGGAAAACCCCAAGGGCGAGTTGGGCTTTTACATCAATAGCAAGGGCGGCGGCGTGCCGCACCGGATGAAGATTCGCGCACCGAGTTTCGTTAATTTGAGCATCCTTTCCACGATTTTGCCGGGCCACATGATGAGCGACGTCGTCGCGATACTCGGCTCGCTCGACTTCGTGATGGGCGAAAGCGACCGCTGACCCACAGATTGTTTGGAGGCTATCATGAAACGGAAAATTCAGATCGCCGTTCTTACTCTCATTCTTGGTTCGCAAGCGGCTCCAGCCTTCAACATTGTCTTCGATTACTCGAACGACTCGTCCAATTTCTTCGGCAACACCACCGCGAAGGCCACGCTGGAGAAAGCCGCCGCCGATCTCAGTGCGGCGATCACGACTTCACTCGCGCCGGTCACGACAGACGTTTACACCGGAACCAACGGTGTCACGACGGCCACATTCGATTGGAAGCTGACCTACACCAATCCAACGACCGGAGCGACGGTGACTCTGAATACTTTCACGTCAGCGGCGAATACATTCACCCTCTACGTCGGAGCCCAGCCTATCGCCGGAACGACACTTGGCCAAGGCGGCACGGGCGGAGCCGGATTTTCCTTTGGCGGATCGGGATCAGGCTCGCAATGGACCGGAGCCGTGGCCGCTGCGGAGGCCGCCTCCAACGCCGGAATGGGGCGTGGGGCCAATGTGACTTTCAGTTCATTCAGCGGAAGCCTGGCCTTGGGAGGCACGCCGGCTAATTATAACGTCAGAACCGGGCCCATCCTTGGCAATCTCTGGTTCGATAACGACAGCAACAACGACAACGTCATCGATGACGCCGTCATGCTGGGCAATTACTGGAACTTCGATTACGCAAACACCTCGTTCGCGGGTAAGAACGACTTCTACTCCGTCGCCTTGCACGAGATGATCCACTCCCTAGGCTTCGGCGGTTCGGACAGTTGGGACAACGAGCATTCCGGCACGACCTGGCTGGGTGCCAAAGCTGTCGCGCAGAATGGGGGAAGTGGCGCAGGATTGTTGGCGTCGGATCAGGCGCACATTGTTTCCAGCTACTCCAGCACGCGGCTGGATACTGGTGCTGTGCAAGAGGCGGTGATGGACCCCACTCTGACCCAGGGCACGCGTAAGTATCTCACTCAAATGGACTTGGCTATGCTGAACGACATGGGATATCAGGTCGTCCCCGAGGCGAACACGAACGCCATGTTGCTCGTAGGCTTGAGCGGGTTGCTCTGGTTGACCCGGCGCAAGTCAGCCGTCAGCTAACATTGGAACTCAAATAGACCAATCGTCGCCGCTGAGGTCGTGGCGTTTGTTCTTGTCGAGAATGGTTAGTTGCTTCTCCTGGAAATAGACCAGCGAGCGCTTCGGTACGCCGTGGGTGAGGAAAACGTTTGCCCCGATCGTGCTGCCCGCACCGATCACCGTGTCGCCGCCCATGATGGTGGTCCCTGCGTAAATCGTGACATTGTCCTCGACAGTCGGATGACGCTTCTTTCCGCGCAATTGCTGTCCACCAGCGAGCGAACGCGCGATGAGCGAGACACCTTGGTAAAGCTTCACGTTCGTGCCGATCTGGGAGGTTTCGCCAATGACGACACCCGTGCCGTGGTCGATGAAAAAATGCGTGCCAATCTGCGCTCCCGGATGAATGTCGATCCCGGTCCGCGAATGTGCCCACTCGGTCATCATGCGTGGGATGATCGGGAGTTCCGCGAGATAGAAAAGATGCGCCATGCGTTGCACGGCAATCGTCTCGACGAACGGATAAGATAGGATGATCTCGTCGAAGCCACGAGCCGCTGGATCGCCCTCGAAGGCGGCGGCGACGTCGGTTTTGAGGATTTGCCGGACACGCGGCAGAGCCATGAGAAACTCGGCCACCATTTTTTCGGCGCGCGCATCCGGACAGTCCGGTTCGCCCAGACGGAGGCTTTTGCAGATCTCGACTTTAAGGGCTTGGGTAACGGCGACCACGCGTGTGGTGGTCACCCTTTCCACGGCTTCCCGGAGTAGCGGCGCATCGTCATGGAACCCGGGAAAAATAAGGCTGAGCAAGTCCTCACAAATCTTCGCGATGGCGACTTTCGAGGGCAGGTTGGCTCCGTCGAGGTGGTTGATGCCGCCCGATTCCTGATAGGAGGCAATAAGTTGCTGCGCGATAAGTTCCACGGGAGTGTTAGTGGGCGCCGGACGCCACTGCGGTCAAATAAGTCTGGCAATCAATGCCGGTGCGCCTGCGGTATTCGTCTTTGAAATGCGCAATGATCGCATCGGCCTGCGCCGGATCGATCAGCGAGACTGTCGCCCCGCCGAAGCCGCCGCCGGTCAGGCGTGCGCCGTAAACGCCTTCGGTCGCCTGAGCGATTTCAACAAGAGTATCCAACTCCGCTGTGCTGTTTTCAAAATTCGTCCGCGAGCTTGCATGGGACTCAAACATGAGTTTGCCAAACGCCGCGCCGTCGCCCGCCCGCAGATGTTCGACTCCTGCGAAGACACGCTCGTTTTCACCCGTGATATGTAGTGCGCGGCGACGCGTTAGTTCGGACATGTCGGCCTGGAGCAGTTGCTCGCTGGTGACATCACGCAGCGCTTGCACGCCCATGATACGGGCGGCCTCGAAGCATTGTTCGCGACGCTCGTTGTATTCGCCGCCGGTAAGTTGATGCTTCACGCCGGAGTTGGTGATCAGCAGCGCAAGGCCTGCGGGAAACGGCACCGTGATCACGGTCTCGTCCCGGCAATCGAGGTAGATTGCGGCATTTTCCTCCCCGAAAACGGACGACGCCTGGTCGAGCAGGCCGCAGTTTACCCCGACAAACTCATTCTCCGCCCGGCGACAGAGCTTGGCGCGGGCCATCGGTTCCAGGGAATAGCCAGCCATTTTTTCGATCAAAAGACAGGTCGCCACTTCCAATGCAGCGGAACTCGAAAGTCCCGCACCTGTCGATAATGTGCTGGAGATGGTCGCCGAAAACCCCGGCACTTCGTAGCCGTCCTCGAGCAGCATCCGCACGACGCCGAGTGGGTAATTTGCCCATTGATTGGAAGTCAGCGGCTCGGGCCAGCGATAGTCCAGATCGTGTCGCACCTGAGGTCCGTCGGATTGCAAAAGCAGGATGCTGTTGCCGGAGAGCTCGCCCTTTAACGTCACTCCACGATCAATGGCCGCTGCGAGGACGACACCTTCATTGTAGTCAGTATGATTGCCGAGTAACTCGACCCGGCCGGGAGCATAGGCTTGCATGGACGCTCTGTTTACATGATACCGCAGACGGCGGCAAGAGGGCAAATCGCGCGGGCAAGGTTTGGCGTTTGACCTTATTCACATGCTTACCCCATTCTACAGGAAAATGAGTCGTCTCGGTGTAACAACCGCCTCCTCCAGAAGTAACTAACATGAAACCCTCTCCAAATCCTGCTTCGGTATTCGTCCTGGGCTTCCTAGTGCTGGCCCTTTCCACCTTTGCCGCTTACCAACATTTTCAAATTAAGGAGCTAACACTCACGGTGTCAGGCATGAAAGCCAAGTCTGCAGGGAATGCAAAAGCTCTCGTTGACGCAGAGAAATCCTCGAAAAAACTCGCCGACGAAAACAAAGCCTTCATTGAGGAATCCACCGCACTGCGCGACAAACTCGCCGCCCAGACTCTGCCCGCCGTCGCCACCACCGCGCCAGAAGCGAGTCCCACTCCCGTTGCGCCCGATAAAAAGAATCCCTTCGGCAACATGATGGAGAAAATGATGAAAAACCCCAAGATGCTCGACGCCATCGCCGTGCAGCAAATGGCCGTCATCAAACCCATGTATGCCGACCTCGTTAAGCAACTCCGGCTCAACCCCGAGGAAGCGAAACAATTCTACGATCTTCTCGCCGCACAAACCGCCAAAACCATGCAAGCCGGAATGAAAATGCTGTCCGGCGACAAAAAAGCCGTCGATGAATTCAAAAGTTCCCAAGACGAGATGCAAGCCTTCCTCGGCGACCGGTATTCCCAATACGAGACCTACCAAAAGACCATCCCAGACCGTGCGCATCTCAGCCAGATATCCGCGCAAATGGCTGCGCGCCAGCTTCCGTTGCGTCCCGATCAATCCAACGGCCTCATGCAAATTATGCAGCAGGAAAAACTCAACACCGCCAAGTTTACCGCCGCCAATACCGACCCGCAAAACACCACCTTCAACGACAAAACCGTCGCCGACACCATCGATGCCACCGAAGAACGCAACGCCCGCATTCTCGCCCGCGCCAAAACCCTTCTTAACCCTGAGCAATGGAACGCTTTTGCCGAACAGCAAAAGCAAACCCTGCAAATGCAAAAGATGGGCATGGAAATGGTCAAGGGGATGATGTCCGGACCGTCAAAATAATAGACACTTGCCACGCGGGCAGCCGCGTTTACTTTCCGCAGATAACAATCTAACTCCACTCTTAAAATCATGGCCTACGAACTACCACCACTTCCTTATTCCAACGACGCACTCGAACCACACATCGACGCGAAGACAATGGAAATCCATCACGACAAGCATCACCAGGCTTACATTACCAACGCCAATAACGCGTTGAAGGATTACCCGGAACTCGCCGCTTTGCCGGTTGAAGAATTGCTCGCCGACCTCTCGAAAGTTCCCGAGGCGATTCGCGGTCCCGTCCGCAACAACGCGGGCGGTCATGCAAACCACAGCCTGTTCTGGAAAATCCTCGGGCCTCAATCCGCTGGGACAGGCGGAGCGCCAACCGGCGAGCTAGCCTCGGCCATCGACGCCAAGTTTGGCAGCTTCGACGCGTTCAAGGAAAAGATCCAGACCTCCGGCGCGACCCGTTTCGGCAGCGGCTGGGCCTGGCTCGTCGTTAAAGACGGCGAACTCGACGTCATTTCAACGGCCAATCAAGACAGCCCGCTCTCGGAAGGGGCAACGCCGATCTTCGGAGTCGATGTCTGGGAACACGCTTATTATTTGAACTACCAAAACCGCCGTCCCGACTATTTGAAGGCGATCTGGAACGTCGTGAACTGGACCGAGGTCGCCAAAAACTACACCGCCGCGAAGTAGATTTCTCTGTAACTCGAATGAAAGGCCGCCTCGTTCCTGGGGCGGCTTTTTTTCTGCACACGGGTAAACAAAAAGGGCAACGCGAATCGAATGGAGTGAGGATCCGCAGCGTTTTCCAGCGAGGGTGATATTAGCTGCAGATTGCTAATCTAATACACCGGCACAGTCGGATCGATCTCGGCGGACCAGGCGTTGATGCCGCCGGTGAGGTTTTGCACGCGGCTGTAACCTAGATTTTTCAAGTAATCGGCTATGCGGGCGGAACGCATGCCGTGGTGGCATTGCACGACGATGTGTGTCGTTAGTCCCGGCACGAGGGCGCGAATACGAGTGGGGATTTCCGCCATCGGAATGTGCGTGGAACCCTCGATCCAGACGGTGGCGACTTCGTCGGGTTCCCGGACGTCGAGCAGGAGCGGAGTTTCATTCGATTCACGCAACGCCGCATAATCGGCCACGCTCAACTCAAACGGCAGCTGGACCTCTGGCGGCATGTTCTAGTGGTGCAATTCGACCGGGGTGCCGAGGCTCACACTGTCGTAGAAAATATTGGCCATGTAGGCGGGCATGCGGATGCAGCCATGGGAGGCAGGGTAGCCGGGAAGGAAGCCAGCGTGCATACCGACGCCGCCAACGATGCGCATGAAATGCGGCATGGGCGCTCCTTTGAAACGAGAGCCGGGTGGCTTCGGATCGCTCACGGCGACATTAGGTTTGACCACGTTGCCGGCGTCATCCACGAAGTCGCCGTAAAGATTGGAGGCGTGGTCGGGATCTTTTTGAATGATCTTGAAGGTGCCGGTGGGCGTGTCGTGACCTTCGCGACCGGAGGAAATCTGCGAGACGCCGACGAGCTGATCGCCCTTGTAGAAATAGGCGCGCTGCTCGCCGAGGAAGATTTTCACACTGGGTGATCCGCTAACGTTGTCGCCATCCCAATAGGAGATCGGATCGTAGCCGCCGCCGGCAGCCGGGGCTTTGTGGACGGAGACCGTACCGTTAAGGTATTCAGTCTCGCGGGAGGCGAGTCGGGAATCGTAGGACTGGCAGCCCGCTAGGAAGAGGGCGGCGCTGGCCAGAAGGGTGGAGACTAAAGGAATCCGCATAGATGTGTTTTAGGGAAGGGGGGACTAGAGCCTAACTCGCCTCTGTCGTCAATGTTGGAAGCTGGAGTCGAGGAGGATGGTGTGAGTGGTCGGCAGGCGTGGAAATGGGAAATGGCCCGTCGAAAATGGGAGCGTTAGAGGTGGTATCGAGAAACCACTAGGCGGAGCACGTCGCGTTAATGGAGTCATAGGCATCACTGGCGTGGCAGAAGGAGCGGGGGAGAGCAAATGCGGCTGCGAGTTGGATTCCATTTCATTATTCACCCCGGCCTCGTGATCCTCACGGAGGGTGATCTTCGTCTCGATGGAACGATTGTAGTCGGCGAGATTCTTCGGTGGCTTGTGCAGGGTGGCGAGGAGTTTGTAATCGCTGATGCCCTCGGCGATGGCGCTGGCGATGTCGTCCCGGTGCGCGTCGGTGGCGATGGCGCGTGCTTCGATTGGGTTGGTGAGGAAGCCGCATTCAATTAGGATCGCCGGGACGCGGGCGACGCGAATCACGGCAAATCGCGCCCGTTTCAAACCCCGGTCGATCTCGTGCAAATGGCCCATCAGTGCGGTGTGCACCGACCGCGCCAGAGCGAAGCTCGCCATGTCCAACTCATGCCCCGGCTCCTCACGCAGACTGGCCCAGGTGATGTAGTCGTCATTGGTCGAGGGAGCGCCGCGCGGGGCAATGCTGAATACTTCGATCCCAGTCGCTGCGTCTCCCTGCTGGGAGGCATTGAAATGGATGCTGACAAAGATCGAATCCGGGATCGCATTGGCCTTGGCCGGCCGGTCGTGCAGAGGCAGAAACACATCCGAATTGCGAGTTAGCACCACTTTGTAACCGCCCTCGACGAGTTTGTTTTTCACCCGGCGTGCAATGTCGAGGGCGAAAGTTTTTTCGTAGCCATAACGGCTCATCGCGCCGCCGTCGTGTCCGCCGTGGCCAGCATCCAACACGACCGTGGTGACATTCGAGAGGCCCTTGATGATCGCCGGACGCATGGCGGGTTCGATGGTTTTAGCCACATCCATCCGGGAGATCAGCCACTGGTCGCCACTCAGCAACGCGGGAAAGGACAGCCAGATGCGCACGCCATTGATGGCGCATTCGCGGCTGTTAGCCCGAAAATCGAGCACGCCTCTGGTGCCGCGGAGCCGGGTTTGATTCGGCTCATCGCCCTCGATATTCGCCAGACTATAAAAGTCGCGCAGACAACGCAGCGGAATATATTGGCGGCCATTCGCCGACACGATCTCCCAAGTGGCCGCGTGGACCGGCGGCACTAGGAAATTCCACCATAGCAGCGCGAGCCAGGCGAGAGTTCGGAGTTTCATGAGTGACGCCGCATTTTGCATTGAAAGAATACTGACAACATCTAAAACTCAACGAAATCCATGCGCGTTCGTCCCTTATGTTTGTTTAGCGGCGCTTTCTTCCTGATCGCCGGAAGCCTGATGGCGGCGGCGGATTCAACCGTCCTCTACCTCCTCAACGGCACCGTGGTTCGCGGGGAAATCGTAGATCGCGACGCACAAACCGTCCAAATGAAGACGCCAAAGGGAGTAGTCAAAGTCAGGACTGCCAGCCTACGACCGATCTCCCGCCAGCAACTCAAACTCGCCCCCGAAGAGGCTAAAACCAGCACTCCGGAGATGGAGGCGTTGCTCGTGCAGATGGAAAAAGTTATCGCCGAAAACGCTTCGCTCAAACAGCAGGTGGAATCCCTCAAACGCCTGCTCACGAATCCCTCGGAAGTCTCGTCCCCGGGCGAAGGACCGGTCGCAAAAACACAGGCCGCCGGTTCCAGCCATTAAACACTGTTGACCCAGCGTTCAGCAGGTTTCCAAATGAAGATCGCAATCGTTGGTTCAGGCGCTGTCGGGTGTTACTACGGCACGCGGCTTTTGCAGTCTGGCAACGACGTCCGCTTTCTGATGCGATCCGACTTGGAGACGGTTCGGCGCGAGGGTTTGCGGATCACCAGCCCGGACGGCGATGTGCATTTGAAGGACGTTCCTGCCTTCGGATCGACAGAGGAAATGGGGCCGGTCGATCTAGTTATTATCGCGTTGAAGACGACCGCGAATGATGTCCTGCCGACTTTGATTCCACCCTTACTCGGATCGGAAACGATTCTCCTCACACTCCAGAACGGGCTGGGCAACGAGGAATTTCTCGGTCTGCACTTCGGCTTTGGGCGTATTCTGAGCGGACTTTGCTTCGTCTGTCTTACCCGCACCGCCCCAGGCGTGATCGAGCATTACGGCCACGGCGGCGTAGCCCTTGGCGAGGCAAACGGACCTTCCACGCCCCGCGCACTGCGGGTCGTCGAGGCTTTTCAAGCGGCCCGGATCGACTGCCGCCTCGCCGAAAACATGCCTTGGGAACGCTGGCGTAAACTTCTCTGGAACATTCCCTTCAACGGCCTCTCCATCGTTGCCGGAAAGGCGACTGTCGAAGATTTGCTTGGAACTCCGCTTTTAAAAAAACAAGTCGAGGCTCTCATGAGCGAAGTCCTCGTGGCCGCCGCCGTGCTGGGCTATCACATCCCGGAAAATACGCCGACCTTGGAAATTGCTCGTAGCCTCGACATGGGCCCGTATCGTCCGTCGAGCCTGGTGGATTTTCAGCGCGGCCTGCCTGTCGAGGTCGAGGCCATTTGGGGCGAGCCGCTGCGCCGCGCCCACGCCGCCGGGGCCGATATGCCGCGGCTGGAACTGCTCCACGCGCTTCTCCAGCGCATCACGAGTTAGATCACCATGCCGCCCCCAAAACCCCATGCGCGCTTTATTTTTCAGGATCCTTGGGGCCATCGCTGGCCGCGTTTCCGGCGGCACGTCATCCTCATCGGAGTCCTGGTTTTTCTTTCGCTCGTTGTCTTCATTCAGTCGCTCCTCCTCAGGCCCGAACTCGCGCTGCCGAAGTCTGTGCGCCACTTGAAAGGCCAGCTTTCCGCCTTCAAAAATCCTCTGCCGCCACCGCTGCCGACACAGGGTTTCAAGCATTTCTTCCAGACCCATTCCACAATCAAACCGGTGCCGCACATGCCGTTGCGGCCGACCCAGGAAATTCGCGCCGGTTTCTACGTGAAGTCGAATCCCTACAGTATCCTCTCACTCGAAAAACACGCCTCGAAACTCACCCACGTCTGCACCGACTGGATGTCCGTCGTCGATGGGAACGGGCGCCTCGTGTTCGACCGCGACTCCGCAGTGATCGACCTCACGCAGCGCAACAAGCTCGCCCTCTTTCCCACGCTGAACAATCTTCTCGACGACGCCTGGCAGCCCGAGGCGATCGAGAGTCTTGCCACCGGACCACAACTGCGGCGCGACCAGTTTTTCGCTCAAGTTTTACACGAGCTGGACGATGTCGGTGCCAGTGGACTCATACTCGATTGGGAAAATCTCGACCCCACTTATCAGGACGAGGTTACGCAGCTCATCACTCAACTGGCCGACGCGGTGCATGGTAAAAATCGGGAGATCTGGCTCACGGTTTCCGTCGGTGACGATGCGAAAGTCTTCGATCTCGACACGCTTTCTGGAGTGGTCGATCACTTCGTCGCCGCGCTCTCCGACCAGGATTCGGAGACCGATGAGCCGGGCCCGGTCGCTGGTCAGGATTGGGTGGAAAATTGCTTGGAAGAACTCAGCGGTTTCGGCGCGCCCGGCCAATGGATCGCGGCCCTCGGCAACTACGGCTACGACTGGGCGGCGGGTGAGAAAACGGCTGAGACGATCACCTTTGCCGAGGCCATGAGCCGGGCCAGTTACTCCGGCATCGACACGGTCAAACTCGAACCGCCACTCTACAATCCGACGTTTTCCTACTATGAAGGCCCGGTCGCGCACACGGTCTGGTTTCTCGACGGCACGACGTTTCTGAATCAACTGCAAGTCGTTCGCAAAATGAAATGGGGCGGATTTGCGATCAACTCAATCGGCTCCGAAGATCCGGCGATCTGGTCCGTTATCGGCTTTCCAGCGACTCCGCAATCCTCCGATCTCGCCACGATGAACCGGCTCCCCGCCAGCGACACGGTAACCAATGTAGGCCGTGGTGAAATCGTTTCCGTCGATCAATCGAAGGAGCCGGGCCAGCGCACGGTGACCGCCGATGCAGACGGACATTTCGGCTCCGTTTACAATGATTTTCCCACTTTCCCGACGCTCTATCATCAGGGCGGCTCCGATCCGAAAATGGTCAGTCTGACCTTTGACGACGGGCCTGACCCACGCTGGACGCCGAAGATTTTGGACATCCTCAAGGAGCGGGGATTAAAGGCCACGTTCTTCCTCGTCGGCAGCCGGGCCGAAAAATATCCGAGCCTCGTCCGGCGCATTCTCGACGAGGGTCACAACCTTGGCAACCACACCTACACCCACGCCAATCTCGGCCTCATTTCCGAGGCGCAGATTCGATTGGAACTCAACGCCACCCAGCGCCTGATCGAGAGCATCACCGGCTATTCCACGACGCTTTTTCGTCCGCCTTACACCGCCGACTCGCAACCCTCCAGCACAGCGGAACTCGTCCCGCTGGCTATCGCCGAGGACTTAAATTACTTGATAGTTCTGGAAAATATCGACCCGGAGGATTGGGCGCGACCGGGTGCCGGTCAGATCGTGGATCGCGTCCGGCAAAACCGCCATTTGGGTAATATCGTTCTCTTGCACGACGCCGGAGGCGACCGCTCGCAAACGGTGGATGCCCTGCCCGCGATCATTGATTATCTCCTGCAACGCGGCGATAAAATCGTTCCGCTCGAGGCACTGCTTTCCATGTCGCACGCCGACCTCATGCCGAAGGTTCTGGGAGATAAACAGGGATTTTCTCGCATTGTTAGCAGCCTGGGTTTCGACATCCTGCGTTTCGCCGCCAATTTTCTCTGGGCCTTCATGATCGTGGCCACTGTGCTGGTCGGATTGCGTACCCTGGTCGTCGCGTTTTTGGCGACGCGGCATCGGCCTAACATTCCGCCCGGCAGTGTAAATTTCCATCCGCCGGTCACGGTGATCATCGCCGCTTACAACGAGGAAAAAGTCATCGCCGCCACTTTGCAGTCGGTGCTGGACACCGATTATCCGGGGACGGTCGAGATACTCGTGGTCAACGACGGCTCGAAGGACGCCACAAGTGACGTTGTTAGAAGAATGTTAGTCGCCGAGCCGCGCATTCGACTCATCGAGCAGCCCAACTCCGGAAAATCCGTCGCGCTGCAAAACGGCGTCGCCGCGGCAGTGAGTGAGATCATTATTTTCCTCGATGCCGACACCCATTTCGAACCGGGAACCATCCGCCACCTCGTCATTCCGCTGGCCGACGAGGAAGTGGGAGCCGTCTCCGGCCACGCGAAAGTCGGCAATCTGCGCTCTTTCATCGCGCGCTGCCAGGCGCTCGAATACATCTGCGGGTTCAACCTCGACCGCCGCGCCTATGCGGGCCTGGATTGCATCACCGTAGCACCCGGCGCGATCAGCGCGTTTCGCAAATCCGTTATCGAGGAAGTCGGCGGCATCAGCACCGACACACTCGCGGAGGACACCGATCTAACATTGGCTTTGCATCGCTCCAGTTGGAAGGTGGATTACGCTCCCGGAGCCATCGCCTGGACGGAGGCCCCGGAGACTTTTCGCACACTGGCGAAGCAGCGTTTCCGCTGGGCTTTCGGGACGTTGCAATGCCTCTGGAAACACCGCGACCTCGTCTTCAATCCACGCTTCCGGGCACTTGGACTTTTCGCCCTGCCGAGCGTCTGGTTCTTTCAAATTTTGTTAGTCGCCATCACACCGCTCGTTGATTTGTATCTGCTCATCTCGCTCTATTTCGGCAACGCCGAGGTCGTGCTGCCCTACATGTTAGTGTTTCTACTCACAGACTTTATTCTCGCAGTCGTTGCCTGCTGGATGGAGCGCGAGTCCCTTTGGAAAGCGTGGATAGTACTCCCGATGCGCTTCATTTATCGACCGCTCTTTAGCTGGGTGATCTGGAAATCCATCTTTCAAGCTTTACGCGGCGTCATTATCGGCTGGGGTAAGCTGGAACGCACGGCATCCGTCACCATGCATCGTCCCACAATCCCATGAAAAAATTTCTTTTTGTCTTACTAGCCCTAGGCGCAGGTTGCAGGCCAGAGTCGAATGTAACTCCGATGAAACCCTCCGTTCCGCAGACGCTGGCGGTGCCGGCGACTGGTGCTTACACCGGAGCCTACATGGATTTCGGCGACAACGAGGACGATGTTACGTTGGACAAGATCGATTCGTTTGAAAAACTAGTCGGCAAACACCAGGCTATCGTCGCTTCTTCTAGCTATTGGGGAGAGCAAAACTTTCCCACGTCTAACATTCAAATCATCGTCCGCCACCAGAGCATCCCGCTCATTTTCTGGTCGCCGTGGGACAAGCCTTACGATCAGGAAATCATCGCGAAGAAAGGCCCGGATCGTTTCAACCTCAACGCCATCAACGAGGGAAAATGGGACGCTTACATCGATGACTGGGGTGACGCTGCCAAGGCCATTGGAAGTCCGATGCTGGTCTCCTTTGGCAACGAAATGAATGGCAACTGGTTCCCGTGGTCGGGCTCATTCTACGGCGGTAAAACCCCCGTTCCTGGCTCCACGCCCCATGCGAATCCGACTCCGATCCCGGGCTATCATGTGCCTATGAAGACGCCGGATTTTCCGCCGGTTGGACCCGATGTTTACAAGCGCGCTTTTCGGCACGTTGTCGATCGCGTGCGGGCGCGGGGAGCCAGGAACGTGCTTTGGGTTTTCCATGCTAACAACTACGCTGAGCCTAACGATCTCTGGAACGTGATGGCCCAATACTATCCCGGCTCTGACTATGTGGACTGGCTCGCGTTGAGCGTCTATGGTGAGCAGTTCAAGGGCGTGGATGCGTTCGCTGATTTTCCGCCGCTTTTCGACTGGCCGGTGACGGAAATTCACGCGCTCGACCCAAGCAAACCCGTGATGTTAGCTGAATGGGGAGTCGGCGAATTTCCGAAGGAGGGAAACAAGGCGCACTGGATTGGGGACGCCTTTCTAACCATGCGTCAGAAGCCGTTTGTAAAGGCCGCCGTCTTCTGGCACGAGCGCTGGCAAAACGCCGACGACAGCTACAGTAACCTCCATGTGAATTCAACCCCCGAGGCGCTCGAAGCCTACCGCAAAGGTGTCGCAGACAAGTATTGGCTGGACCGTCCGATTCTCCGCGCCGCCCATTAAAAAAACACCCGGATGCGACTCCAAAAAACGATTAGCTAACAGCCATGCCTGAATCCGATCCGAACCTCGTCAAAAGCGTTCACTCGCGACTCACCACTGCGATTCTGGATGCCGTCGGCCACATTCCCAGCACTGGCGAACATCGCAGTGGCACTCCACTGGAACGCGCCCGACAGATCGCCTCCGCCTCGGCCGTGAAGGCTGCGCTAGCCGCTGGCGCTCTTGCCGCTCCTCCGGGTCTCGCGGGAATGGTGACACTTCTTCCCGAGCTCGCGACGATCTGGCGGCTGCAAATCCAGATGGTCGCCGACATCGCCGCGGTTTACGGGCAGAAATCTAAACTCACCCGCGAGCAGATGCTTTTCTGCCTCTTCAAAGCATCTGCCGCCCCGGCTGTCGGGGCCCTCGTCGTAATTGTAGGTGAGAGCGTGTTCGTTCGCCGTCCGACTTTGCTGGTGCTGCAAAACATCGCGGGCAAGATTGGACTCAAAGTCACCCAGCGATTACTCGGCAAAGGCATCGCACGCTGGCTGCCCATCGTCGGCGCGCTGGGCGTGGGAGCCTACACTTATTACGAAACGGGCCAGGTCGCGCAGACGGCGATCGAGCTGTTTGAGAAAACCATTGAAGTCGAATCAGAAATTTTACCGCTGCCTGAGAAACCGAAGCGTACCCGAAAACCTGCAGTCAAAAAAGTGACGAAAGAAAAGCCAGCCAAGCGCGCCAAACCTTCCTCCAAATCCGGCAAGGCGAAGAAGTCGGCAAAGTCTGACAAACCGGAAAGCTAGGAGTGCAATTCGATTGGCGGCGCTGGTGCGGGATCGCTAGGATCGCTCATGCACGTCTGGTCGATCACATGCCTTCCGTCCCATTTGGATGACACTCTTCTGCGACTTTCCCATTGGGATGCGACTCGGCTCGTGGTCACGCGGACGCCTGGAAAACAGCGGCAGACAATTCAGTATTTCGCCGAGACCCGTGCCGAGGCGACTGCCATTCAAATGGAATTCGCCTCTGGCGCAGTCGCCGAAGTCACGGATGATTGGAAGACGGTCCTCCCCGCGCACGCGCCGATCCGGATTCGCGATCGTTTTCTGATCGTCGAATCGGCTGGAACTCCGTCCGACCCTCGCGAAATCGTCATTCCCGCCGGCCTCGCCTTTGGCACGGGCGATCATCCGACCACGGCGAGTTGCCTGCGCTTGCTTTGCGATGTGGCGCAGACTTTGATCGCGAAAAAATGGAGTCTGCTCGACGTCGGCACCGGCTCGGGTCTGCTCGCCATTGCCGCGCGCAAACTCGGAGCGAATCCTGTCGCGGGGTTCGATTACGATCCATTTTCTATTCGCACCGCCAGGGAAAACGCCCGCGTCAACTCCGTTCGCCTCATCCAGTGGAGCCAGCAGGATTTGTTGAATTTCAGGGCCGAGTTCCAATACGATGTCGTCACGGCGAACATCTTCAGCGAGCTGTTTCTAGCGAGTTGGAGTCGTATCCAACCCGCCATCGCACCCGGTGGCTACTTCATTCTCTCGGGCATTTTACGTTTTCAGGCTGACGACTGTCGCATGGCCATCACACAAGCGGGATTCGAGATTCTCCGCGAAGTCCGGCTCGGGAAATGGGTCACGTTTCTGGCGCAGAGCCTCAGCGCCGTAGGAAAATAGTTCGCCAAGCCCCCTCCCGGTCTCTACACCAGTGCCGTCATATGAATTATCTCGTCCATTCCTTCATCGCCATCCTCGTTCGCGTGAGCGGCAACACGCTGGTGTGCGACGAGCAGACGGAGATCGAGGAGTTGTTCAGCGACGAGTTTGACACGCTCGACTTCGAGTTGGCCAAGTGCGCCTTTGAGGCGACGCACAAAGTGATCTTTCTCGAGCCTGGCGACGACGAGGATTCGGAGGAATATCTGCACTTGTCCATCGAGGATTACATCGAGAAATGCGTTAATTCCGCCGAGCAAAACGATCCGCTTTTCATCACCGAACGCTTCCTTCTTTTCCAAGAGGCGCTGGAGGACGCGCTCGACAACGAAGACGAAAACTTCGACCGTTAATTTGCCCGGACGAGTTTCTTTTCCTTGCCTCGCTGCGTAGGATTCTTACGATACCTATTTTCTATGGAAACACTCGCACCAGCCGACCATCCCAGCGCCGCCTACGACTCGAAGGTCGAGGGCAATGTCATTTTTACCAAGCTCGACTCCGCCATCAACTGGATGCGCAAAAACTCCCTCTGGCCCATGCCGATGGGACTCGCCTGTTGTGCGATCGAACTCATGGCGACGGGTGCGAGCCGCTTCGACATCGCTCGATTTGGAGCTGAGGTCATGCGGTTTTCCCCGCGTCAGGCCGACGTCATGATCGTCGCCGGCACAGTCACCTACAAAATGGCCCTCTCCGTCAAACGCATCTGGGACCAAATGCCCGAGCCAAAATGGTGCATCGCGATGGGTGCCTGCGCTTCGAGCGGCGGCATGTATCGCAGTTACGCCGTCCTCCAAGGGATCGACCAGCTCATTCCGGTCGATGTCTATGTTTCCGGTTGTCCTCCGCGTCCCGAGGCGTTGCTGGAGGGACTCATGAAACTCCAGGATAAAATCATGACCGAGTCCTCGTCCCACGAGCAAAAAAGCGAGTTCTTCGCCTCCCTTTCCTAAAAACCATGACGCTCGCTGACGCCTCCGCCGCTCTCGGCAAACAATTCGGCCCCGCCCTCCTGCTCACGAAAGAATTTCGCGGCGAGACGACGCTCGTCTTCACCGCCGAAAGCATCAAACTCGCGCTCCAGTTTGCCAAGGACACCCTCGGATTCGACTTCCTACTCGACATTAGCAGCGTGGATAATTTTGGCGACGAACCGCGTTTCGAGGTCGTCTATGAGATTTATTCGCTTACGACGCACCTGCATCTGCGGCTCAAATGCACTGTCTCCGAGGATCATCTTTCCGTGCCTACGATTACCGACCTCTGGGCGACCGCCGACTGGCATGAGCGCGAGATTTACGACATGATGGGCATCACATTCGAGTCGCATCCTGATCTGCGTCGCATCCTCATGTGGGACGGTTACCCATTTTTCCCTTTGCGGAAAGACTTCCCGCTGGCGGGTCGTCCGAGCGAAATGCCCGACGTGGCGTTTACGAAATCCGCTCCGCTTGCCGGTGGCCCGTTCGTCACCTCGCCAAGCACCGCGACCGCCAAAGACCGCGAGCCGCGCGCCAAGGACCAGCGGTAAAGCCCTTCTCTGCTAAGGAAACAGGCGAGTTTGGCTGAAACGTCCAATTTTCGCAAAAACGGGCTGTTTTGGGTAAATAAATACACCCGTTATCGTAATTCGAGAGGCAAAACAGATTCTGTTTGCCACTGGAATTGTAACGCGGATCGCCATGCAGACTTCGTTCGGGAGTCAGATCATGATCAGAATGGCAAAGCAGGTCTTGACCGCGACTTGGATCGTTATCTGAATGCCGACGCTGACTTTGTTGGCGAGTCGGATCGTTATCCGGAAAGTCGAATGATCTTCCCGCAGTAGTTCGGATCGTGATCGGACTGGCAGATGGCGACATTTTTTTAGTTTGCAGCCGGTGGTGAAGGAATAAAGTCGCGGGATGGCCGGACTCGTGATCAAACCTCGCTCGCAGATTTTACATGGACACGACTGGGTGTACGCCAGTGAGGTGTTAAAAGCGTTTGGCGATCCGCAGGATGGCGATGTGGTTAGTCTGAAAGATGGCAAGGACCGCCTGCTCGGCTCGGCCATTTACAACAAACGTTCGCAGATCGTGGCGCGGCGTTTTTCGCGTCAACGCCAGGAGCTGGACCTCGATTTCTTCACCCGGCGGATTCGCATGGCCGTCGAATACCGCGAGCGACGCGCTGTGCGCGGCGATCTCTGTCGGCTCGTCTGGAGCGAAAGCGACGGGCTGCCCGGCGTGATCGTGGATCGTTACGGCGCGACGCTTGTGCTGCAAACCCTCACCCTCGCGATGGACCAGCGAAAAAATCTCATCGTTGAGGCATTGGTCGCCGTCGTGAATGGCATTTCCGGTATTGTCGAGCGCAATGAAAGTGGCTCGCGCAAGGCCGAGGGACTCGAGTTGCAGTCGGGTCTGCTCTGGGGCGATGCACCGCAGCCGACCGTGTTTGAAATGGCTGGCGTGAGTTTCGAGATCGACGCCGGAGAGGGTCACAAGACCGGGTTTTATCTCGACCAGGTAGAAAATTACAGCCGGGTTGCATCCGTTTCTGCGGGTAAACGAGTGCTGGATTGTTTTAGCAGTCAGGGCGGATTTGCGATGGCCTGCGCAAAAGCGGGCGCTAGTGAAGTGCTGGCGGTCGAGGTGAGCGGGGAATTGTGCAACAAGATCGAGGCCAATGCGCGACGCAATGAGCTGAAAGTCAAAGCCGTGGAGGCAAACGTCTTCGACTTTCTCAGCACGCAAACACGCTCCGGCGCGACCTACGATTTGATCGTGCTGGACCCGCCGTCGTTTGCGAAAGGGAAGGGGAAAATCGACGACGCGCTTCGGGGTTACAAGGAGATCCATCTCCGCGCTCTGCAACTCCTGGCACCCGACGGAATGATCGCCACGTTTTCCTGCTCGCACCACATGACTCCCCATCTGCTCAACGAGGTGATCGTAGATGCGTCGAACGATGCGAAGCGTTCTGTGCGGCAGATCGCGACCTACAGTCAGGGCCTGGATCATCCGATTTTGCCGCATCTGCCGGAGACGCATTATCTGCACGGCGTCTTGTTAGAAGCCATGCGCGGACGGTAGATGAATACGGCGTTTCTGGAACGGCAGCGCACGCGTCTCGCGTATTCCATCGGACGTCTCGTCCGATGGCTTTCTCCTAGCTTCCCGGCGAGACGCCGGCAAGGACACGCGAAACGCGTGCGCTCCCGAAGCCTATGAACTCCAGTATCCAATCCCTTCCATTTTTGGTGCAAATGGGGCAGGCGAAATGGCGTATCCTGCTGGCGTTTTTCAGTCGAGTTAGAACACAATCACGCCTGCTCACCGCAGTGCTCGGCACGTTTCTCGCAGGCTATCTCGGAGCGGCGTATTTCCTCTTTTATCAGGGGCTGCACTTCGTCAATAGCTTCCCGCTCGTCGGCACGCTCATCTCTCAGCGCATCCTATATCTGCTCTTCGCGTTCTTCTTTATGATGTTAGTCTTTTCTAACATTATCATCGGCTACAGCACGCTCTTCCGAAATCGCGAAACGGCCTGGCTGCTATCCTTGCCCGTCGATCACCGCGACATATTGCAATGGAAATATCTGGAGTGTCTCACGGTGTCGAGTTGGGCGTTAGTCTTTCTCAGCGCACCGCTGCTATTGGCTTACGGACGCCTCTACGAAGTTGGATGGAGCTTCTATCTATTCATGCCGCTGCTCTATTTGCCGTTCCTGATCATCCCGGCGGCACTGGGCGTGTTCGGAATTTTACTAACAGTTAGGATTCTGGCGCATCCGTGGCTGGGAAAAGGATTGTTAACATTAGCGTTGCTGGTCGTCGCGATCGCTATTTTCAGAATCCACCCTAACTCCGTTGCCGCCGTGGCGGGCGACAGCATGATTTTCGAAAAACTCCTGCGTAATTCCCGGCTCGTCATCAACCCGTGGCTGCCGAGCACCTGGCTGGTGCAATCGCTCCTCAGTTGGCGCGATGGAACGCACGGGACGGCGTGGTTTTATTTCGGAGTTTTGCTGAGCAACGCGATGTTAGTTCTGCTCGCGGGCGTGGCAGGTTTCAGCCGGCTCTTCTACGGCAGCTACGGCGCGGCGCTTCGGTTGCAGGCAGCCCGCCAATTGGCGAAGGGACGTGCCATTTCGATGCAACTCCCATGGACGGAACGGCTGGCGCGCGCGTTGCCCCTGGATCGTCAATTCACCGCGCTGGTTTTGAAGGATGCTCGCACCTTCTGGCGCGATCCGGCGCAATGGATCCAATGCGTGATCTTTTTCGGATTGCTGGCGTTGTATTTTGCGAATTTACGCAACTCCAAACTCGACTTCGACAATCCTTTCTGGCCGACGCTGATCGGATATTTGAATCTGGCTGCCGCATCGTTGACGTTGTCTACACTGACCACGCGTTTTATTTTTCCGCAGTTCAGTCTAGAGGGAAAACGCCTCTGGATTCTCGGTCTGGCTCCACTCGGCTTGGAGCGTGTCGTGCGTCAGAAATTCTGGACAAGTGCCAGCGCCGCCGCTGTGGTGACGATTCCACTGATGATTCTTTCCGGCGTCATTCTCGGCCAAAGCGTCGGGCGCGTCTTGTTCTTCATCGGCGCCGCGATTTGCATGGGGAGCAGTCTTTCCGGCCTCGCCGCCGGTCTCGGAGCGATCTTTCCCAATCTGCGCGAGGATAATCCCACGAAAATCGTCTCTGGCTTCGGCGGCACGCTCTGTCTGGTCGGGAGTTTTCTTTATATCCTGGTCTTCATTCTCTTAATCGCGCTGCCCGGAATGCGTTTGGTGATGGATCCGGCGAGCCGTCCCGGACGCTGGACGGATGCCTTGATTGGAGTTGCATTGCTATGGACGGCGCTAAACACGTTTTTTCCCCTCTGGCTCGCAGAAAAAAGGGTGAAAAATCTGGAGTTTTAGCGGGCGACTTCTATCATACTACGAAGTTCGCCGTTTTACCCACTTTATGCCCGATTATTCCAACCCTTACGGACACTCCGACCAAGACTTGAATCTGCCGGACCCTGATTTGGACACTGGCGCAATGCTTGATTCGCAGGTGCAGAAAGCACAGGAGCAACTCCTTGCGCTGCGTCGTCAGGCCGACCAAATCGAGAAGCAAAAACGCGAGCTCGAAGACCTCAGCCAGCGTCAGGAGGAGCTCGAACGCGGTCGCGGCGACATGATCGAGAAACTCAGCCGCTCGCTCACGATCATTGAACGCGAATCCGTCGAGGCCGAACGCCGGGTCGATCACCTGCGCAATACGCACGAGGCGTTTTCCCAGCATCTCGATCTGCTGGAAACCATTAATCCCAAAACGTGGTCGCCGAGCGACTTGGGCAAAGAGCTTTCCAAGGCCCAGAGCGACGTCGAGGACGCCCGCGCCGTTTATTCCAAAAACCGCGCCAAAATCGGCCTCGAAGCCGCCGAGCAGGCGGGCGGCAACCCGGCACTCGCCAGCTATGTGAGCGAGCCTGGCGAAGCCCACGACTTTCTCTACTGGCTGAACGCCGGTTTTGCTTTCACCCTGCCGCTGCTCGTGCTCGGCCTCATCGCGCTCAGCGTTTATTTCATCCATTCCGCCAAGTGAAACGCCGTTCCGCCTCGAAAAAACCGGCCTCCTCAAAGTCCTCGCCGTTTAACCATGTCCAGCGTCAGCTCGCCGATACCGAAGCGAAACTGAAGCGCGACATGGAAAACTTGGAGCGTCAGATCAGCGAGGCACCCGCGCGCAAACAGGAGCAACTTCGGCGTCAGGCCACCGAGATCATGCGGAGGCATGAACAAACGCGCGGCTCCGATTTCTTTTCCTCCATCCCGGACAAGCGGGCCTATCAGCTCAACACCACCATGACCGCCCCGCGAGGCCGCCGCAAAGGCGAGAAACGCGCGGCGCAGTATCAGTTTTTGGCGCTGATGGTGCTCCTCGCGCTGGCAATTTTCTTTGTCTTGAAAATGCTGCCTTGGTAAGGCTGCAACTCCGCCATTTTCCATCATGAGCCAGCCCGACCAGACCGAACTCAACGTCCGCCACATTGCCAATCTGGCTCGCATCGAATTAACCGATGACGAGGCTACTCAATTCCAGTCGCAGATTGGACAAGTGCTCGAATACGTCGCCAAAATGCGCACCGTCGATGTCACTGGCATCGAGCCAACCGCGCACGCGTATCCCATTTACAACGTCTTCCGCGAGGACGTGCCGCGCGACTGGTTCACGCCCGCTGAGGCATTGGCCAACGCTCCGCACCAAGCCAATCAGCTCTTCGTCGTCACCAAAGTCTTGGAATAAACGCTCTCATGCACACGCTCACCATCGCCGGTCTGCGGCGCCAGCTCGCCAGCCGCGAAGTCACCGCCGTCGAAGTCATCGAAGCCCTCGCCAGTCGCATCCAGGCCGTCGAGCCCCAAGTCCAGGGATATCTCTCTTACTCGATTGAAAATGCGCTCGCGGAAGCGAAAAACGCCAACCTCGATCTCCCGCTCGGCGGCGTGCCCATTGCGATCAAAGACGTTATTGCCGTTCAAGGTGAGCCAAACACCTGTGCCTCGAAAATGCTCGAATCGTATCGGGCTCCTTTCTCAGCCACCGTCATTCACAAACTCCGTGCGGCGGGTGCGATTCCCTTCGGACGCTGCAACCTCGACGAATTTGCGATGGGTTCCTCCACGGAAAACTCCGCCTACCAGAAAACTCGTAATCCATGGGACTTGGATCGCATTCCGGGTGGTTCCAGCGGCGGCTCGGCGGCTGTCGTGGCGGCAGATGAAGCCTTTGCCTCGCTCGGCTCCGACACGGGCGGCTCGATCCGCCAACCAGCGGCATTGTGCGGTTGCGTCGGGTTGAAGCCGACTTACGGACGTGTCTCGCGTTTCGGCCTCACCGCTTTTGCGTCGTCGCTCGACCAGATTGGGCCGTTTGCGAAAACCGTGGAAGACGCTGCGCTCGTGCTCAATGCCCTCTCCGGTCTCGATCCGCTCGACTCGACTTCGCTCGATATTCCAGTGCCCGATTTCACCGCCGATCTCGGCAAAGACATCAAAGGCATGAAAATCGGTCTGCCGAAAGAATACTTCATCGCTGGCATCGATCCCCAGGTCGAACGCGCCGTGCGCGCCGCCGTCGATCACTTCGCCTCGCTGGGAGCGGAAATCATCGACGTCTCTCTGCCGCACACCGAGCACGCCGTCGGTGTGTATTACATCATCGCGACCGCCGAAGCGTCGGCCAACTTGGCGCGTTTCGACGGCGTGCGCTACGGACATCGCTCGACGTCGGGCCAGGGCTTGCTTGAGCATTACCTAAAAACTCGCGCCGAAGGCTTCGGTCCCGAAGTCAAGCGTCGCATTATTTTGGGCACCTATGTTCTCAGCTCCGGCTACCACGACGCCTACTATCTGCAGGCGCAACGCGTCCGCACACTCATCCGCCGCGATTTCACCGAGGCCTTTGAAAAAGTGGACGCCATTATCTGCCCGACATCGCCGACTCCGGCCTTCAAGATCGGCGAAAAATCCAACGACCCACTCGCGATGTATCTTGCCGACATCTTTACCATTGCCACGAATCTAGCCGGACTTCCCGGTATGAGTCTGCCCTGCGGATTTGCCGAAATGGAGGGAAAACAACTCCCCATCGGAGTGCAACTCCTCGGCAAACCTTTCGACGAAAGCAATCTTCTGCGCCTCGCCCACGCCTACGAGCAATCGACGGAATGGCACCGGGCGCGTCCGGCGTTGTAAACGACTGAGGGGATTAAAAAAGGCGGACGGGTTTCTGCGTTGTCAGCGCGGGCGAGGATATTGGACGCCTGGGTTACTATAAATCAAGCGGCTGACTTGGGGAAAGCTTGCGACTGGTTTTGCAGATGCGACTTGATTTTTGCGACCGCAGCCTGGGGAGTGAGGCCGTGCTTTTCGCGCAGGATCGGGATGGTGCCGTGCTCGATAAATTGATCGGGCCAGCCGATGCGAACGACCGGGGTTTTGATGCCACTTTCACTCAGTTGCTCCATGACTGCGCAGCCGTAGCCATTGTGCAAAACGTGATCCTCGAATGTGCAAATCACCTGGCAGCCTCGGGCAAAAAACTCCAGCGTCGTGACATCCATCGGCTTGATCCAACGCGGGTTGATCAGCGCGACGGAGATGCCTTCCGCCTCCAAGAGACGGGCGGTTTTTTCGGCGACTTCAAACATATTGCCCAGGCCGAATAACGCCACCTGGCGGCCCGGTTGGACGACTTCGGCCTTACCGATTTCGAGGAGCTTCGGAGTTGCTTTAGGCTGGGCACCGGTGCCCGCCCCGCGAGGGTAGCGGATGGCGGTCGGACCGTCCTGATGATGCGACATGGTCCAGAGCATGTCGGCAAATTCCTCCTCGTCGCGCGGTTGCATGAAAGTCAGCCCCGGCACGTGGCGGAGGTAGCCAATATCGAATAAGCCGTGGTGCGTCGGGCCGTCGTCTCCGCTCAAACCGGCGCGATCCATGCAGAGCGCAACGTTCAAATTTTGCAGACAAATGTCATGAATAATCATGTCGTAGGCCCGCTGCATGAACGTGGAATAAATTGCAAGAAATGGAGTGAAACCCTGCGTGGCCAGACCGCAGGCGAAGAGAGCGGCGTGTTCCTCGGCTATGCCAACATCGTAGAATTTATTCGGGTGTTTCTGAGCGAATCCGATCAGACCCGTCCCTGTCGGCATGGCGGCGGTGATGGCGACGATCTTGTTGTTGGTGTCTGCAAATTTGGCGAGCGTATGACCGAGTAGTTCGGAGTAAGTAGGGGTAGCTGCGGCCACGGTTTCGCCACTATCGATCGCGTATTTCCCGAGGCCGTGAAACTTGTCCGGCTTCGCAAGGGCAGGGGCGTAGCCTTTTCCTTTTTGGGTGAGAACATGCAGGATGACGGGCGCGTCCTGGGTTTTTAGAAACTCAAAAGTGCGGATCAAAGTGGGAATGTCGTGTCCGTCGATTGGCCCATAATAACGGAAGCCAAGATCCTCAAAAATGACGCTGGGAACGACGAGGTTTTTGACGCCGGCCTCGGCTTTCTTGGCCAGGTTGCGAACCGTTTCTCCTCCGATGGCGCTGATGAAGCGGGCGGCTTTTTCATGCAGATGGGCGTAAGTTGGATGCGTGGTGATTTTGTTGAGATAACCCGCGATGGCTCCGACGTTTTTTGCGATGGACCACTCGTTGTCGTTTAGCACGACGATGAAGCGCCTAGTTTGCTCAGCCACATTGTTCAATGCCTCGTAACTCGTCCCGCAAGTGAAGGCTGCATCGCCAGCGACGGTGACGACGTGCTCATTTGTGCCGCGCATGTCGCGTCCAACCGCCATGCCGAGAGCGGCGGAAAGAGCCGTGCCTGCATGACCGGCTCCGTAGCTGTCATGCGGGCTTTCTGTGCGAAGCAGAAATCCATTCAGACCCTCGTACTGTCGGATGGTATGGATACGGTCGCGACGTCCGGTTAGCAATTTGTGGACGTAACCCTGATGCGAAACGTCGAAGACAAACTTGTCGTCCGGAGTGCTAAAAACCCGATGCAGCGCGATGGTCAGCTCGACCACTCCGAGGTTTGGCCCGAGGTGACCGCCAGTTTCGGAAAGGACATCAATGAGTTCATCACGTATCTCTTGCGCCAACTGCGGGAGCTGGCTTTCGGCGAGGATTTTTACGTCGGCGGGCGATTGGATTTGATCGAGAAGGGGACGAGAAACGTGGGTGGGGCTAGAAGAGACTGACATCGTTATTGGGTTCTTTGGAAGAGATGGTTGGGGCGGGTTCGGTGGCCTTGCGGGTGACGATTTCAATACGCTGCTCGGCGGTCTTCAGTTTTTCCTGACAAATGGCGATCAACTGAGTGCCTTCCTCGTAGCGTTCCAATAATTCGTCGAGCGGCATCTGGGCGGACTCCATTTGCGCGACGATATTTTCGAGCCGTTCCATGGCAGCCTCGAAAGTGGTGACTGGCTGGCCGGGCTTGGGTGAGGGCGGCATTAGCTTTTGCTCCAACGGTCGCGGTCGCTATAGAAGATGCATTCGCCTGCGAGGGGCAGGGGAACGAAGGCTTTCAGGGGGAATTTGGCCAGTGATTGGGTGTTGCGCAGGATCAGCCCGGACCATTCCTTGTATTCCCCGGCGGCAATGTTCGGAAACAAACCAAGTCGGCTGGTGACGGGCGTGAGATAGAGTCCGTTGATCGGCATCTGGAGCTGGTTGTAATCATTCAACGCATTGAAGTCCTCCACGGAATCGGGCAGCCAGATGCTTTTGCGATCCGCATACCACGCGACAGCGTAGGGCATGTCGGAGGCGATAATTTCATTGGGCTGCATCCACCGATTCAGGAAAGCGATGATCGGCGGCACATAAGGCGGCCAGACAAAAGCGCTGGCATTTCCCTTGGGCAGCAGAGTCAGGATGAGCTGCACACTGGACGCTAGAAAGATGAGGCTGATGAAAGCCACGCGGGCATACGGAAAGACGATTTCCAGCCGCGTCCAGAGAATGAGCAGCATCGCCATGCCGTAGAAAATCATCATCGGAACAAAGAGAATATGCAGCTGATTGGGCGAAATCAGCTCGTCGTTTTGACCTGCGATAGTCATTCCGATAAACGCGAAAATCCACATCGACAGCAACGCCCAGCGCAAGTCGGATGTTTCCCTGCGCTTAAAGCGATGCATCAGCGATACAAAGAACATGGGCGCGGCCACACTCGATCCGAGCATCATCAGCAACCTGCCGGATTGGTGGAAAGTCTGCTCGGTGATTTTGCTGCGAAACCACGAGGCGCTGATCCCCAGAGTCGTCGTCGGCTGACGCATCCAGGCGGCCTCGCTTTGTTTCACCTCATCCAACTGCGAGTAGGGCGCGACTCCGAATGGCGCACCCGAGACCTTCATATTCCGGACGACCCACGGCGAATAGACCACCAGTGCCACGGCGAGCACGAGCAGCGCGGTGATGCCCCGAGGCGTAAACGCCACCGCCACGAATGCGACGAAGCCGAGTAAGATCCATATCGTCAGCCCGTGCGTCAGCAGCAGCAATCCGAAGAGCACTCCAATGCCGCTCAAAGTCAGACCAAAAGCGCGGCCTTCCGCCTGTGCGCTCAAGGCGCGGACCAGTAAATGAACGATGCCGCTAAAGATCAACAGCATCAACATCTGTGGCAGGCCCGACATGGAGTATTTCCAAAACATGTCGCAGACCAACGTCAATCCGGTGCCGAGCATGGCGAGCCGCTCATCGAAAAGCCGACGCGCCGTGAAGTAATTGATCGTAACCGCCGACAGAAAAAACACCAGTGCCAGGATCGCTACGAGTTTGTCGCCGGCGTAGATGATTTCCTGGTTTTTCGCTTCCGTGTTCCAGCCACCCTTCACCAACAGCATGAGCGGGGCCTCCACCAGCGGATTGAGGGGAGCATGATACGTATCGGGAAAATGCAAGCCATTGATCGGCTTGCTGTGGTCCTCCAACTGCGCGATGGCCAGTGGGCGGATCGTCTGAGTTACAAAGCCATGTCCGCGGGCAATTTCCCGGGCGATCTGGGCCTGGTCCATCCCCATGCCGTGCTCCAGCCCGCGAAATTTATAAATGATGTAAATCGTCGCCACTGCGAGCACAGCCACGATGAGCAGGGTGCGACGGATGACAGAGGCGAGGGAGCCGTGTTCAAGATTGTGAACCAAGCCCTGAACGGAAGTTTCAGCGGACTGTGTAGCCATAGTAATAGAAGTTAGGAGATATTTAACTCGTGCAGACGCCGATGCAACGTGCGCCGGCTGATGCCCAATTTCTTGGCGGCCTCAGTCCGATTCCCGTCAGTGTCTTCAAGGGCGCGCATGATGAGCCGGGTTTCGGAATCATGCAAATTCAAAACATTGGCTCGTGTAACCGGAGAACTGCCCGCCAAGCCGATCTTGGAATCGCCGATTTCATCCACGGAATCTCGCACGGACTGGGGCAGGTCGCGGACGGTGATTTGCTCTTTTTGAGCCATTACCACGCCGTGCTCCATGGCCGTGCGTAACTCGCGGACGTTGCCTTTCCAGTTGTGACGCAGCACGCATTCCATCGCCTCGGGAGTGAGCGAACGGAAAGGTTTCCCATTGGCTTCGGCGAATTTATGAAGAAACGCCTCCACCAGCAGGGGCAGGTCCTCCTTCCGCTCGCGGAGTGGTGGCATCGTGATGCGAACGACGTTCAAACGGTAAAACAAGTCGTCGCGAAACTTTCCCTCGGCCACTAGTTGAGCCAGATCTTTATTGGTCGCACAGACCAGCCGGACATCCACTTTCACGGTCGTATTTCCCCCAACACGCTCAAACTCACCCGGGTCCAGTGCGCGGAGAATTTTCACCTGCGTATTCGCGTCGATCTCACCGATCTCATCGAGGAACAACGTCCCCCCGTTTGCTTGCTCGAAGCGCCCGATCCGTTTCTCCGTCGCCCCGGTAAACGCCCCGCGCTCATGACCAAACAACTCGCTTTCCAGCAGCTGCGGCGACAACGCCGCGCAATGCACCGCGATGAAGCGCGTCTTGTTTCGGTTGCTCAGATTGTGAATCGCCGCCGCCACGAGTTCCTTGCCCGTGCCGCTTTCGCCTTGAATGAGGACCGTCGCCCGGGACGGCGCCACCTGCCGAATGGTGTCAAAGACCTCCTCCATGCATGCGCTGCCGCCGATGATATTTTCGAGTCCAAACTGCTTGTTGACGACCTGCTTCAGTTCCACGACCTCTGCCTCCGTCTTGCGGCTGCGCAGGGCGCGCGTGATAACAATTTCCAACTCGTCGATGTTGATCGGCTTCGTCACGAAATCATACGCGCCGCGTTTCATCGCCTCGACCGCTGTGTTCACGGAGCCGTAGGCCGTCATCATGATGCAGATCGGCGGCTTTGCGCGGGCCAGTACGGTCTCGATGAGCTTCATTCCATCGTCACCGCCGAGTCGGAGATCGGTCAACATCACATCCACCTGCTCATGATCCAACACCGACAGTGCTCCCGCCGCATCGGCCGCAACATAGACATCGAACGCGTCCTCCAGCGAATTGCGCAGACCCTCCCGGGTGTGCTTTTCATCATCCACAATCAAGACTACCGGGTTCATAAATTTTCCTCCACCGTCGGCGCGCCGAGCATCCGTATCCGCCGCTCGCCAAACGGGAGCCGGATCGTAATCGTCAGCCCCTTGCCCTCATGGCTCTCCAAGTCGATCTCGCCGCCGTGCTCGCGCACAATCCGTCGCACGATGAGCAACCCCAGCCCGCTGCCGCTCTCCTTCGTCGTGAAATACGGTTGAAAAATTCGGCCCATGTTCTCGGCCGTCATGCCGCCGCCCGTGTCGGTAAAGCTCACCCCCACATGCTCGTCGCCGCGCCAGCTTGCAATGTGCAGGATTCCCCCGGTTTTCATCGCCTGGAAGCTGTTTTTGATCAGATTGTAAAACGCCTGCTTGATTTGATTTCGATCCAACTCGAGTGGCGGCAAATCCTCCGCCAGTCGCGTCTCCACCAGCACATCGCGGTCGTCGATTTCCCGTTCCAGAAAAGAAACGGACTCGCGGATGATGGTGTTGATATCCTCTTTTTGCACCTGCGGTTGCGTGGGGCGGATGGCGCGCAAAAATTGATTCACAATGTAGTCGAGCCGCTTCACCTCCTCCTTCGCCACCTCGACCGATTCCTCCAGAGCCGCGCGTTGCCGCGACTCCAGCTTGCGAATGCGGCGCTCCATCAGTTGCAGGTGAATGTGCAAGGAATTTAGCGGATTTCCAATCTCATGCGCCACGCCCGCCGCCAGCAGGGTGAGTGCCGAGAAACGCTCGCTCTCGAGCGACGCCTCGTTCGTTTTCTGCGTCTCCGTAATGTCGCGCAGGATCACCGCGTAACCCAGGTTTTTGTCATTTAGAGTTAGCTCCTCGATCTCCCCGTCCTCGCCCAAATGAAAGGGCACCACATAAAAATTCAGCAGCCGATGCTGCGGATAAAATATCTCTGTGTCCCGACTCACCACCCGGTCCGACTGCGACATTCCCTGCCAGTTTAGCCCGCGCACCCGCTCCGTCAGCAGCTCGCCCAGATCATTCCTTGCATCCAGCCCGCACAAGGCGCAGGACGCCTGGTTAAGATACAAAATCCGGCTCGACGCATCCGTCACGATCACGCCTTCCTGAAGCGCATTAAAGATCCGCTCAAAAAACCCTTTCTCCCGCGCCAGCCGCAGGATGTAACTCTGCACCGCCTCGGGTTCAACCCGCTGGATGCGGTCGAGAAATTTATCAAGAAAACCGGGCTTCATCAGGAAAGCGACAGAATGTCACACCGTCTCTCACTTGGCAACTGCGACAGGTCGTTATTAAGGAATATCAACGCTCATCGCTGATTAACCGGTCCAAGTTGCCCGTGAGAAACTAGGGGAGGGGAGCCTCTTTGTAGAGGCGGTCTCCTTTTCGGTGTCCCGCCGAAAGGACTTTTCTTCAATCCAGCGGACTCCGCACTGCCAATCCCGGCTTATTCAGCACATGGGTGTAAATCATCGTCGTCGATACATCCGAGTGCCCCAGCAGCTCCTGCACCGTGCGGATATCGTAACCTGCCTCCAGTAAATGCGTGGCAAAACTGTGCCGGAAAGTGTGGCAGCTCGCCGCCTTCGTAATGCCCGACCGCACCACCGCGCTCTTCACCGCGTTTTGTAGATTCTTCTCTCCCACATGATGCCGGTGCGACTCGCCCGTCACCGGATCGAGCGAACGACGTTCTGCAGGGAAAACCCATTGCCAGGCCCACTGTCGCGCCGCTGCCGGATTCTTCCGCGCATACGCTTCGGGCAGCCAGACCGTGCCGCAGCCCACCGCCAACTCCCGCTCATGCACCGCCTTCACCGTTTGGAGATGCGTTTGTAACTCCGGAATCACCAGCGTCGGTAGCATCGTTACCCGATCCTTGCCCCCCTTTCCATCGCGCAGCGTGATCTGATGCTGGTAAAAGTCGATGTCCTTTACCCGCAGTCGCAGGCATTCCAGCAAACGCAACCCGCTGCCATAAAGTAGATCGCCCATCAGCCGATACTGTCCGCTCAACCCACCGAGGACAGACTTCACCTCGGGCTTCGAGAGAACCGTGGGGAGCTTCGGAGGACGCCGCACCCGCTGCAAACCCTCAAAAGCACCGAGCGGCTTCTCCAGCACGATATTAAAGAGGAAAAGCAGCGCGCTGAGGGCTTGATTTTGTGTCGAGGAAGAGACCTGGCCGTCGTTGGCAAGATGATTGAGGAACGCGGCAATCTCCGACTCACCCATTTCCCGTGGATGCCTCTTGCCATGAAAAACAATAAAGCGCCGCATCCAATCGAGATAAGCCTTTTCCGTGCGGAGCGCGTAATGACGGGTTCGCAAAATTATTTTGCATTGTTCCAAGAGTTTCGGCTTGGCCATTTCGCTTTTATCTGGAACACTTTTCGTCATGGCTTCGTTTTACCTTTCGCAGGCATCCTTGCCAACCCAGAATAGACGAAAGTTCTCCGCCAAGTTCGCCTTAAAAAGCGAACATTTTTCGCCTACAACATGTTAGATGGTGAAGTCCACATGAACGACGCAGACGAAGCAGAGCTTCATCGCTTATGCGCAGAGCTAGAGCAGGTCGACCGCCAACAACTCTCTTCGTCTGGGCGCGAGGCACTGAAGAAGGCGGCGCTTGCGCTAAGCACAGCGTTCATTCATGATCTCCGCAGCGACATCGAGCGCCAGTATGAGCGACTTGGTCAGCCACTCAGTGCAGCGGAGCAGGAGTGGATGAAGACTGTCGGAATCGACCCTGATGCCACGCCAACCATCTAACCAGGCGATGCAGCCAACCGCTGGCCGGCGTACTGCCTCGCTTCACTTTATGAAAGCACGTTCATTCCAAGCCACGCTCGCTCTCGCCAGCGGTGGCTGATCTTGTTCTCGTTAGGCAGTCTCGCACTCATCCCAATCAATGATCACTAAACCTAGATTTCGAGACGGAAAGCTTTATAGCGTTTTGTCAGTGATCGGCATTGTTGTGATTGCTCCAATCTGGATTCCGCTTCTCATCATCGCCGGTCTTTTTCGACTTCTATCGTCCATCTGCCTGCATGTGGCTGCTTGGCTTCTTTGGCTGCCACGTTCCAAACGTCTCTTGTTTGTTTATTCCAACAGCCCGATTTGGCAGTCTTACGTCGAGACACACATTCTTCCGGTCATTCATGAGCAGGCTATTGTCCTGAACTGGTCGCAGCGTAAAGAGTGGCCTCTGCATCGCTCTCTTGCCGTTGCGGTTTTCAGGCACTTTGGTGGCTATACCGAATTTAATCCGATGGCGGTCGTCTTCAAACCCTTCAGAGTTGCGAGGGTTTTTCGCTTCTTCCAGCCGTTTCAGGACTACAAGCACGGCAAGATTGATTCACTCGCACGCCTCCAAGATACATTCTTCCGGTATCTACATCTCCATGAAGCTCGACCGACTGCCTAACCAAGCGATGCAGCGAACGCTCCGGGCTCGTCACGAGCTGTGCTGTCGCACATCTCGCGCCGTTCCCTCCGCGTCGCTGATCTTTGTCTCGTTAGGCGATTTCACACGCTACTCGTGAATGCACATCTCTCGTCCATTACTTTTCAGGCTCATCCTGTTTGTGAGTTTCCTTTCGACGTTTCTCTGGCTCAACAGTCTCACCATAATCGGAAGCAATGTTTGGGAGGCCCATTTAGAGGGGTTATCACCTCTGCTCGAATTGCCGATACACGCTTCCCCTTGGCTGTGCCTACTGATCGGCTTTCTCACGGTTTGCGGTCGCCTTCCCATCCGTTATGCCGTGTTGATGCTCGGGCTTTTCATTCTCCTCGCTTTTACCATTCTCCGCCTCTGGTATGTTCCTCACAATCCCGACATGAAGCGCTCACTCAAATCGCCTAACCAAGCGATGCAGCGAACGCTCCGGGCTCGTCACAAGACCTGCTATTCCCCAACCACGCTTCCCATGAAGTCCGATTTCGACCACTCCGATTCATCCGGCAGGTCTTGCGCCGTTCCCTACGCGTCGCTGATCTTTGTCTCGTTAGGCCAACTTTCGGCGTCTTCTCTGAATTTCGATTTTTTCATCGTAGGATTCTTTCAAGTGGCGCGTCCCAATATCCACCCCTGCCTTCGCACGGATAGCACAGGCCACGGCGATCTGTTCCAGTTCCCTTGCATTTGTGGCAGGTTTGCCAAGTATATCCGCGTGCGCGAAGTCTATCGCCCGCTTCTAGCTGTTCGATCTTTTGTTTATCTGTCATAGCTTTTCTCCCATGTCACACTCTGGCCTAACCATGCGATGCAGCGAATCCTCCGGGCGTGTCACATGTTCTGCTATAGGCAGACCATGCGCCAATCCCTGCGGATCGCTGATCTTGAGGTCGTTAGGCCCATTCCATCTCACAACACAAAACAAGAAAATCCAATGACACGATCACGATCTTACCTATTACTCATTCTCTCAATTCCACTCGGAGCAGCTCTCAGTTATTACCTTCAAGCGGGAG
>JBBRNR010000008.1:0-146035 GCA_038230215.1 Chthoniobacterales bacterium | reverse complement strand
CACGTAACTCCTTTGCAAGCTCACGTAACTCCTTTGCAAGCTCACGTAACTCCTTTGCAAGCTCACGTAACTCCTTTGCAAGCTCACGTAACTCCTTTGCAAGCTCACGTAACTCCTTTGCAAGCTCACGTAACTCGTCGAGCGGATTGGTCATATTTTCCGCTCTTTGTCACGCTTTCTTTGTGGGATCAGCGGCCTTTGTTTCAATCGTGATGAAGCGCTTTCTATCCGAAATCTCTGAGAGTCTGCGCATCGCCTGGACGCAAATCCTCGCCAATCGCACCCGTTCCGCTCTCACTGCGCTCGGAGTCGTCATCGGGATCATCGCGGTGACGCTCATGGGCACCGCGATCAATGGCATCGACACCGGGTTCGACCGCTCACTTTCCCTGCTGGGAGACGACGTTCTCTATGTGACGAAGTCGCCATGGGGACCGAAGGACGACTTTACCCTCTATCGTAACCGCCGCCGCATCACCACTGATTACGCGGTGCAGATTAACCGCATCCTCGCCGCCACGCCGCACACCCTCCTCGAACTCGCCGTGCCCGCGCCCGTGGTTTTTAAGACGGTGAACCGGGGAGGGCGCAAGATCGAGAATGTTTACACCCTCGGCACCACCAACGATTTCACGAGAACCTCGACGACCGAGTGTGTGAAGGGGCGCTTCATCACCGAGGCCGAATCCCGCGGAGCGATCTCCGTTTGTGTGATCGGGCTGGACATCGCGACCTCGCTTTTTCCCTCGGAGAACCCCATCGGGCAAAGCATTACGGTGGGCGAACACCTTTTTCGCGTCGTCGGCGTTTTTGCAAAGCAGGGCTCCTTCCTCGGCCTCTTTTCGTGGGACCAGCAGGTCGTGGTGCCGGTCGGGGCGTTTAAGAAATACTTCGTCTCGGATGAGGACGCCGCCATTCGAGTGAAAGTGAAATCAAAACTGCGTCTCCTTGAAGCCAAGGAGGAATTGACCGGCATCATGCGACGTCTGCGCGGGCTCCTGCCGGAGAAACGCGACGATTTTTCGATCAACGAGCAGCAGGCTTTTCGCAGCACCATCGGGCCCATCAAGACCGGCATCGCGCTGGCGGGCATTTTCATCACCGGCCTGTCGCTCTTCGTGGGCGCGATTGGGATCATGAACATCACCTTCGTCAGCGTGAAGGAGCGGACGCGCGAGATCGGCACCCGCAAGGCGTTGGGCGCACGCCGGAGTTCCATTCTGATGCAGTTTTTGATCGAGGCAGTGGCGATTTGCCTCATTGGCGGACTCGTCGGTATCGTGCTCTCGGGCGGGGCGTTCCTCGCGTTGTCCTCGGCCGTGCCGAGCTTTCCAGTGGAGTTTTCCTTTGGGCTGACTTTCCTCGCGCTTCTCGTCTCCGTGCTGACGGGGGTCGTCTCCGGTTTCGCCCCGGCGTGGTCGGCGTCGAGATTGGATCCGATTGATGCGTTGCGATATGAATGAAAGACGACCCTAGCTTCACGGGAGCGCACGCGAGACGCCTGCGCTCCCCGGAGATACGAATAAAACTCCCATGAAACGCTCGGACATCTTTCGCATGGCACTCAGTTCTCTGGGCGCAAACAAGCTTCGCTCCGCACTCACCATGCTCGGCATTACGATCGGTGTTTTCTCCGTCATCGGTGTGATGACCGCCATTTCCGCGTTGCAAGGCAGCATTGAATCGGGACTCAGTTTCTTGGGGTCGAACATTTTTCAGTTCTCTCGCACTCCGGTCTTTCGCAGCAACGACAACGAGAAATATCGCAACCGCCCGAACATCAGTTACACGCAGGGCCTGCAGTTTGCACGCCAGATGCACGAGCAGACAAATGTGGTTTGCTTGAAGATTTTCAAGCACCGCATCGTGGGCACTTATGGTGGGCGAAAGACGAATCCCAACCAAGATTTGGTAGGCACGAACGAGTATTTTCTTCAGGCCAACAGCCAGAATATCGCCGTGGGCCGGATGATCAGTGCTAGCGATGTGGACCTGGCGCGCGCTGTAATCGTCATCGGCGGCGACCTGCGCGACAAGCTGTTTCCGCAGGGGAACGCCATCGGCCAGAGTGTGCGTATGGGCGGCCGGAACTACCAGATTGTCGGCATTTTCGATGCCAAGGGTGCCGGCTTCGGAGGCTCGAATGACAACACCTGTGCCATTCCGATCACACGGTTTTTCGCAGATTTCGGTGAGAGCCAGCGGAGCTTAAACATTTCCGTTCAGTCGAAAACCCAGGCGACCTACGACGCCACCCTCGGGCACGCGGTCGGCGTCATGCGCAAAGTCCGCGGTCTACAGGTGGAAGACCCGGATAATTTCGACATTTACTCGAACGACTCACTCACCGCCGCCTTCACACAGGTCGCGGGTTCCATTCGCATCGGGGCGTTTGTCATCAGCGGCATCGCCCTGATCGCGGCTGGGGTCGGCATCATGAACATCATGCTCGTCAGTGTGACCGAGAGAACCCGCGAGATCGGCGTGCGCAAATCCCTCGGTGCGCGGCGGGGCGACATTCTCGGGCAGTTTCTCCTCGAGAGCCTGTTCCTGTCCGAGTTGGGAGCGATTGCCGGGATCGTTCTCGGGGCGGTGGGTGGCAACGGACTGGCGGTATTTTTGAAGGCGTCCGTCTTTTTTCCCTGGGGCTGGGCCCTCGTGGGCCTGATCGTTTGCAGCGTCATCGGGATCGGCTTCGGGATGTATCCCGCGCACAAAGCCGCCACCCTCGACCCGGTGGACGCACTGCGGTTTGAATAAATTTTTCTGCTAAACGTGCTTCACGATCTCCGCTGCGCCGTGTAGAAAGTGCGAATGAAATCTTTCTTACTCTTTCTCTGCACGGTCGCGATCTTTACGGCGTGTGAACGTCATTCTGCGGAGGAAACGGCAGCATTGCACGAGGAGCATGGCCATCATGAAGGGGCCGACCAGCAGCCAGCGCATGAGGTGCCTCAGAAGGGTGGAAATCGCGGCGGCGAGACAGGCTACTAGCCTCTTTGGCGGTGGTCACCTTCGCTGTGAGGTGACTTAGAATGCGTTCAGCGGGTAGATTTTCCAACATCCAGCTCGTCGCCACGGGGTGCATGACGGCGAGCTTGGCCAGTTTGTTGACCCAGAGACGGCCGCGATAAAGTTGCGCGTGCTTCTGGCGATACACTTCAGGTTTGGTGATGTTTTGTCCGGCCAGCTCACCACTCGCGAGGGCGTAGTAAATGCCTTCACCGGTGAAAGGCTCGACCACGCGGGCAGCGTCGCCGACGAGAAACAGAGAGCCGTTTGCGGCAGTGAGAGGGCGGCGGCTGAGCGGACTCAGGCTGCGCCATGGCAAGTGGGACGGCAATTTCCAGAGTTTGCTGGCCCGTTGTTTGAGCGCCTCAATGTTTTCGCCACGGGCGACGAGGCAGAGATTCCAGAGACCATGTTCCCCATCTGGGCCGATGCTCGCGCCGCCGCTGTAACCCTCGGGATGGAGTTGCATGCGAACGGAGTTGACCTGATGCGAGGCGAGCGGCAGATGCGTTTGGAGCCCGACCCGGTCTTTTTGCTGCGCGGGCATCAGGCCGAGAAGCCGGGCCACGGTCGAGTTGCGCCCATCTGCGGCGACTAAAGTTTTCGCCGCGAAATGTCTTCCACCTGCCTCGATTTGCCACTCGCCCTTGACGGAAGTGACCGCTGTATTCTCCAGAAATGCCGCACCGGCGGCACGCGCCATTTGAATCAAAGTCAGATCCAGCTCGCGTCGCCGGATGCCGATCTCGCCCACGTCGCCGCCGACCAGAGGGAAATCGAAGACGCGGTCGTTGATCGTTGCGATCTGCACTTTCCTCAGCGGCGAATGGGGCAGGGAACGAATCCGCTCGTCGACGCCAAGGCGCTGCAACACTTTCCAAGCGGCGGGATTCAGGCAGTCGCCGCAGACTTTGTCGCGGGGAAATTTTTCCCGGTCGATCACTAGAACTCGCATTCCCCGCCGCGCGCAAACCGTGGCACAAACCGAGCCTGCCGGTCCCGCTCCCACGATGATGATGTCGAACTGAAAAGCCATGTTAGATAAGAAGCTCGGCTACGCTGTCCGCCACGAGTCGGCCTTGTTTGGTTAAAAAAATCCGGTCGCTATCCTGGGTTAGAAACCCATCCGATGTGAGTTGCATCACCTTCTGGGTATGATTGGTTAGCTGCGAAAGTGCGACGCCTCGATTAGTGCGCAAGCCAAAGGCGACCTGCTCGCTGTGGCGGATTTCCGGAGTTACAGTTTCATGGAAGGATTTCGCCTCGCCGCAGCTTTCGACGAGCTGGCAGTAAGCCGTCGTGTCGGGGAGATTTTTCCATCGCGCACTGCTGACCGTGGAGAAGGCACTAGGCCCGAGCCCGAGGTAGTTGTTCCCTAGCCAGTAAGCCATGTTGTGCCCGCACTCGAATCCCGGCCGCGAGTAGTTGGAGGTCTCATATTGAATGTAACCGGCGGCTTCTAACATCTCGATGCTGCCCTCGTAGAGATCGGCATCGGCGTCCTCATCCTGCTGCAACTCGCCGCTTTGAAACCTGCGGAAAAATTCCGTGTCCTCTTCGTAGGTGAGACAGTAGGCGGAAATGTGATTTGGCTCCAGCTCAATGGTGCGCTGGAGGTTGGAAAACCAGACGTCCTGGCTTTGTCCGGGTGTGCCAAAGATAAGATCGAGGTTGATATTAGTGAAGCCGGCTTCGCGCAAAATGTGATAGGAACGCAAGGCTTGCTCCGCCGAGTGGACGCGGCCCAATGTTTTCAAAGTTGCCTCGTCCCAGGCCTGCACACCCATGCTCACGCGATTGACACCTAACTCGCGCAGTCGCGTCGCTTTTTCGAGGGAAACCGTGGCCGGATTCATCTCCAGAGTCCATTCGCGCAGATGAGTGAGATCCAGTCGTTTGTGGAGTCCTTCTAACAAATAGCCGAGTTGTGGTGTGCTCAGAGCGGTGGGAGTACCGCCACCGAAAAAGATGGTCTCGGGCTGAAGCTGGTGCGTCTTCTGAGCGGCATCTAACTCAGATAGAACGGCGTCGAGAAAACGCGGCGTTTTATTCCGGTCCGAGGTTTCCTTATAAAAGGAGCAATACGGGCAAACCTTCGGACAAAACGGAATGTGCACATAGAGATGGCGGATCATCGCGGCGCGAAGAATGGATTGTTAACCAACTCCAGCGCGACCGTTGTCAGCGGGCCGTGGCCTGGGCAGATGACAGTCTCCTGCGGCAAGGAGAGAATCTTTTCACGATTGTTAGTCAGAGCCTGCTGCCAGGCATTGGCCGCGCCGCCCACGGAACCGGCAAAAAGCGAGTCGCCAACAATGGCGACGGGTAATGTTAGTCCGGAAATGACGAACGTCGTACCGCCGGGGGAGTGTCCATTGGTTAGCAAGGTGCTGACTCGCAGAGAGCCGCATTCGAAGGTGGCACCCTCGGAAAAAGTGGCCGCGTCTTCCATCGGTTCACGAATGTTAGTGTGAATAGACGCGCTGGTTTTTTCAACGACGCGATCCAATTCAAAGATGTGGTCGCCATGCGTGTGTGTTAGTAAAATGCAGCGGACTTTGAGTCCATTGAAGACAATGGTGTGGAGAAGTTCTGTGGCATCGGAGCCGGTGTCAAAAACGATGGCGTCACGCGTTTCGGCGTCCCAGACGAGATAGGAATTGACCGTGTAGTCCTCGTAGGGTGTGTTGAAAATGGCGAGGCCGTCGGGCGGCCTCACATTGGGTCGGTAGTTTCCCTCGGCGAGCTGGATGAGCGCGTTGGAACTCAACTGCAAAACGGGCGCGAGAGCTCGCAGGACTGCTGCGTCGACGTGGCCAGCTTTAATGTTTTTCAACACTGCGAGCGGGACACCGGATTTCTCCACCATCTGGCTGTCTGCCATGCCAAGCCCGCGTTGGGCCTTGGCGATGACATCGGTGAAGCCGTCTTCCAGTGAAATCTGCATAACGGCCCCTAATTAAGCGGGGTCGGTGGCTTCCGCAAGGGCTTCAGCCGAGGGCGGCAACCTTTTGCAGGACGGTTTCGAGGTCGTGCAGACGATACGGTTTCGGCAGGACGCCCTGGAACCCGTATTCAGCAGGATGGCTCATAACAGGCCCATTGGAGTAGCCGCTGGAAACGATGGCGCGCACCTGCGAACCGCCCTCGCGCAGCCGCCGCATGGTCTCGGCTCCGCCCATGCCGCCAGGGACGGTGAGATCGGTGATGATGAGGTCGAACGGCGAGCCGCTTTTTTTCGCCTGATGATAGACGGCGAGGGCCTCCGCACCGTCGCAGGTAGTGACGACCTCATAATCGAGGAGCTTGAGCAGATCGGCGCAAACCTCGCGGATCGAGGCCTCGTCATCCATCACGAGTACGCGCTGCGGGCGTTGGTTGACAACAGGTTCCACCGTTTGGTTAGGAATGAAATGGTTGGCTGCTGTGTCGGGAATCGAAATCGATTCGACAGCGGGAAGAAGCAGGTGAACCTTTGTGCCGTAACCCGGCGTGGATTCTACATCGATCAGGCCGCCGTGACGGTGAATAATGGAATACGTCGCGGCCAGACCAAGACCGCGCGCTTGGTTTCTGGTCGTGAAAAAGGGATCGTAGATGCGCGACAGATGTTCCGGGGGAATGCCCACGCCCATATCGGAGATCGAAATGGAAACGTAAGGACCGGCGGGCAATGTTAGATCGCCGTCCTCTTCGATCATGATGTTCTCCGCGCTAAGAAAAATCGTGCCGCCCTCGGGCATGGCTTGCGCGGCATTCATGACTACATTGGAGACCGCCTGGGTGAGCTGGCCGGGATCGGCCTCGACTTTCCAGAGGTCAGCGGCCAGCACAAAATCGCAGTCCGCCCGGGAGCCGCGAACGACAAATTCCGTGGTTTCGCGCAGCAGGCTGGCAGGCTCGACGATTTTCTTCAGCGGAGCACCGCCCTCGGCGAAGGTTAGGAGATATTGGGCCAGGTCTCGGGCACGCAGCGCCCCCTCCTCGGCTTCGTCGAGACGATGCATGATGTCTGGCGACAGATCGACGCCGTGACGCAGCAGGGAGAGATTGCCGATCACGGCGGTGAGCATGTTATTGAAGTCGTGGGCGAGGCCGCCGGCCAGCACGCCGATGGATTCCAGCTTGCTGGAGCGCAGCACTTCCTCGGCGATTTTTTCTTTCTCCGTGACATCGCGAATGACCACCACGGTGCCCTTGATGTGGCCATCGTGCCCCTGGATCGGGGCGGCGTGCGCGGCCATGATGCGCTCGCCGAGCGGAGTAATCATGGTGTTGCCAGCGGGTGCATCCACGACGCTGCGGAGTTCCAATGCCTGGCGCGCGATATCGTTGGCGGGTTGATTGTTGGCACGGTCGAAAATGGGAAAGATATCGGCGAACGACTGGCCGCGCGCAGCCTCGGCAGAGCGGCCTGTTAATACAGTGGCGCCATTGTTGAAAAGAACGATGCGGCCTTCCGCGTCGGTGGTGACCACGGCATCGACGAGCGATTGCAGGGTGACGCTGAGAAGCTCTTTTTCGGAGTCCAGAGCGCGCAGGCTGGCCTGCTCATGATCGCGCAGGCGTTTCTTTTCCATACTAGCTCCCAAGCGTGCCCGGAGTAGGATCGCATTCACAGGTTTCGGCAGGTAATCATCCGCGCCGAGTTCGATGCAGCGTGCGACACGATCCACGTCGGACAAAGCGGAAAGCATAAGCACTGGCAAATGGCGCAGGGTCTCGTCCTGTTTGAGGGTTTGTAATACCTCGATGCCGCCAATGCCTGGCATCATGATGTCGAGCAAGATGATGTCGAACTTCTCCTTCCGCAATGCTTCCAGCGCAGCGTGGCCACCGGCGACTCCAAGCGAACTGTAACCCTCGCGCAGCAAGCGACGGCAGAGGATTTCGCGGTTGAGGTTTTCATCATCGACAATGAGCACGCGGCCAATGTTTTCCGTGCTAGTACTAGCGGTCTGGCGTGACGCGCCGGATGTCCAGTCGCGCGCGGCTTCGATCCTGATAACAATGCGACTCGCCCGCGCCTTAACGAAAAACTGGGAGGCGGCGGCTCGGATTTTTTCGATGTCCTGATAGTAGGTGGAGAGCTGCGACTCGGGCGGCTCGGCGAGAATGAGATCCGCAAAACCCAATACACGGCTGATGGGCGAGCGCACGGCATCCACCAACGGCCAGTATTCCTGATCGTCATTGTTGGTCAGTGAAATGAGGCGCGTGTCGGCGAGGAGCGATGTTAGCTCGATGCCCGCCGAGCAGACGGTGGCGAGACCATCTAGCAAATCGTGGCGGCCTTCCTCCTGCGCAATCTCTTGCAGCATTTCGCTGAAACCTATGATCTGGTTCAACGGCGTGCGAAGATCGTGCAACTCGTGTTGCAAATCGGGACGTGAGGGCGGGTCGAGTTGAGCGGGCATGTTAGGAGGCGGCGCTTCCTTGGAGGAGTTTTTCGATCTTGCCCGTCAAGCGAACAAAATCGACGGGCTTGGTGTCGTAGTCGTCACAACCCGCGTCCAGCGCACGGTCGCGTTCGCCGGCCATCGCGTGGGCGGTCAATGCTAGTACGGGAATATGTTTCGCGACGGACAGGCTTTTGATCTGCCGGGTCGCCTCCCAGCCATTCAGAATGGGAAGGCTCATATCCATAATGATGAGGTCGGGAAGTGCCTCCTTGGCCAAAGCGACTCCCTCGCTGCCATCGACGGCTATGAGAACTTCAAAGCCACGGCGCTGGAGGCGGCGCTGGAGCATGTCGCGGTTCATTTCGTTGTCTTCCACTAACAAAAGTTTGGGCATGGGAAAAGAATGTTAGGTTAGGCGGCGGCCACCAGTGGAGTGGAAGTGGCGCGCAGAATGTGCGAGCGGATTTCGGTGAGAAGTTCGTCCCGGCCATAGAGACCCTTTTGCATGACTCGGGCGACCTGACCTTCGAGACGGCTGCGGTCTTGCGAGGTTATGTCTTTCGCGGTCATCACGACAATGGGAACACTGGCGAGCTTGGGAATTTTGCGGACGGCGGCGGCAAATTCAAAGCCGTCCATCTCGGGCATCATCAGGTCGAGCAGAATCAAAGTCGGCACTATTCCCGCCAGCCGCTCGAGTCCTTCCAGGCCGTTGCGCGCTTCGATGACGCTGTAGTGATCTTTTTCCAACAGGTCGCGGACCAGCTCGCGGGAGGTGTCGTCGTCTTCGACCACTAACACCGTTCCTGGATTGTTCTGATCGCAAAACTTGCGGAGCACGCCCACGAAATCCACGCGCTCGATCGGCTTGAGCATGTAATCATCCACGCCCAGCGTATAGCCCATCGCCTTGTCGTCCACCATGGTGAGCATAACGACAGGAATGTTAGACAGAGTTGGATCGCTCTTGAGGCGCGAGAGAACGGACCATCCGTCCATCGTCGGCATCATGACATCCAGCACGATAACGGATGGTTGCAGGCGCCGGGCGAGATCGAGGCCATCCGCTCCATATTGCGTGCAGATGGTGCGGAAACCCTCTTTGTGCAGAAAGCGTTTCACTAGATCATGAATGGTTAGATCATCGTCGATTAGCAGCACGAGCGGTTGCTCGGCATGCCCGACTTCCGGCTCGATGTCGAAGGATGTGATGGCGGCGGGCTCATGACCGATGGCGGAGAATTTCGCGGGCAGCTTAATCATGAAGGTCGAGCCGACTTTCAATGTGCTCGTCACGGCTGCCTCGCCGCCGATCAAGCGACAAAATTCCCGGGTGATGGTGAGTCCCAGACCTGTGCCGCCGAACTTCCGGGTCGTGGACGAGTCGGCCTGCGTGAACGCCTCGAAAATCCGGGACGCCTGCTCGTTCGTCATCCCGATGCCATTGTCGCGCACTTGAAGAATGATCCAGTCTTTGTCGGCATCGGACTGGCGGTGTGCCGAGAGGGTGACAACGCCGTTTTCTGTGAATTTGCCCGCGTTGCCGAGCAGATTGAAAAGCGACTGGCGGACCTTGGTAAGATCCGTCTGCATTTTTCCCAAGCCGGGCGAGGTTTCGATGATGAGGCGATTGCCTTTTTTCTCAATGATCGGCGTGACGGTGCTGCCGACTTCCTGGAGCATTTCGGCAATATCGAATTCCTCCACATGGACTTCCATTTTACCTGCTTCGATCTTGGCGATGTCGAGCACGCCATTGATGAGATCCAGGAGGTGCTTGCCGGCCTTTTCGATTTTCTTGAGGTCGTCGCAAAAACTTTTTTCGCCCATGTCCTCGGCTTCCTCGCGGAGCAATTCGCTGTAGCCGATGATGGCGTTGAGTGGCGTGCGCAACTCGTGGCTCATGTTGGCAAGAAACTGGCTTTTCGACCGGCTGGCCTCCTCGGCGGCCTCCTTGGCGCGACGCAATTGCTCCTCGGCATGCTTGCGATTCGAGATATCTTCCACCGTTCCTTCGTAGTAGGAAACGTCGCCATTCTCATCACGAATCACGCGCACATTCTCGGAAATCCAAATCACACTCCCATCTTTGCGATGAATCGGAGACTCGAAGCCCCAGACCGCGTCCTTCTCATTCATCAATTGGAGAAATTCCTCGCGCCGGGTCGGCTCGACGTAAAGCTGACGGGCGATTTCCCTCACGCCGCTGCGTAGCTCATCGACCGAAGAATATCCGTAAATCGAGGCGAGTGCGGGGTTGGCCAGTAGATAATGTCCGTCGGGCGTGGTCTGGAAAATTCCTTCGATTGCGTGCTCCACAATGCTGCGATAAGTAGCATCAGTCGGACCTGCCGGCTGTAATGTTATTTTTTTGTCAGATGTCATGGTTTTTGCGCTCATTCTTGAGAAGCAGAATGATTGCCAACTGGCTCCACTTTCTCATTTATCTTAGAAATTAGGTTAATGAACGCATTTCTTGTCCGTTTTTTTGCAATCTGCTCACTTTTCTATGGGCTGGCTGGCTGCGTACATCGCGACCGCGAACACACTGTCGTGGTCAGCGTGCCAGACCAGAGAATGCGTGTGTTTGAGAGAGGGCACCTGATTGCAGAATACCCAGTTTCCACCTCGAAATTCGGTCTCGGCGATCGCAACGGCAGCAACGCCACTCCGCTTGGGCGCCTTCTGGTGCGCAAGAAAATTGGCGAGGGCGCACCCCTCGGTGCCGTCTTCAAAAGCCGCCGTCGCACCGGGGAAATCCTCCGCCCCAACACACCGGGGCGCGATCCGATTGTCACTCGCATCCTCTGGCTTGACGGGTTGGAATCGCGCAATGCGCATTCTTTTGCCCGCACGATTTACATCCATGGCACGCCCGAGGAATGGCGCATCGGCACCCCAGCCAGCTACGGGTGCATCCGCATGAAATCGCTCGACGTCATGCGGCTCTACGACATCGTCGGCCTCGGTGCGGAGATCGACATTGTGAACCAGCCGCTGCCCGTTTTAGAGGCGAGTCACAATGAGATGGTGACGACGACAACCGCCGTGCAGATCGGCGGCTAGCGTTCGCCGAGTGGAAGGACTTTCCGACCCACGGCGGGGCCGACGTATTCGCTTAGCGGACGGAAAAGGCGATTGTCGGCAAGTTGTTCGAGAATGTGCGCAGTCCAGCCGCTCATGCGTGCAATCGCAAAGATCGGAGTAAAAAGATCGGTCGGAATCCCGAGGCTGTAATAAACCGTGGCCGAATAGAAATCCACGTTGGCGTTGAGCCCTTTCTCCTCCTTCATGATCGAAGCGATGCGCTCCGACATCTGAATCCATTTCGGTTCGCCGAGTTCGTTGGAAAGCTTGATTCCCATGGCCTTCAAATGCGGCGCACGCGGGTCGAGCACCTTATAAACGCGATGCCCGATGCCCATGATTTTCTTCTTCTGGGCGAGCGCGTCGGCGATGTAGGCATCGACTTTGTCGAGGTCGCCGATTTCCTGCAGCATGTGGATCACACCCTCATTTGCACCGCCGTGAAGTGGTCCTTTCAAGGCACCAATCGCGGCGCTGGCCGCCGAATAAATGTCGGACATCGTTGAGGCCACGACGCGGGCGGTAAAGGTCGAGGCGTTAAACCCGTGCTCGGCGTGCAACACATAGGCCACATCGAGGGTGGCCGTGGCGTCGGCGGTCGGTTCCTCGCCCGTCATCAGCCAGAGAAAATGTCCCGCCTCGCTCAGATCTTTGCGAATTGGCGGCAGCGACAAACCTTGGCGGGCGCGATGAAAATACGCCGCGACGATGCCTATTTGTGAGACGAGTTTGATCGCATTGGCGAGGTTTTCGCTGACCGCCAGATCGTGGCGCCCAGTCGGGTAACAGCCGAGCATGGAAACCGCCGTCCGCATAATGTCGATCGGTGCCGCCGTCTTCGGAGCGGAAGTCAAAAAATCAATCACGCCCTGGGGCAACTCCCGCTCGGCCCGCAGTGCGGTCGTTAGTGAATCGAGTTGCATCCGATTCGGCAGATTTCCATGCCAGAGCAGATGCACCACTTCCTCGTAACTCACTTTTCCGGCGAGTTCGTTAATGTCGTAACCTTGATAAATCAGTTGCCCGATGTCCCCGCGCACGTCTCCGATACGGGTTTCTGCGGCGACGATTCCTTCGAGTCCTCTGGAGATAATGGGCATAAATTTTTTTAGATCGGAGTTGGATGCTGGATTTTAGGATGACTGGCAATAGCCAGAATCGGCACTTTTCACCATAAGGGAGATCGGTGCGGACGCACAAGTCTTCCCGTTCCCAAAATATCCCACATCCGCCGCACCTCCATTTGCAGCGGCCCCGTGCGTTTTCCGCTTCATGAGAACGCAAGATTAACGGCAAGCGTGGCTCCCACGGCCTCCAGTTCTGGCGGGCCAGCTGGCATTCCGGATTCGCAGGACCCGCCAGCCGGTAAAACACTCTCGGCGAATGGCCGAACGACGATCTTGGACGCGCGATGAATATCTACGAGAAGCTGCCATTCGGACAATTCGACGAATCGCAGAAAGTTATCCAAGACATCGCGGATCGCATGAAGCGGACTTCCCGGCAGCATCGTGATGAAGCTGAGTAACCTCGCTTCCTTCGATCCGGCGATATTAGCTCGCGGACGAAAAGGCCTCGCGGGAGCTAGTTATCTGGACCGGGGAAATTTGGAACGAGTTCCATACGATTCACGATACGCTGGCTCCAAAAAGAAAGCTGAAAGCTATCTCCGCACCGATTGGCCCGACCGACATCGCCGTCACTGTAACAGCAAGACGCGGGCAACAATCGGCAAGCGGTGCTCAACATTTTTGACAACCAATGCGCTGTGACTGGAATCCGCATCCGTGAATTGTTAGTTGCTAGTCAATTTTCAAGCTGAGCACGCATGTGGCGCGGAATTTTGTATTTCGTGAGGCGGATAAAACTAAGAAAGCTTGGGTTAATGAAGCGTCGCCGTTTTTAGTCTGTGGACGATAGGCTACAAGATGGGTGTCAGTTGGCTCAAGATAGGTTCCACACGTCTGCGGATGAGTTGCACGGCTCGGGGGGTGGACTCAAATCGTGTCGGCATTTAGGAGATTGAGATATCGATGGTAGGAGTAGATTTTCCGGTAATTTTGGCCCGTAATTTCGCGAACGATGCCTCTTTTTTCCAAGGCCGAAAGAGCTTTGGCCGCGGTAGGAGCGGAAATTTTCGCAGCTCGCGCGGCCTCTGCAACGCTAGTGACGGGTTTCCTCTGGAGGAAATGGTGAAGCCGAACGACGGAGGCGGCTTCCCTCTGCAAGAGGGCGACATCCTGGTTGAAGAGTTGGAGCAATTGGCGCGCTGTTTCGGTGGCGGCTTGTGATGTTTCCAGCACTCCCGTCAGGAAAAAGGTGAGCCATTCCTCCCAATCACCATGCAGTCGGACGTCTTGGAGCAGGCGGTAGTATTCGTCGCGATGCTTTTTGAGATAGAGCGAGAGGTAAAGCATGGGTGCTTCGAGCACTCCTTCGGCGCAGAGGATGAAGGTGATGAGCAGGCGGCCCAAGCGACCATTGCCATCGAGGAAGGGGTGAATGGTCTCGAACTGAACGTGGCAAAGCGCGGCCTTTAGGAGCGGACGCATCTTGATCGGCTGGTCGTAAAGGAAAAGTTCCAAAGCCCCCATGGCCTCGATTAGGTGTCTGGTGGTGGAGGAACGAAGCGCGCATTGCCCGGGCGCGTGCCTCCAATCCAGTTCTGGCTGGTGCGAAACTCGCCGGGCACTTTTCCACTGCCCTTGCCGTGAGAGAGCAAGGTCTGGTGAATCTCCCGGATCATCCGAAGCGAAAGAGGATGGCCATTTTTGAGAAGCGCGAGACCCTGCTGCATGGCATCCACGTAGCGAGAGACTTCGGTGGCGTCCTCCAGCAGTCCGGCGGGAGTGTTTTCGAGTTCGTAGCTGAGGAGATCGGAAAGTGAGGATTGGGTTCCCTCAATCTGCGAGGAAAGAACGGCTTCCTTCCGGACGTAAGTGTAAAGGAACAACGCGGGGTCCGGGAGCAAAACGGAAATGCCGTCGAGGCGTCCCAGTGCGGTGGAAGCTGCGTCGAGGAGTGTGCCAAGCGCACCGTCGATCTCCAGACCGGGACTTTGGCGGCAATGGGAACGGAAGGAATGCTTTGGCGTGTTCGCCCGTGCTGCTGATGGGAAGGTAATGACCAGTAAGTCCGCGTTGCATCAGTAGAAAGATACAAAGCGGACTTACATTTGGGCAAGGAGAATTAAAGTTTTAGCCGTTTTCTTTCAATCGAAAGGATTGTTTCATTTCTTCGCAAATACGAAATGCCTGTTTCTTGTCTACGTCAGGAACCATCTGCATAGAAAAGCGGGGATTTCTAGACAGGTCAGAGAGCGCAGCCCTATTTGCCCCAGTGCTTTAGAAGCGTGTCGGCCATGTTGGCGGGGGTGGGGGAGACGGCGATGCCAGCGGCTTCGAGCGCGGCGATTTTGGCGGCGGCGGTGCCTTTGCCTCCGCTGACGATGGCTCCGGCGTGGCCCATGCGGCGTCCGGGAGGGGCGGTGGCTCCGGCGATGAATCCGGCGATGGGTTTCTTGCAATATTGGCCCGCCCATTCAGCGGCTTCTTCTTCAGCGGTGCCGCCGATTTCGCCAATCATGATGATGGCCTCGGTTTCGGGGTCGTCGTTGAACATTTTCAAGATGTCGAGATGGCTGGTGCCATTGACGGGATCGCCACCGATACCAACGCAAGTCGATTGGCCGTAGCCGCGCGTGGTGAGTTGAAAAACGGCCTCGTAAGTGAGCGTGCCCGAACGCGAGACGACGCCGACGTTACCCTTCTTGTGAATATAACCGGGCGCGATGCCGATGCGGCAGCCGCCGTGGGAATTTTCGCCGGTGCCAGGCGTGACGATGCCGGGGCAGTTGGGCCCGATGAGGCGCGTTTTGCTGCCTTTCATGGCGTGCTTCACCTTCACCATGTCGTTGACCGGGATGCCTTCGGTGATACAAATGACGAGATCGAGTCCGGCATCGACGCCCTCAAGGATGGCGTCAGCGGCGAAGGGCGGCGGGACGAAAATCGCCGAGACAGTGGCCCCGGTTTCCTTCACCGCCTGCGAAACTGTGTCGAAAATGGGGACGATATTGGCAAAAAGCTGTCCACCTTTTCCTGGGGTGACTCCGGCGACGACCTTACTGCCGTAATCGAGGGAAAGTTGCGCGTGCCGGGCACCGAAGCTGCCGGTGATGCCTTGGATGAGAATTTTAGTATCGGGTGTGACGAGGATGGACATGTTTTGGGTCAGCTGGTGGAGAGTTTAAGGATTGAGTTTGGCGGCGATCTGCGCGGGAATTCTTTCGGAAATGTAAGGGTGAGCTTCCAGAAGCCTGGCAATATCGGTGAGGTCTTTGAGTTTTTTACTCGGTTTGCGCTGAGGCTCTTCGTAAGCAGCGATTTTACCTTGCAGCGTGTCCTCAAGGCTCGCGACTCGCATCAGGATTCCGTGGACTTCAGTCGCAACCGCACGCCTCGGAAAATCCAGATACATCTCCTCGGTGCTGATTTGGATGGAAACCTTGGATTCCCCTTTAAAATTGATCGACCAGTCGAATCGACTCTCGGAAAAGCCGAGACTTTGCAGAACTTCTGCCGCCTCCTCCACTTTTTCTGAAACAATCACGAGGTCCACATCGGCGGTGGTCATTGGCTCCAGCGCCCAGTGGTTCACCGCCAGCCCTCCGATCATACACCATGAAATTTCTCGATCTTCCAGCGCAGCGATCAGTCGGGAAACGTCTTTCGCGCCCCCCAAGGTTTGCCAGTCGTAAAATTGCCGCAGGGTCATGAAAGGTGCCGCAACGGGAAATCAGGCGGCTTTTTTGGCGTCACCAACTGCGGCGACGATCTTTTGGGCGGCGTCGAGAATGTTGTCTCCGCCGATGACTTTTAGATCGCTGGAGGCGAGGGTGGCTTTGCCGGCGGCGACGTTGTTGCCTTCGAGACGAACGACGAGAGGAATGCTCAATCCGGTCTCGGCGGCCGCTGCCAAAATCCCGTGCGCGATGATGTCGCAATCCATGATGCCGCCAAAAATATTCACCAAAATGCCTTCGACTTTCGGGTCCGCGAGGATGATGCGGAAAGCCGCAGCGACTTGCTCCTTGGTCGCGCCGCCGCCGACGTCGAGGAAGTTCGCGGGATTGCCGCCTGCGTATTGAATGATGTCCATCGTGGCCATCGCGAGGCCCGCGCCATTGACGAGACAGGCGATGTTTCCGTCGAGGCCAATGTAATTCAACTGAAACTCCGAGGCCGCCACTTCGCGCGGGTCTTCCTCGGTCTTGTCACGCATTGCTAGAATGTCGGGATGCCGATAAAGCGCGTTGTCGTCAAAGCCAAATTTGGCGTCGAGCGCGAGCAACTCACCCGTGTCGGTGACGACGAGCGGATTGACCTCGACCATCGAGCAATCGCATTCCAGAAAGAGCTTCCAGAGATTGCCGAAAAGTTTGACCGCCTGATTCATCAGTTTGCCGTTTAGTCCTAAAATACTGGCCAGCTTGCGGCTTTGATACGACTGCAACCCGAGTGTTGGGTGAATGTGCTCGTGGTGGATTTTCTCTGGCGTGTGATCCGCGACGTCCTCGATATTCACACCGCCCTCGGTGCTGGCGATGATCGTGTAACCGCTGGTCGCGCGATCCTGCAAAATCGCGAAATACATCTCTCGCTCAATATTCACTGCCGCGCCGACGAAGACTTTGCTGACTTCTTTGCCCTCTGGCCCGGTCTGATGCGTCACGAGCACCTGGCCGAGCATTTTGGCAGCGAGTTCGCCCGCTTCGTGGGGGGTGTCACAGAGATGGACGCCGCCTTTGAAGCCGTTTTTGAAAATGCCCTTGCCGCGTCCGCCCGCGTGAATCTGCGATTTGACGACGATCTTACCGCCAAGGTCGGCGGCGATTTTTTCTGCCTCGGCAGGAGTCGAAGCAACGCTTCCGGGCTGGGTCGCGACGTTGAATTTCGCAAAAAGTTCGCGGGCTTGGTATTCGTGGATGTTCATGAAAAAATGACTGGAAGAACGGACGGTGAGCCTAGGAATTGGCCACGTAAATCGTCAATCGCCAAATCGGAAAAAAGAACTTGGCGGCGCACCGGCGCAGACTTCACCCTCACTCGCATGGAAACTGAGTTTGCCGCCGCCCTTCGCAAGCTTGGGCTGCGCATTGAGGACGTCGAGGAAACCTTCAAGCGCTCCTCAGGTCCGGGCGGGCAGAATGTGAACAAAGTCAGCACCTCCGTCACGCTGGTCCATCGGCCGAGTGGACTGCAAGTGAGCGTGCAGGATCACCGTTCGCAAATGGCCAATCGGCAGCTGGCCCGCGAGCGATTTATTGCCACGATCCGGGAACAACGCGCCGCCAGCCGGGCCGCATTGAAATCGGAGCGCGAAAAAATCAGGCGCGCCAACCGCCCGAAACCGCGCGGGCTGAAAGAGCGCATCCTCAAACAAAAAAAACACCGCGCAGATACGAAGAAAATGCGCGGCCGAGTCGAGTAGCATTCGATTCAGCCGGATTTCTCCCTATCGGTGGGCAGCGCCAGCACTGTAGTTAGCCAGGCAGATTCGACTCTGACTCGACTCGGGCTGCGCCCTTTAGTTTTTCGGCGGCGGCTGGACCTGTCCTGGAAGCGTCTTCTTTTTTGGTTTCTTCACTTCCTTACGATGACTGTTATTTCCTTTTGCCATAAATTCCTCCTGTTGATTGGAGTCGAATTTAACTCAAATCAGAATCTCGTCACCTGAATCTTGGTCTGCGTTATGCATATGGAGAGCTATTCCAGACGCACCGGCACGCCTTGGGTGTGGAGGTAACGTTTTACATCCCCCACGGTAAATTCCCCGAAATGGAAAATGCTCGCAGCGAGCACGGCGTCGGCTTTTCCTTCAACCAGAACGCGCGACAGGTGCTCCAGTTTACCCGCGCCGCCACTGGCGATTACGGGAATGCCGATCCGCTCGCTGACGGCGGCGGTCAGTGCCAGATCGTAGCCGTCCTTGGTGCCGTCGGCATCCATGCTGGTGAGCAAGATCTCGCCTGCGCCGCGTTTTTCCGCCTCGATCGCCCAGGCAATCGCATCTAACTCCGTTGGTTTTCGCCCGCCATGTGTGTAAACCGTCCAGCCACCCGCCGGATTGCGCCGCGCGTCGATGGCGACCACCACACATTGCGCTCCGAATCCTTCTGCCGCCGCGCTGATCAACCCCGGATTCGCGATCGCCGCCGTGTTCATGCTCACCTTGTCCGCCCCGGCGAGCAACATCGCGCGGACATCGGCCACAGTGCGAATCCCGCCGCCAACAGTCAGCGGCATAAAACATTGGTCCGCCGTGCGCTCCACCACGTCGATCATGGTGTTGCGGTTGTCGGACGACGCCGTGATGTCGAGAAACACGAGTTCGTCCGCGCCCTGATTGTTATAGGCGAGGGCGCATTCGACGGGGTCGCCCGCATCGCGCAATTCGAGAAACTGGGTGCCTTTCACCACCCGTCCATTGGTCACATCGAGGCAAGGAATAACGCGTTTGGTAAACATGAGTGGAATGAAAGTCGGATCGGTTTCGGGCGTCGGAAAGCACACAGTCACGGCGCTTTGCGAAAAATTCTCAAGAAATTTTCATTGCCATAAATGGGTCAGTTTGTAATCTGCGAACGTTTGCCGGACAGGGCTGGCAGGCTACAGTTGTAAAACTAAACAAAGGAATCCATGGGAAACGATCCAAAAACATCCGGGCCAGTCGAAGCTGAAATCAGTGGGCAGCCTTTCAAAATCAGCACTGAACCGAATATCGCCAGCCGGGTTGCCTCGCCCGCAGCGGTGGAAGCGATACCCGAAATTCCTGTTCAGGAGCCCGCTCTTACCGGCTGCTCAGCGAGCTACGAAAATCTGGGCGAGCTGCCCGCGTCCTACAAGACGGGTCAGGTTTACCTCGCTGCCCGCGATCCGCACTGGCTTTTCGTTTATTGGGATCTGGATCTGGAGAGTTTCGACCACACATTGATGTTCGAGGACGAGGCGACGTTTTATCTGAAGGTTTACACCACGAACGGGGAGCTAACGGATCAAATCCGGGTCAATACACAGGCGAAGAACTGGTATTTCCCGATCAAAGACGCGGGAGTGCCGTATTATGTCGAGCTGGGTTTCAACGACACGCGCTCGAAATGGTCTGTCGTAGGCACCTCGAACATCGCCCTCGCACCCGCCGACACCTTTACGGAAGGCCCGGCGGAATTTGCCTCGGTGCCCTTCCATTTGAGTTTCAATCGGATGTTAGACATGGTTCAGAGTGAGATGGAGGCAGGCAGCTCGCTAGTGAAATCATTGGCTCGTCTGCAGGGTGACGCCGCGAAAAATCTTCAGCAAATCGCCAACGATTGGACCGATGAGCAGCGCAACCTGCTGGAGACCTTGATCGGATCGGACTTGGTTTCGCAGATCAGCCTCGGGTCCGCCGACATCGATCAGATTTTCCGCAAACGTCTTGCGGAGGCGCTTTCCGAATCGCTCAGCTCGCCGAGCAGCAGCGAAATGTCGTTTCTCCAGAATCTGGTTGGTTCGACCTGGCACGAGAGCAGTCTCTTTAGCGGAGTCGGCGCGAGCTGGGGCGGCGAAACGAGCTGGGTAACTGCTGTCGGCGGTGAGTCGAGCTGGGCCGGAGCTCTGGGTTCGAGTTGGAGCGCACAACCGTTTGGAGGCGAAAGTCGCGACTTCTTCATGCACGTAAATGCCGAGGTTATTTTCTACGGCGGCACGCATCCCGATGCCACGGTGTGGATCGACGGCAAGGAAATCCCACTCGCGAAAGACGGCAGCTTCCGCTACCACTTTCGCCTTCCCGATGGAGAATTTGAAATTCCAATCGTGGCCGAGTCACCCGATGGCGTGGAAATTCGCTCGGCGAAACTGGTTTTCAAGCGTGGCACCAGCCGAACGGGCGATGTCGGCTCAACCGAGCAACCCGCTCATTTAAACGCCCCGATGGGCGCACGCTGAATTCATTAAGTTTCGTGCAAAAAAAGCGCGGGCGCACTGTGCCTTTTTGGCCAGTAAGTTGCAGTGTGTTGGCAACGCTGATATAAGTTAATGGAAGCCAGAATTATCCGGCTTCCAGACCACATTAATGATGAATAATTTTACTCCTCGTGCTCAACAGGTTCTGGCTCTGGCCCGCAAAGAAGCGGATCGATTCAACCACAATTATGTGGGAACCGAGCACCTCCTTCTGGGTTTGATCAAACTCGGCCAGGGCGTCGCGGTCAATGTTCTGCAAAAGATGGGACTCGACCTCGAAACCGTTCGCATGGAAGTCGAAAAACAAGTCGGCTCGGGTCCCGAGACCAAAATGGTCGGGAATATTCCTTACACGCCGCGGGTGAAAAAAGTCCTCGCGCTCGCCGGCAAGGAAGCGAAGACGCTGAACCACAGCTACGTCGGCACGGAACACATTTTACTTGGGCTCCTCCGCGAGGGTGAAGGGGTAGCAGCCCGCGTTTTAAAAACGCTTGAAATCGACATCGAACGCACTCGTGGCGAGATCATGAAGGAACTCGACCCAAACTACACACCACCCGAAGGCGAGTCGGATATTCCTCAGGAACCGTCTGGCAGTGGTTCGGGCAAGCAGAAGGACGTGAAAACCCCAGCGCTTCGTGCATTCGGACGTGACCTGACTGAGATCGCCAAGAAAGGCGAGTTGGACCCGGTCATTGGACGAAAAAATGAGATTGAGCGCGTCATTCAAATCCTTTGCCGCCGCACCAAAAACAACCCGGTTTTGCTTGGTGAAGCTGGTGTTGGCAAGACAGCCATCGCCGAGGGTTTGGCTCAGGAAATCGCCAGCGGAAATGTGCCCGAACTGCTTCGCGACAAAAAAGTGATCACGCTGGATTTGGCCCTGATGGTCGCTGGCACGAAATATCGTGGACAGTTTGAAGAGCGCATTAAGGCCGTCATGGATGAGATTCGCCGGACCAAAAATGTGCTCCTATTTATCGACGAGTTGCATACGATTGTGGGTGCCGGTTCTGCGGAGGGAGCGATGGACGCCTCGAACATCATCAAGCCCGCGCTGAGTCGTGGCGAGTTACAGTGTATTGGCGCGACCACTCTGACCGAGTATCGCAAATATATTGAGAAAGACGCCGCGCTGGAACGCCGTTTCCAGACGGTGAAAGTTGAGGCGCCAAGCGTCGAGGAAACCATCGAGATTCTCAAAGGACTGCGGCCAAAATACGAGGCGCATCACAAGGCCAAGCTCACAGACGAGGCCTTGGAATTTGCCGCGAAGCTCTCCGATCGTTACTTGACGAATCGTTTCCTTCCGGACAAAGCCATTGATGTGATGGATGAAGCTGGTGCGCGCGCCCGGATTAATTCGATGACGCGTCCTCCGAACGTGAAAGATATCGAAGCCGAGATCGAGTCGATTAAGGCCGACAAAGAAGGCGCAATTAAAGCTCAGGATTTCGAAAAAGCTGCCGCTCTGCGCGACACCGAAAAGCAGGCCAAAGAAAAGCTCGAATCCATTCTGACTCAATGGCGCGAACAGCGGGAGGAGAAGGAAGTGCTCGTTACCGAGGACGACATGATGCACATCGTTTCCAAGTGGACTGGTGTGCCGCTTAACCGCATGGAGCAGAAGGAAATGACCAAGCTCCTAACCATGGAGACGGAACTGAAAAACAGCGTCATCGGCCAGAACGAAGCCGTCATCGCCGTCAGCAAAGCCCTGCGCCGCAGCCGCGCGGACTTGAAAGATCCGCGTCGTCCGATTGGCTCCTTTATTTTCCTGGGCCCGACGGGCGTCGGCAAAACCTTCCTGGCGAGGACTTTGGCGGAATTCATGTTCGGCGATCAGGATGCCATCATTCAGATCGACATGTCCGAATACATGGAGAAATTTACCGCTTCGCGTCTGATCGGATCGCCTCCTGGTTACGTCGGATACGAGGAGGGGGGCCAACTTTCGGAGGCCGTTCGCCGTCGTCCTTACAGCGTTGTGCTGTTCGACGAAGTGGAAAAAGCGCACCCCGATGTGATGAATCTCATGCTCCAGATTCTGGAGGAGGGAAAAATCACCGACTCGCTTGGGCGTAAAATCGATTTCCGAAACACGATCATCATCATGACGTCGAACGTTGGCGCTGAGACGATTAAACGTCAGAACACGATGGGCTTCGGCGCGCCACGCAACGAGCACAACTACGATCTCATGCGAGAGAAGATTCTGGAGGAGGCCAAACGCGTCTTCAAACCGGAGTTCATCAACCGTCTGGACGACCTCATCGTCTTCCACACTTTGGAAAAAGCCGATCTCGTTCAGATCGTCGATCTCGAAGTCGCCAAGACCGTCAAACGCCTCAAATACAAGGAAATCCACATCACACTTGATCCGTCGGCCGTCGAATTCCTCATCGAAAAAGGATACGACCCAGCCTACGGTGCGCGCCCGATGCGCCGGGCGGTCGAGCGTTATTTGGAAGACCCGCTGGCGGAGGAATTACTCAAAGGTACGGTAAAAGCCGGCGACACTTTGATCGCCAAAAAAGGCCCACGGGATATCGAATTTGTAGTTCAAGAACCCGAACCGCCGCAGCCGGCGACCGCAGTCTGATTTGACTCAAACTCAAAAAAGGCGTGCTTCACACCACGCCTTTTTTGTTCTTTTTGTCTAGCGGCGATAGCGGTGCATCAGCCTGAAGAAGCGGATGGTGTCGCGAATCGGGTGGATCTTACTCTTCTCATTGCCGTAGATCGTCTTCACCGGGACCGAGGCGATTTTGAGCCCGTTCCGCGCGATCAGGAGTAGCGTCTCCGTCTCGTAATCAAAATTATTCGTCTCGCACAGCAGATGCGCCAGCGTGTCGCGACGATACATTCGAAACCCGCACTGGCTGTCGGGAATATGCTGCCCGCAAGCGCGGCTGATGCGCCAGGACATAAATTTATTGGTCAGCTTCCGCACCATTGGCATGGAAGTCAGGTCACCCATCCTGTTGCCACAAAATACGGCGACTTCCATTTCGCTGGCGGCGGCGATGAAGTGCGGAATGTCGTCCGGGTCATGCTGCCCGTCGGAATCCATCACCAGAAAATAATCCACTCCGCGCGATTCCAGCGTGCGTAGGCCCGTCTTAAGCGACGCGCCTTTACCCTGGTTTTTGGAATGCACAATGACCTCGGCACCCGCCTGACGCGCCCGCTCCGCAGTCTCGTCGGGCGAACCGTCATCGACCATCAAAACATCACCGAGGTATTTTTTCACTCCGGCGACGACTTTCCCGATGGCCTCCTCCTCGCAGTAGCCGGGGATGAGGACGGCGATTTTAGGCGGTTGCGCCACTGTTTCCGAGAGTCGTTAAATCGACATCGCCCGCGTGATACGAGCTGCGCACGAGCGGTCCGCTGGCCACAAACTCGAAACCTTTTTTGCGGGCGATCTCGCCGTAAGTGTCGAAGGTTTCCGGCGTGATGTATTCGACCACGGGCAAATGATTTGGCGTCGGTCGCAGATACTGGCCGAGAGTCAAAACCTGCACGCCGGACTCGCGCAAATCGTCCATCGCTTGGAACAACTCATTCTCCTCCTCGCCGAGCCCGAGCATGATGCCGCTCTTGGTGACGATGCCGGGTTTCATCGCCTTCACCCGGCGCAAAACGTCGAGCGAAAGCCGGTATTTGGCGCGAGAACGAACCTGAGGCGTGAGGCGCTCCACTGTCTCGAGGTTGTGATTGAAAATCTGTGGACCCGCGTCGAGTACGAGTCGGATGGCGGCCTCATTACCATTGAAGTCGGGTGTCAAAACCTCAATGACTAGCTTGGGATCAGTCGCGCGGACGGCTTCGATCGTCTTCGCAAAATGCGCCGCGCCGCCGTCAGCCAAATCATCTCGTGCTACTGCGGTGATCACGACGTGCTTCAAATCCATCCGGCGCACGGCCTCGGCCACGCGAGTCGGTTCATCAGCTTCCAGCGCCAAAGGTTTCGCTGTGCTCACCGCGCAAAAACCACAGGCGCGCGTGCAGCGTTCCCCGGCAATCATGAAAGTCGCCGTGCCCTGACTCCAGCATTCCCAGCGATTCGGGCATTGAGCTTCCTCGCAAACGGTCACCAGTTTCAGATCCGACATCAGTGCTTTAGTCGAGAAAAACTTCGGATTCGATGGTAGCCGCACCTTGATCCATTCCGGTTTGCGAGCCTGATGCAGGGCGGGATCGATTTTTAGAGTGGCCATCTGGCGGACAGTTTAAGGAAATGACTGGCGAAATCAACCGGGAAGCCGCAATTAGCGAAAAGAGGAGCGTAGTTAGCAGGAGAATTAACGTTGAAAGAACTATTGGCCCGCCAAAGTCTTCCTCAGATAGGGCGCGATGCGGCTCGTCTTGCTTTTGATGATTTCCTCGGGCGTTCCAAACGCCACGAGCTCGCCGCCAGCGGAACCAGCCTCCGGTCCGATATCGACGATGTAATCGGCTTCCGCGATGACGTTCAAATTATGCTCAATGACGATCACGGTGTGGCCGACATCCACCAGACGTTGGATGACTCCTAACAACATTTCCACATCAGCCATGTGCAGTCCAATTGTCGGCTCTTCCAGCAAATAAAGCGTGCTTTTCGCGGACTTCATCTTGCGCACTTTATTAGTATAATCACGAGCCGCACCGAGGCGTAACTCGGAGACGAGCTTGAGTCGCTGCGCCTCGCCGCCGCTGAGAGTCGGGCTCGGCTGGCCCAGTTTGAGATAACCCAGGCCGGTCTCGACTAACAATTGTAGCGTGCGATGAATTTTCGGGCTGGCAGCGAAAAATTCCGCCGCCTGCGCGATGGTCATATTCATTACATCGCCGATGTTTTTGCCGTTGTATTCCACTTCACGGATCGTGGCATTGTAGCGCGTACCTCCGCAGTCCTCGCAGGGAACATAGCTTGCTGGCAGAAAGTTCATTTCCATCTTGATCACACCCTGGCCCGCGCAGGTTTCGCAACGGCCACCCTCGGTGTTAAAGGAGAACCGACTATTAGTATAACCTCGCATCCGGGACATAGGCAGCGCGGCAAAGTGCAGCCGGATTTCGTCGAAGACTTTGATGTAAGTCGCTGGAATCGAGCGCGAAGATTTTCCAATCGGAGATTGATCGACCTCGTAGATGGCCTCGAGATGTTCGACGCCTTTCAACAGTGGATACTTGCCTGTTTTTTTCGCTTTGGGATTGAGGGCCTCCTCCACCGCTGGGCGCAGCGCACCGCGCATGAGGGTGCTTTTACCTGAACCGGAAATGCCAGTGATGGCCGTAAGCCGTCCGATGGGAAATTTCACCGTGATGTTTTTGAGATTGTTAACATCGGCCTTGATGATTTGCAGCCAGTCCACCTTAGCCAGAGAACGCCGCGAACCTAACAACGGATGCTGCATCGGATTTTTGAGGTAACGACCAGTCTGCGAGGCTTTGTTAGCTTTGATTTGGTTCAAAGTCCCCTGGGCAACGACTTCGCCGCCGTTCATGCCGGCGCCGGGACCCAGATCGACTATGATGTCTGAGCGGCGCATGGTCTCCTCATCGTGCTCGACGATCACGAGTGTGTTGCCCTTGGCCTTGAGTGCTTCCAAAGTATCTAACAGCGCGTCGTTGTCGCGTGGATGGAGCCCAATGGTGGGCTCGTCGAGGACATAAAGCACCCCGCGCAGATTGGAACCTAACTGCGCCGCCAGCCGGATACGTTGACTCTCGCCGCCGCTCAAAGTTTTTGCCGAACGATCGAGTGACAGATAGCTCAGTCCCACGTTTTCCATGAACTTCAATCGCTGCGTGATCTCAGGAATGATGTCCTCCGAGATGACGAGCTGTTGTTTCTGAAAGGTTAGCTTTTGCACAGTTTCCAGTGAATCGCGCACGCTGCCATGGACTACCCGGTCGATGGTTAGATCATTCAACCTAACATTGCGGGCGACTTCATTCAGGCGCGCGCCCTTGCAGACGTGGCACGGCTTCGACGCGCCTTCCTCCAACGTTTCGTGGGCGCGTTCCTCGGCGAGCTCGCGCTCCAGCACAGAGGCGTTTTCATCAAGGTTGATCGGGGCCTCAAAAATCTCGCCGAACCCATTGCAGGTAGTGCACCAGCCGTGGGGCGAGTTGAAGGAGAAAAGACGCGGGTCCAGTTCCTCAAAAGCGCGTGAACATTTTGGGCAAGTCATTTCTGTGCTGAGAATCGTTTCCTGTCCGGCAACATAGATTTTCGCGGTGCGCTTGCCGATTTGGAGCGCGCGTTCCACCAGCGGGCGGACGTCTGCTTTCTTCACTTTGGAAAGGTCGGCGAGTACGATGTCGATGGTATGTTCCTTGAAGCGCTCCAGCTTTTCAAAATTCGCCGAGGCAACAAATTTCCCATCGACTAACAACGTCTCGAAACCGTCCTTGGCGGCAGCCGCTGCGACGTCGGTGTGAAATCCTTTTCTAGCTTTCACGACCGTCGCCAATAGATAGGAAGTCTTCTTGCCGATGACCTTTTCCACTTGCTCGATGATGCGCTGGATCGTCTGGCCTTCGACTGGAATCTGGCATTTTGGACAGTATTGCGTGCCGAGTTTGGCAAACATCAGGCGCAGGAAATGATAGACCTCGGTGACGGTCGCGACCGTCGATTTTCCGCCGCCGCGTGTGATACGCTGCTCAATGGCGACGCTCGGAGGAAGTCCCTCGATGTGATCGACATCAGGCTTTTCAAGTTGCTCAACAAACTGCCTCGCGTAAGGCGACATGCTGTCGAGGAAACGGCGTTGTCCTTCGGCAAAAAGAATGTCGAACGCGAGAGTGGATTTTCCAGAGCCGCTCAGTCCGGTGATCGTGATCATCTTCTCACGTGGCAACGTGACGGTGAAGTTCTTAAGGTTATGCTCGCGAGCACCGTGAATGGTGATGCCGTCGGACTGACCCTTATAGCTAACAGGTTTGGGAATGACTTCCTCCCGGACACGAGTCCCGTTGAGCACTCCGCGCAAGTAGCGGCCGGTGTGGGATTCCTCAATCTTAGCCACCTGTTCGGGAGTTCCCTCGGCGATGACCAGTCCGCCTTCCTCTCCGGCTTCCGGTCCGAGGTCAATGACGTGATCGGCGCTTTTGATGACTTCGAGATTGTGCTCAATGACGATGAGCGTGTTGCCGGCATCGACTAGTTTTTGAAAAACTGTTAGGAGCAACGCCACGTCATCGAAGTGCAGCCCGGTCGTGGGCTCGTCAAAAATAAGCAGCGACTTCTGGTGCAGGTTAGATTTTTCGACTAGATGCCCGACGAGTTTGAGCCGCTGGCTTTCGCCGCCGCTCAAGACGTTCACAGGCTGGCCCAGTTTCAGGTAGCCGAGTCCGACACTTTCCAAGGTGCGAAAAGGTTCGAGAATCTTTTTGTTGGCTCCGTGTTTGGAGAAGAAAGCAATGGCCTCACCCACTGTCAATTCCAGGACATCATGGATTGATTTTCCATGAAGCTGAATGGCTAGAACATGAGGCTGATAGCGCTTGCCCTCGCATTCCGAGCAGCGGATAAAAAGGTCGCTGAGAAATTGCATCTCGACTTTTTCGAAGCCAAGTCCATTGCAGCGCTGGCAGCGTCCGGTGCCGCTGTTGAAAGAGAATGTACTAGCGGTGAAGCCAGCCGCCTGCGCCTCAGGGCTGTCGGCAAATTGTTTACGCAGCTCGTCAAAGACTCCGAGGTAAACGGCCGGTGTGGAGCGCGGGCTGCGAGCGAGTGGGGATTGATCGACCATCACAACCTGATCGACGGCGTGGCCTCCTAATATATTCCGACAATGGCCAATGACATCGCCAGTGGGAAGGCCTTTGATGCGAAGCAGATTTTCGTGAAGAACCGTGTGGACAAGGCTGGATTTTCCACTGCCGGAAACGCCCGTGACGCAGGTGAAAAGCCCCAGCGGAAATTTCACGTCGATGTCGCGCAGGTTGTTTTCGGTGGCCCCTTTGACGGTCAGGCAACTTTTGGCTTTTCGACGTTTGACTGGAACTGGAATGGATTTGCGACCGTATAAATAAGCTGCGGTGAGAGAGCGCTGATTCCCATCTAACTCCGATGCATTTCCAGCGAAGACCAGCTCCCCGCCGGCGTTGCCGCGACCGGGGCCGATGTCGATGAGGTAATCGGCGGAACGGATGACCGCCTCCTCGTGCTCGACGACCAGCAGCGTATTGCCCTTGTTGCGCAACTGCTGCATGACGCCTATCAGTTTGCTAACATCGCGCGGATGCAGTCCGACGGTCGGCTCATCCATGACGAAGAGCGTGTTAACCAGCGACGCACCGAGGCAGGTGGTAAGCGTGACGCGCTCGACTTCGCCTCCCGAAAGTGTGCGTGTGCTGCGGTCGAGATCCAGGTAGCCGAGACCGACTTCATCGAGATAGCGGAGGCGCGAAACGACTTCCCCGCGTATCATTTTGCCGGTCTTGTCCGCCTCCGGAATCTGGAAGGTTTCTAACAATGCCGCCAGTTGCCTCACCGGTATGCGGCTCAACTGTGGCAGAGTGTAACGTTTCCCCGATTGATCGACGAGTTGATAATTTAGCGTCGCAGGCTGAAAGCGTCCGCCATGACAATCCGGGCACTCGGTGTAGGCGCGATAGCGACTGAGGAAAACGCGGACGTGCATCTTGTAAGTGCGCGCTTCCATCCAGTCGAAAAAACCTTTTACGCCATACCAGTGGTCATTCCGCCCGAGTTCCTCGTTGCTAACATCGATGCCGCCCTCGCCCTGGAGCACCCATTTTTGATCGGCATCTGAAAGTTCTGCAAACGGGCAATAGACATCGACCAGATTGCGTTGCGCGTGGCGCATGAGATCGGACTGGCACTCCTTGGATTGTCCGCTTTGAAACGGCTTTACCACGCCCTCGGCAATACTCAGCGATTTATCCGGCAACGCGCGGTCGAGATCGAGTCCGATGGTCCGACCAAAACCACGACAGGTCGGACACGCGCCGAGTGGATTGTTGAAGGAAAAAAGGCCCGGAGATGGCGGACGAATCGTCTCATCGCAATGTGCGCAGTGCCAGCCTTTGGAAAAAGGTTGGGAGTGAAGGGTGGAAAGTTTGGTGACCAGCAACTTCCCTTTTCCAAAGTTCAGCGCCGTTTCTATCGCCTCAGTTAAGCGCGCAAAGGAGTCGGGTTGCACCGTGATTCGATCTTGAACGACCTCCACGATGCCGTGCAGCGCGGTGAATGCGGGTGCCTCATCCGTGCGGTGCATTTTTCCATCGCGCCAGATGCGGAGATAGCCCTGGGCGTTAAGAAATTTGAAGAAATCGGAGGGCTTGGTGTTTGCCGGAACCGGGATTCCGAAGGTGATGAGGATGGTTTCGCCGGTGTGCTCTTTTTGCAGTTGAGTCACAATCGACTGCGCTGTCTCGGGACGAATCTCCCGGTCGCAGACCGGACAGAAAGCCCGCGCCAGCCGCGGCACCAGCAGCTTTAGGTAATCATTAATCTCGGTCATCGTGCCGACGGTCGAGCGCGTCGTGCGCACGCCGTTTTTCTGCTCGATGGCGATGGCGGGCGGGATGCCGATAATCTCGTCCACGCGCGGCTTGTCCATGCGGTCGAGAAATTGCCGTGTGTAAGGCGAGAACGTCTCCACGTAGCGCCGCTGCCCCTCGGCGTAGATCGTGTCGAAGGCCAGTGAGGACTTCCCCGATCCGCTCGGGCCGGTGACGACGATCAACTGATTCAGCGGCAGATCGAGATCGATGCCCTTGAGATTATTCTGCCGGACATTGCGAATGCGGATCGAGTCGGCCAGAGGTTCGGCCATGGGAACGGGTGCGGAAGGTTTTTTACAAACTACGGGCATGAGACAAATTACGATTGGCTTGGCAAAGAGGATGGATCCGCTTTGCAACATTCATAGCCGATTTCTCGGCGACTTTCAGCCCAATCTATCGCGATTATTTGTGTTTGCGCCAGTCGTGTAAAGCCAGGGCCATGGAAAGGATAGACGGATCGCCCGCTTCAAGTTCTGAGATCAAATACAGGCGAGCCTCTTCCACGCGATTGCTTTTTTTCGGAGTTTTTTCAGCCAGGCGTGTCGGCAAATCAATGGTGAGCCGCAGGTATTGGCGTGCGTCGGGCGGAAGTTGATCTTCCAAGTCCGCCTTCAGAAAAATCAAGCCCTGCTGAGGATCAAATTTCTGGAAAGAGTGAAAAACTGCCTTGCGTTGGGTGAGGGTAAAACCGCGACTTCCAGCGAAGATTCGTGAGCATAAGGATTGTTCGATACCGGTGATTTTTGCAAATTCCGCCTGCGTGTGATCTGCCCGAATCCAAATATGGAGGGCTTTTTGTAAATGGGACATTTGACGGAACAATGACACAAAACCCCAAAAGTAAACAGGGGCTGCTTATAAAAGCGTTAAGGAATCGTCTAAAAACGACGAACATCAGAATGGCATCGGCAATCTAAAGCAATGGAATGGAAGAACATAAGCCCTTTCGATTACATCGGAGAGAATATCCAGGCCCGGAACATGTTTAGGAGAATAAACCTAAGCTCCGTTGGCTTTTAGTGAGGCTTTTTGGATGCGCCCACGAGCGTCTTAAACTGGTCGGGTTTCTTGTAAATTTCCTCCAGTTGCGCACTGGAGGTTTTCAGACAGATCATCTTGCTGCCCGTCGAAACGGTCACGATCCAACCCTCGGGCTTGCTCCCGGTTTTGTAAGTCGTACTATAGTCATAATAATCACTCGCATAGTGGGTCGCGCTGGAGTTCAACGTATCTGAAACCACCGTCGCCTTCTCGATGCCGCCGGGTGCGATGTTAATCGTTTTCGCATCGCTCCCGGACAAAAAACGTTTTCCGCCTTGCGCGGGTTTTGCGAAGAAATACCACTCGACCAGAAACTCGCCCGGAAGCTTGCTGGGATTGCGGAGTGTAAGTTCCAAGGCACGTGCGCGAGTGACATTCTTGCTGTAAGAGCCCCAGACAGAACACCAGTTCTTGCTGGTGGAAACATTTGTGCCCAGATCTTTCACATCGAGGAAGATACTCTGGCTGGTCGCGACGCTCACTGGCAGCGGAGCCGACGGGGGAGCGACAGTGGATTCCTGCGCCTGTGTGGCGACGACATTGAGAAGCCATAAGCTCACGAGACAAAAAAAGATGCACCTCATGCGTTGCTTCATAGAGGATGCGGGCGAGAAAACGAAGCTAAAAAGCTCATCACTGGCAAACGCCAGCGCACGCCAGCCGGGCTTCCCCATTGCAACAGCAGTCGTCCTGATAAAATGTGCACCATGACCACAGAGGAACTTTTCTACTCGCGCCGCTCGGTGCGCGCCTTTTTGCCGAAAGCGGTTCCGCAAGCCATCCTCGAGAAAATCCTTCGCGTTGCGGCTCGCGCCCCCTCCGGCACCAACACCCAGCCGTGGCGCGTCGCCGTTCTTACTGGGGCCAGTCTGACCACTTTAACAGAGAAACTTCTTACCGCCGCCGACGACCCGGAGCGCAGCACGAAATACGGTGAAGAATACGCCTATTATCCCAGGCAATGGCACTCGCCCTACCTCGAGCGTCGGCGAAAAATCGGCTACGACATGTATGGCTTGCTCGGCATCGGCAGGCGCGAAGTCGGGCGAATGCGGGAGCAATGGAACCGCAACTTCGAGTTCTTCGGCGCGCCGGTCGGGCTGATGTTTACCATTGAGCGCGTGATGGAGCAGGGGAGCTGGCTCGACTACGGGATGTTTCTCCAGAGCTTCATGCTTGCCGCGCGAGCGGAGGGGCTCGACACCTGTCCGCAGGCCGCTTTCAACGAATTCCACTCGATCATCCTCCCGCACATCGGGGCGGGGGAAAATGAGACGCTCGTCTGTGGCATGTCGCTCGGTTACGCGGACGAAAGCGCCGTGGTCAACCAGCTCCAGACCGAGCGCGCCCCGCTGGAGGAATTCGTCCGCTTCCTGGGATAATTCTCTCTTCCAGTGGAGTTACATCCGTATGGGAAGCCACCCAGCGCAGGGAGCAGCAGTTCCTCGGGAGCGCACGCGTCTCGCGTGTCCCAGTGGACGTCTCGTCCGATGGTTTTCTGGTAACGGCTTTGAGGCGAGACACCTCAAAGAACACGCGAGACGCGTGCGCTCCCGGGGGAATAGCCCCATCCACGTCTCACATTGGCGTCTTGCAGGAACACCCCGGCGTCTCGCAGGAACACCCCGGCGTCTTGCGACGCCGTTACCGGGACTGGCCGGTCAAAGTCAAGCCGTCGCTGCTTGAAAGTGGCTTTTCTCCAGATCGAGCAGGAAACGTTTGCGCTCCAGACCCCCGCCATAGCCGGTGAGGGAACCGCTTTTTCCGATCACACGATGACATGGGACGATGATCGAAATGGGGTTGCGCCCATTGGCCAGGCCGACAGCTCGAACGCCTTTCGGATTGGCGATGCGCCGGGCTTGTTCGCCGTAGCTGATGGTTTCGCCAAAGGGAATCTCCAGCAGCGCCTGCCAGACCTGGCGTTGAAACGGAGTACCCTGCAAGTCGAGCGCGAGATCGAAAACCCGCAGGCTTCCAGAAAAATAAGAGTCGAGTTGCATCCGAACCTCGGCCAAACGGTCGTCGTCCGAGATCCATTCGTCCCGAATGCTCGTCCCGTGCGCTTCCATGAAAACTCCGCTGAGACCGCGCTCGGTGGCGAGGAGCGCGAGCGGTCCGATGGGCGACGCCATCGTGCTGTAGTAGAGCGGAGTTGCATTCATATCAGGACGTTTTTGTGGAACTGGTCGTGGGATATTTCTTTTTCCCAGCGGCGATGAGCATGAGGTTGCGGATGTAAACGATGGTGGGAAACGCGAACCCGAGGATGATCGGCATCTTGCCCACATGGATCGCGTAGGCGAGGGAAAGGACGCTGCCGACGATGCTCAGATACCAGAACTGGATCGGAATTACGCTCTGTTTTAATTTCTCTGACGCATACCACTGGACGAGAAACCGGCTGGCGAAAGTGAGATTGCCGACATAGCCGATGACGCTCCACCAGTTGAACTCCCCTTGGATATTCTTCACAAGATTGTCGAAATAGGCCGCTGCAAGAAAAGTCATATTCCAGAGATTAGGCTCTGAAAAACGTGCATTCGCCAGCGAAAAATGGGCCGCGAAAGAGCGTTGTCTGGATTTCTCCGTGCCCTTTGCAGGCTCCGTGCGATAATTTCCGCCTATGCTTCCATCTCAGAAAGGAGCCTTCCGGCTTTTCAGCGCATTTGGCATCCAGGTTTTTCTCCATTGGAGCTGGTTTGTGGTGGCGTATTACTGGTTTCAAACGAGCAAGGCCGCCTACGAGCAGCCGCTCTGGATGCTGGGGGAATACGTCTCGCTTTTCGCCATCGTGCTGCTCCACGAATTCGGCCATTCACTCGCCTGCCGGTCCGTGGGGGGGAGTGCGGATCAAATCATTTTGTGGCCGTTTGGTGGCATCGCCTTCGTACGGCCACCGCATCGACCTGGAGCTTTTCTCTGGAGCATCGCGGCGGGTCCGCTGGTAAATGTGGTACTCGTTCCGGTGCTTTTCGTGGCGAATTATTTGCTCGTACATCAAGGAATAGTGCCGCTCGACAGCGAGGCTGCTTATTTCATCAAGATGATCTGGGAGATCAATTTGCGCCTGCTGCTTTTTAACATTCTGCCGATTTATCCGCTGGATGGCGGACAAATTTTGCAGTCCATCCTCTGGTTTTTCGTAGGCTACGCCAAAAGTGTAATGGTCTCTGCTGGATTAGGTTTGCTTGCAGGAGTCGCAATAGCTCTGTTTGCCTTTTCAGGGAAAGTAATTGTGCTTTTTGATTTTGCTTTTGGCGGGTTGTGGCTGGGCTTCATCGCGCTCTTCCTTGTTAGCCAATCGTGGCGCAGTTTTCAGATGGCTCGGGCCATTTTAAAACAGGAAAAAACGCCGAGGGACGACGTCCTCATCGACATCTAACTCGACTGGGAAATTTCCCGGTCAGACCTTCTGCACGACGTTGTAAAACGAGTCGCGCAGGATCGGTTCGTAACCGGCACCCTCGATGGCATTTACCAGCGACGATTCCGTCTGCGACAATGGCGAATCTGCCCCGGCCATGTGGTAGATGCGTTCCTCCTCGATCGTGCCGTCGAGGTCGTCTGCTCCGAAATCGAGGCAGCGCGTGGCGAGTTCGAGTCCGTAGCTGATCCAGTAGGCTTTGATGTGATCGAAGTTGTCCAGATACGCCCGGCAAACGGCGATGTTGCGGAGCGTTTCCTCGGAGCCGACCGCAGGCAGATGTGCCAGCTTATGAGCCGGGTGAAAAGCCAATGGCAACAACGCCAGGAAACCGCCGGTCTCGTCCTGCAAATCACGAAGCTGGCGGAGGTGATCGACTCGATGCTGCGCCGTTTCCTTGTGGCCAAATAGCATCGTCGCCGTGGAGCGAATTCCCATTTTGTGTGCGGTGCGATGGACGTGAAGCCATTCCTCGCCCGACTCTTTTCCACGGCAAATCTGGCTGCGTATCGAGGGCTCGAAAATCTCCGCGCCACCGCCGGTGAGACAACCCAGACCCGCCTCACGAAGTTGCTCCAGCACGGATTCGATCGGCATTTTTCCGACCCACGCGAGGTGGAGAATTTCTATAGCGGTAAAGGCCTTGATCGTCAGCCGCGGACTGGCTGCCCGGATCGCCCGCAGGATGTCCAGATAAACGGGGAATTTCCAAGTCGGATGCAACCCGCCGACCATATGGATTTCCCACGCGCCCGCCGCCGCCGCCTGTTGCGCCCGCTGGGCGATTTCGTCGATGCTCAACTCATAGGCGTCGGCGTCGCGTTTCCGTTTGGCAAACGCACAAAAATCGCAGTCGAGCACGCAGATGTTCGAATAATTAATGTGGCGATTAATCGTGTAAAAAGCCCGGCGCTGATGCCGCTCGTGCCGGGCACGGTAGCCAACTCCAGCGAGATGTTCCAAGTCCTGGCAGGCATATAACTCGATGGCCTCGGCATCGGTGAGACGGTTTTTGGAAGGGAAATTGCCTTTCTTTTCAACCAATAGATCAAGTGTAGTGGGGGAATCGCCGTTAAACATTTTCAAAAACCTTACGGCTCTGTTATAGAAATCGGACTCATTCTGCAACTCATAAATGACGCAAGATCAACCATCTAACCATCGGGTCGCTGTTATTTCGTTCGGCGTGGTCAGCCCGCTGGGGATAGGAAAAACGGCAACACTCGCAGCTTTGCGAGAAGGCCGCGACGCCGTTCGGGAAGTCACGGCATTCGACGTCAGCCAGACGAAATGCAAGACGGCAGCGCACGTAGATCCGAGTTTCATTGCAATGGAAAGTCGGGCACGTCGTCGGTTGCACCCAGCGTCACACATGCTGATCGCAGCCATGGCCGAGGCAGTCGCAGACATGGGAAATGCGCTGCCGGAACTCTGTATCGTCGGCACCACCAGTGGCGGAATGACTTTTGGGGAGAAATTTTACCGGGCGATCCGCGACGGCAAAAAAATGGACAGCCCGGCCACTGCGGTGGCCAATTACACCCCGCAAAAACCTGTGCTCGACGCGCTCGAAGCGGTCGGGCGCACCATGCCGATCCAGATTATTGCCAATGCCTGCGCCACGGGCACGAACGCCATCGGACACGCTTTTTCGCTGATCAAGGCAGGGCGCTGCCAGTCGATTTTGTGCGGCGGCTACGATGCGTTGAGCGAGCTGGTCTACGTCGGGTTCGATTCGCTTCAGGCGTCCACTGCGGAGAAAATCCGTCCGTTCGACGCGCATCGCACCGGGCTCGTTTTGGGTGAGGGCGCGGCCGTTTTGGCCCTGGAAAACTGGGACGCCGCCGAACGTCGCGGAGCGAACATTGTCGGAGAAATCATCGGTTACGGCGTCTCGACCGACACCTTCAACCTCACCCAGCCGCATCCGTCGGGCATCGGACCCAAACTCGCCATGCAACGCGCCCTCGATTCCGCCAATGTGACGCCCGACCAGGTCGATTACATTAACGCCCACGGGACTGCGACCCATTTCAACGACGCCACGGAAGGCCTCGCCATCTCGGAAATTTTCAATCGAGTTCCAGTCAGTTCGACAAAATCCATGATGGGCCATTCACTCGGCGCAGCGGGGGCGATTGAGGCAGCTTTTTCCCTGCTCGCGTTGGAGCACGGTTTTATTCCACCCAACATCAATTCGCTCGAACCCGATCCGCAGAACGCGTTCGATCTTGTGGCAAACACGTCGCGTCCGGCCAATCTGCGCAGAGTGTTATCCAACTCATTTGGCTTCGGCGGGACCAACGCTGCCATTCTTCTTCAGAGAAACTAGATGAACACCGTCAAAATTTCCGGGCTGGGGATGGTTTCGCCCTTTGGAACCGACGTGGGCGACACATGGCGGAGAATATCCGCTGGCGAACGTGCGCCGCTTTCCCAGCTGACTTCCACGCTCTCCTCGCGAACGTTTCCCTATTTGGCTGTCCCGCGTGAGTCAGTGCGGGAATATGAGCGTCATCCGCGTCTGCGGCGTTCCAGTGAGATCTCGCACTACGCTGCCATCGCCGGTATGAAGGCGCTACACGACGCGGGCTTGGATGAAAAAACGGGCCGCATCGGAGTCGTCTTCGGCATTTCCAGCGGCGGTGTGCGCTACACGACGCGGTTTTATCACGACATCATCAGCACCGGCGCGGGCACGGCGAGTCCGCTGCTGTTTCCCGAGACAGTTTACAATGCACCGGCGAGTCACTTGGCCGCGTTGCTGGGTCTCGACGGGATGAGTTACACGCTGGTTGGCGATTCGATGGTGGGGCTTTCGGCCTTGAGTCTGGGAGCCGATTTGGTGGGGACAGGCCAGTTGGATCATTGTGTGGTCGTCGCCAGCGAGGAGGCGGAATGGATTTTGTGCGAGGCGTTTCGGAGAAGCCGGTTTTTCACGAACTCCGATGAGACGAAGCCCTTTGGCGGACCCGGTAATCGCGGCACGGTTTTTTCCGAGGGAGCGGCGGCAGTTGTATTGTCCCGGTCGGGTTCCATCGAAATCGCCGGGCTGCATCGCGGCATCCCCTATTTCAAGAGTGCCAGCGCAGGAGTTGCCATGCGTTCTGTACTCTCGGAATTAGGCGAGCCGCCGGACGTTGTGCTCACTGGGGCGAACGGCACCAGGCTCGACGATGCCGAGGCGGCGGCTTTGAGAGCGATTTGGCCCGCCGCCGAAACGATCCACTGCAAGGCCGCGCTCGGAGAATCCGTCGGTGCCGGAGCCCTGCAACAAACCGTCCTCGCCGCGCATTTGTTGCGCGAAAACGGGTGTGAACGCGCCGGCATTTCAGCCATCGGCTACAACACCCTGGCTGCCGGGGCGATTCTGCAAAAACGAGGCCGCCCAGAGTGAGCGGCCCGATTCACCTAGGCAAAATAGTACTTCCCGCCGCCGCTGCGACTCCTTAAAACACCTTGTCATCACCCTTTAGCCCATTATCGTAAATCGCCCCCAGACGCCAACCTTATGACGTTAGGAACCCTCTTAACCACCGAACAGATCATCCCGGAAATGGCCGCCACCGAGCGCTGGCAGGCCATTGTGGAGTTGATCGATCTGCTCGTGGCTCAGAACAAAGTGAAGGCCAGCGACCGCGACGCCGTGCTCGCCGCGCTCAAGCAACGTGAGGAAACCATGAGCACCGGAATCGGTTTCGGCATCGCCATTCCGCACGCGTCCTCCGAATACGTTACAGAAGTGGTGGCCGCTTTTGGACGTTCCAGCACTGGAATTGAATTTGACTCGCTAGACAACGCGCCAGTGAAATTCATCGTCCTCTTCGTGGTGCCGAAGGACCAATTTCAAACCCACCTGCGCACGCTGGCGGCGATCGCGAAATTTCTCAATGATCGCAATGTCCGCGTCAGCCTCGGCACCGCCACCTCGGCGGCGGAAATCCTCGCCATCTTCGAGAATCGTTCCGCCAAAGCCTAAGCCTGCTTTTAGATGGCCACGCTCCAAGCCATAGTGGCGGAACGACTTTCCGCCGCAGTTCTCCCGATTTTTCCTGACGCCAAAATCCAGGTTTCCGCCACGGCGGACGCGAAATTTGGCGACTACCAGACCAATGTTGCGATGACGTTGGCCAAAACCGCCCGGCGCAATCCGCGTGAGGTCGCCGGGGAGATCATCAGCCATTTCGATGCAACTGGACTGTGTTTGCCCCTGGAAATCGCCGGAGCCGGATTTATCAATTTCCGCATTCTCCCAGAGCGGCTGGCCCAGGAATTTGCCGCGCTGACTAACGATCCAAAACTGGGTGTGGCCGCGCCGGAGATTCCTCATCAATACGTCATCGACTTCAGCTCGCCGAATGTGGCGAAACCGATGCACGTCGGGCATATTCGCAGCACGATTCTGGGCGACGCACTCGCTAGAATTGCTGACTTTCTAGGTCATAAAGTATTGCGCGACAACCACATCGGAGACTGGGGCACTCAATTCGGCATGCTGTTGCACGGTTGGAAAACCCTCCTCGACCGCAATGCTTTGGAACGTGATCCGCTCGCCGAAATGGAGCGGATTTACAAACGAGTTTCAGCCGAATGCAAAGAGAGTCCACTTACATTGGATTCTGTCCGTCAGGAATTGGTCCGGCTCCAATCTGGCGACGCGGAAAATCTCGCGCTCTGGCAGGAAATGATTCGGTTGTCACAAGTGCAGTTCGACACGATTTACGGACGGCTCGGAGTCCGTTTCGATGTCACTTTGGGCGAAAGTTTTTACAATTCGTGGCTGCGCGACATCGTTGCCGACCTCCAGGCCAAAGGCGTCGCACGCGAAAGCGAGGGCGCGGTGTGTGTTTTTTCCGATCACAAACTGCCGGAAAAGGAAGACCCGTTTTTAATCAAGGATGAAAACGGTTGGCGCGATAATCCGGCGATCGTCCAGAAGAGCGACGGCGCGTCCAATTACACCACGACCGACCTCGCGACGCTCCAATATCGTCTGAAAACATGGTCACCGGATGAAATCATCGTTGTCACCGATGGGCGGCAGCAGCAACATTTTCGGCAGCTCGCAGCGATTTATTGCCGCTGGCAGCCAGAAGCGCCGGCGCGGCTGAGTCACGTCTGGTTCGGCTCCATTCTGGGGGATGACGGCAAGCCTTTCAAAACACGCAGCGGCGAAACAGTGCGCCTCACGGAGTTGCTCGACGAAGCCGAAGAACGCGCGCTGGCTCAAGTCACAGAGAAAAATCCCACGTTGCCCGATGCGGAACGCCGCGAAATCGCCCGAATCGTCGGTTTGGGAGCGGTGAAATACGCTGATCTCCTGCCGAACCGCCAGAGCGACTACGTTTTTTCTTGGGACAAAATGCTCAGTTTTCAGGGAAACACCGCGCCCTATCTGCAATACAGCTACGTGCGGATTCGGAGCATTTTTCGGAAGCTCGACGCTCTATGGACCGCCTCCGACGAGCCGGTTTCGTTCACCGATCCGGCTGAAAGTCAGCTCGCGAAGAAGTTGCTCCAGTTCGGAGAGGTGCTGCCTACCATTTTGGACGATCACCGGCCCAATCTGCTCGCGAATTACCTCTACGAGCTCGCCTCCACTTTTCACGGCTTCTTTGAGGCGTGCCCTGTGCTGAAATCGGAAGCCGCTGTTCGCGAAACCCGCCTTCGTCTCTGCGACACCACTGCCCGCGTGCTGCAAAAAGGACTTTACCTCCTTGGTATCGACGTCCCGAATAAGATGTAACTCGACCCGTGCTGACTGAAACCCTCTTGACACCCGTCATTCTTCCTCTATTTTCGCAATCCGTTTTACCACCTTTCACCGCGCCTAGATCATGAAGCCAGCCTATCAACCCTCCAAACGCACCCGCAAACATCAGTTCGGTTTCCGCGCTCGCATGAAGACCAAAAACGGTCGCGCAATTCTCAATCGCCGCCGCCGCCAGGGCCGCAAACGTCTCCTTCCGAAGGGCGTTGAAGTGCACTACGCACGTCACACCGGCCAATAATTTTCGGTCGAGTTTCATTTAAATCCCACAGAGATTTTCCTCTGGGGAACCAAGGCGTGGATCATTCTTTTCCCAAGTCCCGCCGCCTGACTCTCTCGGGAGAGTTCCGCCAAGTTCGGGAACGAGGCGTCGCCCAGCATTCCAAACTTATGGTGCTGTCCGTCTTGCAACCTGCGCCTGATGCGTCGCTCCGCATCGGATTCATCACTTCGAAGCGCGCAGGCTCCGCAGTCGAGCGCAATCAGCTCCGCCGCCGCCTGCGTGAAATTTTTCGACTGCACCAGCACCGACTTGCGCCGAACACCTGGATCGTCACCATTGCTCGGCATCCGGCGAAGTTCGCCACCTATCAGCGGCTGGAAAGTGACTGGTTGCAGCTCGCCCGGCGTGCCTCTATCCTCTGCGCCGACTCATGACTGCCCGCACTCCGCTCCGCCTGGCTCTCGCACTTTACAAGTGCACCCTGTCGCCTCTTTTGTCAGCGCTGATGGGCGGTGGCTGCCGTTATACTCCGACTTGCAGCGAATACGCCGTGGAGGCGGCGGAAACGCATGGTTTTCTCCGTGGAAGCTGGCTCGCCGTGTGCCGCATTTGCCGTTGCCAACCGTGGGGCGGATCGGGTTATGATCCCGTCCCTTCAAAAAATCCCCCAGGCAAAAACACCTCGAATCCTGCTGGCTGCCAGCACTGTCAATCACCTCAATCCTCTTCAAATTAATGGACCGTAAAGCCTGGATCATCATCATTCTCTGCCTTGGAGGCCTGTTCTGGTCGCAATACGAGGCCCAAAAACAAAGCAAAGCCTACCAAGCCACACAAGCCCGACTGGCTGCCGAAAAAGCCAAAACTGCCGGCGCTCAATCGAGTCCCACTCCGCTCGTTGTCAGCTCGACGCCAGCCATCGGGGGAGCGGTAACCGCCGTTTCAGAAGCACCGACGACGCCCGTTTTACCAGCGTCAACTCATAAACTCAGCACCCCGGTGGCGGCATATACCTTCACCAGCGCAGGCGGTCTGCAAATGGTGGAACTCCTCGGTCACAAAAGCGAAAATGGCGGCCATGTGGTGATCAACGGTACTTCCGACGTGCCCATTGGCGTTATCACTGATGAACCCGGCAAATGGCCAAAAACCAATGAGTCAGTCAAAGAAGTGAGTGAGAAAGCGATCACACTCGAATCTATTTTGCCCTCGGGCGTGCAAATCCTGAAGACATTCACCGTGGGCAAATCGGAGATGGTCAAAGACGACTACCAGCTCAAATACGACGTTACATTTTCCAATCCCGGCGTCGCCAAACTCGACGTGAAACCGTGGTTTGTGACCACGGGAGCCGCGGCTCCGATCCACGACCACGATCAGCCGCGCTACCTCAGCTTTGATTATCAGGCGGGTTCCAAGACGATCTACAAGAACATTGCCAATTTTGAGACGCGAGAGATTCCACTCATCGGAAATAAAATTGAGAAATCCGAAATCCGCGAGTCTGCTTCCGGCATTCTTTGGGCCGGAACGAAAAACCAATACTTTAGCACCATGCTTCAGCCGCTCGGCGATCTGCGCGGCGATAGCATCTGGACCGGCCGTTATGCATTGCCTCAGAAAACGCCGGACGCTCCGAAACATTACGCCATCACGGGTGCGCTCGGTTTTCCCGCCTTCTCCCTCGCGCCCGGCGAGAGCAAGACGCAATCGTTCGCTTTTTACGCCGGTCCAAAGGAATACAGTCGTCTGAAAACCCTCGGCAGCGAGCAGGAGGGAGTCATGGAATTTGGCTTCTTTGGTTTTTTCAGCAGTGCGTTGCTTCAGGCGATGAACTGGATTCACAGCTTCGTCAAAAACTACGGCGTCGCGATCATCGTCCTCACCCTCATTATTAAAACAGGACTCTGGACCATCCAAAACAAGTCGATGAAGTCGATGAAGAAAATGTCCCTTCTCGCTCCAAAAATGAACGAGCTGAAGGAGAAATATAAAGACGATCCGACCCGAATGAACACCGAGGTGATGAAGCTCTACAAGGATTATGGCGTTAATCCCTTCGCAGGCTGTCTGCCAATGCTGGTGCAAATGCCGATTTTCTTTGGCTTTTACTCCATGCTTGCCGTTGCGGTGGAACTGAGAAACAGCAGTTTCCTCTGGGTGAACGATCTTTCCCAGCCCGACACCGTCGCCCATTTGGGTCCCATTCCCTATTTGGGCATTATCCCGATCAACATTTTCCCACTTGTGATGGCCGTCACAATGCTCTGGCAAATGCAGCTCACGCCGAAAACAGGAGATTCCTCACAGCAGAAAATCTTCATGTTCATGCCGATTTTCTTCCTCTTTATCTGCTACAACTACGCTTCCGCGCTTGCACTTTACTGGACAGTTCAGAATATATTCTCCATCGTGCAACTGTATCTGACTCGCAACGCACCGCTGCCCGAGCTGGTGAAAGTCAACTCGGTCCCAGCCAACGCCAAAATCGCCAAAGCCAAACGTTAACTTCTTCGCCTATGAATCCGAAAGACACCCTCGACACCATGTTGGGCTATCTCGGATTTGCCTTTGAAATTACCGAGTCGCCGGACGAGCACGGCACGAATCTCCAAGTTTACACCCATGAGAGCCGGCTTCTGATCGGGCGCAACGGCGAGACACTGGAAAACCTGCAAATCCTCGTCAACAAAGTCTGCCAGGCTAAGGACAAAAACGCGCCGAAGGTCCACCTCGACATCGAGCATTATCGTTCCATGCGCGACGACAAACTGGTCGCCCGCGCCCAACTGATGGCAGAAACCGTCCGTCGCACCGGGCGCGTGGTCAGTCTCGACCCGATGAACGCCTACGACCGGCGGCTCATCCACAACGCCTTTAAGGATGATCCTTTTGTCAAAAGTGAGAGCCCGCAGGGTAACATTCCCGTGAAACGCATTACTCTGCGTCGCCGTTAGCCGGGGCGACTTCCATCCGACTCAGCGCATACTGATGTAACTCGGCGAAATTTCGTCCGTCTTCGGGGCTTTCACAGTCGATTCTTCGCGGCTGGCGATATTGGAAATCCGAAAATGCGGCACATTGGCGTAAACTTTTTCCAGATCGACCGTGTCGCCAGTCTGGGCGATGGCTTTGGTGTAAGAAAGCTCATGCTTCAGATTGATCGCCTGGGAACGCCACTGGCGGGCGACGTCGTTCGCCTCATTGATGCGCTGGATGGCGGCCTCATATTTAGAGCGAAGTTCCACGGAAGTGGAGAAATTAGTGACTGTCTGATCCTGCGCCTTCGCCAGAGTTCTTTTCAATTGCGCGATCTCGTCTCGCAATTCCTGAATTGATTTTTCTCCGTCAGCCGCATGACCTTGGGAGGCGAGGGAGAGCACTGCGACGGCAATAAGAAATTTCTTCATGCAGTCTGTTAGAGCATCGTGTGTGCCAGACATGCTCTGTACATGAAAATACCGCCGTGGTGAAACGGCGGTATTTTTCTAAAACAGGACGTGTTAGGCGGCTGCAGGCTCGATGGCGGGTGCGGCAGGAACCGGAGGAACACCGGGAACGATCGGCACGACCTTGGCGAGTTCTTCGGGGACACCCTTGTATTTCTTGAGGGTTTTCTTCACTGCGCCGCGGTTCACCAGGTTCTGCAGTTTCTCGTAGGCGCGCAGTCGGAGCATTTCTTCGCCGCCACTGGCCGCATTGCGGGCTTTTAGATTTTCGTGGACCACGTCAAAGAGTTCCTTGAATTCAAAGATGTTTTTCGATGTTAAGACATTGACCAACTCTTCAGTGACCAAGTCTGGGAGACGACGTGAAAAAGCGCTTTTCTTTTGCATAATTTTGGACTGGCAAGATAACACAGTTCCGGTCGATACACCGGGTTTTTTTCAAGCAAGGCTTGGAGGACGGTTTTCTTACCTGGGAAAAGACAACCTTCCGATTGACTTTCGGCCCGCGAAAAGGTGATTAAGTGGCAATGATGGACCGCACTCTACAAGCCGCCGAGGGCTACGGCGAGCTGGGCATGTTTGAGGAAGCACTCGCGGAACTGGCGTCCTTGCCCGCGCAGCATCAGGACGACTTGCGCGTCAAACAAGCGCGCCTCTTTCTCCTCCTGAATTTCAAGCAATTCCCCAGTGCCTTGGAAGTCAGCCGACAACTTTGCGAATTGCACCCGGAGCTGCCCATCGGCTTCATTCACGCCGCTTTTTGCCTGCATGAACTGGGGCAAACCCTGGAGGCGCGGGAAATCTTGATCGCCGGTCCAGCGTCGCTCCTCGACGAGGCGACCTATTATTACAATCTCGCCTGCTACAACGCCGTCTTGGGCGAGATGCAGCAGGCCCGCGCCTATCTCAAGACCAGCTTCAAGATGAACAAAAAGTTCCGGGAAATCGCCGAGCACGATCCCGATCTGAGTGCCATCTGGCAGGAAGTCTGAATGGACATCCCTCCCCAACTCGGATCACTTTTCGAGGAAAACTTTACCGCTTTGGGCGAACTCGGCGCCTCCGTTTCCATCTGGCGCGGGGGCCGGGAAGTTCTCTCACTCGCCTCTGGTTTTCATGACCGCCAGAAAACCCAGCCCTGGACCTCCGACACGCCGGTGCTCATCTGGTCCGCCACGAAAGCCCTGGCCGCCGGGACGTTGCTCGCGGTTTTGGAGGAGGACGGCATCGAGTTGGATCGCCATGTCGCCGACTTCTGGCCGCAATTCGCTGCGGCTGGAAAAGGGGAAATCACGCTCAGCCAGCTCCTGTCGCATCGAGCCGGGCTCCCCGGTTTGCTCGACCCGGCGATCTCTGTTTTCGATCACGACGCGGTTTGCGCCGCTCTGGCGAATCAGGCGCCGCAATGGAAACCAGGCGAGTTCCATGGTTATCATACCCGCACCTTCGGCTTCCTGGTGGATGAACTCGTCCGCCGCCTCGCCGGCCAGCCTCTCGGAACACTCTGGCGCACCCTCTTCGGCGATCCGATGGAACTCGACCTCTGGATCGGACTTCCCCCGGAACGTCTCGCCAGCGTCGCCGCCGTTTTTCCAGCTCGCAACCCCGGCGGACTGCCCGACAACGCCTTTTGGCGCGCCATGGCCGACCGCAATTCCCTCACGCACCTGGCCTTTTCCACTCCTGCCGGCCTCGCCAGTGTCGCCTCCATGAACACCCCGGCGGCGCGCCTGGCCTCACTCCCGGCCATCGGCGGCATCGGCACCGCCCGCGCCTTGGGAAAATGGTATGCCATGCTCGCGAACGACGGCGAAATGGACGGCCGCCGCTATTTCTCTCCCGCCACCCTCGCGCAAATGAGCCGCATCCTCACCCAGGGCAACGACCTCGTAACCCTCGAGCACACCGCGTTTTCCTGCGGCTTTATGCTCGACCCGCTCGACGCCAATGGCATGAAACTCCGCTCACTTTACGGCCCGTCGCTGCGCGCCTTCGGGCATCCGGGCGCGGGAGGGAGCCATGCTTTTGCCGACCCGGAGCACGGCCTCGCCTTCGCTTACGTGATGAATCAAATGGAACTCGGCATCTTCCCCAACGCCAAGTCGCTCCGTCTCGTGGACGCTCTTTACGTGCCCTAGATCTGCTCAAACTGCGTCATCGCCCGGAACATCCGGTAACGCTCCTCCACCTGGGCGAAATCCAGCGTCCGCAGACGCTCCAGACTAAACGCCTCCACATTAAAGCTCGCCAGCGCACTCCCATACACCACCGCCCGCTTCAGCTCCTGAAACGTAATCTTCTCCGACGCCAGACTGCTCAGATACCCCGCAAACCCGCCCGCAAAACAGTCGCCCGCGCCCGTCGGATCGTGGATGTCCTCCAGCGGATAGGCTCCGCAACTGAAAAACTCCTCCTGCCCGAAGAGCAGACAACCGTGCTCGCCCTTCTTGATCGCCACATACTTCGGACCCAGCGCCTGAATCTTCTTTCCGGCCCGAATCAGACTTGTCTCCTGCGTTAATAGCCGGGCCTCGCTGTCGTTCAAAATCAGCAAATCCACCCGCGCCAGCAGTGCCAGCAGATCGGCGTGCGCAATGTTGATCCAGAGATCCATCGTGTCGGCGATGATAAACCGGGGACGCTCGATCTGATCCAGCACATGGCTTTGCAACGACGGCGCGATATTCGCCAGCAACACGATCTCCGGCTTCTGATACGCCACAGGGATCGTCGGTGAATACGTCTCAAACACATTCAGCGCAATCGAGCGCGTGTGGCGCACATTCAAGTCCCACTCATATTCGCCCGTCCAGCGCATCGTCTCGCCCGACGCCTGCTCCAATCCGGCCAGATCGATCTTGCGCGAACGAAAAAATTCCAGGTGAGTTGCAGGGAAATCAGCGCCTACAATGCCGACCAGATTCACCGGGGAAAAGAAACTCGCCGCCACCGCCGCATACGAAGCCGACCCGCCGAGCAGATCATCATGATTTTCCACCGGCGTAATCACCGAATCGAGCGCAATGGAACCGACAATAAGAATGGACATGCCGCGAAGGTTGCCGGAGCCCCCGCAAACCGGTCAAGCGTGGAATCTGCCTGTCCACCCCTCGCTTCAACGAGAGCCCCAGAATTGCAGCTTGTACCAAAAGTTGGAAACAGCGGAGTAGCCATCAGTGACAGCGTAAGAGAATCGCCTGTGCTCACGAATCGCCGCAATCCCCGCATAGAGCATCACAAACGGAGTGGAGACAACGATCATCATGGGCCAAAGGATGAGCCACCAAAGCAATCCCAGCGCCACTTCGATCACGGCACTGACGATAGATTCGATCATTGCGCCGTGACCACCATCACTCGGCCTCGTTTACCCCACCATCACCGACAGAATCGGGCTCGGATGGCCAATGGGTGCGTCATTTTTCAGCGCCACCAGTTGATACTCCCGCTCCTCCGGCACACCGGGCACGGCCAGCGGCGTGTGGTCCACATAGGTGCGACTCGTAAATACCGCCACCTGGCGAAAATCTGCCGTCCCCTTCACCCGCATCATCAGATGCAACATCGTCACTTGCCCGCCGCCTTTGCCCACTTGCACCTGCACCAGCTCGTGACCCACTGCGGTTAATTTTTTGAGTTCCGCCACATAATCCGCTGGCACAAACGGCGCCGCCACGGGCTCCAGCCGCAACGTCCGGCCATTGCCGTCTGCATGGTAACCGGTCGATTTCTTGGCCGTTGCCACCCACGCGCTGCGACGTGCGCCGATGCCCGGAGCCACTGGCGTCGGCATCGTCGCCGGCCACGTCAACAACGTCGGCAACGCCATCGCAGGCGTCCCGATGGGACTGTTGCTAATGCCTTTGGCGTAGCCATGCAGCGCCGCATACGTGCTATCCGCCGCCTGGCCCACCCAGGTGAGAAGAAAAATTTCCATCGCACAGTCATTCGTAATCGAAGTGACGTCTGCCGCGTTAAACCCCAGCCCGTTGAGGAGGGCTTTGTTGGAAATGATGTTCGTGTTCCAGTCCACTTGATTGCCCTGGCCGTCGGGATAAAAGGTATTGCTCATAGGAACCGAAACTGGGGCTCCAGCGGAAAATGGCGACCATAAACCGTGGGACGAGTGAAAAAAGGTCATTTTCCCCCGCGTCCAGCCCCCCAAATCACTGAAACTCGACTCAAAACCGCCCGACTACGGCACCTCTGGAGCCTCGGACGACCGCCTTGGACCACCGTAAAGTACTCGTCCGGTCCTCTACGGGGTCTTTTCCGCGTTCTCAAGCACCCGTCCGACGCGCTAGAGGTGCTTTCCACCGTCGGAGAGGAGCTTCCCCACGCTCCAGAGAAGCCTTAGTGGCGCGCTAAAGTAGTCGTCCGAGGCTCTGTGAGAGCTTTCCACCGCGCTAAAGCGCCTCCAGACCGCTCCCGAGGTGCCGCAGTTTGGCAAAAAAAGCCTCCTCCGCCCGAAAACACACCTCGTCACAGTCCCATGGAACTCCCATCTGGAGCTTGGCAATCCCGCCCGAACCCGACAACCTCTCGCCCATGGATTCCCTTCGCCCTCAGTTTCCCCCATCGGACTGCTCCGACAACCAGACATGTGTTTCGGTTATAATATGTTAGGCGACTCGCCACGCACGATGCAAAAGCTCATTGCTACCGGCGTCATATTACTTTCGGGTGTTTGTTTCTCCTGCTCGGCTTCTGACGCGCAGTCCGAACGGCTTTTCATTGGCGAGTGGCAAGGCGGCCGTCATTCTGTCCAGTATAAGCAAGATCACACCTTCAGGCTCGACCCGGCAGAAGGCACGACACACGGGAAGTGGCGCATCCAAGACAGTCGGTTTATTATGACGTGGCCTACAGGCGAGTCAGTATCTTATGAGATTCTTGTGCTCGACAAAAAGGCCTTCGTGATTCGTTCCGATGATGGCACCATTTTCACCCATACACGGATGACGCACCCGCTACCGCAATGACACCGTCGCCTAACCAAGCGATGCAGCGAACGCTCCGGGCTCGTCACGTCTCCTGCTTAGGCAGGAGCCGCGCCGTTCCCTGCGTGTCGCTGATCTTTGTCTCGTTAGGCGTATTCTCACGCTCCCTGTGAAACGAAGGCTTTCATTGTTTCTGCTTTGCATCGCGCTATCGACTGCGAACGCTAAGGAGGCGGTGCCGACCGCGAAAAGCATTCTTGAGTTCGGAGGTGGTGACGCGCCGCTTACCTCCAAGCTCACCAAGTTTTCTTACACTCGGCATCTGCGGTCCGCAGTTGAATTACAGGACGATGGCTTGAAGCAGCTTTTTCGATTCACCAGTTCTGAGAGCTTCATCGGCTCGGGAGCCGAGAGTCATTGCATCGTCTTGCGCGACCTTCTCCGCTTTTGGGGCGACCACGAGTTTGCGCGTGTCCTCGCTGCCGAGTCGCCCAAGGTGCGCGCCGCAGTTATTTGTGCTCTCGATTACACTTGGCCGTATCCGGGCTGGAAGCCGAGCGAGTTTTCCGTTACATATCGTCTTGCCAAACACGAATCGAAGCCATGACCCAAGCAGCCGAAACGCCTACCTGTTGTACCTCAACACGCTAAGCGGGAAGGATTTTAGGGCGGAGTGAGGGCGGTGGAAGTTATAGTCGTGAAGGAAGTGGGGAAGGTAGGTGACGCGTTGGTTGGAGAAATGGAGCCAAAATCCAGCGCTTTGTAGCGTCGCCGGAGTCCGGCAAAGTATCGGGCATGGATTTCGTCGGCCCCGCGTTTCCCGATTGGTGAGAATCTTAAAAGCCTCCTCCGCCCGAAAAACACCCCAGCCACAGCCCCATGGAACTCCCATCTGAAGCTTGGCAATCCCACCCGAACCCGACAACCTCTCGCCCATGGATTCCCTTCGCCCCCACTTTCCCCCATCGGACTGCTCCGAATTGCCGAACATGTGTTCGGCTATTATATGTTAGGCCCGTTCCGATGAGCGTCTCCCGGCTAGTCTTCGCAGCACTCTTCCTCGGATCTGCGGTGTCTTGTAGTCCACAGATGCCCACTTCCACGGTCGTTCGGGAAGACAAAAGATACTCTGTCAGTCTCGATTTGTCTGACCCCAAGAATTATTCAGGCATTCCCGCCGTTACATGGTTTCCGATGGGTGACGGGGAGTTCTGCGCAATCCAAGGGGTTGTTGCCTTGGACGTCAAGCTCCCGGACGGCAAGCGAGTAGTAGGCGAGTTTTCCATAGTCTATATTCACAGAGATGCGGACGGCGTCTTTCGCATCCGCGCGGATTCATTGGGCTGGCTCGGATCGGACGCTGATGCGCTGAGCAGAATCAAACTTGAACTTCATAAATGGGGCTCAGACGTTTATACTCCCGCCCAATTCATAGAGCGAGAGGGTGCCGTTTCGACTTGGATTGCTTCGTCGCGCCTCGGTAATATGTCTGAGGGATTTCGTGTTCGGCGCAAACGATACGAAGTTAATTTCAGTCTTTTCAGCTTTGGGGGACCGGGGCTCCGCTTCTATTATGAACTCCGGTTGGGAGAACCAGGACGAAAGAAGCTGAAGCCGAACAATCCTCTCGGGAGCTAGATGATTTATGAAACCTCCACTTTGGCCTAACCAAGCGATGCAGCGAACGCTCCGGGCTCGTCACAGTTCGTGCTGCCGCACGACCAGCGCCGTTCCCTACGCGTCGCTGATCTTTGTCTCGTTAGGCGAAGCTACGCGCACTTTACATGCAAGCAGTTTCTCTCTTTCACGCACATGGAATTCATCTACGGACATCCGCTGGTAACAGTGGCGGCAATTTCACTCCCTTTGTTTCTTTGGTTTTGGATTCACCAGCTCAACAAGCAGGGCCGGCGAACTCTGATCAGAGGACTTCGGACACTTGATCTGGATCGTCGCGAAGAGCTACTCAAGAAGTTCACCCCAAGTGTCCAAACCGAACTCCGCAATGAACCCTCGCAAGACAACCGCAAGACCTAACTGTTGTCTATCAACACGTTGTCCGCAGTAGAGGGTAGTCGGATTTTAGGGCGGAGTGAGGGCGGTGGAAGTTATAGTCATGAAGGAAGTGTGGAGGTAGGTGGCGCGTTGGTTGGAGAAATGGAGCCAAAATCCAGCGCTTGGCAGCGTCGCCGGAGTCCGGCAAAGTATCGGGCATGGATTTCGTCGGCCCCGCGTTTCCCGATTGGTGAGAATCTTACCGAAAAAGTATTTCACCTGGGATGAGCCGAAAGCGTTTCGGATGTTTCTCGATGCACGACTGCGCCGCGCCCTCCGCTGGTGGCACCAGCCTTTATGTGTTCTCGTCGTCTGCGGGGTTGGAATGCTCAATTGGTATCTCGCATACTTGAATCCCGTGAAACATCCGCCCTCATTCTGGGTTGCCTTCCTCTTAAACATCACTATCGGCCTTGTTCTCGCTTATTTTTTGCCTTGGCTCACCTCCAAGGTTCGATCTCACGTTACTGTCTATGAGCGGTGCATCGTCCGCAGCAGCAGTCGGTATAACCCGATTCGTTTCACTAAAATGACCTCGTTCACTTGGCAGTCTGCGGCTGGTTACTCGACGCTGATTTTTACTAATCGGCGCGGAAAGCAGATTTTCGTCGGTGTCCCACTCGACATCCCGACTGACGCCCTGACTGCCTTCTTGTCCGAACGCATATCGCCCAATCAACTGGAATAAAGTAGTCACGCGAGGTTTTGTGAAGCTTTCCACCGCGCTACAGCACCTCCAGACCGCTCCCGAGGTGCCGCAGTTTGGCAAAAAAGCCTTCTTCGCCCGAAAACACACCCCGCCACAGTCCCATGGAACTCCCATCTGGAGCTTGGCAACCCTGCCCGAACCCGGCAACCTCTCGCCCATGGATTCCCTTCACCCCCAGTTTCCCCCATCGGACCGCCCCGAATTGCCGAACACCCGTTTCGTCTATTATATGTTAGGGCTATGACGCGCATCTTCTCCATAATCGGTTGGGGGCTAGTGGCGTTAGTCGCGGGAATCGAATTGTTCGCGCGTTATTTTCCGTTTATCTCCCACTCTTTTGGCTTTGTGGTTGTTCGTTTAGGCGAGACCACTCCTTCCCTGATCAGACCATTCGGCGTGGTTTATGAAGCAGTCGGAATTTGTCTGCCCTTTTTGCCCTGCGTCGTTGTTCTGTATTTAGGAGTGAAAGGATTGTTGTGGGGAACACGTTCAAAGACCTTCTAACCAGACGATGAAGTAACATCGACGAAGCATTCCATGACATCCAACAACCGTCCTAACAAGCGATACAGCGGACGCTCCGGGCTCGTCACAGTCCGTGCGGGGCACGGCCAGCGCCAGTTTTCCTACGTGTCGCTGAGCTTTTACTCGTTAGGCAATTCCTCGCGCCAATAGTCTATGAAAGCTCTTTTATATCCATTCATGGTTCTGGCGGCGTGCGGCCTTGCTCTTAGCATTGGAGCGCACTGCATGGCTCTCGCGGGAATCCCTATTCCGGGTGGCAAGCTAGTATGGGCTTTGCACATTGGCATCTTCGTTGTCTGGATTCCTGCCGTGCTTACATCCATGCAGACAAGGCGCTATGTGAATCGCAAAGATTTCTGGAAGGTTGCTCTTGCAGGTTGTCCAGTCTGGATGCGACGTAGCTTTTACGTTCTTTTCGGTTACGCCATCCTCAACTTCATCGTGTTCTTTGCTACGACCGCCAGCCGACCGAAGCAGCAGATTGGCGATGCACCGCCGTCTGTCGTTCGTGGCTTTTCCGGTCATTGGATGGTTTTTTACGGCGCAGCTTTTGCGGTTCTATATTCACGGATTTACGCACCGCAGCTTTACCGGGAGCGTAAGTGTCCGCAGGGTCATTCCGTTTCACCGACAGCTCGCTTTTGCCCTGATTGTGGCTATCAATTCTCCAATGAGACTGGAATCGCCTAATCATGCGGCGCAGCAAACGCTTCGGGCTCGTCACGAGCTGTGCTGTCGCACAGATCGCGTCGTTCCCTACGTGTCGTTGATCTTGTTCTCGTTAGGCATCATCACTCCACGCTATCTATGAAATTCGCACTGTTAATACTCGCTTTATCTACTTCCGTAGGCCGTACTCTGATGGCTTGCTCATGTGGGGAACGTCCCCCGGTTAGCGTAGCTCTTGCAAAGGCAAGCGTCGTATTCGCTGGTCAATGCACAGAAGGGAAGCTTGTCACCGAGGCGGACGGCTTCCAATTTCGCCGGTTTACCTTTCGGGTCAGCAGCTCTTGGAAAGGCGTCTCCGGGAAGAAGGAGATGGTTGTTCAGACGAATATGGGCGGAGGTGATTGTGGTTATGACTTCCAGGTCGGCTGGCACTACATAGTTTATTGCGACGAAGACAGAGGCATCGTCCGGACGGATATTTGCACTCGGACTCTCACGACGGACTCTGAGCCAGAAGCGGAGGTTGAGATGAAGCTTCTCACCGAAGCAGCACAACAACCCAGTCTCACTCCATGACGCCTAATCATGCGGCGCAGCAAACGCTTCGGGCTCGTGCCCTTCCCTACTGTCGCTGATCTTGTTCTCGTTAGATGTAGTGGCACCATGGGAGAGCTAAAGCCGAAAATGGCCGCGAGCATTCGTAAGATTCGTCATGTATTCATGCACGAGTGGGATCCGATTGGGTTTGGCCGCGGAGGCGGGTTGCCCGCTGATGAGTACGACGCGTATGTGATGCCGGTATATTCCATCTTGCGTCAGCAGAAGGGCGAAGCAGCACTCTGCACCTACTTGGCATGGGCCTACGAACACATCATGGGTTCACACGTCCCAGCCGAGAAGTTCACCGAGCCCGCCCAGCAATTCCTACAGATAGATGTCAGCCAAGATGAGCTTCGCCGCTAACATCCAGGGGACGAAGCCAGAGCTTCGGGGACAGGTGCAGGATCCAGCCAGAGCCAGGTAACGAGGGAACCCCCACCCAGGGCTTGGCAGACCCGCCGAAGACCTGCAAGATACCGGTCCTTTTATGAACCCTCGCCAAGTCAATTATTTGCAGACGGAAAATACTGACTCACAGGTTTGGTATCCAGTCCATCCGCGTTATCTAAAGCTATTGCGCATCGTTGCGATTCTTTTTGCTCTAGGTGCCATTTATATTGCGGCGCAGCACCACACATTCTCCGTGTATTTTCTCAGCAGCATCGTCTTTCCATTGGGTGTCTCTTTTTATTGGTTTTCAGTTCAGCCGGAGTTGCGATCATCATCTTTTCTATCGCGATGTGGCATTTTAGCTCATTGGCTTCTCCTCTTCCTCGTTCTGCCATTGGTCATATTTGCCACCCTTGCGCGACTCTTCTACCTATGACCGGCAGTTTTACTGCCAAAGCAATACGCGCTGTGAACCTCAATCGACTTGCGTGGGTGATCTTGTTTTCGTTAAACCTACGAACATGACACTGCGCCTTGTTTTGATCATCGCCATTGCTGTCGTCACTCTCCAGAGAGTTGCGGACGCTGGTCTTCCGCAGGTCACGGACTTGGATTGGGAGCAAGCCTGCGAGGGAAGCCATATCCGTGTGACGCGAGTCGATGGCCGCATTGTAGCTTTGGAAGCCTTCGCAGAGCACTACCACGAGGCGCGGCAGTGGCAGTGTCACTTCGAGCGGGGCAACATTATCTCGGCTCTCTATCGTCATTCCACGGTCGAGCGCAAAGCCGCCTCTGGTGATGCGAACGGCTCGTTCACGACAGAGCTTCACGACGATGTGGGGGCCACTTATCATTTTCCCGACCACAAACTTACTGGTGTTCCAGCGGCCCTGTTAGAGGACTTGCGAAGCATCCTTTCCAAAGCGACGCCATGAGGCAAAGCTCCCTCTTAACAAACGCCATGATTTATCAGCGCTTTTTACTTTTGAGTTGCGTAGCACTTCTGCTGTGTGGCTGCGACAATCGCCCGGTTAAACCAAGTCCACTGACGAGCGAAGAGTTGGCGGAATCTCTCGGTGTCGCATCCTTCTGTACAGACGCACATTTTCCTTCCGCTCGTTATGCACAACTCGTAGCGACTATCACCGATTCTACCGGCAAGCACCGCAGAACCATTTCTACACTGTCATCCGACACGGATTTCCGTCTCCGTGTCTTGCTCCAGAGCGATCCGATGTCCTCCACCACTTTGAAGCGACTGAGCTACGCGATTGTCGCTTGCAACGAAGGTGGCGGGGGCCAGAACTACATTTACATTGAGCCGGAAACCAGTATCGAACGTCGCAAGACCGACGCGCGCAGCACGTTTCTTTATGAGATTACTCTTCGCAGACACGCGGAGAAAAGAGAGATTCACATTGAGCTTGCGACTAGCTCGACGCCATTTGCCAAAGATGCGCCACCATGAACATCTCCCAATGCTCGATCATACGATTGAAGCGAATACTTCCGGGATCGTCACGAGTTCTACCTTGCGCAGACTTCACGACGTTTCCCTACGCGTCGCTGAGCTTGGGTTGTTAGGCCTATGAAGACGCGCCCGTTCGCACAGCAATTAGCCGTTGTTTGCATGGCAATCAACGGTGCTTTAAGCCTAACTAACATGGTTAGCTTGCCCGCTGGTTCTAAAATCATTATTGTGCTCCAGATCGTATTCACTATCGCCTTTTGGGCTTTTCTGATCCAGAAGATGTGGCGTCGGCCACGGCAATGGGGTTTTGGAGTCGGGCTATTTCTTCTTATTCAGTTTGTGCTTCAGACTTACCTCTGGCGCTTGGCGCTCGCAGGACCGCTCCCCGAGCGGTTGGGCTTAGCTCGCAATCCGTGGATCTTCGCCCTTTACGAGATACCTATCGTAAGCGCTGCGATCAGTTGCTTTTACATGCGCTGGGGCTACCTGTTGCAAGAAGTTTCCGTCCTCTCACCGGAGGCATAACCAAACGAGGCAGCATCGCTGATCTTGTTTTCTTAGGCGCATAGCAGACCATGTCTCAACCCGATTTTTTTCCGCTCACAAGTCATTAAGTATCATCCTTTGCGGTATCTCTCTCTGGATCAGCCTTAGTTTTGTTATTCGCTTATGGTTTTTTCATCGAAAAGCAAGCGTTGCTAAGAAAATATTTTGGAGTCTGGTCCTCTTAATCCCATTCTTCGGCTGGCTTGCTTATGGTGCCACATTCCGAGTTTCGAGGATTACCGGCATACCGTGTCCTGTTGAGCATTCGCGAGACGCTGAGTGTTCCATGGGAGCAGGCCATGTCTGATTTTCACCCCGCACCTAACAATACGGAGCTGATCTTGTTTTCGTTAGGCGACTCGCTTTCTCCCCATGAATAGCAATCTTGATCGAATGCTTTCACGAGCCACATGGATATTAGCAATTCCTGCTTGGGGCGGCTTTCTCTACACACTTTTCCATCGACCTTTTTTTGTTAGTATCGCTCAGGCGTGGATCCCCGATGTTGGATTTATTACTATAACTAGCTCTAAGTCTCGCTAGTCTTCTTTGCTCTTTCCAGACCTTGAGCGGCGACATTTCCTCCATTCGTGGCTGGATCTTTACTGTTGTTTGCGCTTGTCCTTTCTTCGGGATGCTCTCCTTTCTCGACCCGCTTGGAGCTATACCTACTTTCTGATGGCGTCCGTTTTTCTTCCACCGGCGCTTTATGGTTTGAGCCGACTCAGCTCTATCTGCCAACGCTCAGTGGGTGGAACTGACGTTAGGGACGATCCAGCAGCTGCTTCACTTCGCGGCAATAGGTGACGAGGTCGGGGGCTTGGAGGAGGCCGGAGACGATGACGACGCGGCGCGCTCCGGCGGCGAGGACGGTGGGGAGGTTTTCCAGTTGGATGCCGCCAATGCAGAAGATGGGAGTCCCAGTGGATTCGTGGACGCGGCGGATGTCGTCGAGGCCGATGGGGGGGTAATCGGGCTTGGTCGGCGTGGCGAAGAGCGGGCCGAAGCCGATGTAATCCGCCTCGGCGGCGCCAGCGAGGGCTTGGGCGACGGAGTGGGTGGATTTCCCGATGATGGCGCGGGGTCCGGCAAGCTGGCGGGCTTGGGCGACGGAGAGGTCGTCCTGGCCGACGTGTGCGCCGGTGGCGCCGGTGCTTTCGACGAGTTCGGGGTGGTCGTTGAGGATGAAGGGAATACCGGCGGCTTGGAAAAGTGGGACGAGTTCCATCGCGATCTGCGCGAACGGCTCGGCGGGGAGTTTTTTAGCGCGGAGTTGCACGATATCGACGCCGCCAGCGATCATTTGCCGGGCGAACTCCCTGGTTTGGGAGATTTCGATGTAACCCAGGTCTAAAATTCCGTAGAGGGTGGCGGTTGCAAGTTTCATGGGAATGGGGATTCGGAGCAAGATGCCCCGAACAGCAGGCTGGAAGCCTGCACTAACCGGGACATGGCGGCGGAGTCCGTTGGAACTCGGATGGGACTAGCGGACGAGTTTGCTGCTGAGCATCTTTTCGATGAAGCCGGTGTCGTATTTTCCACGAAGGAAATCCGGGTTTTTCATGATCTCAAGCTGGAACGGAATGGTCGTTTTAATCCCGCTGACGATGTATTCGCTGAGGGCGCGTTGCATGCGGAGGACGGCGTTGTGGCGGTTGGCTCCGATGGTGATGAGCTTGCCGATCATGGAATCGTAATTCGGCGGAATGGTGTAACCGGAATAGACGTGCGAATCGATGCGAACTCCGCGGCCACCAGGGGCGTAGTAGAGTTCGATCTTGCCGGGCGAAGGCTGGAAATTGTGCGCCGGGTCTTCGGCATTGATGCGGCATTCGATGGCGTGCGCGCGAGGGGTGGCGTTGACGACGTGCTCGGAAAGGTGCTCGCCGGCGGCAATGAGGATCTGCTCTTTGACGAGATCGCAGCCATAGACTTCCTCAGTGACCGGGTGCTCGACCTGGATGCGGGTGTTCATTTCCATGAAGTAGAAGCCGCCGTCGTCATCGACGAGGAACTCCATGGTGCCAGCGTTTTCGTAGCCAACGGTTTTGGCCAGCGCAACGGCGGAATCGCCCATTTTCTTGCGCAATTCGGGAGTCATCAGGGGCGAGGGACATTCCTCGACGACTTTCTGGTTGCGACGCTGAATCGAGCAATCGCGCTCGCCCAAATGGATGATCTGGCCGTGCGAATCGGCCATGATCTGGAACTCGATGTGGTGCGGGTTGACGATGAGTTTCTCGATGTAAACCGCCGGATTTCCGAAAGCTTTGTCCGCTTCCATGCGAGCTGCATGGAAACCTTGGACGAGGCTAACTTCGTTGTGCGCCATGCGCATTCCGCGTCCGCCGCCTCCGGCGACCGCCTTGATCATGACGGGAAAACCGATGCGCTTGACCACGGTGCGGGCCTCGTCCTCGGTCTCGACGATGCCGTCGCTGCCAGGAGAAATGGGCACACCAGCGGCGATGGCGTTGGCGCGGGCGGTGGCTTTATCGCCCATCGCACGGATGGTGGCGGGTTTGGGGCCGATGAATTTGATGTTGCAGCTCTCGCAGATCTCCGCGAAATGGGCGTTCTCCGCCAAAAAACCGTAACCCGGATGGATCGCATCGACGTCAGCGATTTCCGCCGCGCTGATGATCCGGTCGATCTTTAAATAACTGTCCGCGCTCGGTGCTGCACCGATGCAAATCGCCTCATCAGCGAGCTGGACGTGAAGCGAATCCACGTCTGCCTCGGAGTAAACGGCGACCGTTTTCACGCCGAGTTCGCGGCAGGCCCGCAGAACCCGCAGGGCAATTTCGCCACGATTGGCGACTAGGATTTTGCGAAACATCGGATTTTATTTAACGCGGAAAAGAGCCTGGCCAAATTGCACCGGCTTGCCGACTTCCGCAGCGACTTCCAGAACGGTGCCGCGACATTCGGCTTTGATTTCATTCATCACTTTCATCGCCTCGATGATGCAAACGACCGTTTCCTCATTCACTTCATCGCCGACTTCGACGAAAGGCGGCGCTTCCGGCGCGGGCGAACGATAAAACGTGCCAACCATGGGCGAGACGATTTCTTTTCCAACGGGCTTGGCTTCAGCGACGGGGGCAGCCAGGGGGCTGGCGGCTGCGGGAGCAGCGGCAGCCAGAGGAGCGGAATAAGTGACAGTCGGCTGAAAGTCCGAGCCTTTTTTTAGGGTGATCTTGAAGCCTTCGTTCTCCATTTTGAAGACCGAGAGGTCATTTTTCTTCATGAGATCGATGAGGGATTTGATTTCTTTGAGTTCCAAAATGTTGTTCTCCAGTTAAAGTCGAATCGGAAGCGTAACGGCCCGTTTGTAATCAGGTCAAGACTTCGCTTCGCCGCTATTTTTCATCTTTTTTCGGTAGCAGAAAGACGTTCCGCGATCCATGCCAAACTTCATTGCGGTGGCATTCGACTCTGGCATAGTATTGGCCAGTTTATTTCGCGGGCCTGTAGCTCAATGGTTAGAGCAGGGGACTCATAATCCCTTGGTTCTCGGTTCAAATCCGAGCAGGCCCACCTAGTAAATAAATAGAGGGCGTCTGAGTCTTTTTTCCACGGCCGATTGGGCGGCCTAGTCCCATGATCTCGGAGATGCTAGACCAGGCCAGCAGCGAGTATGTTTAAGCCATGCGCTAGTAGCGGCGCGACGAACGGCGGGTGCTTCCGCCCAACACTCCGCCCATGATGCTGCCGAGGACGCCGCGCACGATTTGTCGGCCCATCTGCGTTCCCATCGCCCGCAGCACGCTTGTGCCGACGCTGGTCGCGATCTTGGCAAATTCCGACGGTTTCTCCGCACTGGGCGGCGCGGCGGCAGCGGTTTCGGCCGTTTTCGCGATGGTTTTGGTCTGCAATAATTCGTAAGCCGACTCGCGGTCCACTGCTTTCTCGTAATGCCCGTATAGATCGCTGGCTTGGATCGTCGCCTTCCGTTCCTCGGGCGTGAGCGGAGTCAGACGCGACTCTGGGGGATAAATCAAGCACCGATCGACGATCTCCGGAGTGCCTTTTTCGTCGAGAGTCGAGACCAGTGCCTCTCCCACACCGAGCTGGGTGATGACCTCCGCCGTGTTCAGTTTCGGGTTGGCTCGGAATGTGTCCGCTGCGGTTTTCACGGCTTTCTGGTCGCGTGGGGTAAAGGCCCGAAGCGCGTGCTGGACGCGGTTGCCGAGCTGGCCGAGGACCGACTCCGGGATGTCGAGCGGACTTTGCGTCACGAAATAAATACCCACACCCTTCGACCGGATAAGTCGCACGACTTGCTCGATCTTTTGCTGGAGAAAATCCGGCGCGTCATTGAAAAGCAGATGCGCTTCGTCGAAGAAAAAAGCGATCTTCGGCTTGTCTGGATCACCTACCTCGGGCAGTCGCTCAAACAACTCCGACATCAGCCAGAGCAGGAAAGTCGCGTAAAGATTCGGCGAATTGATCAGCTTGTCGGCGGCGAGAAGATTAATCACACCCCGGCCATTCTCCACCTGCATCAAATCATCTAAATCGAGCGCTGGCTCACCAAAAAATTGATCGCCGCCCTGCGCTTGCAGTGCCAGCAACCCGCGTTGAATCGCCCCCACGCTAGCCGACGAGACATTGCCATAATTCGTCTGGTACTGGGCTGCATTTTCCGCCACATGGGAGAGCATTGCACGCAGATCCTTCAGGTCGAGCAAGAGCAGTTTCTGGTCGTCGGCGATCTTGAAAACCAAACTCAGCACACCGCCCTGGACCTCGTTCAGCCCAAGCAAACGCCCCATCAGAAGCGGGCCCATCTCGGAAACCGTTGCCCGCACTGGATGACCCTCCACCCCGAAGATATCCCAGAAACGCACGGGAAATTCTTGAAAGGTGAGTGTCTTCAAACCCAAGTCTTTTTGGCGTTGATCGATCCGCTCATTGGCCGCGCCTGCCTGGCCGATGCCGGAGACATCACCCTTCACATCGGCGAGAAAAACCGGCACGCCCATGTTGCTAAACCGCTCCGCCAGCACTCGCAGCGTAACCGTTTTTCCCGTCCCAGTTGCGCCGGCGATGAGCCCGTGGCGATTTGCCATGCGGGGGAGGAGGGTGTGTGTGATGCGGTCGCCTTTGGCGAAGGGAACGGGGTCGGTCATGCGCAACTAGACGATAAAAATTCGCCCGCGCAAGAACAGCAGGTGATTATAAATCAAGGAAATCAGGCAATCAGTCCGTGTCGGTTCCGACTGCGTCACCGAGGCCATTTTATTTAGGGTGCAGGCCTTACTGCATCCGATAGCCGGAGAGAGATTTTTTCAGTCAGACTCGCAGCCCGCTCGCAAGTTTGATCTGATTTACGACGAGCTGGTGTTCTCGTGGAAAGCACCGCACTGCCAACACAAATCGAAATTTCCCGGCACTTCTGCCTGACATTTCGCGCAAATCCAGTCCGGCAATGGGGACGCGCCTCCGTAATAAATTGTCCCCAGAATCCGCATCGCCTCGTCATAATCCTCATCATCGATCACGCAGAGCGTCGGGAAAAACAGCCCCGACGGCATCTCAGTCAGGCCGTTATTGCTAAATTCGTTGCGAATGAAACTGGGAATGCCCATCTCATCCAGCACTGACTTGTAGAAACCAACCCGCGCATGGTCCTGATTCACAAAAACGATTCGCATGAGCGAAATCTAACTCAGCCTCGGGACGTTTGCGGTGGCGGAATCAACCTTGGCTGCCCACTACAGATTCTTATTTCCAGAAAGTTACCGGATATGTCCAGCTTTTGCCGAAAACCTCTGGCAATCTGCGCGACCGGAGAATCTTAGCTGGATTTGGGTTTAGCTTTGGCCTCGGCAGCTATTTCATCGACCGCCTTTTTGCCTACTTTTTCACCCCATTTTTGTCCGGCGGTCATGCTTTCCTGCATGAGTTGGGGCAGTGTGGTAAGGATTTTCTGGCCTGTAGCAGACGAGTAAAAAATGTTGACCGCTCGTAGATCCTCCAGCGTGTAATACTTGTCGTAGATGGGGATGATGATTTCGATTAGTTCCCTCATATCCATCTTGTCGGAAAATTTTTTCCAAAAATCTGCCGGGGCATTTGGCGTTACAGTCTGGAACTGGCTGAGCATCTGGTCTTCATCTGGTCCATCAGCTTTTCCATGCCTGTGAGGCGGAGCATCTTCTCGATTTCCGCTCTTTTCTCAGGAGTGACCGGAGTGGTCTCAACGGGTGTCTGAGCCTCGGCAGGCATCAGGAGCAAAAGTGCCAGACAGAGAAAAAGAAGGCGTTTCATGGAATAAAGGAGAGTTTACTGGACGAGTTTGACTGTGTTCTGGACGATCTGGGCGAAGCTGCGGGCGTCGAGGCTGGCTCCTCCGACGAGTGCGCCGTCGATGTCGGGCTGCGACATGAGGGCTGCGGTGTTTTCCGGTTTTACACTGCCGCCATATTGGATGCGGATCCGGTCGGCTGTGGACTGATCGGTTAGAGCGGCGACGGTTTTGCGAATAAATGCGTGCGCCTCCTGGGCCTGCTCAGGGCTCGCGGTGCGTCCGGTGCCGATGGCCCACACGGGCTCGTAGGCGATGACGGTTTCGACGATTTCCTTGGAAGTGAGGTCGGCGAGGCCGCCCCGGAGTTGTCTTTCCAGGACGATTTCCACTTGATTGGCGTCGCGTTCTTCAAGCGTTTCGCCGATGCAAAAGATCGGGCGCAGGGCGGCGACGTGGGCGGCTTTGACTTTTTTGTTGATGATCTCATCGGTCTCGCCGAAGAGCGCACGGCGTTCGCTGTGGCCGAGAACGACGAAGCGAACGTAGAGGTCGCGCAACATGCCGGCGCTGATTTCACCGGTGAAGGCACCCGATTTCTCGAAGTGCATGTTTTGCGCGCCGACTTTGACGCTTTGGTGTTTGCTAAGCGCCTCGGTGACAGTGGCAATGGACAGAAACGGCGGAATGATGACGACTTCGACGTCAAGTTCATCGCCGATCTCGCGGAGGAAGCTCTCCATAAACGACTGGGCCTCCCCATTTGTCATGTTCATCTTCCAGTTGGCAGCGAGGATTTTTTTTCTCATTCAAGTTTCAGTGTTATTTGGCGATAGAGCAGGCGATGTTTGGATTTTCCGGATTCACATCCACTGTTCGGGTTCTGGGCACGACGATCAAATCCATGTCTTCCATCGGAATGGCTCCGAGCAAGACTTCATTGCCTAAAACCAATGCGCCGAAGAAGCCGGTGCGGTTTTTAAAGGTCATTTGAATCGGACCCACGTAAGGAACGATATGGCGGGTGCCGTGGACGATGGTGACTTCCTTGGTGTCGTAAGTTTCGAGCTTGAGTTGCGTGGCCAGATGATTTGGGATGCAAAGATGGACTGAACCTGTATCTGCCAAAGCGTTTGCCTCGACCGGCAATAAATCGGGAAGACGCGGATTGCTCAGAGTGACATTGGAATACGCCAGACCCATGGCTATTTGTCGGCGAGTGCGGCGACGCCGGGGAGGACTTTGCCTTCGAGGAGTTCGAGGCTCGCGCCGCCACCCGTGGAAATGAAGGTGACTTTGTCGGAAACGCCCGCGCGCTTGACGGCTTTTACGCTGTCTCCGCCGCCGATGATGGTTTTGGCGGCTTGATTTTGCGCGATGACTTCGGCGAGGGCAAAGGTGCCTTTGGCGCAGTCTTTAATCTCGAAAACTCCCATGGGGCCGTTCCAGAGGACAGTTTTGGCGGAAGCGATTTCAGCGGAGAACAATTTGATCGTTTCCGGTCCGATATCGACGCCTTCCCAGCCATCGGGAATGTCGCCGCCGGGTTCAGTGAATTTACCGGGGCTGACGGTTTTGTTTTTGAAATCCAACGTCTCGACGATGTAATTATCGACTGGCAATAGGAATTTAACTCCCTTGGCTTTCGCCTTGGCGAGTGCGGCTTTGGCGGTGTCCACTTTGTCGGGTTCGGAGAGGGATTTGCCGATTTTTTTGCCGAGCGCGAGGCCGAAAGTGTAGGCCATGCCGCCGCCGATGAGAATGGTGTCGGCTTTTTCGAGCAAGGCGTCGATGACTTGGATTTTGTCGGAGACTTTCGCGCCGCCGAGGATGACGACGAATGGTTTGGCCGGGGCTTCGAGTTCGTCGCCGAGGAAATGGAGTTCCTTTTCCATCAGCAATCCGGAGACGGCAAGCGGCACCAAATGAGCCACACCTTCCGTCGAAGCGTGCGCGCGATGGGCGGAGCCGAAGGCGTCGTTCACGTAGATGTCGGCCAGCTCGGCGAACTGTTTCGCGAGGGCCGGGTCGTTCTTTTCCTCGCCCGGCAGGAAACGGACGTTTTCCAAGAGAAGAATCTCACCCGGATCAAGGGCCTGCGATTTTTCGACGGCTTCTGGCCCAACGCAGACGCTGGAAAATGCCACCGGGATGGAGAGCATTTCCGAGAGTCGCGCGGCGACAGGACGCAGACTTTGCTTGAGATCGACTTGACCTTTAGGACGTCCGAGATGGCTGCAAAGGATAACTTTGGCACCGTGCTCGACGAGGTAACGCAGCGTGGGCAGCGTCTCCTGGATGCGGGTGTCATCGGTGATAACCATCGTTCCGTCTTTGTCGTCGAGAGGGACGTTGAAATCGACGCGCACGAGGACGCGTTTGCCGGTGACCTTGATGTCGCGAATGTCCTTTTTTGCCATCGGAGTTAGATCGAAATGGAGCTTTAAATGCCCTTGTCAGCGATGAACTTTAGCAAGTCCACGCAGCGGTTGCTGTAGCCCCACTCGTTGTCATACCAGCTGATCAGCTTGAAGAATTTGTCATTCAAAGCGATGCCGCTGCCCGCGTCGAAGATTGAGGAATGCGTGTCGTGGATGAAGTCGGTCGAAACCACCTCGTCCTCGGTGTAACCCAAGATGCCCTTCATGTAAGTCTCGCTGGCCTTCTTCATCGCAGCCTTGATCTCGTCGTAGCTGGTGGATTTAACCGTGCGAACAGTGAGATCGACTACGGAAACAGTCGGGGTCGGCACGCGGAACGACATGCCGGTCAGCTTGCCCTTGACCTCGGGAATGGCGAGGCCCACGGCCTTCGCAGCGCCGGTCGTGGAGGGGATGATATTGATTGCTGCGGAACGTCCGCCTTTCCAGTCTTTCTTGGAAGCGCCATCAACTGTTTTTTGGGTCGCAGTGTAGCTGTGGACGGTGGTCATGAGGCCTTCCTCAATGCCGAAACCTTCCTTCAAAAGCACGTGAACAACAGGCGCCAGACAGTTCGTCGTGCAGCTTGCATTGGAAATGATGTGGTGATTCGCTGCGTCGTATTTCTCGTGGTTTACGCCCATGACGATCGTAATGTCCTCGTCCTTACCGGGAGCGGAAATGATGACTTTCTTCGCGCCCGCAGTGATGTGGCCGCGAGCCTTGGCGGCATCGACGAAGAGGCCGGTCGATTCAATAACGATATCCACGCCGAGCTCGGCCCATGGCAATGCGGTCGGACCTTCTTTCACAGCGAGACATTTGATCTCGTGGCCATCGACGACCAAAATGTCATCTTCAGCCACGTCGGGGCTGGATTTCTTCGAGTAAACTTCCTCCTTGGCCCGACCTTGGGTCGAATCGTATTTCACGAGATACGCGAGATTGTCCGCGCCGACGAGGTCGTTGACTGCGACGACTTCGATTTCCTTGCCGAGAAGGCCCTGGTCACAGATTGCGCGAAAGACGAGACGACCGATGCGTCCGAATCCGTTAATGCCGATTTTGATACTCATAGAAATAGATAATGGTGTGGTTGCGAGGCGTAGAAAATAGTGGGAAGCCGCCCACCGTCAATGCCATTCGCTGAAAAAGACGAATTCACTAAAACGAGATGCCGCTCCAGCGAATTCTATAAATGTGTCACCGCATCTAGTGACTAAGAAAGAAGCCTAACAAGTTGTTAGGAGGGGATAACCTTAATTAATTTGCAATTCCGCGAACGATAACTGTATTGGTGTTACCTGTAGTATTGCTCTTCACTTTCAACTCACCTCTGAAGATCCCTTTGCTCCGAGGTGAAAAAGTGATTTTAAAAGACTGGGTTCTGCCGGGCTCTATGGAACCACTGATGCTACCAGAAAAGCCCACGGGCAATTCGACACCTCGCAATTTCAAAGTAGTGAAGCCCGTATTTTTTACTGTTAGGTATCGCGATGTGTTTGATTTAACGGGTCTGGTGCCAAAATATATGCTGCCGCTAAGAGAAATAGCCGGTCCTTGAGTGACCTGCAACTTGATATTTCCCACCCGTCCTTGATAACCATCAATGGCGATAGCATACGTTTCACCAGCTATAACCTTGAAATCCAAAGTGTCTGTGGTCGCATTGAGGACGCCAGCATTATTGCTTTTGGCATCAAATAACTTTCCAAGCTCATCACCGAAATATACTCCAAGGACCGTGTCAAAGTTTGTACCAGTTGATTTTATTATAACGCGTCCAGTAGAGTTTGCTGTCCAACTGTACCACAATGATTCACCCCCAGTGTTGCCTCCATGGTTTGGCTCTTGTTTTTCACGGGTACCGCCAGTATTATTGGTTGTGATGACCCCGCCCGTACTGGGTATGAATTCCCTTTGGGCAAAATTATCATTTTTAGGAGCAGTCAAACCTGTGTAATGAATGTTGAATTGGTATATGCCAACAGGGGAGTCAAAGGTATTGGTGAATCCATAGACGTTCATTTGTATTACTTGTCCCTGCACCACAGGGATTGTAATAACTGATCCCCCGTAGGCACTATCAAAATCAAAAGAATAATAATTTGAAGGGAGATTGTTGCCAATACCTAAATATGGCCCTGTATAAACACTCAAAATACTAAAGAAGCCAGTTCCGATTTGATCAATAATTGCTACTCCGTCTATAGGAGCTGTCCAAGTGTACCAAACAGTGTGACTAAGACTGCTAATACCAAAACCGGGCTCGCCAGTTTCCGCAGTCGCTAGGATATTGTCCCCAGTGGCTGTAACATTTGTTCCGAAAAGCTCGATACGATCTTTGAATTTATCATTCGAAGGCACTTGATAACCGCTTTGGGCGTAAAGGGAGGTTGCGAAAAGCGCAATGCTCAGAACGAGCTTGAGAAGTTGGTTGAGTTTCATAATTATGTGAAGGGAAGAGGCATGACCGCAACAGCTTCCAATAAAGACCATGGCACGAGTTTGTCAATTAATTGGAGAGAGTAAAATAAGATGGATTCAATAAACGGATCACTTACGGGAACTTGCGCTTGACGCTGCTTTCTCCGTGTTGAGACTGGGGGCTTATGCGCTGGCAAACTATTTATGAGGCTCGTTGGATTCTGGCAATTCTGGTCGCTCTGGCGGTCGGCTCAGCGATTTTGGGCATCTGGTTCACCATCTTGGGCACCTTGCTCGTCGGCTTGTGGCTCCTCCTCATCGTCTATGTGTTTTACTTTTTTCGCGACCCGGTGCGGACGATTCCTCCCGGTGAATCGCTGGTCGTGGCAGCCGCTGATGGCGTCGTCGCCGATATAGTGGGTGAGATGTTGGAACCCGAGGTCACTAATTCTAAAATGCAACGCGTCGGCATTTTCCTCTCCGTCTTCGACGTCCACACGAATCGGGCTCCACTCGCCGGGAAAGTCATCCACCGGGCGCATCACCTGGGCAAAATGCTCGACGCTCGCCACCCCGACGCCACCACTCTCAACGAATACATCACCTGGGGCTTCCAGAATCCGCGGGTCACCTTCGTCGTCCGCCAGATCACTGGCGCCATCGCTCGTCGCATCGTTCCCTGGAGCGCGGTTGGCGACGAATTAAAAAAAGGCGACCACTTCGGCATGATCCGTTTCGGCTCACGCACGGAAGTTTACCTCCCGCTCGATGCGAAACTGCTCGTGAAGATCGGCGACCGCGTGAAATGTGGCACCACGCCCATCGCCGAGCTGGCTGATTAAAACCTAACTCCCATGCGCGACGGCGAACCGAAAATATATCTCCTGCCGAACCTGATGACGGCGGGAAATTTATTCTGCGGCTTCACCGCTATCCTGCGCATCATCGAGGGCGCACTGATCCAGGTCCAAAGCGATCCCATTCTGGGCAATCCGTTTGCCTACTATCGGGAGGCCATTTTACTGATCCTGGGAGCCTGCGTCTTCGATATTCTCGACGGACGCATGGCCCGTATGTCGGGGGCGGAAAGTCCCTTTGGCCGCGAGTTCGATTCACTTGCGGACATCGTTTCCTTCGGCGTCGCTCCGGCGTTGCTGGTTTACCGGATCGTCCTCCGCGATTTCGATCCCGGCTGGCTGGTGGCATCCGTTTATCTGGTCTGTGGCGCCCTGCGGCTGGCGCGCTTCAACTGTATCGCCGCGGCCAAGCAGGCGGGCGAGCCTGTGGACAAGGATTTCTCCGGCATCCCCATTCCCGCCGCTGCTGGAGTTACGGCGTCGATCACGCTTTTCATGCTGAGCTTGCAGGAGCACGACCGCGAGATTGGCTCGTGGCGTTTCCTGCTTCCGCCGCTGCTCCTGTTTCTCTCGTGGATGATGTTTAGCCACTTTAAATATCCCAGCTTCAAGGCGGTAAACTGGCGCACGCAGAAATCGCTGCCGCGCCTGCTCGGCTTCATCGTCGTCCTCCTGCTCACCGTCCGCTACTACAGCGTCATGCCGGCGGTGTTTTTCATCAGCTATCTGCTCTACGGATTTTTCCGGCCCTTTGTCTCCAAGCGGCTGCGCAGGGAAATCGAAGAAGACGATGACGATGAATCGGATGAAACTCCGCTGAAAACCCCGGCAACCACTCCCATCGACACGCCGCATTCATGAGCGACTTCCATCAGCGTGGCCTCATGAGCACGCTGCCCCGGCTGAATGCGGTTCCGCTGCAGGAAATGGAGCGGAAGTTGGAGAAACTGGCCGAGTCGCAGGGAACTGCGCTCATTTTGCCCTGCACGCTGGACGACTTTCGACGCCCCGCCATGCGTTCCATTCTCCGGGAAATCCGGCAAGCTCACTATCTTTCCGAAGTCGTGGTTAGCATCAACCAGGCAACCGCCGAGGACCTCGGAGAAATTCGCGCACAGCTAGACGGTGACCCGCGCATCACCTTGATCTGGAACGACCATCCCGAGTTGCAAAAACTCTTGCCCGAGCCGCGCGCCGGCAAAGGCTTCAACCTCTGGACCGCTCTCGGCTGGCTCTACCTCCGGGGCGGGTGCAAATGCGTCATCGCCCACGATTGCGACATCCTCCACTACTCGCGGGAACTCCCCGCGCTCCTCACCTGGCCCTTGCTCGACCCGGAGCTCGGCTATCGCTACGTCAAAGGCTACTACCCCCGCTACGGCAACGAGGGCGGCCAACTGTTCGGACGCGTCACCCGTCTTTTCGTCGGTCCGCTTTTGCGCGCCCTCGTCCGGGTGGAAGGTCACACCCCGCTGCTCGATTTCCTGGAATGTTTCCGCTACCCACTCGCAGGAGAATTCGGCGGACGCCTCAGCGACTTGGCGCAATTTCCCCTCTCCGATGGCTGGGGCTTGGAAATGGATCTGCTCTGCTCCGTACACCGCGTCCTGCCGCCGGAAGCCGTCGCGCAGATCGACCTCGGTGCCAACTACGAGCACAAACACCAGATGTTAGAAAATGGCCGACGTGATAGCGGTCTCACTCGACTGTCCGCCGAAATCAGCGCCTGCCTGCTGCATCATCTTGCGCGGGAAGGAATGCGCCTCACGCCCCATTTTTTGCAGGCCCTGAGCAGTGCCTACCAGCACTCCGCGCGGAATACCCTCCGTCGCTATCGTCATGTCGCCCTCCTCAATCGCCTGCACTTTCCCGAGGAGGAGGAAACGAGGTTAGTCGAACAATTTTCCGCCGTGTTAGATCGCCCTCTGGAAAACCACCCCGCCTCCCTCCCGGCCTGGTCGGAACTTCTGCGCACGCAGAAAGACTGGTGCGGCCAGTTCCTAGAAATTCTTCAGTTGAGTTAGACAGAAATCAGCCCGGTTCGCATGCAGCGACGCAGAGTCAGGCGTTCGGTTGAATCACAGATACGACTGCATCCGTGATTCTTTTGAGGGACTCGGCAGATAACACTCCCGCCTCCAAAACGAAAAGACTCTCGTGGGCGGTAAAAAGTTTCGTCGGGCGGGCGTAGCTGGTGAGGCGCAGGTTGCCGTGCTCGAAATCCTTGTCCGTCAGCGTCACGGCGCGAGCGTCGGCATACGCCTGGCTCGTGACCTGACAAAGAATCCAGTCGCCGCGTTCAGCATGGGCCAATACGACCGCCGGGCGACGTTTGGACTGCGACAAATCCGAAAACGGAAACGGAACGAGGACTACTGAACCTCTCGTAGGTATGACCATGCGGCGTCCTCCTCGGGGCGGTTCCAGTCCTCAGCCAGCGAAGCCTCACTGAGCAGTGCCGTCTCGTGGACCTCCGAAGGCTCGTCGGCCAGAATCGTGACCAGCGCCCGATGGCTACGGTCGAGTTGGAGGGGTTCGAGCAGCCGCACGCCCCCGCGCTCGTCAACGATGGCTTCGATGGTCTGAATCATGTGACGAAAATACGCGTTGCTGAATTTAGGACAAGCGCAGAGTCGCCAATGATACCGAACCCGGAGCGCTCGCTGCAAGGCATCGTTTGATTACTCATGGATTGAATAACTTAAGGTAATTCTTCGCAAATTCGACTTGGGAAACTCTGTTCCGCTGCATGGTCTGGAGCGACTGGACGTCACCGGATACTAGAAAATAACCGACGGTATGATCCGACCACATAGGCAATCGCTCGAAGACAACCGCTCGTCCGTCGCCGAGCGCAGAGATCGCGTAGGGCGAAAAAGCGTCTATGAGTTTGGGTTCGGTGTTGGCAAGCGGAGGTGTAAATGCCTCCCCATATTTGCAGTGAAAATAGAATCCACGCTCTGAAATGTAGTTGGGAACAAGCTGCGACAGGCGCTCAGGATAGCTGCCAGCATGATCGTCTCGATAGAGTGCCGCTGCTATCGCAATCTGCTGCATCTGGAGACCGCTCTCGTATTGGCAACCGTTCTTCTGGGGGCCGTGTTGCGGAAGCGCAATGCCTGCTAGAAGGAGAACGAGTAACCCAAAGCCGATCAACCATAGACTCGTGCGGCTGTGTTTGCGCACCTTTGGGAGAGCGTCATCGGTCATGTGCGTAAATGAGACCTAACTATCACACCGTAAACGGCCTCCCGATCGGGATCAGAAATTCCCTTCGATAGGCGATGTTGGCGTTGTTGTGCCAGGGCCAGGCGGTGTTCGCGCAGAGCTGGATTTCGTGGCGGAGTCGCATCACTTCCTGGAAGGCTGCCTCGCGCTCGGAGCGGCGTCGGGTGGCCTCGGACTGCTTGTCGATGGTGGGGCCGGGGTTGCCGAGGAAACTTTGCAGGATCGTGCCCGACTGGACGAGGCGTTCGGGTTTCAGGCCGGGGAGATGGTCGGCGGCGGCGTGCTCCAGGAGGAGGCTGACGGATTGCCCGGCGGTGCCCTCGTTGTTAAAAAGCTCCGTGCCGATGAAGTAACGGGCCTTCACGGCGTCGATCTGGCCCGCAGTCCACCCCGGGTGCTGGGTGATGGAGAGGCGGGCTTTAGCGCGGTAATATTCCACTTCCTGCTTCAACAATGTCTCGGCATCGGTGCCCTGATTGACGACTTCGCCGAGGGCATTGGTGGCATCCACGGCCTGCCCGCTGAGATTGCGCCAGAGCTGGCAGGCGGAGAGGAGTTTCGTGGGGGTGACGGCGAGCATTCCCTCGTCGATGAGGGTGGCGTTGTAATCGGCTTTCTGCGCGCTGCGGGCGAGAGTCTCGCTGTTTTTAATGGTCTCCAACTGAGCTTGATCGAAGTCGCTCGGAGCGGAGTGATGCGCAACAACGGGGGCGGCGGGAGGCGGAGTGACGGGATCGGACATAGGGATAAAAAATAAGGGGTGATGGTGGATGGTTCAGGGACGGGTTTACCGCTAGAGATTTTCCACAAAACGCACAAGCTGTTTCCCGGTTATTTTTTAGATTTGAGTCAGATAGATCTCTATTCCAAAAAAATAGTCTCAAAGGTGATAAATCGTCTCGAACTGGTGAGAAATTGCCATCACCGGGTGATAAATCGTAGTAAACTGGCGAGAAATGATCACGAGAAGGTGACAAATCGTCTCAACCGGGTGAGAAATCGTCTCAACCGGGTGAGAAATCGTAGCAAGCGGGCGATAAATCGCAGTCAAAAGGTGCCAAATCCTACCGAGCGGGTGAGCAGAAATGACGGGCGCGTGTGTTTCGGCGTCACGCTTTTCCCTTTTCCCGAAATGCGGATTGGGAACCCGACGATCTACGCGGCCTCGACGGGCACTTCGGGCACCTGCCAGTCGCAGTATTCCTCGCTTAATGCGGCCGCGATGGCGATGAGCCGGAGTTGGATACGGTCCAGATATTGATGCAACCCGAATTTGAAAATTTCGGAGATCGAGACGTAACCCAAGTCCGCTTGCAAGCGTCCGGATAGTTGCTCGACTTCGCATTGATACTGCCCGCCCGGCACGCCGGAAATGCGGTGAATTGCGCGGTCCAGCTCGCGCACACAGAAATTAATCGAGCGCGGAAAAGTCGCGGAGGTGATGAGAAATTTAGCGACTTTCCACGGCGCGACTTGATCGACATAGAGTTTGCGATAAGCCTCCAACCCGCTGCACGAGCGCAGCACGCCCATCCAATGCACGGTGTCGACGTTGCCGCCGACCTGTTCGCCGCTCGGCAGGAGCACATGATACTTCATGTCGAGCAGGCGCGAAGTGCGGTCCGCGCGTTCCAGAAAACGGCCAGCTTGACCGAAGTGCCAGCCTTCGCCGTGGGTCATGGTGGCGTCGGTGGTGCCTTGGAAAAGATGCGAGCCCTCGACGATGTAGTTAAAGAACTCGAAGGAGCTGTTGCGGAAGAGTTTCCGGGCGTCTTCAGAACGAATGAAGAGATAGAGTTTGTTGAGAATCTCAAACATTTCGCTGGAGATTTGCTCGCGCACAGTGCGCGCATTTTCGCGGGCGTAGGCGATGCAGGAATAGATCGAGTTGGGATTCTTTTTCTCGAAGGTCACGAAGTCAATCACGTTCTCTCCGTTCATTTCGGAATAGAGTTTCTGAAACAACTCGTGGTCTTCCAGAGTACTAATAATCGGGTTCCAATGTTTCTCGGCGGCGCGTTCGCCATTCATCTCAAAGTCGAGCATCACCTGGATGTTAACATCGAGCATCCGGGCATTGTTTTCCGCCCGCTCGATGTAGCGGTTCATCCAATAAATGGCTTCAGCGACTCGACTTAGCATAAGGTTAGGAAGAAGTTAGGAAAGAGTTTGGAATTGAGTTTGATGCTGATCTAACTCCGATGAGTTTTCATGGTCGAGCACCCAGGTGTCTTTGCTGCCGCCGCCTTGCGAGCTGTTCACCACGAGCGAGCCTTTGCGCAAGGCCACGCGCGTGAGTCCGCCGGGAACGATGCTCACCTTTTCGCCAAACAACACATAGGGCCGCAAGTCGATATGGCGCCCCTCCACACCGGCGTCGCAGTGTGATGGCGAGCGCGAGAGTTGCACCACGGGTTGCGCGACGTAATTGCGCGGATTGGCCTGGATCGCCTCGCGAAATTGTTGGCATTGCTCCTTGGTGGAATGCGGGCCGATCAACATGCCGTAGCCGCCGCTTTCGTTGGCGGATTTCACGACGAGCTTCTCGATGTTTTCCAAGACATAGGCGCGGTCGCTCGCGTTGCCCGTGAGATAAGTTGGGACGTTAGGAAGGATCGGTTCCTCGGAAAGATAGAAGCGAATCATGTCGGGCACGTAGTAGTAAGTGACCTTGTCGTCGGCGACTCCGGTGCCAATCGCGTTGGCCAGACTCACGCGACCTTTGCGGCAGGCCTCGACGATTCCGGGAACTCCTAACACCGAGTCTTTGCGGAAAACGGTCGGGTCGAGAAAGTCGTCGTCGATGCGGCGATAGATCACGTCCACGCGTTTAAGGCCGCGTGTCGTTTTCATGAAAACCTCCGAGCCCTGCACGACGAGATCCTGGCCCACCACGATCTCGATCCCCATGGATCTGGCTAGAAAACTGTGCTCGAAGTAAGCCGAGTTATACACGCCCGGTGTTAGGAGCGCGATGGTCGGATCGGGGTTGCCATCCGGCGCGATGTAACGCAGCAGATTCAGCAAATCCTGACAATAGCCATCGACCGGACGTACCGGATAACGCGAGAAAAGTTTCGGAAACACGCGCTTCATCGCCTGTCGCCCTTCCAGCACATAAGAGACGCCCGACGGGCAGCGGCCATTGTCTTCCAGCACGAAATATTCGCCTTTGTCGTCGCGGATCAGATCGGTGCCGCAGATGTGAATGTAGATGTCTTTTGGCACATCGATGCCCATGAATTCGGGCCGGAAATGCACCGCGCTCTCGACGACTTCGCGCGGCACGATGCCTTCTTTAATGATGCGTTGCTCGTGGTAAACGTCGTGCAGAAACATATTCAACGCCCGCAGCCGTTGCTCCAAGCCGCGCTCGACATGCGCCCATTCGTCGGCGGGAATGATCCGGGGAATCAGGTCGAACGGAAAAATCCGCTCAGTGCCCTCGTCGTTGTTGTAAACCGTGAAAGTCACGCCCTGGGTGAGGAACGATTTCTCGGCGACTTCCATCTTCTTCTGGATTTCATCCGGGCCCAGCTCGTCGAAGCGGGCCAGAAGTTTTTGGTAGTGGGGCCGCACTCTTCCCGGTGCCTCAAACATTTCATCGTAGAAGCCATCCGTCTGGTAATCGGCGAAGAAATTTCCCATGGTGCTGGCTAGATTTATACACGGTTTTTCCGGTGGCAACGAAAAACTCGGCTTAACAAAAAAGAACCGGCCTGCTAGTGACATCGCTGATGAGCGACACCTCCATAAATTGGGCGAGCGACCCCACCCAGCCCGGTGAATCCAACATCACGGCCGATCACGGCGAATGGCGCACGCTCGCCCGGAAACTGGAATACGATGGGGAATTTGCGAAAGTTTACCATGAGCTAGTCGCGACTCCCGCCCGGCCCGAGGGCATGTCGTGGACGGTCGTTCGCAGAAAAAAAGCCGTCGTCATCGCAGCCAAAACTATCGAGGACAAATGGCTCCTCATCCGCCAGGAACGCATCGCCATCCGGCAGGCAATCTGGGAATTTCCGGCGGGTCAGATCGAAATGGAACCCGGCGATTTCACCGGCCTGCTGCACCAAAGCGTCTGGCGCGAACTCCGCGAGGAAACCGGTTACGCCGCCGGCCCAGAGACGACTCTAACTCCGCTCGGAGTTTTCTTTCCATCGGTTGGATTTACCGACGAGCACGGCTACATTTTTCTGGCCGACCAACTCGTTCCTCATAGCGATGGAAGTCAGCACGACGAGGCGGAAAGCATCGTGGAATGCCGCGCCTTCAGCACCGAAGAACTCCGCGCCATGATCGCCAGCGGCGAGATCCGCGACGCGAACACTCTCGCCGCCTTTGCCCGCTTGGTTGCGATGGGATTGATTTAAAAACCGCCCTCTCATACGAATGAAACTCGCATGGTCCTCGGCGATCAACTCGCCCCCGGCACTCGGGCGGGACTCGTAGGAACGCAGAACATCCGCAAGAAAAACGCATTGTCCCGGGTAGTGCGGGCGTCTCGCCTGCTGGTTTGGGCATCTTGCCCAAATTTTCTGGCGCTGCTGCGTTATTCACAGAGATCCCAGCGGGCAGGATGCCCGCTGCAGCAGGCGGGACGCCCGCACTACCCGAAACCTATCGGCTGATCTTCCAGCGTGGCGACTCTGTGAACAGCCCGTGGGAAACCATTATCACGATTCTGTAAGTCGCTGATAATCAGAGGGATTTGCCAAACGACCTGGGTCGTTTTGGAAACGACACGGGTCGTGGGGCAGACGACGGCGGTCGTGGGGCGGACGACTTAGGTCGCTGCCTTGGCGACACGGGTCGGGCGTTCGACGACACAGGTCGCGAGGCAAACGGAGAGGGCCGGAGAGGTGGCGACGGAGGTCGGAGGGCTGCCGGGATCGGTCGCAGGGCAAACGACACAGGTCGCGAGCCTGACGGCGAAGGTCGCCGGAGTGGCGACGGAGGTCGTTTGGCCTAGTTGGCGGCCTCTTTTTCCTGCGGTTCGGGACCGGCACGCGCCAGGCTTTCTGGAAGCCTCTGGCCCGAAGGAAGTCTATCTGCCACCAGGGCCAATCGAGCCACAGGCTCGACGCTACCACCTCATCTCGGGGGAGAATCCTTTCTATACAGATCTCGAGCCTCACGGGACCCAGCCACTTTCGGCACACTGCCAAGATGCTTTTTAAGACAATCACTTCAGAAATTGGCTGCGATTAAAAGGTATGGCCTTCTCTTTCAAACCCAGTCACCTCAAACGCTACAAAGACGTCACTCGCCTGCTCATCAAATACGGCCACGGCGATCTTGTCCGGCAGGCTCCCGTAATCGACGACCCGCTCGACTACGAAGCGCGCCCGCCCATTCCGCCCGAGGCGATGGAACTGGCGGACGATCTGGAAAAACTCGGGCCGACTTTCGTCAAACTGGGCCAGCTTATTTCCACGCGGTCGGACTTTGTTCCGGCGGCTTACATGGAGGCGCTCACGCGGCTGCAGGATCATGTGGAGCCGTTTCCGTATGAGAAAGTCGAGGCCATCGTTAGCGTGGAACTCGGCGCGCGGATCAGCCGGGCCTTCCTGGAATTCGATCCCACTCCCATCGCTGCCGCGTCTCTCGGGCAGGTGCACCGGGCGGTGTTGCGCAGTGGCCAGCCGGTGGCGGTGAAAATTCAGCGACCGGATGTCCGCGAAACCGTGTCGGAGGATCTGGAGGCGCTGGCGGAGATCGCGGCGCTGCTGGACGAGCACACCGACGCGGGGAAACGCTACCAGTTTGCGGCGATGATCGAGGAGTTGCGGAAGTCGTTGCTGCGTGAGCTGGATTATCGTCTGGAGGCGGACAATCTCCGGCTGATGCGCAAAAACCTGGCGGAGTTCCAATCGATTCTGGTGCCTGCGCCGATCGACGATTATTGCACAGGCCGCCTGCTCACGATGGAATATGTCAGCGGACAAAAGATCACGAAGTTGAACAAAGTGACGTTTCTCGAGATCGACGGTGCGGGTCTGGCCGAGGCGGTGTTTCAGGCGTATCTGCACCAGATTTTGATCGCGGGTTTTTTCCATGCCGACCCGCATCCGGGTAATATCCTCCTCACGCAGGATCATCGGATTGCGTTGCTCGATCTCGGCATGACCGCCCGGATTGGCCCCAACATGCAGGAAAGCATTTTGCGCCTGCTCCTGGCGATGTCCGAGGGGCAAAGCGACCGTGCCAGCGAGATCGCGCAACGCATGGGAGAGGAGCGCGATGGCTTCGACGTAATGAAGTTTAAACGTGAGATGGGCGATCTGCTCAGCCAGCAGCAGGAGGCGTCGATTCAGTCGCTGCAAACCGGAAAAGTGATCATGGAGATCACGCGCATCTCTGCGGAGAGTGGATTGGGAGTTCCATCAGAGTTAACGATGTTAGGAAAGACGTTGCTCAACCTCGATTTGATCGGCCGCACGCTTTGTCCCACTTTCGATCCAAACGAGTCGATCCGCCGCAATGCCTCGGAGTTGATGCGCAAACGGACGATGAAAAGTCTCTCGCCCGGGAACCTCCTCACCACTTTGCTGGAAGCCAAGGAATTGATTGAGAAACTGCCCGCGCGGATCAATCAATTTCTGGAACTCCTCTCCACGAACAAACTCAAGATGCAGATCGACACCATCGACGAGGAATATCTCATGACGGGGCTGCAAAAAGTCGCCAACCGCATCACGCTCGGCCTCATTCTAGGCTCGTTGATCCTGGGCGCTTCGCTTCTCATGCGGGTGGAGACCAGCTTTCGCATCTTCGGTTATCCCGGCTTCGCGATGCTTCTTTTTTTGCTGGCCACCGCAGGCGGCCTCACTCTTGCCATTCAAATTCTTCGCAGCGATACGCATAAATAAAATACGCGACGCTCTTCCTCTTGGAGTGTGGCGGTGGCCTCAGGCTGGCTTTTTCATGGCCCAGCCCAGGCGCCGCCCACTCCATCTTAATTCTCAGAGGGCGTCTAATAAGTCGTGCATGGACTGTTTGCATCATGGATGGGTTTGTAGCGTCGAGCCTATGGCTCGAAAGAAATCCCTCTGCCACCCAGCCCATCGAGCCACAGGCTCGACGCTACAACTGACTTTTGCGACGCCCTCTCAGAGGAGTTTGACGAAGCGCTGACCGGGCAATTGTTTGACGAGGCGCTTCATTTCCAACGCCAGCAGGGTGGAAAGGACTTTGCCCGTGGGCAGCCCACTTGCGGAAACGATACGGTCAATGGGCGTCTCGTCGTCCGTGATCGCGTCGTAAACGGCGCGTTGCTCGTCACTCAGATCGACCGGCGCGCTGCGAGTCAGCTCCGGTTCGTGCCGGAATAAAGTGCCCATGTCGTCGAGAATGTCGGCGGCGTCCATCACGAGCTTTGCGCCCTGCTGGATGAGTCGGTTGGAACCCATCGAGTTGGGCCGGTCGATCGGGCCGGGCACGGCATAGACGGTGCGGCCCTGCTCCAGTGCCATGTTTGCGCTGATCAGAGCGCCGCTGTTCAGCCCCGCCTCAACGACCAGGGTTCCAAAACTCCAGCCGCTGATGATCCGGTTGCGCATGGGAAAAGTCTGGCGGTCGGGTTGCACGGTGATGGAGAACTCGCTGATGACCGCCCCGCTGGAAGTGATCTTTTCGGCGAGTTCCTTGTTTTCCGGCGGGTAGAGAAACTGGTGTCCGCTGCCGAGGACGGCGATGGTGCGGCCCTTGGCGGCAAGCGCGCCCTGATGCGCTGCGGTGTCGATGCCACGGGCGAGTCCGCTGACGACGGTGAGGCCGGAGTAGGCGAGCTGGTAGGAGAGTTTGCGGGCGGCTTCGATGCCGTAATGGGTGGTCTTGCGCGAGCCGACGACGCCGATGGCGTGCTGGTCTTTCTCGAGGAGCTGGCCCCAGACGTAGAGGACGGTCGGCGGGTCGTGGATTTCGCGCAGAAGCCTCGGGTAGAACGAGTCGGCTTGGGTAATGACGGTGACGCCGTATTCGCGAATACGCTCCAACTCGGCTGCGAGATCGATGTTTTTCTCCCAGTTAATGATCTCGGAGGCAGTATCGGGGCCGATCCCGGGGATTTGTTCGAGAAGAGACTGGCGGGCGGTGAGAATGCCCTCGGGAGTGTCGAAGCAATCGAGCAACTTGCGAATACGCACCGGCCCGATGCGCGGGATCATGTTCAACGCGATGCAGGCCTCAGTGTGATTCATGCCACAGATGAATCGCAAAACGGCATCTAGCGCAAGGCTTCTATTTCTCGGCGGATGTCTTCCATACCGATGGAACTCGAAAGGAAGGCGTCGCCGATGCCGGGCGAAAGGACGAATCGAATCTGGCCAGCGGAGAATTTTTTGTCCTTTTGCAGCGCAGTTAGAATCGAATCTGTGGAGATGTTAGATGGCAGTCGCGTGGGAAGTTGGAAGCGAATGAGCAGCGCTTCGATGGCGTCGAGATCGGTGGGCGGCATCCCGGCTTTGGCGACGGAGAGCCGGGCCGCGGCGACGATGCCGAGGCTGATGGCTTCGCCGTGCAGAAGGTTGCCGTAGCCGGCGGCGTTTTCGATGCCGTGGCCAATGGTGTGGCCGAAGTTAAGCAAGGCGCGCAGGCCGAGGGTTTCCATTTCGTCCTGGCTGACGATGGCGGCTTTGATCTCGATGTTGCGCCGGATGATGGAGGTGAGGTCGTCAATGTTAGAACGGTCGAAGGACTGGAGTTTTTCGAAGAGAGCCGCATCGCGAATAATGGCGTGCTTGATGACTTCCGCGAAGCCCTCGTTAAACTCGCGCTCCGGCAATGTTTGCAAAGTGCTAACATCGGCAAAAACCGCCCGCGGCTGATGAAAACTGCCAACGAGATTTTTTCCGGTGGCGAGATTCACCCCGGTCTTGCCGCCGATGGAGCTATCGACTTGTGCCAGCACGGTGGTGGGAATTTGGATGTAGGGAATGCCGCGGAAATAGATGGCGGCGACAAAGCCCGCGAGATCGCCGATGACGCCGCCGCCCAGTGCGATCACCATGGAACTCCGATCTAGGCCAGCGTCGGCCATTTTTTCTAGCAAGCCTTCCGCGACGGGAAGCGATTTGCTTTTTTCCCCAGCGGGAACTGCTAGCAAAACAGCCGTAATGTTGGCTGATTTCAGACTCTGCAAAACACGCTCGGCATAGAGCGGGCCGACTCGGTCATCGGTGATGACGGCGCATTTTTTTCCCAACTGCAGAGACTCGAAGGACTCACCAAGAGTTTCCAACAAATCCACTCCGATCTGAATGGAATATGTGCGATCGCTCAGATGCACCGCGACAGCCGCTGCCATGAGTTAGGGAGTATCGTAGATCCAGCGTTTAAGGCCTTCGTCACCCGTTTTTTGGGTAAATTTCAGAAACAAAATATCTTCGGTGTGGCCGTCGCCAAATAGGACATTGATGCGTTTACGCGAGCCGTGTGTGCCATGATCACCGCCGCCAGCGGTGTCAGATTTAACCAGCACATCGGCATTCCCCAGACCGGTGTAGGCAACAGGATTGCCGTTGACGAGCTTGGGTGCGACAATGATGAGACTCGTTGGGTAATTGATTTTAGAAGAATCCAAGCCCAACAGAGACTTCTCGTCATTGAACCCATAGCTAACAGGTGCCGTGGCTGCCACCTCAGTGGCGGGGCGAGTGTCAAAGGGCGACTTCAATATTTTCCAGGTGGAAAGGTAGGTAGGCACCAACTGTTGCTGCCAGATTTTGGGATCACTGCTGGCGGTCGATCCTTCCGGCAGTTGATTGTTATTATCGTTCTTATAGGTCATGATACCGATACCGATCTGCTTAAGATTGCTCAGGTCGCTGATGGCCTTGCCTCTTTCCTGGGCTTTTTGGAAGACCGGCAGGGCGATGCCAGCGAGGATGCCGATGATGACGATAACGACGAGAAGCTCGACGAGGGTGAATGCCTGGGTGGTTTTTTTCATGAATCTGGGGGTCAGTTGAGAACGCCGGAACCTAAGGTGAATTGCCCGGGTTGAAAAGGCATTTTCTGTCCGCTGGCGCAAAGAAACTCTTGCGCGTTTCGTGGGTCAGGCTATTCTCTCGGCTCACAAAAAAGCTCGGGTGGTGAAATGGCAGACACGTACGCTTGAGGTGCGTATGCCGAAAGGCATGGGGGTTCAAGTCCCCCCTCGAGCACTTTACCTCAAAACCACATTCTTGATTGGAATGTAACTCCGCTCTCGGCCAAAATTGGCCAGCTTATTGCGCCAAGGGAACGATCTCCAAACGCTGCGGGACCGGTGTGGGCGTGGGACTTGGAATATTGGTGGCAGATTCGACTGTGGGAGCGGGCGGCAGTTCGGTAGTAATTGTCGGCTGGGAGGATTCGACAGTGCCGTTTTCCAAGGTGGAATTCATGAAATATACCAGTGTCTGGTCTTTTTCCGTGGCGGCATTTTTGGTCAGCGACATGGGCTGAATGCGGAGTTTTCCCAAAATGAGCGGAGTTCGGGCGGTATCGTGCAGGACCAGCTCCGGCTGCACCAGCCAGGTGTTTTCTTTGCCGCGAATTTCCACCGGCTGCGCAGCGGTGACTTCGAGTTCGATCTTCCAATCCACCGGCACCCACGGCAGCGAAAAACGGCTGATTGGCGGCAGCGCGACCTCGGGTGTGTAAAGGGTGAGCTCGCGATGTAGCACGGCACTTTGCAGATGGATGGAACCGCTAATCGCCCGTGCCTCCGCCGGACCTTGCAAATGAATCGAGCCGTCGGCGATCGCCTCTGAGTTATCGGCCGCAGACAGCGTCAGCCCCTTGCCATCGATGGTGAGGTCGACATTTTCCGCAGGCTGAAAACCGCTCGTGCCATTCACCGTGAAACTGCCACCGCGATAGAAACCGGTGACTTTTTCCCAAGACAGGCGGTTGATGGTCAGGGCCAGTGTGCCATTGAGTTTTTGCAACGGATATGCCAGCCACACGGGCTGCCAGGCGGTGTTTTGCAACGTGATCGAGCCGTCGAAGGTGGGAGTTTTCCACGTTCCAGTGAGAGTCAGATGGCCACCCGCGTCGCCTTTTAAGTTCCGGCTGGCTGGCCACCAGGGATGCAGCAGCGGCAGCGCGAGGCGGCTCGCCTGAATCGTGCCGGAAAGGGGCGCCGAGTCGTCCAGCCACTGGCCCTTAATCAGGTGCTCCTGCGAAAGCGCGGTCCGCCCCGAGAAATGCGCAGAGATCGTGTCGCGGACCTCACCAGGATTGATCTCGGACTCGACGTTGAGTTCGTTGTTGATGAGGCTGAGGGTCGCTTTCATCGACGGGATCGTGAGGTTTTCCGGGCCGAAGAAATCGTTGAGTTCCAGTTTGATGAGGGCTTCCAGACTGTCCAGCGGTCCCTCGGCAGTGAGGTTGAAATTCGCCCGGCCGCGCACCGGTAGATGACGCCCGGCGAGCTCGCAAAGTTCGTCGAGCCGCACCTTTGCCGCAGTGATTTGTCCCGTCGCGGCCGCCTTGGAATCGAGCAATGAGGCGAGTGTGGGATTATTCAAATAAGAGAGCAGATTGATCGGCAGCGTGAGGTTTCCTGCGACCACCGCGCCGCCACTTCCAGTAATATGCAAGTCGCGCAGTTCCATTGATTCCGGGCGCACGATGAGGGCGGTGTTCAGCTTCGCGTTTGGGCGTTCCAGTGCGAGGTGATTTAGAGTGACGCCTGCCGGCGAATACGAACCGTGGGATTCCACGCCGAGCGGCACGGCGTTCGTCTCGTGGGAAACGAGGAAATCACGCAGACTCACTTTGAACGCTCCCGAATGCGCATGACTGGTGCCGTCGCCGTTCCACCAGAGCCTCACTCCGCCCGCCGCAGCGTGCTCAGCCACCGCCCTCGGCAAAATCGCGCTGTAATCCGCGATGTTCCCAGCGATCACCGAAAATTCCCCGGAATAACGCCGCGGCTCGGCCAGATTAAGATTTCCCCAGCCCGAGGCCTTGTCTCCCTGGCGGGCAAACTCCAACGCCGTCGCGCTGACTTCGCTCCCCTGCAAATGCAAGTCGCCACGCACCCGGTCCACTGCCACGCCGCTGATCTCGAGCGGACCGCCGCGCATCTTCAGATTTCCGGAAAACTGACCGCCCTGATTGCGCACCTCACCGGCGAAAAATGCCTCGCCGCCGATGCCTTTCTGATCCGGAAAAATAAGCTGTGCTGCCGAGTGCAAATCATCGATCTGGGCGAGTATTTGAAACTGAAACTCGTTTGGTAACTGCGCCCATTTTCCGGGTAGATCAGATGTGCCCTTGAGCTGGATTTGATTTTTATCCTGCACGAGGTCGAACTGCGCAATCTCGAGTCGGCGATTCACTAGCAACCCACTGGCGATGAGCGAATTCCAGCGCCGTTCGTGCCAGCGAAAATCGGTCGCGTTTAGACGCAGGGTCGTGTTCGATTTCGCCATTTCACCCGGACTCCCATGGAAGGTGAGCCGGCCCTCGTGGATCGTGCCCTCGGCCAGTTGATTGTTGCCGACAAACTCGCCCAACTCGCGCACGGATAAGTTCCAAAACGACGCTGCTGTGTCGATCTCGACGGGCGATTTGCGACGATCCAGATCGAGGTCGGTGCGCCACTGCCCACCAAACGCGCTAAAGAGCAGGTCGGAGATGATTTTTTGTTTTTCGGGTTTGGTGAAATCCAGCGAGCCGCGTTCCAAAACCAAGTCGGGTGTGAACTTGATGCCGCCGACGTAGAGCGCGCGCTCCTTGATCGCGGTAACGCCTTCGAGGTTGTTAAAAGTGCGTTTCCACGGGGCCATCGACGCGGTGAGATGCGGGATGTCGATCTCGCCCGCGACGTTTGGGAGAAAGGTGAAATCGGCGTTCGCGATGTCGATCCGCGTGTTGCCGCACGCCAGATTCGCAGAGATGCCGTTGCCCGTTAGCGACTCGGGGAAGCGGTTGTGAAAAGTCGCGGAAACCCTGGCGGTGGAATGCTTTTCAGCCTTCTCCGACTGCCACTTCCAATCGACTTGAGTTTTCCCCAACGCGATTTTTTTGATGGGAGACAATTCTTTTTCAAAAAGCAGACGCCACGGCGAAAAATCGATCTCGATGTCCGCTGAATGAATCTGATTTTCACGATGGCGGTCGTCGGTGAGTTCCATGCCATTCAGCAGGGCGTGACCGGTGAAAAAATCCGCCTCCACCTTGGCGAAAGTCACCGTCGAGCCAATGTCGTGCGCCCGGGTAGTGAGATGCCGCCGCAGCCACCAGGTGGAAAATCCCGGTTGGAAAAAATAAATCAGGAAAGCGAGCGCGAGTAATCCCGCAAAATAAAACCGCCAGCGAACGCGTTTTTGGGAAGTCGGAGGAGGGTTGAGGGCTGGAGTCGTTTCCACAATAAGAACCGCGAGATTAACCTCAAACCCGCCCCGGCTAAAGGTGGATTTTCAAGGTTGCGAGCGGACGATTTCCAAGCGCGGGTCCCATAGTTGTCTAAGTCGCGTGGTGAAATTTTCCTCCGCCTGCGCGACGAGGCCGCGGCTCTGGTCGCGAGCCTGCTGCTGGAGCGCGGCAACGGACGTCTCCAAGTCGTCGGCCGAAATGGGATTCCAGTAGCCGTTTTCGAGCGCTTCGACATGCATTTCCCGCTGCTCGACAGAGAGAATTGTCGCGGGCGGCAGGAGAATGCGGTGATGCCCTTTCTCGACTTGGATCTCGAAGCGATCCAGCAGGTTGAAGCCGATTTTTACCCGGTATTGGCCGCGCAGCCGCAAGGTTTTTGTGCTGCCCGCCCAAGTGTGAACGAACTCGCGTTGCACCTCGGTGTCTTTCTCGAGAACGGCCAGCTCGGCGATGTTCGCAGAGGTTTCCGAGAGCACGCGTTGCCGCACCCGGACGCGCGGCTGAAAATTCGTCAGCGCGAAAAACTGCGAGCGGAGTTGCAGTGCTTTCTGCTCGAGCGCCGCCTCGGTGGCCGCCGCAAGCTGCCTGGGGAAATTCTCCGCCCAGTGTGCGCCGTAGTAAGCCAGCGCCGTGAATAGCAGGCAGAAAAGGGTGAAACCAAGGACGCGGACAGGTGGACGTTGCATGTTATTTGCAAAGGCTGGGGGCGAATTCCATGCAAATGTTCTGCCCCTTAAAAAAGTACTGGCCGCCGAACTAAAAGTCCGACGGCCAGCTGTTCCCCCCAGAACAATTCTTGAAATCTGAGAACACTTTTCCACACAATTTTAGATGCGCAAGGGGCTTTGTGAAAATTTTCACGAATTACTTAAGGTCCTTAATGAATGAACCGTTTCGCTGCTAAATTTCAGTTTTAACCAGGCGGGCGGCGAGGCGTTTCTTCCGCAAAACGAGCAGGACGTAGAGGATCGCGTAGATCAAAACCGCCGAAACGACGCCGAAAACGAAGGAGCCCAGCAAGGTGGGAATGCCCACATGCAGGAAGGTTTTCCAGTGGTAGAGGTTCTCGAACTTGATGTGCGTGAGCTTCATGCGAGGCGCAAAATGGTGCGGATGCGATAAAAGCCATGTGCCGATTTGGTATTCGATCCGCAGGATGATCGGGTAAACGAAGAAAAGAACGTCGTGCAGTGTAATCGCAATAACGGCGACGGCTGTATTCGCACGCAAGCCGAGGCTGATGAAGTAGCTCAACAGCGTTTTCAGGCCGAAAAGCGGGATAAACGGAAAGAAACCCAGAAAAGTTCCCACGCTAGCCCCGGTCGCGATATCCCGTGGTGATGCATTGTCCGTGAGGATATGGCGGATTTTCTCCTTCAGTTTAGGCAAATTCATCGGGCCAGGGACGGGACCATACATGCATTCTCCCATGCGAAAAAGAGAATCCCCACACTCGCCGCTATGAAGGTTGCGCCAGACGGATCGCCCCACTATTCGTTCCCCATGCAAATCACCGATCCGCTTTTCTTCGAGCCCCTCTTCATGGAACGCGTCTGGGGCGGCAGCCATCTCCAGACCCTTTTCGACAAACGCCTCCCGCACAGCAGCCGCATCGGGGAATCCTGGGAAATCGTCGATCGCGAGGAAGCCCAGAGCGTCGTCCACATGGGCCCGCTGAAAGGCTCGACTTTACAGGAACTCTGGAGCGGCCACCGCGCCGACGTGTTTGGAAAAGACTACCTCGCGCATCCGTCGCCGCGTTTCCCGCTGCTCTTCAAGCTACTCGACGCCCAGGAACGCCTCTCCATCCAGGTCCATCCGCCCGCCTCGCTCACCCCCATTCTTGGCGGCGAACCGAAGACGGAAATGTGGTACATCGTCGATGCCAGCCTCGACCACGCCATCTTTGCCGGAGTCAAAAAAGGCGTCACCCGCGAGCTCTTTCGGCAACATATCGAAGCCGGCACCGTCGAGGAAATCGTCCAGCGCATCCCCGTCGAATCCGGCGACGCCATCTTCATCCCCAGCGGACGCCTCCATGCCATCGGCGCGGGAAATGTGATCGTCGAAGTGCAGCAAAACAGCGACACCACCTACCGCGTCTTCGATTGGAACCGCCTCGGACTCGACGGCCAGCCGCGCCAGCTCCACGTCGAACAATCGCTCCAATCCATCGATTACACCGACACCGACCCCCAACTCCTCCCACGCGACCAGGAGGAACTCGTCCGTTGCGACTACTTCCGCGTCGAGAAATGGGAGCTCAACGAACCCCGCGCCAGCGTCACCGACGGACGTTTTTGCATCATCACCGTCCTCACGGGCCGCATTCGCACGGGCCGCCGCGTCTTCTCCAAAGGCGAATTCTTCCTCGTGCCACCCACGCAAAAAGATCTTACCATCTACCCCGTCGCCCCCGACACCACCCTCCTCCGCACCACCATCCCGGTCTAACTCCCTTTTTAAAAAAACTCTTCCCCAGTCGGCTGCACGACCAGAGCCCGGGATGGAGGGTTTCGCACGGAGAACGCAGAGCTCACGGAGGAAAAAGAAACAACCTCTTTTGCTTCCTCCGTGAGCTCCGCGACCTCCGTGCGAACCTCTTTGTTAACGCTCCCCAAACGCGCGAGCCGTAGTCGTCTCAAATCTATTGTCCTATCAGCAGTTCTTCTTTGCGCCTATGCGTGAGGCCTCGCTACGTTTTTTTCGACGCCCTCTTGGAGGGTGATGACGCAGGATTCCGAAAAAGGGCTGCGTCCCTCGGGAAAATACCAGCGCCAGACAGGGGAGTCGCTGCGCACGACAGAAAAATACCAGCGCAACACACGAGAGACGTTGCGCAATATAGGAATGAAGCTGCTGGGGACAGAAATGTGACTGCGCGGGATAAGAATGAAGTTGCGCGAAATAGGAATGGAACTGCGCAGGACAGGAATGAAACTCCGCAGGGCAGGAATATCGCAGCTCAGAATAGGAATATGGCAGCGGAGCGCATTTTTAGTCAGCGCACTCCAGAAATAGGCCTGCGCAAAGCATTTTCCGCCCTAATCCGTCATTTTGTCTCGTCGCTGACGCCATTTTTCGATTTCATCCCTTCGCCACTCCACCTCTGGCCTAAATTCACGCCTCTAAACCACACCCACCATGATCATCAAACGCAACTTCCACTTCCCCATCGCCCTCCTCTTCAGCGAGGCGGAACTCATTCTCACCACCGCCGAGAGCCCCGAGGAAAAAGACCAGATCAAAGCCCGCCTCGACGACGCGCCCAGCACCCCACCCGTGCCCGGCAAAGTCGCCTCCCTCCGCGCCATCCTCGACGAACTCAATCCCGCCACCGGCGGCATCCCGGAGATTCGTGGCGAACTCGGCACCTTCACCGCCACCCAGCGCGCCGCCATTAGCCAGGTCAAAAAATTCAAAGCCCGCGCCCGCAAATCCGCCAGGCACGCCTTTCGCGGACAGTCCGTAAAACTCAGCGAGACCTTTCTCGTGGGCAACGACGAGGGCACCCGCATCGGGATCGAACTCGACCGCGCCGACACCATTCTCGCCGGCTGCACCGCCCCGCAAAATGTCGGCCCCATGAAAAGCCTCGGCGGCTGGATCGGCTCCGACAACACCGCCTTTGCCGCCGCCATCGCCACCGCGCGGAAAGAGTTTAAGGACCACCTCGACGCCGAGAGCGACAGCCTCGACGACACCAACGACTACACGCAAAAAGCGAACACCCTCAACCTCGGCCTCCTCACCATCCAGATGGCGGCGAACAACCAGCACCCCGAGGAAGACCCCGCCACCCGCGGCATCCGCGAGAAATACCGCTTTGGCCACTTCCCACCCCCCAGCGACAACCCCACGCCCGCTGTAGTCACCCCGACCGGCACACCGAACCCCTAGCGCCTGCCATTTCGCAGAATGATAGGTTAGGTCCAGTTCGGCCGCTTCTTCTCAATGTCGGAAGGGATCATCACCACCCGAACCGTCCGTGTGACGGCGGATCAACGAACCGTTGAGATTGTCGCCAATCTTGATGCTGGCGAGATTGAGCCAGGTATGTTTGTTCATATCCCGCTCAGTGGGACGTTGGATGTCACGGTTCCGATAGCCAGCATATCGTCTTTACCCGATGGGGCTTTGCGGCTCATTCTCGACTGCGGCGAGGATGACGATTTTGCAAACCTTGTGGTGGGACTCAACTTCGAGCAAGAAACGCTTCATGTGCTGGAAACCGGTGAGTCCTAAAGAGGCGGTGCTGATTTTCTTCTCGTTCCCTAACTCCTGTTTGGGAACGAGGCAGATACCCAGCAAAAGCGACAGCGACTGATGGCAGGCTCCGGCTCCGTAGGAGCCTAATATCTATAGAAATCCGCCAGAGAAAACAGTTGAGCGCCGTAGGTGCGGCATCGGGACGAGCTTCGACCGTGGGCCATGCCGGTCCTACGGACCTGATTTCATTGAGAAACTCGATGGGCTATAGATAGGGCGACCCTAATGGGTCTGTGCCCGAAGTTTTTTTTGAGGGTGTGTCTAATAAGTCGCGCATGGAGCGTTTTGCATCATGAATGAGTTGTAGCGTCGAGCCTGTGGCTCGATGGGCTCGGTGGCAGATAGACTTTTTTTCGAGCCACAGGCTCGACGCTACAAAAGTTTTTCGACGCCCTCTTAGACATCGGGGTTCCATTCGTTAAGGCGGCTTCGGTCTAAACCAGCGTCGCCGAAAGCCAGTCAGCGGTGCGGTGGAAGGTTTTTACCTTGTGCGCGGCGACCGTAGAAAGGATCGGAGTTCCATCGGGCTCTGCGTAGTCGTAGCGGCTGACGGAAAATTGCAGGGTCTGGCCCACGCTCCAGGTTTCCAGGTCGAGGAGCGCGGGCGGGACGGTGATTTCGACGTGCCACGACCCGGGAAAAATTTGCACGCGACTTCCAAACGAATCGGGGTCGATGCGGAAATCTTCCACGCGAGTTCCAGTATTCTCACGGACGCGTTCGATGCCGCCGGGGGTCCAGCGGAGGGCGGTGCGGAAGTTTTGCGGCGAAACGTGCAGCTCCAGATAGGAATCGGACTCGGGGCGTTTTAGAAAGACTTCGACGGTGTCGCCGAGGAGATGGAGCGATTGGTTGTGAGCGGTCGCGCGGGAGACGATGTGGGTGTCGTCGAGTTGCACAGAAATGTGGAGCGCGGCAGGCTCCCAGTGGAGTTGCACTTGGGCGGGCTGGAATCCGGCGTCCGGCGTTTCCTGCCACGGCTGGCCCAGCGGGATGGAATTAACCGCAGAGAGCTCAGAGAGCGCAAAGATGGGCTGTATTTCGGCTTTTCTCTGTGTTCTTTGCGTTCTCTGTGGTTGATCCATTTTTTAGAGGAGTTGATACGGATCGACGTCGGTGGTGACGATGACGTCTTCGGGGAAGGTGAGGTTGCGGATGACTTCGCGGATGTGGCGGCTGGTTTTCAAAATGTGGTGCGCGCGCAGGATGATGTGGAAGCGGTAGAAGCCCTTCAATCGCTCCATGGGAGCCGGGGCGGATTGGCCGAGGATGGTGCCCTCGGGGAGGTTTTCGGCGAGGCGGCGGGCCAATGTTTCCGCCGAAAAGCTCCCGCGCAATTCGTGCGGCGAGCGGACGGTGACCAGAATCATGTGTGTGAACGGCGGGTAGGCGCATTTTTCGCGGAAATCGAGTTCCTGCTCTTGGAATCCGGCGAAATCGTGATGCCGCGCAAACTGGATGCACGGATGAAACGGCGTGTGCGATTGCACGAAGACTTCGCCCTCGACATCGCCGCGCCCGGCGCGTCCGGCGACTTGGGTGATGAGCTGAAAGGTGCGTTCGCCTGCGCGGAAATCGGGCAGATGGAGTGCGCTGTCGGCGTTGATGATACCGACGAGGGTGACGTTGGGGAAATGGAGACCTTTGGCGATCATTTGCGTGCCGACGAGGATGTCAATTTTTCCGGTGCGAAAAGCGTTGAGTGTCTCGCGAAAAGCGTCCTTTTTCGTCATGGAATCGGCGTCCATCCGGCGAACAACGGACTTGGGGAAGATTCTGCCCACGGCTTCCTCGATCTTTTCCGTGCCCGCGCCTTGCTGCCGGATGCCAGGATCGCGGCATTCGGGGCAGACTTTCGGCGGCATTTCGATGTGACCGCAAATGTGGCAGTTGAGTCGATTGGAACTCCGATGAAAAGTGAGCGGCACACTGCAATTGGGGCAATGCACGACGTGTCCGCAGGCGTTGCAAACGAGGGAAGTCGAATAGCCGCGACGGTTGAGAAAGAGGATGGTTTGTTCGCGTTTCTCCAGTCGCGCTTCGATGGCGGTTTTCAGTTTTTCCGAAAGCAGCGGGCTGCCGCCGTCTTTTTTGGAATGACGCCGCGATTCCTCGCGCATGTCCACGATTTGGATGACGGGCATTTTTTTGTCATCGACGCGCTGGAGGAGTTGCAGGAGGCGATATTTGCCGGTGAGGCAGTTGCGGTAGCTTTCGAGCGAAGGCGTCGCGGTTCCTAATAAGATTGCGCAATTTTCCAGTTTCGCCCGGACGATGGCGACGTCGCGGGCCTGATAACGCGGCGCTTCCTCCTGCTTGTAGGACGTCTCGTGTTCCTCGTCGATAACGATCAAACCCAAATCAGAAACCGGCGCAAAGACGGCGCTGCGGGCTCCGATAACGATCCGGGCCGCGCCGGTGGCGATCTTGTGCCATTCGTCGTGGCGTTCGCCGCTGGAAAGATGGCTGTGGAGGACGGCAACCTGATGTCCGGCGGCGTTGAAACGTTCGCGAAATCGCTCGGTCGTCTGCGGCGTAAGCGAGATTTCCGGGACGAGAACGATGGCGCTTTTGCCGAGGTCGAGCGTGTGCTGGATGGCGCGCAGGTAAATCTCGGTCTTGCCGCTGCCGGTGACGCCGTGGAGGAGCATCGGTTTTTTTTCGCCTGTGGTATCGAGCGATTCGATGACGGCAGCGAGGACTTTTACCTGATCGTCGCTGAGGGTGAGAGCCGCGGAGTGGACGAACGTTTCGCCGTCATTCGGATCGCGCGGACGGACGGCGATGCGAGTTTTCAAGATGCCTTTTTCGACCAGCGTGCGGAACGTCGCTTCGCCGACACTGCTCTGGCGGGCGAGTTCGGCGAGTAGAATCGGAGTGTTGCCATGAAGCCGAATCGCGTCGAGCGCCTCGGCCTGGCGCGGGGCGCGTTTGCGAAGTGAGTCGAGTTCCATTGCACTCACTTCGCGGGCGAGCTCGATCGCGATCTGCTGGCGGAATCCAACATCGGCCTTGCGAATGACTTGCGGCAATACACTGCGCATCGCGGTCTCCACCGGGCACGCGTAGTAGTCCGCCATCCAGCGGGCGAGTTCAATGAGTTTGGGCCGGACGGCGTTTTGCTGGCCAACGAGCGCGGTGATGGGACGAATGCCTTCGATGTTAGATTCCTCCAGCAATCCGACGACGGTGCCGAGAGTGTCTTTTTCGCGAAAAGGCAGCCGAACGCGCGTGCCGATTTCGACTTGATCCGCCAGCGAGTCTGGCACCGCGTAATCAAATTCGCGGTCGGGCGAATGATCGACGATGACTCGGACGAAGGCGGGCATGGTATTTGGCGTTTGCTTTGAAGGCGGGTTGCGCAAAGCTAACCGCACATCACGACATGGATAGCTTTTTTAAGAAATTTGCGGCGAGTTGCATCGTTATCGCAGCGTTCGCTGGCGGGCTCCACTTGGTGTCGCACGGCGATCCGGTCTATTTCGTGAAGGAGAAACTCAGCCTCGGCGGCTACTCGCAATACGACGCGGTGATCAGTCGAGTTTCAGAGAAATCAGGGGTGGAATTTGATCTCTTGAAAGCCGTGATCTGGCAGGAAAGCCGCTTTGGCGCACATAAAATCGGGACGTCCGGCGAGCGGGGTTTGATGCAAGTCACCGAGGCGGCTGCGGCGGATTGGGCGAAGGCAAACGACGTTGCCAACTTCGAGCCAGAGAAATTATTCGAGCCAGAGACGAACCTCTCGGTTGGTGCGTGGTATTTGAAGCGCGCCCTGGATCATTACCGAAACAAGGATCGCCCGCTTTCGTTCGCACTGACCGAATACAACGCCGGACGCACCCGGGTGAAGCGCTGGATCGGCAAACCCGAGGCTGGCGAATCGCCGATGAGCGCCGAGAAGATGAAACAGAAGAGTTTCGACAGCACCCGCGACTACGTGGAGTCGATCGAGCGGCGCTACGAGTATTACAAAAAAGCCGGCTCCAACTGACTGCTGGAGCGGCCTACAATTCGTCGGAGTCTGTGTTCAGGGAGCTGGCGGCCAGCATTTGGTCATGCTCCGCCTCTTCCATGCCTTCCATGATCAACTCCGCGACTGCGTTCTCACTCTCGTCGCCCGAGATGTTTGGAATATGATGTCCCATCGATCCGGCAATGCTGTCTCCGCCGAGCACATAACAATCGGTCTCGAATTCCTCTCCATGACCACCCCTCAACTCAAGCCGCGCCGTTTCCAGATCCGAGTCGGTAAATTCATCCGCCGGTCTCCCGTCGATCCGGGCCAGCTCCCCGGCTCGCTGTTGAATATCTTCGAGAGAAGTGGCACCCTGGCCGTGCGAGTGATTGATGATTTTTGCTGAGAAATGGGGGTTACTCATGTGGAAAAGATACGGTCGCTCGACCATGCCGCAAGGGATGAATGATGATCTCGTTTTATGGCCTGTGCATAAATCCTGCTCTATAGTAGAACCTATGCGCAGGATTAAATTAAGCGGCCGCGAGATCAGCATGATCCGGATCATCGGGTTTGGCATCGGCGCTTCCGGGCAGGAATTGCTGGAGACCACCAGCTATGATGAAACCGAACTCGTGGAAATGCTCAACGGCATGATGAACGCCGGTTTCGTGGTGACCGCTCCGTATTTATTGGAAATCAACGAGGAGCAACTCCGCACGACGCAATTCGAGATTAACTCCGCCTACACCCATGAACTGCGAAAGTCGATGCCGGTGAGATTTTAGCGAGGAAAACAGGTGCAAAAGGCATTTTTTAGAGGAAATCGTTCTTTGAGAGTAAATTTCGATTGCTAACACACCCGGCGGACATTATTCCAGACACATATGGCGACACCTAAACCGAAAACCCCTGCTAAATCCCCCGAAAAAGCTCCTGCGAAAAAAGCTAACGCTGCTTTCATGAAGCCTGTGCAACCCGATGAACAATTGGCTGCCGTTGTGGGTTCGAAACCGCTCCCACGCACTGAAGTCACTAAAAAAGTCTGGGAATACATCAAGAAAAACAACCTGCAAAACCCCAAGAAAAAAACAGAGATCGTCGCTGACGAGGCTCTGAAAGTGATTTTTGGCGGCAAAAAATCAGTCACGATGTTCGAGATGACCAAGCTCATCTCCGGCCATCTTTCCTAACCAGGTTTTTTGATTCTAGCAAAAAGCTAACAACATCAAAACCGCCACCTGAAGGGATTCCACAGGTGGCGGTTTTCTTTTGCAGGCGAGTTAGATTCTAATCACCGGCGCACTGTCGCCCGTCCCATGCAACTCCCTTCCTGATGACCACTTCCAACAAACTTAAGCTCGCTCTCTTCATCCTGCTTCTGGCTGGCATGGTCGTCGGAGCCAAAATCGTTGGATTGGCGACGATCAATGCCTGGGTAATAATCTTCAGACAATATGTGCATGGTCTCGGCTGGTGGGGCATGCTGCTCTACGTATTGGTCTTCGGCATCGCCTGTCTACTCGCCTTGCCTGCGATGCCTCTAACCATCGGAGCCGGGATTATTTTTCCATTTTGGACTGCGGTAATTATCACAATCCTCGGCCTCGCCTTAGGAGCGACCTTGGGTTTCCTCGCCTCCCGTTATCTCGCCCGCGGAATAGTTGCCGAAAAACTCAAGGACAGTCCCAAATTTAAAGCCATCGACACGGCCATTGGAAACGAAGGCTGGAAAATTGTGACTTTGCTCCGCATGTGCCCGTTGCCTTTCGGCCTCTCCAATTACATTTATGGAATTACCTCGATTTCCTTTTGGCATTACCTTGTCGCCACAGTCGTAGGAGTGCTGCCCAGCAGCGCTTTTTTTGTCTATGCAGCCCAGGCTGGACTCGATTTAGCTTCCAGTAAAAGCCGAGTGCTCTACCTGCCAATTGGGCTTGGGCTGGTTGCAGGGATCGCCTGCCTGTTCTATGTGGGAAAAGTTGCTCGGCAGGCCGTGGCAAAGGCGACTCGCGAGAATCCGATTGCGCCGCCGGAAATGATCGAGATCGATCCGGGTTAGACTTTTGTTGGGAGTTAGAGTTTTCCCAGCAACCGGTCGATTTCTACATGTTTCTCAATCATTTCCTGGATTGTTTCGATTTTCTGCTGATCGCCCGGCATCGTCTTTACGGTCATGGAATGAATACCGCTGGCCACCGAATACGTATCCAGCGGCGTGGAAATCGCCGGAATGCCTGACTCGGCCAATTGCTCCATGATGCGCGGATGCGGCAGATGATCGGCCGACAAAATGAAGCCCGCCAGTGGTAATGGATGTCCCTCTTCGGGGCGATGCGAAGAAATGGCCGCCAGAATGATGTCTTCGCGGTCCCCCGGAGTGATGACAAGCGTGCCAGCCTTGAATTGCGGAAAAAGGTTTGTGGGCGTCATCGCGCCAATGATGACCTTGTTCACGTGTCGGCGGCCGCAGTTGCGCGTGCCGGAAACAAAACGCCCCTGAATGCGCTCGCAGACTTGCTGTAAGGTTGGCTTGGCCAAGATGGAATTCGCAGGAACGACGCCAAGCAGATCGATTCCGAGCCGACCCAGGCCGCGGCGGGCGAAATCCTCGATGTAGTCCACTTTTTCTGGCAGCACTTTGTTAAGGATCACGCCGACGACTTCGACGCCTTGTTGATCGAAAAGGGCCTTGTTTAGCGCGAGGTCGTCGATGGGACGCCCGATGCCGCCCTTGGTGACAATGATGACTTTGCTCGACAGCAACTGAGCCACGCGCGCATTTGAGAGGTCAAACACCGATCCGACCCCCGCGTGGCCGGTGCCTTCAATGATGGCAAACTCCTTTTCCCAAGCGGCACGATCAAAGGAATTCTGGATGCGATCGGTGAGGTGTTTGATGTTTCCGCCATCGATATATTGCCGGGTAAAGTCGGGTTCCACGGCAATGGGACTCATGGCTTCCAGCGGCGTGTGGACTTCGTAAGTATTCCCGATGAGAACGGAATCTTCATCGATCAGGGTGCCCTCGACGTCGATGAAACGTTGCCCGACCGGTTTGATGTAGCCGATGCGGCCTAGCCTCTTTTTGAATGCCGCGAACAATCCCAACGACGTGGTGGTTTTTCCATCGTCCTGGTGGGTGGCTGCGATAAAGATGCGTGGGGTAACTGTATTCACTGCTTTCCCATAGCATTTTCACTTCTGGAAGCAAAGCCTCGTTGAAGCGGATCGCTTCAAAAAAATAAGAAAGGCGGGATTAAAAATCCCGCCTTTCAGAAGTCCTGTGACTGTGTGGATTGTTAGAGGCTGACGTTCGGAATCGAGGAGGCCGGAGGAGGATTTGGAGGACGCAGCGCGTTGATGCTGTTGCCGGGACCTTCGCCGGGAGCGGCTGGATCTGCCTTGCCGTCAGAGAAAGTTTTACCATCAGAAAAGGTCTTTCCGTCACTGAAAGTTTTGCCATCGCTAAAGGTTTGGGTGTCACTAAAACTGCCTTGCTCGGAGGAGCCGGTAGTGGCATTCGAATCCGCCGAGGCCAAGTTGTTCGCGGCTGCATCAGCCGGGACAACAGTTTTATTACTGGCGATCAACTGGTTCAACACCGTGCGTGCATTCTGGGCGGCCTCTGGAGAGATGGTAGTCTCGACGAGAAGAACCGTTCCCGCGAAAGTCTGTGCGGACACCTCTTTCTTGGCGACACTCTCGGCGAGCATGGTCAGTGAATTGGAGGCGGCTTGCACCGCGACAGAGTCTTGAGAGATGGGTGAACCTTCGGAAGCGGTTGCATTCACGCCGCAATCAGAGAGCTTGGAAACCAGTCCACTCGGCAAGGTTTTCACATTTCCGGAAAGCAGGCTGATGGACACTTGGCCGTCCACAACTGCGATGGAGGAATCGGGGCTACCAGCGGAGACATTGAACAAAGCGTCCGAGGCCTTGATTTCACCTTGGCAGGTGACAACGGCGAAGTCGTTGGTTTTGGCATATTGCTGATCAAGGAAAACCGATGCCGAACCGGATTCGATGGAGACACGGACCGTGCGGCTGGAGCCTTCCGCGACTTCGTTAGAAAGCAAGGTAATGTGGCTGCCGGGCTGGACTTTAACGATGATGCCAGGTAGCGGAATCAGAGTGGCGCTGTTAACGTTGTCCGTGGTTACGCTGGAACCGACTTGCAGTTGTTGTTCCCCTGCCGACGTGGTCAGCAAGCGGCCAGCCTTGGCTTCTGCCGAAGCATTGCCAATGGAAAGTGCGGTGATGAGTGATAGAAGCGCAGCGGAATAGATTCCGTGCAATTCCCGAGATGGTCTGAATGATTTTCTCATATATGGTAAGTTTTTCTTGTTACGGAACCAGCTAGAATCCTAAAACGGTCGGATGTTAACACAGACGAATCGATTGTAAAGAATAAAACGAGGGCTTTTAATTTTTCATCGATGTCTGGTCAGATTCGCCAGATTTCCGCCAACAATATGCCCTTTTTTATAAAATTTTGCGGCCGAATTTCGCAACCTTAGCGAAATTTGTGGACAAGAATTTCAGAAACTGATAATCGCAAATCATGAGCATCGCCAAACTCCCTTGCAAAACCACCACGCGTTCAGTGACTTCGCCCAAAGTCATCCTGGCTGCGGCCTCCGCCTTGGGGTTGATCGCAACGACACAAGCACAGGATATTATTAGGCCTTCCATGACTCGCGCCTATGCGCCCGACAATCGAAAATTTTCAGCCGAGGAACCGAACTACAACATCCGGGTGGGCTCCGTGTCGCTCCTGATGGACGCCTCTGTTTTTGCCGAGTACAACGACAACGTCAATCTCTCCACCGTCAACAAACAGTCAGATGTCATCATTCGCCCTTCCATCGGAGTTACCGCGAAATGGGAGCTCTCCGAGCTAAATTCATTCACCCTCCACATTGGTGCTGGCTATGCCTATTACTTGAACAACAACAATGGCGGCGGCTCAGGATTTACTTTGGACCCCGGTTCTGAGATGGCCTTTAATATTTATTCTGGCGACTTCAAGATTCGCATTTACGATTCGTTCTCTCTTACCGACACGCCGATTGACTCCGTTGGATTCAGCAACGTGGATAATTTCGGGCAATTCTCCAACACCGCCGGACTCGCCGTCACTTGGGACATTTCCGACTTCGCTGTCATGGCCGGCTACAGTCACAACGATATCATCGGCACCTCTGGAAATTACGATTATCTCGACAGTAAGACCGACCAAGTTTACGGCACGCTTTATTATGCGATTAACCCCACATGGGGCGTTGGCATCGAAGGTGCTTCTAGTGCCACTCGTTATGATCAGAATATTCAAAACGACGCCACCGGCTGGAATTTGGGCGTCTTCGTCGAAGGCACTCTTACTGAAAACTTCTCCTTCCGCGCTGCAGTTGGTTATCAGGCGATTGATTTCGACACTCACTCTGGCACCGTCAATGTCAGCGGACTCGTGGGCAGTCTTGGGAATGATACCCATAACTTTGGAGGCATCTATGCCAACGCGGGCTTTACGAATCAACTCAACGCCTACATTACGCAGGATTTGACGATCGGGCGCGAAGCCATGCTTGGCGTCAACTCCAATTACATTGACCTTATTTATGTCCGGCACACCACTAAATGGAGCGTTATCAAGGACGTGGACATCATTACCCGCCTGTTTTATGAGAAAGCCAGTGAGTCAGGAAGTTTCAATGCTGAGGATGCCAAGCGCTACGGCGCATCCATCGGGGCCACCTATCAGTTCGCCCCAACTTGGATACTTTCCGCTGAATATGGCTATATCAAAAAGGATTCAAATCTCGATTTCCGCGATTACACGCAGAACAGGGTGCTTGTGGGCGTCACTTATCAATTTTAACGTCGTGACCCGGGTAGGGCGCGGCATTCTGGCGTCCCTTTTCCTTTTGGCGGCGGCCCATTTCCTGCCCGCCCAGACTCCCCCGCCTCGTCCGGTCATGAGGCAGGGTTATGCCACACAGCCAGCCAATTCCGCCTATAGCGGGGCGGCCTCCACTGTGGCGACCACGACTTCCATGGCGGTTTTGGACAATACCAGAAAATTGGGTATTGGAGATCAAGTGAGCTTCCGGGTCGTCGAGGATCGCGATCCGCCGGTGCAATTGCTCATCACCGACTCCGGTGAAATGGAAGTCCCATACATCGGACGCGTCAAAGCCGCGGGACGTTCCTGCAAGGAGCTGGCCACGGCAATCAAATCCGCTTTGGAAGTAGATTACTATTATCGGGCGACTGTCATTGTGGCTTTGGACGCGATTAGCACCGCCACTCGTGGAAAAATCTCTGTCTCCGGCCAAGTTCTAACTCAAGGTTCTCAAGAAATTCCTCCAACTGGAGATTTCACGGCAAGTAAAGCCATTGCCAATGCCGGCGGCATCACTCGATTTGGCGATGACAGAAAGGTGAGAATTATCAGGCAAACTCCAAATGGTTCCGCAAATATTATCATTTTCGACTACAAGAAATTTCTTAAGGGCGAAGGTGAAGACGTTATCTTGCAACCTGATGACACCGTTAACGTGCCAGCTCGCAGTGTCACCTTTTTCTAACCCCTGGCGATGATCCATACCTCTAACTCGACCACGGAAAAAGCGGAGACATTTCATGCCCAGTTGCATCGGCTTCGACAGCAATTCGTCACGCATTGGTGGATTATTTTTCTAACCATCTCGCTCGGCGTTTTGCTGCAAATCGTGCTCACGATGAAGCTTCAGGACTACAAGTTTTCTGAGGGCAAAATTATCGCATCGTCCCTCATTTCCGGGCCGGACAGCCAGGGTATCAACAGTAGTGGCAGCCAGGGTGATTTCTTTGCGACTCAGATCGAGTTGCTCAACGGCTCGGAGATTCGGCGGAAAGCCGAGGAACGGGTCAAAATCGCCAGTCCCGGTCTGACTCCCGACATCGTGGATCTCGAGGTCGAGCAACCAGCCCACAGTGATATTTTGGTCCTTACTGCAAAGAGCAAAAACGGCCCCTACGCACAGGCATGGCTTGCCGCCGTGATGTATGAATATCTGGAATTCAGAAAAATCCAGCTTGCCGGACCTGTGGATAAAACGATTGCCGAGCTGAAGAAAGATCAGGCCCAAGACAAAGAAAAAATCAATAAACAGATCGATCTTATCGCCGCTTGGAAGAAGCAATACAACGACGTCGCCCTCGTCGAGCAGGACAACGGGGCCGCGCTCTATCTGGCCAAGCTCAAACAAATTCTCGCGCAGAACCAGACGGAATTTCAGCTCCTGGAAATGCTCAGCGTCGAGCAAACCGTCAAGCGCCAGACAGACACCGCCCCCAGCAACACCAATCTGGTCGCCACAGTCAACACCAATCAAGTCAGCGGCGTCGCCCAGGAATATCTCGAAGCCAAAAAACAGGTTCAGGTTTTGCAGGCCGAAAAAGCCGAACTCAGCCAGGTGCTCAAGCCGAAACATCCGAAGATCGTCGCCTACAACGAGGAGATCGCGCGCCAGGAAAAAAAGATAGAAATCCTCCGCGAGCAAAGCCGGGAAGAAATCAAAAACCAGAAAGAATCGCTCGGTTTGCAGATCACCAACAACGAGCGTGAAATCAAGGAATGGGAAGTAAAAGCCCGCGAGATCGGCGGCCTGCTCGGAGAGTACAAGCAACTTCAGGCCACGCTCGAACAAGCCAACATCGACTACAAAAATATCTCCGACAAAATCTCCACCATCAGCAGCACGCTGCGCACGACTCCTGACTTCATGCAGATCATGGCGCAGGCCAGCGATCCGAAGCCTTACAAACGCGGCTTGTTCAAAGCGCTTGTTATCGGAGTGCTCGGTGGACTGGTTGTCGGCATCGGCATTCTTCTACTCATCAACCAGCTCGATGATCGGGTGCGCTCCTTCAGCGAAATGCAGGCCACCTTCGATTACCCAATCATTGGCCATGTGCCTCGCTCGGCGGTCACAGACAAGCCACTCATTTCGGAGGATGACGATCGGCACATGCTGCTCGAATCGCTGCGTAATATACGCTCCTCGATTTTTTTCATGCCACACGTTGGCGCGAAACCGAAGACGCTCCTCGTCACCAGCTCCATTCCCAACGAGGGAAAATCCACCGTCTCTTCTAACCTTGCCGTCACCATGGCAATGTCCGGCGCGAAAACCCTGTTGATCGACGCCGACATGCGCCGCGGTTCGCTGCATACCCTTTTCGGCACACCGGCCAGCCCGGGCCTGGCCGATTTTCTCACCGAAACGTCGCCACTGGATGACACGATCTTCGCTACCAAGGTGAAAAATCTCAGCATCATCAGCCGCGGTCGTGGCACCAATGCGGCAAACGATTTGCTCCTCGGAAAACAGACCGACACACTCATTAAAAAACTTTATCCAGAATACGACTACATCATCCTCGACAGTGCGCCTGTGCTGGCTGCGGATGACACCAGCAACCTGGCGCCCAAGATGGACGGCGTGGTCTTCGTTCTCAGAGCTTCGTTCACGCCCGCGCGTCTCGCACGCCGCACCTTGCAGATATTGCTGGGCCGCCAGGTGAACATTCTTGGACTCGTCTTCAACTGCGCTGAGTCAGGTTCGGCCGATTACCCGTATTATCGTTACGAGGAGTACCACAAACATTCCGCAACCTAGCCTCTATCCGCGACCATCCATCTAGCTGGCCGCATCTCAGGAAACACGCGATGAAGCTGGTGATACTTTGTGGATCATTGGAACCGGGAAAAGACGGTGTTGGCGACTACACGCGGCGCCTGGCTAGCTATTGCAGGAAGCAGGGGAACAGCGTTCTCCTCGGCTCTCTGAATGACTCCTGGATCGACTCAGATAACATTGGAACCCAGGAAATTCGCCTCGCCGGTTCGCAGCCCTGGTCGCAACGCAGCGCAACTCTGCAAAAAGTGCTAACCTCCTTTCAGCCGGACTTTGTTAGTCTTCAGTTCGTTCCTTATGCCTATCATACACGAGGCTTCTGCCACGAGATGGCGACGCAGCTAGGAGCCTTCGCAAAAAAGTTTCACTGGCACATCATGTTTCACGAACTCTGGCTCGGGCTGAATCCGACCGACTCCTTGAAATATAAAATGTTCGGCTGGTGGCAACGGCGCGGCGTCCTGCAACTTGCCCGGACTCTTTCTCCGGTTCTGACTCACACTCATGCGACGGCTTATGCTCACTTTCTCAAGCGAGAGAATATCTCCGCCATTCGACTTCCATTGTTTTCTAATATAGACATCAATCCCGAACCCGATTTCCCCGGGTTTTACGAATTGTTAGAACGCGCAGGCTCCGCTCTAACTCCGCTGAACCGCGGGCAGACCTTCGTCATTATTTTCTTCGGCTCCCTACACCCCGAATGGACTCCGGATTTGTTGATGGAAAAACTCGCTGGAAAAAATCTCCTCTTCCTCACCATGGGCCGCCTCGGGCAAACGGGCACGCGAATCTGGAACGACTTCGCAGATGGTTATGCCACCCGTGCGAAGTTTGTTAACTTGGGAGAACTCTCCGCATCCGAAATCTCCACCGCCCTGCAATTTGCCGACGTCGGAGTCGCCGCATCGCCTTGGAACTTGATTGAAAAAAGTGGCTCCTCAGCCGCAATGGTTGAGCACGGCTTGCCCGTGTTAGTCACACGGAATGATTTTCTGCCCGCCGAACATCTCGAGTTGGTGCCCACCTTGGCCAAACATCTGCATCCAATCTGGAAGGACCACTTCTCTGTGGATCAACTAACCAAGAGCGCGCCCTCGCCCCGGCTGCCGGAAATTGGTTCCCAATTTCTGGCGGATCTCCACAATCGCGCGCGACAGCCATGAAGCCCGCCATCCTCGTCTCACATCCCTTTGGGAACGCCAACGTCCGCCAGGCGGCGCTTGCTTTTGCCGAGGCGGATTTACTGGCTGGCTTCCGCACTTGCATTAATTGGCCCGAGGATGCGCCGCTCAGCAGATTTCTCCCTGACTCGATTCTCAGCCAGCTTCAGCGCCGCACATTTCCCTCGCCTGTCTCCGCCAAAACTCGCACGCAACCGCTCCGCGAACTCGGACGCCTTGCCGCCACCCGCATGGGCTGGAACCGATGGATGGAACACGAGACAGGCCCGTTTTCCATCGATCGAGTCACTCATGGTCTCGATGCCAAAGTGGCAGAGGAGTTGCGAAATTCCCCAACTCCGCCCACGGCGATTTACGCATATGAGGACGGTGCTTCAGCCAGTTTTGCCGCCGCCAAACAACGCCACATCCGCTGCCTCTACGATCTTCCCATTGGCTACTGGCGGGCCTCCCAGACGATCCAAAGCGAGGAGGCAGAGCGCCAGCCGGAATGGGCCGCCACGCTCACGGCGATTATTGACAGCCCAGAAAAACTCGCCCGCAAAGACGCCGAGCTGGCGGACGCGGACGCGATCTTCGTGGCCAGCCAGTTCACCGCACGCACGCTGACGGACCACGCTTTTTCTACTAACAAAATCCACATCATTCCCTACGGCTGCCCGCTGCCTGAAAGCGAGCCCGCGCCTGTTCACGACGGCCCGTTGCGCGTGCTTTTTGTCGGCTCGCTCGGCCAGCGGAAGGGGACTTCCTATCTCCTCTCCGCCATCGAGAAACTGGGGAAACACGCGACGCTCACTCTCTTGGGCACCAAGCCGATGGCTCACTGTGCGCCGCTCGAAAAGGCACTGCAAAAACATCGCTGGCTGCCTTCGCTGCCTCACGCCGAGGTGTTGCGCGAAATGCGTGCGCACGACGTGCTGGTTTTCCCGTCGCTCTTCGAGGGCTTCGGCCTCGTCATCACCGAGGCGCTTTCCCAGGGCATCCCCGTCATCACCACGGCCAACACATCCGGCCCCGATCTTTTAACCGAGGGCGAGGACGGTTACATCATCCCGATTCGCGACGAAATTTCGATTGTGGAACGCCTCACTTTTTTGCTAGCCAATCGCGAGCATTTGCAGTCTATGAAAGCGGCCGCCCTCGAAAAAGCGAAGACGTTTACCTGGCATAAATATCGAACCCAACTCGTGGCCGAGGTAGCCCGCATTCTCACATGAACCTGACCGCACCGACCATCACCGCAGTTCCGGCCCGCCGCACTGTAGTGGAAAAAGATCCGCTGCACTGGCTGCGACTAGCCATATATGCATACTTCCTCCTCTGGATTTTCGAGGGAACGCTTCGCAAATGGATTTTGCCCGGCTTGTCTGGACCATTGTTAGTCATTCGCGATCCGGTGTTGCTCTTTATCTATTTCGCGGCCATACGACAGAAGGTTTTCAAGCTGAATGGATTTCTAACCTTTCTGCTAGTCCTCAGCACGCTGTCGGTGATTGTTAGTTTGGGCCTCTTCAAGGCACCACCGCTTTACGTCGTCCTCTTCGGCGTTCACGCCAATTTCCTGCATCTCCCGCTCATCTTTCTCCTCCCACAGGTGATGACTTACGCCGAGATCAAGAAAATCGGCCAGATGGTCCTCTGGCTCGCGCCTCCCATGGCGATGCTGGCCGCGTTGCAGTTCATGTCCCCGGCCGGGGCGCGCATCAATGTCGGCGCGGGCGGCGAGGGTAAAATGCTCGAGACCGCCTTCAACCGCATCCGTCCGTCCGGCATGTTTTCCTTTACCAATGGACTGGCGAGTTACAGCGCGATGCTGGCGGCATTTTTGTTTCATCACCTGCTGGAAAAGAACATCTTCTCCAAGCTATCCTTCCTGCTGGCTGCGCCGTCGTTGCTCATCTTGGTCGTCATGTCGGGCAGCCGCACCGTCTTTGCCCTGGTCGGTTTGCAAGTCCTCACTGTGATCATCATCTGGGTGGTGAAACCGCGTTTTTTGCAGAGTTCCATCAAACTCGTCGCCATCGGCGCGGCGGTCATTTTTCTAATCGGATCGGTCGGCGCGCTGAAAATCGGGATGGATGTTATCATCACGCGTTTCACGAGCAGCGGGGGAGTGAAAGAGGGATTTATCGACCGGTTTCTCGGTGAATTTAAGAAGCCGATTGATGCCGCCTCGCGGGCTGATGCGTGTGGCGTCGGCATCGGCATGGGCACCAACGCGGCCTCCAGCATGATGTATAAAATGCTGCGCTTCAATCTCGGCGAATCCGAGATGGACCGCATCGTCATGGAGATGGGACCGTATCTCGGGCTGCCGTATTTGCTCTGGCGATTTGCCGTGCTGGCCTTCATCGCGCGCCTGGCGTGGCTGGCCTTGCGAACTAACAATAATACGCTGCCACTGTTACTCACCACGGCTTGCGCCAATGACTTGGTGATGGGCCAGTTTGGACAAACCACCGTGCTGGGTTACGCGGTGATGTCCGCCGGATTTGCGCTGTCTTCGGTGCAGCGACGCGACGGAAATCTGGGAGCGCTTGAACCTGATCTCACTCTCATGGAAACGGTCGCGCCGCGTGTCATTCCCACCTATGCCGACCGGCTGCGAGCGGAGATGGAAGCCGAGGCGGTGCAAGCTGCACCTCCTGCCGAAGTCGTTAGTAAGGTCGTGAAAAAAAAGCCGCGCGCGTCCCGGAAAAAAACTCCCCCCGCGCCAAAGAAATCCCCGAGCGAATGAACCCGGCGCCGACGGGTTATCAAATCTTGTTAGTCGGCAACTACCGGCTCGATCACCAGATGAGCATGTTGCGCTACTACGACATGCTTCTGCTGGAATTGGAGGCTCGCGGCGTCTCCGTGAGTGGCATCGAACCCGCGCCCTGCATCGGCAAAATCGCCGCCGGACCGTTCACTAAATGGCTGCGTTATTTGGACAAGTATCTGCTCTTTCCCAGAGTTCTCAAAAAACACATCGCGCGATTGCAACGCGACTCCGCTCTCGCCGGTCGCAAGCTCATCGTCCACATCACCGACCACTCGAACTCGCCCTATCTAACCTCCGCCGGAAACAACATCGTCGTCGCCACCTGCCACGATCTTCTAGCCGTCCGCGGCGCACTCGGTGAGGACACCGATTGCCCTGCCAGTCGGTTCGGGAAAATCCTCCAGGCTAATATCCTCACTGGCTTGCGCCGGATGCGCCTGGTCATCTGCGTTTCATCCGCTACTCAGGGCGACCTCACCCGACTCGCACCGGAAACATCTTCGACCGTCGTCCCACTCCCACTCAACCAGCCTTACGGAGTCTTGCCGAGAGAAGAAGCCGACCGCCGCCTCGCCGACTTTCAGTTAACTCACATTCCATTCATCCTCCACGTCGGCTCTTCTCTCGCCCGCAAAAACCGCGAAGGCATCCTGCGCATCTTCGCCTGCATCGCCGACCGGTTTTCTGGAAAGCTCGTCTTCGCCGGTGAAACGCTGCACCCCGCGCAACGCGCCCTCGCCAGCCAGCTCGGCATCGCCGACCACATCCTCGAAATCGACCACCCGCCCAGCGCCACCATCGAGGCGCTCTACAACCGCGCCCACGCCTTCCTCTTCCCGAGCAAAACCGAAGGCTTCGGCTGGCCCATCATCGAAGCGCAAGCCTGCGGCTGCCCCGTCCTCGTCGCCCGCACCACCTCACTGCCCGAAGTCATCGGCGAAGGCGGCCTCATCCGCGACTACGCCGACGAGGCAGGCTTCGCCGCTGATTTGTTAGCCTTGGAAGACGACACCCTCCGCCAGCGTCTCATTCAAAGCGGCTTCGCCAACCTGCAACGCTTCGCCACCGACAAAATCATTGCACACTACCTAGCCACCTATCAGTCGCTGGTTAGCACCTAGCGTCCCTCACCCATTTCCTCCCAGCACGTAAGGAATGCGGACGTTTGCTAACCTTTCAAAATCCTTGCTGTTCCTTGTCACCAGCACCGCGCCTGTAGTGAGAGCCGATGCATAGATCAAGGCATCGGGTAGCTTGAGTCGAAACTGCTTCCGCTGGCTAATGGCTTCCAGCGCCACCGCAGCATCCAATTCAATCATCTCGAATTGATCCAGAAACGACTTCCACAGATCGCGCGTGGCTGAATCGTCTGCACCGACTAACACCTCCATCCACGAAATTCTAGAAACCGCCACGCTCTCGTATTTCTCAAACTCCGCGAAGGCCTCTGGCTCATTGGCCAGAAGATCAATCAAGATGTTCGTATCGAAAACAGCCTTCACGATGAGCGGTTATTCGGGCCACTCACTACGCAGGCGGCTCTGATGTTCCAACGCATCGCGATCGCGCGGCCAGGTCCCAACTGCGGGATGCGTGGCCAGATCTTTTCCCGAATGAGGTGCGCCTTTCTGGTGCATCGTGGCTTCCGATTGAGACTTGAGAAACTGCAAGTAATGCCAGACCTCAGTCACAATCGGTTCAGGAGCCTGGGCGATGTTTTCCAAAAGAAGTTCCTTCGTGCTCATGGCTTCAGAATAGCACCGCCTTCAAAAAGCAGGCAAGAGCGGCGCCTAAGATAATTGCTCCCCAACGGAGGGATGGTGCATAAAGCATTCTTGGATGCCCGCTGATATTGATCGGAAAACTACGCCGCGATCTCCACATATTCCGCAGTGGAAGCGGGCTCTGGAACGGGCATTCCGTCCTCATGCATCGTTTCCAAGTGAAACTCGATGGCCTCGCGGATCAACTGCAACACTTCGTCTCTCGTCTCCGCCGCCGCCACGCAGCCGGGCAAATCTGGCACATACGCGCCGAAGCTCGTTTCCCCTTTTTCGATTACTATGGCGTAACGGCTCATCGGTTCTTCAATCCGGCTTGTTTGAGGATACTGTTCATAGTGCCGGGCGGAATGTCAACGCCGGGATGTCCGGCAACCGTCACCAGCCCGCTCTTTTGCAGGTGCTTAAAATGGCGGTGACTGCCGCGAGTGCGATGCAAATACCAGCCGTCTTGTTCGATGAGTTTAATGGCTTCGCGGACTTTCATTCTAAAGATTTACTCAGCATCAAGCTTAACGGCTATCTGGCAAATATCGCCTAGGGCAACCTACGCCCAGCCTGCACCCGGCTCTCGAGCTAAATTGTGCAAGGCTTTTAAAATTAACTTACGTGCAGGCGCGTATCTTTTGCCATTTGGGCCCGTTTCAAGATTTGCGAATACCGAGACATTACGAAGATCAGGATGCAGTAGCCGGATGAGGGGCATCAAAACAGAATCGCCCCATTGAGATGACGTTGTTTTATCTAACGGAGGTAATTCATAGGCAATCATGTAGATAGTCACCTCCTCCTGACTCATACCTGCTCTCGCAATGAGAAGTTCCTCATCAGTTTGTTTGGAACTATCTTTTTGAAATTCTCCAGATTTGACGGATTTCACCCAATCACGCCCACGATGAATCTCCTCAAGTAAATCCCACACGAAGGCATTGATTGGTGTCTTAAGAGAGTAGTTAGCTCTGTTAGAAACATTGATGGGGCAATCTTTACCTAACTCGATGGCCTCCGCCAAAGGTGTCTGGCCATCTGCAGATTTCTCAAAAAGGTGATTATTAGCGGCCTTATGCCTGAACACTAACATCGGCCAATACGGTAATTCTCGGGCGCGAGTTCGAAAGCGTTCTGGATTAGTCGTGCAAAGCTTTTCCAAATGTTTCACCAGTATAATCACCGTTTCAGCAAACCTAAAATATACGGAATCCGAAGTATCATCATCAAAGTCTATCGGCTCTGCAAAATCTTTCTCAAACTGCGTCAGCAATTCCGGCAATTCTTGACTGGAGCTTAGAACATCACCGAAATAGTGAATGAAGAGTTCAGAGCTTTTTGTGCTTTTTACGATGTGCTTTAACGCATATGAATCACGAAGAGCTAGTCCGAGTGCTTCGTCAAATCCCTCTCGGACTTTCGCTATAACATGCGCTTTTTCTACGTCATTCTGATTCTGAAAATTTTCTTCTACTGCTCGAGCTAACATACTGGCGTCAGTTAGCCGCTTCATAAAATACCGCATGCCCTTTGAAGCAAACTCCGGCGTGAGTTTTAGATCGCTTTGATTTTCCTCAGTGCTTTTCATGCTAATGTGTGAGCGATCTAAATCTCGTCCGCTTCATCCCATTTTTTCTGCGCAATACTCTCTTCATTCTCATTCCACCAGATAGGCAATGTATCCTGCCAAAGGCGCAAGATAGGAATTTTATTTTTCCCGTCTCCGAAAATAAATTCATCCCTTTTCTTAGATTGAAAGTTTTCGGCGATATTAATTTGTTTCTCCGGTAGAGCGGTTTTCAATAACCTCAATTTTTTCGGATAGCCCCCTCCAGATTGCTCTTCTCCGTTAGAATCGAACCACTCCCTTGTTTCGACCCAACGTTCAACTGGTACAAAGTGTGTAGGTGTAACGCGAATCCCATCACCTATCATCCAGTAGTAGACGCGACCGAAATACATCGTGTGAAGATAGCGTTCAAATAGCCGAGGTCGAAACTCGCCTTCCAGCTTTTTTCTGAGGGGTAATATCCAAAGGACAGGTTTTCCTATTTTGTGATATCCTTTTGAGCGCCTCAAAATAGTTGCTAATGAGAGAGTGCTCATTTGCACTTCTATCACAAGAGGCTGTTCGCCAATATTGCCGGATATATCGGGCCTTAGTTCTGGTGCTTGTTTGTTAACATCTTTCTCGATCCGACGCTCCACTTGCCATTTCCCATTTGGCCATATCGATGTTAGTGCATCGCAAATTTCGGTTTTCGCTGCTTTATGTAATGCAGTTTCTCCGTAACCGATGAGTGGTGTTAGAGGAGGATTGTGTGCGAAATGGTCTTTTCTCCCCGACCCGCGATCTTTGTGAACTACCGCTGGAATTCTACAAAGAGGACACAAGAAAGGCTCATCGTCTTTAATAACCGAATGCCCGCGACGCGATTTCCTGTTTTAAAGTGAATTGCATACCCAGCCACCAGACCAACGCAGCCGAAATCAGTCGCACTTTTTGCGAGAAACCTCGCATGCTCCTCAATCTCACTTGTAATTAACCCTTTATTCATGCTCTGGAACTTTCGCTTTCTTCTTAAGAGCTTCCGTTTGCTAGTCCACACAACGGGGCCGCATGTAGTGAATGTAGGCCCGAGTAGATTCGTGCCGGTCTTCGAAGCTGCGTTTCTCCTTGGTCTCGCCCCAAAAGACTTCGTAGTTGCGGTTTGAGTTGAAGGGCGGGTCGATGTAGATGAGATCGACGCAGGCGGCGGGCAGCTTTTCGAGTTGCTCCAGGTTGTCGCCGCAGTAGATGACGCGGGTATCGACGAGGGCGGAGGGTTTGCCAGCGGGGGCGAGGGATTTCACGAGGCTTATTGGAATCAGAAAATGCGCCCGGCAACGAGTAAAAATCCTCGCGCCGGGCGAAAAGGGGGAGTTGGATGCCATTTCCCAGCTTTCGCCTTTCGTTTCGCAAGTGGCACTTGGGAACACGCTTGGCCCGGCAGTGGCACTGCCTCGGCAAAACTTGGAGGCGTATTGAACTGCGCGAGTTTAACCCTTTTTAACGCTTGTCGCGTTCGCGCCGAAAGCAGAAGTGAAGTCAGTGAGCTGGCTGTCAGGGAGTGACAGTCGGCACAGTCTCCTTCGGCTTCGCGGAGCGGCGGCCGAGGGCGGTGACTTGACGGGCGTTGAACCAGGCGGCGATGAATTCTTTGCCCAAATCGGTGATGCCGAATTGGATGACGAGATCGTCCAGACCGGAAAATTGTTCCTCGACCGCCGCGAATTTACCGGGGAGGGCGCTGGTCTGGCCTTTGCGCCGGGAACGGGCTCCGATAGGGGCTCCGACGGCGGTGCTGTAACGTTCCCAGAGGTCGTCCACCTGGGCGAAGAGGGCGGCGTTGATGCCGAAGTGTTCGCCGGGCGCAGGCTGGCCGGCAGCGGGTGGTATGGTGAGCGGCTCGGCTAGGTCGAGAACGGTTTCGCCCAAGCCCGCAAGGATCACGCCACGGGCGTCGTGCAGTTTGGTGGGGGTGAGATCGACTTTGGCGGCGTCCTCGGTGCGGCCTGCTTTTTTTAAAAATCGGAAGGTGGCACGGGCGAGGATGTGGAGTTTCTCTTCGAAAGTCTGCCGGAGGAGGCGAAGGGCTTCGGCGGTGCCGGTGGTGGGGGCACTTTGCTCGGCTCCGGCGGTGCCGAGGGCAGCCACGGCGGTGCGGGCGAGGGCCACGTCTTCGGTGAAGAGGAGCGGGGTCTGGTCTTTCCAGAGAGGGAGGTAAATGGGGGTATCGAGGACAGCAAAGGTGCCGTTGAAACTGACGAGTTTGTTGGACAAGGTATCTTTCATAATTTTAAGGATGACTGCGGTTTTCTGATTTGGTTGAATACTAAATGGTTGAGATGGAGGGATTTGCGGGGGGCGAAACAGTTTCCAGCCCCCGTGAGCGGGCTTGCAGGGTGAATGCGGGAGCTTCCAGAGGGAATGAGCAGCTTTCCAGCGAGGAAGAGGGACGTTCCAGCCACCGTGAGGCATGTTCCAGCCACCGTGAGCGACGTTCCAGCGTGTGTGAGGGACATTCCAGCGGCCGTGAGCGGTTCTCCAGTCTGGGTGAGGGAGCTTCCTGCTGGCGTGAGCCGGGTTCCAGCCTTCGTGAGCGATCTTCCAGAAGGCATCTGGGAGGTTCCAGCGGTGAAGCGCGGGGCTCCATTGAATGAAACTAGAAGAGCGGAAGTCCCTCCCCGGCGTTGGTGGCGAAGCCAGTCTGTCCGATGCTGAGGGGGCCGTGGCACGCACCGTTGTTAACCCGTTTGTTACGCGGGCACCAAGATTATTTTTACATTTTTCATGGGGTTCCAGAACGATATGCAATGTGCTAGAAAAAAGCGGTCCGTTTCCAAAACAAGAAATGCCTGTGACCGCCATGTTTGGGCCTTGCGAGAAAAATGATTCTGTTTACGCCCCAAGAACGATGTTCGATCTCAGTCAATCTGGTGAGGATGTGGCGCGGCTTTGCCGGTTTCATGGCATCGCCCGGCTCGAGCTTTTCGGTTCGGGTGCCAGCGAAGGATTTGATCCAGCCAGCAGTGACCTGGATTTTATTGCGGAGTTTGCCAACAAACAACCCGGCACATATGCGGATCGCTATCTGGATTTCGCTGTGGCATTGGAAAAATTATTCGGCCGCGATGTGGATTTGCTAACTGTGGAAAACATTCGCAGTCCGCTTTTTCGGCAAGCGGTGGAGGCATCGAAAGTGGTCGTGTATGATCAATCCAGCGATCAAAAGGCTGCTTGATGCGGTAGCGGCCTGCCGGGCGATCAACTTGGATTGCCACTCAGTTCACACGGAGGCACGGAGGCACGGAGGAACACGGAGGAAAAACCGGCCTACTCGCTTTCTCGGTGTTTCTCCGTGCCTCCGTGTGACATTTCGCTTTGCGTTTCTATCCAACGCGCATAGAGCCAGCAGAGATCGGAGAGGCGGTTGAGAAAACGCACGATCTCTGGATTCACCACATTCGTTCCTAACTCGACCACGCGACGCTCGGCGCGGCGACAAATGGTGCGCGCCACATCGAGCGCGGCGGAGGCGGAATTGAATCCCGGTGTGGCCCAGTGCTTGAAGTTTACCTTCCTATTTTTTTCGAGATCGTCGATCAGGGCCGTGATCGCATCGACCATTTCGGGCTTCACAAAGTCGTAGCCTTTCTCCGCATAACGCTCGCGATCTTCCACGGCGACAGCTAACTCGCCCATGAGCGTGACGAGTTGTTTTTGAATCTGAAAAACCGGCTCTGCGATGAAAGGATCATCCACGACGGCGCGCACCGTTCCGAGAGCCGCGTTTAATTCATCCACCGTTCCGTAGGCCTCGACTCGCGGGTCGATCTTGGAAACGCGGCGGCCAAACATCAGCGCGGTTGTGCCGTCGTCTCCCGTCTTTGTCGCGATGCTCATTGGGAGGTTAGACTTGAGCGTCGGGGGTTGAGTGTCAAGACGTTCGGGTTCATGATGCGCCATGTCCGAGCCATTCATTCACCGCTTTGTTCCCGGCCAAAAAGACGCGCCCGTCCTCCTGCTTTTGCATGGAACCGGCGGCACGGAAAACGATTTGCTCGACCTTGGGCATTCGCTTTTTCCACAGGCGGCGTTGCTCAGTCCGCGCGGCAAGATTCTGGAAAATGGGATGCCGCGTTTCTTTCGCCGCTTGGCCGAGGGCGTCTTCGACGAGCCGGATTTGATTCATCGCACGCACGAACTCGCCGATTTTATCCAGTCTGCCCAAGCGGAATATTCGCTGGCGGGACGACCGGTGATCGCGGTCAGTTATTCCAATGGAGCTAACATCGCGGCGAGTCTTTTTCTGCTGCGTCCGGAGATTCTGGCGGGTGGCGTGCTGCTGCGGGCGATGGTGCCGCTGGAGCCGGAGGTATTGCCCAAACTCGATCGCCGGGCCATTTTCCTCGCGGGCGGAAAACGAGACCCGATTATTCCGCCAGACAACACGCGACGGCTCACCACACTTCTCCAGCAGGCGGGTGCGGAAGTTACATCGCATTGGACGGACGGTGGTCACGAATTGCATTCCGAGGAAATCGCCGCCGCTAAAAGCTGGCTCACCACGCGCTTCCCCATTACAACCTAACTCGCCATGCAACTCCACGGCATCCATCACCTCACGGCGGTCACCGCCAACGCAAAAGGCAACCACCACTTCTATACGCAAGTGCTCGGAATGCGGCTCGTCAAGAAAACCGTCAACCAGGACGATGTCTCGGCTTATCATTTATTCTATGCCGACGGCCTCGCCACGCCGGGCAGTGACCTAACATTCTTCGATTGGCCCGCGCCTCGCGAAACGCGCGGTAATAGCAGTATCAGCCGCACCGGTTTGCGAGTCGGCAGCGAGTCGAGTCTCACTTGGTGGACCGCGCATCTGGACGCCGCAAAAGTGTCCCACTCCGGCATCATCACACGCGATGGACGACTCACGATCGACTTCGACGATCCCGAGGGTCAGCGTCTCAGCCTAATCAATGATGAAGGTCAGGGAGAGGCGCATCCGTGGGAGAAAAGTCCCGTGTCTGCCGAGCACCAGATTCGCGGGCTGGGTCCGATCACCCTCAGCGTGCCGCGACTCGCGCGAACGGAATCCGTTTTGTTAGAACTCCTGCAAATGCGCAAGGCGCGGACCTATTTCCATGCGAATCAAACTCCGGTCACCGTCTATGAAATGGGCGCGGGCGGACCAGCGGCAGAGTTGCATGTCGCCGACGAACCTAACATCGGCCCGGCGCGTCATGGTGCGGGCGGGGTGCATCACGTCGCTTTTCGCACGACGCTGGCCGACTACCAGGCGTGGGCGAATCGGCTTACTGAATTTCGCGTGGCGACGAGCGGACCCGTGGACCGTTTTTATTTCCGCAGCCTCTACTTCCGCGAGCCGAATGGGATACTCTTCGAACTGGCCACCGACGAGCCGGGATTTACTGCGGACGAGCCGCTGGAAAGTCTCGGACAACATCTCGCGCTGCCGCCGTTTCTCGAGTCGCGCCGAAGCGAGATCGAGGCTGGATTGAAACCTATCTAACATGCTGCACTTTAAATATCATCTACCCGGAACCGCCCCGGCGACTTTGATCGCGCCGACGACGGAAAAACCTGTCGTGCGCCACATCGAATATGACAAGGATACCTACGAGGACATTGAGATCAAAGAGATCGAGGACTGTTATCCTTTTCGCGACAACAACAAGATCACCTGGATCAACATCGACGGGCTTGGCGACGTCGAGTTGCTGAAGAAACTGGGAGCGCATTACGGCTTGCATCCGCTCGCTCTGGAGGACGTACTGAACACTGGCCAGCGTCCGAAGTGCGAGGATTACGGCAACCATTATTTCATCGTCATGCAGATGGTTTACCGAGGGGAGGGCGAGGATCTGGTCTTCGAGCAACTAAGTATTTTTGTCGGGAAAGATTTCGTGATCAGTATTCAGGAGACGTGCGGCGACATGTTTAATCCCATCCGGCTGCGACTCTCCCGCGCCGTGGGGAATTTGCGCAACTCGGGGAGTGATTATCTGGCTTACGCGCTGATCGACACGGTGGTGGATTACTATTTTCCCGTGATGGAATGCATCGGCGATTTGCTGGAGGAAATGGAGGACGAGGTGTTGGAAAAACCCACCCAGGAATTCGTCAAACGGCTCCACGAGGCTAAGCGCTCGCTCGTCCATCTGCGTCGGGGCGCGTGGCCGCAGCGGGAGATTCTCAACTCACTGCAACGCGACGAGTCCGGGCTGATAAAGGATTTCACCAAACCCTTTCTGCGCGACTGCTACGACCACTCGATTCAGATCATGGATATCATCGAGAACTATCGCGAGCTAACGTCGTCGATCATGGATATTTACCTGTCGGCGGTGAGCATGAGGACTAACGAAGTCATGCGGGTACTAACTGTGATTTCGTCCATCTTCATGCCGCTGACTTTTCTAGTCGGCGTCTATGGAATGAACTTCGATACAAGCGCGGGCCGGTGGAATATGCCGGAGCTGAAAAGCCCGTGGGGTTACCCGCTTTTCTGGGTCGCCTGCATCTTGATCGCGACTTCCATGGCGATCTACTTCAAGCGCAAAAAGTGGCTCTGAAATGTTTGAGTTAGTCGCCCTGCGCGATGGATTGCACACGCTGCGCGATCTGGAAACCGGGGAGACGTTTCATCCAGTCGTCGGCCCGATGGCGGAGGCGGAGGCGATACACATCGGGCCGCTCGATCTGGAGACGCGGTTGTTAGGATACGAGGTTTTCACGATCTGGGATGTGGGCCTAGGCGCGGCGGCGAACGCGGTGGCGCTGCTGGAAAAGCTGGCGTCCATGCGAGTTCCATTTCAATGCAAGTTAGTAAGCTTCGATTGCACACTGGAGCCGCTACATTTCGCGCTAAGGCACTCCGCGCAACTCACTTATCCGCTGCCGTGGCTGGCTCAACTAACAGAGTTGGCAGATCGACATCTAACTCGAATCATTTTTCAAAACGGCGGCTTGCTGGACTGGGAACTTCGCCTCGGCGACTTCACGAAGTTGCCCGCGGCACCTGTGCCGGATGGCATTATTTACGATCCGTATTCGCCCGCGAAAAATCTCTCGATGTGGTCGCTGGCGCATTTCTCTGCCTTGCGTAAACGGCTGACGCGACCGGCGGTGCTGACGAGTTACAGCCGCTCGACAGCGGTGCGAGTGACGTTGTTATTGGCGGGCTTTTATGTTGGCATCGGCGACGCTACGGGCGAGAAAGATCAGACCACCGTCGCCGCCACGGACCTCACTTTGTTGAAGAATCCACTTCCTCTGCAATGGCTGGCGCGCGTTCGCATGTCCACCAGCGCACGTCCGCTGGGTTTGGCCCGAGGTCCGATCTCCGACGACGATTTGCGGCGGCTTGAATGCCATCCGCAGTTTCACTCCTAGCTATTCGGGCGGCAGCTCGTCGAGCAGTGCGGCGTTGGTTTTTTTCTCCATGTATTTCGCCAGGAAAATGCAGATCTCGTAGAGGAAATACATGGGGAATGCCATCGCGCAGAGCGTGAAGGGATCGGTCGTCGGCGTGATCACGGCGGCAAGCAAAAAGATGATCACAAACGCGATCATCCGCGTCTTCTTTAGCATGGCGTGGTTGAGAATGCCCAGCCGCACAAGGAAGAGCACGACCAGTGGCAGCTCGAAGGCCAGCCCAAACGACAACACGAATTGCGTCGTGAACGAGAAATACGACTGCACATCCCAGTTCGAGGTCCAGCTCAGGTCCTGTTGATCCTTCAACGCGTAGGCCAGCGTTTGCGGCAGCAGCCAATAGTAGCAGGAGAGCACTCCGGTAAGAAACAAGCCGAGCCCGATGAAGACCACGGGCAGGACGTATTTTTTCTCGGCCAAAGTCAGCGCGGGCAAGACGAATTGAGCGAGGAAGTAGAGCAGAAACGGGAACGCCAGCACGATGCCAGCGTAGAAAGCCAGCGAGAAAGAGATCGAGATCGAGTCCATCGGCCCGCGCGCGCGCAGTGTGGAAATGAAAGCCGGATTCACCGCCACCAGTGGATGCTGGATTACAGTCACCAGCGTGTTTCGGTAGCAAAACGCCAGGCCCATGGCCAGAAACAGCGTCAGCGCCATCTTGATGGAAGTCCAACGCAGGTCTTCCAAGTGATCGAGAAACGGTTTGACCGACGCCTCATCCGGCTCGCGAAACTTAAAAATCTTATCGGTCCAACTCATTGGGGCACATTTAATCCACGATTGAATCCGAATAAACAGTTATCCACAGATGCCACTAATTTTCCCGGGCGGTCTGTAACGAAACAGCAGAATTCTCCATTTCCCCATTTTACGACGTCGCCTACCGCGACGAATTTTTCTTCCCCCCACCATGATCCAGACCTTCCTCCTCGCCGCCGCCACCTGCCTCACCCTCGCTTGCACCGCCCTCGGATACGGCAACGCTGGTCACCAGGCCGTCGGCACCATCGCCGAACATTATCTCGAGGGCACCCGCGCCGGAAAGGAAGTCCACACCCTCCTCAACGCAGATGAAAACCTCGACCGCGCCGCTACCTGGGCCGACCGCGCGAAGCTGCCCGATAAATACCTTAACCCCGAGATGAAGGATTTCGTCGCCAACAACCCCGGGCACCACGGCTACCATTATTGCGACATCCCATTTCAGGAAAAAGCCTACAAGGACGGACTCACTGGCACCACAGACCACGACATCGTCCACACACTGCGCACATGCATCGCTGTCCTCCGAAAGTCTAATGACGTCCGGGACAACCCCCTGAAAATCAACAAACGCATCGCCCTCATGCTCATCGCGCATTATCTCGGCGACCTCCATCAGCCGCTGCATGTCGGCTGTAGCTATGTCGATGAGCACAATAATTTCGTCAATCCCAAGACGGCCGGGAAAGCCCAACCTGATGCCGGCGCGAATAATTTCAAACTCACCACCCGCAGCAGTCTCCACGGTTATTGGGACACGCAAACTGTAAAACTCGCCCGCGACCAAGCGGGGACCGAGGATTTTACGAGCTGGCTGATCGCGAAGAATCCACCCAAACCCGACTGGAAAGCCACGGGCCCCATCGGCACCTGGCCCGAACAATGGGCCACCGACACCCTGCATCTCTCGCAGGCCTGCTTCGACGGGGTAAAGCTCGGCCAGCGGTTCATCGTGCCGAAGGACGACAAGCACGAGGAGCACTTCGAATGGGCCATCACCCTGCCACCCGGCTACGACGAAAAAGCCCGCGACACCGTGGAAGTCGAGCTGGCCAAAGCCGGCTATCGTCTTGCCGAATTGCTTAAGGCCATCTGGCCGGAGAAATAAAAGCCGCCGTTGCTGGGAAAGTCTGAGCCCGCTAGATGTAAACCATGGATAAGGCCAACCCAACGAGCGCTACTGCGACGGACGTTCACGAAAGTATTTTCACTTCCATTTACCAGGCCAACCATTGGGGTTCCAATGTCTCACGTTCTGGGCCGGGTTCCGAGAGTGAAACGACCGCCGTCATTCGTGTGGAAGTCCCGAAACTGCTTCGCCAACTCGGCGCGAGTTGTCTCCTGGACATTCCGTGTGGCGACTTTGGCTGGTTGCGGCAGACACAGCTTCCGATCCAGCGTTACATCGGTGCCGACATTGTTCGCGAGTTGATCGAGCGGCTGAAAGGGGAGTTGGAGAACGATGCGGCTGCAGAGGCGCTGGGCTATCAGTGCACTTTTCTCCACTGCAATCTGGTCACGGACGACCTTCCGAAAGTGGATGTCGTGCTCTGCCGCGATTGCCTGGTGCATTTTTCTTACAACTCCATTTTCGCCGCCATCAAGAATCTAGCCCGCAGCGGCTCGACCTATTTGCTAACGACCACTTTTACCGGGCGCACAGTGAACCGCGAGTCTCGCGATGGCGGCTGGCGAACGCTGAATCTCGAGTTGCCGCCCTTCCATTTTCCGCCGCCGCTCCAATTGATAAACGAAGCGTGCGCCGAGGGCGATGGAGCCTATGCCGACAAATCCCTCGGCCTCTGGCGGCTGGCGGATCTGGCGCATTTATCCTTCATAGCACCACCGCCTGCGAAGAAACCGGGAAACTAACTTTCCACATCCGATCAGTCGGCAAAGGCGAAATCTAAGCATGACTCCTGATTTAAATCCCGCTGACGATTTTAAGCCCGATGCCGAGACTTTGGCCGACGCAGACTCGCTTGATTACAAACACTGTCCGGTGACAGACCCGTCGCATCAGTTACAGAAAAAAGCCGGCGGCGTGGTCGGCTTGGTTGGCGGCACTTTCATCGGCAGCGTCGTGGCCGGACCCGTGGGTGCCCTAATAGGCGCTGCCATCGGCGGCACCGTGGGCACGCTGGCTGGCAAGATTGGCGGCGAGCTTGTCGATCCCAGCGCCGAGCCCGAGTATTGGATGAAGCATCACGGCGACCAGGCTTTCGTGAAACCCGGCTCCTCTTATATGGATTACGAGCCTGCCTATCGTGCTGGCTATAACAATTACACTCCCGGAGAAAGCTTCCAGCAGGCCGAGCCCGACCTCATTCTTTATTACGATAATCACGGCGGCCTGGCGCATTTGCCTTGGGAAGAGGCACGGCCCGCTGCCAAGGCGGCTTGGGACCGGCTGACCTACATCTTCCCGCTGGAGAAAATGAACCACTTCTGAGCCGGGTGGATCGTTATTTGCGCGGCGTGCGCGACTCAAATTTCTCTACTGCCAGCCAGTGCTTTTGGCGGACGCTCTTGAAGGGAAAGGAAACCACGGTCTCGGCGCTGGCCTGGCTTTTCCGGAGGAGGCGGTTGGCCGGGCTGGACTCGACTTCATAGTTGAATTCCAGCTTGGTGATGCGGGCGATGATCCAGAAAAGGCGATATGGATCAAGCAGTGCGCCCTCGGATTTTAGGACGGTAAAGTCCTGGCGGCTGATCCAGATTTTCCCGCCAAGTTGTGAGAAGAAACGCTGCTCGCGGGTCTTAATCGGCAAGCCGGGTTTGGGTTTGAAGGCGATGACGGCAGACGCCTCACCAGCGGCTTTTTCATCGGGCAGACAGGTCCAGAGGTAGCGGTCTCGCAGGGAATATTTGCGGACGGCATCGGCCAGCGAATCGACGCGGATGTTGGACGACGAATCGCCCTCGGCGTTGTCGTCCACAGGAGTTGCAGTGGATTCAGGGGCGACGGGTTTCGCCGTTTTGTCGGTGCTCTTCTCCGGGTCTTTGTGGAAAAAAGTCAGCATGCCCTGTAGCTCTTCCGAGACATATTCGATCGGGTCTTTGTCGCCGGGACGAAAGATGGATTTCCACATTCCTGTGGCCGTCACCTGGCCGTCATCGTCAAGCTGATGCGTCGTGAGCGTCTGGCGATATTGCCATTTGCGGAGCGGAACGGCGCGGGTCTCGATCTTGGCGAGAGCGGCGTCGAAAAGGGCCAGCGCGGCGGGATCGCTCTCTTGTGCGGCGAGCGGGAGAACCAGAAAAACCGCGCTGAGAAGAACGAGAAACAGGGGAGGCATCGGGAAAGGTGTGGGCGAAATTGAAATTTGCAACCTTCCCCGGCAGCGATTAAACGTGTGCGGCTTCGTGTCGGCAAGACAGGGATGCCGCTTTTTCTTTCCAGATACCAATCCAACTCCCATGGGCAAAACTCTCATCATCGCCGAAAAACCGTCTGTGGCAGGCGACATCGCCAAGGTCATCGGCAAATTGCAAAAAGAGGCGGACTGGTTTGAAAATGATGAATACGTTGTCTCGTCAGCGATTGGGCATTTGTTGGAGTTGTGCGCTCCCGAGGGAGTGGAAGTGAAACGCGGCAAATGGAGTCTCGTCAATCTACCCGTGCTACCCGCTGAATTTGCTTTGCGTCCCATTGAGAAAACGACCAGCCGACTGAACGTTCTCAAGCGCCTCATCAAGCGCAAAGACATCGAACTCATCATCAATGCCTGCGACGCCGGCCGTGAGGGCGAGCTGATTTTTCGCAACATCGTCACGGCCTCGGGCACGACCAAGCCCACCCAACGACTCTGGCTCCAGTCGATGACGCCGGGTGCGATCAAAGAGGCTTTCTCCAAACTCCGCACGGAAACGCAGATGCAACCGCTGGCCGATGCGGCAGTTTCCAGATCGGAAAGCGACTGGCTGGTCGGGATCAATTCGACTCGCGCGCTGACGGCGTTCAACTCGAAAATCGGCGGCTTTCAGAAAACGACAGCGGGTCGTGTGCAAACGCCGACGCTCGCCATCCTCGTCGAGCGCGAGGAAAAGATTCGCAACTTCAAGGAGCGCCCGTATTTCGAAGTCTTCGGGGATTTTGGAGTCGAGTCAGGGAGCTATCGCGGTCGGTGGTTTGACCCGGGTTTCAAGAAAGGTGCGGACGAAGAAGGCAAGGCCGAACGCATCTGGACCCGTGATCAAGCCGAGGCGATTCAAGCCAAATGCGCCGGAAAAATCGGGACCATTGAGGAAGAAAAGAAGCCGACGAGCCAGATTTCGCCGCAGCTTTACGATCTGACGACGTTGCAGCGCGAGGCCAACTCCCGTTTCGGCCTGCCTGCGAATCGCACGCTCCAGATCGCCCAAGCCCTCTACGAGCGCCATAAGGTTCTCACCTATCCCCGCACCGACTCGCGTTATTTGCCCGAGGACTACATCGGCAACGTCAAAGGCGTTTTCGCCAACTTCGAGTCACGCGAACTCGCCGGACATGCCGAAAAAGCCCTCAAAAACGGCTGGGTGCATCCGAACAAACGCATCTTTAACAACGCGAAAGTCTCCGACCACTTTGCCATCGTCCCCACCGGCAACTCGCCCAAGGGCCTCGACGATCTCCAGATGAAAATCTACGAAATGGTCAGCCGCCGCCTCATTGCGGTTTTCTATCCGGCGGCCCAATTCGAGATCACCCATCGCGTCACCACTGTCGAAGAGGAGAAATTTGCCACCAACGGAAAAATCATCATCGACCCGGGTTGGATGGCTGTTTATGGCAAAGAAGCGGAGTCGGAAAAAGCCGAAGGCGACGAAACCAGCAAAGCTCTCGTCCCCGTCAAAAAAGGCGAATCCGCCGACGTCGAGCAGATCGAAGTCAAAGAAAACATGACTCGCCCCCCGGCGCGTTACAACGAAGCCACTCTCCTCAGCGCCATGGAAGGCGCGGGCAAACTCATCGACGACGACGAACTCCGCGAAGCCATGCGCGAAAAAGGCCTCGGCACTCCGGCGACTCGCGCTTCTATTATAGAAGGGCTGCTTTACGAGGGGTATTTGGAACGACGCGGACGCGAACTCATCGCCACCAGCAAAGGCATCTCTGTCATCACTCTCCTGAAAAACCTCAAAGCCGACGTGCTCACCAAGCCCGAACTCACCGGCGAATGGGAGTTTCGTCTGAAGGAAATGGAAGTCGGCCGTCTTTCGCGCGTCGAGTTTATGAGCGGCATCCGGCATCTCACCCAGGACCTTGTGGACAAGGTGAAAGGCTTCGGCGACGAACCGATCGAAGGCACCTACCTTACGCTCGACGTCGTTTGCCCGAAATGCGGCGGCGGCCCTTTCAAAGAGGATTACCGCACCTGGACCTGCGCCAGTTGCCAGCTGCGCATCTGGAAAGGCGTCGCCGGCCGCGAATTTGAGCCGAAAGAGGTCGAACAACTCCTCACCACCCGCCGCGTCGGCCCCTTGGAAGGATTCGTCAGCAAAATGGGCCGCAAATTCGCCGCCAGCATCATTCTCGACGAGGACTGCAAAGCCACCTTCGACTTCCCGAAAGCCGACGCCGACGGTGCTCCCGACCTCACCACTGCCAAACTCCTGGGCGAAACTGAACTCGGCAAAATCTACGAAACCGAGACCAACTATTTCTGTGTCCCCGAGAAAGAAGGCGAAACGACCATTCGCATGGGCAAACAAATCCTCCAGCAAAACATCCCCGCCGAGCAGGCGGTGAAGATTTTCCGCGAAGGCAAGACCGACCTCTTCAAGCGTTTCATCAGCAAAAAAGGCAAACCTTTCTCTGCCTTCCTCAAACTCGAAGGCAGCAAGGTCAATTTCGAATTTGAGGAGCGCAAAGGCTTCAAACCCAAGCCAACCCACAAGCCTTTTGCCCGCGTCCCCGGCCAGCCCGCTGCCGCAGCCGCAGCCGGCATGAAGGCCAAACCCAAGCCAAAGGCCAGGGCCGCCAAGCCCAAACTGGCTCGCACCGGTAAAAAATAAGCAGCTCAGAGGCCGCGTTATTCCCGTTATTTCTTCTGGTAAGGCTCGCGCACTACCGTAAATGGGAAGTGCCACTTTCCCTGACACTCTCATTTCCAGGTGCAACAATCTGCGCCTCGGACGGAGAGCAGCAGGATGGGGGTCGAAGGCATAACTCGCAAAAACTCGTTGACGGAGAGTGAACATCTGTGACTGTTTTCCCCGGCAGAACTCGTTTTAATTGACAAAATGGGGGTCACATCAACTGCCGCGCAGCACCTTCTCCCCATGCTTTTCTCCTCCCGACTTTGTGCCGCTAATCTTACGCCGCCGCCTCTGGAGTCCACCTCAGACCGCTGGAAGGACAGCTGTGGTGAAACCGCTTCCAGCTGTGGTGAAACCGCTTCCAGCTGTGGTGAAACCGCTTCCAGCTGTGGTGAAACCGCTTACAGCTGTGGTGAAACCGCTTCCAGCTACGGTGAATCCGCTTCCAGCTAGAAAAAACAGCCCTGCTTCTCTAAAATGAAAAGAAATTTACTTCCTCCACTCGGTTTCTCGTTCAGAAAGCTGGCCGTCTTTGCGGCGATGGTATTGCTCTGCGCCCAAGGCTACGCGGTATCCTATACCTGGACAGGGGCGGCGGATGCTGCAGCTACGGTCGGAGCTCTGGATAAAACCGGCAACTGGGCGGGCAACGCGGTCACTTTCGGCACCGCGACGGACCTCACCTTTTACCAGGCTGGCAGTTCCCAGTTGAATGCCTATCTGGGTGCCAGTAATCGCATTGTGCAGTCGCTGACTTTCAACGCCAGCGCCGACTCGAACTTTGCCATACGGCTCGATGACAATGCGGGCAACGTCAAAACTCTCACCTTGAGCGCGGCCTCGGGCAATGCCTCCATCTCGGTAAACGCGGGTGCCGCGGGCAATATCACCCTGGGTTCGACCGTCATCGGCAGCCTCATTTTGGGAAGCCCCTTGGTGATTGATCACAATGGCACGGGGAGTTTAGTCATCGACCGCCCGATCACGGGAGCTTTCGCCCTGACCAAGACAGGCACCGGGGCCGTAACGCTTTCCAACGTGAACACGTACAGCGGAGCCACCACTGTGTCGGCGGGCCGGCTGACGGTCTCCTCTGCCCAGACTGGCGGTGGCAGTTTTACCGTCAGCGACGGGGCAACCCTCAGCGTCACACGAGCAGAGACAGCGCCTTTGCTGAATATTTCCAGTCTCGCTCTGGGCTCCGTAAACGGCGCGAAATGCAATTTCACGCTGCCGGTGGGCCTGATGTTTCCCGATGGCAACTCCCTGTGGGAAACCATTACGACCGGCACTCTGACTTTGAAAGGAACGAACACAGTCGATATCACCGGCACGAAATTCGTCGCGGGTCGCTTTCCGTTGATTAAATACACCACCCTTGCGGGCACGGGGACTTTTGCCGTGAAGAGCACAGGCTCCATCATTGCGGACGTGGTGAAGAATGTTGCCACCTCTACGATCGACTTGGTCATTTCCAGCACGGATCTGCCCCCGTCCCCGGTGCTAACGGTGTCGCCCGACACGGTCTCCGCGGCTACGGGCTCGAAGACGGTGACCTTGGGCTGGACAGTGGCCAATCTGCCCGCGAACTGCACTTACGCCATCACCACGAACCGGTCCGTGACCTACCCCTCCGGCGGTCAGACTGGCCCGGCCAGTAACGGTGCCAGCAGCGTGCAAGCCGTGGTCAGCGGCACGTCCGGCAGCACGGTGTTTACCCTGAGTATTTCCAATGCTGCCGCTCAACCCGTGACCTCGGCTACCACGACGGTGTATCAGCAGGCGGTCGGCTCGCTCACCCGGCCCAATGTTCTCGTGGTCTTGTATGACGACACAGGCTGGGGAGATTTCGGTTGCTACGGCAGCCCGATCAAAACCTCGAACATCGATGCGCTCGCCGCCGGCGGATTGCGCTTTCGCGAGTTTTACAATTGTGCTCGCTGTTCGCCATCTCGCTGCGCGTTACTCACAGGCAACTATCCCCAGCAGGTCGGCAGTTCGCCGACTCTAGGGCTCCCCGATCTTCGCTCCAACAATAACATCACTATTCCCGAACTGCTGGGTTCAACCGGCCAGTTTGGCAGCGCGGGTTATCGCACCTACCATGCGGGTAAGTGGCATATCGGCACCACTGCGGACAAATTGTCTTCCGCGCGCGGGTTTGAACATAATTTTGGATTGGGAACGAAGGCTTCTGGCGCGAACACCACCGGGACTTTTGGATACTGGGTGGAAAGCGACTTTAACCTCGTTTCGACCGAAATTCCTGAGCGCATCTACGGCCCGTCCCGCCAATTTCATTACTCGGATGCCATCGGCGATTACTGCGTGGATTTCGTAAACAATACTTTCGTGACCCACAACGGTGCCCGTCCGTTCTTTATTTACATGCCGTTCAACGCCCCGCACTGGCCGGTAAATGGGCCAGGGGGGTTGGCTAACAAATACACCGATGTTGCTGACCCAAATCCTGGCGACGCGGATATTATTCATTACGAAGACGGATGGGACGTGATCCGAGAGCAGACTTATGAGCGCCAGTTAGCCATGGGCGCGCTCAAGCCAGGTACCGCGCTTTCGCCCAAGAGCGGATCGGAGACTCCGAGCGGCAGCGGTGTGGAAAAATACATCGATGACTGGAGCACGTTGAGCCAGGCCCAGCGCGATGATCTTGCGCGAAGGGAGGCGGTGTATGCCTCGATGATCGAGTTGGACGACCAGAACATCGGCAAGGTGGTCACGCGACTGAAGGAACTGGGCCAGTTCGACAACACCCTTATCTTTATCCTCAGCGACAACGGCGCGAATTACGAGGGCGGCGAATTTGGTAACAGCGATGCATCCGACTTCACTCCATGGGTCACTACAGATCTGTCAGCCCTGGGCCAGCCCAAGTCAGCTTTTGATGCGCTCGGAATTTCCTCCTCCAAATACGCTCGCGTCACTCAAGGCGGAGCTTGGGCCAATGTCAGCAATGTGCCTTTCCGCCTCTACAAGCATTTTGACCACAACGGCGGTATCCGTTCGCCCATGGTGGTGAGCTGGCCCGCTGGCATGGCAGACTCGGTCAAAGGAACTTGGACGGATGAGCGTGGCCACATCATCGACATCATGGCCACCGTTGCTGACATCACTGGCGCGGCCCGGCCAACAACGTTCAATGGGCACCCCGTCATACCGCTGCAAGGGATTAGTCTCAAGCCGACTTTTGCAGGAGCCAAGCTGCCCATCCGTGATCTGGGTTGTGAGCACGAGAAAAACCGCGCCTATTACAGGGGAAACTGGAAGCTCGTTACCAAGAACTTCACTTTCACGGACGGCAGCTCGCCATCCAACCAACTGGAGCTTTACAATATGGTGTCCGATCCGAGCGAACTGAACAATCAGGTCGCGAGCCAACCGGTCGTCTTGGCCAGCATGATCGACGCCTGGAACGCGTGGGAGGCGAATGTCGGCCTGCCCCTGAGTTATTCGCTCACCTCCTTCGTGCCGCCACAGATCAGTCCCGCTCCGATTAGCTCGGACTTGTTTGTGGACAACTTTAACCGCCCCAACAATACCAGCACCGATGCCAGCGCCACCGGGATGTCGGGCACCCTGCTTCCCTCGATGGGCGTCAATCAGACTTATTATCAGGGGTATCAAGCTGCTGGCGCAGGTTCGATTACAGTCACCGGCAACGGTCTCCAGATGAGCGTCGGCGGCGAAACGAGTGAGAATGGGTTGAAGCATAACTTCATCGACCCAGCCATCACCAGCGCGGGCGGGTTCTCGGTGCAAATGCGCATCGACGACATCAACGCCTTTACACCGGACTCCAACTGTTACGCCGGATTTGCCGTGGGCCTGACTCAGGCGGAAGCGGCTGCTGGCGCCGACATTGCCAGCCCCGGTTCCTTCCGGGGAAATGGAGTCAACCTGGGCGTGGCTGATTGCTTTGTGGAGCTCGACTACTTCGGCAACGTGAAAATGTGGAGCCACGGTGTCCTCCAGGTGAGTGTCCCGACTGACAAGAATAGCGGCACGTTGCTTGCGAGTTTCACGACTGCGGGCTTTGCCGCGGGGAGCGATGTCAAGGTGACTGTTTTCCTCGATGGCAAGGTCGTGAATCTCAACTCGGGAAACACGGATCCTTCCCGAACCTTTACCTGGCAGAACAATAACGCCAACTACATTGGGTTAAGCACCCGGGTGACGGCCCCCGCTGTCAGTTATGTGAAGCTGGATAACCTGGCGATCCAGCCCTATCCGCTCGCCAATGCCCTGTCCTCGCAATACGCCTTAAACTCCGGTCTCAACAGCCCTGACAACGCGCCTGGCGCCGATCCCGATGCCGATGGCAGCAGCAATCTCGCCGAATGGCTCGATGGCGGCCAGCCTGGAGTGAATGACACCGCGCGACATCTGCTCATGCTGAGTCTGAATCCACAGGGAGAATTTCGCTTTGATCACTTTCAGCTGACCAACGCTGCCCAGTATGGAGTCACTTACATTTACCAATACTCCTCCGACCTGACGGGCTGGACCACGTTTACCCCTGAAACAACCCTAACTCAACCCGACGTGCCCGGCTACGAACTCGTCGAAAGCCGGGTGCCGATGGCGTTAGTCAATGGGAAAACCAGTTTGTTCATCCGGATCGTGGAAAAGACAGACGGCTCTTCCTCGTTGCCAGCCGGACTTGTGGCTCCAAGCGCGCCTGCAGGCACGGCCCTCCCAGCTACGGATTAAAACCTTTCCTGCTCCCCGCTGCCCGAATCAAAACACCATCGGACATCCCTCACGCATGATGCAGACTTTTTCTGCGATACCCATGCGACTCGCCTCTTGCAGCAACCGCTCCGGCGGCTCGTTCACTGGCTCGTAACTCAGCCGAAAACTCCCGTAATGCATCGGGATCAACGTCCTCGCGCCCAGCTCTTGAAATGCCTGCACCGCCTCCTCGGGGTTCATGTGCACCTCGCGCCCGCTCGGCGGATCGTAGGCGCCAATCGGGAGTAGCGCGATTTCGATGGGGCACCGCTCGCCGATCTCCGCAAACCCATCGAAATAGGCCGTGTCGCCACAGTGAAAGATGCTCCGGTCACCGATTTTGATGTGGAATCCACCAAAGCCCCTGTGCGAATCGTGCAACATCCTTGCGCCCCAGTGGTGGCAGGGCGTGAGCGAGATTTCCAGCGGCCCATGCGTCATTTTCTCCCAGTAATGCAACTCGTGGACTTTGTTGAAGCCAAGGTCGTGGACTAGATTTCCGACCTCGAACGGCACCACAATCGGCTGGTCTGCCGCCACAGCGCGGAGACTTTTCCGATCCAAATGATCGAAATGCGCGTGTGTGACGAGGACGAGATCGATATCGGGCAGATCTTGTAAATGGACACCTGGATGTTTGATCCGCTTGACCACTTTCAGCCAGCTCGCCCAGTTGGGGTCGATCAGGATGTTCAATCCGGCCGCCTGGATGAGGAACGACGCGTGCCCGATCCAAGTGATGCCGATTTCATTCTCCTTCAACTCCGGGAACGACACCGGCTCCTGCACGCCCTCGCGTTTTGCCAGAAGCGTCGGGAGGAAAACCTCCATCAAAAAATTGCGCTTGTTCCATCCCTTGCCCGGACGCAGCCCCACTTTTCGCCGGGGGGAGGAATCGGGAGACGAATTCATGCGGGCCAGACAGAGGACAAGGCGAAAAGGATATTCGCAAACGCGGTCCGTGCAATTAGTTTACCGGCACATGACGAAATCGTTTCTCCGCCAGACGATGCGTCGAACGCTGGGCGAGTTGCACTCCGATCAGCGCCTCGCCGCCTCGCATGAAATGGCAGCCCGGCTGAGTGCGCTGGACGCGTGGCGGGAAGCATCGGTCATCGGGCTCTTTGCTGGGCGCACCGACGAAATGGAAACCACAATTCTCTGGCTCGACCTCCATCGTGATGGGAAAACGTTTCTCTACCCGAAAGTCGAGGCCAGCGTGACCAACGACCTGCATTTCCTCATGGTCGAGTCGCATTCGGATCTGCAACCCGGCGCCTGGAATCTGCATGAGCCCATCGGCAACGAACCGCGCGTGCCCGATCTGGTGCTGGTTCCGGGCCTCGCTTTCGATGCCAATGGAAGTCGCCTCGGACGGGGCAGGGGTTTCTACGACCGCTGGCTCGCGGCGCATCCGACGGTGGTGACGGTCGGCGTGTGCTTCGATTTTCAAATCGTCCCGCAGATACCGATGGAACTCCACGACCGGCGAATGGATTTCGTCGTCACCGAGAAAAGGAGTTTCCCATGATGCCGGTGGCGCTGACCATTGCCGGCTCGGACAATTCCGCTGGAGCAGGCATTCAGGCGGATCTGAAGACGTTCTCCCATTTCGGCGTTTACGGGCTGACCGCTGTGACTTGCGTCGTCGCCGAGGTGCCGGGGCGGGTGACGGCGATCCAGTCGATTGAAACTCGGATCGTCGCGGAACAAATCGCCCTCTGCCTGGAACATTTCCCCGTCGCCGCGCTGAAAACCGGCATGCTCTTTTCGACGGAAATCATTGAGGCCGTCGTGGGGGCGCTGCAGTCGAGTTCCATTCCACTGGTGGTCGATCCGGTGATGATCGCGACCTCGGGCGACTCGCTATTGCAGTCGGCGGCGATCGAGGCGTATCGCACCCAACTGCTCCCGCGTGCCACCTTGATTACCCCGAATCTGGACGAAGCCGCCGTCCTCTGGGCCCAGGGAAAAATCACCAGTGTGAGTCAAATGGAAGTCGCCGGAAAAGCGCTCAGTGCCGAGTTTGGCACCGCCGTTTTAATGAAAGGCGGCCATCTGCCCCGCGGCTCTGCGGTGGATTTGCTTATTCGGGGCGGCGAGGTTTGGCAATACGAGGCACCGTTTGTAGAAGGCGTGACGACGCACGGCACGGGCTGCACTTATTCGGCAGCCATCACTGCGCAACTCGCTCTGGGCCAGGAGCTTCCGCAAGCAATCGCGGTGGCCAAACGTTACATTACTGCGGCGATCCAGCAGTCATTCCGATGGCACTCCCATCTGATGGCGCTGAATCATTTTCCTGAGCGCGAGGAATTTTGAAGCGTGCCGACCGGGGCGTAGGTCCGAGCGGAGATTTTCTGGGAAAACCGGGCCAGGAGCAGAGCGGCGAGCAGGATGAGAAGGATGACCCCGAAGGCCTTGCGCATGTTTGACCGTGGAGCCTGCGACTTGAAGTTGGCGCTGTATTTTTTGCCAGAAGGAATCCGCTCAAAATCGGGAAACATCTCCTCAATCCGAAACCAGTTGGGTGAGCCTGAGCGGCGGACCGGTGAATCAAGGTGCAGATACCCTGCCCGATATAAATTGCGCAAATCCCCCTCATCCACACGTCTCTCCAAGCCTCGGTTGGATTTCGCTTCATAAAGATCCATAGTCACACCTTCTTTAGCACAGGCGGTGCCCAATGTGGTGAGCAATGAGGTCGGAGACGTTTTCTTTGCCCCGAAACTCGGTTCGGGCTTGGCTTTTTTCAGGGCGCAAATACGGTTTTGCCCAGTGAAAATACTAATCGTAGGAGGCGGCGGACGTGAGCACGCCCTAGCATGGAAAATAAAACAATCGCTGCGCGTCACCGAGGTTATTTGTGTGCCGGGAAATGGCGGGACAGCCAATAATTCTCAATTAAGCATTTCAGATTTGATAAAACTACGGGATTTTGCCCGATCACAGAAGGTGGATTTAACGGTAGTGGGTCCTGACGACGCGCTGGCCGGGGGGATTGTGGATCTTTTTCTAGAGTCGGGGTTGCGAATATTCGGCCCCAGAAAAGCGGCGGCGCGTTTGGAATCCTCGAAAATTTTCGCGAAGGAATTCATGGAGCGCCACGGCATACCGACGGCGCGTTCGGGTCAGTTTACCCAAGCATCGGCGGCGCGGGAATTTGCCAGTAGGCTCGGGTTGCCGGTCGTGATCAAGGCCGATGGACTCGCCTTGGGCAAGGGCGTGATCATTGCCCAGACAGCGGAGGAAAGGGAGGACGCAATTCATCGCATGATGGAGTTGCGCGAGTTTGGCGATTCCGGTGCGTCGGTCGTGATCGAGGAATTTCTGACCGGGGAAGAATGCTCGATTCACGCGCTGGTCGATGGAAAGTCATATCTGCTTTTTCCTGGAGCACAGGATCACAAACGCGCCTTCGACGGCGATTCGGGCCCGAATACTGGCGGCATGGGAACGTGCAGTCCGGTGCCGATCCTGGACGCGGCGATGCAGGAACGTGTCCGGCACGAGGTCATGGACCGCTTCATCACAGGCATTCAGGCCGACGGAATTGATTTCCAGGGAATGCTTTTTCCAGGGCTGATGATCACGGCGGATGGCCCGAGGGTGCTGGAGTTTAATTGCCGGTTTGGGGATCCCGAGACGCAGGTCTTGCTGCCGCGATTGAAAACAGATCTGGTCGATCTGCTCGAAGCCACGATTGACGGCCGCCTGAATGAAATGGAACTCGACTGGGACGCACGCGCGGCGGTCTGTGTGGTAATGGCCTCGGGTGGTTACCCGGGAAACTATGCAAAAGGAATGCCGATCAATGGCATCACCGATGCGGAATCCAGCGGCGCACTCGTTTTTCATGCGGGAACCCAGCGTTTGGACGAAACGGTGGTCACCTCTGGCGGACGCGTCCTCGGCGTTACGGCCTTGGCTGCGGACGTAAAATCGGCCCGCGAAAAAGCGTATCAGGCGGTGGCGAAGATCCATTTCGACGGACAATTTTACCGCCAAGACATCGGGTTAAAGTCGATTTAAGCTGCTTCCGTAACCGAGTTGCAACGTGATGAAACCCTTTTTTCCGATTCTCTTTTTTGGCCTCGCCGGCTTGGTGGCTGCGGAGGATATCCGGCCGATGATTGACCAATTCACTCCTGCTGAGGTGAAGTCCACTTGGGAAAAACTCAACGCCCTAATCTCCAAATCCGGCGGGATCGATCCGGCGGAACTCGAGCGCGCACGGCTCCAAGGCGTCCTGCAAAAACTCGGTAAAAATGCACGTCTCACAACACGAGCGACGTCAAACGAGATTACGATGGGAGTCAACTTCAAGGAGGAAATCCTGCCACGCTCGATTCTGTATGCGCGGCTCGGCGATTTATCCGACGATAATATTTCCCAACTCGCGGAATCGCTGCGAAAAGCGCCCAAGACCCCGGCAACGATCCTCGATCTGCGGGCGACTCGGGACAGCGCGGGCTACGAGCAGGCGGCCCATGTGATCGCGCTTTTCACAGGCGGTGGAAAAAGTCTTTTCACCCTCGTCGGCAGCGGCACCAACGCCGGGAAAAACTTCACCGGACAGAGCGAGGCACTCTTTAACGGCATCCTCGTTATCCTCGTGAATGAGGACACCAGCGGACCAGCGGAGGTCGTGGCCGCGGCGTTGCGGCAGCAGGTACACGCTTTGATCGTGGGGAAAAAAACCAAGGGCGAGGCACTCGATTTTGCCTCGTTGCTCGTGAATGACCGAATGAATCTGGAGATCGCCGTCGGACGAATCGTGCTACCAGGACTGCCGGCGGATTTTTTGCAAAATGGTGTTGCGCCTGATCTTGTGGTCAGCGCAGATCTTGACGGGGAGCGCGACATTCTCACCCGTAGTGAAAAAGAGGGTGTGTCGTCGTTCATTTTTGAGGTGGAGCGTCCGCACATGAACGAGGCGTCGCTCGTGGCCGGGAGAAATCCGGAGTTGGATAATTATCAAGCTCGCAAAGCGGAAAAAAACGGAAGGAAGCCGTCTGATCCGGAGTCATCGCTCGACCGGAGTTTGCAACGCGCCCTGGACACGGCGACGTCGCTTCTGATCCTGCACGAAACGGGCAGAATAGGTGGTTAGTTAACTGAAAACTCAATCGACTTCCTGGCACCAGCCGGGCGACCATTTCGTCGCTGCGGGCACTCGTACAAACATGACTTCGCCCGTGGCTGGATGGCAACGATGCCGGAAGACATGCTGCCAGAGGCCATGTTGTTCGGAGGCCATGTATTGCCAAGTCTCGCCTTCGTTCAGGCAGACCGGATCGACCAGCTCGACCCAGGCACGAATGAGTTCACTATCTTTTTGATTTTCGATCCAAGAGACTTTCATCTTGGTACTCTAGGATTAGCACTGCGCGTGCCACATTTATTAGCGAGGGGAACGCAATCCATTATGCCCAAAAATAGCCAGAAGGCGAGATCAGGAATAACAGCGTGATTTAAATCAGCTCCCTTGGAAAACAAGATCGCAGGCGGCGAGTATCACCAGCCTTGACACTGTTAAAACTTTCTCCAACATCCCGCTCGAAAATTGATTCGGGCCGCGCACGATGAAACCAAGGAAACACTAAATAAAACGTGCTGCGACCCGAATCGCCTTAACCTGTATTCTTTGACCGCCTCACCAAGCCGCTGTTCAAACAAAATCTCTTTAGTTTCACGAATTTTATTCCGACCATGCACACATCCAAACACGCTCGCTCCATCGCCGTTTTAACCTCTGGGGGCGACTCGCCTGGCATGAACCCCGCCGTGCGCGCTGTCGCTCGCATCGCCATCCGCCAGGGCTATCGCGCGTTGGGTTATCAGAATGGCTATGACGGCATTTTCGACGAGGAAATCGTGGATCTTACCAGCGAAATTTTAAGCGGTTTGCTTGAGCGGGGCGGCACCGTGCTGCAAACGAGCCGCTGCATGCGCATGATGACCCTCGAGGGACAGGCCGAGGCGGTGAGGAAATTGCGAGCGCAAAACGTCGAGGGACTCGTCGTCATCGGCGGAGACGGATCATTGACCGGCGCGTTTAAACTCACGCAGCTCGGTTTCCCCGTCGTCGGCATTCCCGGCACGATCGACAACGATATCAATGGAACTCAAATGGGCGTGGGCGTGGACACCGCCTGTAACACGATTGTCGAGATGATCGACAAAATCAAAGACACCGCGCGTTCGCACAGCCGCTGCTTTCTAGTGGAAGTAATGGGCCGGGGGAGCGGTTATCTCGCACTCACCACTGCCATCGCGTGCGGGGCCGAGGTCGCGGTCATTCCCGAGTATCGTTATAATATGCCGCGCATTCTCGAGATGCTGGCTAAGCGTTATGCCAACCGGCAAAAAAGCAGCCTCATCATTCTCGCCGAGGGTGTCTGCTCTGCCGAGAAATTTATCAATAAAATGAAGGAAGTGGGCGGGGAAAACATGCTAAAACAGGAAGTCCGACGCACGGTGCTGGGCCACGTTCAGCGCGGCGGGAGTCCTAGCCATTACGACCGGATGCTGGCCACGAGAATGGGCGAGTTGGCGGTGATGGGTTTGCTCCAAAGCGAAACCGGCACGATGACGTCGTTGCGCGATGGAAAAGTGACACTCGTTGATCTCGAAAAGGTAATTTCCAGGAAGCGCCCGATCTCCACCACGCTCACCCGTCTCGCCAAAAACATGGGCATCGAGTTTGGCGACGCCGTGGAAGTCTAGCCAAACCGCTGAGCGGAGTTGGCTAGTTATTGTTTCTACGGCCCCCAGTGAGTAACGGCAGCAGATACCAGAGGAAATAGGCGAGCGACGTGATGAACGCCGCGACGTAAGTCCAGCCCGCGGCATTTAGGACGCGTTTCACGCCTAACATTTCGTCCGCCGTGCCGATGTAACCCATATCGCCGAGAATGACTTTCGCGCGGCGCGATGCATCAAACTCGACTGGTAGCGTGATGAGGTTGAAAAGCATGATCACGCCCCAGGCGATGGCCATGATCAGGATCATCGTCTGGCCGCGAAACATCCCGGTCATTAAGCCGATTAACGGCAGAATCATCACGATCTGACTCGCAAAATTAGTCGCTGTCACCGCCGCCATCCGCAGATGCAAGGGCGCGTAGGCTTGCTGATGCTGAATGGCATGCCCGCATTCGTGCGCCGCCACACCGAGGGCCGCGGGCGACTGGCCGTAATAGTTTGCCTCCGAGAGCACGAGCCGCTTCTGAGTTGGATCGTAATGGTCGCCCATTTTTTCGTTCAGCGGCACGATTTGCACATCGCTGATCCCACATTTCGTGAGAATGCCTTGGGCGACTTGTGCACCGGTCACACCCGAGGCGCAGCGCATCTGGCTGTAATGATTGTATACGCTTTTCACCCGCCACATTGCCCAGAGCGACAGCAGCATGGTTCCGGCAAAGAGAAAGAGTCCGTAAAACATAGCGAGGAGTTAGAGTCTTATGAGGTCATTTTGTTCGATGGAAATGGAAAATTCCCCGAATCTCTTCGACCGATCTCTCCAACATCGGCTGTCAGGCAGCTAGTGGTGAAAGTGGGAGCCCGGCTCGCTTCGACTCTCAATCCTCCGGGTGCAGCAGCGTGTGCAAGGTCCAGAGCAGGGTCTCGGCATTGTAGGGTTTGGGCATGAAAAACTTTACTCCCATCTCGGCGACCTCGGCTTCGATGTTCTTCGAACTCGACCCGCTGGCGACGATGATTCGCACCTCCGGATCGAGTCGGAGCAGTACGCGAACCGTCGCCGCGCCGCCCATCACGGGCATCATCATGTCGGTAAGCACGACCGCGATCTCCCCCGCGTGCTGTGCATAGGTGGCGATGCCTTCCGCCCCGTCGCCCGCGCTCATCGTGCGGTAACCGAACGCGGCCAGTGTTTCTCCGGTGATGGAGCGAATGGACGCCTCGTCGTCGATGATGAGGATTAACTCGCCGTGGCCGCGCGGGAGATCCAATGGAATGGACGGGGCCTCCACCTCGACAGAGCCGGTCACGGCGGGCAGACAGACCTGAAAGGTCGTGCCCTGGCCCGGCTCGCTTTGCACGGTGATGAAGCCTCCGTGATTTCTCACGATCGAGTCCGTCGTGGAAAGGCCAAACCCCGTACCCTGCCCGAGTTCTTTGGTGGTAAAAAAGGGCTCGAACATTCTGGCGACGACCTCGGGCGCCATGCCGGTGCCGGTGTCGCTGACTTCAAGCACAACGTAGGGCCCGGGGTGCGCTGTGAGCTGCGTGGCGGCAAATTGTTCATCAATCTGGCGGTTGTGCGCACTGATTCGCAGACGACCGCCCGTCGGCATCGCGTCGCGGGCGTTGACGCAGAGGTTCAGCAGCACTTGGTGAAACTGCGTTTTGTCGCCGGGCATATTCCAAATGTCAGTGGGAGCCTCAACTTCGATGGTGATGGATTTTGGGAACGTCTCGCGGGCGATGGTCTCGAGATCGCGGACGAGTTGGATCGCGCTCACCAAGCCGCGCCGACCCTCAATGCCACGGGCGAAAAAAAGCACCTGCTTCACGAGGTCCACACCGCGCTGGCCGCTCATTTCCATGAGGTTAAGGATGTTGAGGTCCTGCGGCTCTGTTGCGCGCACTTTCAGGAGATCGACGCCCATGATGATGGGGCCGAGGACGTTATTGAGATCGTGCGCGATGCCGCCAGCCAGCGTGCCGATGCTTCCCATGCGCTGAGCGCGAAAGAACTGGGCCTCCATCTGTTTTTTCTCCGTGATGTCTGTGTTGATCGCCAACACGGCCTTGGGCTGACCCGAGTCGTCGCGCACCAGGGTCCAGCGACCTGCGATGAGCACATGGCCGCCGGTCTTCGTAAGCTTGGTTACTTCCCCGATCCAGTCGCCATATTTCAGAGTGGCATCGAAGGACTCAGGGTAAACCGCGGGATCTTCGTAAAGGAATTCCTGGGTTTTCCGGCCCAGTGCCTCCGCCGCCGTCCAGCCGAAGACGCGCTCGGCGCTTTTATTCCAATACGTGATCTCACCCTCCAGATTTTGCACGAGGATGGCGTCCTGCGCGTGGTCGAGCAGGGCGGCCTGCTCCCGTATCTGATCGGCGGCGCGGCGCGCCTCGGTGATGTCCGCCGCCTGCACCACGCGGGCGGTGAGGCCGTTGAAGGTAATCGCCTGGTCGGCGATTTCCACAGTGATGATTGTGCCGTCTTTTTTCCGATGGCGGCGCGTGATTCTGGGCAGAGAGTCCGCATCGTTCTTCATCGCGGAAAACGACTCCAGCAGCGCGGCCACGTCCTCGGGCAGGTGCAATTCCCGCAGGCTCATCCCGAGGTATTCCTCGCGGGTATAGCCGTATTCACGGACGGCCATCTCGTTCACAGCCAGGTAACGCAGCGTCTTCGGATCATAGACCCACATCGGCAGCGGACTCCGGTCGAAGAGCACCCGATGTCGCTCCTCACTTTGGCGCAGCGCGAGGGTGGCGGCGTGGCGTTCCCGGCGCAATTCCGCCGCAGCGAGCTCGCGTTCAATGGCCGGGACGACGCGACCGATGTTGTTTTTGAGAACGAAATCATTCGCGCCCAGTTGCATCGCTTCGACCGCGACCTCCTCCCCCGCCTGGCCAGAAACGACGATCGCCGTCAACGTGTCGCCCGATTCGCGGAGGATGCGCAACGTGCGCCGCGCGTCCAGCTCCGGCATGGCGTAATCGCAAAAAACCACATCCCATTCCTTGGAGAGCAGCGCGTCTCGCAGGGCGGTCTCGGTCTCGACGCGCTCCCATTCTGGCTCATACCCACCCCGGTGCAGTGCCTCGATCAAGAGCATCGCATCCTCGTCGGATTCAGCGACTAGCAGCGCTCGGAGAACTTGGGGAAGAACTTTCATCCTGATCTAACAACGAGGGCTGCGGATTTTCGAAATCGCTTGCATAAAAGTTGGGGGCACAAATGAGGAACTTAGTTCCAAAACTAAGTGAATTATGACTCCTTACCCTTTTATAGCCAGCAAGAAATCAACTGATTTGCAGAAGAAATGCGCGACGGCCTCTAACATGAAAAAATTCACCGTCATACGACCAAATCGTGTGGCGATCTCGTTAACTAGGCAGAACCCAATCACCTATGAAAACTCTCTTAATCACTCTAACAGCACTGTCGCTGGTCGGCGTTATTTGCGCCGAAGATGACACAACCAAAGACGTCCCCAAAAAGGATTGCGACAACACCGCGCTTAATACCCGCGACAAGTCGGGCGAGACTCTCACGCCCGAAGATCAGTCGAATGCACCCGAAGACATTCAACTCACCGCCGCCATTCGTCGCTCATTGATGAAGGACGACTCCCTTTCCACCAACGCGAAGAACATCAAGATCATTACTATCCAAGGCGCGGTCACCCTGCGCGGCACGGTCAATACCGAGGACGAGAAAAATCAAATCGTCGCCACAGCCAAGGGCATTCAAGGCATCAAGCAACTCAAGAATGAACTTGAAGTCAAAAAGAACTAACTCCATTCAACCCCAACTCAACACTAACTAGAAACCTAATATTATGAACAAAGCAGTATTCGGCATCGCCAAGAACTTCGACCAAGCTAACCTCATCGTCCTCGATCTCCAGGAAAGCGGATTTCCCACGAGCGACATCTCCATCCTCGCACCCGACACCGAGGGTCGCCACGACTTCGGTCACGTCAAGGAAACCAAAGCCCCTGAGGGCATTGCTACTGGAGCTAGCACAGGCGGAGTAGTCGGCGGCGTCCTCGGGTTGCTCGCTGGTATCGGGGCGCTCGCCATTCCAGGAGTCGGACCATTTATCGCCGCTGGTCCGATCATGGGTGCTCTCAGCGGACTCGGCATCGGCGCAGCCACCGGCGGCATTGTCGGCGGACTCATCGGAGCGGGTATACCGGAGTTTGAGGCTCGTCTTTACGAGGAGAAACTGAAGAGCGGCCACTATCTCATCTCGGTCCATGCGCACGATGACAAGGAAATGGAGCGTGCGAAGGAATTGTTTAAAAAGGACGGTGCTGACGACATTTCCACGACTCACATGCACAACGTCGATAAGGAAAATCGCCTTGGAGTAAATAGCTAGTCGGCTAGTCGGCGAAACGTTTTATCTAACATCCAGAGCGGCGATCCTCACGGGTCGTCGCTCTTTTTTTGACATTCGACTAACATTCCAATCTGCACAACCAGCTGCAGGTTGCAGGACGTATTATTAGCAGCAGCCGTTGCCAGTGGAAGAGCGGCCCACCTAGAGACTTATGGAAAACAAACAACCTCATCAGGATCGGTTCGAAGTGCACGGCAGGGAGGTCGGTGAAATCAGTCGTGAATCGATTGAAACCCGCGCTCTCGAACTCGCGCGCATCGACGGACGCGACATGTGGAACAAGGGCGACCTGCAGACAGCTGCTGACGAACTCGGCGGCAGTTGGCAACCCGACACGGAACCAGAGCTTGTCGTTCCCGAACTGGCGGAACTCGTGACTTGGGATGAACCTGTGACATCCGACGGACAGGCCGTTCCCCGCACACCATTGGAGAATGAGGCTAGCGTGGGTGAGATCCTCATTCAGGAAGGTCTTGAAGAGGCCGACCACGATCGGCGCGTAGCCGTCGAGGAGGATGACGATGATCTGCGCGACTCGGGTTAACCCCGAAACAAACAATGCCATTTGACGACCCTAAAACGCAGAGTTAGGTGTCATTCGATTGGAGCCGGTTTGTTCCACCGAGCCGATTTCCCATGGAAGAATTTTTTCGTAAATTATTTGATACCGACGACTTTCCTGCGCGCTGGCATTGTGGAAACTGGTCCGACTTTCTCGGCTGGCTTTACATCCTTTCCGACCTAGCTATTTTCGCGGCTTATGTGGCGATTCCGCTGGCGATCATTTTCTTCATATTTGTTCGACGGCAGAAAATCGTTTTCCCGAAGCTCTATTGGTTCTTCGCCGCTTTCATCCTCTCTTGCGGGCTGACGCATCTGATCGACGCCACGATTTTCTGGCACCCGTGGTATCGCGTCTCGGCATTGGTGAAATTCATTACCGCAGTCGCTTCGTGGACGACTGTCATCCTGATTTTGCGCTCTTTGCCCCAGGCGTTGGCACTTCCGGGAACGACGCTACTTAACAGCCAGTTGAAGCGCGAGATTGAGGAACGCAAACGCACCGCGACTGCACTCCAGGCCTCCGCGACCCAACTCAAACTCGCCCTGGAGCACTCGCGTCTCGGCGACTGGAGCTATGATCCAGCGACTGACGTCACGGTGTTTTCAGATCGTGGCTGCGAAATCTTTGGCCTGCCGCCTGGCAAGAACGAGAAATGGGCCAACATTCTCACCCGACTGCATCCCGACGACCGCGAAAGCACCGTTCTCGCCGTGCAAACCTCGCTCGTGAAACACGGAAACTACGACGTGGAATATCGCGTTCTTCATGATAACGGACGTGAGGTCTGGGTTTTCGCACGGGGTCGCGCCGAGTACGATTCCAATGGAAAAGTCATCATCATGCTCGGCACCGTACAGGACATTACGGAGCGCAAACACATCGAGCAGGAGCGGGAGCGCCTCCTCGCTGGCGAACGCCACGCCCGCTCCGAGGCCGAACGTGCCGGACTAATGAAAGACGAGTTTCTCGCCACGCTTTCCCATGAGTTGCGCACGCCGCTCAACGCCATTCTCGGCTGGACGCATCTCTTAAAAAACGAGAGCGACGAGGACCAGCGCCAGCAGGGGCTCGCCGTCATCGAGCGCAATACCCGGGTGCAAAGTCAGCTCGTGGACGACCTCCTCGACATGAACAAAATCATTACCGGGAAGGTCGGCCTCGCCGTCCGGCGCGTGCATCTGCGCGACATGATTCAAGCCGCGCTCGACTCAGTGCGGCTCTCCGCGCAGCCGAAAAACATCACCCTCGAGGCTCATCTCGATGCGAGCGCCCGACCCGTGATCGGCGACCCCTCGCGCCTCCAACAAATCATCTGGAACCTACTCACCAACGCCATCAAATTCACCCCCGTCGATGGTCGCGTTGAGATTCGGTTGGAGAACGCAGGCGACCAGGTGGAAATTTGCGTCACCGACTCCGGCCTCGGGATCGCGCCGGAGTTTTTGCCGCACGTCTTCGATCGTTTCCGGCAGGCCGATTCCTCCATCACGCGCAAACACGGTGGACTCGGACTTGGACTGGCGATTGTCAAAAATCTCGTCGAAATCCACGGGGGCAGCGTCCAGGCGGAGAGCGGCGGCGACGGTCGCGGTTCCACCTTTCGCCTGCGTCTGCCCGCTGCGGCGGACGATACCAGCCGTGCGTCCATGTCTGAGCTGGCTTCCAGTCCACTGGCGGACCCGGTGCCTGCCTCGCCTGGTCGATGGGACGCCCTGATCCGCGCGCGTATTTTATTGGTCGAGAATGACCCTGACTCGCTTGCATTGCTCACCCAAGTTTTGAAAAACGTGGGTGCCACGGTGCATGGAGCTGGCTCCGGCGCAGAAGCTCTGGACGAACTCGCCAAGCGGACCTTTGACTTGCTCATCAGCGACATCGGAATGCCCGAGATGGATGGTTACGCCCTCATCGAGAGGCTCCGGCATTGGCCCGCTGTCAAAAATGGGGCGATCCCCGCGATTGCCCTCACGGCATTTGCGCGGGCTGAGGATCGCGAGCGTGGCCTTGCGTCGGGTTACAATGTCTTCCTCTCCAAACCGATCGATCCGACAGAGCTGTTGAACGTCGTCAGTCGTTGCATCGTTAATCCGCCAGAGCGTTGAGCCGGACGGATGGGCTCTCTTTCAAGGGCAAATGCAGGCCGCCGGTTAAGAGTCGAATCCAAGTCCACGCGCAGCCTGTGACCACTATAAAAGTCGCTAGTAGAAATCCCGCGGTGACCACAGCATCAATCCTGTAGTTGAATGCGACTGTCGCGGCTTTCACGTCGCCGATTTTTTGCAGATTCAGCGTTGCTCCCGCAAGAAATCCGATCTTCGGATCTGGCGAAAAAAGTTTCTCCCAACCGGCCGCGAACGTGACCGCCACCATGAAAACGAGCGGTACTAACGTCACCCAGAGATAACGCGTTTTGCCCATTTTGATCAGTAACGTGGTGCCAAAGCAAAATGCTAGTACGGCCAGTAGTTGGTTTGCGATTCCGAAGATCGGCCAGAGCGAATTGATTCCACCCAGCGGATCGATGGCACCCTGATAGAGAAACCAGCCCCAAGCTCCAACTAACATCACGCTGGCGAGGATGTTAGCTGGCCATGATTGGGTGTTCCCGAGCGGACGCCAGAAGTTGCCCAGCAAGTCCTGCAACAGGAATCGGCCGACCCGAGTGCCGGCGTCGATCGTGGTGAGAATGAACAACGCCTCGAACATGATGGCGAAGTGATACCAGAGCGAAAGTGCAGTCGAGTTTGATGTTAATCTCGCGAACATGTGCGCCATGCCGACGGCGAAAGTCGGGGCGCCGCCAGTGCGTCCAATCATCGTTTTCTCGCCGAGACTGGTTGCGAGTTGTGCCATGTCGGCCTCAGTCACATGGAACCCAAACGCAGTCACTTTCGCGACGACTTCAGCGGCAGGCCCCTTCATATTGATCGCAAAATATTGACCTGGATCGAGCGCACAGGCGGCGGCGAGCGCCATCAGGGCGACGACCATTTCCACAACCATTGCGCCGTAACCAATCGGTCGCACAAGGTTCTCGCAATCGATCAGTTTGGGAGTCGTGCCCGAGGCGATCAGCGCATGAAAACCCGAGACCGCGCCGCAGGCAATCGTGATGAATACGAAGGGAAAAACCGAACCCGCCACGACTGGTCCATTGCCGTGGAGAAACTGCGTCAGCTTCGGCATATGCAAGTCGGGTTGAAGGACGATCACGACGACCGCTAGTACTAGCACAGTGCCAAGTTTTAGAAACGTGCTGAGGTAGTCGCGCGGGGTGAGTAGCAGCCAGACCGGAATGGCACTCGCCGCAAAACCGTAAAGAATGATCGACCACGCGAGGCCGGTTTCGTGCAGGGTGAAGAACGACTCCAGCGCCGGGTATTTCGTGAGGAAACTTCCCGCCCAGACTGCAGCCAATAACCCTGCAACTCCCAAGGCGGTGGTGGTGCCGACCGAGAGCTTCGTGAAGCGTTGGGCGAGTCCCATCAGCAGGGCGAGCGGGATCGTCGCAGCGATGGTGAAGAGCCCCCATGGACTCTCCGCGAGCGCCTTGACCACGACCAAGCCTAACACCGCGAGCAGCACGACCATGATCGCGAGAATACTAACACTGCTCACCATTCCGAGCTTGGGTCCGACTTCCTCGCGAATCATCGTGCCCAGGCTTTTTCCATCGCGCCGGACCGAGGCGAAGAGCGTGATCATGTCATGTACCGCACCGCCCAAAGTCGCCCCGACGAGGATCCAAAGCGTGCCGGGCAGGTAGCCAAATTGCGCCGCCAGAATCGGCCCAACGAGCGGACCCGGCCCAGCAATCGCCGCGAAGTGGTGGCCAAAAACCATCCAGCGATGCGTGGGCACGAAGTCCTTCCCATCGCGCAATCGCATCGATGGCGGCGCGCGATGTTCATCGACTTCGAGCACTCTCACGGCGAGCCATTTACTGTGAAAACGGTAGGCGATGAGCATCGTGCAAACGCCCGCGACGACGAGCCAGAGCGCGTTGATCGTCTCCCCGCGATGCAGGGCCAGCAGGCCCACGGCGAAGAGGCCAACGAGAGCGACTAACATCCAGCCGAGAGAGCGAAATATCCGGGGAAACATCGCGTTACTTTGCTACAAAACCCATTAGGATGGAACTCGAATGTCGCTCGAAGAAAACATCGCCGACTGGATTCGCGAAGATCTTTCCGAGATCATCGGAGGCCGCATGCCGTTCGGGAAATTTGGCCCGAAATTTTTTCCGCCGATGGGTGTGCCGCTCTACGATTTGCCCGTGGAATATCTCGAGTGGTTTGCGAAAAAGGGTTTTCCAAAAGGGCGCCTCGGCGAGTTGCTGAGGATCGTGCACCAGCTCAAGGTCGATGGCTGCGACGAGATTTTCGACGCGACCCGCCGTCGCCGGGGTGGGCGAACCTCGTTGCGCTCGCCCTAGGAAACGCTACACTCCGCCGATGCTTCTGCCCGGCCCTTGCTCCGTCCCTTTTCGCCTGTTCACGCCCCAGGAAATCATCGAACTCGCCATCGGTGCGGCCCTCCACACCGACGCCGCCATTTCACTGCAACTCCTTTCGTGAGCGACCTCCAAGAGCTCGTCGAGAGCATTCGCGCCTGCACGCTTTGTCCGAAAATGATCCGGCCCGGCGTCTCCGGCGGCGCGGTGTTTTCCAAGGTCATCTCCGTTGGTCAGGCACCCGGAACGAAGGAGCCGCTCGCGGGCAAACCCTTCGCCTGGACAGCGGGGAAAACCTTGTTCCGCTGGTTTCTGGAGAGCACGGGTGTGGACGAGGAAGAGTTTCGGCAGACGGTTTACATGGCGGCGGTCTGCCGCTGTTTTCCGGGAAAAACAAAGCAGGGCGGAGACCGCGTTCCCGACCCATGGGAGATCGCCACCTGTCGCCGCTGGATGGAGGGGGAGTTTGCGATTTTGAAGCCGACATTGATCCTCCCGATTGGGAAGCTGGCGATCCGACAATTTCTCCCGGACTCGCCGCTGTCGGAGACGATTGGGAAATGTTTCCGCGTCGATCTGCCAAGCGGAAAAGCCGACGTAATCCCGTTGCCGCATCCGTCCGGCGCATCGCCCTGGCATCGCATGGAGCCGGGTAAAACGTTACTAAAAGAGGCGCTGGCCTTGATCGCCCAACACCCCGCCTGGAAGAATCGAGTCTAACTCGACTGCGTTTTTCCCGTGGTGAATTTGTCGCGAATGACCCAGAGATTGCACGGGATGACCTGGTAGAGCCAGTCGAGGCTGGGGCTGAGAACGTGCTCCGACTTCCCCGGCATCCCGGTGGGCACGACGAGCAGATCCGCCCCGATGCTTTGCAGATGCTCGCAGGCGGCAAAGCCAGTGTTTCCGCGAATGCACAATGTCTCGACCGGCACGTCGAGCGGAGTCGTGTCGAGGACAAATTGATCGAGCCGTTCGTCCGCATTTCCCTGGAAACCGGAACTCCGCAGACGATGCTCGTCGAAAGTCGTGAGCACCTGGATCGCAGTCACTTTCTCCGCGCCGCGCAATTTCGCCACTTGCACAGTCTGGCGAAGCGCCTCGGCGGAAGTCTCGCTGAAATCGATCAGAACGGCAGGGCACTGGATGGATTGATGCATCTCCTGCGGCTGCAAAAAGAGAAACAAATCGAACGGCCCCTCGGCGATCAGCTTGCGTGCGATGTCATTGGCAAACGGACGATACCCGGTCCCTCCGTCTGCCGCGCCCTGGACCGCGCCGGCCACCACCAGATCGCAGCCAAACTCCGCCGCCAGCTTGCAAATCATCGTCGCTGGATCGCCCGGAGCCCAATGGATGGGGGTATCGGCGGCGAGTTTAAATTGGGCCAGCCCGTCAGCGATGCGCGACTTTTTTTCCGGAGTTTCCTCGCCCACATGAATCAACTGCAACTCGCCCCCGAAATATTCCGCCGTCCGCCCGGCCTCACCGAGAACGGCATGGAAACGTGGCGAAAAAGTCGTGGCGGCGGCGATGGAGCGATACATGGGAGACCCGGAAACCGTCGCACCAGCCACGCTGGCCGCCAAGTCAAATGAATCGGGCGACATGGTCCCGTCTTCCCAAGTTTTGATGGCTGGCGACATGTCACATTCGACAGACTGCGGACAATCTTGTTCAAAGCGAAATCGGCTGTTGTCCTCTTGATTACGCCGAACAGGGCTTTAGGGGTGTTCAGAAAGTTGGAAATGCCTCATGCAAAGTCCGCCTAGGGAGTGGCCGTGGCTGGTTCTTTCTTCCATCTTTTGCGACCTTTGCGCGACGTTAAATAACTCTCTGAGTCGATTTAGACTTCATTCTTTGGAGCACTATTAGAAGCAAAAAGAAAGCGCGTGCGGCTTTGATGTTAGGATTTAACTAACCAGCCGCACGCGCTTCTTGAGATAAACATCCAACCATTAGCGGCTGTGCACGCCATTTCCATTGCTGGAATGATTGCGGGCACCATTTCCATTGGCCAACGCTGGCAGGACTTGCACGGCTTCTTTACTAACTGGAGTCTTGGATGTTAGTGAAGCCAGCAGCGCAGGCTCGCTCATCACACTCTGGCGGGTGCCGTTGACTGCCTGCACGACGAACTCCAGCTCCGCACCGGACGCGGGATCAGCCGCCACCAGGGTGGGATTGCTCGAGCTTCCCAGCAAGGTGTAAGCCGCTTGGGAACCTGCGGGGCGCATTCTCCAGCGAAAGGTTTTTCCGAGCGCAGGCCGGTCGCAATCGAGTGCGATGCTGCCCGCCTCGGTGCGGCTGGCGCGGAGGTTT
>JBBRNR010000007.1:0-170709 GCA_038230215.1 Chthoniobacterales bacterium | reverse complement strand
CCATTTGGGAACGGGCGAGAGGGGTGAGTCTGGCGTTAGCGTGCATGTTGATCGTGAGCAATAAGAGGAGGTTGTTGATTGATCCACCACCACCCTGCCTGATACTCTCCCTGCGGACAACCTCTTGTAACATGACACCTAAGCGTCACCAAACCCGGCACCGCGCCCTCCATGCCGACCAAGGCCGAAATCGATGCCTTTTTAAGTTAGATGCCGCTCCTTTCTGGTTCCACATTTAGTCCGGCACGCGGTATCGGCAACGGACATTTACAAACCATCTGGCCAGTGCTGTTCCGACGTGTCCCCATCATCACTCACGAGCGTGAGCGACTGGAAATGGCCGACGGTGATTTTCTCGATCTCGACTGGGCGCGTCACGATGTTAGCAAAAAGTTAGTCGTTATCACACACGGACTCGAAAGCTCTTCCAGTGATGTTAGTATACAGGGAATGGCGACCGCGTTTTACCATCAGGGCTGGGACGTGCTTGCCTGGAACATGCGCGGCTGCAGCGGCGAGCCGAACCGCCTCCTGCGATTCTATCACAGCGGAGAAACGCACGACCTCACCACCGTGATTGATCATGTTAGTCCTGATTACGACGCTTTGAGTCTGATCGGATTCAGCCTCGGCGGAAACATCACCCTGAAATATCTTTCCGAAACTAGCATCGCTCCTAACATCACTGGTGCCGTCACCTTCTCTGTGCCCTGCGATCTAACCTCCAGCGTGGATCGCCTCGACCAACCCGACGGACGCATCTACACACGACGCTTCATCCGCAGCCTGCGCGCGAAGATTTACGAAAAGAAAAGCCGTTTCCCCGCTGAGTTGGATGTAACCCGATTGGAAACGATGCGCACCTTTCACGAATTCGATTCCGCCTACACTGCACCCTTGCACGGCTTCGTCAGCGCCGAGGATTACTGGAGGCGCGCCAGTTGCCTTCCCATATTAGGCCATATCCGGGTGCGCACTTTGCTGGTCAGCGCTGTCAACGACCCCTTTCTCAGTCCGGCCTGCTTCCCATTCGCCGCCGCGCGGGACAGCGAATATTTCCACCTGGAAACCCCCGCCAGCGGCGGTCATTGTGGGTTTATCAGCTCCCGTTGCGCCGCACAAAACTGGCATGAAACCCGCGCCCTGGAGTTTCTCGGTTAACCGAGGGATCGCTTTTCAAATTACATGCCCATGATCTGGTAGCCGCCATCGACGTAGATGACCTGACCGGTGATCGAAGCCGCGCCGTCGCTGGCGAGGAAGACGCCCATCGCGCCGAGTTCGTCGGGTGTGCAACTGCGCTTGAGCGGCGCGTGCTCCTCGTAGTGCTTCATCATGCTGGAGAATCCGCTGATTCCGCGCGCAGCCAATGTCTGCACGGGACCGGCGCTAATGCAATTCACGCGCACTCTTTTCGCGCCGAGATCGGAGGCGAGGTATCGGCACGACGCTTCCAGGCTGGCCTTGGCGACGCCCATGACATTGTAGTGCGGGACGACTTTTTCGGCTCCGTAATAGGTCATGGCGACGATGCTGCCGCCGTCGGTCATAAACGGAGCGGCGGCGCGGGACAGGCCGACGAGAGAGTAGGCGCTGATGTTATGCGCGATCAAAAAGGCATCGCGCGTGGTATCGAGGAAGTTGCCCTCGAGTGCTTCCTTGGGAGCGAAAGCGACGGCGTGCAGGAGCAAATCGATCCGGTCCGTGTGTTTTTTAACCTCGGCGAAGAAGGTGTCGATCTGTTCGTCGCTGGTGACGTCGCAGGGAAACAAAAACGTGTCGGGGCCAAACTCTGCGACTAGTTCCTCGACGTTTTCCTTGAGGCGCTCTCCCTGGTAATTGAAAAAAAGTTTCGCGCCAGCCTTGGACCAGGCTTTGGCGATAGCCCAGGCGATGCTGCGTTTGTTGGCGACGCCGAAGACGACGCCGATCTTACCGGAAAGTGGGAGTTGGCTCATAGTGTGAACATTTTGGAAGGTTTGGAAAATGTGGCAAGCGTGAAGATCACCGGAGGTCACGCAGCACCGTGTGACCGGAGCGGAGTTGGCGTCCGTCCTTGGCGACTCCGATGCGTTGCGACAGATAGATTCCGGTGTGTCCGCTGCAAAGGTAGGCAATGAAACACGCCGTCGCGAGGTAAATGACATGGTCCGATCCGAACAGCTCGACTCCCAATAAGGTGCAGGCGAGGGGGGTGTTTGTGGCTCCGGCAAAGATCGCTACGAAGCCGAGGCCCGCGAGCAGATCGGGTGGCGCATGAAGCAGGCCGGACAACGCGTTGCCCAGCGCGGCTCCGATGAAGAAAAGCGGGGTGACTTCCCCGCCCTTGAAGCCGGAGCCGAGGGTGGTGACGGTGAAAACGATTTTCCACCACCACGCCCAGGGATGAATTTCGGGCGAGGTGAAAAACGCGCTGATCGTTAACGCATTTGGCCATGGCGATGTAACTCCGAGGCCAAGGTAATCGCGGGTGCCAAGGAGAAAAACGAGCCCGATGACGAGCAATCCGCCGACGACCGGGCGTAGCGGCGCGAAGGCGATCCATTTCTTGAAAAGCGCATGGACGCCGTGAACGAATTCCGAGAAAAACCGACTGCACAGACCGAATGCGACACTGGCGACGAGCACTTTTAAGAACAGGATCGGACTCAAATGGAAAACGCCGGGCGGGAGTTCGAATCGAATGGCGTAATGCGTGTGGCCGATGCCCCAGGCGTGGCACGTCCAATCACCCGCAAGCGCGGCGACGAAGCAGGGCAGGAGCGCGAAGTATTCCACTTTGCCGAGTGTCAAAACCTCCAGTGCAAAGATGGCTCCAGCGAGCGGTGTTCCAAAGACCGCCCCGAAGCCGGCGGCGATGCCGCACATGAGGAGAATACGCAGAGTCACCGCATCGAGCCGCAGATGTTTTCCGCAAAACGCCGCCAGGCTGCCGCCCATTTGCACGGCTGTTCCCTCGCGTCCGGCGGAGCCACCGAAAAGATGGGTCAGCAGCGTTCCGAGAAGAATCAGCGGTGCCATCCGCGCGGGTACTCCCCCACTCGGCTGATGGATTTCGTCCATCACGAGATTGGTGCCACCCTCGGCGGAACGTCCCAGCCAATGATAGACGATCCCTACGACAAGCCCTCCGGCGGGTAAGCACCAGAGGAGCCAGGGATGCGCGAAACGTTGCGCCGTGACCCAATCCAGGCTCCACAAAAAGAACGCCACTGCCGATCCGATGAGACCCGCTACGGGCAGAATCAGCGCCACCCATTTCACAGCACGCGGCGCCTCGCGCAACGAACCGAAAAAGGATAGGAGAAATTTGGCGGGCATACTCCATATAGTCATGAACCGCCGCCCGTGCACCGCAAAAAGCAGCCGGGTGCCACGGGTCTCGCGTAAATAAAGACCAAGCAAACGCCATGCAAAATCTCTTTTCCCTGCCCCCGATCTTGCCGCCGCCGTCGAGCCCGCTACAATTCCCCTCATGAACCCAGTGCAGGTCGATCAGCTCCTCCAGTTTCTCAGTTTCCCCAGCATCTCGGCCGACCGCGCCTATGCGGATTATGTGAGCGAATGCGCTACGTGGCTTTTTCAAAAACTGACTTCCATCGGACTCACAGCAGAACTGCACAAAACGGCGGGCCATCCCATCGTCATCGCGAAAAATGAACATCGACCCGGCTTGCGCACGGTCCTCATTTACGGCCATTACGACGTGCAGCCGGTCGATCCACTAGAACTCTGGGACTCGCCTCCGTTTGACCCAAAAATCGTTAATGAAGTCGTCTTCGCCCGCGGTGCGACGGACAACAAGGGCCAGATTCTGGCGCACATTCTCGGCGTCGAGGAGGCGTTAAAAACGGGTCCGCTACCGGTGAATTTGATTTTCCTGATCGAGGGCGAAGAGGAGGTTGGCAGTGAACATCTTGGGCCGTTTTTGTTGGAGCACCGGGACGAGTTACAGTGCGATGTGATCGCTATTTCCGACACAGGGATGATCGCGCCCGGCGTTCCGACGTTTACCTATGGATTGCGCGGCGTTGCGGCGATGGAAGTGGAACTCACCGGGCCGCAGATGGACCTGCACTCGGGCGTTTACGGCGGCACTGTGGCGAATCCCCTCAACGCACTGTCGTGGCTGCTGGCGACGCTGCACGATGAGTCGGGCCATGTCGCGATCGAGGGCTTTTACGACGACGTCGAGCCGTTGCAAAACTGGGAGCGCAACGCTTGGAAAAAACTCCCGTTAAACGACGCGAGTTTCATCGCACTCACCGGCGTGAGCGAGCTTTTCGGCGAGCCCGGTTTCTCCGCCGTCGAACGCGTCTGGGCTCGACCCACTGCCGAGATCAACGGCATCGGCGGCGGCTATCAGGGCGAGGGCTCGAAGACCGTTATCCCGTCGCGGGCGTTTGCGAAATTGACGTTCCGACTCGTGCCGAATCAAGCACCAGCGAAAATCCTCGCGCTCGCCCAGGCGCATCTGGAAAAACATTGCCCCGCTGGCGTGCAAATGAAAGTCACCCCGGGCCATTTCGGCAGTGCATATGTGGTCGATCCGCACAATCGATTCGGACTCGCCGCGCAAGCTGCGTTGAAAGAGACGTTCGGAGCCGAGGTCGCTTTAATTCGCGAAGGAGGCAGCATACCGATTGTGCAAAATTTCAAGGACGTCCTCGGCGCGGACACGCTCCTTCTCGGCCTCGCACTGCCCGATTGCCGGGCGCATTCGCCAAACGAAAATTTCCCATTGGCCAATTTCTTCGCCGGGATCGAACTCAACCAGAGCCTCCTCCGCCACCTCGCTGCGATCTAGATTTCCTTTTTCGCCACCAGCGCGTCGCGAATCTCAGTCAAGAGGACAGCTTCGCGGCTGGGCTCGGGAGCGGGGCTGGGTTTCGCTTCCTCCTTGCGCTTGAGGCTGTTGACGACTTTCACAAGCAGGAAGACGCCGAGCATCAGGAAAAAGAAATTCAGAAGGGTACCTAGGAAGTTGCCGTAGGAAATAACGGCGCCCAGTTTTTTGGCTTCCTCAAGCGGTGGGATTGGCGCATGGGAGACGATGGCGTGCTTCAACGTGGCAAACCCTCCGGGCGTAATCGGCAGGTAAAGAAACTTAAAGTCGATCGTTCCCAACGGCACCGAAATGATCGGCATCAGGAGGTCATCGACCATCGACTTGACCACCGGTGCGAAGGCCGCCCCGGCGATGACACCAACCGCGAGGTCGAAGGCGTTGCCTTTAGCGATGAAGTTTTTGAATTCGGAAATGAGGCTCATAATGATGACTGGCTAAGTTTTTTTGATTTGAGTTAAAGGCTATTCTTCTTCAATGACTTCCTCTTTGGGAGGTTTCTTATTGGCTTCGTCAGCCTGATCCTTTTTATCTTTTTTATCCTTCTTATCCTTGGCGTCGCTAGCTTTTTTCTCCTCCGCGAAAAGCTGGCGCAAAACTTTTCCGATTAACGGCGCGGCTGCGGTTCCGCCATGCACGTCATTGTTGTTAATTTCTCCCTCATAAACCACCGCGAAGGCATACTTCGGATTAGTGGCCGGCGCAAAACCGGCAAACCACGCGGCAGTGCGCTGTTTTTTGGTTGGTCCCCATTGCGCGGTGCCGGTCTTGCCCGCGACTTCGATGCCGGGGACGGAGGCCTGATGCGCGGTGCCGGACGCGCCAGAGACGACATTAATCATGGCGGCTTTGAGAAGTTTTTGAATATCGGGCCGGATCTCGATCTTGGCCTTGGCGCGAGGTCCGTAGGCGTTGACGACCTTGTTGTCCGGGGTCTGGATTTGCAAAACGAGCCGGGGCTGAAAAACAGTGCCACCGTTGCCGATGGCGACCATCGCCTGCGCCATCTGGAGGGGTGAAATTTGCAAGTCGCCCTGGCCGATCGCCATGTTGGCAGTGTCGCCGTTGAGCATCTTGCGCTTGTAAACCTTCGTCATGTAATCGTCGTTCGGCACGCGTCCATTGGTCTCCGATCCCAATGGAACTCCGGTCTTTTTGCCGAGGCCAAGGCGGGTGGCGTAGTCGATAATGGTCTTCGATCCGGTCTTCATGCCGACCTGATAGAACCACGTATTGCACGACTGAGTCAGTGCCTGCATGAAGTCGAGGGAGCCGGAGTCTTTTTTCTTCCAGTTGCGCATCACGGTGTTGCCGATGGTGAGCGCAGCGGGGCAGTCGAAATTATCGTTCGGATCAATGGAACCGCTCTCCAGTGCGGCGAGTCCGGTGAAGACCTTGAAAGTCGAACCCGGCGGATACGACGAACGAAATGCGCGCGGCAGTAGCGGGATGTTTGGGTCTTTATTGTAACGGTCGAAGTCCTTCGGAGAGATCGTCGGAATGAAATCGTTCGGGTTGTAGGACGGCCACGAGGCCATGGCGAGGATGTCGCCGTTGTTAGGATCGAGGATGACCATCGCGCCACGTTTGCAGCCTTTTTCGAGCGCGTCCTCGACGAGCCGCTGGATGTTCGCGTCGAGGCTGGTGACGACGTTGTAGCCGGGGTTCGGCGGCATCGCGATGTTCTCGGAAACTTTCACACCGCTTTTGTCAAACACGACCTTAGTCATGCCAGACTGGCCCGTAAGCTGGGTGTTAAACGCCTGCTCGAGCCCGTCGCGGCCTTCGACCTCGGGCCAGAGTTTTTCGCCATTGTCTATGGGCCCGACCTGAATGTGACCCTGACGTCCGGCGTATCCGATAACGTGCGCGGCGAGTTTTCCATTGGGATAAATTCGGAAATAATTCGGTAGCAGAACGAAGCCCGTTGGAAGCTGTTTCCTGAGTTTCTCCGTGACGGCCTCCGGCAAATTCCGGGAGAGTTCGAATGGCATCATGCCGCGATTGCGGTAGTGCTTGATCAGGGCCGCCTCGTCGAAAGTCACCTCGCCGCCGATCAAGGTCTGCGCAATCGCCGCCTGGCGGCGGGCGTAGGCGATGACCTCGGTATCTTTCAGAGTGAGCGGCGTGGAGAATTTGAGCCCAAGGTTGTAGCCGAGCCGGGTCTGGGCGAGCGGAGTTCCATTGCGATCTGAAATCTGCCCGCGCGGAGCCGGGATGTTCAGCTCATAATTTCCCGCCAGGGCCCTTGTCTCCCAAGTCGGCACGATGGCCGGGGCCGCTGGCTGCAGGGTTGGCGCAGATTGGCCATCCAGGGAAAGTCCGTGAATCGCGATCAAGAAGACGAGCACGGCGGGTGAGAAATTTTTCATGTGGAGAGCACGATTAGTTTCCACGATGTGCCGGGGAGGTCCAAGTGAAAAAGTGACCGCTTTTACCACGGAAATTCGTCGCCCGGCATCACTCCGATTTCGTCCGAAGGCCCCCCTTGACGCTGGCCGATGCTCCCTATACTCTGCGACTTCTTATATGAGCCGCTGGTTTAGATTTTCCCTTATTTTTGTAATTGCGTGTATCAGTTTCCCGCAGAAAAGCCCTGCGCCGGTCGTTTTTAGCGAAGGCGAGGGAATGACCACCACCGGGGTCAATGAGGAACCGGTCGAGCTGAAAAAAAATGCCGCCGAGCAAATGAAACTTGCCGAGGCCACCGAAGCCGAAGGCAATCTCAAAAAAGCCGTGTCCAGCTATCGCGTGGTGGTGAAGCGTTACCCGAAATCCGACGTGGCCGCTCATGCGCAGTTCAAGGTCGCACAGCTCACCCAGCAACTCGGCGACGCCACCCGCGCCTTCGCTGAATATCAGAAAATGATTACGAAGTATCCGAAGAGCACCGACTTCGAGGCGGCCATCGAGGGGCAGTTTAACATCGCCAAGCTTTATCTCGATGGGAAGAGGTTAGAGTTGTTTGGCCTCCCGACGCTGCCTTCGATGGTGAAGGCCGAGGAGATGTTCACGACCGTCATCACAAACGCTCCTTTCAGCGCGAAATATGCGTCTGCCGCCCAGTTTAATATCGGCCAGGCTCGCGAGCGTCAGGGCGATTACAAACGTGCCATCGAGGCTTACCAAAAAATCATCGACGACTATCCGTATTCCGAAATGGCCGACGATGCGCAGTATCAGATCGGCTACGTTTACATGAAAGCCAGTCGAGAGGGTGAATACGATCAGTCCGCCTCGATCAAGGCGCGCGAGGCATTTGAGGACTTTATCTATCGCTACCCAAACAGTGAAAAAGTCGCCCAAGCCAAGCAAAACATGCAGGCACTCGGCTCGAAGCAAACGGACAGTGCCTTCAACGTCGCGCAGTTCTACGACAAGCAAAAAAACTACAAGGCCGCCGCCATTTACTACAACGAGGTTATCAAAACAGAGCCCGATTCGCCCAACGCCAAGACTTCCCAGGAACGTCTCTCCGCCCTCAAAGCCGAAGTCGGCGAAGACAAACTCACCTTCGCCGCCCCAGCCCAAAACGCCTCGAAAACCAAGCTGAAACAAAAAATGCAGGCCCAAGTGGATACTACCGCGCGTCCCGATTTCGTCGGCCCGGTCCTGCCCGAGGAAACGCCTCGGCCGAAGACTTCCATGCGCACCTCCCCGGACGACGTGGCTCCCATCACGCCCGTGGAGCCCAGCCTGCCCACCCAATAACTTATCCGTCCCAGCTCGATGAAAAACTGGCTTCTTCTCCTGCTTGCCGCGGCCTTTTCTGGGTGCGCAGGCTACCAAATCGGCCCGGCCAAGCCCGCCTATCTGGCGGCGATACATAGCGTGGCCGTTCCCATTTTCAAAAACAAAACCCTGGAGCCCCGCATCGAGGCGCTCGTGACCGACAGCGTCATCCAGCAAATCCAGCAAGACGGCACCTACACCGTCGAGTCTGAGTCAAATGCAGACGCCATCTTGGAAGGCGAAATCGAGACCATCACCCGCAAACGCGCCCGCTCCGTTCGCGGCAATGTGGACGCGACCCGTGAGTTCGTTTTGAATGTGAACCTCGTCTTCAAACTAACCAACCGCGTCACCGGCGAATTGCTCAACACGCAAAAAGTCACCGGCACCACCAGTTTCTTTGTCGGCGCAGATCTTCAGCAGCAGGAACGCCAGGCCGTCGTCCTCGCCGCGCAAGACGCCGCCGTCCGACTCACCTCAAAAATCAGCGAAGGCTGGTAAACGGCTACGAGTTTTAGGCGAGTTCCAGCGCACTCACATGCTTTATATCGTTGGAACTCCCATCGGAAACCTGGAGGACATCAGCGAACGCTGCGCCCGGACTCTGCGAGAGGTCGATCTGATCGCCGCTGAAGACACGCGCCATTCTCTACGACTTTTGCAACGGCTGGAGCTCCACAAGCCGATGGTCAGCTACCACGAGCACAACGAGGCCAGCCGCACTCCCGAGCTGATCGAAAAACTCCGTCAAGGGACTAACATCGCGCTCATCACCGACGCGGGAATGCCGTCTGTCTCCGACCCGGGTCGCCGCCTCATCGCCGCCTGCATTGAGACGGGGTTAAGTTACACCGTCATCCCTGGCCCGTCGGCCGTGCTCGTGGCTCTGACTGGCTCCGGTTTTCAAAACAACCAATGGAGTTTCAGTGGATTCCTGCCCAACAAAAGCGGCCAGCGCGAACGGATCCTCACCGAGGTCTGCGCCAGCGGAAGCACCGCCATCTTCTTCGAGTCCCCTCATCGCCTGACGAAAACGCTCGCCGTCCTTGCCCAGGTCGCCCCCACCCGCCGCATCTGCGTCGCCCGCGAACTCACGAAACAATTCGAGGAATTTCGCATCGGAGTTCCATCCGACTTACTCGCCCACTATGAGGCCCACCCACCCAAAGGCGAAATCACGTTGCTCATCGACGGCTTCAATCGCCAGGAGGTGAAAGACCAAAAACGCGCCGACCGGGAAGAGAAATATCCCCGCTAAACGGTCTGTGACAACTCAGGCGGAGATCGAGAAACGGCGAAGTCCCATTTCTATGGAAGTCGTCTCTTCGAGGGCGGTTTTGATGTGGCTGGCGAGTGCGCTCTCGAGGATGGCTTGCAGGAAATCCTTTACTTCTGAGCGCAATCCTTGAGCGAAGAGTTCGACCCGTCCGTCGGGCAAGTTTTTCACCCAGCCGGTGATTTCGAAGCCTTCCGCGATCCAGCGGACGGTGGCCCGGAAGCCGACTCCCTGGACGCGTCCGTCGTAGCAGACTCGCATGGCCAGTTTATCCATGTTCTATCGTGCGCGACCGGAGATTCCCAAGGTGCCGACTCCAGCGGTGGCGTCGCTCTGGATGGTGACGGTGCCGTAATAGGAACGGGCGGAACTAGGGTAGAATCTTACTAGCACGTCGTGGCTGCCGCCGGGGGCAATGGTGCCAGCCCAGTTGCCGGTGTAGCCGTAGCGATAGGTGATGGAGCTGACGGTGAGCGGGGAGTTGCCGTCGTTCCAGATGGTAAAGGTGCGATAGGTTCTGCTTCTGACTTTGCGCGTGCCAAAAGCAAGGCTGGCGGGCAGCCGTACGATGCGGGTCTGGTCAATCTGGGGTGGAGGGGTACCCGCAGTGGTGACCCTGCGGATGGGGCTCCAGCCGAGGAGGTAGTTTCCGTAAACCTGCGGGCGGACTTGTAAGGCGTAAGTGCCAGCCGCCGGTGGGGTAAAGGCGAAGTTCTGGCTGACGCTGATGTCGCCCACTGTGCTGCCGACGAGGGTTTGGGTGCCGGTAAGCGAGATGTTGTCCACATACCAGCCGACGCCGTCGCTGGTCTGGTTGTAGGCAGAACCATTGCCGCGGTTGTAGAGGAAACGGATCTGGATTTCCCGGCCCGCATATTGGACGAGGGAGAGGTTGCGTGTCTGGAAAGTCCCCTCGCCCGCCCCGCCGCTGCCGGGCTGCGTCCAGATCGTGTCCCAGAGTAGTCCGCCATCGACGGAGACTTGGACGGTGGCGACCTGGTCGGTGGTGGCATAACCGAGGCGGCTCTGGAAATTCAGAATGGTGCTGCTGCCGGGGACGAGTGGTGCGTTGATGGTGAAGTGGCTGGTCTGAAAATTCGGCTGCGCGAGGTGGTAGGAGTAAGATCCGGATGCTTTCACCGAGTTGTCGCGGAAATTGTAACCAGACGGCACTGCGGGTGTGACCAAGCCGTCGGCTTCGGCTCCATCCACCGTGGTATAAGCGGAGAAGGTGCTTTGCTTCCATTGGTAACCAGTGGCGAGGGTGAGGTCGTTCACACTGTAGATATTGGCCGTGCCGATGTCGGGTGCGGACGGGCCGCTGATGACGGGAACGACGGTGCCGGAGCCAGGTTTTATGGGGTCGAAGGCGGTGACGTTGTAGGAAAAGCTCTGCGCGAGACCGTTGATGAGGACGTTGCTGATCGTAACGGCGGTCGTGCTGTCAACGGACGGACGGACGGGCCCGGTCCAGTTATTCGGGTCGAGATTACCGGGGATGAAGACGAGTGTGTTTTCGCCATAGCCGTTGGCGATGGGTTCCTTTGTCACGGCCACAGGAGTTCCATTGCGTTGGAGACTGACGCTGGCGTTGGAGAAATTTGCTCCCGGATAGGAGAAGCTCCAACGCGGGTAGATCAGGGTGTAGGGCACGAAACCTTTCGGCGGCCATGCGACGAAGGTGTCGCGTACGGCGGGTCGCGCCAGGCTGAAGGTCGAGGAGTCGCTCACCCAGAGGGCGTTGGCGGCGGAGTAGGTGCCCGTGGGCGGAATGTCGCCCGTTCCCATGCGTGTCGATTGCGGGTAGAGAATCCAGCGGCGGTGACCTGTCGCGGTGTTGTTGGCGCCGCTGTCCTCCATGTAGCCATTGATCGCGTCGCTGCCATAGCTACCGAGGGCAATGTTGGAATGGCCAGCGGCATCGGCTCCGGCTGCGGAGTAGTTTAACCAACTGGTCGGGGGAGTGTGACTTAGATTGTTATTCGAGGACATCATTAACGCCGCCTGCTGGTCTCCAGCGCTGAAGCTGGCGTCGGCCAGAATGCCAGCGGGAACTCCAGACATGGCGCGGAAATAATTGATGCGCAGATAGATCGCATTTTTAAAGGTTGCGCTCGTGGTACCTGCGTTGCCGGTCGCCACGTTTCCATTCCAACCTGAATTCACATTTTCCGACGAGGGAAAGACTGCCTCGTAGAATATACGACTTTCCTCGCGGTTGGCGAGGTTGACGGCCAGTTGCGCCGTCGCATGGGCCAAGAGAAGGACGCTGAGCAGACCACAGATAAGAAATGTGATGGTGCTGTTAGTTTTTCCTAGCTTATCCATGAACTCTTTTGGAGCACAAAGTGAGCCTGATTCGCAGGGGGAAATATTTTCTACTCGCGTCTGGTGGGGAGTCTGCGGGACCAAGCTCCGACGAAGAGTCCGATGATGGCCACGTAAACTAATAGGACTGTGATCATAACTTCTCTACTTCGCGACGTTTTCCGCCTGCGGATGTATCAGGACGATTATTTTTTCCGTCGCCGACTCACGCCGGTAGCGACTTTCATTTCCTTGCGAACTGCGCAGAGACAACCGCCGAAGATGAGCAACGAGCCAGTAATGTAAATCCAGAGCATGAGGGCCATGACGCCCGCGAAGGTGCCGTAGATGACGTTGAAATGACTGTAGCTGCGCAGGTAAATGCCGAAGAGGTATTGGACGATTTTCAGCATGACTGTGATGCTCAGCGCTGGGAGCATGGCGTCGCGAATCGAGACTTGGGTACGCGGCGCGTATTTGTAAAAAAGCAGGATGACGTAGAAGAGAATGAAGAATGGAACGGCGGAGAGAGCGATATCGAAGAAGATCGGGATCACCCAGAATTTCTGCGGCGTGTAGCGGCGGATCACCGTTAGCACCGTCGGTAAAATTCCGCCCAGGACCATACCGCTGGCGAAGAGTGCGACCATACCGAGGTTCTTGATCGGAAGATGCCACCATGAATATTCCTTGGTGCCCCAGGCGCGATTAACGCCCCGGGTCAGCGCCTGGAAAAAACGTAGCGAGCTCCAGGCCAATGTCAGAAAAGCGACCGCCCCGGCCGAGCCACGGCCAGCAATGAAGCCGTCCACGGTTTTCACGATCGCGAGCTGATCCACCGGCGAGAGCGGGATGTATTGCTGCAACATCCGGGTGACGGTGCGCGAAGCTTCCGCCTGATCCTTCAACAGGCTGCCGCCGACGGTGGTCACCAACAAAACGATCAGAGGGAAAAGCGAGAAAAACGCGTAATAGGCAAACGAGGCCGCACGCTGCTCGCCGTCGATCTCATTATAGCGCAGCATGGAAGTGCTAACGAGCCGCCAGAGCCGCACGAGGGAGGAGGGATTGCCGGCGGCGTTTGCTTTTACCATATTGGCCCGGTTATTCTCCTCGAATGACTGATTCGCATACCGCCAAAATAGCGGTCAAAGCCGATTCTCGCCGAGGAAAATAATACCGCCCTAACTCCATTGAACCCTGATATGACTCTGAAATGGATGTAAACACCCCGACGATTCCCATAAAAAAACCGCGGAGGCGCTGGCTTCGTCGTATTTTAGGAACGCTGGGTGTGCTCATTTTGCTGCTGGTCGTCTTCCATCGGGTGATCATCTTCGGACTCGTTAAATGGGGCGTCGGCCAAGCAGAAAAATCCGGCCACATGCAGATCGCCTACCAACTAGATGGGACGATTTTCACGTCGCTGGAATTGTCGAAGGTGAAAGTCCGAGTGCTGGAGCCGGGGCCGCTGAAGAAACTCACACTCGACCGGCTCGCCCTGCATTATCATCCGTGGGACGGGCTCACGAAAGGGCTGCCCAACTTAATTGAAAGCGTCGAGGTGCACGATCTCGACCTGGAACTCGACGCCACAAAACCGTCGCCACCCAAGCCGAAGAAAAAGAGCGGCTCATTTTCCATTCCCTTCCCACGGCTGGTCGATATTCGCGGCATTCGAGTGAAAGTCGAAACGCCCACCGGTGTGCTCGACATCGACAACGCCAACCTCACCCTGCTGCCCGATCACGCAGGTGTCGTCAGCATCGATCATCTGGCGATTCCCGGTTATCGCACGTTTGACCATCTCCACGGCCAGACGTCCTATCGGAACCGCGATCTGATTCTGGAAAACCTCACTATTCTCGACAATCTGGTCGTGGACCGGTTGCAAATCGACGCCTCGAAACTGGGCGAGCAGCAACTCACCGCGCAGCTCGCCGCACAGACTTTCGGCGGCACGCTGTCGGCCGATTTCTCCCTGACTCACATGGATACCACGGGCGACATGATGCTGGCTCTCGCAGGCAGTCAGATCGATCTGCCGCAACTCGCGTCGTTTGTCAGTCCGACGCTACAACTTGCCGGAGTGCTCGACCAGCTTAACGTCAGAATCGACGGTCAATCCGGCGATCTTGCGACTTGGAACGGCGGCCTGAATTTGCACATCAACAAGCCCGCTTTTGGAAAAACCGCCTTCGACACTGCAGCGATTCATGGTGTGGTCACCAATGGCCAGCTCCGGCTTTCCGACACTGCGATTCTGAAGGGCGAGGAATGGGTCACTCTCGGCGGCACCTTGCAGTTGCCGGGGAAAAACAAGAAGGTGCATCCATTTCTAGCCAACCTTGTGGTCTCCGCCAATCTGCCCGATTTCGGGGTGCTCCTTCCGGATGCGACCGGCTCGGCGACGCTCATTGCCACGGTCAAGGCATCGCCATCCCAGATCAATGCGAAGCTCGATTCTAACCTCAATGCGCTTGCCCTGAGCAACCTCACACTCGACTCCGCCAACGCCACGGCCACGTTTTCCAAGTCGAGTTCCAGTATTATCGACTGGACCAAACCTTGGTGGGAGAACAGCGGTATCGTGGCGAATATTTCCACGAGTGCACTCAAAGTCAGTGGCTATCAAATTGACCGCGTTGGAGCGGTGGTTAGATCGACAAACGAAAAGGTGAACATCGAGTCTGTGGAAGTCGTTCGCGGTCAAAATTCCGTGCGCACCAAGGGCACTTTTGTCTTTCAGGAAAAACCCGCTGGTCCCCTCCCTGGTGTTCTCGATTTAACCCTCAAAATCGACGGCCCGGCGCTCAACGAATTTTCCGTTGATCCCGAAAATCCGATCATCACCGGCAGTGCCCAAGGCAGCGGAAATCTGCATTGGGCCGCAGCCCAGCCCGAGGGTCGGCTCGAGGTCGAGGCTATCAAACTCGGCCACCAAGGTGTTGCGCTCGGCACGCTGGCCATTGATGCATCGGCGGCCAATGGCGTAGCACATTTAAGCCAGTTTTTGCTCGATTTGCCTGGCGAGAGTTTCGTTCAGGCGACGGGCGAGTTTGACCTCGTAAACAAGGATCACTACGCCGCCCAGGTGAGCACGCGGCTGACCGATTTGGTTCAGTTCAAACCGCTGATGGGAGCGGCGATGAAGGACACGCCGCTCGCCGGAACGATCCAACTCGATTGGAACGGAACTGGTCTCCTCAGCAAGCGCCAGCACGAGGGTCGCCTCTCGCTCAATGTGAAGGACGCCGCGTATGCCGGTGTGAGTGGAATCCAACTCCGCACCGCCGGATATTACACACCGACACAGGCGGAATTTCCGCAGATCGACCTCGCGACCAACAAGGGAAACCTGGCCACGGCGATCTCGTATTTCAATCGCGTCCTGAAGATCGATAACCTCAAGCTCACGCAAAATCAGGAGCTAAGACTGGCGGGAAATCTGGCGCTGCCGATCGACTTTGAAAATATTTCCAACAGCGAAAAACGCTTTCCGCTCGATGAGCCGATTGCGATCGATCTCGTCGGCAAAGATGTGCAGCTCGGCGGTCTTTTCACCGATCTGGGCATGACTCCGCCCGCGACGGGCCGGATTAGTCTCGACATTAAAAGCCAGGGCACGTTCCGCCATCTGGACGCAATGATTGCCTTGAAAATGCAGGATTTGCAGAGCGACAAGGCCAGGCAAATCCAGCCCATTTCTGGCGAGACTAATGTCGCCATCGCCAACCAACGCGCGAATCTCACGGGCAACATTCGCGAGCCATCGCTCCAGCCGATCACGCTCTCTGGCAGTATTCCACTGGATCTAGCCTCGATCATTTCCACAGGCTCAATCAGCCCTAATTTGCCCATCGCGGCGCACATCTCGCTGCCGCCAACCTCGCTGGCAATTTTGCCACGATATGTCGTCATGGTGGATAGAGTGGATGGCACCGTCGGCCTCGATGTTACGATCGAGGGCACGCTGGAAAAGCCACGTTTTCTTGGAGGCTTGAGGACTAACATTCGCTCGCTCAGCTTCCGCGACGACAGTCTTCCGGATGTTCGCGATCTCACCGCCAATCTCGACTTTAAGAACAATGTGCTAACACTTTCCCAAGTGAAGGGCAATCTGGCTGGCGGCCCCTTCAGCGCACGAGGCTCGATTAATCTAACGAAACCCGTTGAGCCCACTTTCGACATCAGCCTACAGGGGAGAAGCATTCTCTTTGTTAGGAACGACTCGGTGATCGTTCGCTCCAACTTCGATCTAACCTTGCGCGGTCCTCTCAATACAGCCGAGGTTGGCGGCAAGATCGCTATCACCGACAGCCGATTTTTCCGCGAGATCGACGTGCTGCCTATCAATCTTCCCGGTCGTCCAGCTCCGGCTGTTGCGGGTAAAAAACCGAACCTCAGCTTTCCCTCGCCGCCACTGCGCGACTGGAAATTTAACATCGCGATCAAGACGGAGGATGCCTTCAAAGTCACCGGCAATCTGGCCAATGGGGAAGTCCTGATTGACCTCAAACTCGCCGGCACGGGACTCGCTCCCACGCTCGACGGAAACGTGGTCATCGCCAAGCTGCGCGCGTCTCTCCCCTTCAGCCGCTTCGACATCGAATACGGCAACATTTACTTTAGCAAAGACCAGCCGCCGCTCAGTCCGATCCTCGATCTGCATGGAAAATCCGTCGTGCGCGACTACACTATCGACGCCTACATTTGGGGCGACGCCAGCAAGCCGCAATCGCTTTTTCTCAGTCAGCCGCCGCTCACGCAGGAAGACATCCTAACCTTGCTGGCAACAGGCGTAACGCAGACCGAGATCGCGGAGAATCCGCAATTGTTAGCAGGGCGCGCTGGTTCGCTTTTCATTCAGAAGTATTACAACAAGATCTTCAAGCGGAAGCAGAGCTTCGAGCAGAGTCCGCTGAGTGATCGCATCGACGTGCAAGTCGGCAACGTTGATCCGAAGACGGGTCGCGAATCCGCCACCGCGCGGCTCCGGCTCACCGATCACTGGCAGGTTCTCGCTGACCTCGACATTACGGGCGGAGTCCGTGGCCAGGTCCGCTATCTCCTTCGCTTCAAATGAAGAAACTTTTACTCATCGTACTAGTGGTTTTAAAGTCGAGTCACATCGTTATGGCGCAGGCGACGAAAGCCGACGCCACGGCGGCCAATCAGGAATTTTCCCAAGCTCCGCCCGTGGCCGAGCCGCGCAAGAACGTCCATGTCGATGTTAGGTTTTCTGGCATCAAGGGCGTGCAGGAGGAAGACTTGCGCACCGCGGCTGGAGAGATTATTTCCAGCATTGAGGCGCGCGGACTAACTCCGCCGCGAGCCGACGATGTAGCCTTCTACGTCGAGGTTTACTATCGCCGCCACGGTTACGGTTTTGCTCTGGTGGATTGGAAGATTACCAACGACGGCCGCGCACTCGAGTTGAACATCGTTGAGGGTCCACTGACGACTGTTGGTGAGATCACTTACCAAGGTAACGATCATTATCCTAACATGACGCTGAACGATTTTTTACTGGGCACGACTCGTGAGCGTTTCTCCAAATTTCTCAAGGTGCTGCCTTACGTCGAGCAAGACATCGACACAGGTGTGTCACGGCTCGAATCGTTCTATCATTCCGAGGGTTATCTGGATGCGAAAGTCGTGCCCTGGCCGGTCGGTTACAGCGCGGATCTGTCGGTGGCAAGTCTTGGAGTAAGTGTCGTGGAAGGTTTACAATATTGGTTTCGCCGCATCGACATCGTCGGCGCGTCGCCCGAACTCGAAGCCAAGATTCGTCTCAAACTCGCGGATATTTTGAAAGCCCCAGCGACGGAGTTGCGGATGGATTCCATGCAGAGCGAAATCCAATTTCAATTAAAATCCGAGGGTTATTTTAAGGCGGAGGTCGCGCTGACGGATGTCACTTTCGACAAGGAGCACGGCTTGGTGGATCTCAAATTGGTCGTGAACACGGGCTATCGTTTTATCTTCGACGGCGTGAGTGTGCGCGGCACCGAGCGACTGAAGCCGAACTTTATCCCGAAGCGTTTTTCCTCGCTCACCGGCCAGACGTATGACCCGGAGAAGATGAATGAAATCTATCGCGAAATGGTCTCGACCGGATTGTTCTCGGAATTCCGGTTGAAGGAAACGCCGATCGACGGAAATCAGATCCGGCTCGACATCGTTGTGAAGGAAAATTCGGCGAAAGAGTTCGGTCTCTACGGCGGTTTCGGCACCTATGAGGGAGGGTTCGTCGGAGCGACTTTTCAGGATCGCAATCTCTTCGGAAATGGTCGTCCGCTTTTGACTTCCATCGAAATGTCGCAGCGCGGCCTCACGGGGCGCATCGAGTATGTCGATCCGTGGTTCATCGCGCGTGGCAACGAACTGCGGCTGCGGATTTTTTCGCGATCCATCGACAACGACGGCTACTCCATTTTTGATCTCGGCGTGCGCGGAGAACTCAATCGAAAGTTCACTAAAAATTTCAAGGCCGCCCTCTATGCCGAGCTGAAAACATCCCAGGCGAGCCCCATTGAAATCGACCCAGTATTGTTAGGACCCCTGGACTACCAGACGCTGACTTTGGGCATCAGCGGCACATTGGATTTCCGAAACAACCCGCTCGCGCCTGGCGAGGGCTGGGTCACGGATGCGTCACTCGGCTACGAGCAAATCAGCAGTGGCGGTGGCGGTATTCGTGCCGCGTTGCGCGTTTCCTATTATCTGCCCATCGGCAAAGGATTGTTGGCGCTGGGCGGGCGCACGGCAGCCTTCATTACGTCGAGCGATGTGAACGATGTGCCGATAGACGAACGTTATTTCAACGGCGGCGGCACGACTGTTAGAAGCTTCGACGAGCGACAATTAGGCCCGCTCTATCTCAACACCTATCCATTGGGTGGACTTTCCCGAACCACGCTCAATGCGGAGTTTCAATATCCCATCTTCGGAGATATCAAGGGCGCGGCCTTTATCGACGCGGGAAATGTACCAGCGGATGGTAGTTTCTTTTCCACATCGGACTTCCGTTACGGTGTGGGGCTCGGCCTGCGCTACAACCTTCCAGTCGGCCCGCTGCGGCTCGACTACGGAATCAATCCCGACCCCCGTCCGGGTGAGTCCGGCGGCGCTTTCCATTTCAGCTTCGGCGTGGCATTCTAGCCATCGTGAACGTTGCAAACATATTCGCCAGAACGGGCTCAACTCCCGTGCTGGCGCTGGCCCCGATGCAGGATGTTACCGACCTGCCGTTCTGGAAGTTGATGACTAGTTACGGCGGCGCGGACGTTTACTACACTGAATATTTTCGCGTTCATCCGGTTTCGCATCTGGAGTCTTACATCAAGCGCTCCATTACGGAAAATCCCACGGGCCGACCGGTCATCGCGCAGATGATTGGCAACGACATTCCGTCGCTCGTGAAAAATGCCCGGCTCCTCCAGGAGCTTTCCATCGTCGCGGTCGATCTCAATCTCGGCTGTCCCGCGCCGGTGGTTTATCGGAAATGCGCGGGCGGCGGATTACTCCGCGACTTGAATCAGGTGGACTCGATTCTGGGTGCCTTACGCGATGCGATCACGGTGCGTTTCACAGTGAAAACCCGCGTCGGGTTTGATTCGCCTGACACGTTTGAAAAGCTTCTCCCGATATTAGAAAAACACTCGCTCGACCTGCTCACGGTCCACGGGCGCACGGTCAAGGAAATGTATTGGAGCGAGGTGCGTTACGACTTCATCCAGCACGCCGCTGAGGTGATGCAATGTCCGGTCCTGGCCAACGGGAATATTAGCACCGCCGTCCGCGCCCTGGAGGTGTGGCGACAAACCGGCGTACGCGGACTCATGTTAGGACGGGGCGCAATTCGCAACCCGTGGATCTTCCGACAAGTGCGCGAGTTGTTAGGAGGCGGCCCCATGTTTCTACCGACCGGGCGCGATGTGTTGGGCTACATTGCCGCGCTCTACGAGGCGGTCTGCGAACCGTCGATTCGCGAAGCGTCGCAGGTGCAGAAGATGAAAAAATATATGAATTTCATCGGAGCCGGAGCCGAGCCCACGGGGCAGTTTCTCCACCAGATTCGCCGCTGTCACACGAGGGAGGATTTTTTCGCCATCTGCCGCGATTTTCTCGATCACGACACGCCGTTGTCGCTCCAACCTTTTCCGGAAAATCGCGTCCTCAACCCGAGCAGTGCGGCACCGGTGATTGCGGCCTAACTCGCATGAAGCTGGACGCACCCATCTAAGTAAATACAGTTTTCGAATGCCCTGTTCATCTTCAATACACGCAATCGATTGGAGACGGGCGTAATGTGAGCGTGACTTGGCAGTTTTAATCCGTATTATTCACGCAGTTTTATCCCTCGCTTATGATCTCCAGAAAGCTTCTTCTCACCCTTTTGTTGCTCGTCGGAACTGCGCGAGCCGATGAACAAGTACGCGCGGTGCAGGAGGAACTGCGGCGTCGGAACATGTATTTCGGCGACATCGACGGGCAGCGCACCACGGAGCTGGAGCAGGCGACACGCCGATATCAGAAACGCAAGGGTTTTTCCGAAAGTGGGAGTGAGGATCACGACACACTGCGCTCGCTCGGACTACTGCCACGCTCGCCGGACGAGCCGCCACCGAAGGAGCTCGACTGGCCAGCGGAACCGGTCTTAAAGAGCGATGCGAAAATCGATGTCGCGGCCGAGGCCCGACAAATCGGGGCTGAAACCGGCGTCGAGCCAGCCAGCATCGCGCCGGAGAAAATCCTCGCGGAAAAATCCAGTGCGTCCCCAGCCAAAGTGCGACGTGCGGAATCGTCTGCCGTGCAGCCCGTCGTGCTGCATTCAGAGCGTAAAACGCCGCATATCGATCAACGACTGGAGACGACTGAGCTGGTTCGATTCGTTAAAAATTATCTAAAGGCCGTCAGTCAGAACGACACCAGCAAGGAGTTGGAGTTCTATGCGGACCATGTTTCTTATTTTGCGAACGGAGTGGTCGACCGCCGGATCGTCGAGAGCAGTTTGAAGCGTTATTATCAGCGCTGGCCCTCACGAAAATATAGCATCGGCCCCGTTTTGGGAATTTCCTGGAGCTCCAGCCGCGGCGAAATCGTGATGACTTATCGCGTGAATTTCACCCTCAAAAACCACGGCAAAGTCGTTCGTGGTCAGACTGAGAACCGCATCACGATCAATGCCGCCACCGCAGACCCCCGCATTGTTGCCATCGAAGAACACCGCGTCCGGCTTTAGCCGCCACACAGGAGTTGCATGGTTATGTGACGAAATGTCTATCCGCTTTTACAGCCGGTTACAGGCATGACGATTCAATCCAAAATACTGCTGCTGCTCCTGTTAATCGTCGCGACGTTTGTCGGCGGATTGACGTGGCTGAATGTCACAGAGAAGGCGAAGTTTAAAGCTATCGCCGATGCTCGGGCCACGGAGCGCAGCCGCATTTTCGACGAGTTTTTAGAGCAGCGCGGCGACCAGCTCAAAGCACTCGTGGATGACGCGCCGATCTCCGACGAAATGGTGCGGGCCGTGAAAAAAGGCGACACGTCGTGGGCAGAGCAAAATCTAACTGATGAAACGCTCACAACCTATGGCGCTAATGCCATCTGGATTTACCGTCCCGATCAGTCGCTTTTCTTTTCGAGGAACAATCGCTATGCGGACGAGTTGAAAAATCTTCCCCTGCCCCGTGAGGCACTCGAAGCTCTTTTCACCAGGGAACGCACCTGCCATTTCTTCATTCAAGTGCCGAAGGGTTGGATGGAAATTCGCGGCGGGACGATCCATCCGTCGCGAGACCGGTTTCGCGAAACCGCTTCCCAAGGCAGTTTTTTTGTGGGTCAATTCTGGATCGACGAAAACATCCGCCGCATGGCGCTATTCACCGAGTATTCGATCAAAATCATGTCCGCGCTTAACTCCGGATCGGCCCTGCCCAGCGCCGAAGAGGGCGGTCGCATTCGATTCTCCCGCACGCTTCCGGGCTGGGACGGTAAACCCGTCGCTGAGATACTCGTTGAACACGATTCGCCCATCATCCGCGAACTGAACCGGGCCAGCGAACGGCTATTCCGTTACCTGATCACCTTCGCTCTCGGGCTGTTTCTAGTGCTTGCCTACTGCCTCGTGCGCTGGGTGCGCCGTCCGCTGCATCTCATCTCACACAATCTCGCCGCGGAAAATCCCGAGGGTCTGGCCGCGCTCAGCCGCGAGCCAAATGAGTTTGGCAAGCTCGCGCAGTTGATCCTTAATTTCCGCCGCACGGAGGATGCGCTGCACGAGACCGAAGAGCAGCTTCGCCACGCGCAAAAACTTGAGGCAGTCGGGCGCCTGGCGGGCGGCATTGCGCACGACTTTAACAACCTCCTCACCGCCATCATCGGCTACTCCGAACTGCTGGTGAATAAATTCCAGGAGGACGGCTCTGCTGTCGAATGGGCCAGCCTCATTCGCAAGGCGGGCGAGCAGGCGGCCAGTCTCACTCGCCAGCTTTTGGCCTTCAGCCGCAAACAACTCCTGCAGCCGAAAGTTCTCGATCTGAACGTTCTCGTGGTTGACATGGAAAAACTTCTCCGTCGTATCATTGGCGAACACTTCCAGATTTCCATCGAAGTCCGAGCGGAGGAGCCGCGCATTCTCGCCGATCCGACGCAGCTCGAGCAGATCATTTTGAACCTTGGAGTGAACGCCCGCGATGCCATGCCTGGGGGCGGCACTCTCACCATCACCACCACTAACCTCATGCTCGACGCGGAGTCCATCGCCGTGAAGGGAATGGAACTCGCCCCCGGAAAATTCGTCGTTCTCGCCGTCACCGATACCGGCCTTGGCATGACCGAAGAAACCAAGGATCGCATTTTCGAGCCGTTCTTCACCACCAAGGGCCCAGGCAAGGGCACGGGGCTCGGGCTCGCCACCGTTTACGGGATCACGCGGCAAAGCGGCGGCTCGATCACGGTCGAGACTGAGATTGGCCGGGGCACGACGTTTTCCATTTATCTCCCGTCGGTAACGGCGGACATCGAGACTTCTCTGCCCACCACACCCAAACTCGAGCCCACGCAAAACTCCGAAACGATTCTTGTCGTGGAGGACGAGGAAGTCGTACGCGAGCTGATCTGCGCCGTCCTGAAAGAAGCGGGCTACCACGTCCTCTGCGCCGATTGCCCCAGCGCTGCCATGCGCACGGTGCAGAAGCACAACGATGGCATTGACTTGGTGGTCACCGACGTCCTCATGCCCGAAATGCACGGGCCCGCGCTCGTGCAGACGCTCATACCGCTCCAGCCGCAGATGAGGGCGCTCTACGTTTCCGGCTATTCGGAAAACGACATCAGCGACCAGGGCGTGATCGACCGCAATCTGGAAGTCCTTCAGAAACCTTTTACGCCGCAAGTTCTCATCCAGCGTGTCCGTGAATATTTGGATCGTCCGGTCGCGGTCAGCCCACAATGAAACGACTTCGTTTCGGCATTCTCGCCACGGGAACCATTTCGCGAAGACTCGCAAAGACAATGCAGTCGTCCACGACTTGCGAGCTGGTGGCCGCAGCGAGTCGCTCAGAGAAAAAGGCGCGGGAATTTGCAGTCGAGTTTCAGGTCGATGGCGTGACCGGTTACGAGGCCTTGTTAGAGCGTGACGACATCGACGCCATATATGTCGCGACGCCGCATCCGCAGCATTACAAATGGTGTTTGCGCGCCATCGAGCACGGCAGGCATGTGCTCTGCGAAAAGCCGCTCACCATGACCCTGTCGGAGACGCAGGAAATAGCGACGGCTGCAAAGTCGCGAGGCGTGCTGGTTATGGAAGCATTTATGTATCGCCACCATCCTCAGACGAAAAAGCTGCTTGAATTGGTCTCAAATGGAACGATCGGCGAAGTGCGCTGGATTCAAGCGGATTTCGGTTACGACGCGGCCTACGATGCATCCAGCCGGTTATTCGCCAAGGAACTCGGTGGCGGAGCGATTTTGGACGTGGGCTGCTACACGGTTTCCATGGTGCGCATGCTGGCAGGCGCAGCGGGCAGTCGCGATTTTTTAGAGCCAGTTTTTATCTCAGCGGTCGGGCAGCTGAACGAGCGGGAAAACACCGATAACGTCGCGGGTGCCCTACTTAAGTTTTCAGGAAATGTGCTGGCGACCGTGCGTTGCGCCACGCGGTTGAACCTCGGCCAGTCTGTCCGAATCGAGGGAACCCAAGGCGTGATCGAGGTGAATCAACCGTGGTTCGCCGGATCGAAGGGAGCCACGATTGTCATCCGAACATCCGGGGAGGAAATGATCTTGGAAACCGAAACCGCGACTGACTTGTATTCGTTCATGCTGGATGAATTCGCCGCCTGCTGGCGCGAGGGCCGTACCACGTCGAGAGGCATGTCCCTTGCCGATTCAGCGGGAAACATGCAAGTGTTGGAAGAGTGGTATCGAGCGGTCGGGGTATCGTACTAGCACAATTCATTGCGCCTTCAAAATATCCACGAAGACGTTAATCAGATGGCCGGAAGAGTCGGTTTCTCCTGACGGCGCAAGATCAAATCGCACAACTCCTCGTCGTTGGACATCGCCTGCAAAGTTCGCTAAATGAGTTCGACGGCCACTTTCAGACCGTGGAGGGCGGCGCCTGCGGAGAGCACCGCGCGAATCGCTCCGATGGTTTGACCGTGTTTACCGATGATCTTGCCGACATCCTCGGGATTCACCTGAATGTTGAAAAGGACGCGCTGGTCGACCTCGTGCTTGACGATGACGATTTCATCCAGGAAATCCACGAGGCCTTTGATGACAAATTCCAAGAATTCTTCCACGCGAGGAGTAGAACAAGGTTGCCCCAAAGTGGCAAGCAAAAGGTCGTGGTTTTTTCGGCGCGGTTTTTAGCGCGAGCTTCGGCGTTTTTCAGTTGGCTCGCGATGAATCCAGATGCTCTGCAAAATGCCGAGCCCAGCCATGATGATGAGCACGAACGAGCCTCCATAACTGATGAATGGCAGCGGCAGACCGGTAATGGGCGTCACGGAGATCGTCATTCCGATATTCATGAAAGTGTGCGTGAAAATGAGCGTCATGATTCCCGTGCCCAATAGAACGCCAAACGGGTCGGACGCTTGTGAAGTCATATAGAGTCCCGTGACGAGCAGTGCGCCAAACACTGCGACCAAAGTAGCGCCGCCCAAGAAGCCGTGCTGTTCGCCGATGACTGCGAAGATGAAGTCGTTGTGGACGATGGTTTCGGGGAGAAATCCGAGTTCATTTTGGGTATTGGGAGCTTTGAATCCTTTTCCCTCAAAGCCGCCGGAACCGATGGCGATAAGCGATTGGTTAATCGTCCAGCCCTCGCCTCTTTTATCCTGCTCGGGATGGAGAAAAGTGGTAAGGCGCCGGACTTGATACGGCTTTAAGACGAATGTAATCGCCACGGGAATGAGCGCAGCCCCGATAAGCAACATGGTGAGCAGGTAGCGTTTCGGAACGCCGCCAATGAAGAACATCGCCATGACGACAGGCACCCAGACGATGCAGGAACCAAGATCGGGCTGTTTGAGAATCATCAGCCACGGTGCGCCGACGATGGCACCGGTAATGAGGATGCGCAGGAGCGGATGGAGTTTCTGCAACTGACTCAAGACAAGCGCAATGACCATGATGGCCGCAATGAGGGCCAGTTGCGAGGGCTGGAACATCATCACTTTCAGATCCAGCCAGCTTTTCGCGTTATACCTCGTCACTCCGAAAAAAATCACCGCCACGAGCGAGAGAATGCCTATCACGTAGATCGGCAGAGCGCCCCATTTCAGCCAGCGATAATCAATGAGCGCGAGCACGAAATAGACGGCCAAACTGACGAGCATCCAGGTCGTTTGTTTGGTCCAGATGTTGGCGAGATTCCTGTCGGCACGCATCCAGGTCGCGCTGTAAACGGCGAAGACGCCAAAGATGCAAAGAGCGAGCATTAGTCCGAAAAGCAGCCAGTTGAGGCCGAGGAGTTTTTTGAGCAGCGGATGCATTAAATTGTGGGAACGGCTTCAAGCAGGCGACGGGTGTAATCGTGTTTCGGATTTTGGTAAATCTCCGACGCTGGAGCAGCCTCGACAATTTCGCCCCGATACATCACGAGCACGTTGTCACTGATGTGCTCGACCACCGCCAGATCGTGCGCGATAAACAAGTAAGTCAGCCCGAGTTGTTCTTGCAAATCCTGGAGTAAATTCACGACTTGTGCCTGCACGGAAACGTCGAGCGCGCTCACCGCCTCGTCGCAAACGATGAAATCCGGCTTCACCGCCAGGGCCCGCGCAATGCCGATGCGCTGACGCTGGCCGCCGCTAAATTCGTGCGGATAGCGGCTGGAAAAATCTGGGTTGAGTTCCACGAGATTCAGCAATTCGGCAACCCGATCCCGGCGCTGGCTGCGGTTCATTTCCGGGAAGTGAATTTCCAACGGCTCGCCGATGATTTTCTCAATGGTCAGACGCGGGTTGAGCGAGCCGTAGGGATCTTGGAAAATCATCTGCATTTGTCGACGAAAGGGACGGAATTCGGGCTCAGTCAGCGCGAGGATATTTTTGCCCTCGAAAAGGACTTCACCGGCGGTGGCTTTTTCGAGTTTGAGGAGGGCTTTGCCAACCGTCGTTTTGCCGCTGCCGCTTTCGCCGACCAAGCCAACGGTCGTGCCGCGTTCGATGGAAAAACTCACATCGGTAACGGCCTTCACCGGCTCCGGTTTTCCCGTAAAGAGTCCGACAGGTTTCTCAAACCAGACCCGAAGATTTTTCACCTCCAGCAGGCTCATAAATTTCCCAAAAATCCGGTCAGCGGGCTGGTCGGACTCGCAGTCGATTGCGGCCCAATTAAACCTAACTCGAATGCGACGCGTCCCGCTTCGACGGCGGTCGCGAAGGCGCGCGCCATTTGCACCGGATTGCTGGAAATCGCGATGGCGGTATTGATCAACACGGCGTCGGCCCCCATTTCCATGGCCTGGGCGGCCTGGCTCGGCGCCCCGATTCCAGCATCGACGACGACAGGAACGGTCGCCTGTTCGATGATAATCTCGATCTGGTCGCGGGTGCGAATGCCACGATGACTCCCGATCGGCGCGCCCAGCGGCATAACGGTGGCCGCTCCGACGTCTTGTAAACGACGGGCCAAAACCGGATCGGCGTTGATATAGGGCATCACGACAAAACCCTCCCGGACGAGGATTTCCGTCGCAAGAAAAGTTTCAATTGGGTCAGGGAGCAACCAGCGCGGATCGGGATGGATCTCGAGTTTCACCCATTTCGGCAGGCCCGCCGCCACGGCCAAACGCGCGAGCCGGACCGCTTCTGCGGCATTCATCGCGCCGCTTGTGTTGGGAAGCAGGAGATATTTTTTAGGGTCGATAAATTCGAGGATGTTGGCAAACGGATCGCTTTTCCCGGTAAGATCGACGCGGCGCAGGGCGACGGTCACGATTTGAGTTCCACTCGATTCCAGCGCGTCGCGCATCGATTCGTTGCTGGAAAATTTCCCGGTGCCAAGGAAGAGGCGCGAGGAAAACTCACGGTCGGCAATGCGCAAAGGTTGGCTTGTATGGCTGGGCATGAATCCGAAAAATAACAGGGTCAGCCGAATTTTCAGCAAAAAGAAAAGAGCGCTTAGGTTGCATGATGATTCGACTGTTCTAACTTGCCGGTGTGATTCCCGAGTTCTTAAATCTCACCGGAAAGCTCCTTCTGGCTCACCCGAATCTGCGCGATCCCAACTTTCGCCACAGCATCGTTTATCTGGCCAAACACGACACGCTCACCGGTGCTTTTGGATTCATTATTAACCGTCCGATCTCGCAGACTTTCGAGGAACTCGGAGCAGCGGAAATTTCGCCAGCTTTTTCGGACTCCAAGCTGCATTTGGGCGGTCCGGTGGCGACAGACAGCGTAATGCTGGCGATGTTTGATTGGGATCCGATGCTTAAAAAACTGACTGTTCATCACTCGATCAAAACGGCTGGGGACGACGAGGACGATCTCGTCACAGATCCCACGCGCACGATGGCACTGATCGGCTATTCCGGATGGGATGCGGGTCAGTTGGAGCGGGAAATCCAGGAAAACACCTGGCTCATTCAGGATCCGAACGACGCGCGTTGCGATCTCCTTCACTCCGATCATTCGACTTGGAAATATCTCGTCTCGCGAATACATCCCAACTTCAAACTGCTCGCCGAGATGCCGGACGATCCGAGCTTAAATTAAATTTCGAGTTGCATTCCTGATCGATCTCCACAAAATCCCCATTCAATGGACCCTCAAAAAGACGACTCGTCTGACTTGGTCAAAAATTCCGTGCTCTACCGCGAATTTCTGGCCGAACGGGAAGAAATTCTCCGCCACAAATGGATCGAGAGCGAGAAATCCGGTCAGGATATTGGCTTTGAAAAAGCGCTCCTCGAATGGATCGTGAAACATCGCTCCACCTGGCGGGAGAACCGTAAAAAACAAACCCTTTCTCCTTAAAATAACCACAAACCATCCTTTAATCCGGCCCTGTGAGACCGCGAAGGAACCTCAAATGACACAACCAGAAAACGGCGTCCTGCTCATGGATGCCCCAGCCATCGAACGGGCGATCAAACGCATCGCCCATGAAATCGTCGAACAAAATCCCGATCTGAGTCAGATCGTTCTCGCGGGCATCCCACTAAGAGGAGTGGAACTCGCCCGTCGCCTCGCGGCCCACATCACCAGCTTCGAGGGCCAGCCCGTCGAAACCGGAGTCGTCGATGTCACGATGCATCGCGACGACTACCATTTGCGCGGCAAACTCCCCTCGCCGCAGCAGACGATTCTGCCGCTGAATCTCACGGATCGCACGATCATCCTGATCGACGACGTTCTCTTTACCGGTCGCACTTGTCGCGCCGCGCTCGACACCGTTTCCAGCTTTGGTCGCCCCGCTCGCATTCAGCTTGCATCATTGTTAGACAGAGGACATCGCGAGTTGCCCATCCGGCCCGATTACGTTGGAAAAAATGTCCCGTCTTCTCGCAACGAACGCGTCATGGTTCGCCTCACCAACGTCGATCCCGAAGGCGATTCCGTCTGGCTGAGAAAAGGCTAACTCGCATGTCATCCGCACCTACTTCCACTACTTGGACCCGTAAAGATCTCGTGGGCATTCAGGAACTTTCCGCTGAAGAAATTCGGCTCGTGTTAGATACCGCTGCCGCCTTCAAAACTGTTGGCACTCGCGAGATCAAAAAAGTCCCGGCACTTCGAGGAAAAACCCTCATCAACTTCTTCGTCGAGCCCAGCACGAGAACGAGAACTTCATTCGAGTTAGCTGCGTTTCGGTTGAGTGCGGATGTCATTAATATTTCTGCGTCGAGTTCCAGTCTAACCAAAGGCGAAACGCTCAAGGACACCGCGCTGAATTTACAGGCGCTTCAAGCCGACATCATCGTGCTGCGGCACAGCTCGGCGGGCGCGGCGCAGTTCCTCGCGGAGCGTCTGTCTGCCAGCATCATTAATGGCGGCGACGGCGCGCACGAGCATCCCACTCAGGCGTTGCTCGACACCTTCACGATTCGCGAGAAGCTGGGGAAAATCGCAGGGCTACACGTCGCCATCATCGGCGATATTTTGTTCAGCCGCGTGGCGCGTTCTAACATCCACACTTTGCTTAAGCTAGGAGCGAAGGTCACGCTGGTCGGACCGACGACATTAGTACCCAGGGTTTTCGAGGAACTCGGCTGCTCTGTCACACACGACATCGACTCCATTCTACCCGAGGTCGATGTGGTGAATCTCCTTCGCATCCAGCACGAGCGGCAGCGCAAGGAATACTTCCCCAGCCTCGGCGAATACACCTCGCTCTTCGGCCTCACCAAAGCCCGCGCCGAACGACTGAAACCCGAATGCCTCATCATGCATCCGGGCCCGATCAATCGCGGTGTCGAGATCGACAGCGATCTCGCGGACAGCCATCGAAGCGTCATTCTCGACCAAGTCACCAACGGACTCGCAGTGCGCATGGCCGTCCTATATCTCTGCGCCGGCAGCGGCAAACTCACCGCGTAAATGATTCAGCACGAGACAGGCATTTGCGCACGCAGCACCTCAAAAAACACACGAGACGCGTGCGCTCCCCAGCAAAGAAGACTTCCAATAAATTCATGAGTTCCATTCTTCTAAAAAACGGCCGCATCATTGATCCAGCTAACCACCGCGATGAAATCGGTGATTTGTTAGTCAGCGATGGAAAAATTTCTGATTCGACTTCCATTTCAATGGTGGCGGACGAGGTGATCGACTGCACGAATCTCGTCATTGCACCGGGCCTGATCGACTTGCATGTGCATTTGCGCGAGCCCGGACAATCGGCCAAGGAAACCATTGCCTCCGGCACACGCGCCGCCGCCGCCGGTGGATTTACCTCGGTGGTTTGCATGCCGAACACCTCGCCAACTGTCGATACTCCAAGTGTCGTCTCGTGGATCAAGGAAAAGGCCGCTGCAGAGGGAGTCATCAATGTTTTTGTCACCGGCGCGATCACCAAAGGGCTCGGCGGCGAGGAATTGGCGCCGATTGGTTCAATGCACAAAGCGGGTATCGTCGCGCTGACGGACGACGGACGTTGTATTCAAAATCACGAGTTGATGCGTCGCGCTCTGGAATACGCCCGGATGTTTGGCCTCGTGGTGATGGATCATTGCCAGGATACCAATCTCGTCGGCAAAGGCGTGATGCACGAGGGCCGTGTGAGCGCCGAACTGGGTCTTCCTGGCTGGCCGGCGATTGGGGAGGAAATCATTGTGCAGCGCAACGCCATGCTGTCCGAGCTTTGCGACACGCCGATTCATTGCCAGCACATGAGCAGCGGTGGCAGTGTGAGGATTTTACGCGAGGCGCGTAGTCGCGGGATCGCGCTTTCCGGCGAGGTCTGCCCGCATCACATCGCGCTGACGGACGACTCGGTGCGCGGGTTCGATACCAATTTCAAGATGAATCCCCCGCTCCGCACCCAGCGCGACATCGACCTGCTCATCGGCGGCATTGCGGATGGCACGATCACCGTTTTGGCGAGCGATCACGCGCCGCATTGCAATTACGAGAAGGAGGTCGAATTTGACCAGGCTCCCTTCGGCATCCTCGGTTTGGAAACGGAGTTTGGTCTCTTTCACGACATCCTCGTGAAGAAGAAAAAAGCCATCGATCTCTCACGATTGATCGCGCTTCTTACTATCGAGCCAGCGCGTTTGTTAGGTCTCGACCGCGGCACGCTCGCTGTCGGAGCCGTGGCCGACATCACGCTGATCGATCCCTCACTCGCATGGACAGTGAACCGTGAGGAATCTGCCAGTCGCAGCCGTAACACGCCTTTCCACGGTCATGAGCTGACTGGCCGGGCCGTCCGCACGTTTGTCGGTGGAAAAACAGTGTGGAGTTTAAGCTAACTCTTGGCGGCTTGCACAAGAAGATCGTCGAGTTCTTCGGGCATGAAGAGCTTAGCAGGTGATGCCGATACCTGGCGGCGCGACTTTTTTCGCGGTCGGTGTTCACGCCAAAGCCGCTCATCGCGATGCCGTAAATGCCAGGAGTCGCTGGAAAGTGGACAAAAGGTCTAGCTAAGCAGCAATCGGTTTTCTAACCATCGGGTTTCATCCCAACGGAGCGCAGACCGTTTCGCAGAGGCCGATGAAAGTTTCCTCTGCCAGACTGAGCCGCCGCTCGCGCCAGTGCAGCACGCCCCAACGTCGCTTGAGTTTCCGTTTCCCCAGCGGCACGGCAACCAGCGATTGCTCGGTGATCTCCTTGTCCGCAGTCCACGGCGCGAGCACGCTGATGCCGAGGCCGAGCTTCACGAGTTCCTTAATCGCCGCCATGTTGCCGAGTTCCAGCAGACTGTGCAGCGAGATGCCTTCCTCGCGGAAATACCTTTCGATGATCTCGAAGGTGTAACTTTTCTTGCTGTAGAAAATGTAATTCTGCGCCGCGATCTGGCTTCGGTCCGCTTTTCCACTCACCGCCCACGGATGCAGCGCGCTGACTAGAAACTGGAGTTCATCGACGAACAATTCGCGGAACTCCAGCAAGTCGTCGCGGCGCGGCTCGAGATTCACCGCTAGATCGATCTGATGCGACCGCAGTGCTTCGATATTTTCCGGCGTATCGCCGACTTGGATCGCAATGGAACACTGCGGAAAGCTCTCCTTAAACTCACGCAGCACCCCCGGAATAATGTATTGGCAGGCCGTGGTGCTGGCACCGATCCGGAGGCGGCTTGTGCCCCATTTACCGAGTTTGCCGAGTTCCGTACGAGCATCGGACATTTCTTTGAGGATCTTTTCGGCGCGAGCCAGAAGCTGCTCACCAGCTTGATTGAGGACGACGTTTTTGCCCATTCTGTCCAAAAGGCGACACCCCATGTCGGCCTCCAAAGCCTTCACCGCATGACTGATTGCTGATTGAGTAACGCCTAATTGGCGCGCAGTGAGGGTGAAGCTCGACGTCTTGGCGAGCGTTGCAAAGGCGCGAAGTTGCTTGCTGTCAATCAGTTGAGCCATGGATGAATTTTATTAATGCTGATCATGTGTGAGTTGCAATCTGTTTCTGCATCGATTCGCTGAATCTGGCACAGAGTCGGCTATGGCTCCGGTTGGAAATTCAAACCACCGTGCCTGCCAACAAATCACTCATCGCACTCCAACTCGGCTTTGTGCCGCTGGTGGATGCCGCCCCCGTCATCATGGCGGAGGAGCTGGGCTTGTTTGCGAAACAGGGCATCGCCGTGCGGCTCCACCGTGAGGCGGGCTGGGCCACGATCCGCGACAAAATCATTTACAAGAAACTCGACGCCGCCCACGCCCCTGCGGGCGCGGTGATCGCCTCAAGTTGTGGTCTGGGCTCCATCGCCGCCCCATGCGTGACGGGTTTTATTTTTAACCTGCATGGCAATGCGATCACGCTTTCGGAATCGCTTTGGCAACGTGGCATGCGCAATGGCCATTCCCTCCATGACGAGGTGAAAAAGAAGAACCGTGATTACGTTTTCGCCGTTACCAGCCACTTCGCCTCGCATAATTTTCTGATGCGCTCCTGGCTGCTGCAAAATCGCATCGTGCCCGATCAGGATGTGAGAATCGTCGTAGTCCCGCCGCCGCAAATGCCGGCCAGTCTGCACGCGGGCCACATCGATGGCTATTGCGTCGGAGAACCCTGGAACTCGATGGCTGTGATGAAAAAGCAGGGCTGGATCGCCGCCTGCAGCAGCGAGCTGGCTCCGGGACATCCCGAAAAAGCGCTGCTGGTGCGCCAAAGTTTTGCGGAGGAAAAAACCGCCCAGCATCTTGCTCTTATCGCGGCCTTGATCGAGGCCTGCCAGTTTTGCCAGCTTCTGGAAAATCGCGAGCGCGTGGCCGAGAGTCTGGCCCAGCGGAAATATCTTAACGTCCCTATCCAAGCCGTCCGCGCCAGCCTCGGCGGCCTCTTCGATCTGGGTCACGACCGGGTGGAAAAAATGCCCGATTTCCATGTTTTCGCCGGGCCGCTTGCCAATGAACCCACGCTAGAGCGTGGCCGCTGGGTCTGCGGACAGATGAAAGCCCACGGGTTGTTTCCCGATCCCAAAGCGATTCCCGCGAAACGCCTGCACGAATTTTTCCGCTCCGACATCTACCAGCAAGCCCGAAACCTAACATCAATCTAACAACGCCATGACAGATAACAATCCAACTCCAATGCAAACGTCACTCTCCCGCCGCTCCTTTCTAACCAACACCGCCAAGACCGCGGGCATCGCCGCTTTACTAGCTGGTTTACCGAAGGCTTTTATCGGCTCCGTCTATGCCGCCGAAGACGCGCCGGAAATAACCGACATCAAGTTCGGCATGATCGCGCTAACCGATTGTTCCTCGATCGTCGTCGCTCACGAAAAAGGTTTGTTTAAGAAATACGGGATCAATTCCACCATCACCAAAGGCGCAAGCTGGGCGGCGATTCGCGATTCGCTTTCCAATGGCGACATCCAGGCGACTCACATGTTGCTCGGCATGCCCATCGCCTCGACCCTCGGCCTGGGCGGCTCTCCAAAAAAGCCGATGATCGTTCCCTGGCTGATCAATCGCAACGGCCAGTCCATCACTCTCGCTAACTCGTTCAAGGGCAAGGTCGCCGAGGATCCGAAGGCGCTCAAGCCGTTCGTAGATGCCGCCAAGGCCTCAGGTTCGCTACTGACATTTGCCATGACTTTCCCTCCCGGCACGCACGCCATGTGGCTGCGTTACTGGCTTGCGGCGGGTGGCATAAATCCCGGTAACGCTGCGGGCGGCGAAGCTGATATTTCTCTAATCACGATCCCACCGGCCCAGATGGTGGCCAACATGAAAGTCGGCAAGATGGATGGCTTCTGCGTGGGCGAACCCTGGAACGCCAAGACTATCGCCGAGGATATTGGTTTCACCGCGATCAACTCCCAGGGGATCTGGAAGGATCATCCGGAAAAAGTCTGCGCCTTCACGGAGGAATTTGCCGCAAAAAATCCGAAGACCGTCAAGGCTATTTTGAAGGCGCTCCACGAGGCCAGCGTCTGGCTCGACGTCATGAGCAACCGCGAGGAGCAGTCAAAAATCGTCAGCGCCGCGACCTACATTAATTGCCCGCCGGAGACCATTCTCAGCCGACTCCAAGGCAAATACATCATGGGCGACGGCCGCATATTCCGCGATCCAAATTACATGATATTCAGCGAACGGAACTGCAATTATCCGCAGCCGAAATACGCTATCTGGTGGATGACCCAGCTACGCCGCTGGGGTTTCACCTCCGACATGTCCGAGTCCGCCGCGCTCGCGAAACAGGTTATGCGTACCGACATTTACGAGGAAGCGATGAAGGAAATCGGCTACACCCACGGCGGTCTGGACGAAAAACCCGCGACCTTGTTTGACGGAGCGACCTTCGATCCGAAAGGCGACTTGGATGCTTATGTGAACAGCTTCGCGGTGAAGAATCTCAAGGCGTGATCTAGCACTTTGCTAACATTTTTCTAACCAACCATGGATTTCATCAAACGCTTCAAACTGGACAGCCTGCTTCTGCCACTCATCGGGATCGCCTGTTTCCTGATCCTGTGGCAGGTAATCGCCGGTAAGACGGTGACGACGCGAGTCGCGGATGAGTTTGGCGACATGATGACCAAGAATGTGCGCACTGGCATTTCCCCAGATCTCCCCACTCCGGCGACGGCGTGGAAAGCCAGCAAATCCTACATCGTGCAACCCTTTGCCAAACGCGGGGAACTCGACCGTGGTATTCTGGCTTTCACTGCACTGTCGCTAGGGCTGGTGACGCAAGGTTACATCATCGCGCTGGTCATCGGCACGCCGCTCGGGTTTTTTCTCGGCTTGTCGAAGACCTTCACCAAGGCGGCGGACCCGATCATCCAGGTTCTGCGCCCAGTCTCGCCGCTCGCCTGGTTTCCCCTCGGGCTCGTCTTGTTTAGCTCCGTGAAATTGGTCGATGCCCAGCAGAAAACGTGGTTCGGCGCCTCGGACGCGGCGGCCTTGTTCACCATCGCCATCTGCGCCATGTGGCCGACCGTGATGAACACCGCCGTAGGAGTCCGGGCAATCCCGCAGGATTATTTGAATGTAGCCAGAGTGCTCAAACTCTCGCGCACCAAAACGCTTTTCAAGGTCCTCATCCCCGCGACGCTGCCATATATGTTCACTGGATTCCGCCTTTCGCTAGGTATTGCCTGGCTAGTGATCGTCGCTGTGGAAATGCTCACCGGTCGCCCTGGAATCGGCGGTTTTCTCTGGCAGGAATACAACGCCGGCAGCTACTCGCGTATTATCCTCTGCATCCTAATCATCGGCGTGATCGGACTCGTACTCGACCGCGCCATGAGCTTTATCGAAGCCCGCTTCAAGTCGATCTAACCATGGCATTTCTGAGCGTTCATCAAGTTAGTAAAGGTTACGGTCCTCGCTGGAATCGCAGCGAGGTGCTGGCCGACATTAACCTCGAAATCGAGGAGGGCGAATTTGTCGCCATCATCGGTTATTCCGGCACTGGAAAAACCACGCTGATGTCCCTGCTCGCCGGGTTGATCGAACCCGACACCGGCGAAGTCCGTCTGGCTGGTCAAAAGATGGAAGGCCCAGGCCCAGATCGCGGGATTGTTTTCCAAAACTACAGCCTGCTCCCCTGGCTGAGCGTCTATGAAAACATCGCACTGGCCGTCGATCAGGTTTTCCCAGATTGGACCAAAGAGAAACGCCGCGCACACATCGAGAAATTCATCGCGACCGTCAATCTAACATCGGCTCGAAACAAACTTCCCAGCGAACTTTCCGGTGGCATGAGGCAGCGCGTTTCCGTGGCTAGAACTCTGGCGATCAATCCGAAAATCTTGTTGTTAGACGAACCCCTCAGCGCCCTCGACGCGCTCACCCGCGCCAATTTGCAGGACGAGATCAGCCGACTCTGGCAGGAGGACAAAAAAACCGTCGTCCTCATCACCAACGATCCTGACGAAGCGATCCTGCTGGCGGACCGCGTAATTCCGCTCACACCCGGCCCACGGGCGACTTTGTTGGCGTCTATTCCCGTCACGCTGCCACGCTCGGAGAACCGCAAGGCCGCGCTAGAAACGATTGAGGGCAAACGCCTGCGAAACGAGATTATCGAACGTCTGCAAGCAGCGAAAAAAAACACCGGCTCAGCTATCGTTAGAAAGCTGGTTCTACCCGACATTGAGCCTGAAGATATAACCAAAGGGCGTCATAGCCTGCTTTTCAGTGCCCGGCGCAAACCGGTGCGCAAGAGTGAAATCCAACCCATTTCCGTGGAAGTCGAATCATGAGCGCCTACGTGGAAATTTCGCAGATCACGAAGTCCTATCCAAAGGCGGATGGCGGACGCGCCGTCATCGTAAAGGATTTTAATTTGAAGATCGCAAAGGGCGAATTTACCACCGTCATTGGCCATTCTGGTTGTGGAAAATCCACCCAACTCATGATGCTAGCGGGTTTGAGTGAGATCACCGAGGGCGTCATCGTCATCGCCGGAAAAGAGATCGATGGAGCAGGCCCGGATCGAGGCATTGTTTTTCAATCCCCTTCCCTGCTGCCGTGGATGACGGCGCGTGAGAATGTGATGTTAGGAATCAACCAGGTTTTCTACACCGCGGACAAGATCGAGCGCAGACAAATCGCCGAGTATTATCTAACCATCGTCGGCCTTGGTGAGTCGATGGACAAGTATCCCGATGAACTTTCCCAGGGCATGCGGCAGCGTGTGGCCATCGCACGCGCCTTCGCGTTAAAGCCAAAAATGCTCCTGCTCGACGAGCCTTTTGGGATGCTGGATTCCCTCACCCGTTATGAGCTTCAGCAAGTCCTCCTCGACCTCTGGCGCAAGGAACGCATCACTGCCATGATGGTGACGCACGATGTTGATGAGGCTATTTTTCTGAGCGACCGGATCGTGATGATGACCGACGGCCCCGAGGCCACGATCGGAGACATCCTGGAGGTGAAATTTCCCCGTCCCCGCACGCGCAAGGAGATAATGGAGCATCCTGATTACTACAAGCTGCGGGAGCACTTAATGCATTTTCTGGAGGTGCGCGCCCACGAGCGAGTTCCATTCTTGTCGGGAGCAGACGGACGCGCGACGAACATTCACAGCACCGACTTCGGCGCTCTTACCAATCTCGCCGGTGCCTAACTTGCGCTGGTAGAAATCAAAAAACACTAACAAAACTATGAAAAAACCATCTGTAAAATTGCGTCGGCTGCCAGAACTGTTCCTGGCAACTCTACTGGCAACCGGAACGTCGGCCTTTGGCGGGGACATGACGCTTGCGACAACACCTAACAAAACGCTCGTTTCCCTGGAGGAACAAGAGACAAATCCGTTGTCTTTCCTCAATGGATCCGTCGTTTTCGACATACAGGAACGCCTGCGTGGAGAGGTTCGCGAGAACAACTACGACTTCAATTCCGACGTCGATGCTCTCACGGACGACTCGTGGCTGCTCCAGCGCTTTCGCATCGGAGTTGCAGTTAAACCTGTTTCTTGGCTGAAACTTTATGTTCAGGGGCAGGATTCCCGCGAGGCGTATTCCGATCGTCCCAATGTCCCAACTGTGTTAGGTTCCGAGGGTGATGATGCGTTCGATCTGCGCCAGGCTTACATACAGCTCGGCGACCCCAAAGGCTTCACACTCACCGTGGGCCGTCAGCTTCTAAGCTATGGCGACGAGCGCCTCATTGGCAGCTTCGACTGGAATAACATTGGCCGCACTTTCGACGCGGTGAAAGCCCGTTATGCGGCGGAGAAATGGTCGCTCGACGCCTTTGCCTCGACGGTCGTGGTGCCTAAGCGGCACATGTTTAACCAGTCCGATGCCTTCAACGGAAATGAAACGAATCGCGGTCAGATCTTCAGTGGTTTGTATTTCAGCACCACGGCGTTGAGCTTCCAAACCACGGACCTCTACATTCTGCATTTGCACGAAGATACTAATGCGAGCTACCTGCCGACAGCGACTGGGAATACCGATTTCGCTACCTTCGGCTTCCGGATTAAATCCAAGCCCGGCGTCTTCCATCACGAGGCGGAAATTTCTCCGAGCGCAGATGGAAAATCCACAGTGCCCGCTTCCAAGTCAGCACCGAAATTAGTCGGCTTCAACTACGACGCGGAAGCTGCTTTTCAAACTGGTGAACAGCGCGGTCTCGATCTAACAGCCTACGCGATTCACGCGGGTGCTGGCTATACATTCGACGCTCCGTGGACACCACGCCTCGGCATCGAAGGCAACTACGGCAGCGGCGACAACGACCCGACTGACGGCAGCTCGGAGACGTTCCAAAACCTGTTCCCGACTAATCATAAATTCTACGGTTACATGGACGTTTTCTCCTGGCAAAACATGAAGGAACTCGCAGCGCAATTGAAGTTGCAGCCTGCGAAAACGGTCACCGTCCAGTTGGATTACCATGCGTTCTGGCTCGCATCGACCGACGACGTTTGGTATCGCGCCAACGGCATCACTCCGGTGCGCGCGCTCACTCCCGCCGCCCGCAACGCCGATAGCTTTGCCGGTAGCGAAGCCGATGTCACTGTCACCTGGAACGTCAGGAAATGGGCGTCCGTCCAAGTCGGCTACAGCCTCTTCTTTGCGGGTCAGTATCTCTCCGACACCGGTGCCGACAGCGACGCCGACTTCGGTTACGTGCAGACCACTTTCAATTTCTAACACTTTGTATCTCTGGTTGTGGTCCGCTGCAAGTCGGCGTGTGCCGACCTCTACAGCGGACCACATAACCAGCCAACTAACATTGCATGACAAGCGTTCCATCAATACCTTCAGACGCACCATTTACGCCAGAACAACACCTTTGGTTGAATGGATTTCTAGCAGGGTTGTTTTTCCATGCGACTCGGACTCCCATCAAACCTGCGCTCGCAGTGTCCGCAGAGCCATTGCTAGTCCTGTTTGGAAGCCAGACCGGGACAGCAGAAACCCTCGCCAAACGCCTCTCGAAGGAAGCTGCTCAATCCGGTTTTTCCTCGAGAGCGCTCGGGTTGGATCACCACGGCAGCGTGGATTGGTCCCTGGAAAAAAATGTGGTCATCGTCACTAGCACTTACGGCGATGGGGAACCTCCCGACAACGCGCAGCACTTCTGGAAAATTTTTAACTCCGACGCCGCTCCCTCGTTAACTCATGTGAATTACTCTGTGCTCGCGCTTGGCGATACTAATTACTCTGAATTTTGCAAGTTCGGTAAAGACTGCGACCTCCTGCTGGAAAAACTAGGCGCGCAACGCATCGCGCCCCGCATCGACTGCGATCTGGAATACGAGGCTCCTGCGAAAAACTGGACCGCCTCCGTCTTTGGAGCCCTCACTTCTGTTGCTGTGAAAGTCAAAGAAGAATTGGTCGAGCTAGTTCCTCTTGGCTCGAAGAAAAACCCATTTGCTGCCAAACTCCTAACCAATCGTCTCCTTAACCGCGATGGGTCGGCCAAGGAAGTGCGCCATTTTGAGATCAATCTCGAAGGTTGCGAAGTCGCTTATGAAGCCGGCGACGCGCTTGGCGTCATCCCGCAGAATTGCCCAGACCTCGTCCAGGAAATCATCGCCGCACTCGGCTGCGACGGCGAGGAAACCGTGTGCACTCTCGACGGAGCCGAGACATCGCTGCGTCAGGCGCTTTTGAAAAATTATGAAATCACCAAGCCCTCACCAGAATTCCTTAAACACATCGCAGCCGCTCACCAAGAGCTGGCCATTCTCCTCGATTCCTCTAACAAAGATGAGCTGCGCAAGTATCTCTGGGGCCGCGAAATTATTGATTTCCTAACCACGCCCATCGCGCTGGAAACTTTCATTCCTCTTCTAAAAAAAATCCAGCCTCGGCTTTATTCCATTTCCTCCAGTCCCAAAGCGCATCCCGGACAGGTGCATCTCACCATCTCCTCCGTGCGCCATGCGAGTCACGGACGATTGCGCAAAGGTGTCTGCTCCACGTTTCTCTCGGATCGTTGTCACGCCGAAATGCCCGTGCCGGTTTTCATCCAGACCTCTCATGGATTCCGCGTTCCGGCTGATGTTAGCAAACCGATTATCATGGTCGGCCCTGGCACCGGCATTGCTCCTTTTCGCGCCTTCCTCCAGGAACGCCGCGTCACGGGGGCGACAGGCAAAAACTGGTTCTTCTTTGGTGACCAGAAACGCTCCACCGATTTCCTCTATGAAGATGAGCTGACTTCCATGCAAATGGACGGCCATCTGCACCGGCTCGACCTAGCATTTTCCCGTGATCAAACGGAGAAGATCTACGTGCAAGATCGCATGTTAGAAGCCGGGAAGGAACTCTGGAACTGGCTGGAATCTGGCGCTCACTTTTACGTCTGCGGCGACGCCAGCCGCATGGCGAAGGACGTGGATAACGCCCTACATACCATCGTGGAAAAATGCGGCGGAAAAACACCCGACGAAGCCAAGGAATATGTCACCCTTTTGAAAACCGAGAAACGCTACCAACGCGACGTTTACTAACATGGAGCTACCATTTTCCGAAGTCGCGGGCCAGCCGCTCAGCCAGGACCAGACTCAATATCTCACAGGATTTTTTGCTGGCGCGGCAGCTGGTGGTCTTCGCTTCAGTGACGTGGAGGCCACGCCTGCGCCGGCATCCCGTGTGTCTATAGACGATCTCATCTTGGAGGAACGCATCAAGCGCGAGCTGCATCCGCTCGACGCCTATCCCATTTTGCTGGAGCACGCTGCCGTCAATAAGGCACCCGACAAGGAGGACCTCTTCCGCTTCAAATGGAACGGCCTTTTTTTCCTAACTCCTAACAAGGAAGCCTACATGGCCAGACTAAGGATTCCCGGTGGCGTGCTGCAGACTTATCAACTCCGGGAAATAGCTAGTACCGCGAAGGAACTCACCACGGGTTACATTCAAATCACCACCCGCGCCAATCTGCAAATCCGGCTCATCCAACCGAAAGACGCTCCGATGGTGCTCAGCCGCATCCAGCATGTGGGGCTGCACACACGGGGCTCGGGGGCGGATAACATTCGCAATCTCACGGCGAATCCGACCTCCGGAATCGACCCCTGCGAGCTTATCGACGTGCTGCCTTTCTGTCGTGAGATGGGGCAGATTATTTTGAATGATCGCGCCTTCTACGATCTGCCACGAAAGTTCAACATCGCCTACGATGGCGGCGGACTGATCGGCACGGTCGAGGATACTAACGACATCGGCGCCAAGGCGGTTAAAATCGGTGACGAAATTTTCTTCCGCATCGCTCTGGGAGGCGCAACCGGCCATAAGGCATTTGCCCGCGACTCCGGTGTGCTGGTTAAACCTGCCGAGCTGAACAAGGTCGTGGCAGCGATGGTTAGAATTTATATCGCCAACGGCAATCGCGGTGATCGCAAGAAGGCGCGACTAAAACATTTGCTGGAAACCTGGACACTGGAGCAATATATCGACGAGACCGAGAAGCTGCTGGGTTACAGTCTAACCAAAGCACCGCTCGACGCAGAAACGATCCGCCATGCCAGCCAGGAACTGCCTCATAGTCACATCGGCGTTTATCCGCAAAAACAGCGCGGCCTGCACTACGTCGGCGTAGCCATTCCAGTCGGTGTCCTCAATCCGAAACAACTCACCCGCGTGGCGGAAATCGCCGACCTCTATGGCAGTGGAGAGATCCGTCTAACTGTCTGGCAGAGCTTCATCATTCCCAATGTGCCCGAGGCGTTTGTCTCGACGGTTCAGAAGGCGCTGCGGAAGATTGGATTCAACACCGAACAATCGCATCTCCGCAGCGGACTCATCGCGTGCACGGGTAACACCTACTGCAAGTTAGCCCAGGCCAACACCAAGGACGTGGCCATCGAACTCGCCGATTATCTCGACAAAAAAGTGCAGCTCGACCAGCCAGTGAACATCCACGTCACAGGCTGCCCCAACTCCTGCGCCCAGCATTACATGGGCGACATCGGCTTATTGGGATCGAAGACAAAAATCCACGGCGAAAGCATCGAGGGCTACCACGTTTTCGTCGGTGGCGGCTTCGGAAAGCATCAGGCCGTGGGTCGTCAAGTATTCTCGGCACTAACCATCGACGCTTTAAAAAACACGCTCGAAAAAATGCTGCGCGTCTATCTCTCCGAGCGTCAGCACAAGGAAAGCTTCCAAGCCTTCACCATGCGCCACGATCTCAACACGTTGCAGATTTTGTTCTCCTAACGATGCTCACCTCTGACGAGAGCCTGATCGAGAAATTGTTGGCAGAGCAGCAGTCCCTTACGGCTGTTGAGCGGTTTTCGCAGAAGTATGTCCGGACGCAGGGCCACTCGCAGCAACGATATTATCGCGATCTCATTCCTCTCAGTCGTCCTCAGACGGGCGAACAATATGCCTTCGCGGTTGACCTCGATAAATGCACCGGCTGCAAGGCATGTGTGAGCGCGTGCCACTCGCTGAATGGACTCGACGAGGGCGAGGTATGGCGCGACATCGGGCTGCTGCGAATCGCCGAGGAAAGCGTGGCTTACCAGCAGACCGTGACGACCGCCTGCCATCATTGCCTGGACCCGGCCTGCGCGGAGGGATGCCCGGTACTAGCCTACGAAAAAGACGAGGAAACCGGGATCGTCCATCACCTCGACGATCAGTGCATCGGCTGCCAGTATTGCACGCTAAAATGTCCCTACGACGTGCCGAAATACAACAAGAAGCGCGGCATTGTTAGGAAGTGCGACATGTGTCATCAGCGTCTGGCCGTGGGAGAGTCACCCGCCTGCGTGCAGGCATGCCCCAGTGGCGCGATCGCGATCCAGATTGTTAGTCAGGAGGCGCTGCGGAAAAATTTGCAGCCCGGCGACCGCCTGCTGCCGGGGGCTTTTGATTCGAATTATACTCGACCCACGACTAGCTACACAGGTGCTCGACCTGCGAACGGACATCCGGCAGATGGAGGCAAAATCCGCGTCGAGCACGCGCACTGGCCGTTGGTTTTCATGCTGGTGCTAACACAGGCCGCCGTGGGAGTTTTCGTGGTTAACGGCCTGCTACTCCATCAGCCTTTTGCTAACCTCGTGGCTTTCGTATTTCTCAACCTAGGCCTGGGTTTGAGCGTGTTGCACCTCGGCCAGCCATTGAAGGCGTGGCGGGCTTTTCTCGGCTGGAGGAAATCGTGGATGAGTCGTGAAATCATGGCGTTCTCCGCATTTGCCGGGCTGGCTTCGGTAGTTACGGGCTGGGGCTATCTTAAATTACTTCCGTTTTCGCTCCCCGTTTTTCTCCAAAGACTAACCATTCCCCTCACCTGGACAACCATGATCCTGGGGCTGGTCGCCGTCTCCACTTCTTGCATGATCTACGTCGATACGCGCCGTCCATTTTGGAGTTTGCCAATGACTTTTCTGAAGTTCTTCGGCGCTACTTTTGGACTCGGACTGGCCATCGCCGGATTAGGGAAGCCCTCATTCACACTCATGGGTTGCGCCCTCCTTCTAACAGTTAGCTTGCTTGAGCTGTCACTGCTAAGAAATTCCGCCCTTGAGAAATCTCGCGCCATTCTTTACGGACCACTAGCCAGCCTGCAATGGGCGCGTGCCTTGTTACTCGTTTTAGCACTCTGTAGCGCAGTCTCTCCCCTGGTTGCGATAACCGCCCTTCTCCTGGCGCAACTGATCGAGCGCACCTGTTTCTTCATGGCCGCCTCCGCACACCGGATGCCTGGCGGAATATGAAATTCATAACCAAACATCTTCGCGCGTGGGAAGGCCCACTCACTAGCGATCTCGTGCAGCATCCCGGTGAGTTTGGCTTGGGTAACATTCCACGCCAACTGACGCCTGATGCCACCACGACTGTAGTGTGCGGTTTTTGCTCCACCGGCTGTGGGCTGCGGGTGCATCTGAAGGACGGCGTGGCCATTAATCTTTCAGCGGAAACAGACTATCCGGTGAATCTCGGCATGGCCTGCCCAAAAGGCTGGGAGGCGCTAACTCCGTTGCACTCGCCGGATCGCGCGACCTCCCCGCTACTGAAGAATCCGGCAACGGGACGTCTGGAGCCCGTGAGTTGGGATCAGGCGCTGGATGTTTTTTGCTCCCGCTTCCAGTCGATACTAACAGAGCATGGACGAGAGTCCGTCGCCTGGCTGGGAACTGGACAAATACCTTGTGAGGAACTCGCTTTCCTCGGTGCGCTTGGGAAATTTGGCATGGGCCTCATTCACGGCGATGGCAATACCCGGCAGTGCATGTCCACAGCGGCAACGGCTTACAAGGAATCGTTCGGCTTCGATGCGCCGCCATTCACCTACGCCGATTTTGAACAAAGCGATGTGTTAGTTTTCATCGGGGCAAATCCCTGCATCGCGCATCCGATCATGTGGCAGAGAGTGATGTCTAACTCCCATCATCCGGAAATCATTGTGCTCGATCCGCGAACGACAGAGACGGCGATGGCCGCCACTCAACACCTAGCCTTGCAGCCGAAAAGCGACCTCACGCTTCTCTACGGCATTGCATACATTTTAGTTAGTAAAAACTGGGTGGACTTGGATTATATTGGGAACCATACGACTAACTACCCAGCCTTTGCCGAGTTCCTGCAGACCTTCGATACCGCGAGGGTGGCGAACGTCACCGGGTTAACAATCGAAGCCATCGAACGATGCGCGAAAACGATCGGACAAGGCCAGCGCGTGTCACTCTGGTGGACAATGGGCGTCAATCAAAGTCACGAGGCGACTCGCACCGCACAAGCGATTATTAATATCGCTCTGATGACGGGAAACATGGGCCGTCCCGGCACCGGAGCCAACTCCATCACCGGCCAGTGCAACGCGATGGGATCGCGACTCTTCAGCAACACAACTAACATGCTGGGCGGTCACGATTTTCTCAATCCGGTGCACCGCAAAAAAATCGCGTCCATCCTGAACATCGAGGATGCTAGTATTCCTAACAAAAACTCCCTGCCATACGATCAGATTCTGGCTGGCATCGAATCCGGGCGCATCAAGGGCTTGTGGATTGTGGCAACTAACACGGCCCATTCGTGGATCAACCAATCCTGGGCTCGGACTACGTTGGCCAAGCTGGAATTTTTGGTCGTGCAGGACATGTATGGCAACACGGAAACTGCTAAAACGGCGGACCTTGTTTTGCCTGCCGCCGGCTGGGGCGAAAAGGAGGGGACTTTGATCAACTCCGAGCGCCGGTTCGGGCTGATGAAAAAGGTCTCACGCGCCCCGGGTCTGGCATTGTCGGACTTTAATATTTTTCGGCTGATCGCGCAGCGCTGGGGGTGCGGGGAAATGTTTCAGAAATGGACGTCGCCCGAGGCGGCTTTTCAGATTATGAAGGAATTGAGCCGGGATCAACCGTGCGATATCAGCGGCATTCGCGACTATCAAATGATCGACGACTGCGGCGGAATCCAATGGCCTTTCGCGCAGGGCAGCGAACCACTTCCACAAGTGGAGCGGCGGCTTTTTGAAGACGGTAAATACTATCATTCCGATGGTCGGGCGCGATTTATTTTTGAGCCTACCCGCCCAGTGGCGGAGCCGCTGGATGCGGAGTTTCCGTTGGTGCTCCTGACGGGCCGCGGCACCTCCGCGCAATGGCACACGCAGACGCGCACAGGCAAGTCCGACATCCTGCGGAAACTTTATCCAGCTAACATTTACGTCGAGGTCAATCCGTCCGACGCAGAACGACTTAAAATCAAGGCCAACACTCAGATATTCATTCGATCCCGTCGTGGAAAAATCTCGGCCACGGCTTACATCACCTCCACTGTTAGACCGGGGCAGATCTTTATTCCCATGCATTATCCGGAGTTGAATCAGCTAACATTTCCAGCATTCGACCCTTACTCGCATCAGCCTTCTTACAAATATTGCGCCGTCACCCTGGAAACGGTGGCTCGTTTAGGTTTGCAAAGAAAGCTTGCTCACCGGAACTAACACAGTGGACTTTCATGGTTCCCCGCGCAACGGACTCACGAAGAAATACCTGAAGGCTGAGCTGGCCCCGGTCGAGAAATGAGCGGAGCAGACTCAGACTCGACTTGGAGTAAACCGCGGCGAGCGGCTCGTAGTATTCGCCATTCTCAGGAGTTACGGCTCCGCCATACGCCAGCAATCGTCTGAGAAAATGCACGGTCATGACTGGCATGTCCACTGCTAGTAATAGCACATTTTCCGTCGAGATTTTTTCCAGAATGCCGGCCAGTGCCCCCATCGGCCCGAGTTCGGGAGCGACATCTTCTAACACCGTGATGTTACTCCCCTGCCACGGTCCGGCGGTGGGGCCTGATATGAGGATTTCGGCTGCGCCGATGGCCTGAAGAATTTTTATCTGACGCTGCCAGAGTGGCTCGCCATCGATCTGCAAAGTCGCCTTGTCGAATCCCATGCGAGTGGATTTGCCGCCAGCCAGCAACGCAGCGGAAAAGGGAGCCGATCCATCGACATTTGTGCGGGGTTCCTCCATACTAACTCTCATGAATAGTGAAAGTCTGGCCATCAAGCACATCTTCATTTCGCGAGCGCATAATTTTGTAGGGCATCAGGGACGCGAGCCGGATGAATTTCCGATGGATGATTCCGCGCTGGTGGAGTGCCGCAGCGGCAGCGGGATCGTGGGCGACCGATATTTCGATCACAAGCCGGATTATAAGGGGCAGATCACGTTTTTTGCTTGGGAAACGTTTCAGCGAATCCAGGAAATATTTCCCCATAGCCATCTGACTCCGGCGGTCTTTCGCCGCAACGTCATTACGATCGGACTGGATTTAAACTCGCTGATCGGTGTCGAGTTTCAGATGCAGGGAATCTGGTTTGCAGGCACGGAAGAAGCCCGGCCCTGCCATTGGATGAACCGCGTGATCGGCGACGGAGCCAAAGAGGCGTTGGAGGGTTTTGGCGGTTTGCGTGCGCGGATTTTATCGAACGGTGAATTGAAAATCGGCCCGTGCGAGTTGCAGACGCTCGCATTGCTATGAAGATCGCGATTTTTTCGACTAAGCCTTATGATCGCGAGTTCCTCGAAGTCGCCAATGCAAAACGGGGTCACGAGCTGGCGTTTTACGACGAGAGGCTTGCGAAATCGACGGTCGTGCTGGCCCACGGCTGCGAGGCGTTGTGTGTGTTCGTCAATGACGTGGTCGATGAGGCGGTCCTCAGTCTGCTAGCAGAAGCCGGTGTGCGGCTGGTTTTGCTGCGTTGCGCGGGCTTTAACAACGTCGAAATCGACGCTGCCAACCGCCTCGGGATCAGCGTGCGGCGGGTTCCTAACTATTCGCCATATGCGGTGGCCGAGCACACACTCGCGTTGATTTTGACGCTGAACCGGAAGACGCACCGGGCATTCAACCGGGTGCGAGAGGGAAATTTTTCACTGGAGGGATTACTCGGCTTCGACTTACACAATTCCACCGTCGGCATCATCGGAACCGGGAAAATTGGCCGCCTCGCCGCGCGTCCACTACAGGCGATGGGTTGTAAAATTCTCGGCTACGATCCTTATCCTTCGGAGGAATTTACTGCGGAAGGCGGCTCATATGTCTCGCTGGACCAGCTCATTGCGGAGGCCGACATCATCAGCCTGCACCTGCCGCTGACGCCGGAATCTTTCCACCTCATCAACCCGGAATCATTGGCGAAAATGAAGCGCGGCGTCATGCTGATCAACACCAGCCGCGGAGCCTTGGTCGATGCCGACGCGCTGATCGGCGCCTTGAAATCGGGTCAGGTCGGCTATGTCGGGCTCGATGTTTATGAGCAGGAAGCCGGGCTGTTTTTCCAGGATCTCTCGGGCGTCATCATTCAGGACGACACGTTGCAGCGGCTGCTGACTTTTCCCAATGTGCTCATCACGTCGCATCAGGCATTTTTCACGAAAACAGCCATGACAAACATCGCGGAAACGACCTTCGGCAATGCGAGCGACTTTCTGGCTGGGCTATCGTCGCTGAATGAAGTGATAAAGTAACGGAAACCCACAGATTTCACTTGAGACTTAGTCTCAACGACAGCATGATCCCGGAGTGAAACCGCATTGCGCTCCCGGAATTGGCCTGCTTCAGCCGACTACGCTGCTCGCTGCTCCAGTTGGGAAAAAGATGCAGCTTCACGCGTTGAACACCCGCCCAGAAGTCTGCCAGCGACTGCGCGAAATGGGTTTCTGCGAGTCCGCCCAAGTCATTAAGCTCTCCAGCGGCAGCAACTTGATCTGCCAAGTCTGCGGCGTGCGCCTCGCCCTTAGCCGCGAGCTCGGCAACTGCATCATGCTCAAGCCTTTTGAGTCGAGTGCAACTCCGCTCGAAAACCGCCGCGCCTGATCCCGTATGGATCCTGTCACGACGGACGGCACGCTCCTCTATCTTTCGGACCTAACTCCCGGTTTGATCGCGACGGTGGTGGCATTTATCGGCGACTTGGAGCGCACCAAACGCCTCCGGGAGATGGGGCTGCTCCCTGGCACCAAGGTGAAATTCGTCCGCTGGGCTCCCATGGGCGATCCGCTCGAAATCGAACTTCGCGGCTACCGGCTCTCCTTGCGGCGTCACGAGGCGGAGCTGATTCAAGTGCAACTCGTCTCGTAAAATGTCCACCACACTGCCAGCCAAGACGCTGACATTTGCGCTCGTTGGCAATCCGAATTGCGGAAAGACGACCATCTTCAACGCGCTCACCGGCCTTCGCCAGAAGATTGGCAATTACCCCGGCGTCACCGTCGAAAAGAAAGTCGGCTCGTTCTTCACCCAGCACGGCGAAAAACGCGACCTCATCGATCTACCCGGCACTTACAGCCTCGTCCCGCAGTCGCCCGACGAGCGGGTCACGCGCGACACATTGCTCGGATTGCAATCCGACACGCCTGCGCCCGACCGCGTGATCTGCGTCCTCGACGCCTCCAACTTGGAGCGCAATCTCTACCTCGCCACCCAAGTGCTGGAGGTTGGTTTGCCCACGATTGTCGTCCTCAACATGATGGACATGGCCGCCGCCAGAGGCGAAAAAATCGACCTCGAACTTCTCTCCGAGCATCTCGGCTGCCCGGTCGTCGGGGCGACGGCGAATCATTCCGATGGTTTGCTCACGCTTCGAGTCGCCCTCTCGCAGCCCGCCCGCGCGAACCTGCATCCGCGAAAAGACTTCGTCGATACCGACAACGTCTCCGAGGCGGCCATCTCCGCGCGCTACGATCAGATCGGGATCATCGCCAACGGAGTTACAACTTATTCTGACATCCATGCCGACGACCGCACCGACCGCCTCGACGCCGTGCTCACCCATCCCGTCTGGGGCTGGGTCGTTTTTCTCGGACTGATGGGCCTCATGTTCTGGAGCATCTTTGTTTTCGCCAGTTATCCGATGGATCTGATCGATATACTTTTCAGCAAAGTGAAAGAAATCATATTAGGAAACATGTTCCCCGGTGATCTACGCGATCTGTTTACGAGTGGAATCTTAGCAGGCGTTGGCGGCGTTATTAAATTTCTCCCGCAAATTTTGATTCTCTTCCTCTTCATCGGCCTGCTGGAGGACAGCGGTTACATGGCCCGCGCCGCGTTCATCATGGATCGCGTCATGAGCCGGGTCGGGCTCCACGGGAAATCCTTCATCCCCCTGCTCAGTTCCTACGCCTGCGCCATTCCGGGAATCATGGCCACGCGAACGATTGAAAGTCCCCGCGACCGGCTGGCCACCATCCTCGTTGCGCCGTTCATGAGTTGCTCGGCGCGTTTGCCTGTTTATGGCCTGATGATTTCCACTCTCATTCCGGGCGGCGTCGCTTCGGCGGGTGAAAAAGCCGGGATCATGATGCTGATGTATCTCCTCGGCACGGCGGCGGCGTTTTTCTTCGCGCTGCTCTTCAAGCGCACTTTTCTCCGGGGCGAACCACCGCCGCTCGTCCTCGAGCTTCCGCCTTATCGACTTCCCGGCCTCTTCACCGTTCTCCAACACATGCTCTCGCGTGCCAAAGCCTTTCTCACTCGCGCCGGCACGCTCATCCTCGGCCTCAGCATCCTGCTTTGGTTCCTCTCCACATTCCCTAAAACCGACGCCGGACTCTCCGGCAGCTTCGCGGGACGCATCGGGCATTTCATCGAACCCGCCCTTACTCCCCTCGGCTTCAATTGGAAAATCGGCATCGGCCTGATCGGAGCCCAAGCCGCCCGCGAAGTCTTCGTTTCCACCATGGGCATCGTTTACAGCATCGACGGCGCGGACAAAAACACCGAGCCGCTGCGCCTCGCCCTGCTTAAGGATCACTGGCCCGATGGATGCCTCGTTTTCACTCCGCTAGTCGCGCTTTGTATCATGGTTTTCTTTGTCTTTTCCATGCAATGCATCGCCACGCTCGCCGTGGTCAAACGCGAGACCAACTCCTGGCGCTGGCCCGCGTTTCAATTCTTCTACATGACCACCTTCGCCTATCTCGTGACCCTCGCGCTATATCAAGCCGGACGCGCCCTGGGTTACTAGTCCTATACAACCTAGAGGACCTATTTCGGAAATATGAAACTTCCCTTCACCTTCTTCCTCGCCCTGCGCTACCTCCGGCCGAAGCGCACCTTTCTCTCGATCATCACCCTCATCTGCATCGCCGGCGTCATGCTCGGTGTGATGGTGCCCATCGTCGTCCTCAGCGTCATGACGGGTTTCGACCGCGAGCTGCGCGAAAAAGTGGTCGGGTTCGATGCGCATCTTACCATCCATAGCGACGGCATCCTCCGCGACTGGCGCAAAATCATGGCCGACGCCAAAGCCATTCCCGGCATCACCGCAATCGCTCCGTTTGTGCAGGGCCGGGTGCTCGTCGAATACGACAACCGCCGTCTCGCCCCCTACATTCGCGGCATTGATCCGGCTCTGGAGGAAGGCGTTTCCTCCATCAAACAATACATTCCCGCCGGCAGCGGCTCCTACGACCTCACTGACAATAACGCCCTCATCGGCTCCGATCTCGCCGAAAGCCTCGGCATCGGCGTCGGCGACACGCTCTCCGTCTATTCGCCCAGCAACATCAGCCAAATCCTCGATTCCCTCGACAAAGTCGAAGCCAACAACAACAAAGCCGACTCACATCCGGAGAAAACCGACGACACCAAGGCCGCGCTCGCCCAAGTCCGCGAGCTCGTGCTTCCCATCGACGTCACCATTGCCGGCATCTTCAAAAGCGGACGCTACTCCTACGACTCCGACTACCTCCTCGTCCCCCTCAACGTCGCGCAGGAACTCTACACCCTCGAGGACAACATCCACGGCCTCAGCGTGAAAACGACCGACGCCGACCGCGCCCCGGAGTTCCAAACCACTCTGCGAAAACAACTCCAGCCGCCCAACGACGTCACCACCTGGATCGAATCCAACTCCGCCCTCTTCGACGCCATCACCGTCGAGCGCAACGTCATGTTTTTCCTCCTCCTCTTCATCGCCATCGTCGCAGGCTTTGGCATCATCAACACCCTCATCACCACCACCGTGCAGAAGACCCGCGAAATCGGTGTACTCAAGGCGGTCGGGGCGCAGGTCAGCCAGATTTTGTGGGTTTTCCTAGTGCAAGGCATCGTCATCGGCTTCTTCGGCACCGCGTCGGGACTGGGCCTCGCCGTCTTTGTCATCTCCATCAGAAACTCTTTCCGCCTCTGGCTCAGTCACACCCTGCACATGCAAATCTTCCCCGCGTCAGTCTATCAATTCGCCGAGATTCCGGCGGTCATGGACCCACTCTACATCACCATCATCTGCGTCAGCGCGTTCCTCATTTGCACCATCGCCGCCCTCATCCCCGCCTACTTCGCCGCCAGACTTGACCCCGTCAAAGCCCTCCGGTTCGAGTAGAACCAGAGGAAATGGTCACACGGAGACACGGAGAAACTCGGAGGAAAGAAATGAACGCCCGAGACTCAGCCAACTATCTACCTAGTCTCTCCGTGCCTCCGTGCCTCCGTGTGAACCTCCTTCGCCGCCCTTAGCCTAGTAAAGGCGCACCCGTTTTCGAGTAACCCACTCACAGCCTCTGCTTGGGGAACGCATTCCCGAGTTGAGTATTCACCGGTGGTTTGCGGACATTGCCCGTCTTTTTCTGCCCATTCACCGCCTCTTGTTGCAGAGATACCATCACCGACCGGCTATTTACTTCTCACTTCTGAGAATACACGTTGCACTTTTGCCAATTTACATCGCACTTCTAATTGCTTACATCGCACTTACGCCTATTTACAGCCTGTTTCTGGACACATCCCGCGTCCCTTCGCCTATTCCCCTTCCACTTTCCCCCTCTCACCGCTCGCTTCAGCCGCAACACCCCTCACTTCCACCCACTTCCGGCCTCCCTCGACACATTTTTGCCCACTTTCTGCCATTTTGATGGACAAAAACCCCTCCATCCCGCCTACTGCTCTTCATGAACGACCGTGAACGCAACTTTGTCCGCATGGAAGGCACCGTCATCGACGTGCTTCAACCCGAAATCCAGCCTGGGAAAACCACCTTCGCTGCCATCCCCATCCTCACCACCGCCATCGAGAGCCTCATCTCCGGTGCCAACCTCATCGGTGCCCTCGATGCCCGCCAGAGCGGACGCCGCGACGGCGTCCTCGGCGGCAAAAAAGACGCCACCCGCCTCCTGCTCGACCTCACGATGATTGTCGCCGGAGCCGTCCGCGCCTTCGCCACCATCACCGGCGACATCGTGCTCAAGGACCAAATGACCTTTAGCCGCAGCAGCCTCGCCGAATTGCCCGACGAAGCCATCGACGACAAAGCCCAGGTCATTCACGACACCGCCACCACCCACCTCGCCGCGCTCACCGCCAATTACGGCATCAACGCCGCCCGCCTCACCAGCCTGCAAGACCGCATCACCGCCTACGGCCTCGCCGTCAACAGCCCACGCGGAGCTACCATCGACATCAGCAGCATCGTCGGCCTCATCGACGCGCAAATCCTCAAAGACCGCGACCTCCTGGAAAACGTCATCGACCCCCTCATGCTGCAACTCGCCGAGAGCAACCCCGCCCTCTACGCCCGCTACAAAGCCGCGAGAATCATCGTAGATATCAACACCGGCAAGCCCGAGAAACCAGAGGCGACTCCCGTCAATTCATAAAAGTGGAAAAACCTCTAGCATTTCAAATTATCCTCATTTTATGAAAACAGAAATACAACTCGCGATTCCGCCCGGAATCAACGTCATAGATCGCATTAAAGACCTCAACGAGGTCAATAATCGTCTCCAGAGCTTTGGATGGGTTTTGCTTGGCATAGTCTATAACCGTGATGTTGAGGATGATGGTTCTTTTAAGGATAGTGAGTCATATATTCTTGGCCTCAAGCGCTGAGGAGTGCCCCACAATACGCACTCGATTTGTGGCACTCCCAGCGGATCGCTAATCTGGAATTCATTTTCTATACCTCCTATGATTCATATATCCCGCAGTGGAACAGAGATCGCGATCGTCACTGACGAGATTGCGCAAAAGGCATTGCTCGCAGGAATCTTCTTGTCCAACGATTGGGGCTGGACTGAGGGCTGTACGGAATGGGTGCCCCTCGGAATCATTTTCCCAAAATTGCCCCCAACTTCACCTGTGTCAGCAAGGCAGACCATGTTTTCACTATACAAAACGCCAGTCATCATTGGAGCAGCGTGTCTGTCAATTTTACTTCTCGCGATCTTCGACAAACACACGTCTATCCCGTCTGGGCCCAGAAATTCATCTTCGCATGTTCCAGAACCACTCGAAGGCATCAACGCTTCGGCGGAAAATACCATACGGGACATCGAAGCGACCAGACCTGGCTACCTCAAACCGGAAGATCGAACATTAATCCGAGTCATAATCTCCGAGGATGCTAAGCGTAACCCAAACCCTTAAGCCTCCCCAATGAAAGGTGTTCCTCTGGCAACACAACCGGCTTGGCAAACGGCGCAGGGGCCGCGCGTTGTAGAGGCCGCGGCTTTCATATTAATTTTTAATTCCCTATCTTCTCCTCAACTATGACAGCTAAAGATTTCAAGGCCGAACGGCTAGGTGTTCCTCGCCAATCACTCATCAAAATCTGGATCGCAGAAAGACTGGCTACGGCCCAAAAATGAGTCTAACGATAGCGAATGACAACGAAGTTCACTTACTGGATAGAGGATGATGGCAAATTCCTTGGGTATTTGAATGACTACCCTGACCACTGGACTCAGGGAGAAACCCTCCCAGACCTGAAGGAACATCTCCGGGATCTGCATGATGTCTTCCAAAAGGAAGCCATCCCCGGGATACGAAAAGTAGAAGAATTGGAACTGGCGTGAAGCGGCGCGACTTGATCGCCAAAGTAGAGTCCGCAGGTGCGGTCCTGATCCGACATGGAGCCAGGCATGATATTTACCACAACCCAAAGTCGGGTGCCACACAACCCATCCCCAGACACCGAGAGATTAACGAGCTTCTGGCTCGGAAGATTTTACGAGACCTCTCCAAAGAAGAATAATGGGCGGGAATTCGAGATTCTAATGGAGTGATCTGGCTGGTGACGAAGGAGAAAAGCGATGAAACTTAGCAAGGAAGAGAAAGAGATAGAGACGCTCTTTGAGCGTGATGAGATTCACCTGCGCAAGCCGGACAAGGCCTTGCTGAAGCAGTTGAAATCGGCAGCGGAGAATACCTTCAAAAAGGATCGTCGGATCAACATCCGGTTATCCGATCACGATATGGTGGGAATCCAACGGGTCGCTGCCGCCAAAGGGGTTCCTTATCAGTCATTGATTTCGGGATTGATTCACCAGTTTGTGGAAGGTGATCTCGTCGAAAAGAGATAACTCGATCCGGTGAAGCGCTCCGTTTCGAGTCAGACAATTATTCGCCGAGGAGCCAGAGGAGGTGGCCGTCGGTCGGGGCGATGCGCTCGGAAGGGTAGTCCGTTCCGCCGCGCAAGATGGATTCCACGAGCGATTGTTTGGATTTTCCATTCACAATAAAGACGATGCTGCGGGCGGCGTTGATGAAGGGAAAGGTGAAGGTGATTCGCCAGACGCCGAGCGTGGGGGCGTAATTTGCCACGACGCGACGGTGTTTTTCCTTTAACGCGGTGCTCTCCGGAAAGAGCGAGGCCGTGTGGCCATCGTCGCCGATGCCGAGGAGAATCAAGTCGTGGCGAAAACCGGGAAACGCGTCGAGTTGCGTCTCGTAGTCGAGAGCGGCCGCCGCTGGATCGAGTTCGCCGCGCATGCGCAACACGGTCGCTTTTGTCTGGTCGAGCCAGGCTTCGCGGGCCATGCGATAATTGCTCTGTTTATCATCGGGCGGCACGCAGCGTTCGTCGCCAAAAGTGATGACCCATTGACTCATGTCTGGAGCGAGCTGGGCGAGTTTTTGGTAGATCGCCTTGGGAGTGCTGCCGCCGCTGAGGGAGAGGAAAAAACGGCCGCGTTCGAGGATGGCCCGGGCGGCGTGGTTGAGAATGTGCTGGGCGGCAGCGTCAACGAATTTGGTGGTGCGGAGAATGTCGGGCATGGAAAGGGTATGTCTAAATTTGGGGCGCTTCGGCAAGGCGACTTTGTGGTCGGCGGGTGGAAAAACAGATGACTGGTGCTCTATTTCCGGCCCCGGCGGAGTGATTCTGAGCACGGGTTTTTCCACGCTCTTCGGACGGAAACCGCTGTTGCGGGTCTGGATTGGCACCCACTCACGCTCAGGCACCACTTCCGGCACAGCGACCGCGGGGCGCAGCTTCAGCCGTTTGGTTCTGTGAGGAGGGATCTCCATACGGCGAACTTTCCTACCATTCCCGCGAAAAGAAAAGCCAGTTCTTCACGACTAACAGGCGAGTTACATCTTCATGCGCTGATCCACCAGATCCGCGAGCAGGCCGATGAACAGCATTTGAATGCCAGTCAGCACCAGACTCACGCCCAACAGGCCGAGATGGCCTTGGTGATGGTAGTCAACGGCGCACTTGATGAAGCCCAGAAAAATCAGGAGCGACGACGGCGGGATGAAGACATTCAGCGGCTTAAAGTAGGCACAAATGCGGATGATCAGCAGGGTGAAATTGATGAAGTCGTGGATCGGTCGGATGCTGCTTTTACCGATGCGCTTCAGGTAATTGATCGGGAGAAATTTCACCCGGTAACGATTTGTGAGCATCGCGAGGGTGATCGTCGTGGTGAAGGAAAATCCATCCGGGTACAACGAGAAAAACCGCATCGCGACATCCTTCCGGAAGAGGCGCAGACCAGAGTTTAAGTCGGGTATTTTTCGCTGGCTGAGATACTCCGCGAGACGGGTGATGATCCATTTCGCCGGCCGTCGCAGCAGTGGAACCTGGACGATTTCCCCGGTCCTCGCGCCGACGACCATGTCGTAGCCGTGGCTTTCCTCAAGCAAGCGCGGAATCTGGTCGATCGGATACGTGCCGTCGGCGTCGATGATTAGAATCCAGTCGTGACTCGCCTCGCGCAGACCATCTTTGAGCGACGCGCCGTAGCCGTGATTCGTCTCGTGGTGGATCACTCGGACGGGCAGTCGTGCAGCCGCTTCCGCCGTGCCGTCGCAGGAGCCGTCGTTGATGACGATAATCTCCAGATTCGCCAGCAAATGCGCGTGCGCCAAGACAGCGGCCACGGTTTCCGGCAGGGCATCGACTTCGTTGTAAGCCGGAATGAGGACGGTGACGGAAAGCTGAGAAAGAGGCGTGGTGTTCACAAGGTGGGAATTTCGTTCGCGGTCGGACGATGAGGAAAGACCCATCTGTGGTAGAGGACAAACTTAAAAAGCGCGATGACAAAACCCACGACGAAGATGGCCCCGGCGACGGGCAGATGGGATTTCAGCCAGCCAACGAGGAGGAAATTAGTTGTCCAGGCGATTGCCGTCGCCGTGAGATAGCGCCAGGCGCAATCGTGCCAGAGACTGGAGGTGGGAAAATTCACCCGGTAATTCCAGAAGAACATGAGCAGCGTGACGAAGCTCAGACTGACGGCGTAGGCGGCGTTGTGGGTCCAATGGAACTCGAGTGTGAGCAGTTTGTAGGGAATGAGGTTGAGGAGAAAACTCACCAACCCGCCAATGCAAAAGAAGAACAACCGATGTAAAAGCGCGGGCGAAAGAAGCCGAAGGACCGGGGCCGGAAGGCATTTTTTTCCGATTCGCCAAAGCACGAGAACGCCGAGGAAAATGCCGAGGATGAAGAAGTATTCGGAGGGTAGCCGGTAGCGTTGCACGGCGCGGCCGACTCCGAAAGTGAGACCGAGATAAGCAGCATTCAAGGAAAGCAGGGGGACGAGTCCGCTGCCGAGCCGGAGCGCAAACCAGCCGATGATTCCGACCAGAAAAACCACCACCGGAAGGAATGCCGAGGGTGGTGGAAGAGTCGTGGAAGACTTCAAATGGTAGAGAGTGAAATGTTTTTCCAACCAGGGAAAGACGTGAATGTAGAGCTGCCCGAGTGAGCCAGGCTGCACCCGATTGTCGAGAACGCGGCGGATCCCTTCAGGTGTAATGGCGATGGAGTCGCGCAGAAGCCACGGCGCGAAGTCTGGTGCGATGCGGACGTTTCCTTCGGCAAGAAATTTCGCGTGAATGCTATTGAAGCGCTCTGGCCGGATGCGGAGGGATTTTACGTCGTTCGCGAGCACGGAGTAGATCTTCAGCATGGCGATCTCAAAGCAGCCAAACGGATGATGCACGATGGCCTCGCGAGCGAGATCATGGCGGACTTGGGCGAAGGCCTTGCGATCCCGCATCAACGTGGTGAATTTTGGCCCTATTTCGCGATCTGGGTTTGCACCCAATGTCAGCGTGAAGACTTCCTTTTGCCCGGTGCGAACGAACTGCCAGAGATTGGCGCGTCCGGCCTTGATCATCGGCGCAATCTCGGGTTTGAGGTCGGCGTGTTTGCCGCCCGTGGTTGGGATAAAGGGGAAAACAGAGCCGAAAAGAAGATCGTCGCCTTGCTTGACCTTGGTCAGCGCAATCGCTGGAAAAATGAAAATCAGCGCGAGAAGGAAATGCCAGCCACGGGTTTTCCAAGGCAGCGTCGGCGCGAGCAAAATGACCGGCAGAAATCCCGCCCAAAATGCGCGACCCACCGGACGCACGGACATCGACAAAAAGATCAGCCCCAGAACCAGCGTCCCTATTTTCCAACCCGGTTTCTGCCAATAAACCAGTGCCGCCCAGCCGATGGCGAGCCCCAACGTGACAAGCAGCGAATCGGCAATCAGGATGTGCTCCCAAAAAGCCAACAGTGGATCGAGCGCAAATACGACTGTCACTGGAATCAAAAACCAGCGCCATTCCGGGATCATTCGTCGTACTATCGCCGCCAGCGGAAGGATCGCGATCCAGCCGAAGAAATGCTGGATCAACGCGGCCGTAAATCCCGGACTCAGAGGGCCGAACGGCGAGAGCAGTTGCAGCGCCGGATAACCCCAGGAACGTTTCGAAGCGACCTCGAATCCACCCTGATGAAAGAAACTGTAAACGCCACGCCAATAACCCTCGGAGTCGGGTCCGAAATAAAATCCATCGCGCCAGCCCGCGAGCAAAGTGCAGCGAATCACCGCGCTCAGAATCAGCGCCGGCAGGCAAAGCAGCAGCCACAATCGAGTTGCATTCTTATCAGAGGCCGACGGATTCATTTGCCGGGAATGGCCCATATTTGCAGGACGCGGGCGGGCGGATTCAGGTGCATCCGCAGCGAGACGGGTGGCTTGCCAATGCCGGTGATGGTGTGAAGTGTCCCGTTTTGCGCCGGAAAACTCTGGAGTTTTTTGGCGAGATTTTTTTCGTTCTCGAATTGCCAATCGCTCGCGCCCCGAGTTTTTTCAACGAGGATGTTGATAGAGTAAAGCGGTGGGCCGGGTTTGATTTTAATCTCGATTTCTCCCGGCTGGGTTTGCGCCCATACGAGCAGATCATTTTTCGGCGGCACGAAGGAAACGCCCTGATAATCGCCCTTCGCCTGCTTCACCCGCAACTCAATGGCGTCGGAGCTAACATTGGCAGGAACGAAACGTTCCGTTGCGCGAAAATCCGAATCCAGCATGACGAGTTCCCCTCGTTTCCATGCTTCCGAATCGAATGGAACTGGATTCACGTAGCCAGCCGGAAGTGTATGCTGGAGCTTGTCGGGCCGCTCGTTGACATGCACCGCGACGCCCGTCGGGAATATAGCGCGGATGATTTGACTGGAGCCGAGATAGTTTTCCTTGGAAGTAAAATGGAAGTCGTTGGCGCGATTCCATGTGGTGAAAATCAGGGGAGCCACGCAGGCCAGCGCGAGCAGCGGGCGAAGACTCGAGATGTGCTCAAACCGATAAATTCGTCCCGCCGAGAGCAGGCCGGCAAAGAGCAACGGGATGGTGACAAAGTCCGTCGTGCGCAGGCGGGGCGTTTCGAGTTTCAGGCAAATGACGAGGAAGACAAACGCTGTGACGACTAAAAGCTGGAGCGCTTTCCCAGTGGAATTCGTTCGCGACCAGAGGACGAATGGCGCGAGCAACGTTCCCATGAGCGCGGCGAAAACGACCCACGGTTTTTGCTGCAATAGATAGTAGCTGACCGTGGTGTAAACCGCGTTGAAATCAGGATAAGACTCGCCGTAGGTGTCCGCATATTTGCCCACGACGGCGGAAAGCTGGCTGAGCACTGGCGCATAAAGCAACCCGATCGCTATCACCGTGGCGATGCCAAGCAGACAGACCCGCCAGTCCCATGTGCGCAGGAAAAGCAGTGAAATCAGCACGCCGCCATAGAGGATGTAATGCGGCATCGTGTAGGTGCCGAGCGTCACGCAGAGACAGAGCCAAGCCGCGGGTTTCCAGCCAGGTTTTTCGAAATAACCATGGACTAGCAGGCATCCTGCCAGGGTAAAAAAGGCCAGAAGTCCATAGCCGCGCGCCGCCAAGTTTGTCTCTAACATTTTCTGGCTGCTGGTCGAGAAGAAGAAAAAGAGCGCTCCTTCCAAATACCATTGGCGTCGGATGAAAAATCGTAGCGCCAGTGTTAGCAAACCCGCAAAAGCCACGAACGACCAGAGGCGTCCGCGCCACGGTGTGTAGTCCTTGTGGTTCGGTGTCCAGGCGTTTAGGAGGTTGAAGAAAATGTGATTTTTTGCCACGCCATAATGCGTCGCCACGTATTTAGCACCCTTTGAACTGAAGGTCTTGATTGTGCCAACCTCGTCGCCTTGCAGCGGGGTCGTGACCATAATCTGCACGATTTGAAACAAGTAAAAGCAACTCACCGCGACTAGCGCCAGCGCGGCCAAAATTTCCACCCACCGCATCCAAGACCGGGTCCAGCGCGAGTTCCATTGGACTGCAACTCGGATCGTTTTTTTTGCGAGCGCATCCAGGAATGCAGCCGCGCCGTCCAGTTTTTGGCCGACCCAAGATAAACGACTGGTCAGCGGAAGAGGCAGATTCATGAGTGAGCCGCCAAAAATGCCTTCTGCCAGGGATTTTGACCAGCATATACCCATTCAGATTTACGCTCGCCAATAACCATCGGAAAACTATTTTGAACGTGTGCTGATCGAACCCATCTCCCCTGCCCGACTGTCGTGGAGGCTGCTGATTTTTCTGGTTTTGGTTGGTCTCACCACGCTGGCGGTTTGCACCCGGCACAATACGTTTCCCTACACCTATCATCCTGACGAGGACACCAAGGTGCGTCAGATCGTTTCGGGGAAACGTAATTTCTTCCATCCTCTGCTTCTGCTCACCACGACAAGCGCGGCCTGGCATTCAGGGTTGATGGAAAAAACTCCGATCAACGCCGCCGTGGCAGGTCGCTGGGTCTCGGCGATTTTCACCGCGCTGGCGATAGTCACACTAACCATTCTCGCTGGGCGCTGGGGCGGCTGGGCTTCAGCCTGGAGTGTTGCAATCCTGCTCGTTTTGAATCCACTTGGATTTGAATTGGCGCATTATTTCAAAGAGGATTCGGCGCTGCTTTTTGGCCTCGCGGCGACGTTTTTGGCGGTAGATTTTTTTTGGAAAACACCACGGCCTGCCACGGCTGCGCTTCTCGGCATCTCCTTGGCACTGGCCGTTTCCGGCAAATATCTTGGTGCGGTCATTTTGCTCTTTGTCCTGCCGCTGCTCATTTTGAAATCCCGTCGGGAAAACGCCCGGCTCATTCTCTGGTTCACCGGCGGATTGTTGCTTACAATCATCGTCGTCGATTGGCCATTACTCCGGCACTGGGCCGACTTCAGCCACGGGGTGGGCCGCGAGATGGACGGCGCCACCGGAGGACATCGTGGTCTCAGTCGCGATGTGCCTCACGCCTACTATCTGGTGAAACTGCGAGAGATCACTCCCATCGGCATCTGGGTCGGCCTCGGTCTGACTTCCATAACCATGTTAGTCGCTTGGAAAAAAAGCACGGCCCCGCAACTTCTCACACTGCTTTTTCCGTTCTTCTTCGTGGCATTGCTCTCCTTGTCGCCGAAGACCGCCACGCGCTATGTGTTGCCAGCAACGGTGCTGTTTTCGTTTCTCGCTGGCGTTGCTCCCGGCCTGCTCATGCGCCAGTCGTGGCAGATCAAGCCGCGTCTAATTTTCACCCTGATCGCAATCATCGCGGTCATTGCCGCAGCTGTCGCCAACTTCCCGGTTTGGAAAAATCTTTACGCCGAATTTTCCACCGACGCGCGGGGGGGCTTACGTCAATGGATCAACCAAAAAACCACTCCCTCCGCTGTCATCGCGCAGGATGAGCGTGTCGATCTTCTAGCCGATCCAAACTGGAAAAATCGCATCGTCCTTAACTCCGAATTTGTCGCGGATCTGGGCTCCCTGGACATTCTCAAAAAACAGAACGTCCGCTATGTCGCCGTCACCCGGCAGACTTATAACCGCTTCTTCAACGGACTCAAACCCAACTCCAAGGAGCAGGCCGAGTTTGAGAGCCGTGCCACTTTTTACAAAAAACTCTTCGCCACTGGCAGACTTGTCTGGGAAAGTCCCGTCGGCGAAATCATTTATCTTCACCCGGGCATTCGCCTTTACCAGATCGCACCAGACCAATGAGAGTCCGCTCTTTCTGGCAGCTCATCGGCTTCTTCATTCTCGTGCCTTTGGGCGGACTCGCGATGTTTCGGGCATTTGCCGATAGACGCGATCTAGCTGCGGAAAATGTCGTCTCTGAAAAACTGGCGGAGCACCTCGCGGACCTTAAATCCGCTCATCCAGATTACATCGTTATCGGCGATTCCATGCTCACGACGCGCATGGAGCCAGCGCCGATTTCGCAACTTAGCGGGCGCCGTTTTTTCTTCTACGCGCGCGGCGGGGCCAGTTCGGCGGCCTGGTATCTTTATTTTAAAAACGTCATTGTTAGATCCCGCGTTAAACCTCGCGCCGTCATCTTTTTTTTCCGCAATCAATATCTCACCTGGCCGCGCTTTCGGGTCGATGGACTATATCAGGCCAACCTCGATCGAGTGAGGCTGGGCGAGGACAAACTTGTCGCGAAACTGCTCTTGCCCGATCCTCCGAAACTATGGAATGCCATCTCCTGGACTCGACGCTGGCTAGTGGAACCCAACGGACTTTTGTATTCTAAAAATGCCTCGGCGCAGTTCCACACTCGGCTCGAAAATCTGGCACTCGACCTCACCGCTTTTGGTCAGAAAAAAGACGACCGCCGGACGTTTATGGCGAGTCGTTTCAATCTTGCTTCACTGCGTTCGGATCTTGCAGCAGAACTGCCTGTAGAAGATTCCTCGATCGATGATTCAGAAAACGGACGTCCTCGGATTTTCGATCCATCGCCGAAAAAATCCTTCCTCCCGCACATCGTCGATCTCGCAGAGAAAAATGGCATTCCGCTCATCTTCTTCCGCGTGAAATGCCGTCCCGGTCCCGACAATATCACTCCGCAATCCGCGGAGATGACGACCTACATTGCCCGCCTCCGCGTCTGGCTGGAGAGCCGACATTGCGTGTTCTTCGACGAAACGAACGACCCGTCGATCACTCTCTCGATGTATCAGGATGGAGATCACATTTCCGATGCCGCCAAGCCGGGGTGGACTCATTATTTTTGGCAACGTGTGAAACCTTTTCTGCCATGATTTTTCATAGCATCGATTTCCTCGTTTTCTTCGTTGGCGTGTTCAGCGTTTACTGGATGCTAACGCGAAAACTTCAAAACGCGTTTCTCATCGCGGCGAGTTATTTTTTCTACGGCTACGTCACGCATTGGTGGGTGATTTTACTAGTTATCACCACTTTCCTCGACTACTTCGCCGCGCGCGCCATCGAAGATCATCCCACTCGCAAGAAATGGTTTCTTGGGCTCATTCTCACCGCCAACTTCGGACTCTTGGCCTCCCTGAAATACTGCAATTTCTTCGTCGAGAACATCGGGAGTTTGATCCATATCACAGGCATCGATTGGACCTCGCCGCACTGGCAGATTTTACTGCCGGTCGGAATTTCGTTCTACACATTTCAGAGTTGCTCTTATGTCGTCGATGTCTATCGCGGCCAGATCAAGGCCTGCCGCAAACTCCTCGATTACGCGAGCTATCTTTGCTTTTTCCCCCAACTCGTCGCGGGACCGATCGAGCGTGCCGGGCACATGCTGGTGCAGTTTGAAAAGCAACGCCACTTCGATTGGGTTGAAGCTCGCAACGGACTTTTTCTTATCATCTGGGGTCTCTGTAAAAAGCGCGTCATTGCCGACAACGTCGCCATTTATTGCAACAAAGCCTTCGCACTAAGCAATCCGAGTTTCCCTCTGATCTGGTCAGGGACGCTTTGTTTTTGCGTGCAGATTTACGCCGACTTCTCGGCTTACACCGACATCGCCCGCGGCGTGGCAAAGCTGCTGGGGTTCGATCTGATGCTAAACTTCAATCATCCCTACGCAGCCACCAGCCCAGCGGATTTCTGGCATCGCTGGCACATTTCCCTCAGCCGCTGGTTCCGCGATTACGTCTTCATCCCGCTCGGGGGATCGCGCGGCGCGGAATCGAAAATTGTTAGAAATCTGATGATCACTTTCCTGCTCTCCGGCCTCTGGCACGGCGCGAGTTGGAACTTTATCTTATGGGGCACCTGGCACGGAATCGCACTGGTTATCTGGCGCTGGATCGACCGCGCCGCGCCGCGTTGGGAGCGGGCGACCGGCTTCATTCCAGTTGCATTCAAATGGCTGCTCACTTTCATCATCGTCAACATCGGCTGGCTAATGTTTCGTGAGCAAAACACCGCCCGACTCTGGCAGCATTTCCAGCAATCGCCCTGGAAAACAAGCGCGGACGACTGGCGAATCGGAGGCTTTTTTGCAATGGCCGCGATCCTGTTCGGCATGCCGCTGATCGTTCACGCACTACTGGAAAAACGCATCAAGACCTGGCTGCCGCAATCCGCGACATGGCCCGTTTGGGTGGGTCAGACCGTGGTCGCGATTTTGCTGCTGGCTCTGACTTTGATCGCCTCGAACAACATCACAAGCGACTTCATTTATTTTCAGTTTTAGTCGGCTCGTAGCGATACACCTCCAACCCCGGATGCAGGTAGAGCACACGCGATCGCGGACGGCTCCAGAGCGGCTTTTGCTGCCGCAGTTTTTGGTAGAACGCCGCTCGCCGCTCGAATTCTGCTGACTCTCCTTTCTTGGCCTTCAACGATGTCAGAAAGAATCGACCGTAAGTCGATTCGGTGACGATGAGGAAATGAATTTTTTCGCGCTCTAAATACTCTGGTGTGCCCAAGTCTGAGACGTAGAATTTCTTTAATAACCGATGCGGCAAAGGATGCGCGAGGTCGTGATAAACCTCAATGTCCGGCAGGTTGACTTTTGTTTCGTATCCAATCGTTTCATTGTTAGGAATGTGTTGATTAATCCATGAAACTAACTCCGCCCGGTCGTCCACGGCAAACGCCGTGAGATAGCTCTGCGTCTTCTGGATTTCCCAACCGAGTGCGGCGATGGCCAGCAAATAAGGCACCCAGCGGAGCTTGGGATTTACCTTCCATTCGGCCACCAAGAAAGCGAATCCGGCGGCGGCCAGGATCGCGATCAAACCCGTCAGCGGTAGGAAGTAACGGTCGTTTGTTTTCGGCGAAAAAGAGAGCAGGATCATCCAGCCGAGCAAAGTTCCTAGCAGACACCATGTGAGCAGGCGATCCGCTGATTTGCGGCGAAACAAATGGAACCCAAATACCAGCAGGAAAATCCAGATCAGAGGTGAGGTGTTATCGACGAAGATATTCAGGTAAAGCGAGTGCGGCACCGAACGAGTTACATCTTTCTCACCACTCACGGCCCAGTTCATTTCCTTGCCAAAGCTGGCTTCAAAAATATCCAGCCGGAAGAAAATCGGAAGGTTGATCAGCACGAAACAGAAGACAACGACAGCCAACAGCGCACCAAGTTGCACAAGTTTTTTTCGGTCCGCCATCGGATGCTGCCAGAGCAAAACCAGCGCGGGCAGGATGAGGATCGCACCGAGATATTTCGCAGAAGCGGCCAGACCCAGACTTACGGCCAACAGCAAGAGCCGCGTCCAGTTTGGCCGCTGATAATAAGCCACTGCCGACCACGTAAAAAGCCCGACCCCGGCATAGAGCGCCGGATCTTCCTTGAAGTAATGCGCGAGTTCGAAGACCTGTTGATGGCATGTGAGCCAAGCACCCGTCGCAACCCCAGCCAGAGGACCACGCCAACGCCAGGCGGCCAGCATAAAAGCTAGAGTCCCGATAATACAAAAAATAGCTGACGCCTCACGTCCGAGTTCCACCACTGTTTGCCGATCCGCAGGACGTCCATTCCATTTCCATGCGAGTTCCACGACATTCAGCATGAGCAGAGGATGATTAAAATTTCGCTCGCCGCTAAGGATCTGATCCACCTTTTTCACCTCATCGGGATGGTAGTAAAAGGGGAACTGATTCTGCCGCGTATTCAGCCAGAAACCGATTACGGCAAAGAGCACCAGCCACCAAACCGGGCTGCGTTTCATTGGAATTCCGGCAGACTTTTGCGTCCGCCACACCAGTGCCAGACCTGATTAATCAGCCGCGGCACATTGATCAAAAAGATGAGCACGAGCCAGACGTGGTTCTTAAAATCGATGTTCATCAAGAAACTGATCGACTCATGGAAAAGCAGGATTATGAGGCCCATCGCGAGCGCCCAGCGACGGTTAATCAAGAGGAGAAACGCGAACAACTCCAGCAATAATCCGCCGCTGAAAAAGACCCGGGCCAGATTCGGATGACTCGCGACCCAATAAGGAAACTCCGCCACCCAGCCAGTCGCCATCGGCTCGAGATCGGTGTAATACGCCTGTAAGTTGGACTTGATAATTTGCAGCGCGAGATACGGCACGCGGGCTACCCAGAAGACGTTACTCGCGAAGAGTTTTACGAAGGCCGATGACACGTAGCTCGCTGCGATAACGACCTTGGTCCAATGCATCGCCTGGATTTGCTTTTCGGTTGGCCCCCATTTATTCACCGCCGCGACGATCTGCACGATGAATTGGGTGAGCATGACGAGCGTTAAAAGTTGAAGCGAATGATTGATCGCGCCTTGGGAATTAATCAGCGTCCCTTTGGCGATCAGAATTCCCACAATGATAGCCAGGGCAGGAATGGCCAGCCGGTCGATCACATAGAAAAAGCTCGTGATGAAAAAGGCGATCATCACTCCGTTTTGCACCGCTGGATTTGCCAGAAATGTGAAGTCGATAAAATGCGCCATTCCATTGGGAGTCGGCTGGACGGCCACCACTTGCCGCTCGATCAGACTCCAGCAGGGCCAGAGCACGAGCAGCCGCATGAATAGCGTCTCCCACGACGCATAACGCACTACTGTTTCGCGCAAAGCCAATTTCATCGTGATGCGCCCACGAGTGCGGTGGACTGGGTGATGCCGGCTTTGGTCATCTCGAAGGAAATGCGATAGAGCCGCAGCCCGTCCTCGCGCAATTTCCTTTCCATCGCCTCCCCGCGCGCCTGCGTCGGGAGAAATTCCACCATGTATTTCCCGGCCGCCTGAACGTCCGCCGGAGTCGCATCGCCATCATTGTAGCCGTTTTTTTTGCAGATGGAAATAAGTGCCTTGTTGTAGGCTTTTTTGACTTTCGAGGCGTCCAGTCGGAAGACTTTTTTGATCGCCAGCGTCTGATCTTTCGCATCCGTCACGTAGAGCACGGTGGTCTCTTTCGAGAAGCCGGAATACATCGGAAACGACGTGAACGGAAACCGCTCTCCGATGAATTGCAGTGCAATCGCAATGACAAAAACCCAGATAAACGGCCAATGTTTCAACCGGCTCCAGACTGGACTAATCTTGGACGATAGTGGCAAGGGCTAGAACTTTACGTTCAGCATTGCCGCGTGCTGCTCATCGGTGCAGGGGGCATTCGTCGGAACTCCGACAGGGGCATTATTTTCACCCACAAGTCCCTCTTGGAGGATATAACGCTCCACTTCCTCGCCGGAAATATCGGGAAGCATCACGCCATTGATCTCGACACAGGGCGAAAGAGGCTGGCCACTTTTTTGCTCCATTTCCCAGCGAAAAGCGGGGTTCTTGATAATGTCTTTTTCGGTGTAGGCGAGATTGTATTTGGCGAGAATGGCGCGAACGCCGCCGCTCCAGCCGCATTGAGTTTTAAGGTAGGCAGTGATGACAGGAGTTTCCATGCGAGAAGGGTAGCACAGGAGTCGATTTCGCCAAGTTTCTTTGTGGCGGACCCCCTCCAGCTATTCGCACTCGCAGACGATCCGGAAACCGAGGTCGTTGCAGCGGTAATCGACGGTGTTGGTGTTGCGGCAGGTCGCGCGCAAGCTGCTGAAACGCGATTTCCAGCTACCTCCGCGATAGACGCGTTTGGAGCCGTTCATCGGTCCCTTGGGATTCACGCGGTCGTTTGGTTTGTAGTTTTCAAAGTAGTCGTTGCACCATTCCCAGACGTTGCCTGCCATGTCCTCAATGCCGAAAGCACTGGCTCCGCGCGGATAATGTCCGACGGGCGAGGTTTCGGCAAAGCCGTCGTTGATCGCGGGGTCGCTCCAGGAAAACTTGGTGTTGGCGTCGGCAAAATTAGCAAGCGTCCCGGGGTTGCTGAGATGATCTCCCCACGGGTAGATGCGGTTGTCGGTGCCGCGAGCGGCGTATTCCCATTCGGCCTCGGTGGGCAGGCGATATTTGCGGCGTTCCTTCTGGCTGAGCCACTGGCAAAACTTGATCGCGTCGGCACTGCTAACGTAGAGGACAGGGTGGTTGTCGGAGGCCAACGGGATCCGATTGGAGCGATGCGCTGGGTTAAATTGCTCATAAGCTGTGCAGGTAACGAGGTGGCGGCTCATGTAAAAACGGCTGACGCTGACTTTATTGCGTGGAGCCTCGTTGGGCGAGGCGTCCGGTTCGGTGCTGCCCATGATGAAAATGCCGGAGGGGACGAGGAGGAGCTGCTGGCCGAGGGTGTTGGTGAAGTTTGGATATTTCCCGCGCTCCTCCGCTGGAGAAATAGCGGGCTCGGCGATGCGCGCGGTGTTGGGTCGCACGACGGCGGGGGTGCCTGGCTTGATGACCGGACTCGCCTTGATGGATGCGGGTGCGGGCGAACGCAAGGGCGCGGCGACGCCCGGCTTTTGTGGTTTGGAGTCGAGTTCCTCGAGGTAATCGTCCACGATGTCTTCGGCGTCACCTCCGTTGAGACCGAGGTTTTCGGCCATGTTAATGAGGGCATCGCGCTGATCGTCCGTCATGCTGTCGCTATCGAGGCCGCTCAATTTTAGAAAGCGCTTAAATTCCGACACGGGATCGTTCGCCGCCGCACTGCCGTGGGAGATCGGAATGGAACTCGGTTCGGGCGGTGGAGGGGCGATTTCACGGACGATGCGAGCCACATTTTGCGTGGTCATTTCTTCCTCGATAAGGGCGGTAACTTCTGCCTCGGTAAATCCGTGTTTCAGCCCGAAACGAAGCAGACTCGCCTCGCCGTCCTCGCTCAGTTCGTTGCCTGCGGCTATGATGGAAAAAACGCGACGAAAATCCGCAATGGCAGACGTTTTGGCTGTGGCGAGGAGACCATCGTCGATCGTTTTGCGCGTCAACGGATTGCAAAGTCCCAGACGCGCCTCGGCTAGAAAACTCGGGGCCACGTCGAGCCCGTCGCGCAGGAGTTGGGCGAGAGGATTACTCGGCTGATTCTTAAGTGGGAGTTTCTTTTGCCACCAGACGAGCAGCTGGCGGGTGGTGTCCTCGATCAGCTCATTGCTCGGGTTTTGCTCAACGGCCAGGCAAAGCCGCTCGTAGAAATTAGGGGAGTTGTAGTTCTTCCAACCAGTCCATTTGCGTGGATCATCGGGGAGCGGAGACGGCAGCGACATGGGGGAAAACGCTAAAAAAGAAGTCAACTAGCCTGAAATTATTCAACGCGAATGAGCGACATGTTGGCCGTGGCCTGGACGATTTCCTCCTCGGAAAGTCCCATGTTGCGCTGAATCTCGATGACCTTTTGCTTGCCGAATCCATCGACGACGACTTCAAGAATCTGGCTGGCGTTGTAACGATAGGTCAACTCCACAGGCGAACCCTTGGGCAGATATGGAGGCAACTCAAAGGCGGCGGTACCGAGCGGCGTGCATTCACTGGGCAACGAGCTTTCGCCTTCGACCACGCGGACGACGACGCTCTTCATGTTCGCCGTGGCGGTGCCGAAGGAATTTTTCAATTCGCACGGGATGGCGGTCATTTTGTTAATCATCGGGAAGACGTATTCCTCCATGCGATTGTCGTCCCAAAGCACAACTCCGAGGGTGTGCGAGGTGATGTTTGAGACCTTAATGAGTGAGCCGTCGCGATTGGAAAACTGCTGACGTGTCTCGGCTGGCAAAGTGTGTTGGCCGGACGTGTCCTCCTCGCCGAGCACGAGTAAAATGGCCTGAATGGCCGCACCGAGGGACACCGCCTCGTCGGGACTGACCTCGTCCGCCGTGGGTGCGTTGCTGAGGGCGGCAATCATGTCGCGCACCATTGGCATGCGAGTCATGCCGCCCACGAGCAAAACTTTATCGATCTGATTCCAACCCATCTTGGCTTCCTGCATGACGATTTCGCAGATGGATTTGCATTTTTCCATTAAATGGCCGGAGAGGTTTTCAAAGTCCTGGCGCGTCAACTCAATTTTGACGCTTTTACCGTTGTAGCTGTGAACGAGGGCGGTGCGCTGGCGGCTGGAAAGCTGGATTTTGGCGGCCAACGCGCGGCTTTGCAGATCTTGATAACTCTGCAAGTCGAGTAGCGGATTTTCGCCGTGAACGCGATCAAACTCGTCCGCGACCAAGTTCACAATGATGTCGTCCCAATCCTTGCCGCCAAGGCGGTGGTCACCGTTGGTAGCGATCATCTGGATGTGATGATTTTCGATCCGCATGATCGTGACGTCAAAGGTGCCGCCGCCTAGATCGAAGACAAAAACGGTCTGGTCCTGGTCCAGTTTATCGAGGCCGTAAGCAAGCGAACCAGCAGTTGGCTCATTGATGATTTGCAGGACGTTGAAGCCCGCGAGTTGGCCTGCGTGAATCGTCGCGAGACGCTCGGCGTCGTTGAAATAAGCCGGGACCGTGATCACGGCGTCGGTAACGGTCTCGCCGAGATATTTCTCCGCGTCGATCTTGAGTTTCTTGAGAATAAGCGCGGAAAGTTCTTCGGCGGAGAAAGTGCGCCCATCAAATTCCCGATGAAAGGCCGTCTTGCTTTTGCCCATTTCGCGTTTGACGAAATCGACAATTTTCTCAGGCTCTGCGACGGAGTTTTGCTTGGCCAGCGTGCCGACGATGGCGTTGCTACCGTCGAAAAGTATTACGGAAGGCGTGATGCGTTCGCTTTCGGCGTTTGGGATGATTTGCGGTTTTCCGTAGGCGTCGATGTGGGCGATGGCCGAAAAGGTGGTGCCCAGATCGATTCCGACTGCTTTGCGTGGTTCAGACATACTCAGTGGTGTTTTTAAGGTGTTGAAGAAAGGGTTAGACGGCGTCCGAATCGGCGTCCGACGCAGTGTATTTTTTAATAATGACCTCGGTCGGACGCAGGACACGATCGTTCCAAGTAAAGCCGGGACGGACGACACGGACGACTTGGTTTTTTTCCGCAGGATCACTAGTCGGCTCAACGCCAACGACCTTGTGCAGCTTTAGATCGAGTACAGTGTTGTCACCATCCAGCATCACAACATCGAGCCGGTTGAGGACTTCAATGATGAAGAAAACGGTGTTGTTGATGTTGTCCTGGGACGACTGCAACTCCGCGCTCCAGTTCACTGTGGAGTCGGGTTCCATCGCATTCTCCTTTAGAAAACGCCCCACGCGCCGGGCTTGTCCACATAGGTCGTCGAAGAGCGCCAGCAGGTCGCGAATAACGGGTTTTTGCAGCGCGTCGAAGAGAAAATTGTCCTTATAACCCTTCAACTCGCTGTGCATCACATCGAAGAGCCGCTGGTTCGCCGTCTCGACTTTGTGGCTTTGATCGAGATGTTTTTGTAAAGCCTCCAGCTTCGGCAAAGCGCCCGATTGTTTCTCCAGGGAACTGGCGATAGCAGCGTACTGACGTTGATTTTCCTGGGTCGCGAGGCTGATCGAGCCGACGCTTTGGACCAGTTTTTGGATGGTTTCGGAGATGTCCTCGCTGCCCGTAGGCTCCTGGGAAGACGACGTTTTTTTGACCGGAGATGAAATATTTTCCGTCAGTTTCGACGCGGAAATATCGGAGTTAAGACTGTTTTCCAAGCGCACGAGTCGCGTTTGCTGGGCGGTGCGTCGAATGGCGATCGTTTTCTTCGTTGGCGGTATTTGGATCGCTGCTGTGTAATCAATTTTCAAGGCCGGTTCCGGCGCAGTATCGGTCAGTTCTTCGATTTCTGGGGAATAAGGAAACGGAACGTTGATCACGACGTCTTTTTCAGGGTTCGAGGGGGTGTTTTTTTGTGAGCTGGTAATGTCATCGCCGACCATAACCCCTTATATTAGCGGTTTTCGGGCCAAACCGTTGGATTTGACGATAATTATTGAACTCCTATCGGGGAGAGGGAGATTTGCCCAGTTCGCGCACAATGACGGCGACCAAACCGGGAATGTCGTGTTTCTCAGCTTCCATGTCGGGAACAATCCCGGCTTTTCGCAAAGTTTGCGTGGTCAGCGGGCCGATGCTTGCAGTTTTGAGAGTTTTCGGGAGTTTCGGACGCAGCGCGAGGAAGTTTTCGACCGTCGAGGAACTGGTGAATGTAATCAAGTCCGCCTCACCTGCGTCAAACCGAGCCAGCGCGCCCGATGTATCCTCTGTCTCCGGAACTGTGCGGTAAGCAATCGTCTCATCCACGATTGCGCCCAGCTTGGTTAGCATGGTGGCAAGAATTTCCCTGGTGACCTCGGCGCGGGGAATGAGGACGCGCAGATTCTCGATGTCGCCGTCCTTGCGGAGCACATCCACGATGGCCTCCGGCACAAACTCATCGGGCTGGACATCCACTTTCAGGTGATACTCGGCAATTTTTTTGGCGGTGGCCGGTCCGACCGCAGCGATGCGCGTACCGCCAATTTCGCGGGCATCACTATAGATACGGTAAAACATTTCGAAAAACGCCTCGACCGCATTCGGACTCGTGAAAATCAGCCAATCGTAGGCGTGCGCGTCGCGAACCATCTCGGCAAACTCGCGCAAATTCGTGGGCGGTTCTGTGCGAATCGTCGGGATTTCGATGACATCGGCACCGAGATCGGTGAGGCTTTTTGTGAGGGCTCCGGCCTGTTTGCGACTGCGGGTAACCACGATGCGCTTGCCGTAAAGCGGACGATTGTCATACCACTGCAACTCGGATCGCAGTTTCGCGACTTCGCCAAAGACGGCGACTGCTGGAGCCTGGAAATTCGCTTTTTCCGCCAGTTCCGCGATGTCGGACAGCCTACCGGAAAGCGTTTCCTGCCGCGGAGTCGTACCCCAGCGAATCAACGTCACTGGCGTTTCGGGCGACGCTCCATTTTCGAGAAATTTGCCTGTGATAATTCTGAGCCGCTCGACTCCCATGAGCATGACCTTGGTCCCTTTCAGCCGGGCGAGTTCCATAAAATCCAGACTCGACTCTGTTTTCGTCGGATCCTCGTGGCCTGTAAAAAACGTCACTTGCGTGGCCAGTCCGCGATGCGTCACCGGGATGCCCGCGTAGGCTGGCGCGGCGATCGCCGAGCTCACTCCGGGCACGATCTCAAAGGATAATTTCGCTGCGGCGAGTGCGAGCGCTTCCTCCCCTCCTCGTCCAAAAACGAAGGGATCGCCGCCCTTCAAACGCACCACTTGCAAGCCGGCGGCAGTTTTTTTAACGAGCAATTCGTTGATTTCCTCCTGAGTTAGCGTGTGCCCCCCGGCTTTTTTGCCCACGTAGATTTTCTCCGCATCCGGCTTCGCCCAACTCAGCATTTCCGGATTACAAAGGTAGTCGTAGACCAAAACATCGCCGCGTTCGATGGTCTCCTTCGCCCGCAATGTGACCAAACCCAGATCGCCCGGTCCAGCACCGACGAGTGAACAATGACCGATGTTTTTTTTGATTTTGCTCATGAGAAAATGACTGCCCGCTTTTGGGCGGCGCGTAATATAAACGATTACGCTTGTCCGGCAACCCGACGAAAGATTTCGAGATACGCTCGCGCCACGGCAGTCGGCGATTGACGCTCCAGATGCGCTCTCACGGCGGCGTCATCGCGAGTGGTCGTGAGGGATTTTTCCATCGCCCCAGCCAGCGCGGAAACGTCCCCATTGGGAAAAGTCAGACCGCCGGGCCCGATCGCATCTTTGAGTCCGCCGCGCTCTGAGCCGACGACCAGGCAACCGCAGGCGAGTCCTTCCAAGGCGACGATTCCATACGGCTCCTCCCAGCGTGATGGGACGACGAGCACGCGATGACGATTCAGCAGACGGGCCAGTTCGTCGCCGCGTTTCACCCCGACAAAATGCACGCGCTTGGCGAGATGGAGCCGCTCGGTTTGTTCGCGCAAATACGCCTCATCCTCCCCGCCGCCGACCACAGTCAAATGCGACTCGGGATGTTTTTCCACCAGCAAAGCCAGCGCATCGAGCAACGAATCCATGCCCTTGTCGGAGACGAGTCTGCCAACAAAAATGAAATCCTGATCTCTGGCAATCCCGTCGATCTCGCGAAAAACGGCCGCGTCGTAGGAGTTGCCAATCCGGTCTTGCCGCGTCGAAAATTGATCCGCCATCGCCAGGCTGATCGAGACCGAAGCCGAAGCGAAACGAGTCGCGAAAAGTTTCAGCTGCGAGGCCAGATCGACGCGGCCATCGACTGCTCGCAGCCAGGTCTGATGCGCCACGACCCACGGTTTTCGGAAAATGATCGCGGGCCAGAGCGCTGGCAGGCTGATGTTGTTTTGAAAATAGACATCGCTCCAGCGAATCGTCGCGCCGAGCTTTTTCCGTGAGGGATTTCGCAACACCAGAAACGGCAGATCGGTATCCAACTCGACCGCAGCCGGAGTCGTCGTGATGACCCGGACTTCGTGCCCCAGCCGGGTAAATTCCGTAGCCAGAACCATCGAGACGGACTCAATGCCGCCCACCAGCGGGTAAAATGCATACGAGTAAAACACGATACGGAGAGACGTAATCATCGTTTATCTGAGAGTATTATAGCAGCGGCCCTCGACTGCCTCCACCTCTCCATTGGCTGATCTACTGCATAAACCAGAAGCACTGACAAAGCGACACTGCCCAATAAATAAATCGCTCCTCCTATCATCGGCTCACATGCTTGTCGTAAATTTGTGGTTAAGCTCAGGACCAGCATGTGACAAATATAAAGAGGATAGGAAATTTCACCGATCCAACGATCCCATTTCCATTCCTTACTAACATAGAAAATGAAAGGCAGCGCCAGTGCAAAAAGACTAAACAGCAAGTAGGTTATCCCTATAGACATCCCTAACAAGGCAATGGCTAGAAGCAACCCTAGCCAAGCGGCTACGTGATTAGAGAGCGTGGTTTTTTCCTTTCCAAAATGATGGTTAGAAACCAGCCAAAGGAATAGTAAAAAAATGCCGCCAACAGCATACTTTACGTGGTCACTGCTTATATTTTTATAAAATCCGACAAAACAGATTATGACAATCAGCGGAATGAAACGTGGCTTTAGTTTTCCGATACCTTTAATGCCCAAGCCTTTGTAAAGCTTATATGCAACGCTGCCTGCCATAAACAAAGCCATCTCGAATGGAAAAAAACGGTAGCTAAAAGGATCTTTTACCCATCCCAAGGCAGAGCCAAGCCACATGCGGAAACCGATGCTGGTAACGATAACTAAAATCATGACGCCTGTTTTTCTACGAACAATAAAAGGCGCGATCAGATAAAAAATAAACTCCACGCCCAGCGTCCAAGCCTGAGGAAGAATCATAAATTGAGATGCTGAAAGACCCGCTTTATGAAAATCGTCTGTCATAAATACATGTCCTTCATTGGGATCAAATCCGAAGTAAAATGTGAGATCTTGCCCAACGATAAATACGTTACTCATTAACAACATGATTTTGGACATCAGCCCCAGCTCTCCTCCATGCTGATGCCAGCGGTAAATTGCAGTCGGAGAAAATGTACCACTCGTCTTCCAGATGTAAAAACTAAGCCCCAGCGTGGCTACGAGGACAATTAAATAAACAGGTAGAATTCTAAGATATCTATTGCTGATAAAAGTCCAATAAGAGCGCATTCCAGGCGGATATTTCTCATTCAAGACAAGCGCCATGTAGAAGCCAGAAATCATGTAAAATAACTGCACGGCAGGCCTGCCCCCGATGAATGGAAGGCTTATATGGCCATGAACCACAGCCACAGAGAGCGAAAGCAAAAACCGGATAATACCCATTGCAGACAAGCTCTAATGAAGAACCTGTTTCAAACCCAGATATTTGTTTCGAGACTGACTTCTAGGCATGTCTCAAACATCGCTAGGGCTCACTGCACCCAGACTCCGCGCAAGACCGTCCCTGACGGGCGGTTTTTCGACGCACGAAAGGGTTTCGTCGGAACCGGGGGCGGCGTGTCGAAGAGCGCCTCGCGAGTGTCGGCGTCCAGGGTGCCTGTCAGTCGCAGATGCATCGCGTGCTGGAAACGCAGCAGCGCCGTCTCCATTTCCGACCCTGGCAGTCCATTCGGGGCGGATTTGTAATAACCGAGCTTCAGAAGCTGGCGCTGAGCGTTGAGCAGGTTCACCGACTGATCCTGAGACGTGGACTCCGCCAGATCGGTGTCGGCAAACGAGTCGCGCACGGGCGAACGCGGCACCGGAGTCGGGGCCGGACGCCGGCTTTCGGGGGCCAGAAACGCGTCAGGATTTTTCGTTGAGGCCACGACCTGCGCCTCGTCCTCGGCGGCGACGCTGCGGGTTTCTTTTTTCTTCAACTTGAGAGCGGCCAGAGTCTCGGGCGACATCGTCCCGCTGACGTCGAGTCCGCTGCGAATCTGGAAACGCCGCAGCGCGGCCCGTGTTTCCTCGCCCATTTGCCCGTCGGTGGAGCCATAATAAAAACCCGCCTCGCTCAATGCCGACTGGACCTGTCGGGTCTGTTCATCCGCCAGACAACTGACGGCGAAAAACGGGAGCAAAAGGAGAGGTAGATATTTTTTCATGCGCAAGGAATTACGACGCTGGAGGCCGCGGATTATTCATCGGCGGCAGCGATGTGACTCCATACCGCTGCAACCTCCGGAAACCGTACGATAATGAAATTAGATTAGTCTCATTCCCATTCTTGGCAAGATGGCTTGACTGCGACTCGACTTGATTTGCGGCTTCCTTCCATTGACAGGATGCCCAAGTTTCCGCAGAGTCCCGCCGGTTATGCCCGTCTGGCTTCTTCGCATCCATCTCGTACTCGCAGTCCTGTTTTCACTCGTCGCAAACAATCGCGCGGAGATGACGTCGGTGCCGTTGCGCTCGTTTGCGCCAGCGAATACCCGCGATAACGCCCCAAAGGTATCCGCACGCAGCGCACTGGTGATCGACGCCCGCACCGGGACGATTCTCTACGAGAAAAATTCCACCTTTCATCAGCCCGCAGCGAGTATGCAAAAACTTCTCACAGCCCTCGTCGTGATACGCGATGGCGACCTCATGCAGCCCGTCAGAATTCAGGAAACCGACACGCTCTGCGAGCCCAGCAAGGTCTATCTGCAAACCGGGGAAACTTACACACGCATGGCGCTACTGGAGGCGTTGCTCGTCCACAGCGGCAACGATTGCGCCCGTGCTCTTGCCCGTGACAACGCGGGTTCACTCCCGGCATTTGCAGCGAAAATGAACCAATTCGCACGCGAACTGGGTGCGGTGAATTCCCGATTTATCAACCCCAACGGACTTCCCGCCGAAGGCCAGTATTCGTGCGCCCGCGACATCGCGATCATCGCGCGCACGGCCTACAGCAACCCGGTAGTCCGGCGCATTACCTCGATGAAAACGCTCGACTTCCGACGCCCCGGACGCGGCATCGTCACTTACAAAAACACAAACAAACTGCTCATCACCTACCCGCTCTGCAACGGCCTGAAAACGGGTTACACGGAACTCGCCGGCTTCTGCCTCGCGTCCAGTGGACGCAGTGCATTGCGCGACTCCATCGTGGTCGTGATGCATTGCACCAAGGCTGGCGTTTGGTCCGATTCTTATCGCCTGCTCTCCTGGAGTCTGGGAATCTAGCGGCTCTATGCCCGCCCCTTTTACCGTCGCCCGGCCGGGTCCGCTCCTGGCCAGTTTGTTCGAGGCCTGGCCCACGGAAAAAAAGAAGCAGATTCGCACCTGGCTGAAGCATCAGGCAGTGATCGTGAATGAGCGGCCCGTCAGCCAGTTCGATCACGCGTTGAAGCCGGGCGATGTCGTCGGCATCCGCGGAGATCGATTCGCGATTCCAAAGACGACCGTCGGCGCAGGCATCAAGATTTACTTCGAGGACGCACACATTCTCGTGATCGACAAACCGGCCAATCTCCTAAGTATTGCCAGCGAAGCGGAACCGGAAAAGACGGCTTATTTTCAACTTACCGAGTATCTCCGCCAAGGTCAGGCGAAGGCCAGGGAACGCGTCTGGATTGTCCATCGCCTCGACCGCGAGACTTCAGGGCTGATGATTTTCGCCAAGACACCGCAGGCCAAGGAGGCATTGCAATCGAACTGGGATCAGGCGGAAAAGAAATACGAGGCCGTCGTCGAGAATCGAATGAAACTCGACTCCGGCACGTTTGACAGCCATCTCGACGAAACGAATCCCTACAAAGTCCACAGTGCGCCGGAGAGCGATGTCACGCGACACGCCATCACTCATTTTCGAGTCCTCAACCGCACGACCTGGCGCAGTCTGGTGGAGCTCACCTTAGGGACCGGTCGCCGCCACCAGATCCGCGTGCATCTTTCCGACGTCGGTCATCCGATCATCGGCGACAACAAATACGGCTCCATCAGCGACCCCGCCAAACGCCTCGGGCTGCATGCGACTTCCATTCGATTCCCACATCCGGTCACAAACCAGGAAATGCATTTCACCTCGCCGCTACCGAAGGTGCTGGCCAATCTTTTCTAAACTAAGACTTCATTCCCGAATAGGAATGATCGCGCCCGACGAATTGGCCCTCCCGCGCAAAAATAAGACCCGGAAAAATTCGACCTTTTGTAGCCCTCGCAAGATGGCGAGGACAGAGAATTGGGAGCGCAGGATTACCCCCGTTGGTATAATTACTTCATGACGGTGTCTGTCTGCGAGGAAGGCGTCTAGTCAAACGTCGGCTACTACAAGACAGCTCATCACCTGCTCATACAGCCCATTGAAAAATATCCCGACTGGAGTGCGGATGATGAAAAACACGAAAACAAGGATTAAGCCGTCTTCTCTCCGAGTATGCCGCCGATCTACCCTCCGCTAAGTTTCGTTGGCTAGCATTCCAGTTCTAAGTTGGCTCATTTGCCTTCCCTTGTTCCGTTAAATAATGCCAGTCTTAAGGTGCTGTATGCCGCCCAACCAAAACCCCGAACAAGCTGCCCGCGACCGCATCGATGTGATGCTGGACGCGGCGGGTTGGAAAGTGCAGGACAAGAAGGCCATCAACTTCAACGCGGGCCCGGGCATCGCAGTCCGGGAATACCCGACAGATACCGGTCCCGCCGATTACGTTCTTTTTGTCGATAAAGTTGCCGTCGGAGTCATCGAGGCCAAAAAAGAAGACGTCGGCCAAAATATCACCACGGTCGAAGAGCAAACCGCGGACTACGCCAGCGCCAAGTTGAAGTGGGTTAATGATCACCAGCCCCTTGCGTTTCTCTACGAGAGCACCGGCGTCATCACCCGCTTTACCGATACCCGCGACCCTAAGCCGCGTTCCCGCGAAGTCTTTGGCTTTCATCGCCCGGAGACCATGCGGCTGTGGCTGGAAGCGGGGACTTCCCTTCGCGCCAGGCTGAACACCATGCCGTTGCTGAACCCGCAGCAACTACCCGCCGCTGATCTCGGTCTGCGCGATTGTCAGGAAATAGCGGTCACTAACCTCGAAGTCTCACTCAAGGCCGGTAAACCCCGCGCCCTTATCCAGATGGCCACGGGTTCTGGAAAAACCTTCACCGCAATCACCGAAGTCTATCGCCTCCTCAAGCACGCCGATGCTAAGCGGGTTCTCTTTCTCGTCGATACCAAAAACCTCGGCGAGCAAGCCGAGCAGGAGTTCATGGCTTTTACGCCCAGCGACGATAACCGCAAATTCACCGAGCTATACACCGTCGCCCGTCTGAAATCCTCCTACGTTCCCACCGATGCCCAAGTCTGCATCTGCACCATCCAGCGACTTTATTCCATCTTGAAGGACGAGCCGCTCGACGAGGCCCTGGAAGAACTCAGCCCCGCCGAGCAACTTACCCGTCCCAAGAAGCCGCTGCCTGTCGTTTATAATCCCAAGGTGCCGCTGGAGTTCTTCGACTTTGTCATCATCGACGAATGCCATCGCTCGATCTACAACGTCTGGCAGCAGGTCATCGATTACTTCGATGCCTTTCTTATTGGCCTGACTGCCACACCGGATAATCGCACCTTCGGCTTCTTTAAGAATAACATCGTGAGCGATTACAGCCACGAAAAGGCGGTCGCCGATGGCGTGAATGTCGGGAACGAAGTCTATCTCATTGAGACGGAAGTCTCCACCGGCGGCACCCGGCTGGTTGCGAAGCAATCCATCGAAAAACGCGAAAAACTCACCCGCAAACGTCGCTGGGAACAGCAGGACGAGGACGAAGCCTACTCCGCCAAATCGCTGGACGATAAGATCGTCGTTCCCGATCAAATTCGCCTCATCATCAAAACCTTCCGCGATAAACTCCCCGAGATTTTCCCCGGTCGCACCGAAGTGCCGAAGACGCTCGTTTTTGCCAAGACCGACAGCCACGCCGACGACATTATCCAGATCATCCGCGAAGAGTTTGGCGAGGGAAATGCCTTTTGCAAAAAGATCACTTACAAAGCCGACGAAGACCCGAAATCCGTCCTCGCCCAATTCCGCAACGGCTACCATCCGCGCATTGCCGTGACCGTCGATATGATCGCCACCGGCACGGACGTGAAGCCGCTGGAGTGCCTTCTTTTCATGCGCGACGTGAAGAGCCGCAACTACTTCGAGCAGATGAAGGGACGCGGCACCCGCACGCTCAATCACGACGACTTGAAAAAAGTCACTCCCTCCGCCGCCTTTGCCAAGACGCACTACGTCATCGTCGATGCCATCGGCGTTACGAAATCGCTCAAGACCGCCAGTTCGCCGCTCATCACCAAGCCCACCGTCGCGCTCAAGGATTTGGCGATGGGCGTGATGATGGGAGCGCACGACACCGATACCGTTAGTTCGCTGGCCGGACGCCTCTCGCGGCTCAATAAACAACTTGACCCCGCCGATCACTTGCGCATCGCCGAGCAATCGGGCGGCGTCTCCCTCACCACCATCGTCAGCCAGCTTTTCGGAGCCATCGACGCCGACGCCATCGAGCAGAAAGCCGTCGAACTCGCCCACCAAGCCCCCGGCACCGAACCCGGAGACCTCAATCGCGAAAAGGCGCAGGCTTTCCTCGTAAAAGCAGCCGCCAATGTCTTTACCGGACCACTCGTGGAGCTCCTCGACACCATTCGCCGCGAAAAAGACCAGACGCTCAATCACCTGCACATCGACAAACTCACGCGGGCCGAGTGGGATGCCGATGCCCAGAAAAATGCCGAGACGCTCGCTGCCGATTTCGCCGCCTGGCTGCTCGCGCACAAGGATCAACTCGCCTCTCTTACTCTCTTCTACGATCAACCCTTTCGCCGTCGCGAAGTCACCTTTGCCATGTTGGAGCAAGTCATGGCCAAGCTGCGAGCCGATGCTCCACGCATGGCTCCGCTCCGCGTTTGGCAGGCTTACCGGCAGTTGGAAAATTACCAGGGCAAAGCTCCCCTCAATGAACTCACCGCCCTCGTCGCCCTCATCCGCCGCGCCTGTGGTATGGATGAGAAACTGGCCGCCTTCGACGACACCGTGCGCCGCAATTTCCAGAATTGGATCATGCGGAAACACGCGGGCACGCCGGATAAATTCAGCGAAGCCCAGACCCTCTGGCTGCAAATGATCCGCGACCACATCAGCACCAGTTTCCACCTCGAACGCGACGACCTCGACATGGCTCCCTTCGACAGCGAGGGCGGTCTCGGCAAAATGTTCCAACTCTTCGGCGACCGCACGGACCCGCTGATTGAGGAACTTAACGAGGCTCTGGTGGCGTGAAAGATCATCTGGTTAGTTGGTCATTAGTAGGGATTGAAGACGTGCTCTTGCCTTTCGATAACAAGCAAACACTGCGACAGGGGTGGAGTCCGCAGTGCGAACGCTTCCCGGCGGAAACAGAGGACGATTGGGGGGTGTTAAAAACAACAGCGATTCAAGACGGCGAGTTTCAGCCTGAACACAACAAACAATTGCCCGCTATCTTGGAGCCCGATCCGTTACTTGAAGTAGAGGAAGGAGATTTGTTACTAACTTGCGCGGGTCCACGAGTGCGCTGCGGTGTTGTTTGTCTTGTTCGCACCACCCCAAAGCGTCTAATGATCTCGGGAAAAATGTATCGGTTTCGCACCGAACCTCGACTCGCGCTAGCTAGTTATTTGGAGGCATTTCTACGGTCGCACGACACAAAGAAGCGGATCGACGAAATGAAGACCGGGATTAGTGACAGCGGTCTTAACTTAACATTGGCGCGCTTCAAAACACTCCAGGTTCCGCTGCCTCCTCTAGCCGAACAGAAGCGTATTGTGGCGAAGATTGAGGAATTGTTTTCGGAGTTGGATCAGGGGATTGAGAATTTGAAACTGGCACGGGCGCAGTTGGCGGTCTATCGGCAGACCCTCCTCAAACACGCCTTCGAAGGAAAGCTCACCGCCGACTGGCGCACCACCCACGCCGACCAACTCGAATCCGCCGACCAACTCCTAATCCGCATCCGCACCGAACGGCAAAAAAATTGGCAAGGCCGAGGCAAATACAAAGAGCCGACTGAACCTTATCTAACCAATCCCTCGCAGCTACCCCCATCATGGGCAAATGTTTCCTGGGAAATGGTTTTATCTCACGAAGACGGGGCGTTCAAACGCGGCCCATTCGGAAGCTCTCTAACAAAGTCAATTTTTGTCAAAGCGGGATTCAAAGTTTACGAACAATACTGCCCAATTAATGACGACTGCTCCTTCGCCCGCTATTACATAACGCCAGAGAAGTTTGAAGAGCTTCGTGCTTTCGAGGTGAAAGCTGGAGATTATCTGATTAGCTGTTCCGGTGTGACGCTTGGGCGGATTACTCGGGTGCCCGAAAACTATGAGATCGGCATCATCAATCAGGCACTTCTACGAGTGAGACTCAACGAGAAGGTGATAGCTCACCGTTATTTCCTCCACCTATTCCGGTCTGGAATATTTCAAAAAGCGATATTCGACAATTCGACTGGCACCGCAATTCCTAATGTTAAAGGAGTCAAAGAGTTAAAAGCTATTGCGCTTCCGCTTCCGTCAATAGCTGAACAAATCAAAATCGTTGAAGAAATAGATCGGATGCTAAGCGTTACCGCCGTTCTCGAAGCCGACATCGACGCCAACCTCCTGCGTGTCGAAGCCTTGCGGCAATCCATTCTCAAAAAAGCCTTTGCGGGCGAACTCGTGCCCCAAGACCCGAACGACGAACCCGCCGCCGCCCTCCTCGCCCGCATCCGCTCCGAACGCGCTGCCCTCGCCGCCCTCCCCAAACCCAAGAAGCCACGCCCCTCCAAAGGTTGACCACCGATTTCCTCATTTCCAAAGTCGGGGGCTTCCTGGCCAGCCTCCGCGATGGAGTCTTGTGAAAAAGCCATTTCCCGTCATCTTCTAGCCGTCATGCCAGTCACCCAGCCACCCCCTGTCGCTCCCGCCGTGCTCATCTGGGCTCGGGAGGAAAGTGGCTACCCGGTGGAACGCGCTGCGGAGCGTCTCCATGTCAAAGCGGAGCGTCTGGCCGAGTGGGAGCAGGGCGACAAACAGCCGACCATGAAACAGGTGGAGAATCTGGCCCGGCTCTACCACCGCCCACTGAGCCTCTTTTTCCGCCCGAAGCCTCCCGTCGTCCCTGCCTTGGCGGCAGAATATCGTCGGTTGCCCGGAGTGGTGCCGGGCCAGGAATCGCCCGAGCTACGCCTCGCCCTGCGCAAGATGTCTGCCCGCCGCGAAACGATGCTCCAGCTTCTCGTCGAGCTAGGGGAATCCACCCCGGCTTTCGACCTGATCGCTCACCTGTCCGAAGCTCCAGCCACGGTCGCTGGGCGACTCCGCACCGCCCTCGCGATCTGCAGCGATGCACAACGCGGCTGGGCCAACGAATGGCAGGCATGGGCCGCGTGGCGTGCTGCCGCCGAGGACATGGGTCTATTGGTCTTTCAGTTTCCAAAAGTGCCCCTCTCAGAAGCACGGGGTTTATCACTTCTCCGCGCCCCGCTGCCCGTGGCCGCGATCAATTCCAAGGAAGGCCCGGAGTCCCGCACCTTCACGCTCATCCACGAGGTCGTCCATCTCATGCTGGCCGCTGGCCATGAGGAAGCCCCGGCGTTGCGCGAAACTCGGAGTGGTGAAGCTTGGGCCGAGGTGGAGCGTTTCGCCGAAGAGACCGCGAGCCACACTCTGGTGCCCGAGACGATGCTGACGCAGGAAATTCGCTCCGGCGGCTTTCCTCGCAATGGCTGGGACATCGGCGATGTGCGCGGTCTGGCCCGTCGTTTCAAGATTACGCCCCTGGCGATGGCCACCCGGCTGCGTGCCTCCGGTTACTTCGATTGGGCGCATTACCAAAGTTGGAAGCGCGACTGGGATGCCTATGTCGCCACGCTCAAGCCGAAGTCGTCCGGCTTTGCCCACCCGGTGACCAACACCTTGGGCCGGGCCGGGCGACCATTTACCCAAGTCGTTCTGGAGGCACTCTCCGCCAACCGCATCACCATCGTGAACGCGGCGCATTATCTCGAGCTCAAAGCGGAGCATTTCGAGAAGTTAAAAGGCTCGTTGACGACACACCCCGGCTTGCGAGGAGAGGATGAGTGACGCTGTGCGCAGGCCGCTTTACGCGGTGGACACGAATGTCTTGATGGATTGGCAAATTCGCCATTACCCAACGGACATCTTCCCCTCGTTGCTAAGCCGAGTGGACGCGCTGGTAGCGGAACAACGCTTCCTCGCGCCTGCTTTGGTCGATGAGGAACTCCGCAAAGTGGGAACGGCTGAATTGACCGTGTGGGCCGATGCGCGGCCCTCCATCTGGGTGCCAAATGAGGAAATGCTATCCCTTGCACTGACCATTCAAGGCCGTTTTCCCGGTCTGCTCGACCCCAAAGCAGAGTTTGAAGAAGCCGATGCAAATCATCCATTAGATCTTGTCCGGGGTCGGGCAAGTGTTGCGTTTGACCAGAAGAAAGGAGTTACTTAGCGAAGTCCGCGGGAACAAAACTGTATTTTTGCGCCTTCCATTTTTCGACCAGATCAAGGACGGAAGTGACATATTTTAAAGCGTGGGCATCCCATGCCTTCGGATCGTTGCGCCGAGGCTGCGGATAATCATCAGGGGGTCGATCCGCCGTGAGAATATCGGAATCGAAATACCGCATGATCGGGAGACTGGCCGCAAGGTCTCGCGCTGGAGTTTGCAACTCGCCATTCCGGGGATCTCGCGTATCGGGCGCAAAAGGTTTGTTCGCCTTCTCGGCCGCAGCGACTACGACTTCTTTTTCGTGAGCTCTAGCACTCTCTAGCGCTGCGCGGCACTGTGTAGCGGCGGTCGCAGCGTCCCTTAATTTCCCCTCCTCTTGGCGGTTCAACAGGAGAAGATTGCCGTCTATCCACTCGATCTTTGTGCGGCGGGAGGTCAGGAGGCCAAGAGCCTCATCTGAAGGCAAGTCGGTTGTGCTGAGGAAATTATCAATGACTGCCTGCAACTCCGCTTTCTCGTTGGCGAGGTCGATTTTGCGCTGGGCGTGGTCGGTGAAGTTCTGAAGAAGCTCCCGGAGCTTTTGCGTGGCGGCGGTGACTTGTTTGATGTGATTACTCATTTTTGTTTGGGTTTCTTTGGTTGGAAGCGGATCAATTGGAGAGTTTCCGCTTTGTGGGCGAGCAGTCGGGCAACGATCTGCGGTCTGGAAGTCCGCACTGAGCCTTTGACCCGAAGTTTTCTTGCTAACGCCAGCGCCTCACTTTTTGTCAGCGTTTCTATATCCAGCCCATAAAAGGCAATGGACTCGCGCCGACGCTGAAATTCGGTGGGCTCCGTGAAAAACGGGTGTCCTGTAATGTTCTCGATCTTCCGGCGGAGTCTGCGGCCCTTCCCTTTTCCATTCCAGGCGATGTAAAGCGTGATCTCAGCAACTCCCAAGCATTTTGCCAGTTCCTTGACGTTCCACCCGCATTTTAACAGAGCGCTCGAAATCGGAGGTGGGGCGGCTGCTATAGGATTCTGCGGCATAATCGTAGAGGAAAGAATAAAAAGTTGGCGATATGTGACAGCGTTTCGACAACTTGTCAAAATAATTTATCTGGTAATCTTTTGGCTTTAACGTGGTCACTGCGGCACAATCATCTATGCCCAAGCCCGATACCGATGAGACGACACGGAGGAAAATTCTTGTGCGCATTAGGGAAGAGCGCACCACGGAAAGATTTAGCCAAGAGGAGCTGGCTAAGGAGATTTCAATAACCAGGATGGCGCTGGCAAACTACGAGCAGGGTGTCAGTAAACTCCCTTTTGAGATCGGGATGGCTATTTGCCGACGCTTGGATTTAAGCCCTCGCTGGCTGGCTACTGGCGTTGGGGAAAAACGACCGTTCGTCACTCCTGAGCAGCTTGGACTGAATGCCGATCAAATGAAACTTCCCAAGCGCAAAGTCGATTTTTTTCTCGGGTTCAAACAGATCGTAGAGGAACCCTTAAAACTTTGGGAGGGGAGTCAATCGAAAGACGAATGGCTAAAGCAAATGCTCGCAGGCGGCCCGGAAAAACTGGCCATGCGTCTCTCCATTGCGGAGCTTGAGCAAACCGTGATTACCTCTCTATGTAGCGCTGTGGCTTCTGGCCATAGCGACATGAAGGCTGCATACCTCGAAAATGTCGTGATTTTTGCTCGCGAATTGAAAACTCGGCTTGATCCCAAAACAAAGCTTACTTACACAGTCGAGTCTTGAGGGATTCGAGAAATGGGAGTTTAGATTCCCGGTCTGCATCCCATTGTTCCCAGTCGAATCGGTAGGCGTCTAAGGCGTCAGTGTCCGCCTCTTCGATGGTGCTTAGATAGGCAATCAACTTGCCTTTAGAATCGTAAAATTCAGCACCTAAATTGTCGGGTGATTCCACTTTGTAGAAGTCCAAGACGTGAGCGCCGAACTCGTTATCGCTTACAGCATCAAAGTAGAAAATCTGCCGCCGATTTATCCAGTCCCAGTACCCGATTAGGATATAAATAGAATGCTCTGGCAGGTAGAGAATCGCACCAGTTGCGACCAAATGATCGATCACAGCGTGAGTAAATTTTTCGAGACGGGGCATTTTACCAGTCATTTATTGACTAATTGGGAACGATGATGGATTCTGAGCGCGTTGCAAAGCCGATAAATCGTTGGGGAATCATCAGTCGGCGCATCCCGGAGTGCAACAAAGGGCCTTCCCGCTGTCCATCGGTAAGGCCCTTTCAATTCCCGCGCTCCGCTGTCGAGCCTCACGAAAACCGTTTGAAGCCCTTGTAGTCGTCCGCGAACGTCGGCGAACAGGGCACAAGATTAAGCCTGTAACGTTATTTCTTCATGAAGATCGCGACTAAACCCGTCAGGGCACCGATGATTCCCGTAAGAGAAGTTAAGATCGTGATGAAAAGCGTCCTACTGGCTTCAGTTTCCTCCCGGATACGCCTGCGAAGCTCAACAATGCCGTGATTCGTTAGGACAGATCCCAAAGAATATTCATTAGGCCTCCACATCAATGCCTCAGAGGGATCAGGCACAGGCACAAATAACCGACTCGCCCGTCGCGTAAGATGACGTGTAATTAGAGTGTCAATCTCATCCTGGACGAGATCATTTTGAAAGCTGGCCTCTGCCAGAGCGGCGCCCTTTTCATTGGGCGAGCTAATTTTATTTTTGTCCATGTGATAATTCTTCGCAATCTTTTCCTTTTCATTGAAAAGGTGGTGAAGTCTCAATCTGGTCTTGATTTCGTTTATCATCATTCAAGTGAATCAGATCCGGTAGAAGGCCACTAGAGCAACCTCCTATTGGTGTATCAAGTCCCCCCCGAGAAGCAGAAAAAGCTTGACCCTACTAAGTCGATGACTTATTTCTCTTGCGTGGAACTCAAAGAGAAGTTGAAAGCAAAACGTGCCGAACTTGGCCTGACTCAGGTGCAAGCCGCCAAAGAATGGGGCATTCCGGCCATGACGCTTTCTCAATGGGAACAAGGCAGGCGAACCCCTCGGGGCCTGGCTTTGAGGCAGTTGGAACAAATTCTAAGCCAACCGCGCCAGCCTAGCGATTGAAGATTTTGCGTGTGGAGTTCTAACCGGGTCCGCCCTCTACACGCATTCACACAAAAAAAGACCACGGAAGGTGTTACTAGCACCAACCGTGGCAGCGGACCCGATCCAGCCAACATTGACATGAAAAACCAAGATCAAGCCCACGGGCAGAATAACCAAGAACACACAGAAAGCGAACAGCCATCGACTGAAATGGTTCGGATCAGCGTCTCGCCAGCCGTAGCCAGAAAAATTGAGGAACTCAACGCCGCATTCGGGAACCCGCCCGATGCACCCTGCGACGAGAGAAACATCGAATGTTTCGTTGCCGAAATGGATGCAGACGAGGCGCTAGCCGAGCAAATGACACATCTGAAAACACCGATTGCCACGGCGTTTCTGGAGGTTTATTCCGCTCTCGCCAGTCTGCCGTTTAACGTCGCGAGGCGTCCGCTGGCCAGCCTGGCAATCCTCGCGGATCAGCTAAATGGCCTCACCGCTGAAAGCCAAGCTCTCCGCAGCCTGGAAGAAATGGACGGCGTGATGAATGCGTTACAGGCCAAAGTGGCCAGCAGTTCACTGGCTGAATAATCTGGCTAAAATCGTAGCAGAAGGCGGGCACTTTCGGGTGCTCGCCTTTTTTATTCCGCGTGAGAAAATCCGTAATGAATAAAAAGAAGGAGGCTCAGATCATGCAATTCAAGCGGCTCGATTTGGCGGCCGTTAGTTTTCGAGAGTGCAAGGCGGTTACCGAACAAGCCATGAAGGTGAGGCTTACCAAGCTCACCGGCGCTCTCTATTCAGGCTGCGTAGCGGGGGCAATAACGACTTACACACGGCCATTTATGGCAGCAGAAGGATTAGGCTCTCTCAATAAAAAATATTCTGTAGGTTTTGAGAATGAGGAAATGCAGTCCACGCACGATGATCTCATTAAAAATCGAAACACGATTTTCGCGCATAGGGATCTGGTCGCTGCAAAATCTTTTGTGCTCAAACCCGGATCTCATCCGGTCACCTACGAATCCCGCATTATCATTTCACCTTCGCCATCGGGAAAAGGGGCATCGATCAAGTCAGTGCCGGCGCTCTTGTATCTGGACGAAAGCAGTTTGCCTGGCATCATTGAGCTTTGTGACTTTCAAATTGCCAGGGCATCGAAAGAAGTAAGAGCGCTCTTGAAGGATATGGCAGGCGAGAAGGTTTACCGTCCGGGCTTGTATGTCGTCGGTGATAATTTCCCATAGCAACCTTTTTCGTCTTCGCCGGGTTGGCCTCGTTGCCTTGTTCGAGGTTCCGTCCTCTATTTGGAGGCCTTTAAGGCACCTTCTATGGCAAGGACCTCGCTGAGTTTGCGACTATTTTCACGGGCGGCCCCTAGTCCGACCACCTCGGCTGAAGTAATGCCTTTCTCATTGATCTCAGCAGTGACATGAAGGTCAGGTGATATGTTCGCTCCTTTTACCTGTGCCTCATTAAATGCGGTGAGAAGAGCGGTCATTTCTTCAGTCGTAATCAATAATTTTGCGCGGAATGCCACGTCTCCATAGACGAGTGTAATTTGCCAATTTTTTGGATTTTTCGTCAGCAGATCATGAACAATGTAACGATGATCTATGTAATAGCGCTTCGGCTTTTGACGAGTGCCCTTCGCTAGGGTTTTTTTCGCCACCTCTTTGGTAACTCCCTCTTTGTGACCAGGTAAAGAAATTTTGTCATCTGGGCTCATCTTGTCGATCAGAGCCCTCAAAGGCTGTTGCAGTTCCCGTTCCGATTGCAAGACCGTTGTAAAAGCTTTGATGGTATCCAATCTTTCCTTTGATTTCCCTTCCTCAATTCTCGCGTGGACCTCCTCGACTTTCACTGCATTGAGCTTATCAATTATGTCCGGTCCATAGATAATCCCAAGCGCGGTGAGTATCCCTGCCAAAATCAGGATTTTGTCGCGTAGGGTCATTTTGTCGAGTTGAGAGAGGATTCCTTTGGAGTACTGTAGAAAGGCTTCTAAAGAGCCCTCCTCGATTTTAAGTGCAATTAATCCGTGTTCAGATAGGGGAATATCGACGCCTGCACCCCTTAATTCTTCGGTTAGTCGTCGATCCAGGTCGATAAGAAATTTTGCAATTGGTTTATCGACAATTCCACTCCACTTTGTGCCGCTAATGCGGATGGAAAGTCTTAGGGACTCAAGATCAAAATCGTATTCTGCTTCTCCCAAATAGGCTTGGAGACCCTCGTTGAACTTGTTGGTAATTGCTTCAATATCCATAGGTGTGGCGGTGATTTTTATTTCCGTTCAGGCTGCTTTCTTTAAGCCAAGGTTTTTTTATTGAACAAGATTAAATCGACTTTGAGGCTACAGAGCAAGCATTGCTCTTACGTTTGATCCTGCGGAATCGACAGAAAATGCAGAATTGCTGCCTTTGGTTCTGTTTTCACCGTTCGCACGGCGAGGTGCGATCATCCTTAGAGCGGTGCATTCTCTGCCCTATGGACAATGTGTTGCCGATCGGCCTCGATCAAAAGATTGATTTTCGCAAGGCCGTTTTGCGGCTTCTGGGGCTCGACCCGCATGGTGGAGATGAGCATATCCCGCAGGCGCTCCTGGATCTCGCCAACAGACTCAAGCCAGGGGACAAGGATGCCCTGCGGGCAATCCAAGAGCACCGCGCGGAAATTGCCAGAACGAGTCCACTGAGCGTCCGGCTTGTCTTGCTAGAGGGGAAGTTGGCCGCTCTCTCTTCGCAGCAGTTTGATAGTTCCGAGGAAGGCCTGATTTCTCGGCGGCTGGGGATCTCCAAAGAGGTTTGGGAGAAACACAACGGATGAACCTCGCCGCCACCATGTCACTTGCCACGGGGGGATTCACCAATCCCCTGGCCGGCGCGCGCGCTGCCCTGGGGAATTTTACCGCTTCCCTGGCTTCGGCGATTTCGCCGCTGGCTGTCTTTACGGCCGGTCTGGCTGGAATGGCAGCAGCGGGTGGAGTGGCTTTCAAGGCGGTGTCGGCCGCCGCTGATCAGGAGACGCTGACGGCCAAGCTGACTGTGGTAACCAAGAACGCGCAAGTCGCCACTTCCGTTTTAGCTGAGCTCAATAAGTTTTCGGACATCACCCCGTTTGAGCCCGAGCCGATTATGAAAGCGGGCGTGGCCTTGCTCGGAGCCAAGTTTGCCGCCGCAGATCTAAAAGGGCTTCTCGGGGATCTGGGCGATCTCGCCTCTGCTGGTATGGGCGACATGAGTGAGAATCTCAATGAGGTGGTCAATGCCATGGGCCGCATGAAGAGCGGCCAGTTTGGCGAGGCATTCGAGATGTTGCGCCGGTTTTCCATTAGCTCGCAGGATCTCATGGCCAAGGGGCTCACCTTCGACAAAGGCGGTCAATTTGTCGGCTCTGCGGAACAAGCAATCACGGCGGTAAGGTCTGTCATCAAGGACCGTTTCGGCGGCACGATGGAAGTCATGTCGCAGACGACACAAGGTCTGTTTTCCACCCTGAAGGGCAACCTTACCGCCATGTTTCGCGAACTCGGCACGCCGCTTTTAGGACCGATCAGAGACGCGTTGCAAAGTATGCTCACCATGTCGGACGGACTCAAAGTGAAGGCGGGCGAATGGGGCAAAGAAATCGCCAGCGTGGTTCAAATCGGAGTCGGCATTTTCAAAAATGGCGAAATGGGCAACGCTGTTGGGCTCTCTTTGAAAATCGGAATGGGTGAAGGCGTTAATTTCATCATGCGGGAGATGACCGGGATTGCGGCGGCGCTGCAAGAAGCGCTCGGCCAGGGAATGGCCGTGCTGATGAGTGGCGACTTATGGGGCTTCATTGGCGCGAGTCTCAAGGCAGCGTTCTCAGGGCTGGAAGTGGTTCTGCTAACCATCTTCCAAAACGCGATTGCGGCACTCCAAGCGGGCGTGGAAAACGTCATGGCGACTGTCACCGGCAAAGATCCTCGACGAGATGCCGCAAGGGCTCAGCAAAACGGGGCGCAAGAGGAGGTCGGCATGTTCGGCAAGGCCATGAATCGCGAATACGAAAAAAACGGCTTCAGCGACAAATACCGCGAGTTGTGGGATCTGAAAGGCAAGAAGGAAAACGAGAGAGATAGCTATGCTAACATGGCATCAGGTAAAGCCACCGTGGCGGATCGGGCTGATGCGATCTTGAAGAGCGGCGAACTGGGCGAAGTAAAAAGCGAGTATGCGCAAAAAGCGGGAGAGGAACTCGTTAAGGCAAAAGAAAGCCTGCGCGCCCTTCTTTCGTCGGGTTTGGTGGATGGCGGAAAAATCAAAGGCGCTTATTCAGATGCAAAAGCTGGGGCGGGCGATGCTGTGAATACCTCGGGTTATCGCAACGCTTTAGCGGAGTTGATCAGTGATGTGGATGCGAAGACGAAAAAACTCCATAAGATATTAACGGACAATGTCCCCTCAACACCTGCAAAAGCTTCCGACGAAGCCCTTCCCGATGGAACTCGCAAGGCCTCATCTCTTATGGAAGGTGACCGCCTTTCCAAAATCGGCCTATTCATTGGGGGCGGCGGTCCTGCCAATGAACATGCCCGCCGCACTGCTGAAAACACGACTAAGTTAGTAAGCTTGTTTCAGAAAAAACAAGGTCCAAGGCCCGCCACCGGCTTCACTGCCTGGGCATAACTTTATGGCAAATAGTAAAACTGTTTGGAAAGGCACCAAAGATCTCAAAGACAGCCCCGAGTCTCCTTCGTATGAGGAAAACAGTAACGGAGCCGTCTGGACCATCGTTAAGCAGGGGCCATTCGGAGCCTGTCTCGCCAGCAAACCAATCCGAGGTCAAGAGTTGTCCGGATTTACGGGTGTCGCCGTTGATACTGTTCGCATTCAAAAGGCACACGGCGGCACCGGTACTCTCACCGTCACACTCACAACGGCTCCTATCGAAGACAGAACGCCCGTGTTGGAGATTGAGTGGATCGAAACTCAGAAAAAGTTAGAGAGCCATAAGTTTTTCAAAACTCTTACGCCGGCTCATTGGGATAAAATTGAGGACTGGAGAAACGCTACAACAGCGGCAGATCGATCAACGAAATATGCTGCCCTCACAGGGTTGTTACAAAAGTTCGCTGACAAAATCTTAAAAGGGGAAGACAGCTATGTTGTTTACTCGCCCGTCGCACGGGTAACGACTTCCAGTCCAACGAAGCCAAATACTGGAGGGTGCGGGATGAAAGACAACCCGCCGGCTCAAATTAAGATCCAAACCTACAAGTATCTCAAAACGGCAGATAGGGCTGTGCGGCAAAGCATGAAATGGCAGCGCGTCGAAGAGTGGACCGGTGCCGAGGAGATCGACGACGACCTTTACAACTAATTTATGCCGACCAACACCGCCACCATCAATCGAGAAGTGATGTGGGAACAAAAAGGCGTTCGCAAGCTTCGCGTCAAAGCCACCAAGTGGAGCGGTATTGCGGCGGCGGCTTAGAATCTTCCTGTATGGCAAGAACCTCTCAAAAGACGCCAGGCACCAAGCCTCTCAAACTAAAGGGAATTGCTGGCGGCCATATCACCTTCGAGCCCGTCACCGGTTTGCATATCATTCTGCTGCAAAAGATCAATTCGCCTTTGCTGGTGATGGATAAAGTAGTCGGCCTGCCAATAGAGAGCGTCTTCCAAGCCCTTTTTCTATTGTCGCATCCAGCGGAGACAACTCGGCACCTCCTATTGAGAGGTCCTTCTCCTGCGTTTGAATCGGCTGTTCTGGACTTCGCCGCAACTGTCCCCGCCGGCCAGGTGCCGGTACTTGCTGTTCTGCTCAACGAGCATCTGAGCGCGGCTTTCGGAAAAGAGCCGTCCAAGAAAGTCGGCAGCACCACCCCCCCGACAACTCGCGAGAACGCCGCGAAGACCTCGCGACGTTAATTCTCTCGTTTTTGAGAATCACGGTTACGCGTCCGCCCAGAGTTACGCACTGAATAGATGAGCGGACCAAGTTACGTCTCCTATGAGGAAGCAAAAACCGCCTGCTCATCTATTTCACGGCACGTTTGACGTAAAGTTACGCGATCTTCTCTTGGATTTTGCGGCTTCCTCTGTAAAACCTCTCTTTAACTCCCTTGGTTTTAGTGACTTAGGAGCAAATCGCACCAACTTAAGGCAATTCGTAGTAAATCGCACTCCTGCTCATCTATTTCAGTCCATCACACTGTCTCGTAGGGGGAGAATGCCGCTGGCCGGACTCGAACCGGCACGGGAGGTAAATCCCAACGGATTTTAAGTCCGGTGCGTCTGCCATTTCGCCACAGCGGCGGCGGAGGGGATGATTCCATCCCCGGAAGGAAAGATCAACGCCTATCTTTAGGCTGCCGGCACGGTGCGGAAGAGGATTTTTCCATCCGGGGCGTCGGCTTCGATCGTCTGACCTTCCAGGAAACGTCCATCGAGAATTTCCAGGCTGAGCGGGTCGAGAATTTCTCGCTGGATGGTGCGTTTCAACGGGCGAGCTCCATAAACAGGATCGTAGCCGTCGGTGGCCAGAACGTGACGCGCAGCGTCTGTGAGCCGCAAGGTTAGTTTTTGACTCGCGAGCCGTTTGGTTAGGCGATTCACTTGGATTTCGACGATCTGAGTTAGATCGGATTCAGTAAGCCGGTCGAAGATGATCGTCTCGTCGATGCGATTGAGAAATTCGGGACGGAAGTGTTTGCGCAACGCCTCCATTACGAGCGCCTCCCGCTGCTCGGCGTTGTCGCCGGCATCAAGGATGTATTGCGAGCCGATGTTAGAAGTCATGATGATGACCGAGTTTTTGAAATCCACCGTGCGCCCCTGTCCATCGGTGATGCGACCATCGTCCAGCACTTGCAGCAGGACGTTGAAAACATCGGCATGCGCCTTCTCGATCTCGTCGAAAAGAATCACCGAATATGGCTTGCGACGAACGGCCTCGCTGAGCTGCCCGCCTTCCTCGTAACCGACGTAACCCGGAGGCGCACCGATTAACCGGGCGACGGTGTGTTTCTCCATGTATTCGCTCATGTCGATGCGAATCATGGCGCTCTCGTCATCGAAGAGAAACTCGGCCAGCGCACGGCTGAGTTCCGTCTTTCCCACACCGGTCGGCCCTAGGAAAATAAAGGAGCCGATGGGACGATTTTCGTCCTGCAAACCAGCACGCGAGCGGCGCACCGCATTCGACACCGCCCGGATCGCCTGACGCTGGCCGATGACGCGCTGCCCGAGGCGTTCCTCCATATGAACGAGCTTATGCCGCTCGCCTTCCTGCAAGCGAGAAACGGGGATTCCCGTCCAACTCGCGACGACCTGTGCGATGTCTTCCCCGGTCACTTCCTCGCGCAACAATCGCGCTGGATTATTCATGTTAACATTCTCCGCCCCCAGCTGTTTTTCGAGATCTGGAATGCTGCCATATTGAATCTCGCTAGCCTTCGCCAGATCGCCACAACGCTGCGCTTGTTCCAGCTCGGTCCGGAGTGCCTCCAATTGCTCCTTGGCCTTGCGCTGCACGTCGAGAACGGATTTTTCTTTTTGCCATTCGGCTTTCAATGCACTGGCTTTTTCACGTTGGTCCGCCAGCTCGCGCTCGATCTTTGCCAGCCGTTCCTTGCTCGCCGGGTCTGTCTCTTTAAGCAAGGCCTGACGCTCCATTTCGTCCTGCATGATCGCGCGCTCAGCCACATCCAACTCGGTCGGCATCGATTCAATTTCGATCTTCAAACGCGAGGCCGCCTCGTCCACCAGATCGACGGCTTTATCGGGCAGAAAACGATCCGAAATATAGCGGTTCGAGAGCACCGCAGCGGCCACCAACGCGGAATCTTGAATGCGCACGCCGTGGTGCACCTCATAGCGTTCCTTGAGTCCGCGCAGAATCGCCACCGTGTCTTCCACGCTCGGCTCGCCCACCTGCACCGGTTGGAAACGACGCTCCAGTGCGGCGTCTTTCTCAATGTATTTTTTGTATTCGTTAAGCGTCGTCGCGCCAATCGTCCGCAACTCGCCGCGCGCCAGTTGCGGCTTCAACATGTTAGACGCATCGACCGCTCCCTCGCTCGCTCCGGCACCCACAATCGTGTGTAACTCATCTATAAAAAGTATGATCTCGCCCTGCGAATCGGTCACTTCCTTGAGAAACGCCTTCAGCCGGTCCTCAAATTCCCCGCGGAATTTTGCACCCGCAATCATCGACCCAATGTCCATGCTAATAATCCGCTTGTTCTTGAGCGATTCCGGCACGTCACCACTAACGATTCTCCTGGCTAATCCCTCCGCGATGGCCGTCTTGCCAACGCCTGGTTCGCCGATCAGCACCGGATTGTTTTTGGTGCGGCGCGAGAGGACTTGCATCACGCGCCGGATCTCGTTGTCGCGACCGATCACGGGGTCGATTTTCCCTCTACGCGCTGCCGCAGTGAGATCGCGCCCGTATTTCTCCAGAGTTTGATATTTTCCCTCGGGATTTTGATCGGTCACCCGTTGCGAGCCGCGCAATTCCATAAGCGCCTTCATCAGGTTGTCGCGTTTCACACCGGAGTCAGATAACATTCTGGCCACAGAGTTTTTCGAGTCCGCCAGAGCGAGCAAATAATGCTCGGCGCTGGTGTATTCGTCCTTGAGTTTTGTCATTTCGCCCTCGGCGGCATTCAGCACCTGCGTCAGCTCAGAAGTCAGCCCGGCTTGGGCGCCGCCGGACACTTTGGCCCGCTTCGCCAGCACTTCTTCCAGTCGATGTTCCAGAGTGGAAACAGAGACGCCCATTTTTTCCAGCAAGGGTCGCGCGACTCCCTCGCCCTGCTCCAGCAAAGCCAGAAGAAAATGTTCGTTGTCGATCTGGGAATGGTCGGATTTCGAAGCGAGATCCTGCGCCGCTTGCAGTGCCTCCTGCATTTTTGTGGTAAATCGGTCGATACGCATACCGCAATTTACTCCAAAATGCCGCGCAAGCGACAGGCTTCAGCCTCGCTCGGAAGCGAGGAAGTGGCGCCAGCTCGCGTGTTACGATTCGGGCGGATGCCGTTTGCGGCAGCGGAGTTAGATTCGAATCTAACTCAGATCGCGAAGTCGTTGTATTCCGGCTGCACCGGCTCGGTCGGCGGAAAAAGCATGCCGGCGGCGACGGTTTGGTTGGTGCCTTGCTCGATGAGGATGAATGAGCCGGTGAGTCGGTTGGTGCCGTAGCCGTCGAAAACGAGCGGCTTGGAGGTGCGCAGGCGGATTTCGCCGATACCATTCATGGCGAGCTGGGCGGGCGCGGGCTCGTGCTCGAAGGTGCGGATGTCGATGCAGCTCTCGATACTCGTGACCGCCGCCTGCACGGTTTGCGAAGTATGTTTGAGGAAGTATTTGTTGCCGCGCTGGAGCGGGCGCGGGTGCATCCAGCAGACGCGGGCGCGCAACTCGGTGCTCATGCCGGGGAGGTTTTCGAGGCCGATGATCATGTCGCCGCGGCTCACGTCCACGTTGTCTTCGAGGCAGAGCGTGACGGACTGCGGGGCAAAGGCTTCGTCGAGTTCGCCGTCGAGCGTCCAGATGCTCTTGACGGTGCTTTTCAACCCGCTCGGAAGAACCATGACTTTCTCGCCGCGCCGGATGATGCCACCGGCGATTTGCCCGCTGAGGCCGCGGAAATCGTGGAGCGAATGATCAGTCGGATTGTTGGGCCGGTTGACCCACTGCACGGGCATGCGGAAGGCGGTGAGGTTCACGTCGCTGGCGATGTGGACGGTCTCGAGATGGTTGAGCAGGCAGGGGCCTTGATACCACGGCGTCTTGTCGGACGGCCCGACGACGTTCTCGCCTGTGAGTGCGCTGATGGGGATGAACTTCACGTCTTTCGCGACGTCGAGCTTGGGCAGGAAGCCTTCGATGGCGTCGCGAATTTCGAGAAAGCGCTCCTCGCTCCAGCCGACGAGATCCATTTTGTTCACGGCGACCACGAGATGCGGGATGCCGAGCAACGCGGCGATGCAGGTGTGGCGGCGCGTCTGCTCGATGACGCCGTTGCGCGCATCGACGAGGATGACCGAGAGGTTGGCCGTGCTCGCGCCGGTGACCATGTTGCGCGTGTACTGAATGTGGCCCGGCGTGTCGGCGACGATGAACTTTCGCCGCGGCGTGGCGAAGTAGCGGTAGGCGACGTCGATGGTGATGCCCTGCTCCCGCTCGGCGCGGAGTCCGTCGGTGAGATTGGCGAGATTGATCTGCCCGCCGCCGGTGATGTCGGCGGAGCGTTCGAGCGCTTCGATTTGATCTTCCATCAACGACTTCGTGTCGTAGAGCAGCCGCCCGATGAGCGTGGATTTTCCGTCATCGACGGAGCCGCAGGTGTTGAAGCGGAGGAGTTCGACAGGATGCTGCGTGTTCATTAGAAATACCCCTGTTTTTTGCGATCTTCCATCGCGGCCTCGCTCGACTTGTCATCAGCCCGCGAACCGCGTTCGGTGACGCGGGCGGCGGCGATTTCGGCGATGATGTCATCGACGGTGTTGGCCGGGCTTTCAACGAGGCCGGTGCTGATGATGTCGCCGATGGTGCGGACGCGGACGGTCAGCTCGCGCACTTCTTCCTTGTCCTTCGGCGGCAGGATGTCGCTGACGGGGAGCCACTGACCGCCCCGGCGAACGGACTGGCGTCGGTGGGAAAAATAAATCGTCGGCACTTCGAGTTGCTCGCGTTTGATGTACTCCCACACGTCCATCTCGGTCCAGTTTGAGAGCGGGAAGACGCGCATGTTTTCGCCGGGGTTCACGCGGGCGTTGTAGAGGTTCCAGATTTCGGGGCGCTGGTTCTTCGGATCCCATTGGCCGAAGGCGTCGCGGAAACTGAAAAAACGTTCCTTGGCCCGCGCCTTTTCCTCGTCGCGCCGCGCGCCACCGATGGCGCAGTCAAAGCGGAACTCCTCCAGTGCCGCGAGCAACGTGGGGATTTGCAGGCGATTGCGGCTGATTTCACCGGGCGAGGGATGGGCGATGCCGGCGGCGATGGCGTCCTCGACTTTGCGGATGATGAGCTTGCCGCCAAGCTGCGCGGCTCGCTTGTCGCGAAATTCATTCAGCTCGGGAAAATGATGGCCCGTATCGACGTTGAGAAAGGGCATCGGGATGTCTGATGGTCGGAACGCTTTTTCCGCGAGGCGCAGAAGGCAGATGGAATCCTTTCCACCGGAAAAAAGCAGCGCGGGCCGCTCAAACTCGGCGGCGACCTCACGCATCACATGGATGGCTTCGGTTTCGAGATAGTCGAGATGGTCAAGCTGGTAGCTGGTCATGGTGCTCACGCTTTCACCGCTGCACCGCCCCAGGCCGCGTGCAGGCCGCACTCGCGTTTTTCGTCGGCCTTGGCGGGGTCAAAATAGTCCCATTCGTTCGGTAGCGAATGCTCCTGGCAATAAGCGTGCATGTCGCGGTCGGTCCAACGGAAGACGGGGCTGATTTTCAGCGAGCCGAAATTCCCATCCGCGCTGACGATGTCGAGTCCCGCGCGATTGGGATTTTGCACTTCTCGCAAGCCGGTGATCCAGATGGTCGGCGCGAGTTCCTTCATTCCTCGCTGGAAAGGCTCGAGTTTCATAGTGGTGCTGAAGGCTTTGATACGCTCCTCGTTTTCGGGAGTTGGCTCGGGCGCACCGCCGTAAATGGCGTCGTAATGTGCCGTGGTGACGCGCGGAACGTAGGCTTGGATATTCAGCTTGAGCAACGCTTTTACCTCCTCAGCGTGACGGTAAGTCGTAGGCTTGTTGTAACCGTGATCGACCCAAAGCACGGGAATGTCCGGCTGAACCTGCGTGGCGAGGTGCAAAACCACAGCCTCGTAAGGCCGAAAATTCGTGGAAACAATGGCCCGTCCATTGGCTTGTGCGATGGCCCAGCGGACGATTTCCAACGGGGATTGGTCGCGGAGCAGCACATTTGCTTGGGCGATTTCTTCAGGATTCATAGTTTGGCAGTATTCTCTATCGGTTAATGGGGAAATGAATCTAGCCAGCAGATTCGCGCTGGCAATCAGATATTGATCGACCGGTTGGCTATTTGAATCGCTTCATCATAATAGCTCTCCAGCTTGATGATTTGAGCGCTCTGCTCAAAATTTTCCCGGACTGATGCGGCTGCGGCTTGTCCCATCGAAAGACGTCGTGAAAAATCCTGCCCCAAGTCCAGCATTGCAGCAGCCAAGGCTGAAACATCCTTTTCAGGGACCAAGAGACCGGTTTTCCCATTTTCCACAGCCTCGGGGATCCCCCCATGCAAAGTCGCCAGGACCGGCAAACCCGTGGCCATGGCTTCCAAAAGTGAATTGGGAACACCTTCCTGATCCGAGCGTGCCGTGATTTCGCTGGGATGAACAAACACGTCTGAATTGGAATACCATTCCCGCAAGGAAGTCTGATCCAAAAAACCTAAGAACCGCACGTAAGGTGCCAGACCCAACTTGGCCACTAGAGAGGCGAGTTCGGCTTTCATCGGGCCTTCACCAGCAATTACCAACGTACTTCCGGGCAACTGGCGGCGAACGGAAGAAAAAGCTTCGATCGTGGTTCGCAGTCCCTTCTTCTCGATCAGACGGCAGGCCTGTATGAAGCGCAGGGGAACATTCTCGCGAGTTGACCTGTCGACGGCTTTCAGCTGATCCAAGGGAATGCCAGTGCGGTTGATCCGAATTTTTTCAGCCGGGCATCCCATAGCTCTCAGACGGTCTGCCAAAGACTCAGATCGGGCCAGGACTAAGGGGATGACGTGTAATAGTTTCTTGAGATTGGTCAGATAGTTGGGCCGATCTTCTCGGGGCATCACATCTGCTCCATGAAAGGAGACCAGGCATGGCAGCTTTGATTTCTCGATAAAGGGCAATAGATGCACTCCCGTGTGTCCGAAATAGATATGAAGAAGATCTGGCTGGTGTAGGTTTAGAGCCTTTTCTAAAACAGCATATTCTCCCCGATAAATAAAAGGTTCTTCTTTCTGTATGTATTTGGAAACAAATCGCTTAATCCATTTATTATCGGGTTTGTGAAGTTCTAAAACTGGTTCGAATGGAAACTCTTTTCCATGCTGACGTGTCTTAGTTACGACGACATTCTTATACGTTTGCAGCCCAGTGATCTGCCGATAGATGTGCAGCATTTCCGGTTTCAAGAAAACCGTGCAGTAACTGGCGACTTTCGGCATTTGAAAACTTAAAGAATCAATTCAGCCAACCGCTTCTTTAGCTCCTCGATGCCGACTGATTGGTCAGCAGATATTTCGATGATTTCGGGCTTGGGATAACGGATGCGAAAGATGCGCAGATTCTCTTCAGACTCCGGCAAATCCATCTTGTTTGCGAGCACCAACCATTGGCGTTGAGCCAAGGTGGGATCGTAAAGAACGATTTCCTCACGGAGTCGGGCCAGGTCATCACAAGGATTTCGTCCTTCACTGCCCGCCATATCGATCACGAAAAGAAGCAATTTGCAGCGCACCACATGACGCAGGAAGTCATGGCCGAGACCCACATTTCTGTGAGCACCTTCAATTAAACCGGGGATGTCGGCCACGGTAAAGCGTCCGAAATTTTCCACATCGACCACTCCAATCATCGGTGTGAGCGTGGTAAAAGGATATGGCGCAATCTTGGGATGGGCCGCCGAAATCTGGCTGATGAGCGTCGATTTTCCGGCATTCGGATATCCGACCAGTCCCGCATCGGCGATTTTGCGCAGTTCAAAATAGAAATATCCGCGTTCCCCCACCGTGCCCTCGGTATATTCGACTGGCACTCGATTGGTGGAGCTTTTGAAATGGATATTCCCCTTCCCACCTTTGCCTCCCTGGCAAAGAATAAATTCCTGGCCCGGCTCAGTCAGATCGGCGACCAACTCCAATTCCTCAATCGGCAGCCCTTTTTTCTGCAACGGCTTTTCCACCGGCTCCACGTCTTCATCTTCTTCTTCAAATCCCGTCTTGGGAACGGGCACCAGTCTTTCAGGCACCCGATAAATGGCCGTGCCCACGGGAAGCAGCGCGATTTTGTTCTCGGCAGACTTGCCAGATTTTTGACGACCGGAGCCGCCATTGCCGCTTTTGGCTTTGATCTTGGGGTCGTAATAAAAGGAAACCAAGTTATCGACCTGTTCGCTCGCCTTGAGAATTACACTTCCGCCCCGTCCGCCGTCGCCACCGTCGGGGCCACCACGCGGGATAAATTTCTCACGCCGGAAAGAAACCGAGCCGCGTCCGCCATCGCCGGCTTCGGCATAAATTCTAATTTGATCTACGAACATAATCTAAGTCCCGACGTTCGCCGGGTTCGGAGTATAGCCGGAGCGCATGGTTCGTCAAAGCTTCATCCACTGCCAGACGACTAGCGAGTTGACTGCAACTCCGCATACAAATCCCGCGTTTGTGCCGCAATCGCGGACCAACTAAACTTCTCCAAGGCTCGGCGGCGGCCGGCCTGTCCCATCTTTTTCCGTTTGTCGGGATCGCGCATTAGCTCATTGATCGGCGCGGCCAGATCGCGGGCAAAACGATCCGGGTCCACGGGCTCGAATGGACTGGAAGTCATCTGCTCCAGCGGCACGAGATAGCCCGTTTCGCCATGAACGACGACTTCTTTGATGCCGCCTACCGCGCTGGCGACGACCGCTGTTTCGCAGGCCATCGCCTCCAGATTGATGATTCCAAATGGCTCGTAAATCGACGGGCAACAGAAGACCGCTGCATGGGAATACAACTCAATCGCCTCAGCTTTGCTGACCATTTCCTGAATCCAAAAAATGTCGGGTCGCGACTCTTGCGCAGCGGCCACGGCGGCTTGCATCTCGGCGGCGATTTCCGGCGTGTCGGGCGCACCGGCACAGAGGACGATTTGAAAATCTGGATCGAGATATTTGATCGCGTTGACGAGGTGCACGATCCCCTTTTGACGCGCGATGCGTCCGACAAAAAGCAGGTAAGGCCGGTTCGGATCGATGCCGTGCTTCACCAGTGCATCGTGACTCGTCGCGGGTTGATATTGAGCAGGCTCGATGCCGTTGTAGATGATCCGGATCTTCGCTTCATCGACCTCGAATAGACTAAGCACGTCGCGTTTCGTCTCCTCGGAAACAGCGATGATCGCGTCGGCCATTTCCACCGCCGTGCGTTCCAGCCAGACGGTAAAATCGTAGCCGCCGCCGAGCTGCTCGCGTTTCCAGGGGCGCAGGGGCTCCAGCGAATGAATCGTAACCACGAGCGGAATCCCGTAGCAAAGTTTGGCCAGAATCCCGCCAAAATGACTATACCAAGTGTGGCAATGGACTACGTCGGCATCGATGTTAGTCGTATTGAAATCAGTACAACGACGGATCGCACCGAAGACCGATTTGAGATTCGCCGGACTGGTGAAATCCGTCGTGTCGAGTGAGAAACCTTTCACCGTCAGCTTGGGATCGTCGCTTTTTTGCTCACCGAAACAGCGGACTTCCACTGTGATCAGTTTCGCCAGTTCCTTGCTGAGATAATCCACATGGACACCGGCGCCCCCGTAGATGTGAGGAGGAAATTCGTTCGTGAGCAGCAGGGCTTTCATCGGGGCGATCTTGCCCGCAAGCCGAGGCGACTGACAAGCCGGAAGCGCGGCGATCTCGCCAAGCTGCGAGATTGCAAAAAAACGGATCGGTGACGAAGCTCCACCGTCCTTATGCGTCCCAAAATCGGCATGTTCATCAGTGGCAACCTGGCAGCCATGTCCATGCTGCCGGTTTATCGGGCTGTGTCCGATTGCCCAGAGTTGCGCGTGGACGCTTTTACAGATGGTTGCGCACTTTGCGATCTGCCTTTTCCATCCGAAATCCGCGAGTTGAGTTTGAAAGAAATGGAAGCGGCCATTGGAGCATCTGATCTTTTCGTGACCAGCATTCGTTCGCCTGGAAAGATCGAGCGGCACTTCTTGCGCGTGGCCAGAGAGGCTGCGGTTCCGAGTGTGTTAATTCTGGCCGACATTGGCTCAGGCGGAAGGAAGCTTTGGGACAACTTGGGAGCCGCGTTGCCAGACACTCTGTTGGTGGCAGACCGGCTGACCCATCGTCATTTGGTCGAAGCTGGCATACCTGCGACGATCATCCGCCCTGCCGGGAGTCCTTATCTCGATTCGGTCCTGAGTTGGATCGATTCGCCTGTGACTGGGCGCAAGCAAAATGAGATCGGCTTTTTTGCCCTCCCAAATGACTTGGACTTTGCCACATTTCCGAGTTCGGAGTTATACACGGAGGAGGAGGTGCTCTCCTTACTCGCCGAGACTGCCGCACGGCGGAAACGCGAAACAATCTGGGCGCGACCTCACCCGAAGCAAAAGCCGGGGTTCGACCTCGGCACGTTTGCATCCGATTACCTAAAAACGCAGCCCGCCGTCTCGTTGGAGAGCTTTGTGGGAAATTGCTCCGCCTTCATCAGCACGTATTCCACTGCCCTTTTGATCAGCGCTGTGGCCGGGCGTCCCTCCCTCAGTTTGCAGCCAACGCCGCATCCGATTCGCGCCGGGCTTTACCAAGCTGTGGGTATTCCGATGGCGCGCACACTTTCAGAAATCCACACTTTTCTCGACGAGCGTCCCGTCCCAGCGGCCCGGCAATTCATCAACGATCATCTCTACAACCCCGGCGATTCCACCCGGGAAATTTTGAAGATTCTCCTCGAACTGACAACGGATTTTGATCCACGCAAGGCCGGTTGAGACCGGTTGAGACCGGTTGAGACCGGTCAAGGCTTGGGGCATTTTTCGCAGCCTGCGCATGGGGAATAAGCCTGCAGATTTCCCGATTCGTGCGCCGCAATAAAGTCTCGGTAAATTGCGTCGCCGAAAATCTGATCCAGCGTCTGATGCCTCAAATTTCCCAGTTTCACGTCGCCATTGAAGTCGAAGGCGCAGGGGATGACGTTCAAATCCCAAGTGATTTGTAGGATGCGTTTTCGCAGTCCCCAAGTTACTGAGCAGACCGACTGGCGGCCCGGCTCGTTGTAAGCGCGGCCGCGTCCGTAATTATGCAGGGACCGCTCGACGAAACCAGCCACTCCCTGACCGGCGAGCTGTGTTTCCATCGCTTCACGACGTTCTGGCTGGTTGTCGCCGAAATCCTCCTCGTCATGCACGGGCGTCCGGCGCACCACGACGCGCAGCTTGCCGCCGGTTTTTTCCAGCGCGTTGGTGAGATCGTGCAGATTGGCATGAGCCTCGTCCCAGCGGTCTCGACCGTGAATCGCTTGGTAAGATTCGGCGTCGTGGCCATACAGGCTCACATTGATTTCATCGATCTCGCTTTCGGCCAGACGCGCCATCAATTCCGGTGAATGCCGCACGCCCAGAGTGCTGTAAATGCGAATGCGCGTCTCCGGCCAGCGAGCGCGAACCATGGCTGCCTTTGTAATGAGAAACTCATCCAGCAGCGGCTCGCCGAAGCCATGCAAATCGACCGATCCACGGTGTTGTGGAGACAGCCGGTCCAAAATCAGCGCGAGGTCCTCCACGGACATCACACCCTGGGTTCGCACATGCAATTCGCGCGGGCAAAAGACACAGTGATAGCCACACCGGTTGGTGTTCTCGATCCGGATTTCGTCAAATTCTCTCATCGGCGCAATAGTCTAATACACGTCCTTGAGCCCCGCTTCGATCCGGGAGAGCTGTACCCGGAGATCGATAAACTGTGTGGCCCGTCGAGCTGTCATTCCCTCGCTTAACTGCGCGTCATCGGTCATTTTAATCAACGGCACAATCCGCCGCAGATACTGCGATGTGGCCGCGATTTCGGCAGGCAGATTGGTCTCGGTATTTTCGTGTTGCTGGATCGCTAGTTCATACGCCTTCACCAGATTCTCGACGACCAAGGAAAAGTCCCCCACCCTGCGCAGGTAGTCCGTTACTAACCGCGCATCCTTCGCATCGAAACTCCGCAACTCCCGCTCGATGGCGTCCGTACTCGGAGGTGCAGAATTCACCGCGATGGAGAAATTCACCTGCCGGAAACGCTCGAAATTCTCCATTCGCACCATGGCACCGCAACTCGTCCGCCCCAGAATGATCACCGCGCAACCGCAGGCCAGTGCGTCGATGGCCGACATTCCCGAAGCGAAGACCACATCGTAAGTCGGCAGCACTTTTTCTGGATCGAAAATGGCTTTGCTGAAGCTCCGTCCAATGCAATCCAACTCCACTCCGCAGCGGCCAGCCGCCTCGCGGATCGCGGTCACCGTGTCGTCGCCTTCCTCGTGCGTCTTGTTGTAGATGAGTGCCCGCAGCGGACGTTCCGGCAACTCACGCACCGTCCCAAATCGCGCGAGTTCCACTCCATTCAGCACGACCTCGATTTCGTCGGGAGCGATATTCGACTCCACCGCGATGCGCTCGGCCAGAGTCCGCGACATCGCGAGATACCGGTAAATGCGGGGGTGTTTCGGCACGCAATCGCGCCAGAGAGCACCGTGACAATGGTAGATCGCCGGCACTCCGGGCAGCGCGGTGATCGCCGTCATCGCATCCAGATGATGCTGCGCGTGAATCACATCCGGCGGAAACGGCAGAGAGGCAATATCCGTCGTCACCGGGATCGTGTCGTGCTCCAGCAGGCGCTCGCGCTCGCCCGGATCGCTGCTGTAAGCCATCACGGAATGCCCCAGGCTTTGCAATCCACGGGCGAGACTGCGAATAAACAACGTCGCCCCGCCGCGGTTGTTCAGCTTGTTGTTCGTGATGAGAATCCGCATGGATTACATCGTTTCCTTTTTCGACAGCACCAGGCTACCCCACCCGATGAGCAGGGCGAGCCCGCCGAATGGCGTCAGCAGCGCGAGCCATTTCACGCGCGTCAGCGAATAGACATAGAGCGAGCCGCTGAAAACCAGCACCCCGAAAAAGAACGACCACCAGCTCACTTTGCGAGCCGCATAATCCCGACTCAGCACCAGTAATACGACCGCGTGCAGCAAGTGGTAAAGCGACGCCGTGCCCCAGGGTTTCACCGTGTCGAGAGCGACGAGCCGACTGGAAAACGCATGGGCTCCAAACGCCCCGAGCGCCACCCCCAGAAAGGCGAGCGCAGCGGCGATGCGAAAGGCAGTGGAGGATTTCATGTTGGTCAATCGCAGGGCGCAAAGTTAGTCATGGGCCGTGAATTATCGAGTGCTATTTCTGGGCTTGGCCCTCTCCCTGACTTTGGGAAACGCCGCGCCGCTCCTCGCGCAGTCCCGATCCACTTCCGCTCGCAATACCACGGCTGTCGCTGATCCGAATACCGCCGCACAGAACGCACTGCAACTCGCCCGCGCCGCCGTCGCCAGCGATCCGCAGAACGGCCGGAAGCACGTCACCCTCGCGATTGCCCTCGGGAAAATGACCGATTTTACCGATAACCGCACGAAGATGGCCTACGCCGGAGAGATCAAAAAAGAAGCCGAGATCGGACTGCGACTCGACCCGCAAAACGTCGAAGCCTGCCGCATCCTCGCCCAATGGCACGACGCCATGTGCCGACTCAACCCCATTTTGAAAGCTCTCGCTACCACGCTCTACGGAAAACTTCCCGAGGCTTCCGTCGCGGACGCAGAGAAATATTTCCGCCAGGCCGTGCGCCTCGCCCCGCAAAGCATCGCCTCCCACGGCGACCTCGCCGCCTTCCTCCAGCGCCAGAACCGCGAGAGTGAAGCGCAAGTCGAATGGAAAAAAATTATCACCCTCTCTCCAGCCGACGCCGAGGACCGCTCCTATCTGAATCAAGCCGCTCGGAATCAGAAAAATTCTGAACCCTAATGACCCATGCCAAGCAAACGAAACCGAGTCATTCTCCTCGGAAAATGAGAATATCGTGGACAAAACAACGCCGCTCGAAACACTAAAAATATCTGATAAGATCGTCACCCATTATCCATCCCCATGAAAGCAATCCCCCTGTTCACTATTTCCATTTGTCTTGGCCTCGGGCTGAGCACTTACGCCGCCTCCACTGACTCGCTGGAAACCAGCTTCCAGAATCCGCCGTCGGCACTGCGGCCGATGCCGTTTTGGCACATGAACGGCACGCTCACCACCGCCGAAATTAAGGCGCAAATGCAGGCCACCCGCGACCAGAGCGGCTTCGGCGGGCTGGCGGTGCTGCCGGTGAAGGAGACGAAACCGGAATACTTGAGCGATGATTATTTTGCCAGCTACGCCGACATCTTGAACACTGCGCGCGAGCTCGGCATGGAAGTCATTCTTTACGACGACACCGGTTTTCCCAGCGGTTCAGCAGGCGGCAAACTCAAGGAGCTTTACCCGGATGACGTCATGCACCGGCTCGACCTCGCCGAGACCGACGTGACTGGTCCGGTGGATTTTTCCGCCGCGGTGCCTGCGGATGGCAAACTCGTAGGCGTGGTGGCGATGAATGCCAAAACGTTTCAACGCACTGACATCACGGCCTCGGTTTCCGGCGGCAAGGTTTCGTGGAAAGCGCCGGAAGGTGCCTGGAAAATCATGATCTTTACTTGCATGTCCATGGGCAAGCCGCAGGTCGATTACATGAGCGCGGAATCGGTGGATAAATTTATCCCGCTCACTTACGGCGAATATTTCAAGCGCTTCCCGGAATTCTTTGGTTCCACAATCAAGCGCAACTTTTTCGATGACGTCGGCTACGTTTTCAAGCCCCGGCCCTGGACGCCTGCGTTCGGAGAGAAATTCCAAAAAACATACGGCTACAGTCCGGTGACGCTTTATCCAGCGCTCTGGCACGACATCGGGCCGGAAACGTCGGCGGCACGCGTCACGCTGTTTGGTTTTTGCGGCGAACTGCTGGCCGAAGGCTATCCGGCGCGCGTCACGGAATGGTGTCACGCCCACGGCATCCAGAGCCAGGGCCATCCGCCAGGCAATTATGATCCGTGTCCGGTAGACATGCAGTTCGACATCTTCAAATTTTACCGGCATGTGGACATCCCGCTGATGGACGCGATTTTTTATCATGGCCACGGTCGACCGGGGTTCAAACTCGTGAGTTCGGCGGCCACGATGTATGATCGTCCGCTGGTGGCAGTCGAGGAATACGGCGCGTTTAAGGAGGCCACCTTTGACTCCAACACGCTTTACGGGACCGGCATGGAAATGTTCGCGCGTGGCGTCAATCGCATGGTGCCGCACGGTATGTGGTATGACCCGGAGCACGTGCGGATCTCGCCGCTTATCTCGCATTTCAGCAAAAAACTGTTACCCGCGCTGCCCGGTTATAATGAATGGGCCGCGCGCAGCACGCTGCTGCTGCAAGGTGGACGCCCGGTGGTGGATATCGGCGTGCTGTACCCCATCGCTGCGATGGATGCGTATTTTAATTTCAATCACCCGGAGAAAATCCGCTCCGGCTTCTATGTTCCGCCCGAGTGCGATTATGAACGCATCAGCGACAAGCTTACCTGCGAAGTCCGTCGCGACTTCACCTTCGTTCATCCCGACGAACTGGAAAAACAATGCGCCGTGAAAGGCACGGCCATTCATCTGAACAACCCGACAACTTTTCAGGACTACCAGGTTTTCATCATACCCGGTGGTAAAGTGATTCCGTGGGCGAGCCTTCAGCAGATTAAAAAGTTTTACGACCAGGGCGGCAAAGTCGTCGCAACGAGCCGGCTGCCAGATCAATCCGCCGAACCGGGCCACGATGTCGATGTGCAGGCGGCGATTGCGGAAATGTTCGGCAAAGTCCCCGCCGTCACCAGTTGGACCGGCAAGCCCGACACCGGCTTGCCTGATCCGGACATTGCCGCGAAACCATTCACCACACACGTCAATCCCAAGGACGGCAAAGCGTATTTTGCACCGGAGCCCACCACCGGCACGCTGCAGGCGATTCTCGCCGACGCGCTACCGGTGGCGGATGTGGCATTCGATCCGAACCTACAGATCAACAGCGGTGGTGGTTTTCTCTCCTATCTCCACAAACAGACAGACGGGCGCGAGATCTACTTCTTCGCGAACTCCAGCACCGACGCGGTGGATACCTTCGTCAAACTGCGTGGCAATCTGTCGTTACACCTTTGGAATCCGCATACCGGAACCAAAACGCCTGCTGAAGTGACGCATGTGATGGAGCACGACCAGCCCGTGACGCAGCTGCATCTGAAACTCGCGCCGGTCAGCACGATATTCGCAGTTGCCCCGCAAACAAACTGACGTAACCAAACAAAGATCCGTCACCATGAGAAGATCAGCCCGCTTCTCCTTAGTTCAGTCTGTCTCCACCTAGTTTTCGCCATTGCCATCTCGTGACGGCTCTCCTGCGGTCAACACTCTTTCTTCAGCAGGAAGAACTCATTTTATAAAACCGCACTCCCAATCCTAATGATAACTATAAGCAAAACCCTTATCTTTCCCTTACTGCTTGCTTCAAATCTCGTTTCCGGCTCGGGACTTGCGGCTGACAAGCCATTACAAACCGGCGGCAATCCCATTGTTCTTGGCATCGGCTTTTGCGATCCCCACGCCGTGGTTTACGACGACCGGGTCTATGTCTATGCCACGCATGATTTTTCTCCGGAGAATAAAGGCTTTGTCATGAAAGACTGGTGGGTCTGGTCTTCATCAGACTTGGTAAACTGGAAACAAGAGAGCGTGCTCAAACCGGAGGACACTTACCTGAAAAAGTCTTTTAATGACTGCTGGGCCACTTTCGGGGCCAGCAAGAACGGGAAGTATTATTGGTATTTTTCCGCCGGACAAACCAACATCGGCGTGGTCGTGGCAGATTCTCCCGCCGGGCCATGGCAAGATCCTTTGGGTAAACCGCTTGTCGCCAACGGTCTTGTGCCAACAATGGCGCGTGATCCGGACATTTTGATGGATGATGACGGCGCGGCTTACATGGTTTTCGGCACTTATGATTATTATCTGGTTCGTCTGAATGACGACATGATCTCGCTCGGGGAAAAACCCCGATTGATCGAACTGGATCGAAAAGTTGGCCCTAGCGGAGAGGGAAAGACCAGCGACAAGCCGTCGCTCCACAAACGCAATGGAATTTATTACCTCTCTTGGTCGAGTTTCTATGCGACATCCAAGGAACTCTACGGTCCCTATACCTACCGAGGAACCGTGTTGGAGGAGAAAAATGTCGCACCCGAATTCAAGGGCAACCTGTATCCCGACCGTCACGGGAATTTCTTCACCTGGCATAACCAGTGGTATTACATTTTTAACGACAACAGCCACCCCGGCAGCAGCAAATTCTTCCGCGATTCCTGCGTTGCGTATTTGCACTATCGGGACAATGGCGAAATGGCTCCAGTCCGCGTGGATACGATCGGTGTCGGCCAATATGATGCAACTCAACTGAAAATCCAGGCCGAGGACTTCTTTGCCTTGGAAAAGGGTGAGGTGCGCGACGGCCCCGACGGCGGGTTTGAGGTGCGCGGCCTCACGGAGGGAAGCTATCTACTCTATCCGAACGTGAAAAACTTAGAAAAAAATGCATCTCTCAGTTTGCAAGTGGCCGCAACGGCAGGCGGAGGAGTCATTGAAATCAGAGACCACAGCTCAAAGGGCACCTTACTAGGAACCTGCACGGTTCCTGACACCGGGGATCAATTCAAAAAAATGATTTGCACTCTCGATAACGCTGCTGGAACCAAGGATATTTGCCTCGTTGTGAAGACCAAAGCTTCCGAAAAAATGCGATTGGATTGGTTGTCATTTGAGGCGCAAGCGAATCGTTGATAAGCCACTGACATAATATTAAATCGCACAGTGTCGCGGTTCAGAGGGCGAAGTCCCGGCATTGATCGCTGATTACGCCCTCACCCGCCGAGTTAGAAACAGAAAACGGCTCAACGCAAAGACCGCCGCAAGCCCGAGTCCGACGGCCAGGGCAGACCAAATGCCGGGGCCGCCCCAGTGTCGGACGAAACCGAGATACCAGGCCAGCGGGAGGGCAATCAACCAGTAAGCGACGAAGGCGGTGAGAGTCGGCACGCGCACATCGGAGAGACCATTCAGGCAGCCACCGGCAATCACCTGGATGCCGTCGAAGATTTGGAAAATGCCCGCGATGGAGAGGAGCGCCGCCGCCAGCGCGATCACGTCCGGTTCCCTCACAAACCAGCCGGCGACGACGTTGCCAAAGAGAAGGTAGATCAGCGCAAACGTACTCATCACGAGCGTGCCCATGGCCATGGTCGAGAGGCCGATGGTGCGCAGGCGCTCCGTTTGCCCCGAGCCGACGGCGTGTCCGATGCGAATGCGCGCGGCGAAGGACAGGCCAAGTGGAAACATGAATGTGGTCGCGGCACAGTTGATCGCGATTTGATGCGAGGCGAGCGTCTTCGCGCTGATCCAGCCCATCATGATTGCGGCGCAACCGAAGGCGGCAACTTCCAGCAAAAGCGATGTCGCCAGCGGTGCGCCGAGTTTCGCCATGACTAACAATCGACTGGTATCTAATTTGGCCAGCCAGCGTGTAGGCAGCGCATTTTGATAGTACCCGCCGCGCAGGACACAGGCGAGGAGCACGGTGACGGAAACGAGCCGCGCGGCGAGCGTTCCCAAGCCTGCGCCAGTGAGGCCGAGGGCAGGCGCGCCCCAGTTTCCGTAGATGAAAATCCAGTTGAGAAAAATGTTCAGCCCCACTGCGGAGAGCATGATCGTCATCGGCAGCCACGGGCGATGCAGCGCCTCGCTAAATTGCTTGAGACATTGCTCGATCATCGCGGGCACCAGCGACCAGGCGACGATGCGGAGAAACGGGACCGCCAGCCGCACCACGTCTGGTTCCTGCCCAAAATATTGCAGGAAAAACGACAGCCCAGTCATGAGACAGGCGACTGCGATCCCAATGGAAGTCGCGATGAAAAGTCCGTGACGAAGGATTTTTCCCGGTTCATCAGCGTGGCCGCGCCCGTGCGCCTGCGAGGTGAGAATGGACACTGGAATCTGGAAACCCAGGCCGAGGACGAAGAAGATCGTAAGAATGACGGAGGCCAGCGAGGCCGCAGCCAGAGGCAGCACGCCAACGCGGCCGACCATTACGGTGTCGGCGACGTTCATCAGCATCTGACTCACCTGTCCGGCCATCATGGGGACGGCGAGGAGGATGGTGAGCCGGGCTTCGTGGAGGAAACTGGTGCCGTGCGCTTTCAAGGGAGGATGACTGTTGCCCGGCGGCGGGCGTTGGCAAGCGGCATCTATTTTACGAGGCGCTGATAGGCTCGCTGCAAGGCGTGAGACACGACGAGCGCCACGGGCAGAAGCACGAGCAGGTAGTAGAATTGACGCAGCCAGGGAGAGGACAGCGCGAAGAATTTTTCGCCGAGATGATAGATGATCCGATGGCTGAGATAGAGGACAAATGAGGCGGTCGCGAGGAAGTCGATGGCGCGTGCTGGAAGAAATTGAGTCAGCCAGCGAGCGCCGATCATCAGCCAGGGAAGCGCGGCCAAAAACCAGGCGAGTACCAGTGCCATGTGAGTCGGCTCGGAGTCGAGTGGCGCGATGTTAGACAAGGTGCAGCCGAGGGTTAGGAGGGGCAGCAAGCTGACGATTTTCATGGTTAGTTGCGGATGAAAAAAGGCGTCCCGCAAGCGAAGGGATTGTGTTAGGAGAATGCCGAACGCGAACGCGGCCAAGTTTGGAAAAAGCCTCGGATCGATGATGTGCCAGCTGAGTTTCGCGGCCAGCATTGCTAACATCAGCAAAACAGTCAGCACGCAGGTTTTCCCGATCGAGGAACGATGCAGATAAAGTGGTGTTAGAAGATAGAACAGGAAAATCATCGAGATGAACCAGAGTGTGAGCAGGCTCCAGTCCAGCAACGTGTTGACTAACAATGCCGACGGCCAAAAAAGCGCCGCCGGACAAAGGTCGAGCCTCACAAAAAAGACCAGGGCCAGAAGGTAAAGCGGGTAAATTTTTAGCAGGCGACGGCGGTAGAAATTTCCAACCGACTTCCAATCCGATGTCCGCGTATTCGCGCTCAACAGGTAACCCGACAAAAAGCAAAACAGCGCCAGAGCAATTCGAGCCAGCCACCCCGCCAGCGGACCCGGCAAATGCGCCAGCCACACATCTTGGATATGATAGTAGCCGACGATGTAAAGCACCGCGCCACCGCGCAACAAATCGAAGGTAAGATCGCGGGAGGGCACGATTCGTTCTAGCTCCGAAGCCCACCGCTGACGAGCCGAAAGCCGGATGAGAACGCTTCCATGGCGAGCCGGAGGCTTTCGTTTGGCGGCGGGCCTTTTTTTCTTATCCTGACTGGGTGACGACGCCTTCTTTTCCGCTGCCCGACCGCGATGGCGAGCGGCTTTACGATTTGCTTTTTATCGACTTAAACAGTTATTTCGCCAGCGTCGAGCAGCAGGAGCACCCCGAGCTGCGCGGGCGTCCGGTGATCGTTATTCCGACCGAGACCGACTTCACCTGCGCCATTGCCGCCAGCTACGAGGCCAAGGCTTTTGGCATTAAAACTGGCACGCCCGTGCTGGAGGCGAAAGCGCGTTGCCCGCAGCTCGCCATCCGCCTCGCCAACCCGGAAATTTACGTGGATTATCACAACCGTATTCTCCAGGAAATCGACCGTCACATCCTCGTGGACAACGTCGCCTCCATCGACGAAATGGCCTGTCGGCTCACGGGCAAATGGAGGATTGCCGAGAACGCCGAAGCCCTCGCCCGGCAGATTAAGGCCGGCATCGTCGGGCGCGTGGGGGTTTGCCTGACGAGTTCCATCGGCATCTCGACGAATCGATTTCTAGCCAAAGTGGGTAGCGACATGCAAAAACCCGACGGTCTCGTGCTGCTGCATCCCGGTGAATTTCCCGTGCGACTCTCCGGGCTCGTTCCGCGCGATCTGCCCGGTATTGGGGCGAACATGGAGCACCGCCTCCACGCGGCAGGCATCCGGACGATCGAGCAACTGTGGGCCTGCCCGGCTCGTCAGTTGCGCGGCATCTGGCGAGGCGTGCAGGGAGAGCGTTTCTGGTATGCGCTGCGGGGCGTGGAGATTCCGCAGGAGGAAATTGTGAACCGCAGCCTAGGCCACAGTCATGTGCTCGCACCAGTGGATCGGCCGTTTGCCATGGCGGAACTCGTCGGGCGGCGGCTGACTTTGAAATGCGCCAGCCGCTTACGCCGAGACGGTTTTTTAGCCCAGGGAATGAGCCTCAGCGTCGGGGGCGCGGACGCGCTGCACTGGGATTACGACGTGCGCTTTCCGGCGGTCGCCGACAGCCTGAGTTTGCAGAAAATGTTCGTTCACCTTTGGAGCCAGCTCCACGCGCATGCCCATGAAACTCCGTTGAAAAAAGTTAGCATCACTCTGCATGAACTCGTCCGAGGCGATGCGGCGCGTCAGTTGGAATTTTTCACCGCCGAGAAAGTTCGCACTGGCGTCGAGGTGTTATCCCACGGCAGCGCCGCGCAGGAGAAGCGCGACCGCGTGACCGCCGCGATGGACCGATTGAACACGAAATTTGGAAGCAATACTGTCACCCTCGGCATCATGCCCGGAGCGGCCCGCAATTTCACCGGCAACAAAATCGCTTTCAATCGCGTGCCGCTGAAGTCGGACTTTATTTGATGGAGACGGTATCGAGATATCCGGCGTCCTCGCCTATAGAGAAGGAATAATCTTTGGTGTAATCCCATTGCACGAGGTGATTTCCCCTGGGGATGGCGATGCTTCTGGTACTCCAGTCGGTATAACCAGTAATCGAGGTTTTCTGAATGCCATCGATGGAGAAACGCAGGAAGTCGTAACCTCTTTCGCAATTCACCCGCCAGCGGAAAGTGAGAGTTGCTGGACCTTTGACCATGGTCCGGATCGAGGAATGCTTTCTATTAGCAATTTTTCCGCTCTTCGCCGCAGCCAAGCCATCCGAGGCACCGCTGGTGATGATTGTCCATTTGGCATTTCCACCGGTCGCCCAAGGATGCAAAGGATCGTTGACAGCCGTGGCCAAGGTGAGTTTCGGTGCAATAGTTAAGAGGAGGTCTTGCGATCCAGTCCCACTGCCATTGGTGGCACCAAGCGTCACAGTGCTCGCACCCACTATGGACGGGGTACCAGAGATCAAGCCAGTGGCAGAATCAAAAGTCAGCCCCACAGGCAATACACCAGTCAACGAGAAACTCGTAGGGTCATTCGTGGCAGTGATCTGATAAGAAAAAACAGACTCAACAAACCCTGTCGCAGTGGCGGCGCTGTCAATCAGAGGCCGGTCATCGGCAGGTCCATTGATCACCAGGATTTTGCTGCCGACACCCAAGGCGTTACGGGCCATGATGATGAATGAGAAAGTCCCGTCTTCCGTCGGGGTTCCAGAAATTTCGCCTGTCTGGGTATTCAGCGTAAGACCCGCTGGCATCGTGCCACTGATTCCATACGAGGCAGGGTTATTGGTGGCAATGATCTGATAATTAAAGGGTGTATCCAACCCCAAGGAGGCTGTGCCAGAACTGATGATGACAGGGCGTTGGCCAGCGCCTGGAATGTCACCTGTCAATGTATAAGCTCCAAGCGAGCCATAGTTGCTGTAACCGTCGAGAAGCACATTCCCTCGGCCAGTGCCGGAAACCCGCACATAGTAGGTGCCTGCTGTCACTGTCCGAGAAAGAGAGGCATTCGTTTCCGTTGAAGGATTGCTGGTAGCGATGATGGCCCCGCTTGAATCTAGCAAATCGAGACGAATATCTAGGTTCGGGGCAGGCTCTGCGTGAGTCGCGCTCACGTTGATCACTCCAGCCCTGGCATTGACCGCAAAACAATCCATGTCACCTGTTTTCGAGATTGTTCCGCTTTGATTGATGGATCTCCCCGTCAGACTTAAAGCTGCGGCAGTAGCAATGGAATTTCCGGCATCGTCAAGGATGTAGCCAAAGCCATTTTCCGGGCGTGAGATGATGGCGAGATCATCCTCTTGGTTGTTGGCTCCAGCATACTCACCTTTGCTCCATTGCGTAAGGACGGAATAGTAACCGCTTCCCATGATCGGTCCCCAACTCACCAATCCGGTTCCGTGGCCGTCATAATATTCCTCATGTGGAGAAGTGATCCCGTCATGTTTGAGCCCCACTGTATGACCTATTTCATGAGAGATCGCCGCAGCAATCGTGTCTGGGCTCGAATTAAAAACCCAGCAAGGGATCGTGCTGGAAAGAGAAGTGCCTGCCCCTGAAAAACTATCTATACGGGCAACTCCACCAGCACCGGGTTCCGCCGCATCATTGGAAGTTACGATGCACCTCATGCGAAGTCCGGGAGCGGTGTTGTTATAGCGCGCCACGTTCGTGGTCACATCGATGTTAAAAGGAAGATAATCTTCCTTTACCCGATTCCAGATTTCCCGAATTTGGGTTGTGGTCAGTGCATACGGTGGAGCTACGATCGTGGCTCCACCGTTCCAATCAGGGTCTTTAACCGTCTCTCCATCCAGATCAATATAAATGACAGCAGGAGCGGTGGGGCGACTGCTTAACAACGGTACCGTCACCGCAGCGGCAGTCGCAGTGGTTTTTGGGGAGACGGCACGACTTGTCGCCTGCGGATAAGGGAGGCAAATGACATCCGAGAGGGCTTTTTCCACTAGCCATGTTCCGCCATCTTCGCCGGGGGTGATCACGTAGGCGATTCCGCGATTAGGCAGAAGAATGCTGCCAGTGATCTGATCCGGCAATTGGGCCAGCGCGAAAGTTCCCACTTCATCACCTGTTAATTTTCCTCCCACTCGCACCACACCATTGGCTTCGGACATGACGAGTTGCACCCGGCCCGTTACCTGATCACCACCCAGCAAGGGAATCGTCAATTCATCGCCCTCCTTGAGCTTCGCCGGGCTGGCCATTGAGGCGACATCCAACGGTCCAGTCCTGCCCTTAAGTTTCTGTCCGCTGCGCAAGGCAGCCGCATAAGCGGCAGAGCGTGGCTCTAGTTTTACACCCCAAGTTTCTGCGGGTGCGGGCCACATATTTTTACCGGCAACGGGGTTGGAAGGATTGGAAACGAGCGCTCTTGAGCTTGCAACGGAAGATGCCGCGACCTGTCCAGAGGCTAGCGGCATTGGGGGCACATTCGACTTCAACTCCGATGAGACTTTTTGCGACGTGCCGACCCAGGCAAACGGAATAGCAATCAATGCCAGTAAGATCAGAATTAAAATTCCGAGTTGTTTGTTATTGAAATTTTTCATTAGGGATCTTTTCTAGCTTCTGGATTTGGGGACAGATGGTGCTACATAATGTTCAAGCTGTCGAATTAACTTAAAGTCGATCCGTTTATTTTTTGAACATATCGAGCAGCGACTGGGCGGCGTCCTTGAGGGTGTCCTTCAGCTTGGAGGGATCTTTTTGGATCGTGTCGATCAAGTCCTGGCCAGCGGCGACGGCGAGACGTTCGGAAAGATTCTCGGTGAGGTGAGCAAGCGGGCCGGTGACTTTCATCGGGGTCCAGAGGTAGCCACCGTGCTCGTCGGTGAAGACTTTCGTCTGTGAGCCGGGAATCCAACGCAGGCTGGCGGGCGTGACGCCGACGAGAAACTCGCCCGTCATGATGCCGTTTTCGATGATGAAGCTGCCGGTCATGCGTACGAGGCCGGTGGATTCGGCGTCGAGATTGGAGATTTTTACCCGGCCATCGCGGATTTCCACGTCAGCGTGGACGGTTTCCAGATGCAATTGCCGGAAACGTTGCGTGCGAGTGAAGAGCGCGACCTGATCCAAAACCGGGAGAGCCTCCAGTTCGCCATTGGTCAACATCACGGGACCCGAAACGACGAGACTTTTACCGTCGCCAACGGCATGCAAGTCGGCTGAAAGCTGGCCGTGCAGACGCGCACGCCAGTCTTTGGGCAGCACGGTGGCGGCGGGAAGTTTGTCGAATTTGGCATTCAGATCGGTGTCGGAACTGGCCTTTTCGTTGATCTTGCCCGTGATGCTGGCGCTGCCGCCGCCCTCGACGGAAAACGCACTGCGGGTAATGAAATACGTCTTGTCGGCATAGCGAACGGCTAGGTCGTTGATGGAAATTTTCGGGCGTTTCTCAAAGGTTGCGCTGCCTCCGGAGCCTGTGAGGTTCCAGGCTTTGCCGTCGGGTGTGGCCTCGACCTTGAGCCCTTGCAAACGAAATGGAACCCGCATGTGTTTGCCGTCGAGCGTGAAATCGGCCACCGAGACGCGTTGCACATCGACTTGGTTCGGCAGCAAAGAATCTATAAATGCAGGCGTCTTCGGAGTCAGGTTGTCCGGTTTTTTGGGCCGGATCGGACTTTCAGTTGATTGGGAATAGGTTACCGATTCCTTGGCCGACTTGGCGGTTTGCGCGTCCTCCGACTGAGGCTGGTCCTGGGTCGGAGCCTTTTTTTTCTGCGAGGGAACCAGCACGAGACGTTCGATCTCGACGTGCTCCACCTGCCATTTGCGCTGCCAGAGACCTTCCAGATTTACGCTGGCGCGGACTTGCTGCGCGTCGATGCTTTCCAAGGGGCCGCCGGAGTCGCCGGTGGCCGTGTAGGCGTCGGAGTAGAATGACGACCCGGTCCATTGCAACGGCTGAAACGCGCCCTTCGAGCGGACGGTGTGGGAGACTTTGCCGCTGAGAAATGCCCGAAACTTTTCGCTGCGAAGAAACGCCTTGGCCTGCATCATGGCGATGAGCACGACGATCAGCAAAAAGACAGGCAGCCCGATCAATATCCAACTCAAATAGCGACGGCGAGGGGGAGTCATGTTCCTATTTCCGGGGGGAACGTCCGCGGCGCAAGTCGAAATAGCTTGTTGCAAATGTCCCAGATCACTATGGAACTCGCATGAATAAAACGCTGCTCGGTTTGTTGTTGGTATTAGGCTTGATGGCAAACGCTCCTTTCGCTGCTGCGCTCGGGACCGTGCAGATCACGGTGAAAAAAACGGCCGATAAAGGCGAAAAGCCCCGCGGCGAGGAAGAAGGGTCGGAGGCTAGATTGGTGGATCAGGTGAGCTATGACATCACTCTGGTGAACGGCACGTTCGCCGATTTGACCGGGCTGACAGTCGATTACCTTATCTTCGTGGAGCACCAGAAACTCGGCAAAAAAAAGGACGAGGACGTGGTGGTGCGGGTAACGGGTTCCGAGACGATCCCGATGCTCACGAATAAGGCACCGCAAAATGTGAAAACGAAGATCGTTAAACTTACGAAGGCAAATCTGGTGGGATATTATTATTTTCCCAACGGCGGACGCATCAAAGTGGCGGACTCCATCAAAGGCGTCTGGGTGCGCATCTCGCAAGGTGGAAAAATCATCGGCGAATATACCAATCCCAGCACAGTCACCGCACGCGGCTGGGACGCTAAGTAATCGAAGGCGCTTTTTCTCAGTGCTAGAACTTCGCGACATTTCCTACCATGCGGGCGAGCTGCCATTGCTCGAGGACGTCACCCTACATTGGCCATCGAGTCATTTCGGAGCGATTCTGGGTCCGTCGGGTTGTGGAAAAACCACCCTGCTGCGCCTCATCGCGGGACTGCATAATCCCTCGGAGGGCACGCTCCTCTGGCAGGGCCGCGACCTTCTGACCGAGGGCGACTTGCATCCGAGTGAAATCGGTTACGTGCCGCAGTTCAGCATCGCCTACGACGCGCTGACCGTGCATGAGTCGCTCGTCTCCGCGCTGCGTTTGCGCGTGGCGGATTTTGGCGAGGTCGAGCCATCCGAGCGTATTGAAAAAGTAATCCTCGAATGTGGACTCGACACCGTCGCCGACCGTTCTGCGGCAGTTCTTTCCGGCGGACAAAAACGCCGTCTTTCTCTCGCCATCGAGATGCTCACCTCGCCGCGTTTGCTGCTCTGCGACGAAGTCCTCAGCGGTCTCGATCCCAAGTCGGAGCGCGAAATCATCGACCTGCTCCACCGGCTTTCGGAGGACGGACACCGGCTCATTCTCAACGTTACCCACAGCCTTGCGCATCTCGATCTCTACGACAGCGTCACCGTTCTCACCGGCGGAAATGTTGCGTATCACGGGCCGACCGATCATCTCTCGCATTATTTCGACGTCTTGGATCACGAGGAAATCTTCGACCGTCTCGGCAAACGCCAGCCGGAAAAATGGTCCGCTTCCTGGAAAAAACATGGCCCTGCATTTGAGTTGGATACAACTCAGAAAAGCTCCGGCGAAACCTCCAACCCGCTCGACACACCGGGTTTTTTCTCCCAGTTTCTCACTTTGTTCAGCCGCCGCTGGCTCCTCTGGCGGCGCGACTCTGGCGGACGTCTCCTGCAGTTTGCCATGCTCTTCGGCTTCCCGTTGCTGGTCGTCATTTTCGCGATTCATGGACTGCCAGAAATTCAAAACCTGAATCTCCGGTTCGAGTCCAACATCGTTCGCCAGCTCGCCGAGGCCAACGCCTACATCCAATCCTCCACCCGCGACGGCAGCCTGCTCTCCGGCATCGCCATGTTCCAAGTCATCCTCCTCACACTGATGGCCTCCAACAACGGTGCGCGCGAGATCGCCAATGAGCGCACCATTTTCGAGAAAGAAAAACTCGCCGGTCTCAGTCCCCTTGCCTACCTCACCAACAAACTCGTCTACCTCGGTTTCTGGGTCATCGCGCAAAGCCTCTGGATGGCCGCGTTTGTCAACATCGTCTGCCATCTACCCGGCTCGCTCGCGACTCAGGCGTTCCTTCTTTGCTTGGTCAACGCCGCCGTCACCGCCATCTCCCTCGCGCTCTCCGCCTGCCTGCGCACACCTGAGCAGGCGTCGCTCGCCTCGATTTATTTTGTGGGATTTCAGCTGCCGCTTTCGGGGGCGTTTCTGGCGCTGCCGCTCTGGCTGGCGAACGTGATAAAACCCTTCATTGCCGCCTACTGGGCTTGGTCGGGTTACCTGCAAACTTTCCGCGAAACGAACTACTACACGATCCTGCAACGCGTCGTGCAAACTCCGCTCGCTTACACTCCGGCCTGTGTCTGGTTTTTAGGTAGTCAGATCGTAGTCGCGATCTTTGTGGCCTATCTGGGTTGCCGCCGCAGCCAGTGGAGTTAGGGGTTTACGCGCCGAGGTGACGCCTCGGAATGAGGTAATTTTTAGTGTAGTCGGTCACAGCCTCGCTGAGCGGAGTTACATTCGATTCATAGCCGGTTGCACGCAGCTTCGCGATGCTGGCCTTGGTGTAATACTGATAGTTGGGCCTAATCGATTCCGGCATGTCGATGAAGTCGATTTTAGATTCGAGTTTCATCGCATTGAAGAGCGAGTTCGCCAGCGTCAGCCACGTATTTGCCTCACCAGAACCGAGGTTAAACAAGCCGCCCGCCGACGAAGTTTCAGCGAGGTGAATCGTCATTTCCACGGCGTCCTTCACATAGAGAAAATCGCGCATTTGCTCGCCGTCGCGATAGTCGGGGTGATGACTCCGAAAAAGTTGCAACCGCCCTGTGGCGCGGACCTGATCGTAGGCTTTGTTCACCAGACTGCGCATGTCGCCTTTGTGCCATTCGTTCGGGCCGAAGACGTTGAAATATTTGAGGCCCACGATCTGGTCGAGGAAGCCCTGTTTCTGCGCGTAGAGGTCGAAGAGATGCTTCGAGTAGCCATACATGTTCAGCGGACGCAGTTGAGTTAGATTCGTATCGAGGTCGTCCATGCCTTCGCTGCCGTCGCCATAAGTGGCAGCAGACGACGCATAAAGGAAGCGCGCGTCGCTCTCCAGCGCCCAGTGCGCGAGGAGTTTGGTGAACTCGAAGTTGTTGTGAATGAGATAGCTGGCGTCCTTTTCCGTCGTCGCAGAACACGCGCCGAGATGGAAAATCGTGTCCACTCCGCGTAATACGGCGGCTTTGGTTTCGACGAGGCATTTCAGGTCGGACGCCTCGATATAATCGAGAAATTTCAGAGGAACGAGGTTCCGCCATTTCTCGTCGGAGCCGAGGATGTCGCAGACGACGATGTTTTCGAGTCCGCGCTGATTGAGCGCCCAGATGAGAGCGCTGCCAATGAAGCCCGCGCCTCCGGTGACGAGAATTTTTCCGCGGTCGAGAGGTCGGGTGTTCATAAGGCGAGAGTCGAGTTTGATTCGACTTCCAGCCAGCTCGCAACCATTTTCCCATTGCCAGCCACGGGCGGGCGGCGAAAACTCGGCGCGATGAAAACCTTCCTGCTCATCCTGTTGGCGTTCGCAGCAGGCGCGGTGACGATGTTTTTCTGGAAGCATCAGACGCCACCACGCAAAGAATTTCCCGAGCTGCGGCTGCAACTCAACCAAGCCGCCGAGCGCAATCTCCCTCTCCCCACGCTCGATTCCACGCCGCTGCCGACGCCATGATTTTGGTGGTTTTCGCGCTGGAGCACGAGGCGCAGGATTTCCGCCGCTGGTTGAAAACACATCCGAGTTCCATCGTTATCGCAATCATCGGAGTTGGAGCGGAATCAGTTTCCGAAAAACTATTGCCGCTTCTAGAAAAACATCAGCCGAGCCAACTCATCGCCGCCGGATTTGCCGGTGCGCTAACTGCCGAGTGGAAAATCGGCGACGTCTTTTGCGCGACAAATTTCTCCACGATCCCAGCCAGTTTGCGCGGAGCCGTTTTGCATTCGAGTTCCCGTGTTATCGAAGGCGGACGCGGCGAACTGGCGCGCGCCACGCAGGCGAGTTGCGTCGATATGGAATCAGCAACCGTCGCCCAGATCGCCGCCTCATTTGGCATTCCCCTGCTCGTGCTGCGCTCAATTTCAGACACACCAAACGAGCCGATTCCGATTCCTTTCGAGGTATCCTACGATCTGCCGCGACAAAAAATACAGACGACTTCCATTCTGCTCTGGCTGGCTCAACATCCCACGCGTTGGCTGGCGTTTGCGAAATTTTTGGCCGATCTGCGACGAGCGCGGCAGTCTTTGACCGCTGCCTTAATCGACATTCTCCAACACGAATAGCCGATTGCTTTTCCGAGGAAAAAACAGTCTTCTTTTCGGCGCATGAACTCCCCTTTTCTCCTCGATGGCCTGATTATCGTCGTCTATTTCGTCGCGATTGTCGGGATTGGCCTCTACAAGGGACGCGGCGACAAAACGATGGAAGGCTTTGCCATCGGCGACCGCAATCTGCCTTGGTGGGCGGTGCTGGCGTCGATTCTGGCGGCGGAGGTGAGCGCGGCGACGTTTCTTGGCGCGCCAGGCGAAGGCTACGGGCTACGGAATTTTACCTACGCGCAACTGGCCATCGGTACGGTGCTGGCGCGAGTGCTGGTGAGTTACATATTTATCAAACCCTATTACGACTATCGTGTCGTCTCGATCTACGACTTTCTGCGGGTGCGTTTTGGCAACACGACCAAAAATGGGGCGTCCTTCATTTTTCTTTTCACCCGAATGTTGGCGAGCGGGACGCGGCTCTATGTGGGTGCGATCGTGTTGGTGTTTGCCTACGAAATGGTCGCGCAGGTCGAGTTGCAGCCGATGCAAGAAATCTGGATATACGTGGCGGCGCTGGTGTTGATCACGGCGATCACGGCCGTTTACACCGCGTTGGGTGGCATCAAGGCCGTGGTCTGGACGGATGTCATTCAGGCGACGATCATGTTTGGCGCGATTGGGTTCGCGATTTATGTGCTCTTCAAGGGAGTTCCAGGGGGATGGAACGAGGTGTTTTCCTATGTGAAGGCTCCGGCGTTTTTCGATTCGGGCATCGATCCGGCGAAGAGTTTTGCCGGCAATGTGAAAGGGATTTTGGAGATCGAATACACGATCTGGGCTGCGTTGCTGGGCTCGGTTTTTACAACGATGGCAACGCACGGGACGGATCAAGACATGGTGCAGCGCATGTTGACTGCGCCGGATATTCGCCGCAGTCGCCGGGCGTTAATGCTCTCGGGGTTGCTCGATATTCCAGTGGTGCTGTGTTTTTTGCTGATCGGTCTTCTTCTCTGGGTGCATTATCAGGATGGGTCGAAGAAGGATGTGTTTGCGTGGTATATCGTGCATGAGATGCCGCCGGGTGTGCGTGGGCTGGTCGTCGCGGGGCTGTTTGCGACAGCGATGGGCTCGCTAAGCACGGCGTTGAATGCGCTGGCGACGAGTTTCACAGAAGATTGGTATGTGGCCTATATCAAACCCAAGGCGACTTCCAGTGAAGTAGTCCGGGCCGCGCGCTGGGCGACAGTGGTGTTTTCATTATTGTTGATCGTAGTCGGCGGCCTGACCGCTTATGGCCGGATTGTGCTGCATCTGCGGATCATCCCGATTGTGTTGGGGATTTTCGGCTATACCTACGGTTCGCTACTCGGCGTTTTTCTGGTGGGTATGTTGAGCAAACGTCGCGGTTCCAATGTAGGAAATGTGCTCGCGATGCTGGCGGGTTTCATTGTCACCGCACTTTTGAGCGGTCTGCACATCACGATCGGCATTTTGCTCGGCTTGCTGCCTGGCACCGTGAGCGGCAAAAATCTTTGGCCCTTTATTGAGATCGAATTTCCCTGGCGAATTCTTTTCGGCACTGTCGTTACATTCACGGTCGCGATCTTATTCCGAACACCAGATAAACAGGTTTTGGCAGCCGAGGAGCACGTTCGGAATGCAAGCACTGTGAACTGAGGGAGTTCCGCAAACGAAGCCGATGACAGGTTATAGAAACGCGCATCGCCGCCTTTCTCCGTCAAGCGAAATTGAGCCTTAAAGCTGAAATAAAAATGGCCGTTTTCTCAAAATTTTCTTGGCGGTGAGGGCTAAGAATTTTAGCCTCTGCACTCAGCATTCACAGAGAAACGAACTGTGAATAACTTGTGAACAAAATGCGTAAAACATCCTCTTCTATCTTGGTAAGTGCCTCACTCCGAACGATTACCAAATCGCGGAACGGTCTCGAATGCATTTGTAGATATGTTTTTCTACCTCTGACGTAACCCTTTAGTTCTCAAGGGCTTGCAATTCATTTAATAAATTCGCATCGCCTTTCCGGCTCCAAATGTTTTTTTCCCTCCTTTCATCCTCCACCTTCAAACGTGTTGCACAGAATGTGACAACCACATGACGCCTCCCTGTGGATAATTTTCCTATGTCTGACTCCATGCATCGTATTTGGCACCCGATCTCCGAGGCGATTCGTACGCAGGTAAGCCCAGATACTTTTCAACGCTGGTTTGCGGAAATTCAATTGACGGCCGCAGACGAAGAGGCCCTGACTCTCTGTGTTCCAAATAACATTTACCAAGTCTGGATCGAGTCGAATTATCAACCACTGGTGCAATCTGCCGTGACGAATATTCTCGGTCAGCCGCGCAAGCTACGCTTCGTTTATGCAGACTCGAAAGCGCTGACGAAGGAGCCCGCGACGCCAAAAGCGGTAGAGGTCGTTTCCGAGGCTCCGTTGGAACCCGAGGCGGCCGCCGCAGCGACGGGAATGAACCCGAGGAATACGTTCGAGACGTTCGTCGTCGGGGCCAACAATCAATTTGCTCATGCCGCTGCCATTGCTGTCGCCCAAGCACCAGCTCGGACTTACAATCCACTCTTCGTTTATGGCGAGGTCGGTCTCGGCAAGACGCACCTGATGCAGTCGATCGGCCAATACGTCCAAGGCCACAAGAAAAATGCCAAGGTGATGTATCTCTCCAGCGAGAAATTCACGAACGAATTCATCGACGCCATTCAGCACAATTCGCTGGTTAAATTTCGCAAAAAATATCGTCAGGCCGACGTGCTCCTGATCGATGACATTCAATTTCTTGCGGGCAAGGAACGATCTCAGGAGGAATTTTTCCATACCTTCAACACGCTTTTCGAGGGCCACAAACAGATCGTCCTCTCGTCGGATCGTCCCGCCAGCGAGATCGCCAATCTGGAGCATCGCCTCGTATCCCGTTTCGAATGGGGCATGACGGCGGAGTTACAGCCGCCAGACATCGAGACGCGCATGGCGATTCTGCGGAAAAAAGCCGCGACGCTTAGTATCAAACTCGACCCAAAAGTTTTCGAGTTTCTCGCCCAGAGGATTCGCACCAACGTTCGCCGACTCGAAGGCGCGTTGCTGCGTGTGGCGTCATTTGCCTCTCTCAGCGGCAAGGATCTCGACCGCGACGTTATTGAAAATCTACTCAAAGACATTCTCAACGAAGAAGCCAAGAAGACTGTCACCATTGATCAGATTCAGCGACGCGTGGCAGAACATTACGATGTCCGCATTGCTGACATGACGAGCAAACGCCGCCCGGCGAACATCGCCTACCCTCGCCAGGTCGCAATGTATCTCGCCCGGCAGCTCACGAAATCCTCGCTCAATGAAATCGGCGAGGCCTTCGGCGGGCGCGATCACGGCACCGTGTTGCATGCCTGCAAGGTGGTAAACGAAAAAATCGCCAACGACGAGACCACCCGGCGCGCCGTTTCGCTGATTGACTCCCAATTGCAGCGCTAAAACTCCCTAAACATGTGGACACGCCGAGCGTTCCACGCATAGTTTCGCATCTCTCCCAAACACACTTTTATCTCACACCGCTTCACTCATGAAATTCAGCGTTAGCAAAGAAAAACTCAACGAAGGCCTTCAGGCCGTACAGAATGTCGTCAGCACCCGCACGACCCTTCCGATTCTGTCCAACGTGTTGATTCAGGCCACGGAAAGCGGTTTGACCCTCACCACGACCGACCTCGATGTTGGTATCCGCATTCAAGTCGAGGCCACCGTGGAACGAATCGGTGCCACTACGCTGCCAGCCCGCCGTCTTTCCAGCATCGTCCGCGAGCTGCCGTCCTCGGACATCCAATTCGACATCGACTCGAAAAACTCTGCGTCGATTCGTTGCGGCGCTTCCTTCTTCAAAATCCTCGGTCTGCCAGAAGAGGAATTTCCTCCCCTTTCCCGTTTTGAAAACGCCCGCGTCTTCAACATCAAGCAAAAGGAACTCAAAGACGGCCTCAAGAAAACCGCCTACGCCATTTCCACAGACGAGACCCGCTACGTGCTCAACGGTGTTTTGCACAGCTTCAAGGATAACAAACTCTCCCTCGTCGCCACCGACGGACGGCGTCTGGCACTGGTCGATATCGAACTCGAATTCCCCCGCAGTCAGGAAACGGAAGTCATCATTCCGACCAAAGCCATCACCGAAATCGGACGCCTGCTCAAGGACGACGGCGAAGTGAAAGTTTCCGTTTCCGACAACCAAGTCGCATTCGAGTTAAATAACACTCTGCTCGTTTCGAAACTCATCGAGGGCAATTACCCGAACTACCGTCAGGTCATCCCCGGCGAGGCTCGCGAACGCGTCACCCTCGAGCGCGAATCCTTCCTCAACTGCGTCCGCCGCGTCGCCATCCTCGCCAGCGACAAATCAAACTCGGTCAAACTTATCTTCACCAAAAACAACATCGACATCACCGCCAACACCCCCGATGTCGGTGAAGCCCGCGAATCCGTCGCCGTCACCTACAAAGGCAAGGACATGGCCATCGCCTTCAACCCCGAGTTCCTCATGGCTCCGCTGCGCAACCTGCCAAACGACGAAGTCTTCCTCGACCTCATCGACGAGATGAGTCCCGGCGTCATCAAGATTCAGACGCCCTTCCTCTACGTCCTCATGCCCATGCGGATCTCGTAGAAAGAAATCGGTTTTCAAGTCGTGGAATTCGACTATCTGTAAAATTCCAAAATTGCTCACGTGGCGGAATGGCAGACGCGTACGACTCAGAATCGTATTCCTAACAGAGTGGAGGTTCAAGTCCTCTCGTGAGCACCACCCCATCCCTGCACGACAGGAAATCGTGATCCAACCGCTCCGTTAACCTCGCCCGCGGGAGCGCTTCCTTAGCCAGACGGAGTGCACCCTTAACCAGACGGAGCCCTTCCTTAGTCAGCCGGAGCCTTTCCTTAACCAGACGGAGTGCTTCCTTAACCAAACGGAGCCCTTCCTTAGCCAGACGGAGTGCTTCCTTAGTCAGCCGGAGTGCTTCCTTAGCCAGACGGAGTGCTTCCTTAGCCAGACGGAGTGCTCCCTTAGCCAGACGGAGTGCTTTTTTTCATTCCAGGCCAGAAAAACATTGTATTGGATCAATAATTTAGGGATTTTTCACATTCACAACGCAAAAAAGAAGCAAGCACGCCGCCCATATCCACACTTCGCCATCTCAAACAGTCCGGAAAATTAAACCATTATGTCCAATCCCACTGATCCCACCACGCCTGCACCCAACGACGACGCTGCCAAACGCAAACGCGATAAGCAAAACAAAAAGATCACCAAATACGCCGGAGAAAGCCAAACCTTCCTCACCACCCTCAGCGGCGACCCCACACTCAGTGCCGTGGCCAGCACCCACGGATACGACACTGCCGAACTCGCCATCGGCCAGGGCTACGTGACCGCACTCGGAGGCGGCTTGCAAAATCGCCAGCAAGGCATGGGCAACAAGGAAGGCGAACAAGACCAGCTCGAGGTCAGCGAGAAAACCGTCCGCCACGATTACGCCGTCTTCCGCGAAATCGCCCGCGCCAGCTTCCCGGCCCCCGCCGACCGCACCGCCCTCGCCCTCAGCGGCGACGTCCCCGAAGACATGGACCGCTTCCTCACCATGGCCACCACCAGCTACACCAACGGCGGCCAGGCTCCCTACATCGCCAAATTGACCAAGCGCAACTACGCCCCGGCCCGCCTCACCACCTTGTTAGGAGCCGTCACGCAACTCGACAAAGACGAATCCGAACGCGACCAGGCCGGCGGCGACGCCATCGACGACACCAAAGACCGCGACGACGCCTACGACACCCTCCGCGCCTGGATGAAAGAATGCAAAGGCGTCATGCGCGGTGCCCTCAAAGGCCAGCACGGCCAACTAGCGAAGCTGAAGCTGTGATCGACTCACAACTATCGCCTAACTCAGGTGTGGGAAATCACATATGGGCGTCCGTGTTCTAACCTTTGCGCCGCATAGATAAATCAAGTTCTATATGACCAACGGCGTAATCACACCCGCTATTGATCCAGTCCGCGACGCGCTTAATGATATTATCGTCTGGTCGGCGGGTGTAAGCGCATGGCAACGCGATGCGTTACGTCGACTATATGCATATCAAAAACTCTCGGCAGGTGATCTGGAAGAAACCTACATTCTCTGTCGCCAAATCCACGGGCTGCTAGACGAAGGTGAAGCGGCGTTGACGGCCCAACCACTTGACGTGAGCCATGTTCCCGCGAGTTGGAACACTGGCGGCGTAGTTGCGCTGAAATCCATAAGCCACGCGAAGAATGTCAACGCACTTGCCGACGATCAGACGCTGAATTTCGCGGAAGACGGGTTGACAATCATTTACGGTGACAATGGCGCTGGCAAGTCGGGCTACGGACGCGTGCTTAAACGTGCGTGCCGAGCTCGTGATCAAGAAGACATCCTGACCAACGCATACGCCACTTCGAGCGGAAAACCGTCAGCACGAATCAAATATTCGGCGTCCGGCATCGTTCAGCCGGAAATTTCGTGGCACGATGGAGTAGCGGCAAGCCCCGACCTATCCAATATTAGCGTTTTCGACTCCAAGTGCGCTTCAGTTCACGTGGGCGGACCGAATGATCTAGCATACACGCCCGTCCCGCTCCAATTGCTCCAGTCATTGGCAGACTTGGTTCGCGACTTTGCCGGCAAGCTGAAGACAACAAAGGGCGTCGTCGAAGCTCAAGTCCCCTCGTTTCGGAAGAAGCCCGCTTCTCGTGATGGGACGGCAGTTCACCAACTTATCCTTAAACTCTCGGCCACGACGGACGCGACCTCGATAACTTCGTTGGTCCAGATGTCGGATCACGAAACGCAGCGACTTCAACAGTTAAAGCGCGATCTTGCTTCTGACCCGACTAAAGAAATTCGAAAGCTGAACGCGCTGAAGGAACGGGTGGAGAAATTGGTAAGGGTTGTTGAGGCCTCTGAGTCTGTTTTGCTTCCCGCCACGGCTGACGAGCTGCACCAACTCTTGGTGACCGCGAAGGACAAAGCAACGGCTGCGCAGTTCGCGGCGACTGAGGCATTCAACATAGAACCATTACCACATGCGGGCTCAGAAGTTTGGAAAACGCTCTGGGAAGCCGCGCGTTCCTTTTCGACTCTGGAGGCATATACTGATCACCCATTTCCCTTCACAAGTGACGATGCAGTTTGTGTGCTTTGTCAGCAGCCCCTCTCGCCAGAGGCAGCGACTCGACTGACCGCGTTTGAGCAATTCGTTCAGCAAAAAGTCCAACAGGCTGTAGAAGAAGCGCGCTGCTCTGTTGAGAATTGGAGGGATACAATCAAACTCAGCTGCGTCACTAGGGAAGCTTTCGCTGAGGCCGTTCGGATGCTGCACTATGAGCTGGACCAGCCAACACTTTCCAGGCGGGCCGCCCGCACCCTTGCGAAAGCGCGTGTTCGTGGAAGAAAATTAATTGTGGTAAATGATCCCGCACTCGTGGGAATTCAACAGCCAGTCGGAAGCATTGTCTCGGAATTGAATAAGGTCGTTAGTAGCCTAGGCGAACAAGTTAAAGAGTTCCAGAAATCATCTGATCCCGCAGAACGAAAGCTGCAAGAGAATGAGCTCCGCGGTCTAGAAGACCGTGTTTGGCTTGCAAGCATCCAAGGTGATGTCGAAGCCGAGATTGCGCGCTTGACGAAAATTGCCGCTTTCGCATCAGCAATGCAGGACACCGATACTAACCGAATCACCCGAAAGGTCACCGAGTTATCAAAAACGCTCGTTACCGATACGCTTCGAGATGCGTTTGCCGCAGAGACGACGGTGTTGAGCATCTCCGACCGCCGGCTCGAACTTACCCAAGTGCCTAGTGGCTACGGTGCAACAAAGTTCAGAGTGTCGCTAGTTCGCAATCCTAACGCGAAAGTCGGAAGTGTCTTGAGCGAGGGAGAACACCGGTGCGTCGCACTCGCCGCCTTTCTTGCGGAGCTTTCCACGGCACATAACCGCTCGGGTGTGATCTTCGATGACCCTGTATCATCGCTTGATCACAATTACCGTGAGTTAGTGGCGTCGCGTTTGGTGAAGGAGGCCGCTAGCGGAAGGCAAGTAATCGTTTTCACTCACGATATTCCTTTTTTGATGATGCTTGATGAGGAAGCTCGAAAGCTGCACTTAGCCCCGCACTACCAAAGTATAAACAGAGCGGACGACCGTGCTGGAATCTGCGTTACGGGAGTGCCGTTTAAAGCAAAGGCAGTCCCAGACGTAGTGAAGAAGTTAAACGATCGATTCACCGCAACTGCGGTATTGCACACAGCTGGCCAGCTTGACGAATGGGCCGACCAGGTGAAAGCAATGTCCGGAATTCTGCGCGACGGCTGGGAGCGAGCTGCTGAAAGCTATGTTGCGCCAGTGGCGCAACGATTTAACAACAAGGTTCATCCAGGTGGATTGTGTAAGCTGACCATCTTGACCGATCAAGACGTCACGTTGTTTAACGAGGGCTACGGATTCGCCTGTAGCTATTGCCATACCGACTCGTTAGCACTAAACCGGCCAGGTCCTACGCCCGCCAAGATGAAGGACGAAATAGATCGGTTGGGTAATTGGTTCGACAGCATCCGCACGCGTCAGGAGCAAAAGAAATAATTTAACCGGAATGCAAGGAAGCCTACCAGAACGTGCAATGCGCTCGTCGCCTTCGCGTCCGACTCGATCAATGTGCTTTCGAGGACTGTTTTAGGCCGCCCGCTTGCCGTCCGAGTAGGCGCGGTTTAGTTTGCTGGCCATGCCGTTTCAGCTTGCTTCCGATTACCAGCCGCAGGGGGATCAGGCGCAGGCGATTGCTAAGTTGACGCAGTCTATTGCGTCGGGGAACCGCCATCAGACTTTGCTCGGTGTGACGGGGTCGGGCAAGACGTTTACGGCGGCGAACATTATTCGCAACATCGACCGGCCCACGCTCGTGATGTCGCATAACAAGACGCTCGCGGCGCAGCTTTACTCGGAGTTTAAGCAGTTTTTCCCGGATAACGCGGTGGAATATTTCGTTTCCTACTTCGATTATTATCAGCCCGAGGCCTACATCCCGCGCTCGGATACCTACATCGAGAAGGATTCGTCGATCAATGAGGAGATCGAGCGGTTGCGGCTCTCGACCACGAGTTCGCTGCTGACCCGGCGCGATGTGATCGTGATCGCGAGTGTGTCGTGCATTTACGGCTTGGGTTCGCCGGAAGATTACGCGCAGATGCTTTCGCAGTTGTATGTAGGTCAAATGATTTCCCGCGAAGGGCTGCTCGCCAAACTGGTGGACATGCTTTACGAGCGCAACGACATCGGGTTTACGCGGGGGAAATTTCGCGTGCGCGGCGACGTGGTGGAGGTCCATCCGGCGAATGTGGATGAGGATGCGTTTCGGATTGAGTTTTTCGGCGACGAGATTGATCGGATTTCGCGTTTCGATCCGCTGACGGGGACGGTCGCGGAGTCGCTGAAGAAGCTGACGATTTTTCCGGCGAAGCAATTTGTCACGCCCACGGACAAATTGCGGCGGGCGCAGGTGACGATTCGCGAGGAACTGGACGAACGCATCGCGTGGTTCGAGTCGCAGGGGAAACTGCTGGAGGCGCAACGGCTGAAGATGCGGACCGAATACGACTTGGAGATGATTCAGGAAATGGGCTTTTGCTCGGGGATCGAGAACTATTCGCGCCACCTTAGTGGGCGTCCGCCGGGTGCGCGACCCGGGACGTTGCTCGACTTTTTTCCGCGCGATTTCCTTTGCGTGATAGATGAGAGCCACGCGTCTGTGCCGCAGATCGGCGGCATGTATGAGGGCGACCGCTCGCGCAAATCGGTGCTGGTGGATTATGGATTTCGTCTACCCAGCGCGATGGATAACCGCCCGCTGCGTTTCCCGGAATTCATGGAGCGCACGGGGCAATTGCTCTACATTTCGGCGACGCCGGCGGAGTTTGAGATCACCAACAGCGTGGTCGGAAACAAGGACTACGTTCCGCACAAACGCGACCGCATCGGCGTCGACGAGAGTGTTCCCTTTGCCATCGCCGGAGCCCCGCGCGTGGAATCCACTCAAGGCGCGAGCACCGTTTCGCCGTCCACATTCGACTCACACTCCGCTGGAATGCCGCTCGTGGTGGAGCAAATTATTCGCCCGACGGGATTGCTCGATCCACAGATCACGATTCGCCCGTTGAAGACGCAGATCGATGAGACGCTGGAGTTGTGTCGCACTCGAATCGAAAAACAGGAACGCGTGTTGGTGACGACTCTCACCAAGCGGACGGCAGAAGACTTGTCCGACTACTTTCGCGACCTCGGGATCAAGGTCCGCTACCTCCACAGCGACATCGACACGATCGAGCGGGTGGAAATTCTTCGCTCCCTGCGTGCCGGCGAATTCGATGTTTTGGTCGGCATCAACCTTCTCCGCGAAGGCCTCGACCTGCCCGAAGTGTCGTTGGTTTGTATCCTCGACGCGGACAAGGAAGGCTATCTCCGTTCGCAGACTTCGCTGATTCAAACCGCCGGACGCGCCGCGCGTCACATCAACGGCGAAGTCGTCCTTTTTGCCGATACGATCACCGGGTCCATGCAGCGGTTGATTGAGGTCACCGAATACCGTCGTGCCCGGCAGATCGCCTACAATACGGAGCACGGTATCACGCCGAGAAGCGTGCGCCGCGCCGTGCAGGAGTCGCTCCATCTCATCCTGAAAAGCGGCGGCAAAGACAAAAAAGGCACCAGCCTCCGCGAAATGACCGGCGACTTCGACTTGAGTGAAATCCTCACCGAACTCGAAACCGAAATGCAAGAAGCCAGCGCCAGCCTCGAATACGAAAAGGCGGCGCTCTTGCGCGATCAAATCATGGAACTCAAAGCTGGCGCGGGCATCGATAAGATTGAGCCCAAGCGGCAACCAGTCAGCTACAAAGCACTAGCCAAGGGGAAAAAATTTGGCCAGAAAGTCAGCAAGCGCGGCTAGTTGGAATGGGATCTGGAAACCCTGCCGTCGGAGCTACCCGAGGCGATGATGAGATAGTTTTACTTGGAGTTAGATCGTTTTGGCTGCCTCAGCGACGGCGGTGATCGGCGGTAGTTTTTGTTTGAGTGTTAGCACATCCGCAAACAGGTCGCCCTGCTCCGCGACACGCTGCATGACTTGCTCAGACTCGAATGTTAGAAACTTGGGGTTTTTCTTGCGTAGCGCGGCAGTAATTTCATCCCACGCCACCGGCGTTGAAACGGTGGGGTGATCCTTTGCGCGTAGCGAGTAAACATTGACCGTCGTTTTTTTGTCGTCGTTCTGGCTCCAATCGACCAGGACTTTGCCTGTGCGGAGGCTTTTCAGCATCTTGGAAACGACGCGGTCGGGGAATTTTTGCTCCAGCACCTCGGCGATCTTCAGTGCGAACGCCTTCGTTTTATCGTAGGTCACCGGGCCATTCAACGGCACGTAAACTTGCAGTCCCTTGGAACCCGATGTCTTCGGAAAACTAGCCATTCCGAGGGCGTCAAAAATGGACTGGAGCCAAAGCGCGACCTGGCTGCATGTGAGAATGTCTGCAGGTGGACCCGGGTCGAGGTCGAATGCAAGGGAAGTCGGCCGTTGCAGCGCGGGCGCCTTGTGCAGAAAGGTATGCAACTCGAGATCGGCAAGGTTCGCCGCCCAGACCAGCGCGGGCAGATCGTTCATTACGCAGTAGTTAATCTCGCCGCCACTGTCCTTCGGCACCTTCGTGGTTTTGATCCAAGGCGGACGTCCCTTCGGCGCGTTTTTCTCATAGAAAAAGAAGCCCTCCACTCCATCAGGATAACGCTTGAGGCTGATTGGTCGGTTCTTCAAATGCGGCAGCAATACGGGCGAAATCCTTACATAGTAGTCGATGATGTTACCCTTGGTGAACCCCGTCTTCGGGTAGAAAACCTTGTCGAGGTTAGTCACGTCCACCTTGCGTCCGTGGATGTCGAGTGTGGCTTTGTTGGACATAAATCAGTCAGCCTTTTCGCGAATGACTTCGCTGGCGTTTTTGTCATCGCGCAGACCTATAAAAACAGGCTGGCGCAAATGCTCATCGCGCGTCCATTCGGAGAATTTGATCTGGCAGACCATCACCGGTTCGATCCAGTGGCAGCGCGTCATTTCTGAGGCGGTGATCGTCTGCCCCCACTTGCTGGCGCGCTTTTCTGGAAGGTTCACAAAAGGGCAATCCAAACTCGCGATTTTCTGAAACGTCTTGTGCAGACTACCGAGGAGCTTTGTGCTGAAACCAGTTCCAACCTTACTCGCGTAGGTCAGTTTTCCATTTTTATGGAACCCAACCAGGAGCGCGCCAAAGTGTTTGCGCGTGCCAGAAGGCTCGGTGTAGCCGCCAATGATGAACTCCTGCTCGCGGACGAGTTTGAGCTTGATCCATGCGCCGCTGCGATGGCCACTTTCGTAAAGCGAGTCGGCTTTTTTCCCGATCAAACCCTCCAGTCCGAGCTTCCGCGCCTGTTCCAACAATGGCGTGGCGTCGGTGCCAAGTGTGGCGGAAAAACGAATCACGCCCGATGGATCGACCATGAGTTTTTCCAGCTCCGCCTTTCGCTTCGAGAGCGGGAAGCCGCGCAGATCGTGTCCGTTGAGTTGCAGCAGATCGAAGACGTAATAGAAAATCTGCGGGCGCTCCTCACCGATGTCGTAGGCCTGCAGGAGTTGAAAAGACGACCGCCCCTTCTCGTCCAGCGCCACGATTTCGCCATCGATCACCGCGTCCTGCGCGCCGAGTGCCGCGACGGATTCCATGATCTCGGGAAACTTCGCGCCGATATCTTTTTCGTTGCGAGATAAAAGCCGGGTCTGGCTGCCGCCTTTCAGCGCGAGCGCGCGCCAGCCATCGAACTTAATTTCGTAGGCCCATTCGCCGTGTGGTGCGCTGGTGGCAAGTCGGGCTTTCATCGGCTCGACAAACTTCGGCAGCGGCGCGGCCTTCGCTGCCCTGGCCGCTTTTTTCTTGGCAGGCACATGTGCAGTGGACGTTTCCTTGGACTGCCATACACGGTCGCCTTGGGAGAGTTCCTTCATGTTTTTCCCGGAAAGAACGGAAGTGTCGTCGAGCTTCCTGGAAAGGGGTTTCATGTCCTCGCCACCCTTAATCATGAGCCATTCGTCGCCGTCGCGCAGACGAACAAGATACCATTCGCCCTTCAGTTTTTGGCCGGTGAGAATGAAATGCAACTTGCCCCCGGCCAGCTCTTTTTCCGGATTCTCGGTCAGGATTGATTCGAATGTTCCCTGGTCCCAGACCATGACGGTTCCGCCGCCATATTGGCCCTTCGGAATCGTGCCTTCGAAATCAATGTAGGCGACCGGATGATCCTCCACATGCACCGCCAGATGCTTCTCGCCCTTCGCATACGGCAACCCTTTCGGCACCGCCCAAGATTTCAAGGTGCCGTTCATTTCCAGTCGGAAATCGTAATGCAGGCGACTTGCAGCGTGCTTTTGGATGACAAATCGGTGACTGCCCTTTTTCGGCGGGGCGAGACTTGCATCCGGCTCGGCCGTCTTCTGAAAATCCCGCTTTTTGGCGTATTCCTGAAGAGACATCTCAGGCTCCCATCTTCTAAGCGGCTTTTTTGCGTTTGACCGTAGCCGGAGCCTTCTCCTTGGCGGACCTTTTCGCAACGGGCCTGGCCTTAGTTTGCTGAATGCTTTGCTGCAACACGGAAACGAGATCGACCACGTTGGTGGGTCGTTTTGTTTTCGCTGGAGCGGGCGAACCGGCATCGCCTTTCTCGATTTTTTCCTCAATCATTTTTTCCACCGCCTCGTGGTATTCATCTGTGTAATTTTCCGGCTCCCAAGGAGTAGTCATGCTATCGATCAATTGCTGGGCCATTTGCATTTCGGGCTTGCCGACACTCTTCTCGACGGGCGGGGTGAACTCCGAGACATCGACCAGTTCCTGGGGGAAATGCATTAATTCCAGCATGAGTCCCTGCTTCTGCGGCTTGACGGCGGCGAGGTGTTGCCGCGTCCGAATGACCACTTTCGCAATGGCGATTTTCTTCGACTGCACCAGGGCATCGCGCAGGAGCACGTAAGCTTTGTCGCCGCCTTTGCCAGCTTCCAGAAAATACGGTTTATAGAAAAGCAGCGGGTTCACATCCTCAATCGCGACGAAGTTCATGATGTCCACCGTCTGGGTCGCTTCCACATCAACGCGAGCGAAATCCTCATCTTTTAGAATGACGAATTTCCCCTTCTCGTGCTCATAACCCTTGACGATTTGATCCCATGGAACCTCTTTGCCGTCGGCCTCGGCGACTCGTTTGTAACTCACTGGACTCAAGTCCGTGCTCCGCAACAAACGAAATTTCAAATCCTCGCGGCGCGTCGCCGGATAAAGCGACACCGGAATTGTAACCAGGCCAAAACTGATGGCACCTTTCCAGAGGGCTCTCATATCCGGAAATCGTTTTCAGCCCCGGCGACGGCTGTAGATTTCGAGTTAGATCAATCCGTCGCTAAACTGAATACCTAGGACTCGGGTAACATCCCAGCCATCTGATGTGCAAATTTTGGCCCGACTCCGCTTTCCTCATGTTTGAAAATAGATAAAAGTCTCACTCCACTCTGAGCCTAGTTTCAGGATCGTGGCCGCCCATTTCCCGATGTCGTCAGACGTATAATCCTCCCTGCGCAAACGCAAGTATCCGAAGTCGGCCGTGGCGACGGCGGGCGTCGCCAAGTCGGCGCTTTCCGCAATGCAGAGGGCGGCGTTGTGCGTGCGGAGCGTCTGGAAAATCGCGTCATCGAACCACGAGGCGTGGCGAAACTCAAAGGCGACTCGCATCGTTTTCGGAACGTCCCCCAAAAAAACATTCAGTAAGGCGGCATCCCTCACAAACGTTGGCGGCAACTGAAACAGCACCACTCCTCGTTTCTCCCCAAGCAACGCGATAATACTCTCGAAGTAATTCAGCGTGTCCGAACAATCTCGCAGCTTCGCAAAATGCGTTATTTTTTGGGGCGCCTTCAGGCTGAACTTGAATCGCTCTGGAGTCGCATCCGACCAGCCGTGAATGGTTTTCGCGCTCGGAATGCGGCGAAAGGAATAATTGATTTCCGTCGTTGGAAAACGCTCCGCATAGAACGGCAACATTTTGCTCACAGGCATTGTCTCCGGATAGAAAGTCCCCTTCCATTCCGGATATTGAAAACCCGAGGTGCCGGTCCAGAATTTCATCCCGCGCTGTTAGTTATTCTAACATTTCAGCCAGCTCACTCTTCGGGCTTGTCTTCCCCGGAGGTTTCTTCGGGAGTTTCGTCTTCGCCCTCGACATTTTCCGAATCAGCTCCGCTCGTTCCGGCAGCCTTCGCGGCCAGTTTGTTCAGACGTTTCTGCTCCTTCTTGGCTTTTTTCTCCAGATCTCTGCGACGTTTTTCAAATGAATAGTTGGGTGTGGCCATGCGAACTATTTAACAGCCATTTCCCTCAGGCACACGAGATTTTATCGCCCATTTTCATGATGAAACTACTCCTTCACCTCTGCCACGACCGCACTCAGGCTGGAAATGGTCGAGTGATCAGTATCGTCCGGACATGGGTCGCAGATACATCCATTGGCTCATCCGCAACCGGCTCAGAGTATTTCCGGCGATGAGGTCAGGATGAAACTCCCATGAAAAATATTGCCGCGAACGTCGCCATGAATGGATAGTTCAGCGCGGCTGCGTTTTGATGATTGAAGTTTTTTTGCCAATCTTTACGCTGGCGCGTCCCCTTGCCAAAACCATCGTCATTATGAAAACACTCGTCTTTTCCGTTCTCGCCACCGTCGGGCTAGCCGCCTCACTCCTGCCGCTCCGTGCCGCCGACGACATTGTCATTGGCGAATTTGCCTCGCTCACCGGTGGTAACGCCAGCTTCGGCCAATCCTCCCACAAGGGAACGCAACTCGCCGTGGACGAAATCAACGCCGCTGGCGGTCTCCTCGGGAAGAAGATCAAACTCATCACCGAGGACGATCAATCCACCGCAGGTCAGCCCGCGACGATCGTTCAGAAGTTTATCAATCAGGACAAAGTCGTCGCAGTTCTCGGCGAAGTGGCCTCCTCCAAATCACTCGAAGCCGCACCGATCTGCCAGCAAAACAAGATCCCGATGATCTCCCCGGCCTCGACCAATCCAAAGGTGACGGAGGTCGGCGATTATATTTTCCGCGTCTGCTTCATCGATTCTTTTCAAGGCACGGTAATGGCCAAGTTTGCCCAGTCGAAGGGTTGGAAACGTGTCGCGGTGCTGACGGATGTGAAGCAGGATTACAGCGTGGGCCTGGCGAAGTTTTTTGTTGAGGGCTTCAAGAAAAATGGCGGCGAGATTGTGAAGGAACAGAGCTACAGCTCGGGCGACAGGGATTTCAAAGCCCAGCTCACCTCTATGAAATCGCTCAAACCCGAGGCGATTTTCCTGCCGGGTTACTACACAGAAGTGTCGCTGATCGCCAAGCAGGCCAAGCTCCTCGGGTTGAAATGTCCATTGCTCGGCGGCGACGGCTGGGTGGGCGATTCGTTGCTGAAAGTCGCGGGCAACTCGCTCGACGGCTCGTTTTTCTCCTGCCATTTCTCGGCCCAGGACAAGTCGCCCGTCGTGCAGGGTTTCGTGGAGAAATTTAAGGCAAAAAATGGAGCCCTTCCAGATGACATGGCCGCCCTCGGCTACGACAGCGCGATGATTCTGGCTGAGGCGATCAAAAAGGCCGACACCACAGACGGTGACAAATTGCGCGAAGCCATTGCCGCCACGAAGGACCACCCTGGCATTACGGGTAAAATCACCCTCGACAAAGACCGCAACGCCGAAAAACCTGCCACCATCCTAACCATCGCCAACGGTGCCTATAAGTTCGAGCAGTCCGTCGCGCCGTAACTTTCTTAAGCGTCCGATTGGGTAACCGCCTGGGGAATGGCCGATAAAATAATTTTGTTTCTTCAGCAGCTCATCAATGGGCTGGCCCAGGGTTCCATTTACGCCTTGATCGCGCTGGGTTACACCATGGTCTTCGGGGTGCTGCGCTTCATCAATTTTGCCCACGGCGACGTCTATATGTTAGGAGCCTTCGCCGGGTTTTACATTGGGCCGAGAATGCTGCATCTGTTCGGCGACAAACCGGGCTATGGCGTGCTGGTTTCGATGTTGTTAGTCACGATGATTCTTTGCGCTTTGATCGGAGTTTTAATCGAATGGCTCTGCTATCGTCCTCTGCGAGATCGGCCCAAGCTAACCGTCCTTATCACCGCCATCGGAGTGTCGTTGTTCCTGGAAAATGGCGGACAATTCCTCTTCGGTGCAGACCCAAAATCCTTTCCGGAAATCCTCACCGATAGCTACCTCAGCCTACCCGAATCCTGGGGCCGCATCTCGGAGTTGGGCATCCAGCTCAGCGCCGCCATTTCGATGTTAGTCACTGTCATTTTACTGTTCGGGCTGCGCCACATCGTGCTGCACACCAAGATGGGCATGGCCATGCGCGCCTTATCTTTCAACCCCGTCGCAGCCTCGCTCATGGGCATCAATAACAGCGTCGTCATCGCGTTTACATTCGGGTTGGGTTCCGCTCTGGCCGGCGCCGCGGGCATCCTAACCTCGATCCAGCAACCCAGCATCGACCCGCTGATGGGCGTCAATGCCGGGCTCAAAGCCTTTGTCGCCGCCGTGTTGGGCGGTATCGGCAATCTTCCGGGGGCGGCACTGGGCGGCATCCTCATCGGCGTCATCGAAACGATGGTCGTCGGCTACGTCAGCCCGACTTATCGCGACGCCATCGTCTTCGGCGTGCTCATTCTTATTTTGTTAGTCAAACCCACTGGCCTGCTCGGTGCCTCGGAACAGGAAAAAGTCTGATGCGCAGCCAGCTTCTTTTGCTTCTAACGTTGGTGGCGTGCGGCGTCATCTCCACATTGTCGAGCGGGATGAATCCCTACTACTACGACATCCTTGTGGGCATCGGGATTAACATCATTTTGGCCGCTGGTCTCAACCTCGTGAACGGCTACACCGGCCAATTCTCCCTCGGTCACGCGGGTTTCATGGCCGTCGGGGCATATGGCTCCTCGTGGCTAACACTCAGCTATGGTTATGTTTTAGGTTCGAGTTCCATCGCGATGAGCGCCTTTTACGTGCTGGCCCTTTTGCTAGGAGGAATTGGGGCCGCCTTGGTCGGCCTCATCGTCGGCATTCCGTCTCTGCGTTTGCGCGGCGACTATCTAGCCATCGTCACTCTTGGTTTCAATGAAATCATCAAGGGCATCATCCAAAATTGCGAGGCTCTCGGCGCGCAACGCGGACTCGGCGGCATGGTGCTGCACACAAATTTCTTTTGGACCTTCGCCTTTGCCGCGCTCACGGTTTACGTCGTCGTCAGCCTGGTTAATTCCACCTACGGACGCGGTTTTCTAGCCGTCAAGGATGACGAAATCGCCGCCGAGGCCATGGGCATTAACACCACGAAATACAAAGTTCTCGCGTTCGTGCTAGCCGCCTTTTTTGCCGGAATCGCTGGCGGACTCTACGCCCATTTCAAACAATTTATCCATCCCGAGGGCTTTAACTTCATCAAGTCCGTGGACATCGTCGTCATGGTCATTCTTGGCGGCATGGGCAGCACCATCGGAGTCTGTCTCGCTGCCGTTTTACTAACCATACTACCAGAGCTACTGCGCTACGTTTCTCGCATCGACGCGCTTCCCGAATGGCTGCGGCACGTCACAGAAAACCGGATGATTCTCTACTCCCTGCTCCTCATCATCCTTATGCTCACGCGACCGCAGGGCTTGTTCGGAGTTAGACTGCCTCGCAAAAAATGAGCGCGCTTCTCGACCTCAACCAAGTCACCGTGCAATTCGGCGGATTGAAAGCCGTCAGCGACGTTTCCCTGCAAATCCATACCGGCGAACTCGTTGGACTGATCGGCCCCAACGGCGCAGGCAAAACAACCGTCTTCAACCTCATCACTGGCGTTTATCGTCCGACCATGGGCAGCATTCGTTTTGCTAACAAAGCGGTTAGCGGGCAACGTCCTTACAAAATTACCGCTCGCGGCATTGCTCGCACTTTTCAAAACATCCGTTTGTTTGGATCGCTGACCGTTTTCGATAATGTTAGAGCCGCCTGCAACCTGCATCTCCGACACGGTATTTCCCAGGCACTGCTGCGCGGCCCGAAATTTTCCCGCGAGGAAGCCGATATCGAGGGTCAGGTTATGGAGCTTCTGGAAATTTTCGGCCTCGAAAAAGAGCGCGACAACCACTGCCGCAGCCTGCCCTACGGCGACCAGCGCCGCCTGGAAATTGTTCGCGCCCTCGCCACCAAACCGAAGCTCCTCCTCCTCGATGAACCCGCAGCCGGCATGAACCCCACGGAAAAAGCCGAACTGATGAAACTCATCCGTTTCACCCAGGAAAAATTTGGCCTCGCCGTTTTGTTAGTCGAGCACGACATGAAAGTCGTCATGGGCATTTGCCAGCGCATCGTCGTCCTCGACTACGGCAAAAAAATCGCCGAAGGCCCCCCTGAGGAAATCCGCTGCAACCCAAAAGTCATCGCCGCCTATCTCGGCACGTAAGCCATGTTAGAAATCAAAGAACTCGAAGTTTGCTATGGCTCAATCTCGGCGTTGCAGAGGATTTCGATGAAAGTCGAGTCGGGGAGCATTGTCACGCTGGTCGGGGCGAATGGCGCGGGGAAGACGACGACTTTGCGGACGATTTCCGGACTGGTCCGGGCGCGGGCGGGTTCCATTACTTTCTGCGGGGAGGACATTACGAATCTGCCGCCGCACAAACTCGTCGCGCGCGGTCTCGCGCAGTCGCCTGAGGGGCGCATGGTTTTCGCCAATCTAACGGTGATGGAGAATCTGAAAATGGGTGCTTACCTGCGGAATGACAAAGCGAATTTTCCGAAGGAGTTGGACTACATCTTTGGCATCTTTCCCCGGTTGAAGGAGCGAGAGAAGCAGACGGCGGGAACGCTTTCCGGCGGCGAGCAGCAGATGCTGGCGATCGGGCGTGCGCTCATGAGCAAGCCGAATTTTTTGATGTTAGACGAGCCGTCGCTGGGCATTGCGCCGTTGCTGGTGAAAACGATTTTTGAGAAGATTATCGAGATCAACCAGTCGCTCGGGATCACGATTTTGTTAGTCGAGCAGAATGCCAATCTCGCGCTGGAGGTTTCCAGTTATGGCTATGTGTTGGAGACGGGTCGAATCATTTTGGAAGACGCCTCCCCTGCCCTCCGGGTGAATCCGCAGGTGCGAGAGGCGTATCTGGGCGGGTGACACAGGGAGCGCACGCGTTTGCCTCGGTAGAAAATATGGGCGAGGCGATCTATCGGTTCGCGTGTTCTTGTCGGCGTCTCGCCCTCGAAACGCCATCGGGCGGGATGCACGCGAGACGCGGGCGCTCCCGAAGATTGTTTATTCCAGTGCTAGAAAAGCGGCGTCGTTTTGGCGACGGTGATGTGCGGCTTTTTAAGATAGAGCGGTTGCAATGGAAGTGGAGTCACGCCGCCAGCGAGCACGCGCTTTCCTAACATCGACGCTAGGGGATAGGATTTCATCACCGGCAAATCAGTGATCGCATCAGGGCTGAATGTGAGGCAACTCGAATCTAACTTCTCTAGCAGCTCCTCCCGTGTGCAGTTGAGCGGGCCGGCTACTAACATTCCATTCGCGATCTTCACGAAGGTCCAGCTTCCGCGGGCGTCGAGCACGACCTGATAGTTGTCGCCCTCAAAGCCTAACAACGACACCACACCCTGCGCCGGGATTTCACGGGCGAGTTGCAGTCCGATGGCGGCTGAGATTCCAATGCGGATTCCTGAGTAGCTGCCGGGGCCGACGCCCACGATGATCTCGTCCACCTTTTCCACACGCTTCAGCGTGCGCTCCAGGATGGTGAAAAACTGGCTGACCGGGCCACGTCCACTCGGGAAAATTTCCTCGACTAACAGTTCGCTCCCGGAAAAAAGCGCCACGCTAGCCTGAGTGGTGGAGGATTCAATAATCAGGCGATTCAATGATGACCTCCCTGCTGTTTTCATCGAGAATGGTGAGCTGAATCTGCCAGCTTTGCGCCGGAAAAACCTCTGGAAATTTACCCGCCCATTCCACCACTGTGATACCTTCGCAGGGGAGATATTCCTGCAACCCGGCTGCAAAAATTTCATCCTCCCGCTCCAGCCGATAGAAGTCGATATGGACCAGCAATCGGTCGTTCCAGCGATACTCGTGGACGAGTGGAAACGTGGGGCTCGACACGTCGCGCGGATAGCCGAGCGCAACGGCCAATGCCTTGACGAAATGGGTTTTTCCTGCGCCCAAAGTTCCGTCGAGTCGGATAACTGCATGAGGTTCTAACTCGACTGCAATTTTTTCGGCGAGCACCCCCATTTCAGCCACGGAATGGACGGTTGTTTTCAAAAGTGGTGAAATCCTCCAATGTTAGCAGGAGCATTTCCCGCGGTTGGCTCGACGATTTCGCCGATCACGCTCAGGGGCAGCGCGGGAAAATTTGTTCGCCAGTCGATAAGTAAATTGGGAAGTTCGCGCGCACTCGCGGTGAAAAGCAGCTCGTAGTCTTCGCCGTCGTTTAGCGCCTGGTCCAGACTCGAGCCGCGTCGAATCGGGATGGCGTTTTCAAAGAGGCGAAAGTCCAGTCCACTGGCGCGGGCGAGTCGCGGCAAATCGGCGGCCAGACCGTCGCTTAGGTCCATCATGGCGTGGACTTTACCAGATTGTCCGAGCCAGCGGCCTTCTGCGACACGCGGCTGAAATTTTAGATGCCAGCCCGAGATCGAGCCTCCTAGTTTTCCTGTGACGAGAACGGCATCCCCAATTTTGGCGGCGTTGCGCAGGACGGCACGACCGTGCTCGACGCGTCCAGTGAGACTAGCGGTGATGAAGGCCGGACCGATGGTGCGGACAGTTTCACCGCCGACGATTTCGACGTTGTAGCGGCAGGCGGCGCGGCTAATGCCGGAATAAAGTTTTTTTACCCAGGAGACGGTGACATCGGAGTTCAATCCCAATGTAATGAGGGCGAACTGCGACTCTCCACCCATCGCGGCGACGTCGCTGATGGACCGGCAAAGTGCTTTCCAACCGACGGCGGCAGCGGACGCGGTGGGATCGAAATGGATGCCCTCGACAATGGTATCGGTCTTCAATAATTGATCCCATTTCGAGCCGCGCTGGGAGATGACGGCGCAGTCGTCGCCGGGACCGACGGAGACTTCCTTGTGCAGATGCGGCAGGTCTTTTATTAACTCGGAAACCAGCCGGTCCTCGCCATAACCTTGCAGTTTCATCGGGCGTTTTCGTTGAGCAAAAAGAGCAGACTGATGCCATTGAAAGTCGCATGCATGGCGATGTTTACCAGCAGGCTGCCCGTGAGTTCCAATCCAGCGGTGAGACCGAAGGCGAGGAGTGTGAGCGGCAGGAGCGTCGGGATGTTTCCGTGGATGGCGGCAAAGAGAATGGAGGTAAAAAACATCGCGAAGATTTTCCCAAAATAAACTTTGAAGATGCGATAAAGCAATCCGCGAAAGACCATTTCCTCAACGACGGGAGCGACGATGACGGCCATGAAGGCGAGCATGAGCCGGGCTTGTAGCGAGGTGCTGCAGCGAAAGAATTTGACCGCCGCCTGCTCGCCAGAGGGCTCGGAGTTAAGGAGATTGGCGAGGATACCAACGAATGGAAAAATGCCGAGCATGAGGATGAACCCAAACAGCAGCGACTTCCAAACGGGGCGTTGTCCGAGGCCAAAGTAGGCGCGAAAGGGGATTTTTCGGAGTGCGAGATACACCAGCACCGCGCCGCCAAAGAGCGCCTGCGTGAAGAGGCTGCCGGGGATGTCTTTTTCGTTGAAGGGTTTTTCCGGTGCGCTAAAAAGCCCAATGGCCATCCAGATGAACAGTGCGGAAAGTGTGAGGGCCACCGCGATGTCGATCTGGCCAAACAAGCCGGGGTGCTCAGTAGGTTTGGCCGCGAAAAAGGCCCGCTGCAAGAAGGCGAAAAAGAACACGCCGCTACACAAGCCGAGGGCGATTTCGATGGCGGGCAACACGTTTTATTCCGCGTAGAACGCTGGCAGCAGATAGAGTCGGCCAGCCTCGAGATGCGGCAGGATACCCTCGCCCAGCGAGACCTCGACCTTCGCATTCGACTTGGACTCAGCTCCGAAATTCCGCAGCAGATTGCCGAAGCGGAATTTGGCCTGGTATTCCACGATGGCGGCGTGGGGCGCGTTGGCGAGTTCGCGCGCTTTATTATAGGCGTCCTCGATGTAGCCGGTGGCGTTGATCAGCTTGGAACCCACGGCGTCCTTGCCGGAAATGATGCGTCCATCGGCGATGTTGGTGCGCAGGTAAGCCTCGTCGATTTTCCGCTCGCTGGCGACGATGCCGACAAATTTGTCGTAGGTCTGCATGACCATCGCCTGGATGTAGGTCTTTTCCGCATCGGTCATGTCGCGGCTGCCGCTAAGGATGTCTTTGAATTGCCCGCTCTTAAACACGATGGATTCGACCCCGATTTTTCCGAAGAGATCCTTGTATTTCAGCGTGTGCATAATGACGCCGATGCTACCAGTGATGGTCGTTTCGTTGGCCATTAAATAATCGCCGCCGCAGGCAATGTAGTAGCCACCGGAGGCCGCGACGGAGCCCATGTAAACGACGACTTTTTTCTTCTGACGCGCGGAGCGGACTTCGTTGTAAATGACGTCGGAGGCGGTGACTTCCCCACCCGGGGAATCGATGTGCAGCACGATGGCGCGGACGTTTTCATCCTCGCTGGCCTGGCGCAGGGCGACTTTCGCGTCGTCCACCATGGAATCGGTGAGACGGCCGGGTGCCGAGCTGCTGATGATGCCACGAATCTCGATGACGGCGATGCGGTCGCCGGAACCGCTGGTGGCGTTCTGGATGACGGTTTCATCGAAACTCGGCAGGTCGGACCGGCTGCCCGCCTTCATGGCTGTGTGCTTGATGGAGTTGCCGACTTTGGTGGAGAAAAGTCCGACGTTGATAAGAAGACTGACGCAGAGTGCCAGAAATAATGACAGCGCTAGGCATCCCGTTTTTTTATCGCTCATGATCGCGCAACTTGGCGGAGAACACAGCCCTTCACAAGCCGCGATTTCGCCCAAATCCGGGCTTCAGTAAACGCCTGCCCGCAGATCGGAAAAGGCGCGTCCCAAAGTCGAATGCAAGTCCGATGGGAGGAGCGATTCCTGGCTCTGGCCACCTTCCTCGACGGCGATTTCCGCAGCGCGGCCGCAGACCCAGGCACCGACGCGTGCGGCATCGCGGGTGGAAAGTTTTTGCCCGAGCAACGCCGCGCAGACTCCGGTGAGCGTGTCGCCCATGCCGCCGGTGGCCATGCCAGGATGCCCGGTGGAGTTGTAGCTTGCTGGCTGGCCGCGTTGCGCGATGAGCGTTCGAGAACCCTTTAGCAGGAGCGTGGTCCGCGCATTGCCGTGAGTGGAAAGAAAGTCCGCCGCCCACTCGGCACGGCAGCGATTTTGTCGGGGAAAAAGACGCTCCATTTCTCCGGGATGCGGGGTGAGAAGGACGGGGACGGACAGTTTTTCCAGGCGCGAAATATCTTCGGCCAAAATGGTGAGAGCACCGGCATCGAGCACGAGCGGGACTCGGGCGGCTTCGATGAGCGACCAGACTTCCTTACGCCATTTCGGGTCGAGTCCGGGTCCAATGGCCAGCACGTCCATTTTCACATGGCCCATCTGATCCCACGGGCGCGCCATCACCTCGGGCGGCAGCATGGGTGACAGAGTTGGATACACTTCGGGCGGACAAACCAGTGAAACCAAACCGGCTCCAGCCCGCAGCGCACCCTGCGCCGCCAGCACCGCTGCTCCTGCTGTGCCGAGGCTACCGGCGACTACTAGCACGCGCCCGCATTCGCCCTTGTGAATGTCGAACGAACGCGGCGGCAGCATGGAACGCAAAGTCGCAGCGGTCGCCAGTTCACCCGCTGATTTCTCTGTGACTCGATTGGAAAGTTCCTCCAGAGGCAGCACCGAAATGCGCCCCACGAAATGCGTCGCCGCGTCGGCCAGCAGCGCGTCCTTGGCAAAGCCAACGGTCAGGGTGTGATCCGCCACGACACACGTTTTGGCTTCCAATCCACTGGGCAGATCGAGGGAAAAAACCACCGCCCCCTGCGCCCGTTGCCGCGCGATTTCGTGGATCATTTCGCGCAGCGGCGAGCGGACTTCTCCCTCCGCTCCGATGCCGAGCAAACCGTCCACCACGATCACCGGCTGGCGTCGATTCGGCGGCGTGGTTGCATCCAGAGTCGCTGACAATGTGGGTTCCCGACCAGTCCACGCCTCGATGGCGCGGCGAGCTAACGGGGACATTTCGCCAATGGGAAATGGACATTCCACCTCAACCTTCCATCCCGCCTCGTCCAGAAAACGTGCGACGACCCAAGCGTCACCGGCGTTGTTTCCTTTTCCGGCAAAAACTCGACAGAAACCGGGGTGCGGAAATCTCTGGCGTATCGCGCAAGTCATTTGCCGACCGGCTTCCTGCATCAGCTCCCACGCGTCCAACCCGCTGGCGAACGCCTGTTTTTCGAGTTCGATCATCTGTCGAATGGAGAGGACGGTGGACATGAGGGAAAATGCACCCAGATGGATTCGAACCATCGACCATCGGATTAGAAATCCGGTGCTCTATCCAACTGAGCTATGGGTGCGGAAAATGAGCTGGGAGTTACATTGCCATCGGCGAAAATCATGGCAAGCAGTTTAAGCGGCAGCCACTCGGTTGATGGTCTAGCAAAAGGAACTTACTAGGGCAAGTATATACTAGGCTCACCATGTGGCAACAAGTGAAACTGAACATAGTGATAGGGCGGACAGACGGGTCGTCGCGTGTAATTATACGGAGGCAGGCTCAACTTGCGCGAAAGGGTCGCTTTGCTATGTGGAACGCTTATGGACAACTCGGAAATCAGCGCGCGTTAAAGTCTTAGCGAGATCGCGCAGCGGACGCTGGATAGACAAGTGGGAGAGTCTTAGCCGACTGGCTAACTTCCGTCACAAGACTATCCCGTGAGAGCATCCACTTTACGCGATCATCCCCAGCGTTGAGGTTGATTTAGTTCAACTTCAAGAAGCTGCTGCAAAATGTCCTCAGTGAGTGTCGAAAATAGCAACCAGTGCTCAGGATTAAGAGAAGGCGGAGGCGTCTTTCTAAAAATGCCACCATCTAAAGCCGCCGCGCACGGCGACCGTTGATTTAGTGTCTCTCTGATTGAGCCCACGTAGAAGAGATATTCGGCGCCCTCGAATAGCATTCGATCGTAAAGAACTACCTCACTAATTCGCGTGGTGTTCCTGAGCACTTGTTCTACAGCCAGATCAAGAGATGCTGATGTATCAGGTGAATTAAACCAAGAGGAGGGGACCTTCAGAATTACAACACCGCATCCTCCTTTTGGTAACTGTGCACGCGCTATGTCGAGCGTGTTTTTGATTGTAGTCGCTGAAAACTCTTGCGTCTCTAGCTTGCACTTCATTTCGCAATACGCGGTGACCCCACTTGGAAGATAAATCTCGCATTCGTAGTTCAATTGGCGCCCTGCTCCAGAGTGGACGATACGAAAGCCCAACTTCGTAAACCAAATAAGCCGTAATCCCTCCAGCTCTAATATTGTAGCCTCCAAGCCGGGTGGGTCTTCAATGACGCGACGGTAAATCGCCTGAATACCTGGAACCGTTTGAAGGTTATACAAAAGCTCAGCAAGCTCAATTACCTTTGCAATATGCAGATATTTCGTCGCTTCTGTCCCGTCGTTACAGCGCAGGTATCCCGATTCAGCGTGGGTTGCGAGGATGTTTTCCGATACCCACCGCATCCCAAATCCTTTAGATCGGAATTCAGGCTTTCGATTCTCGTTAGGAACTAAGTCGAAACTAGCTTCAAGAATCATTCCGACAATGTGACATGAAAGGAAATAAGCGTAATTCGCCGCCTCATAAGATTCGACGCGCGGAAGAAAGTCTTCCGACAGCCACTTCAGCGTGCGGAAGCCAAACAGTCGCTGGCGGCTCATTCGCAGCCCGATGACTGCGCGTTCCTTGAATCCATGTCCTTGTTATTCTGCTCACGGTCCCTTTTCCACTCTTCCTCCAATTTCACGATCTCCTCTTTGCGAACAGAAAGAATTTGCTTCATCGCCTTCCGGAAGTCTTCTTCCAATGAATTGTTCTCAGATGGCTTGGCACTCATGAGTTCAGAGGTTTCGATGTGGATTTTTCCGATTGCCGCGTCCCTGTCTCTTTTTAACATGGAAGACCGCCCATCATATCAGCACCGATGAGCTTGCGATAAGTCACACGCTTACCGAAAACGCCAGCCTTCGCAACAAGGAATCGGCCCTGATCCCCAGAGGTATTTTTGCGTTCGTTAAATCGAAAGACTTGCTCTCCAAGATAGCGGAACAAGTGAAAGGGTTCGACGGAAACGTAAGTGCCTTTAATGGACCGCTTCAGCAGCGACCAGAAGTGTTCCAAGCCGTTAGTGTGAACACCGTCTTTCACGTAGCAAACAGCGTGATCGACGATCTTGTGCGCGTATTCCTTGGAAACATCGTTGTAATGAGTCAGAGCGTCAGTCTGGATTTCAGCGTCAGGGGCAACATGCCTGCGAATACGTCCAAGCAACTCGCGTTCGAAAGTGCTAGGAAGAACATCGGCAATGATCTTGGAAACGGTTTCTTTATCGCCATGTTGTAACAAGCCCATAACGGCAGTTTTGCCAGCCATACCGCAACCTTTGATTCCACGATGTTCCTTGGTTTTTTGGTGCATGAATCGGCCCCGTCCACCGATGTAGCTTTCATCGACTTCCACCGTGCCAGTGAGTTGCGATTTAACAAGGCCACCGGATTGCATCGCCAAGCGGATGCGGTGAAGCATGAACCAAGCGGTTTTCTGAGTCACGCCAATCGACCTCGCCAGTTCGCAGGAAGACGTTCCATTCTTGGAGTTTACAATCACCAAAACGGCGGGAAGCCACTTGTCCAAACCAAGGGGAGAATCCTCAAAGATCGTCCCAACTTTAACAGAAAATTGCTTGGCGCATCCTTTGCATTTCCAGAGCTTACGCGTGGAAAGGAATCCAACCTTTTCGGAAGTGCAGCGAGGGCACTTAACTACTCCATCAGACCAGCGCATCGAAACCATGAAGGCCAAAGCGATCTCGGTATCAGCAAAGAAACGAACAGCTTCAATCAGCGTTACGGGGAAGTTAGGAAGTGCTTGCATGTATTAATACTAAGACAGAAGCATGGTGAGTCAAGTATATATTTACCCTTACTAGACGATCACTCAACGGCTGGCAAGAAATCAGATGGTAAGCTGGTGATTGCATTGAAACTCAGGCCGCGCGCAAGGCACTGCCGACGAGGAGATAGCTCCCGTCCATGGCGCCGCGCCGCCGGAAGGCGAGCATGTTTGAGCACAGGTAATCGGCCTGGGCTGCAGCTGAGGCCTGGGCGCGGTTGAGTCCCAGGTCAATGTAGATTTCGATCAGGCTCTCGAATTGCAAGGCCTCCACTTCGGGCGGCACCTGCAGGTAGGTTAGTATTTTCTCTGTGTTCATAGCTTTGTTTGTCGGGAGGGGTTGTGTGACTGGAAAACAAAAAACCCACTGCTTTTCGGGCAGTGGGTTTTCTGGAAAAATTGTTAGTTAAATTAAATCAGAAAGCTCCACAGCCCTTGTTGGTATTCCAAATACGCACGACCATTTTCGCGACGCGATAGGCGGCGAGGCAGGTGGGCTTGGAATGTTGGACTGCGAGTTTCATTGGAATGACGGAGTTAGACTTAGCAAGGATCCGGGAAGCGTCAACCATCAATCCCAAAAAAAATTTCCTAACCTTCTTCTAACCAAGCTCGCGCACACGGTAGCCGGTGCCGCGCACAGTCTCGATAAACTCGAATGGTGAAAATTTTTTCCTCACTGACTTGATGTGCACATCGATGGTCCGGTCGGTGACGAGTCCGCCCTCGCCCCAGGCGCGGTCGAGGACTTCATCCCGCGTAAAGACACGCCCGGGGCGCGATACCAGCAATTCCAGCAGACGCATTTCCTGCCGGGTTAGATTCACCTCACGGTCATGGCAAGTCGTCCGCACCGTCTCGAAGTCGAGTGTGACCGGACCGTAAATGATCCTGCGGCGCATCTCCGTTTCTGCTCCGCCGGTGATCAGACGCCGACGCACGGCCTTGATCCGCGCCATTAATTCACGCGGACTGAACGGCTTTACCAAGTAATCGTCGCCGCCCATTTCGAGGCCGACGATCCGATTCACTTCATCGCTGCGGGAAGAGAGAAATAAAATCGGGACCGCCGCCCCGACATTCCCCGCGCGCACCAGCCGGCAGACTTCGAACCCATCGAAATCTGGAAGGCCCACATCGAGAATGACCATATCCGTTTTCCCCTCGCCTACGATGGCCACCGCCTCGCGGCCACGCGCGGTCCAGCGCACGGTAAAGCCCTCGTTTTTTCAGCGCATACTCCAGCACATCGCGAATCGAGGGATCGTCCTCCACCACGAGCACGCGCCAGGGAGAATTTGCAGCGAGGGCCGACATCGGGCCGCAGCATGATTTCTCGCGGGCGGGTTGGGCAATGCAAAATTGCCGATGGCGACGCACATCGACAGCCTCTTACCGAGGAAAGGCTCCCCCTCCGCAGGATAAAAATTCCGTTTGCCCAAAACCCGCCCTGCGTTAATCTAACGCCCCCAAAAACATTGCCTCATGGTGTAATGGTAGCACAATTGATTCTGGATCAATTTGTCAAGGTTCGAGTCCTTGTGAGGCAGCCAAGCAAAGCTTGGATTTTGAACTAACATTTCCACCACCCGAGGTGCATCATTGGACGGCGTATGGGAAATGGTGGCAATCCTTGTGAGGCAGCCATCCTCTGGCTCCCGTCCGCAGCGTGCGACTCTAGTGCACTGCCAACCTCCGCAACTTGCGAACAAGCACCAGTTAGTCTTTTGGCGACGAAGCCGATCTCGAGATTGGCGAAGCCGGGGATTTTGGCTCCGGTCTTCGAGGGCGTCTAATAAGTCGTGCATGGACCGTTTGCATCCTGGCTGGGTTTGTAGCGTCGAGCCTATAGCTCGAAAGAAATCCATCTGCCACCAAGTGCATCGAGCCACAGGCTCGACGCTACAACTGACTTTTGCGACGCCCTCTCAGAGCCATCTGGGTATGCTTTACCGCGAAAAACCCCGTTTCTGCCTCCCCAATCTTATTTAGGGCGGCCCCTCGATCAATCTGGGCGACCCCTCAGTCATTGAGGGCGGGCCCAAAAGGGGCTGGGGCGGCCCCTTTTTGATGGAGTTTCGCCCCCGACAGACAAAATTCTGCCCCCATTCCATCCCGTTCCGCCCCCGGTAAACAAAATTTGCGCCCCAATTGATGGCGGGCACCCCCGGAATGATTCTGGGCGCGCCCTGATTCATCGAGGGGAAGCCAGTTGGCATCGAAATTCCGCCCGGTTTGTAACAATTGCGTGACGACGGGGAATAGCGATTGCGCGAGTGCAGCCCATTTCTATGATCCGTCTCGTCATCCAAAAAAAATCCCATTCCCATGCCTAAAACTTACTATCCACCCACCAACGAAGGTCGCGCACTCTGGTGGGAAAATGTCCTCACCGACGATGCCCAGGCCGCCCTCACCAATCTCGGTTTCACCGCCGCCCAGTTGGCCGCGATCAAGGCCGATGCCACGATGGCCGTCTATCTCTACCGCACAGCCCCTCAAGTTTTCGATACTTTTGCGCAGAGTCTGAATGGCTGGGCACACATTTATCTCGATTCGCCCGATGATACCACGGCTCCGATCCAGCCCGTGCCTCCCGTTCTCCCGGCGGCTCCCACGGCGGTGAAAGCGGGCATCGAGGAGCGCCGCTCCAAATGGGTGGCGCAAGCCAAGAGTGCGACCGATTACGATGCCGCCGTGCAGGGTGTGACGCTGAAAACTGAAATGGGCGCCGACAGTTTCGACGAGGCGACGTATCAAGCGGTGGTTTACGATGCGGCGACGACGGCTTCGGCGACGGTGTCGGTGAAGTTTCGCAAAGCCAACGGCCGCGTGGATGCGATGAGTTTCCGTGGACGAAAAGCAGGCACCGCAGGCTGGTCGGAACTCGGAAAATTCATGGCCACCCCGGCGTCGTTGCACATCCCGCTCACGGTGGCGGGCCAACCCGAGGAATGGGAAATCCAGGGACAGGCCTACGTAAAAGACAGCCCGGTGGGTCTGCCGAGTCAGATCGTGACCGTGCTGGTGCGCGGCTAGGGGGGGCGTTTAATAAGTCGTGCATGGACCGTTTGCATCCTGGATGGGGTTGTAGCGTCGAGCCTATGGCTCGAAAGAATCCCTCTGCCACCCAGCCCATCGAGCCACAGGCTCGACGCTACAACTGACTTTTGCGACGCCCTCTTAGGGGGCGAATCCCGCTCCTGCGCGTAGCGGCTTCGTTGGAGTGTCGTTGCCATGGGAGATCGGGCCGGGCTGGACATTTCCCTGCGGAGGCTCATTCTCAGCGGAGCCGTCCTTCCAATCCTGGAAAGCGGCTTTAGACATCTCATGGACACGACTCACATTATTATCTGGAGCAGCATCGCTCTCTTCGGCATCGCCCTGCTCGTTTTTCTACCCCGGCTGCTGGGCGTGGTTTACATTCCGCACACTTCGGTGGGCATTATTGAGAAGCTCTGGAGCGCTCGCGGTTCGCTGGCCGAGGGACGCATTATCGCGGTCGAAGGCGAGGCCGGTGTGCAAAGTCGGCTGCTGCGCGGCGGGCTCCATTTCGGCCTCGTGCCGTGGCAGTATCGCATTCATCGGGCACCGCTGGTGACGGTCGCCGAGGGACGCATCGGCTACGTTTACGCGAAGGACGGCGCGCCGCTGGAGGCGACGCAGACGCTCGGAGCCACGGTGCCGTGCAACCACTTCCAGGAGGCGAATGCGTTTCTCGAAAAAGGCGGCCAGCGTGGTCGCCAGCGGGCGATCCTGCGCGAGGGCGTGTATGCGATCAATACCGGACTCTTCGTCGTGCTGACAGAGACGGCCATTTATTCGATGGAGGAAAACAGCACCTATCCGCAGTGGCAGCAGGAGCTGGCCAAGGTAGGTGGTTACCGTCCGGTCGTCATCGGCGGCGGCGTGATGCGCGACAATGAGCCAGTGGACATGATCGGCGTGGTCTCGGTGCAGGATGGCCCGACGATTCCTGCGGGCGACATCATTGCGCCAGCGATCTCGGCGGATCATAATTACTTCCAGAACGCGGAGACGTTTCTCGCGAATGGCGGCTGCCGCGGTCGCCAGTTGCAAGTGCTGACGGATGGCACATTTTTCATCAACCGCTGGTTTGCGACGATCGAACTGGGTCAGAAAACACTCATCCCGATCGGCTACGTCGGCGTCGTCGTTTCCTACTATGGCGGCGTGGGCAGCGACACCACGGGCGATACTTTCCGCTACGGCGAGCAGGTGAATCCGGGGGAGAAAGGCGTCTGGAAACAGGCGCTGGCTCCCGGCAAATATCCGCTGAACCCGTACGCGGTGAAGATCGAACTCGTCCCGACGGTCAACTTCGTTCTCCGCTGGATCACCGGGCAAAGCGAGAATCACCGTTACGACGACCAGCTCGCCACCATTGAAATCATCACCGCTGACGGCTACGAGCCGCTTCTGCCGCTGAGTCTCGTGCTACATATCGACTACCAAAAAGCGCCGTCGGTCGTGCAGCGTTTCGGCGATGTAAAACGGCTCATCACGCAGACGCTCGATCCGATCCTGACCGCGTATTTCCGCGATGTGGCCCAGAGCTCGACCATGCTGGAACTGCTCACGCATCGTGAGGAAATCCAGAAGAGTGCCACGAGCGAATTGAGCCGGCGATTTGAGGAATTTGACATTAACTGCGTCGCCGTGCTCATCGGACGCCCCGAAACCCGCGCTCAGGACATCGGCAACGATCCGATCGAGAAACTTTTCGATCAACTCCGCATCCGCCGCCTCGCCGAGGAACAACGCGAAACGTATTCCAAACAACAGGAAGCCGCCGTCCATCTCAAGGCGCTGAAGGAAGCGGAAGCCATCGCGGGTAAACAAGCCGAACTCACCCAGTCGAAGGTGGAAATCGAAGTCGCCGCCAACCGGGCCGAAGCTCAACTCGCCGAGGCGCAGCGCATGGCCAAACGCGACATCACTCTTGCCGAGGGTCGTGCCAAAGCCCAACGCCTCGAAGGCGAAGGCGAGGCCGCGAAGATCACGCAAGTCGGTCTGGCGGAGGCCAGTGTTTTTCAAGAAAAGATCAAGGCATACGGCGATCCGAAGCTGTTTGCGCTGCGCGATCTTTCCGAGCGTTTTGCCAACTCCACCCAACCGCTCGTGCCCGAGCGCGTCTTCATTTCCGGCGGAAAAGACGGCGAAGGCGGCCAGTCGGGTTTGCTGCAGACGTTGCTCAGTCTACTCGTTTCCGAGAAGAGCGGCATGCACATCGCCGAGCCCAAACCGGCCAGGCCAAAACATTCCGAATCGGCCAAAACAGAGCCGAGTTAGATCGCTATCTGGGGCGCCTCTTCGCGGCTTTTTTCATAGGAACCGGCTCGGGTTCGTAGTAAGGCGCGTAGTTGCGGCTGATCTGCTCAAGGTCGCGGCGCATGTCTTTGTGAAAAGTGTTGGGTCCGGGGACTTCAGAAACCAGGGCCACGCACAACTCAATCAGGCCGATCATGTCGGTCAGGGAAACGAATTCGCGAGCGATATTCAGGCTTTGTCCGCAGTTATGGTAGTTGCCCAGGGCGATGCAGAGCGCGCCGGTGCGAATGCCGAAATTCTGATACGCCGTGCCCTCGCAGGTGCCGCCCGACATGAGGCAACGCTGATGCGGGATATTGTGTTTTCGCGCGAGTTGCGTGAGATGCAGCGTGACCTCAGGATCGAAGATTGATGCGCGGTCGCCCACACGGACAATGGGCCCGGAGCCCATTTTGGCGGGGGGCATTTCGGCGCTCGTCTCGATGGAGAGCAGTGTGATGTTTTTCAGGACGTGCCGCGACTTCGCGAGATGAATCGCACCCAGAAAGCCGACTTCCTCGGCACGGGTAAAAAACACCAGAACATTCGCCACCACGGCGTTTTCCTCCAAGTCGGAAAGCATCGCGATCATGGCCGAGCAGCCGATCAAGTCGTCGCAGGCCCGGCCATAGATTTTGTCGTCCTTCACATCGAAGGCCGGGATATTCCACATGCCAAATTTCCCGAAAGACTGCACGGTTCCCCGGTCGAGATATTCCTTTTTCACGCCACCGAGGAAAGTCATCTCACCGGCGGGCGCACCCGGTTTTTGCACCCAGCCCGGATGATCCATGTGAACGCTGAAGGCATAGCGCGTGCGCGATTTCCCGTGGTTGTAGCGGACCACGAGATTGCCAAAGGCGTCCTCCTGCATCGTCACAGAACGCAGCTTCTCGAGTTGCGTTCGAATCTCCGCTTTCACCCGGTCCTCATGAAACGGGGCGGTCGGTTGAGAAAGGATGGATCGAGTGAGGCGAATGAGCTTTTCCTTGTGCATCGTGCGAATTTAAGGCGAATGAATGGCTGACATGCGCCCTTTATGGAAGAAAATTCGCCATCGGCTGGAGGTGGCCGGGATGCAAATCTTCGTGACCATCGTTCCAAAACTGAGCCGGGTTGCATTGTTATCACTGGCCGATTTCGCAGGAGATCTCGTGTATGGACTCGATCATCGCGGACGGAAAGTCGCTTTGGAAAATCTCACCGCCGCCTTTGGAAACCGCTATCTGCCGGGCGAACGCGAGCACATCGCACGGCTCTCCTTTCGCAATCTCGCCCGCACCTTTCTCGACCTCTTCTGGGTGCAAAACCTCAGCGCCGAAAACTTCCGGCAACTGATCGACGTCAAAGGGTTCGACTCCTTTCTCGCCCAGGGAAAGCCCGGCCAGGGATGTCTTTTCTACGGGGGACACCTCGGAAATTTTGAATGGCTGCCGCCCACTTTGTGTCTGCTCGGTCTGCCGCCGCTCGCCATCGCGCAGGACATCAAGAACCCGGAAATAACCCCGTTTTTCGTCGCGGCCCGTTCTTCATTTGGGTCTCAGTTGATTCCCCAGGAACGCGCCGTTCTGCGGATCTTGAAAGCACTCAAACGTGGAAAGACCTCCGGCTTTCTTGTCGATCTCACGCTCAAGCTCGACCAGCCCGGACACCTCATCGACGCTTTTGGGATGAAGAAATACGTTACCGGCGTCCATGTGACTTTGAGTCAAATGGCGCAGTCGCGTTTGGTTCCGCTGATGTTTCTGCCCATTGAAAACGGACGCTATGAGTTTCGTTTCTTGGAAGAAACACCGGTCGATCCGTCCTATTCGGAGCTGCAAATGACCCAGCGCTGCTGGAACGTTCTCGAGGCCGGCATTCGCGAGCGTCCCGAGTGCTGGCTCTGGAATTACAAGCACTGGCGCTACTGTCCAGAGGGCGCGACTAACTACCCTTTCTATGCGCGGACTGGCAAGAAATTTCAAAAGCTAATCCTCGGCTGACATCGCAGTTCCAGCGATATGACCGGTCGTCCAGGCGGCTTGAAAATTGTAGCCGCCAGTGATCCCGTCGATGTCCAGAATCTCACCGGCGAAATGCAGGCCGGGACAAATCCGGCTCTCCATCGTGCGGAAATCCACCTCGGGCAAAATCACCCCGCCGCAGGTGACGAATTCGTCCTTGTTTAGACTCTTGCCCGTCACCGGCAACACGCTGCGATGGAGTAGTTCTATTAATTTCTGCGTCTGCTCGCGCGGCAGCCGGTTCCAGGTCGTCCCCGGCGCGACCGCGGCCAGCGTTGTTAGTTTTTCCCAAAGTCGGACGGGCAAAGGTGCGGGTGCAAGTCCGGAAACTTGTTTGCCCGGATGCTGGAGACGTAGCGATGTAAGTCGATTGGAAATTTCCTCGCGACTCGCGCCGCCCAGCCAGTTGACTAACAATGGAAAATGATAGTCGAGTTCCGACAATCCACGCGCGCCCCAGGCGGAGAGGCGCAGGATCGCCGGACCACTGCCGCCCCAATGGGTGACTAACATCGGACCGCGTTCTCGCAGGCCGACTGAGGGTATGCTAACTTCCACTTCCGCCACGACGCCCGGAATGTCGCGCAACCAGGGCAGTTGGATTTCAAAGGTAAACAACGATGGAATAGCCGATGTTAGATGATGACCTAACTCCGCTGCCAGTTTCCCAGCGCTGGCCGCACGCGTTCCACCGACTGCCAACAAAACTTTGTCGGCGACTAACCTTTCCCCATTCGCCAGAATAACCTGGAACTCCGATGTTAGTTTTTCGATACGAGTTACATCGCAATGGAGACGGCAGACGACCCCGGCTTTTTGCGCGGCGTTCATCAGCGTGTCGATGATGGTTTGCGACGTATCGCTGACGGGAAAGACGCGTCCGTCGTTCTCGGTTTTCAACGCCGCGCCCCGGCTCTCAAACCACTCCATCGTGTCGCGCGGTTGAAAACGATTAAAAGGGCCGATCAGCGCCTTGCCGCCGCGCGGATAACGCGTCGAAAGTTCACGCGGATCGAAGCAGGCATGAGTCACATTACAACGTCCGCCGCCCGAGATCCGCACCTTCGAAAGAAAGTGCGATCCCTTTTCTAACAACACCACCTCCGCACCCGCTTCCGCCGCCGCAATCGCCCCAAAGAAACCCGCAGCTCCCCCGCCGATAACGATGATTTTGCGTGAGGTGGACATATCGATGGAACTCGGACGATAATTTGCGGGATGCCAGATTTACCTCATAAACGCCGGGTGCGATACAGCGGAAAAAATCCGCGTCACTTTGACCAGAAATACAAGGAGCACCGGGGTGACGAGGAAACGCTGGCGAAGGTTTTGGAGTCGGGCAAGACGCCCGCCGGAGCGCATCGTCCGATTTTGGTGGAGGAAATATTGGACGTTTTGCAGCCGATGTCGGGCGAGAAGTTTGTCGATGCGACGCTGGGTTACGGCGGTCATGCGAGTGCCATTTTGCCGCGTTTACAGCCGGGCGGCGTGTTGCTGGGGCTCGATTGCGACCCGATCGAGCAGCCGAAGACGGAGGCGCGTTTGCGGGAAGCCGGATTTGCAGAGGCAAGCCTGATCATTCGCCAGAGCAACTACGCGGGGATGGGGAAAATCACAGCGGAGTTAGGTTGGACTGGAGCCGATGGGGTGCTGGCGGATCTGGGTTTGTCCTCGATGCAAATCGACGATCCCCAGCGGGGCTTTTCCGTGAAATTCGACGGCCCGCTCGATATGCGGATGAATCCTCAGCGCGGACTTTCCGCGTCGCAATGGCTGGAAAAATGCGACGCGGCCAAGCTGGCGGACGCGCTCCGGGAGAACGCGGACGAACCGCACGCAGAATCGATCGCAGCCCGACTCGCAGGCCGCACTTTTCAGACTACGATGCAACTCCGCTCAGAAATCGCGTCCGTCGCAAAACCAGCCGAGTTCGATGCGACTCTGCGGCGGGTTTTCCAGGCGATCCGGATTGCGGTGAATGAGGAATTTTCCGCGTTGGACACGTTTTTGCGCAACCTGCCGTTTTGCCTGAACCCCGGAGCGCGCGTGGCGATTCTCACGTTTCATTCAGGGGAGGACCGGCGGGTGAAACACGCCTTCAAGGCCGGTTTAGCCGACGGGAGTTACAGCGACATCTGTCGGACGGTCATCCGCGCGTCTGCCGTCGAACAGCACGCGAACCCGCGCTCCACTTCCGCCAAACTCCGCTGGGCGATTCGCAGTTTATGATCTGGCCAACCCAGAGGCTACTCCTGTCGATGCATCAGGGAATGAGCTACACTCATCGATGATCAAGCGGCTTTTGACGTTTCTTTTTCTCCTGCCATTGGCCTGTCTGTCGTCGCGAGCCGCGGATGACAAACGCTTTGAGGAAGCCTTGATCCAACTGGAAGAAAAGAGCGCAGGTCGGCTCGGGGTCGCGGTGCTGGACACGGAAACCGGCCATATCTTGGCGCATCGGGGTGACGAGCACTTTGCCATGGCCAGCACGTTCAAGGCTCCTTTGGCGGCCGCGGTGCTGGCCCGGGTCGATGCGGGCCAGGAAAATCTGTCTCGTATGATTAGCTACGGGTCTTCGGACCTTCTTTCCTACGCGCCCGTGACCGGCAAACACATCGCCGAGGGTGAAATGTCTGTGGCCGATCTTTGTCAGGCAGCGGTGGAATTGAGCGATAACACCGCAGCCAACCTGCTTCTCGTCAGCATCGGCGGCCCCGCGGGGCTGACTAAGTATCTGCGCTCGATCGGCGACGAGAAGACCCGGCTCGATCGCAACGAGCCGACGCTCAATACTAACCTGCCGGACGACCAACGCGACACGACGACGCCAGTCGCCATGGCGCAAACACTGGCGAAGCTGCTAACCGGCGATGCCCTCTCGCCTCAGTCTCGCCAGCATCTCACTGATTGGATGATCGCCTGTCAGACGGGAGCCACGAAGCTGCGGGCGGGTCTCGATCCAGCCTGGAAAGTCGGCGACAAGACCGGGTCTGGTGAAAACGGTGCGTCCAATGACATCGCTATCGTTTGGCCAGAAGGCCGAAACCCGATCGTGATCGCTGCCTATTCATCCGGTTCCCAAGCCAGCACTGCGGAAAAAGATGCCGTGATTGCCGAGGTTGGAAAAATCATTTCCGCCGAGTTTCCGTAGAAGGCGTCGAAAGCCACCAAGCCAACGAGCCACAGGCCCGACGTTAGAAACGATTTTTACGACGCCCACATAGAAGGAAGTGCGCTCTCAGTTCGTGCGGCGTCGATGCTCCGATGTTAAGCGGGTACCAATTCCGAGATGGGATTGTAAAAACTATCGCGCTGGAAAGGCTCGAAGCCGGCTTCGCGGATGGCTTTTTCCAAGGTTTTGACGGTTTGCGATTGAGGGGTGGTCGCGCCAGCCATGTGGAAGATTTTTTCTTCCATGATCGTGCCGTGGAGGTCGTCCACGCCGTAGTTCAGCGAGAGCTGAGCGAGCGGGAGTCCCATCGCGATCCAGTAGCCGGTGATGTGGTCGAAGTTATCGAGATAGATGCGGCTGACAGCGAGGTTGCGGAGTTCGTCGAAGGCAGTGGCGGGCGGAATGTGGGCCATTTCGGTGGTTTCCGGCACGAAGGCAAACGGAACGAAACCGGTGAAGCCGCCGGTGTCGTCTTGGAGTTCACGGAGCTGGCGGAGATGATCGACTCGATGAGCGGACGTTTCCAAGTGGCCGAAGAGCATGGTGGAAGTGCTGCGGCCGCCCATTCCGTGCCAGGTGCGATGGACTTCGAGCCATTCGGCACCCGATTCTTTGCCGCGGCAAATCTGGTCGCGAATCTCGGGGTCGAAGATTTCCGCCCCGCCGCCGGTGAGCGAGCCGAGACCAGCCTCGCGGAGGAGTTCCAAGGTTTCGCGGATGGATTTCTTAAAAACGCGCTGGGCGAGGTGTCGGATCTCGATGGCGGTGAAGGTTTTCAAATGCAAATCGGGGTCCAAGGCACGCAGCGAACTCAGTAATTCAAGATACCAGTCGCCCTTTAAAGTGGGGTGCAGGCCGCCAACCATATGGATCTCGGTGATGCCCTGGGCGAGGGCCTCACGGGTTTTGGCGACGACCTCGGGGATGGCCATCTCGAAAGCATGGGCATCGCGTTTACGGGCGGCGAAGGCGCAAAACTGACACGAGAGAATGCAGAGGTTCGAGTAGTTGATGTAGCGGTTGAGAATGTAGGAGGCGCGACTTCCATTCTTCTGTCGGCGAACGTGGTCAGCGATGAGGCCGACGGCCTGGAGGTCGTTCGATCCGTAGAGTGTGAGCGCGTCCTGGTCGCTGATGCGGACGCCCTCGACGACTTTGGCAAAAATGGGCCGAAGATTGGCGGGAAGGAGTCGGTCGAGAGAGGGGTGCATGGACTTTGTGAAAGTTTTCACAATCTGGGATTTATTCAAGAAGTCATCCGATTGGCAGTGGAATGTGGACGCAACTTTCAGGCTTCGCGGTGTTGCAGTTTGGTAATGACTTGTGCGATGCCGAGGATCAGAACACCATTTGACTTGGTGAGTTCCCCTGCCCTGCCCGACATTGAAAATGAGCGCGATCTGGCTCTGATGCGCCTGATTGCCTCGGGCGAAGAGGCGGCCATGCGCGAGCTGGTGGAGCGTCATCAAAACCGCGTTTACGGGACGATAGTGCGGATGCTCGGCTCGGAGCGCGAGGCAGAGGATCTGGCGCAGCAGGTCTTTGTCCGCGTCTGGAAATCGTCGGGGCGCTACCAGCCGACGGCGAAGTTTACGACTTGGCTCTACACGATTGTGCGGAATTTGGTTTTTAATGAATCACGCCGCCGCGTGCGGACAGATTTGCACGACGCAATGGATGACGAGATGCGCGACGGCCAGCAAAAGACTCCGTCCGCGGAACTGCTCGACACGGAAAAAATGGCGGCGATCCAGTCGGCTATCGACGCACTGCCCGAGCAGCAGAGGCTGGCGATCATCCTGCGGCGCTACGAGGAAATGCCCTACGAAGAAATGGCTGTCGTGCTGAAACAGACTGTGCCAGGGGTGAAAAGTCTGCTTTTCCGGGCGCGCGCCGCGCTCCGCGAATCGCTTGCGAAATATCTCGAGTAGAGATTTTTTTATTTCCGAGGGCCGTTGGGAAGCGCAGAGTCGGCGTCGTGCGCAAGGCGATTTATCCTGGGAGTTTCGATCCAATGACGTTCGGTCACCTCGATGTGCTGGAACGCGCGGCACAACTTTTCGACGAGATCATTGTGGCTGTGGCTTTCAATCGCTCAAAAGGCCCGCTGTTTTCTATGGAAGAGCGGGCGGAACTCATCCGCGACTGCACAATTCACCTCGGAAATGTGCGCGTCGTGCGTTTCGACGGATTGCTCGTCAATCTGGTAAGGGAAGAAAAAGCGGTCGCTGTCGTTCGCGGACTGCGGGCAGTGTCGGATTTTGAATTCGAGTTCCAAATGGCTCTGATGAATCGCAAGTTGGAAGCGTCGTTTGAGACGATTTTCCTCACCCCAAAGGAGGATTACACCTACATCAGCTCGCGAATCGTCAAGGAAGTGGCCCGGCTCGGCGGCGATGTCTCCAGCTTCGTGCCCGCCGTGGTGCTGCAGGCGTTGAGGAAAAAATTCAGCGCAGTTCCAGTCCAATAGCCGGACTGTGGATTCCGGCTGGCATTTCGCAATTTCTGCCAGAAATTAGCCCCATTATGAAAGTGCATCTCAACCAGATTCCGCCGGAAGGTCTCCACCTCGAGGGAGACGAAGATCACGACATTCTCGAGATAAATGACGAACTCATTCGCCCACTTGGGACGGTTCATTACTCGATCGATATCGGCTTGTCCGAGGGCGGACTGTTTGCCACGGGCAGCATTTCTGTGGACTTGGAAATGGAGTGCGTACGGTGTTTGCGGAAGTTCGACCGCAAGTTCAGCTTCGATGAATTTGCCATGCAAATGGAACTCACCGGACCCGAAATGATCGACTTGACGCCCGCCATGAGGGAGGACATATTGCTGGCCCTTCCGACCCACCCGCATTGCGATTGGGATGGCGAGACGATTTGCCCCGGCGTTCGTTTTGTTGCGGTGGGAAAAAATTTAACAGACGAACCAATCCCGTCCAACGCTCCCAAGGCGTGGGACGCTTTAGACCAATTACAGATTAGACCAAGGAGTTAACATGGGAGTTCCAAAACGTAAAACCTCGAAAATGCGCCTGCGCACCCGCCGTGCGGCCAACCGGTGGCATGCCCCTCAATTCGGCAAATGCGGCCAGTGCGGCAGCCGGAAGCCCTCTCACATCGCCTGCGCTTCCTGCGGCTATTACAACGGTCGCCAAGTCCTCACCATCGAGGGCTAAAGAAATCGAAATTTCAAAACTTGCGAGATGCCACTGTGATTGATTCACTGGCATCTCGTTTTGTTTATGTTGAAGAATAGAATGCGACTCGCATGAAGATCGCCCTCGACGCCATGGGCGGCGATTTTGCGCCCAAGAATGAAATTGCTGGAGCGATCGAGGCTCTTCGGGAGTTTCCTGAAATCGAAAAACTCTACCTCGTCGGCGATGAAGCCGCCATTCGACTGGAACTCGAATCACAAAAATTCTCCGACCCGCGCATCGAATTTTTGCACACGACGGAAATTGTCCTGATGACCGATGCCGCACTCGATGCCGTGCGCAAAAAGAAAGATTCCTCCCTCGCCAGAGCAATGGAACTCGTGAAATCCGGCCACGCCGACGCCTTCGTCTCAGCGGGTCACACCGGAGCTGTCGTCACGGCGGCCCAGATCAAACTTCGCACTCTACCCGGCGTGGACCGTCCGGGCATTGCCACCGTCATGCCGACGGAGAAGAACCTCTTTCTCATCATCGACGCCGGGGCCAACCCCGATCCGAAGCCAATGCATTTGCTCCAATACGGCATCATGGGCTCGGTTTATTCCAAGCACGTTCTCGGCTACGAAAACCCTTCCGTCGGGCTCATGTCGATCGGTGGCGAGGACACGAAAGGCACCGGATTCACCAAGGAGGTCTTTCCGTTGTTAAAGCAGTCGAATCTCAATTTCCGCGGCAATGTCGAGGGCCACGATCTCTTTGAAGACCCGGTTGAAGTCGTTGTCTGCGACGGATTTGTCGGCAACGTCGTCCTGAAAACCTGCGAATCCATCGCTGTCGCCATCATGTCGTGGCTCAAGCACGAACTCGTGAAAAGCCCCATCCGCATGGCAGGCGCTTATCTCGCGAAAGGCGCTTTCCGCGCGTTAAAAAAACGCATCGACCCCGACGAATACGGCGGCAGTCCCCTTCTCGGCGTCAACGGCATCGTCATCATCGCCCACGGCTCCAGCAGTCCGCGCGCGATCAAAAATGCCATTCGAGTTGCAGTGGAATCTGTCTCTCATAAAGTGAATCCGCACATCGTCGAGCAGATCGCTGCCTATGATTCGCGTTTTTCCACTCCACCTGCCGATGAAACTCCGTCCGATCCAACCGCGTAGGCCCGTCTCCATCGTTGGGACCGGCAGTTATGTTCCCGAGAAAATCCTGACCAACGCCGAGCTCGAAAAACTCGTCGAGACCTCCGACGAATGGATCGTCAGCCGCACCGGCATCAAGGAGCGCCGCATCGCCGCAGACGGTGAGCAGACCAGCGACATGTGCGTTTCCGCCGCCCAGCGCGCCATGGAACAGGCCGGAGTCACCGCTGAGGAGATCGACATGATCATCGTCGCCACGGTCACGCCCGACACATTTTTCCCTGCGACCGCTTGCTGGGTGCAAAAGAAACTCGGGGCGAAAATCGCCGCCTGCTTCGACCTTTCCGCCGCCTGTTCCGGCTTCCTCTACGGCATCGAAGTCGCCCAGCAATTTATCTGCAACCACACCTACGAGACGATTCTCGTCATTGGCGCGGACAAACTGAGTTCGTGCGTCGATTGGACCGACCGCAACACCTGCGTCCTCTTCGGCGACGGCGCAGGCGCGGCCATTTTGCAATCTCGCGAGGGCACCCACGGCATCCTCAGCACCGACATGGGCAGCGATGGCAATTATTCCGACATCCTCATCATGCCCGGCGGCGGCTCCGCCTGTCCCGTCACGCCGGAAAACTTCGACGCCCATCTGAACACCATCAAGATGAACGGCAAGGAGACCTACAAACAAGCCGTCACCGCCATGCTCCGCGCCGCCACCACCGCGCTCGACGAGGCGGGCATCACCAGCGACCAGATCGCCTGCGTTATCCCGCACCAGGCCAACGTCCGCATTATCGAGGCCATCGCCGACCGGATGAAACTCCCTATGGACCGCTTCTTCGTAAACCTCGACAAATACGGCAACACCTCCGCCGCCGCCGTCGCTATCGCCCTCGACGAAGCCAACCGCTCCGGTCGCATCAAAGAAGGCGATTACGTTTTGCTAGTCGTCTTCGGCGGCGGATTGACTTGGGCCAGCTCCGTCATTCAGTGGTGAGTTTCTAAAATAAACTTTGGCTTCTCGTGAAGCCACGCCATGGCGACCTGGCGTTTGCTGACTCTCCGAAAAATGGGATAGCCCGTATTCCCGCGAATCCGCCGCCTATCCGACGCCCGCCACGCGCGAGAGTAAATTCTGGCCGCACGTCGGCCGCGTGAGCCACCTTTACGGTGATCGCAACTTCGTCGCTCGTCTCTAACGATGGACAGCGATTGATTTTGCCGAGTCTGTCCGGGCTTCTGGCTCGTTCGTCCTGACCTCCAGTTCGTTGGCGCACAGTCCGACTGCGTTCGTCTCCTCCTCGATGGAGTCCGTCTGCTTGGCAAATTCGTCCACGGGGTATGCCATCCGTCCAAGGCTAATTTTCGTTCGTTTCTCCCAAATTTGCGACCAATGGCACTCCTCTCTCGTCAAAGATGCGCAAATTGCGTGAAAATAGCCAAAAAGCCAGTTGCCAAGTTGTGGAGCTTGGAACCCAAGAAGCAATAGAAGCCCATATGGTTAATGATGTATTTCGGAGCATGGAGGGCGAGCGAAGCACAAGAAAACATCCTTGCTAACACGGACTCTGCGATCGACAACACTACAAAAAGCACTGCGTTATCTTATCTAGAAATGCGTCACATATTTGTTCATCGCTCTGGTATTGCAGACGATATTTTCGTGCAGAACTACGGTGAGCATTTTGGCGTGACCTCTGGAGACAAATTGCCGACCGAGTTTGCTACCTCTCGAGCATCTATGGATGCTACTCAGGTCTTATGTGCGGCAATAGACTCCGAGCTTATCCGAAATAATCACGTGCATTCTTGGGAATCAATCGCGGCTTATATCTGTAATTATGAGCTTGGTAACGAGGGATAAAGGTTCTGGATAGTCTTATAAATGGAAGATATCAAAATTTGCCGGCCTGACCCTTATTTCCTCTACTTTGCGATCTTTTGGGCCCTCGTATCACCCTTTTCTGTATTTTTTAGCCAGCATATTTCAGAAACTTGAGGATATCTCTTCAATGCTCGCCATTCTCTACTTATTTTGGTGAAAGCATCATTTTCTAGATTTGGCCATGTCGTAAATGTACCAGTTTTAATATCCCCAATTTCCATAAAACCACCTGTGACAACAGAAGAAATAATTTCTAAAGATAATTCTCTGATTTCATCTTGTGAATTTGCTCCTCCAGTAAATTTTGCAACACAAGCCACCTCCGATTCGCTCATCCAGTCATCTGCACCTCGACGTAAAACTTCTTCTATACAAGGTTCTATTTTCATTTTAGTTAACATGTATTTTTGATTAAGATCCATCTGGGAATCTATAAGTCTATAGTTGGTTCGCCGGATTCTGAAGACGGTCGTTAACCAACCCAATTTTCGACATGGCGCATTTGTCTATGGGTTACAGCAGATAGTCCAAACTTTTATTGTGACACACGCGACTGCGGTCATTCACCTCTATGATTCGACCCCGGTCAATGAGCCAACGGACCGCAAGTTTCCCTGTGGTCAGAACAAGACGCCAACTCCCTGGCAGTTACTACAGCTTCTGACTTTTTTGATTGATTCCAGAGGTTGACTACTTCTCTCCCGCCACTCTGAAGATCACACAGCTAACAGCGGCTGAACTGTCGGCAGCGCTCAATGGGTTCATCGCTCGTGAGGGTACCTACACTTCGTTGCGCGGCCTGCGCAATGCAATCTATGCCACCTTTCACACAGCAGAGGACGAGATGAATAAATGGCTCGATGCCGTGCGCAATGTTTTGCGCACCCACTTCGGCGCACGCTATTCCCAT
>JBBRNR010000006.1:0-221968 GCA_038230215.1 Chthoniobacterales bacterium | reverse complement strand
TTTGGGAACGGGCGAGAGGGGTGAGTCTGGCGTTAGCGTGCATGTTGATCGTGAGCAATAAGAGGAGGTTGTTGATTGATCCACCACCACCCTGCCTGATACTCTCCCTGCGGACAACCTCTTGTAACATGACACCTAACCGCCAAGAAAATCCACCATTTAGTCGCGTTGAAAACTAAAGGTTACAGTCACCTTACTTCCATAAAAGCCGCCATGATCGCGAGTCTTTTAGTTAGTGTGGCTGCAAACAACTTATCCGCAGCCGATGAATACTGGCGCACAGATGGCAAGACGGGGGACACTTGGACTTCCTCTGATTGGAACATTGGCTCGGCAACCGCCACAGGCGGAACAGGATGGACCAGCGGAAACAACGCGGTTTTCTCTGCCAACTCCACGCTCACCTTTGCCACTTCGACCGTGGGCAATGTATCCGTCACCTCTGGCACTACAGGCTCGGCAGTTACCATCACTGCGGGTGGCACGCTAACGCTCAATCCGCTAATCAGCACCTTCGACATCGGCACGGGCAGTTTGCTGACGTGGCAAAGTCAAACAGTCACGGCGAACAGCGCGGCGGGCATCACGAAGAATGGCGCCGGAACGCTGGACCTTGGCGCGCTCACTTTTACCACGAATATGAACGGCGGCTTCACGCTGAACAACGGGACGGTGATTGTCTCGGGCGACAAGGCGCTCGGCAACGGCGCTCTCACGGTCAACGGCGGAACGCTTCAGTCCTCGGGAACGAGGGCATTCGCACCTACCTCCATCACTGTTGGCGGCAACTTCGCCCTCGCCGGAACAGGCAATGCGAACTGGGATGCCGCGACAACGATCGCGTTGGGCTCCACGACGCGCACAATCACCAACAGCACGACGAGCGGTAGCAGACAATTCCGAGGTCTCATCTCCGGTAGCACAGGCGCGGGACTTACATTTGCGGGTAACGGCGGAGCGCAAATCTACGTCGGCAATACGGGCAACACCTTTAACGGGCCGGTAAGCATGACAGGCGGCGAAGTCGTTTTCAACGGCGACGGCTCGTTTGGTAATACCACTTCGATCACGCTCGACGGCGGACGCCTGACCATGGCGAGCATGAGCACGGGAGGAGTCACATCGGCCCTCACCACAGCCACGATTGCCACCTCCCGAAATATCTTTGTCGGCTCCACAACGGGCACTTCGATCAGCATTTCCGGTGGTAATGGAGTGACCACTTACAACGGTGTTATCGCAGACAAGACGAACAGCACGGGCATTCTCGTGAAGCAAGGTGCGGGGATGTTGAAACTCGGCGGCATGAGCACCTATACGGGTGCCACCGCCATAAACAACGGCACCATTCAACTCATCAACGGCAACGACCGGATGCCTACTGGCACCGTTGTCAACCTCGGCCAAGCCGCGAGCACAAACCTTGGCACGCTCGATCTCAACGGCAACAACCAGACGATTGCAGGTTTGACTTCGACCGCCGGCACAAACGCCACGGCATCCACGAACACCGTCACCTCCACCACTGCCGCCACCCTCACCATCAATACCAGCGGTAGCAACAGCTACATCTACAGTGCGGGCACGCAGGCCAACTCGGGTATCATTAGCGGCGCGATTAGCCTGATTAAAAATGGCACCGGCACCCAAGTGTTAGGAGGAGCCAACACCTACACCGGCACCACCACAGTAAATGTCGGCACCTTACTCCTCGGTAAAATAAATGCGCTTCAGACTGGCACCTCGAATGCCACCCGTACGGACATCGCTTTGACAGGTGGCAATTTTTCCACAGGCGGTTTCTCCCAAGGGACCGAAGGAGCCAGCGCCACGACTTTGGGAGCACTCACCCTTTCGGGTAATGCCGCCATCACGCTGGGTAGCACCTCGGGGAACGAAGTACTGGCTTTCAGCGATCTCACTACCACTCTGTCCGGTTATACCGGAGTGCTAACCATTAACAATTGGGAAGGCACCAAGGGCACTGCAATAGGCGGTGATGACATTTTCTTTTCCGCCATATCCGGGGCGAATACCACGACTACATTTACTAACATCCAGTTTAACATTGGCGGCACTTTCTATGGCTCGAAATTTACCAGCGTCACAGGCGGCTACGAACTTTACGCTGATGTAACCGCCGTGCCCGAGCCTTCCACCTGGCTGGGTGGCGGATTGATTCTCGGTCTGGCGGTTTTCAGCCAGCGTAAGCGTCTCGCACTACCGCTGCACGCGGCCTGACCCGTCGCCACGGCTGAGACTGTGGCTTTTTTCGTTGTCACCCGCCCGACGCTGCTTTAGACCAAACACCATGCTTCAATATCTCCCGATTCTCGTCCAGATCGTGATCGCGCTCGGCTTTGCGGGCGGCGCGCTCCTTTTCAGCGTTCTCATCGGGCGCGTTGGGAAAAAAAATGATGTCAAAGAGACGGCTTACGAGTGCGGCATGATCGCCGAGACCGGTGCCCAACCGCGGTTCAGCGTGAAATTTTACCTCGTGGCGATGCTCTTCATTCTTTTTGATATCGAGATCGTATTCATGTATCCGTGGGCGGTCGTTTACCGCGACTTTCTCCAAGACCACGGCCGTGTCATCCTCGTAAGTATGAGCAGTTTCGTGGGTATTCTTTTAGTCGGCTACATCTACGCCATCAAAAAAGGCGCGCTCGATTTCAAAGGCTAGACGGCTAGTTTAGTGAGTTCATCGACCACGCGTTCGGTCGCTCCAAAGTGAACGCTGATTGCGGCAATCGCCTGGCGGGCTAGAGCGCTGCGAAGCTCTGGATTTTTTAGGAGCCTTTCGACTTGAATCCCCAAGTCGGATTCGTCCGCGACTTGAATCGCGGCGTCCGTTTCCAGCCACTGGCGCACAATCGGCGCGAAGTTTTCCATGTGGGGGCCGAACACCACAGGTTTACCGAGCAAGGCGGGTTCCACAGGATTCTGGCCACCAGTGGACGTGAGACTTTTTCCGATGAAGACCACGGTTGCAAAGGCATACCAGTCTCGCAATTCCCCCGTAGTATCGACGAGGAGTAGATCGGCCTTTTTCGGTTCAGTGCGTCGCGCAATTTCCAGCGGCAGCGAGGCGAGTTCCAGTAGAATCTCCGGCATGCGCTCAACGTGCCGCGGAACGAGGATCAGAAATAAATCAGGAAACGTTTCGCGCAGTTTCAGATAGGTCCGGGCGAGAATGACTTCTTCCCCGGGAAAGGTGCTGCCGGCCAGTAAAATGAAACTCGAATCTGTCACACCTAGACTCAGCAGAATAGATTGGAACTCCGCTCGCAGCACTGTCGGCTTGGGCGGCTCGTCATACTTGATCGCCCCGCAACAGTGAATCGCTCTGGGTGGCGCACCGAGAGTTTCCCAAATGATTTTCTCCTCTGGCTCCTGAACAAAAACGCGGTCGAGCAAGGCAAAGATCGGGCCGGTAAAGCTTCGGAAACGCCGGAAACGCCGGGCTGAACGCGGCGAAAGCCGGGCCACCAGGGAGACGGGTATTCCGCGACGCCAAGTCTCCGCAAGCAGCACGGGCCACGTTCCCTCGATGAGCACGAGTGAGGCGGGTTGCACCGCGTTCAAAGTGCGGCGCACAATCCAGGCGAGATCGATCGGATTGTAAATAACGTGGAAATTTTTCCCCGGCGCACGGTTGGCGAGGTCGAATCCGGTGGAAGTGGTGACGGAAATCACAATCTGCAAATCAGGCTCGCGCAGCATCCATTCGCGGGCGAGTCTCAGCGCGACCTGGGTTTCGCCAACGGAGATCGATTGCAGCCAGACGGTTTTTTTTCCGCGCAGATTCGATTGGAACTCATCTGTAAAAAACCCGAAGCGCTGGCCAAGATTACGGCGGAAATTTCCACGTTTCACCATGCGCCGAATCATGCTCGGCAGCAGAAAAACTAAGACTACTGGAAATAGAATCCGGTAGATCGCCAGTCGCAAAACGACCGCAAATGGAAGTACGCGTTTCACGAGTGTGCGAGCAAAAGGACTTCGGTTGCGCCGTAAGTTTTCTGCCGGATGAGACGGAAAAGAGTAGTCTGTAGAAATGGCGCCGGGGCGCGTTCAAGGATGAAAAAGCCTTCGGGGCCGAGGGCTCTGGCCAAGTCGGACGATTGCAAAAGCATCTCGCCGAAATCAACCGCGCCGGGCGTTTTCGCATACGGCGGGTCGGCCAGAATCAAATCAAACTCGGCTGTGTTTCGCTTCAAAAAACGAAAGACGTCCTCGCGGTAAACCGTGGCCGCAAGCTGCGTCTTGCGCAAATTCGCGGCGATAGCATCGAGTGCCCTGACGTGACTCTCCACCAGCATCGCTTGCGCCGCGCCACGGCTCATGGCCTCAATGCCGAGCGCGCCCGAACCGGCAAACAAATCCAGCACACGCGCCCCAACCACTGCCTCGCCGAGACTGGAAAAAATCGCGCCCTTCACCTTGTCCATCGTTGGGCGTAGATCGTGTTTGGGGATTTGCAGCGGAATGCCGCCCGCGAGGCCAGCGACGACTCTCATTTCCGCGGCGTCGGCTTGGGCGTGGGCGATTCGGAGGTGCCAAGGAAGTTCTTGAATTTCTTCTGTAATTTATCGCCGATCAGACGGTTGACGAAATTGCTGCTGGGCTCGGAGATCGTGCCATTGATGACGAAGTCAAGTGCCTGCTGATTGGTGTCGATTTTTTTGACGAAGTTTTCCCGTGCCTCACTGGGCAGTTTTTTGAAGAGGTTTTCATCCAGCAAAAGCTGCGCGTTCAGATCGAGTTTTTGCAGAGAGTCGATCGGACCGGAGCAGGTGATTTTCACATGATCGCTTTCCAGGTAGGACGGTGTGATCTGAATGTGGGAGCCGGTGATGTCGGCTTTGATCTCGGTTTTTTTGATATTCAAATTCTTAAATTCTTCTGTACGAACCAACTGGCTGATGATCTCGATAAGGGGGAAATGCATGACCTTGGCGTGCGAGATTTTCAATTCGGCGTGACCTTTGTTTTTATCCTCCTCTGTGGCAAATCCCTCATACTCAAGCCGTGCGTGGACCATCCCGATTAGTTCCCGCGCCAAGTCGGAATCCGCCGGGAAAAACTTTCCGAGTTCGCCTTTGCTCAGACGGAAATGCGCAGTATAAGGCTGCCCGCTGGCCGCGAGATCGGCATCCGCGCCGCCCTCCAGTCGTCCCCCGCCCATATCGGCCTCGAGTTTTTGGATGTGGATTTTTTGATTTTCCACGGTAACTGCAGCTTCGAGATTGGTGATTTCCCAGCGGTTGAGAAGTACGATTTTTTTGATTTCCAATACGCCGACGAAGTTGTTCGGGCCGGGCCGGGCATTGAGTGAGCAGCGCACCGCTTCGAGGCGGACCACCTCGCTGCCATCCTGGGCGAGGAAACGAAATGTGCCGTCGCGCAGGAGGATTTTGCGAATGTCGGCGGCGGGCAAAGGAGCTTTCGCCGCGGCCACCTCTGGCGCTGCGGACGGAGCTGGTGCCGACTTGCTCACAACCGGCGTGTGCATCGCCTCCGGCATCTCTGGATAAGGAGTCACCAACCCAGGCGTCGCCGCCACGATGGGAGTCGTATGGCGCGGGAGCCGGAACTGGCCACGGGCATTTTTTTGGAAAACTAAATCCGGTGCATCGAGCGCGATCCGCCGGATCACGATGCGCCCCTGGAGCAATGGAACAAACTCACAACGCACTTCAAGGCATTCGGCCTTCAGAAAATCGAAGCGTGCCTGCGGAATGTCGGAAGCGATTTTTATCTGATCCAGCCGGAAGCCGCCCCACGGGGAAAAGGTGGTGCGAAACACGCCGACTTGCATTCCGACCGACTGACTGAGCGCGGTGCGCAGGCGGTTTTGAATGCCCATCGACTGCACGTAGAGGTTGACGGCAAGGATGAACGCTGCGAAGAGGAGCACTCCCAGGCTCAGACCAACAACAATCACCCTGAAATGCTTTTTCACGACGTGAAGCTAAACGAGCCCCAACAAAAGTGAAGTAGAATGGAAGACACCCTCATCATCATGAATCCCGCCGCCAAGGGCGAGAAGGCGGCACGCTTTATTGATCGCATCAGGCAGCTCGCAGACGGCGCTGAAATCCGACTGACCACTTCTGCGGACGAGGCGGAGGCCATCGCGCGGGAAGCGGTAAAATCCGGCTATCGCACCGTGGTCGCAGCGGGCGGCGACGGGACGATCAATGAAGTCGTCAACGGACTTGGCGAGAGTGGCGTTCACCTCGGGATTTTGCCCGTTGGAACCATGAACGTGCTCGCGGCGGAGTTGGGTCTGCCTGTGAAGGATCTCGCGGCGTGCTGGCGCATCATTACCGATGGCCACATTCAGCAAATCGATCTCGCCCGGGGGAACGACCGTTATTTCGTCCAGCTCGCCGGCGTGGGCCTCGACGCCCAGGTCGTGCGTGAGACCGATCTGGAATTTCGCAAAAACTTCGGGCCGCTCAGCTATGTCGTTTCCGTGGCGCAAATCGCCGCGCGCATTCCGCCCAAACTCGAGATTCACACGCCCGACGGACAGACCCGCGACGGCTGCTTCGTGCTCATCGGCAACGGTCGTTACTATGGCGGCCCCTTCCATGTTTTCACCGACGCGGCGATCGACGACGGACTCCTCGACGTCCTCATTTTCCACGATCTGGGTTACCTCGATATCGTGCGCTACACCCAGTCGCTCATTTTCGGCGGACTCAGCAAACTCCCCAACGTGGACTATTTCCAGACCCCGTCGCTGCGCGTCACCAGCGAAGAAGAGGTGCCGGTGGAACTCGATGGCGAAGTGGACTTCGATGTCCCCGTGGAATTCTCCATCGCTCCGACGAAACTGATGGTCTGTGCACCGGCGAAATAATACAGCCGCCTCCCTCTCCCTCAACAGCGCGAGCGCAAAAATCCTCCGCCACTCGACCCGATTCGTTACAACATTCTTAGCTGCATTTTTCGGGGAGGTGGAAGACTCGCACCTTGCGTCCTTTGCGTGAGGCATTTTTTCTGGGAGCAGTCTGGTCTTAACCGAGCCGGGTAAGGTTTAGCTCAGGGTCCAGCGGGGTGCCGTGGACGAGGTGGTCGGCGAAGTGTTGGCAGACCCACGGGGCCATCAGGGCGGCCTTGGAGCCAAAGCCGTTGCAGACACCGAAGAGCGAGCCGGGCTCCATTCCAATGACGGGTCGAGCGTCCCGCAGGATGGGGCGGATGGCGGTCTGGACATCCAAAATTTCGAAGGGCAGCGGGATGAGCGCAGCGAGTTTTTGGCTCAGAAAAGTGATTCCAGTTTCAGTGCACTCCGGCGCGAGGTCGTCCCATTCGTAAGTGGCACCAACGCGATAACGGTCGAGTCCAAGCGGAATGACGAAGATACCGCGCAGGAGAATCGAATGGAGGTCGAGTCCCGGAATGCGCACGGTAAGAAGTTCGCCTTTAGCCGGTTTCCATGGGAGGGGCTTGGGACTGTGGCCGCTGGGGCTGCCAGTAAAACCGGTGCTGAAAATGACTCTGGAAAAACGGTTCCCGCGCCAAGTGAGCTGGCTGTCGGAGAGTGTGGCGCGGGTGATGTTTCCAGATACGACTTCCATTCCGATGGGCGGATGCGCGAGCTGATGCTGAAGCCAGAGCGCCAGGTCGGCCCAGCCACCGGAGTGGAATTCGACCCCGCCTAAGCTGTGTGTAACTCCAATCACATTTGGGGCGGCGGAGAATTCGTTTGCGACGTAACGCTGAACGGCGGGCTGGAGGCGTTTCTTGTTCCAGCGCGGGAGTTCGTCAGCTCCCTGGAAGAGCCGAATAATGGGCAGCGGATGCCAGACAGGGCGGCCAATGTCGGTCGCGAGCGCTTCGTAGAGTGCAATGGAACTCGGCAGGAAAGTGTCCACCTGCCACGACGGGACGAAGCGGATGCCGGTGACGGGGTTGATCATCCATGCGGCGACGCGGCTGGCTCCGCTGAGCATTGGATCGTAGGCGAGGGTGACGCGCTCGCCGCGTTGCACGAGAGCGCGGGCGAGAAGCTGGCCGGCAATTCCTGCTCCGACGATTAGGAAATCGCGCGTCGACATTTTTTAAGATTCGAGTTGGATTTCATTCGCGCGGGCAGGGCGACTTTGCCAGACTCCGCCGATGCTCGCAAAAATATATTCGGCTGCCGTGCAAGGCGTGGAAGCGATGGAGGTCGAGATCGAGGTAAATGTGGCACGCTCGGGCGATCCGATCATTGTCATCGTGGGCCTGCCAGACACGGCGGTGAAGGAGAGCAAGGACCGGGTGACGACGGCGATCACCAACAGCGGATTTTATTGGCCAAGGAATCGCACAACGATCAATCTCGCGCCCGCCGATATTAAGAAAGAAGGCCCGAGTTTTGATCTGCCAATTGCGCTCGGACTCGTGATTTGCGGCGGTGAAGGTGAACCGCCGAATCTGGATGATTGCGCGTTTGTCGGCGAGCTGGCGCTGACCGGCGCGGTGCGTTCGGTGAAGGGAATTTTGCCGATTGCGTTGGCGACTCGACGAGCGGGAAAACGGCGCTTGTTCGTCCCGGAAATAAATGCGTTGGAGGCCGCCGTGGTGGAGGATATCGAGGTCTATGGCGTGCAAAATTTGCGGCAGCTGCATGAGTTTCTAACAGAGGGCACCGGGATGAAACCGGTGCGTCAGGATCTGGCGACGGTCTTTGCGAATCACGAGATTTACGAAAACGATTTCGCCGATGTCAAAGGCCAGCAGCAGGTGAAACGCGCCATCGAGGTAGCGACGGCAGGCGGCCATAATTTGCTAATGTTAGGACCGCCGGGATCGGGCAAGTCGATGCTGAGCAAACGCATCGTGAGTATCATGCCTTCACTCACCTTGGACGAGGCGATCGAGACGACGAAAATCCACAGCATTTGCGGGTTGCTGGAAGGGAAACATAACTTCGTTGCGACGCGCCCGTTTCGTTCGCCGCATCATACTATTTCGGACGTGGGACTGCTTGGCGGCTCGGCGAATATTACTCCCGGCGAGGTGAGTCTGGCACACAATGGCGTGCTGTTTCTCGATGAGCTGCCGGAGTTCAAACGCTCTACGCTGGAGGTTTTGCGGCAGCCACTGGAGGATGGAAAAGTTTCTATTTCACGCGCGGCCGGAACGATGACTTTTCCGGCGGAATTCATGCTGGTCGCTGCGATGAATCCGTGTCCGTGCGGCTATTTCGGCGATCCGAAACGCTCCTGCCGCTGTGCTCCGGGCCAAGTCGAACGGTATCGCCAACGCATTTCCGGGCCGCTGCTGGATCGCATCGACATTCATGTGGAAGTGCCAGCCGTGGAGTTCAAGGAACTGGCGAGCCAGGAAGCAGCGGAACCGTCGGCAGACATTCGAGTTAGAGTCGAATCAGCGCGCGCGATCCAGCAAAAACGTTATCTCGGCTCCACGACGTGTAATGCGCGGATGAGTTCCCGCCAGATTAAGACGCATTGCACGCTGAACGAAGACTCCACCGAATTGTTGAAAATGGCGATGAGCAGCCTGCATCTCAGTGCCCGCGCCTATGACCGGATTTTAAAAGTAGCCCGCACGATTGCAGACCTCGCAGAGAGCGAATCGATCACGACAGAACACCTAAGCGAGGCGATCCAATACCGCACACTCGACCGCAATTTATGGGCATAAGGCCACCGCTCTGGGGCATCGACTTGGGAGGTACGAAAATCGAAGGAGTCATTCTGCATTCCTTCGATTCCACTGAACACAGCAGTCGACTCCGTGTTCCAACCGAGGCCGGGGAAGGCTACGAGCACATCCTTTCGCAGATTGAAAAGTTGGTGAATCTGATGCGCGAGGACAGCGGTCTGACTCCGGCCGGGATCGGCATTGGCACACCCGGTGTAATCGATCCAAAGACGGGATTGCTGAAAAATTCAAACACGCTTTATCTCAACCAGCGGGCGGTGCGCGACGATATTTTCGATCGACTTGGGATTCCGGTACGGATGGCGAATGATGCGAATTGTTTTGCACTTGCCGAGGCGATTTTGGGTGCGGCGAAGGGTTCATCCTGTGTCTTCGGAATGATTCTCGGCACCGGCGCAGGCGGCGGGGTGATCGTCAATGGACGTGCGCTCGTAGGGCGTCACGGTATCGGCGGTGAGTGGGGTCACAACGTCATTGAACCCGGAGGCGCTCCTTGTTATTGCGGGCAGAATGGCTGCGTCGAGACCGTTATCTCTGGAACCGGGTTGCAACGTTATTACGCTGAGATCGCCGATGTAAAACTCAAGCTACCGGAGATCGTTCGTCTCGCCAAGTCTGGCCAGGATAAGCACGCTGTCGTCACAATCGAACGACTGAAACATTTCTTTGCGAAAGGTCTCGGCGCGATCATCAACATCCTCGATCCTGACACGGTGGTAATCGGCGGCGGCGTGGGAAATCTCGATCTTCTTTACACCGATGAGATGCGCCAGAACATCTTGCAATATGTATTTAACCCGACTCTTGAAACTCCGATTCTGAAGCCCGCTCTGGGCGACAGCGCGGGCGTCTTCGGCGCGGCTTTATTGTTTGCCTAAATGCCGCGTGGCAGTTGAAATTTCTGACAACGTGGGGAAACGTTTCGCACTATGAATGTGGGCACAGAAGTCGTCTGTATCGATGATCGGTTTTCGCCGGAGGTGGCGCAGGATTACGCTGCGCTGCCGGTGCGCGACACGCATTATCATATCCGCCACATCTACGATGGACGCACGCCGGGACACAAAACCGCGACCGGAGTTTTGCTGGTGGAATTGCACAACCCGCCTGACGTCGTTCGCGGTCTAAACACAGAGCTCGGCTTTGCCATGTCACGCTTCCGAGAGGTGGAGGAAGTCCAGGAAGAAGAGGAAATGCACGCGTTCGAGACGGAGCCTGCCACAGTAAATTTTCCGTAAACGCGACGCGACTTCCATTAGAATGGAACTCGGATCAGACTGACGGAAGGGGCGAGGATTTGCTTTCAAATTCCTCGAAATCGCCCAAGGCGGCGACGGTGAAGATCGCGGGATTTTTTGCAATGGCCTCGGCGATGACTTGCAAAAATATCTCGCCGCGAAAGTCGGTGTGGTTGCCAAAAAGACGTTGCAGATAGAGCCTGAAACGTTGGCGAAGCGGCGTGGAAGCAGCCAGTTTGGAAGCCATGCTGGCTAGAAGATCGAGATGCATCTGGACCGTCTCGGAAACGACAGCTCGGCGTCCATCGGCCTTAATCGTGTTCGTCTCGTGCACGCGATATCCGAGCAGATCACTCGCGATAACGCCAAATTTTCCCACCAGCGCTGCCTGCAGAAAGCAATGGTAGTCGTGTACATAGCGGTAGTCGCCAAACGGATGTTTGAGGAGAAACGAGCGACGCGCGACGAGGTTGCTGGTGGTTTTTGCGAAGTTGGAAATGGCTAGTGAAAGCAACGGATCGTTTTCCTTTTCCACGAGACTCCAGACTTTGAGATGACGCCGCATTTTCGGAGCATCGTCCAGTAGGCGCCCGCCCAGCGGATCGATTAAATGCAATCCGGTGCAAACCGCCTGCCACTCCGGTCGCTCATCGAGCGCCTTTCGGCAATGCGCCAGCCGCTCCGGATGCCAGAGATCGTCGGAGTTCAAAACCGCCACCAGCTCGCAGTCGGCAGCCATTTCGACACCTCGATTCAGCGTCGCATGCGCGCCGCGATTTTCCTGGCGGAGAACTTCCGTGCCGGGTCGCGCCAACGCCTGCGCGACCGCAAACGAGTCATCCGTCGAGCCGTCATCGATCACAATTACGCGTTGCGCCAGCTGCGTTTGCGCCTGGACTGATTCCAATGCAACTCCGATGTAAGCGGCATGATTGAAGAGAGGAATAATGACAGCCAGCGAGGACATTTTCCCGAGCATAAACGACCCGAGCCGACCGACAAGCCGGAACAAAGATTGCCAGACACGAATCCCGGATTCAGATTGTGCGCGTGAGCCAGCCACTCGATACAAACCGCCTGACACCCAGCATTACGACTCCCGTCGAGGTAATGTTTTTCGATACGGATTGCGCCGCCGTGGTCCACAATATCGCCTACCTCCGCTTCATCGAAACGGCCCGCACGCATCTTGCCGAGAAAATGGGTATGAGCCTGCGGGAAATGTCGGAGTCGAAGGAATTTCCCGTAGTCGTCCGCACCGAGATCGACTACCGCTCGCCAGCCGTGCTCGGCGACAAACTTGAAGTCCGCGGCGTTCTCGAAAAAATGGAGCGCAGCCGCTTTTGGTGCAGCTTCAAAATCGTGCGGCTGGGTGACGAAAAACTGATCGTCACCTGCCGCCAGATGCTGGCCCTAATCACCATGCCCGATGCGAAAATTCTCCGAATGCCGCTCGCGTGGCTGGAAAAATACGCCCATCTTCGTTGATTTTTTTTCCATGAGCCACCCCACGGTCGTCACGCTCGATCCCCAAGTGATCACCGCGGGTCCCCTTGCCCTGCCACCGCAGCGGCGGCTGATGATTTTTTTCATGTTAGCGCTCGCCGCTCTCCTCCACGTCGCCACCAGCGGCTGGGGCCCTATCAACAACGGCAACGACGGCATGAATGCCTCCATAGCCCGCGAACTCGCCCTCGGATTGAACGCCGCAGAGATCAGCCAGTTGTGGCATCAGCCGATTCATCCGGGGCCGGTGCAATGGATCACGGCGCAAAGTTTCCAGATTTTCAATGTCAACGAACTCGCTGCTCGTCTGCCCTTTGCCGTCGCTAATCTGCTGGTCGTCGCACTGGTTTTTTTAATCGCAGAACGCATCGGCGGCTTCTGGCGCGGGCTTTCCTCGGGCATCATCTCTGCCACCATGAGCGGGACGATTCTTTTCGGGCGCGACGGAGGCGGGGCAGCGCTGGCCGCCCTCTGGCTCATGCTTTCCTTCTACGCTGCCGTACGGATGCTGGAACAAAAAAGCCGTCCGCAGTGGCACCTGCTCTACTGGTGTGCCGTGGGCGGCCTGCTAACATTAGGCCAGCCCGCGGCAGCCATCCTAAGTATCGCGAGCGTCTGGTCACCGTTTGCGTTTTTTCGCGAGGCACGCATTCGACTTAGATCGCCATGGTGGATCGCCTGCAACTTGCTTTTTATCGGGGTGCTGATCTTCTTTTTTCGCAGCCATCGGATCGCATTTCCAGCCTGGGCTCCGGCCAATGCGGGCAAAAAATTTTGGATGCTTTTCCCGTGGTCCATCATAATGCTCCCCCCGTTTTTCTGCCGCATTCGCAAGGTGCTCCGACTGAGGGAACTCACGCCGTCCGAGGCGGTGCTCTGGTGCTTGTTCGTTCTTGGAACAATCTGGGCGCTGCTCTTTACTCAAACGGGTGAATGGCCCGCCAGCAACGCATGTCTCGCCCCCATTTTTGCCCTGCTCGGCAGCATCATCTGGGAGCGCACCAGTAGTCGCATTCGCATGTTAGGAATCGGCCTGCTGATTGCACTGGCCATCGCGGGCCTTCGTTTTTGCGGACGCGTCGCGGGCCGGGAATGGCTCAATCTTCTACAGCCGATCTGGTGGCTTTCGCTGGGTGTGATCATTGTCTTCTGCATCTCCGCCATAGTCGCGCTTTTCCACCGGCACAGCCGGGCCGCGCTCTTAACCATCGCCGCGTCCACCATTCCCCTCGCCTTCAATTTGCTGGACGCGAAGGCGCGCTATGATTGGCAGCGCACGATGAAGGATTTCGGAAAAAAAGTGGAGGTCGGTTACATGCCGTCGTCCCGAATTTTTCTGGAGGACGAATTGCCCGCCGCCAGTAGTTTTCTCTTTTACGCGCCGCATGGATTGAGCCTCCACACGATCCAATCAAAATCGGAAGTTATATCCACTTCCAAAAATTATCTCATCGCCAGACGCGCCGACGAATCCGACTGGCCGCAGACAACCAAAATCGGCGGCAATGTAACGTACGTTCTCTTCGTGCTCGGCGAACGCTAGTGTCTTAACTCATGCGTCTGAAGATAGAGCCTTTCCAGAATGTAATGGTACTCGCCTTGTTCTTTTTGGCGGCTTTTCTAGCTTACACCTGGGCCAACCATTTCCCTTACTTCTATCATAGCGACGAGGAGAGTAAGGCGCTGCAAATCCTTCAAGGCTATCGCAACTACTGGCATCCGATGCTGATGCTAAACGCGACGAGCTTGCTGGGACATCTCACTAACCATCTGCGCGATGCACAGTCGATCACCATGGTTGGCCGCACGCTGTCGGCGCTTTTCTCGTCATTGGGAGTTATCTGTTTTGTGCAATTCGCCTGGCGTAGAAAAGGTATACTGGCAGCGCTCCTAACTGGTTTCCTGCTGCTGACTCTTCCGCTGCTTTTCGAGGTAAGCCATTACTGCAAAGAGGATCCTGCGCTCTTCATGGGACTGGCACTCACCCTGCTGGCGCTCGACTATTTCCTGACCATGCCAGACGTGCGCCACGTTTTCTTCCTAGGCATGGCCGCTGGCATTGCCACTTCTGCCAAATATCCGGGCGCTCTCCTTATCGTCAGCATCCTTCCAGCCGTGGTCTATCGCACACGCCAAGTTCCGCTCACACTTTTGTTTCTCCTAACCTCCGTCCTAACCATCCTCGCCATCAACTGGCAATGGCTCGCCCACTTTCCCGAATTATTCAGCGGCATTCAGCGAGAGAGTGGAATGCTGGTGCTCGGCCACGACGGAGTCGCGGGCGATTTTCCTCACTCCGATTACTGGCAGATTCTACTCTACCAACACGGCTGGCCGTTGCTGGCAGCGGCCCTGCTCGGACTTGTCCTGACACAGCGCCAGGGCGAGATTTTCTCCGTCGAATTTGTCCTCGGATTTGCGTCTTTCATCATTTTGTTTTTCATGAGTTACTCGCCCAAAATCTCTGACCGTTATGTCCTGCCGATCATGGCCGTCACCATCTATCTCGCGGCTTGCGGGGTGGACATCGTCGGGAAGTTTACCGCGCCAAAAATCCGACCCTTCGTCTACGCCACCCTCATCGCGCTGATCGCGTTTCACCCCGTCTACATGCTCGCAGGCTGGGTCCGGGATTTTCGCCGCGACAGCCGATCCGACTTGGCTGTCTGGATGTCCGCGCATCTTTCCAAAAATGCCCGCGTCGCCACCAGCCTCTGGACGCGGCTGCCCGGTTTTTATCAGGGTCAATATGCCCTTGGTGCGCCTCCCGCCGATTACGTCGCTGACCTCGGGACGCTCGATGATCTCCGCAAAATCGGCTACTCCTGGGTAGCTGTCGCAGAGGTGGAATACCGCCGCTTCGACAATCCGCTCCAAGCTGGCACCGCGGCGTCGCAGGCCACTTTTCTTCGGCGGCGCAGCTTCTATCACGACCTCAAGTCCCATGCTGATCTGCGCTGGAGCGAGCCTCTCGGAATGGTCTATAACCTGCATCCCGGCTTGCAGCTTTACCAGCTCCGACCCTAGAAAATTCCTGTTCACGCCGCCTCGTGAATGCCATGCTAAATGGCATCCAGATGAACAACGAATTGCTCACCACCAACCGCAAGGCCCTCCAGATTAATCTGGATCTGGAAAAATATGGCACGCTCGCGGAAATCGGCGCGGGCCAAGAAGTCGCCCGCTACTTCTTTCAGGCCGGTGGCGCGGCGGGAACGATCGCCAAATCGATCTCGGCCTACGACATGAAATTCAGCGACGACATCTACGGGAAATCGGCGCGTTACGTCTCGCGTGAGCGGCTTACGCTAATGCTGGATCACGAGTATCAGCTCCTCCTCGAACGGCTGGAGGAGTCACGCGGCGCGACCTCCACATTTTTCGTTTTCGCCGACACTGTTTCGGCGAAAAATTTTCACGGCACTAACGAATGTCACGGTTGGATGGGAATCCGTTTTCAAAGGCAGCCTCATGCGACTCCCAGCGACATCTACATCCATATTAGAATGTGGGACCGTGAGAATATTCTTCAGCAGCAAGCTCTTGGCATTGCGGGTGTCAACCTCATCTACGGCGGCTTCTACTACAAAGACGACCCGGAAAACTTCATTCGCTCACTCATCGACAACCTCTCCACTGCGCGCATCGAAGTGGACATGATCCGTTTCAGCGGACCGGACTTTGTTAGTGTGGATAACCGGCTGATGTCACTCTTGTTAGTGCAACATGGGCTCACTAACGCTGTGCTCTTCGGACCCAACCACGACGTCATCCAACCTTCCGAACTGCTCTACAAGAAAGCGATCTTAGTCGAACGCGGCAGCTTTCGTCCGGTCACCAATGTTAACATGGACATGCTGGATTGCGCCCTCGCCCAATTCATCCAGGAGCCCGCCGTGAAAGACGCCAAAGTGGAGGTCTTGATGGAGATCACCATGCACAATCTTTTGTCACTCGGATCACTCGACCACCTGGATTTTCTAGCTCGAGTGGACGCCATCTCCGCCCTCGGCCACAACGTCCTGATTTCCAATTACTCGGAATACTATCGGCTAACCTCCTACTTCCGTCGTTACACCAAGGAAATGATCGGCGTCGCGCTGGGCATTAACAATCTGTTGGAAGTTTTCAACGAGAAATACTACGAGTCGCTCGAGGGCGGCATCCTTGAATCTTTTGGCCGTCTCTTCCGCAACGCCGTCAAACTTTTCGTCTATCCCATGCGCCAGAGCGCTTATGATTACTACACTCGGATGCACGGGGAGGAGTTGAAAGATGCAACCACTTCTAACTTGAATCACGCGGTTATGAAGTCTGTCCTGATCAAGGCGACTAACCTCCAGGTTCCTTCCAACCTTTCCAATCTCTATCTCCATCTTCTGGAAAATGGTTATATCGAAAACATCGTCGGCTATGATACGTCGATCCTAGATATTTTTTCGCGCGATGTGCTCAAGAAGATCGCCACTCAGGACGTCACCTGGGAAACCATGGTGCCGGCCCCCGTCGCCGAGCTAATCAAGCAACGCCACTTGTATGGTTATCAGGACGCCCTGGTGCCCACCTCATAACTGTTATGAACCCCCTGGAAGAGCGCATCGGTTACAAATTTCGCAATAGCCTGCTGCTGGCCGAGGCACTGACGCATTCCAGTCTCGGGCACGAAACTAAGATGCGGCATTTCGACAACCAGCGTCTCGAATTTCTCGGCGACGCCGTCTTGCAACTCGTCATCACAAAGCATCTTTACGACCGCTTTCCGGAGTTCACTGAGGGCCAGCTAACCAAGCTGCGCTCGCGAATTGTTTCTCGTGAAGGCTTGAAGATTCACGCATTGCAAATCGGGTTAGGCAACTATCTCATGATGGGCCGCGGCGAGGAATCGAGCGGCGGACGCGAGCGTGCCTCCATCCTCGCGGACGCCTTCGAAGCTTTGTTGGGAGCCATCTATTTAGACAGCAATCTGGATGAGGTTAGACGAGTCATTCTGGACATCACCGAGGAGGATCTGGCCCCGGTTTTAAACGAGCCGGTCGAGATTAATCCCAAGGGCCAGCTCCAGGAAATTCTCCAGGCCATCTCGCCGCAGAGCCCGAAGTATCGCATCATCTCGCAGCAGGGGCCGGAACATGAAAAAGCTTTTGTCGCCGAGGTACACTGGGAGGGCATCCTGATGGGATGCGGCACTGGCCTGAGCAAGAAACTCGCGGAGACAGCCGCCGCACTAGACGCGATGGTTAACAAGCGCTGGGCGGCCCCTTGGGAACACTCGCAAGACGAAGCTGTGCTAACATGATTCTGGCCAACGCCATTCTGGTCCTGCCAGATCGTCTGGTTCCGCAGGGCTGGATCGCTTTCACACCCGAGGGAATGATTCTCGATCTGGGCCAGGGAACACCGCCTCCCGATCCGGTGACGATCGATGTTAGAAGTCACTATCTCGGCCCAGGGTTTGTCGACTTGCATGTTCATGGAGCCCTGAATCGCGACACTATGGAGGCGACACCCGAGGCGTTTGCGGCCATCGCGGAGTTCCATGCCAGTGGTGGTACTAGCAGTCTGGCGCTGACCACGGTTTCGGCGGGTGAAATGGATATCCTGCGTGTGCTGGAAGCGGCCCGCTCTTTTCCCAACATTCATGCCGGAGCTCAGGTGCTGGGGGTTCACATCGAGGGGCCATATTTTTCTCCCAACCAGCCAGGCGCTCACGATCCATCTCTTTTGCATCCGCCGACGGACGCAGGCGAGTTGGATCGGATTCTCGCGTATGGCGACGTTATCACGCAGATGACCCTGGCACCCGAGCTGCCAGGCGCGCTGCCCTTGATCAAGCGGCTGGGCGAGTTGGAAATCATTGCCAGCGGCGGACACTCGGATGCTTGGGCCGGGGAGGCAGAGGCGGCGCGTATTCATGGCATGTCGCAGGTGACACATACGTTCAATTGCATGTCCTCTATGCGCAAACGCGGTCCATTTCGCGAGGCCGGGCTGCTGGAATATGCCCTGTCGGAGCCCGAGATTCTTTGTGAATTGATCGCCGATGGTCGTCATGTGAGTCCCACTTTAATGCGGGCGCTTTACCGAGCGAAAGGCTCCCATGGCATCTGCTTGATCACCGACGCCTGCGCCGGTGCCGGGCTGGCCGAGGGCGTCGCCTATCGACTGGGCGAGGCGGCGTGCCTGGTGAGGGACGGCGTCGGAATGCTGGCGGACGGCAGCACCATCGCGGGCAGCACCTGCCGCATGATCGACGGTCTCCGCAATCTCGTGGAACTCGCCGAAGTCCCACTCGTGAAAGCGGTGCAAATGGCGACGCTTAATCCGGCCAAGGCGTTGCGTCGCGAACGGAAAATTGGACGCCTGCAAGCGGGCTATCGGGCCGACTTCGCCATCTTTTCAACCGGTTTCAAGATCCGCCAGACCTGGGTGGGCGGACAGATCGTTTTCGAAAACTGGGACGAGTAAGGGATCATTCACCCGACGTTAGGTCTTCGGTTAGACGGCTTATTTTCGCATTTGCAACTCTGGTGGAAGGTGGTTTTTTGCTGTGTTAGAAGCCATGAAGAAACAAGCCAAACGCAAGATCGCCGCTATCTCGCTGCCGGTGCAACGCCAACTTCCCCTGGCTCACTCGGGGCGTTTTTTTGATCTCCGCGCCATCTTTAACCGCCTGAATGGCAGGCATTTTCGCCACAGGCTCACGGGCTACCGCATTGTTTGGGGACGGCGTCGAAAGCTGCGTCCGGTAAGTTATTTCGTCTATGGCACCATCCAAGAGGCGGATCGCGTGATCCGGATTCATCCGCTGCTGGACGCTGCTTTTGTGCCGGAGTGGTTTCTGGAATACGTCATTTATCACGAAATGCTGCACGCAGTCGTGCCCGACATCGTTTATCCCTCGGGGCGGCGGCTGGTGCATACGACAGAGTTTCGGCAGAAGGAGCAAAAGTTCCGTCATTACGCCCGGGCCCAGCGCTGGGAAGCGGCGAACCTCGCACGTTTCCTTCGCTAAATCAGCGGGCGCCGTCGGGCTGAGTCTGGCGCAAAAGCTCGGCGCGACTCCGGCGATTCAGTTCGCTTTCCTGCGCCTTCTGATAGTATTCGAGTGCCTTTTTGTCGTCACCCTGAATCTGGAAATGGGCGGCGTAATAAGTGTTTAGCGCAGACAGATTCGGGTCCAGCCCCCGGGCTTTTTCGAGACTGGCGAAGGCTTCCTCGTGGCGGCCGAGCAGGTCGAGCGACTGGGAAAGTTTCACCCAGACTTTCTCGTCCTGCGGGAAGAGCCGGATGGAATCCAGGAAGGCGTTGCGCGCGGCCTCATTCATGGAGGCGCGAGCAGCCTCGTTCGTAAAAGAGTTGCCCAGAAGCCGGCGCGATTCGCCCAGATAATAATGCAAGTCGGGGTTGGTTTTCTCCACTTCGAGACCAAGCTGGGCGGCGCGCAGGGCGGCGAGATAACGATTTTCGCGCAGGGCGACGCGGGCTTTTTCGGAGAACCATTCGCCCCGCAGATGCGGCGCGGCATCTACGGCGATGGCGATGGCACAAACGGGGATGAGGAGTTTAAATGGCAGTGTCGGCCACGGGTTGGGTTCGGACTTGCGCGGGCGGAAGGTGGGCGGATTCGCAAGCATGCCGAAAAGCGCGGCGAGCACGAGAGCGTTGCCGGGAATGTGGACGTTAAAATCGACGACCGAATGCGCCAGAATCGCGGCGAGTGCTGCGAGTGAGCCGATGTTCAACGCGAGCGCATTACTACTCATATCGGTGCCTTCGAGGAGGCGTTTTTTGATGATTTGCCGCAGGCCCCAAGCACCCTGCCAGAGGTGGCTGCCCAGAAACAAGACGCAGGCGGCAGCTCCGATCCAGCCGTATTCTGCAAGGAGATGGAGGTAATCGTTGTGCACCCAGACGGGGTCGGTGGGGACGGAAGGATCGCGATACGTCCGGCCCAAATAAAGGTAAGTCCCGGCTCCGGTCCCAGTCGCTGGCTGGGTGTGATACTGCCTGAGCGCGGCCTCCCAGAGTTGCAGACGCATGTTGCGGGGATCGGTAATAGCATTGATCCGGCTGGATAGAAGGAGGTCTTTTTTCATCAGACCTACACCGGCAAATCCCGCAATCAGGATGAAGCCCGCCACGGCGGCGGCTATGAAAAGCGTTTTCCCCGGGCGAGCTATGCGCACCACGATCACGCTCAAAGTCGCCAGCACCGCAAACGCCACGGCGACACTCAGGTAACCGCCGCGACTGCCGGAAATGGCCAGGCCGCCCAGCGCCATGAAAGCAAAATAGAGAACGACCATACGGGTTTTCACCCCGACCCGCGCCCAGCAACCGATGGATACAGCCATCATCACGAGCATTTCCAGGAGTCCAGCGTAGTGATTTGGGCAGACGTAGAAGCCGCTGGCCCGCCGCCCATAATCAGCGCGCAAATAACCGAATGGCAGAAAATTTTCCCCCTTGGAAAACTGGATCGCACCGATGGCGATGTGACCCAGCGCGAGCAAAAAGAGCCCGTAGAAAAGATAGAGCCGTGTCCTCGGATCGGTGATGTAGAGCGCGAACGACAAGTAAACGACCAGGCACGCGAGGACCATGTAACGATCCGGACGTGAGAGATATTCGACCGGCGAATGATACGCGCGCCAGAGAATGTAGCTGAAGAAAAGGAGCGAACTAAGCAGGCAAACCACTGACGGCAGTGGACGTTTTTTCCGGATGAGAAAAATGGAACTCACCCCGGCCACGGCGATGATCAGGTAAGCCGGAATCGCGAACACCGGGCGCATTCCCCCAATGAAAACCTGCATCGCAGCCGTGCCCAGAAAGAGCAGAAACAGAAGAATTACATTCACCGCAGCCAACAAAAGGTGGCCCGAGCGAATGAGTCAAATGGTTTCACCCTGAGCACCGGATTCAGTCGTCTGGCGTAGCGGTAGGATGACCTCGAACGTCGCCCCCGCGCCCCTACGGCTGGCGACTTCGACCGTTCCACCGTGGGCTTGCACGACGTGTTTCACAATGGAAAGCCCCAGCCCGGTGCCGCCGACTTCGCGCGAGCGAGCCTCGTCCACCCGGTAGAAACGCTCGAAGATGTGTGGTTGATCCTTCGCAGCGATGCCGGGGCCGTGGTCGCGCACGGAAATGGAGACGCCCTCCGGCAGGCACTTTCCGATGATCTGGATCGGCGCGTCGCCGGCGCGTCCGTGCTTGATCGCGTTATCCAGAAGGTTAAAGAACACCTGGTCGATGCGTCGCGCGTCCACTTCGAGCGTGGGAAAATCGGGTGGAAAATCCATTTGCACCTGGAGATTCCGCGCGGCCAGGGAGGGCTCGAGTTGCTCGACGATTTTATGGAGATGAGACGGCATCTCCGTTGCGCCAAATTCCAGCGCCACCCGCTGCGACTCCAGCATCGAGATCGTTAGTAAATCCTCCACCAGCAAATGCAGCCGCTGGGTGTGCTTGTGCATGATCCGCAAAAACTTCCGTCCCGACTCCACATCCTCGAAGTCGTCGTCGAGCAGCGTCTCGATGTAGCCGCCGATGATCGAGAGCGGCGTGCGCAATTCGTGCGAGACATTGGCCACGAAATCTTTCCGCATCCCTTCGAGTTCCTTCACTCGCGTCAGGTCGTGGAAAACCGCCAGCGCCCCGACGATTTCACTCTGACCCCCCGAAATTCCGATGCTGGTGACTTCCAACGTCTTCGCCACGACACGTCCATTTTCGCTCACATCGACCACATATTCCGTCGTCTGCGGCTCGGGCGTGGTGAAGCTCGTGTCGATGGCGCGCTCCAAGACGTGATTCCGAAACAGCTCGAGCAAAGTGCGGTTGATCGGCGATAAACCCGCGGGCAGCAGCCGGTAAATCGCCTGGTTGGCCAGTCGAATGCGTTTCTGATTGTCGAGAAGAACGACGCCCTCCCTCATGCTTTCGAGGATCGTCCGGAGGTTCAGTCCCTCGTCCTGCGCCCGCTGGCGCGAGACCTCGTTCTCGGCCAAAAGTTCTGTGATGTCCTCCGCGATTTCACGAACAACGCCCGCCCCATCGACAGTGACGCCCCGTTTTTTCCCCATCCGAATGGCACTCAACTCCTCCTGGAGTCGGCGCAACGGGAGTCCGTGGCGCCACAAGAAATAAATCCAGCTCGCACCCAAGGCCAGCGCCAGCAGGAGCGTTATCATTTAGCGCAACGGTCGGGCCACCAGAATCCCCGTGTCGGTGGTGTAATGCGCGATGTAATCGGAGAGGCGCTGATCAATCACGACGCGGCCATAATTTCTCGGCGCCGAGGCGTGCATGAAGTGAACGACACCTCGATCATCACGCACGGCAAACCCCACATGCGACGTCCCGACGCCGGGGCCATCGCGCGAGGTGATACCGATGATGTCGCCGGTCTGGAGGTATTTCTCGATGCCAGCGATCTGGTGTTTCGGAATGTGATAAAACGGGGTCGAGGCGATGCGGGCCTCGTGCTGCGCGATGCCAGTGCGCAACTCGGGATTGCAGCAGAGATAGCGGTAACTCTTCCAGCCCACGGTCATTTCGCGGGCCATATTCATCACGCGGACCCCGCCCAGACGGCGGGTTAGATCCTGCACGAGCCCGCGCTTGTCGTTATCCCAAAGCCAGTCCTCCAAATAATGCAGGCGCGAGAGGTAAGTGCCGTCGCACTGACCACCCCGATATCGATCCAACTCGACATAATGCAGCAATCGCTGGGGAGTCCAATTCGCACGCGGCTCGGCAATCATCCGGGCAAAGGCGAGCGACGCTTCGAAAAACGTCCAGCAGTCGAGTCCGGTCAGATTCACCGACGGTGCCTCGATGTGATCGTCGATCTCGAGGGTAAACCCTTTGTAGGGCGTGCCGACAAGGGCGCGTCCGACCGTGGCCGCGCGCAGCCCGATGGGAAGCGAGTTCCAATGCTCCGCGTCGGCCCGGGCCACAAGCCGGTCGAAGGTTTTTTGACCCTTGAAGACAGTGTCGAAGGGAAGTGAGGCGGCTTGCAACGCACTCTGGAACACACAAAACAAACCGAGGAGCAAAAGGCGAAAAGTCACGCCGCAGACCATGCCCGCAATCGCCCCGAGACGCAAAAAATATCACGCTGAGGAATTTACCCCTGCCGTTCGCTGCATCGCTGTTTAGGCAGTGCAGTTATTGGAGAGGGGCGCGGGGTGGCAAAGTTTTGTTTCCGGGTGGGGAACTTTCTTCGTCCGCTGGCGAGCGTTTCGGGTTTTTCAGTCGAGTTGCAGTCGTATGTGGGCACAGTTGGGCGGGGAATGGGCGTATTTGGCTGGGATTTGGCTAACGAAAGGGGTTTCTCCCGGAAATCTCTCGGAGATGCGCCTAATTTTTTTCGGAATTGACTCACTTTCGGAGAAAATTCGCCAGCTTTGGCAGTTGGGTGGCGAACTTCTTCAGAAAGTTAGGGGATTTTTTAGTTTTGGTCGCCACCATGGAGGAAAAGTTCGGCGATTTTTGGGAAAGGGTCGGCACCTTTCGGGGAGAATTGGCTAACTTTTCAAAAAGTTAGGCGCATCTCGGAGAGATTTCCGGGATTTTTCCTGAAAGTGGGACGCTGGGGACAGTTTGTTGGCGGGCGAGATGACTTGGGTGGGCGGCATTTCGCGGGAGGCGAAAGGGGAGCTCCATATTGTCGCCAATTTGTAACTTGTCTGTGCGGGCTCTGTCGTTTACGTCGGCGGCAACGTTAGAAAAAAACCCAATTATGCCCAATTCCTATTATCCACTGACCAATGAAGGCCGCGCTCTCTGGTGGGAAAATATTCAATCCCCCGATGCGCAGGCGGTGTTGCTGGCGCTCGGTCTCTCGGCACCGGTGCGGGCCGCGATCCAGGCGGATGCGGCGGTGGCGATCTATATTTATCGCACGGCTCCCCAAGCCTACGAGAGCTATGCCACGAGCATGAATGGCTGGGGCCATGTGTATCTGGATTCGGCCGATGGCATGCCGACGCCGGCGGTCCCTGCGCTGCCAGTGATGCCAGCTCCGCCGACGCCGGTGTCGGGAGGCATCGAGGTGCGCCGCGCGGCCTGGGTGCAGACGGTGAAGAATGCGAGCGGCTACGATCCGCTGGTGCAGGGCGCGACGTTGCGGACGGAGATGACGGGCGACAGTTTTAACCGGGAGACGTATCAGGCCGTGATCTCGGGGGCAACGAGCGCGTCGTCGGCGACGGTGACGGTGAAGTTTCGCAAGGCGTCGGGGCATATCGATTCGATGGCGTTCCAGGGACGCAAAGCGGGCGGCGGAGCCTGGGTGGAGCTGGGTCGTTTCATGGCGACGCCGGCCAGTCTGCATCTCACTCTGGCGACTCCGGGCCAGCCGGAGGAATGGGAAATCCGTGGGCACGCTTATATCAAAGACACGCCCGTAGGTGTGCCGAGCCAGGCGGTGTCGGTGCTGGTGCGCGGCTAAGGCGGCGGGCCTTTCGTAAAAAAACAGACGCCGCGAGGGAGACTTCGCGGCGTCTGTTTTTTGTGGTGGGAGGGACGAGCGGCTCGCTTGTCTGGTCTGGGCGGGACGACGGACATGAGAGGCCGCATGTCCCTACCAGCTTTCGAGACTTTTTAGATACCCGCTGAGCGGTTTTTTTTTAGGTGGCGCCGAGGATTTTTCCGGCACTGGGGCAGAGGTCGGCGAGTTCGCAGACGCTGCATTGGGGGCGGCGGGCGGTGCAGCGGCGGCGTCCGTGCCAGATCAGCCAATGCGGAAAAAGCGTCCATTTTCCGCGTGGGATGAGTCGCGCGAGATCGACTTCGATCTTTTCGGCGGTTTTCATTCGAGTCAGATGCAAACGTAAACTGAGTCGGGTGACATGCGTATCGACGACGATGCCTTCTTCGAGTCCGAAGGCGTTGCCGAGGACGACGTTGGCGGTTTTGCGTCCGACTCCGGCCAGCGTGATGAGTTCGCCCAAAGTTCGGGGGACCTCGCCACCAAATTTCTCGACGATGTCCTGCGCCGCCAAGCGGATGTTTTTGGCTTTGTTGCGAAAGAAGCCGGTGGATTGGACATAGGATTCGAGTTCCACTGGATTGGAGGCGGCGTAATCGGCAGCGGAGGGAAACGCGGCGAAGAGGGCGGGAGTGATTTTATTCACCTGCACATCGGTGCATTGTGCCGAGAGGATGGTGGCGACAAGGAGTTCCAGAGGATTGGAGAAATGCAGCTCGCAATGCGCCTCGGGATAAACCTGCGGAAGCCGCTCGACGAGGGCGGCAGCGCGTTCAGAACGAGTCATGGGGAAAGATGAATGGGGGGCGCACTTTCTTGCAGAGGTTTTCGCATGGGCAGGGAATGTTTTCGGCGGGACACCAAAGACGGCATGCGAGACGCGGGCGCTCCCGGGACTGCGGCGCTTTTTTCCAAAGGTGGAAGCTGGAAGAAAGGCGGCTCTCGACCACAGACTATTTTCCCCTGGCTTGGGCGGCGAAGGGGCTGTCGGGGTATTTTTGCCGGAGGTCGCCATAGTATTTTTTGGCTTTGGCGGCGGCGTCGGCTTTGGTTTTCGGGTCTTTTGCGGCGGCGGATTGAGCCTCGAGACTTTGCGCTCCGAGGAAAAGACCCTCCGCGGCCACAGTCGGAACGCCGCCGTAAAAGTAGTCGGTCTTGATGAAGAAATCGATGGCGGAGGCAAGGTCGCCGGTGTCCCGGCGAATTTTTCCACCGAGTACCATCGCTTTGGCGCGAAGATCGTTCGAGGCGGTCTGGGCGCGCACGATGCCCTCGACAAGTTTGATGGCGTCGTCGTATTTTTTCTGGGTGTAGAAACCGGTGGCGATACCGAGATCCGCTTCAAAGATTTTCGTGGACCAGGGATAGAGTGACTTGAGTTTGGCAAAATTCTGCGCGGCGGCAGCAGAGTCGCCCTTCGCCTGCAAGACCTGGCCCTGGCCGAAGAGCGCGGTGGCCTGGGCCTCCTGGACCACCAGCGGAGCCTGCTTCGGGTCAGAGCCGGGAGGATTCGGGTAATCGTTGGCGAGTTTCAGGTAAATGGCGGCGGCTTCGTCGATCTTTTTCTGGCCGAGCAAGGCGGTGCCATAAAGGTCCAAGTCGCCCGCGGCATAAACGAGCGACGCGTCGTAGGCCACGTTCATCTGGGCGAGCGCCTTGGCCGGGTCGCGCTCGTAAATGAAGGAGGCGAGGGTGAAAAGAATCTTGCTCTTGGTCTTCGGGGCGGCGGCGAATCTACCCGCAAACTCGGTGAAATAGGTCTCTATATCGGGATTCTTTTTGAGGTTGGCGGCGACGAATTGCTTCTGCGAGTTGAGGATGGAGCGCGCAGCGTTGGCGACCTCCGGGCTGTCGGGATATTTTTCGATGACGCGCTGGGCATCCCCGATGCTTTTTTCGAGGGATTGCTTCCAGGTGGCGCGGTCGGCCTCGGTCAATCCCGCGTAACGTCCGAGGGTGTCTGCGATGCCAGCCCATTGCGCGCTGGTCTGCATGAGGACGTTCGGAACGAGCGGGCTGTCGATGTTTTTGTCGATGAAATCGTAGTAAAGGTTGATCGCGTCTGGGATTTTACCCTCGGCGATGCGGTTCTGGGCGAGGTTGGCGTAGGCGTTGAAGAGCTTGCTGTCCTTCGGATAGGCCTCGATGAATTCATGCATCGCAGCGTCCATAGCGGGCACGTCGTTCTTTTCCTTGGCCATGTCGAACCGCTGGAAAAAGGTAAAGGTCGCCGCGTCCGATTTCGGGAATTTGGCCACCAAAGTCTTGAAGGTCTGGATGGCGGTGTCGGCCGCACCGGAGCCGCGTTGGGCCTGGCCATAGGTGAAGTAGGCGTTGGGAGTGAGGTTCGAATCATCGGGATTCACCGCCACGAAAGTCGCCAGTGCCTTCATCGCCTCGGGGAATTTCTGCTGCTGCACGAGTATGAAACCGCGCCAGAAGCTGGCCTCTTTCACGAGCGAAACTTGATCGGCGAAATCTTTCTGGATTGTCGCGTAAAGCTGGTCGGCCTCGTCGAGTTTGCCCGTGTTGCGATAGACTTCAGCCAGCCCTGCGGTGGCGCGGGCGGCCTGGGATTTCTCCGGCTTCGAGGCGAGAAATGTCTGGTAGGATTTAATTGCCTCGTCGAAACGCTGGAGTTGCGAGAGAGCGCGCGCCTGCTCGGAAAGCGCCGCCGCCGTGCCCTCGCTCTTCGGATAAAGCTGGGACTGCTGCTGAAAATATTCCAGCGCCTTCACGGGATTCGGCGGCGTTCCGGGAGAACCGGCAGTGAACATCGCCCCGATTGCGAGCGGGAGATTTTCTGCCATTGGGTCGCCCTTATACTGACTCTGAAATTGATCGTAACCGGCGACGGCTTTAGCGATGTTGCCTTGGAGGACGTAGGTCATGGTCTTGAAATAAAGGACGGTTTTTTTGTCCTGATCCGTGACGACAAACGGCTCGAGGTAGCTCAGCAGCACACGAGTCTCATCGTAACGCGACTGGGTGGGCGTGCTGAGCTGATAGAAGATTTGCGCCATCTTCAGATGCGAGGCAACGCGCTGGCTGACCTTGTTTTTGAGAGCTTCGAGTTTGGAGGTCTCTCGTCCGATCAGGCTCTGGAGCTTTTGCACGGCTTTGAGGTTTTTCGTGGCGAGCACAGCGGTCGTGCGGCTTTTCAACGCGTCGATTTTCCCTTGCTGCTCCCGGGCCACCACGTCGCTCGCCTCCACGCTGCGATAGGCGGCGAGCGCATCCTTTAGTAATTTGGGACGATCCGGTCCGGCGGTGAAGACGGCGCGGTTAAAAAGCACCTCGCCGAGCTGGAATTGCGTGTCGCTGATCAGCGGCAGATCGGTGCGTTTGGCAATGATGTCCTGGAGAAATTTTTGGGCCTCGTCGTAAAGCGGAAAGGCCGCCGCCGTCGCGTTGCGATCTTTATTGAGGGTCAGATTCGCCTTCGACGCAAGCATCAGCGCCAGCAGATACTGACTGTCTTGGATGGATTCGCTCTGGGCAAATTCAGCGAGATTCTTCCGCAGATTGTCGATGGCGAGATCGTATTGCTGGATCTGGTAATAACACAGCGCAAGAGTGTAGCGGTTGCTCTCGACCAGATCGCTCTGGGGATATTTGGCGAGGAAATCGGTGTACGATTTGATCGCGTCTTTGAAGAGTGCTGGACGCTTGGCGTCGCCTTCAGGCAATGCGAAGGCTTTTCCAGAGATAGCCTGTGGGATCAAACCAGAGGCGAGTTCGATAATCTCCGGAGTCGCCGGTGGAATGAGGAGTTTTTTGTATTCGATGATCGCCTCGTCGAATTTGCTGATCACCATATCGCTATAGGCCAGCTTCAATTGCGCGTCCGGAATCACGGTGGAAGTCGGGTAGTCCTTGACGAATTTCCCGAACTTGGCCGCGGCGTCGGTGTAGTTTCCATCGTTGATCGCCTGGTTCGCCGCCGCCAGGTCAGCGGCCTGGTCTTGCGCCCGTAGAGTGGCCGGGGTGCCCACGGAAAGGAAAAGCGCACCGAGCAGTGCCAGCTTGAGGAAAAAGGGGGTTGATTTCATACGATGATTGTCGCCCAGCATATCGATGCGCTGAGTCAGATTCCACCGTAAAAACGGTGCCCGTTTATTGCTGGATCAGGCCTTGCTCGACCAGCACCTCACGCAGACTGGTGGAGGTTTCCGGTGGGAAAAATGTCTCGCTCTGTTTGAGCCAGCTTTGACCCTTGGCGCGATCGCCTGCGACAAACTCGATGGCGGCATTCGCAAAATAATACGCCGCCGTCTGACCCGGGTTCGGGAGCTTCCTGGCGCGCAGGCGGGCCTCGTCGAATTTCTTTTCCAAGGCGAGAATCAGCACGATCCGAAACTGACACGTCTCATCCGCCGGACGCGCCTCCACAATGCGCTCAAACCCGGCCAGCGCCTCGTCGTATTTCTTCTGCGCCAGTAACACCTCGGCGATATTGAAGTAACCCGGATACGAATTCGTCTCGCGCTCGATCAGGGCACGAAACATTACCAGCGCCTCGTCGTATTTCTTCTCCTTGTAAAGCAGCGCGCCGCGCAGATTGAGCGTCGCCGCCTGGTCGGGCAGCAACGCCTCCGCCGCGTCCACATGCTGGCGGGTCCCGGCGAAATCTTTTTTGTCGAACGCAGCTGCCGCCTTGCGCATCTCGATGTCGAAGAGACGCTGTATCTTCGGATCGGGACCGGGCGCTGGTTTCGCCTGCACCCCGGCCATGGGAACAAGCAGCACGACAATGAGAAAGAAAATGCACCGGATCACAGCCCACACGATGACAGACCCCTCGCGGTTCCTCAACTTTTCCTCCTCGCAAACTTGCCAGCCAGCGCAATGCCGCCCACCTTCGGCCCGCACATGAGCCGTTTCCGCCTTTTTGATCTCAACCCCGAGCAGCTCGAAGCCGCCCAATCGACTGAAGGACCGCTCCTCATTCTGGCCGGCGCAGGGACCGGAAAAACGCGCGTCATCACCGCCCGGATCGCCGTTCTCTTGTCCAAAGGCGTGCCGAATTCGCAGATTCTCGCCGTCACTTTCACCAACAAGGCCGCCAACGAAATGAAGGAGCGCATCAAGGGCATGGTGGATGACGCCAAGGGGCTGAACATCTCTACATTTCACTCGCTCTGCCTGCGCATCCTCCGCGTTTCCATCGAGAAACTCGGCTACAAAAACACTTTCTCCATCTACAGCGAGGGCGACCAGCTCGGGCTCATCAAAAAAATCATCAACCGCGTCTCCGCCAGCGACGAAAACATGGAACCCGGCGCGGCCAAGGCGCTCATTTCCAAAGCCAAAAACAACGGCTGGCGTCCCCCCGAAGACGACGAAACCCTCATCGGCGCGATCTATCGTCAATATCAGGCCGACTTGAAACATCTCAACGCCGTCGATTTTGACGATCTCCTCATGCTCGCCGTTCAGCTTCTCAATGAACACGACGATGTGCGCGATCTCTGGCGCGGGAAGTTTCGCTACCTTATGGTGGACGAATTTCAGGACACCAATCGACTGCAACTCGACTTGGTTCGCCTCCTCGCAGGCGCTCCACCCAACGTCTGCGTCGTCGGCGACGACGATCAATCCATCTACGGCTGGCGCGGTGCCGAGGTGTCGAACATCCTTGAGTTCGAGCACCATTTTCCCAATCCGCACATCGTCAAGCTCGAGCAAAATTACCGCTCGACCAACGCCATCCTCAACACGGCCAACAGCCTCATCAAAAACAACCCGCGTCGCCGCCCCAAATCCCTCTGGAGCGACAACGGCCCCGGCGACAAAGTCCGCCTCATTCAGATGCCCGACGACCGCGTTGAGAGCCAGTTCGTTGTCGAGGAAATCCAGCGCCTCCAGATGGAAACCCTCGCGCCGTGGGAGGAATTTGCCGTTCTCTACCGCATGAACGCCCAGTCGCGTCTGCTCGAGGAAAACTTCCGCCGCTTAAAGATTCCCTACCGGCTCATCGGCGGCAAAAGTTTCTACGACCGCCGCGAAGTGAAGGACATCCTCGCCTACCTCAGCGCGATCATGAACCCCAGCGACGACGTTTCGCTCCTCCGCATCGTCAACACCCCCGCGCGCGGCATCAGCTCCGCCACCACCGAGCGCGCCCTCGAGCAAAGCATCGTCGATAAATGCAACATCTTCGAGACCCTTCGCAGCGACGCCTTCCTCGCCAACTTCTCCCAGAAAACCGCCGGTGCCATCCGTAGTTTCGCCTCCCTTCTTGATCGGTATGAAACTCGCATCCTCGAGCCGCGCGCCGACTACGCGACCATCGTCAAAGCCCTCATCGAGGAGACCGGCTACCTCGACGACCTCAAGCGCTCTTGCAAAACCCCCGGCGAACTCCTCCAGCGCGAAAGCTCCGTCCACGAACTCCTCAACGCCCTAGGCGAATACCAAAACTGCTCCTCCGACAACAACGGCCTGCAAGGTTTCCTCGACGAACTCACCCTCGACCAAAAGCGCGAAGAAGAGGACCAGGACGACAACCAGAAAGGCGTCACCCTCATCACCCTGCACGCTGCCAAGGGGCTCGAGTTTGGCCACGTTCACCTCGTCGGCCTCGAAGACGGCATCATCCCCCACTCGCGCTCCAAACTCGAAGGCACCCTCGACGAGGAGCGCCGCCTGCTCTACGTCGGCATCACCCGCGCGCGGAAAACCCTCACCATCACCCACTGCGCGAATCGGTTAAAATACGGCAGCGCCAGCAGTTGCACCCCCAGCGAATTCATCAAAGAACTCGCCCCCGACGACCTCGAAGTCACCAACTACCACACGCTCATGACCAAACCCGTCACCGAAGAAGCTGCCAAGCTCAGCTTCGCCCGCATGAAAGAAATGATCCGCAACGGCTGAGCCTTCGCGCACTCGACTTCGATAACAATCATCAGTATTGTCTGCTCCATGTCGAACCTCATCACAGACATCACGATCCATGCCGTGCAACTGCCCCGGCATCAAAGACTCGCGCTGGCTGGTTTTCTTTTGGATTTGGATAACTCCGAAGACACCGATGTGGACGCCGCATGGGATGAAGAAATCAAATCCCGGATCGTAGCCTTCGACGCTGGCGAGCTGGCTGCCGACAACTACGCCGACCTTCAGACCAAACTGCGCGAGCGTTTCGCTCGATGATCATCAGAATCCTCCGGCCCGCTCCGAGGAACTACTGGAGGCCGTCGAATACTACGAACAGGAACAGGCAGGCTTGGGAGAGCGGCTATGGAAAGAAGTGGATCAACATATCGAGTGGATACGCCTCCATTCACTGATCCCAAGACTCGCCCCGGCAACTATCGGCGGGTAAACCTCAAAGTATTCCCGTATCACATCGCCTACTCGATCCGCGGAGAAGAGATCATCCTCTGGGCCATTGCTCACAGCCACAAGCGCCCTGGTTATTGGGCCAAGCGGATGCGCTAACATCACCTAGGAAGCCGCCAAACTCAGCTTCGCGAGGATGAAAGAAATGATCCGCGGGAGTTGAGTTAGAATTCTATCGCCACATAACCATTCGGTTGAATGGTTTCGATTGCCGACAGAATTTTTCCCACCAGCGGCATCACGAGACGCCGTGCGTTGAACGGCAGTTCTATAATGGCTATCTGCCGCTGGAGAAGATTCTGCTGATACCGCAGATTTTTATCCGAGGTGATGAAGACATCGAATCTCCCTTCGATCCGCTGCATGAGCTCTCCATTCTTGATGCCGCCCCAACCCTCCTTCTGCACCGTCGTTACCGAAGACCCGCCAAAGCACCCCGCAGCGCATGCGGAATGTTCTCATCGAGAATAATTTTCTTCACGAGCTAGATGCAAAAATTCGAGAGCGTCCGCCTGGGCCACTGTCGGGAAATCTTCGAGAAACATCTCGATGGAGTCTCCCCCGTCGAGGTAATCGAACAACGTCTGCGCCGGCACCCGAGTCCCACGGAAAACGAGTGTGCCACCGAGGATTTCACGATCGGATTGCACCGGACTATGATCGAGCGTCAGCATGGCACCAACGATGCCATTAAAATCTCTTCCGGCAAGTTAAAGCCTGGACCTAGAAACCTCCAGCTACCCTCTATGAAAGAAAGGCCCTAAGTAGTCTTCATGGCGGAGCCATGCCAGCTACAGCAGCCGGTGGTCGAGCGCAGGCGACACCACCGGAACCTACGCACCACCTCATTGATCCTGAAAGGATCGCAGCCTGCCCTCACTCCAGATACCTCGCCTCATACACGATCCCCGCTTTTTTCAGAAATCCCTCCACCTCTTCCCGATACGATTTACCCCGATGATGCTCCTCTTGATTCGCAATATAACCATGCACCGCCGCACGTCCCGACGGGCTCACCGTCAACGCGCAATATCCACTTTGCCACCCAAAACCAGCCAGCCCATACGCTTCCTTTATATGTGACGAGGAGGCCTTTTTGAGCTCCCTCATAAAATCCGCCAGGCAATGTGTGGCCTTTAACGAAACTAACAAATGCACATGATCTCCTGTGCCACCCACACCATGCGTCTCGCCGCCTAATCCAATAACGACTCCGCCCAGATATTCGTGAACTTTCCCTCTCATGGCAGGAGCCAGCCAGGGCTCCCGATCTTTGGTGGAAAAGATGATGTGGTAATGCAGGCTCAGGTAAGTGGACATGGCTATAATCGCTAGCACCCCATTCGGGGTGCATGAGCTTTGGAGATTTGTATCCGGGGATGTCGTCGGACTCAATCCCCGGCTGCGTTGGCTTTTATGGCGTTGCCATTAAGGTCGTCGTAATCAACCCCCAAAGCTTTTTAACTTAGTAACTATCCGGTGCATTCTGGAGGATCATTTATCCAATGAGATCGACCCCATCCAACCATGTTTTTTAGTTCTTGGTTATCTGCGTTAGCCTTAAGATAATCGACGACGAATTCCCATGATTCCTTCTCAGCTTCTATCGCGCTGCTTGCACTGATGCTAATGGGCAGCCATCTTGCGGTGTGAATATCCCTGTATGAGCAAAGCGAAGCTGAGTCATCCTGTTCTACCTTCTCGCGATCACAAGTAGGGTCCATTCTTCTCCAAACAATTTTGTATTTAGGCATGATGGTGTCTTAGTATCTGAAATGTCTTGTATAACATTTATTTCGATTGCTGTGCGGTAATCCATCGATGCAGTCGATTAACATTCATTTCTGCATACTTTATCTCAATGGCATGGATGTTAGAGCTTTGCTGATGCCAATCACGTTTACCATTTCTAGTAATTTTGTTTGAGCAAAAAGAACGAAAAGTAGCTGGTCGCGTGAATTCATTATAAACACCAAAAAGCCGTTGAAGAGTATTCATACGACGAGGAGAGAAATAGAGCGCGATGTCTTCAATCGATTTCGACATAGGTTTATTTTCTAAGAAATACTCAAAAGGAAAAGCAGTGTTGATTTCCGTGACTACGAAGCACCATGAAGAAATGTGGAAGACCAAGGCAGGAACTTCGTCGATGTAGCAGGGAGTTCCTCGATTTTCTAAACATGATGCATAAGCTTTTGCAGAATCCACTGTTTGGTGAAAAGCATTATCTCCAACGTAACACTCTGGGCAGTCTCTACTGTAGATACCGCTACCGTCGGACACATATAGCAGCTTGGACAAGTAACATCCGCGGGCAGCTCTCTTGCTAATCGTCCATTGGGGATCATAGCTTTGTATTTTAAACTCTGTTATCATGGTTAGTTAGTTGGTTGTTGTTGTGTGCCGTCTTCTATCTAAAACGATGTGGCTGCAGCTTACGCTTGCCTAGTCTAAAGGTTTGTCCATTACTCCGTCGCGGGGCGGTCTTCGGGGATTTGGAAGGCGGCTCTTATGGCGTTGTGGGTGCCATTGAGGGCGGTGTGGGGCCAGCATTGGTCGGCGGCTAGCTGGAGGTCGATGCGTTCGTTGCGCGTCTCGCCGAAGAGGAGTTGCACGTCGACGTGGGCTTGTTTGCGGGCGTTTTCGGTGTTGGTCTGTTCGTCTTTGGCGCTCACGTAGTCGCCGCGGCGGTCGATGAGGTTTTGGATGTCCTCGGGGATGATGCCGTCCAAGACGACTTCGGCGGGGGTGTTAATGGTGCCTTCGCCGGTGTTGCTGACCACCATTTGCGGGGTGACTTTGAGTAGAATCTGACCCGCGATGAAGAGGAGGCGTTCGAGGGAGACTTTGAGGGGTTCGTTGACGTAGAAGGCGTTGCGTCCCGCTTCCTGATCTTTGCCCCGGTAGGTGCGTTTGGCGCCGACGCGGAAGGGGTGGATGGCAGTGAGCATGATTTTGCGGGCGGCTTCCTTTTCCTCGGTGTTGAGTTCGCGGGCGGTGGTGCGGCCGACGGCGGCGAGGGCAGCGGTTTCGAGGCGGTTACCGAGGATTTCGTAAGCGGCGATGCGGCTCTCGGGCCAGCCGCGCGGCGAGAGGAGGGCGAGGCGCTCGGGGACGCGGGCTTCGATAACGAGCTCGTCGCAGAGTTCGTATTCGTTGAGGTATTTGAGGTTGATCTCGCTGCGGCTGCGCTTGGGTTTGGGGGCGGGGGTGTTGTCAGGAGCGGATGGATTGGTGGTGTCGGACATATATTTATAAGTTGGCTTGGGTTGGTTGGGTAAGTGGGTGAGTTTTTCTCAGTTTTGGGGGTCAAATGTGCGGAAAGAGGCTTTCACGTTCCTTATTAAGGTTTTCACGTTGCCGATTAGCGTTGGAAGGTTGCGTTTTAGGGTGCTCACGTTCCGCTTTAGGGTTCGCAGGTTGCGCGTTTGGAGGGTCAGGTTTCCGCCTCGGTTCGGCATATTGGGAATTAGCGCGCTCCGGTTGGATTTTAACGCGCTCCGGTTGTCGATTTGCGGTTGCCGGTTGACTGCGACGGCGGGAAGGTTCCTTTTTTCAAGAGAAAAACTGCCGCTGCGTTGCGGGCTGAGACGGCTGGCCGATGGTCGCATGGCGGAAGTAATAATCGGTTCCACGCGTATGAACAAAAAGATTTTCCACATTAATGCAATAGCGGTCTGAGAGGGTACCCTCCCCCTGCATCCCGCGTGGGCTTGCGTTTCTGAAACTTCTCTTGGAAAACGCCCTGCCTTGAAAGTTCCTTGTTTCCCCTGGGGGCAACAGAGTGATGCCGGTCCTACGGACCTCCTTTCTGGCAGAATTTATTTCTATACCCTAAACGGTCTATGCGCGACTTATTAGACGCCTTTAAGACGGGTCCGCCGTTATAAGTTTCCCAGCAGACCAGAGAGGTCTCTCCATGCCTATCTCGGTGACCTTGAGGGTTGTTGGCTCCTGGGGGTGGAGAAACTAACTTTGACTCGGTTGTGGCTGGACCGGCTGAATAGTTTTTGCGGGTGCCTTTTTGATTAAGCGCGGCTTGAGGACGCGGGCGAGTTCCAAGGCGCTCAGCGGGAAGATGAGCCATCGGGAGTCGTGCCAGTGGCCTTTGCCGGCGATGGTTTGGTGCCAGAGGAGGAGCGCGGCGGCCACGTAGGCGAGGCGGTGGAGGAGTTTCCATTTTTTCCCGCCGAGCTTGCGCAGTGACCAGTTGTTGCTGGTGAGGGCGAGACCGGTGAGGAGGGTGAGCCCGGCGAGGCCGAACCAGATGAAGGGTTTGCTGAAGCTCTTAAGGATGGCCGCAGGGTCGCCTTCGTAGAGGATGTGGCAGGCGAAATGGAGCACGCCATAGATGCAGGCGGCGACGCCGATCCAGCGGCGGTGGCGGTTGAGCGCGGCGGCGAGGGGCGATTTGGGAAAGAGCACGCGCAACGGGGTGAGCGCAAGGACGGCGACGAGGAGCCAGATGGCGATCTCGCCGCTCTGGTGGAGGAGTTTTTCCAGCGGGTTGGCCCCCAGTTTACCGGTGAGAAGCGGGACGATGAGGAGGCCGATGCCGAGTCCCAAAAGGACGACGAGGGCGGTGAGTTTGTGCGCGATGATACGCGAGAGAAGTTTCATCCGGCGGCGGAGTTAGAAGTTTTTCTTCAGGTCGAGCCCGGTGTAGAGCGAGGCGACTTCTTTTTCGTAGCCGTTGAACTTGAGCGTGGGTTTCTTGCTGGAGAAGAATCCGCCACCGATGACGCGTTCGCTGCCCTGGCTCCAACGTGGGTGATCGACCTCGGGGTTGACGTTGGCGTAGAAGCCGTATTCGGAGGGGGCCATGGTGTTCCAGAGGGTGTTGGGCTGCTCGGTGGTGAAGTCGATTTTGACGATGGATTTCGCGCCCTTGAAGCCGTATTTCCACGGAACGACGAGGCGAAGCGGAGCGCCGTTTTGGTTGCGGAGGTTTTTCCCGTAGAGGCCGGTGGCGAGGAAGGCGAGCTCGTGCCGCGCCTCGGCGATGGTGAGACCCTCGGTGTAGGGCCAGTTGAAGCTTTTGTTTTTCTGCCCAGGGCAATGCTCGGGGTCGAGGAAGGAGGTAAACTGAATGTATTTCGCCTCGGGTTTCGGCGCAGCGAGCTCGACCAGTCGGGCCAGCGGGTAGCCGTCCCAAGGGATGACCATGGACCAGGCCTCGACGCAGCGGTGGCGGTAGTTGCGCTGCTCGACGGCGCCGAGTGCGGCAAGGAGATCGTCGATGGCAAACTTGGCGGGTTTGTCGCAGAGACCGCCGATTTCGACGTTCCAAGGGCGGGTTTTCCAGCCTTTGTTCGCGAGAGTGGCAGGCTCCTCTTTGGAGAGTCCCCATTCGTAGAAATTATTGTAACTCGTAACGTCGGACTCTTTGGTGAGGGCGATGCCGTCGAGTTTGTAAGCCGAATTCGGCGAACTGGGAAATGAGGCTGCCCCGGCTAGCGATGGAAAGAGCGCGGTGCCGGCTAATCCCATTCCGACTCGGACTAAAAACTCGCGGCGTTGCAGAAAATCCGCGTGCGAGGTGACTGCGGAGTCGGGTAATTCCCAAGAGCGTGATGAATTCATAGTGGATGATTATTGGAATCGAGCGACGAACGCCCGAATTATTCCCGAAAATCTATACGAGTTACAGACCACTGTGGATCAGATTTTTTCGCGGTGCGATCTAATCCTGCGTCGGGCGGTCCATGAGGGCGAGGATGTGGGTTTTCTTTTCGCTGTAGGTGAGGCTGTGGAAACGGCGGATTTCTTCGATGCGCCGGACGCCATTCAGAGTGTCGAGATGGCGGGTGTAAGTCTCGGCGAGTTCGCCGGTTTCGAGGTAGCGTCCGCGCAGGTTTGGGTCGTGATAGGCGTGCGGCGTTTTCGATTGGAACAAATGGAAACGCAGCCAGCGGCGGTCCATGCGCGAGGTGCGTTGGGTTTTGCGAAAGAAGGCGACGAACATGAGGAGGACGAGGTAGGTATCGACCTGGGCCTGGAGTTCGAGGTTGCGGATAAAGGTTTCGTCGGTGAGGACGCACTGACCGTTTTTGAATTGGAGGGCGGCGTGGAGGGCGTGGTTGATTTCTTCGACGAAGGCGATGAGGGAGCGGATGTTGGCGTTGTTGATGCCGGCGCGCGGGTCGTTTTTTTCGAGCTGCCCGACGAGCCAGCTCGAGTAGTAGATGCCGATGAAGAGCTGGTTGTCGGCGGTGCGGAGGAAGGTGCGGGCGAGTTCGCTAAGTTCGGCGGCGTAAGCACCGGCGAGGCGGGAAAGTTGCTGGCAGCGGTGGGCGTCGATGAGGCAGTCTTCGAGGTTGATACCCACGGCGGCGTAGGTGCGCTCGAAGAGACGCTGAATCTCGCTAAAGAGTGTGCTCATACTTGAATCAAAGGCAGGTGGGCGTCGTCGCCGAGGTTGATAAATTGATCCGCCAGGCGGTTGAGGGCGAGGCGGACATCGTGGAAACGCTCAGCGAGATCGCGGTAGATCGGAGTTAGATCGCAATGGCGCGCGACACGGTGCTCGGCGGCGGCCTTGTAACTGCTGCTGCCCATTTCTTCGTAGAAACTAACATCCGGCGCGCCGCGCTCGCAGCGACGTTTCACATTCTCATGCAGGATGCCGGAGATGAAGAGTGAGTAATTCCCCACATGTGCGCGAATCTGAAAAGTCTGGCGGTCGTTTGCCTGGCGCAAGGCGAGCATCAGGTCCGATAAATAGGTAACTCCGCCGCCGGTCGGCGACTCCATCTGGCTCGAACGGGAAAACGCGGCCAGCACCGACGCAACATAATCGGCCAGCGCACGATCTCCCAGCGCTGTGTCTTTTAAGACAGCCCTGGTCAGAACATAGAAGTAGAGATGTGGCGAAATAGACAAATTTTCCACGCCATTTAGAATCGAATCACGCAATCGGTCATGATCCAGAATGCAATCCCTCGCCTCCTGGTCGGTGAGTAATTCCACGAGAGAGACCTCGCTCTTGGCGGATTGTCCAGATTTGGCAAGAGTGCGGACGATGTAACTGAAATCTTCCGCCGTGAACCGAGACCGACAATTAGCTTGTATCATCGGGTATTACTCAAAAGCATCACGCGTGCCAGCCGGTGTTAGGCTATCTCAGCAGGGCGATTTTCCGGTAGGTATCTGACATGCGGCGGCGGAAATTATTTTCTGAAAAAGTTTCCCGCGCATATCGAGCTATGGCGGCGCTCATCAATTCCCTTCTCTCGTCGCCGGATAAGACCTCAATCGCATCGGCCAGCGCTTCTGCCATTTTCTGGCAGTCCATCGGCTCAACCTTAAACCCGATATCTCCCACCATCATCCCGGGCCCTCCTAGATTGCAGACCATCGGGATGCATCCTGCGGCCATTGCTTCCAATAACGTAACAGGAGCACTATCCCGCAGGCTTGGCAGGAAATAGAAGTCCGCAGACTCGAGGATTTTCCGGTATTCCTCGCCCGAAAAAGATCGGCCCATGGTTACCTCGTCGGATAGTTCGAGCTGGCGCACCATTTTCTGAAGATGCGCTAACTCGGCTCCAGCTCCACCCACTACATAGTGAAATCGCGCACCCCTGTTTTTGAGAATTTTCAAGGCTTGAAGTGCGACGGCGATTCCTTTCCGACCTTCGATCTCGCCGCCGCAAAAAAGCTGCATTTCTTCTCGCTGCGCTCGTTTTTGAATTGGCCTGGAATATTCTTCGGAAATAAACGCGGGGCTTAGTAAGTCAACGATTGCGGGATCTGCTCCTATGTTCAGCATCAAGGCGCGGGTTTCGGCATTGGCCGCAAATATGTGACCGGCTTTTTTTAACGTCCGTCTAACTGAGCTCGAACAAAAACCTGCCGCGTTCGATAATTTTCGGAGTAACTCAAATGCTGCAGACTTGGTGCTGAGCGTCTTGAACAAATGGAGTGGGACAATTTCCCCGCCGCCGACTGGTCCAAATACAAATGGGATAGGGGTGCCTCCCAAAGGCGACCCCATTCGCCACGAGGCCATCGTCACATGATGCGCGACATGGAATCCTATTTCCTCGTGAAGTTTGTTAGCCAGCACCACCGCGCGCTGATTCCATCGACGGTAATCCAGCCAGTTATGAATTCTCGCGATCAGTCGATTGCTGCCGCGCTTTTGCTGTTCTCCAAGAAAACAGAATCGAATTCCTGACATTCTGCCATCGGACTTTTGACCAGCCACGATTGCCTCACGGTCATTTTCATGGACGATCGCCCACACGTCGTGATCCTGGGCCATGGCCCTCACCGCATGCCATCCAAAATGATTTTCTGATCCGCGAGTAGGGTGACATGCCGCCGCAATCATGAGCACTCTCAGCCGTTCATGGCTTTCCATTAGATTCGCATCACTCGATAGCGGGAGGATCGGAAACAGCCCGCTTTTCTTTCCTGGCGACAACTTCATGAACGATAAAAACGAGAATCCCGAGAACGATGAGATGCGGGAACTGTTTTGAAGTTTCGATGGTAACTCCCTGGGTGGTTTTAGGATACGCGCTCACGGGCGGCGTCAAAACAAAGTGATATCCGTGAGTAGCTTTCGAAAGGGGTCCAGCTTCCGTGGAATAAAATTCCATAAATGGTGGAAACAAAAGCACTAAGAGAACGAGGATTCCCCCGACTGACAACACGATCTTGGATGAACAAATGGGTCGTTTCACATCAGAAATTTAGGGCGACATGAGGCCAATTTTTTAACGCGATACTGGTAAAATATCCATCAATTTGCGCGAGGAGAAATGGGCGTTGAATCACTAAAAGAGTCTGGCTGGGGCCGTTTCGTTTGGTCAATTGTAAAGATCACGCGTCTGGGAGGGGTTCCATTTATGTGAGGACGTGTTCCAAGGCCAAAGTCGCGGGCATGGCTCGAATTGCTTGCGGCAAATCCTTTCCATCCATTAAATATCCTGGATGCTTTCCTGCCTCTCCGTCGTCATGCCCGCCTATAACGAGGAAAAAACTCTCGCCGAAGTGGTGGCCGCCGTACTCGCCCAGCCGATGGTCGGCGAGCTGATCATTGTGGACGACGCCTCGCGCGACGGCACTTGGAATGTACTGCAGTCATTGGCTGCGGACGAACCACGGATCAAGGCGTTCCAGCACCCGGTGAACCAGGGTAAGGGAGCCGCTTTGCGCACGGGGTTTGAAAAGGCCACGCAACCCTACGTTCTCATTCAGGACGCCGATCTTGAATATGATCCCGGCGAATACGAAAAATTGCTCGGACCGATCCTGCGCAACCGCGCCGATGTGGTCTTCGGCTCGCGCTTTCTAGGGTCCGAGGAGCACCGCGTGCTCTATTACTGGCACTCAGTGGGGAACCAGTTTCTGACGACTTTGAGCAATATGTTCACGAACCTAAACATCTCCGACATGGAGACGTGCTACAAAGTTTTCCGCCGCGAAATCATCCAGCAGATCGGGATTGAAGAGAATCGTTTTGGCTTCGAGCCTGAGATCACCGCCAAAGTCGCCAAAATGAACGTCCGTATCTACGAAGTTGCCGTCTCCTACCACGGGCGCACCTACGCCGAAGGCAAAAAGATCGGTTGGAAAGACGGCCTCAGCGCCATCCGCTGCATCCTGAAATACGGCATTCGGTAGGTGAGATTATTTCTCTGGAAGTGACTGGATGAGACGGGCCAGCGATTGGGTATTTTCCTCTCCACCGCGAGTCGAGAGATGCAGCAGGAAATCGGAGAATAGGGCTGGGTCGGTTTTGAGTCCGAGGTCGGGCTCCGCCAGCACTGGCAGCACATCTGAGACGTTGGCTTGGAATGTCGCGAGTTGCAGACGAACCTTCGGCAAATACTCTGGCGCCACTTCGCACCAAGGCAAACGATAGACGACTTCCACGCCTTTGGCCTGCATGCGCTCGCGGAATTGCCGTAGGACGGGTTTCCAACTGGGATTCATCACGACCGGGGGCTGGCCCGTGGCAAAAGAGTGAGGCAGGGTCACTTTTTCCACCGCGTAACCGAACTCATCGACCCGTTTCCCCCGATAGCGAAAGATGGGCAGATTCAGGCCGCGCCGCGCGGTGTAATTAATGAGTCGATGCAAGCCGGGGGTGGTTACGCTGAACCAGGAGCCCACCGTCTCTGCGGGTGACATGGTGATATAACCGGGATTACCGCCCAACATCCATTGGCGGTGACCTACAGCAGCGGTGAAATTTGCCGCGTCGCGTGTGACGGAGGGCGGTGCATCAAACAAATCAGTCTCAATAGAAAGAACGATCAGATCGCCGGGTTTCGCTGCATCCTCCGCATAGCCGAGCATGAATAAAGCACCGAGATTGGCTGCCAGTCCGAGATTGATGCTCGCCCGGCCTGTCTCTCGCTGGAGAAGAGCGGCATCGACTCCGAAGAGAACACTGGAGCCACCCACGACCAGGATCCGGCGCGACTGGTGCTGGCTTTTTTCCAACGCAACCGCCTTGATTCGAACCAGATCGAGCAGCCAGCGCGTATCGGGGCTCACGCAAAGGTTAAATGCCGCGCCCGCGCACCACGCCAGCAGGACCACGAGAAAAAGCAGAAGCAGGCGTTTCATGGCTAAAAAGCGAAGTAAATGAATTGCCCCTCACCGCGCGCTGCACCAATCGCGATAACAGCCGCCAAACCAAGGCACGCGGGCCATGAGAGCAATGCGGCGTAGGGGTTATCGGTCTTCTTCCGACCACGCATTTCGATCAACAACACGGAGAAACAGAGTGCGCAGATCACAATCAACGGAGCCCAGCCTGTGATGGCGTAGGCGTTTTTGACTGCACGCAGACTTTCCCAAGAATAGGCCGTCGGAGTTAGAAGTAGACGGACTTTCTTATCCAAAAGAGAGAAGTTGGGCTCGTAAAAGAAGAGCCACGAAAAAGTCACCGCCAAAGATGTCAGCAGCCAGCCGAGCATTCGCGGCAACTGGTATCCGAACTTGGAAAACCATCCATGCATGATGAGCAAAGCCCCATGCACCGCGCCCCAGAGCAGGAAGTTGAAACCCGCGCCGTGCCACATACCGGAGATGAGGAAGACCGTGAAAATGTTAAATTCCCAGACTCCGCGCCGGTTGCCGCCGAGCGGAAAATAGACGTAGTCGCGAAACCAAGTGCTGAGTGTGATGTGCCAGCGCTGCCAGAATTCCTTGATGTTGCAGGCGGAATACGGCGCGAGAAAGTTCATCGTCAGCCGCACACCCAGGATTCTCGCCACTCCGAGCGCGATAAAACTGTAGCCGGCAAAGTCGAAATAAATCCGCAGCCCGAAAAGGATCGAAGTCAGCCAGACCGTCCATGCATTGTCACTTACCCCGCGCAAAATAAAGGGACTGAGATTATCTGCCAGCACGAGCTTGTAAAAAAAGCCTAGCACCAACCAAGGGCAGCCATCGAGCAGGGTATTCACCGAGACTCTCCAGCGAAAACCGGTAATTTGCGGCAGCAGCGAGGCCCGCCGTTCGATCGGACCCGCCACGATCTGCGGGAAAAAAGTGACGAAGTTAAAGAAGTCTAGCAGCCGAGGCAATTTTTCATTCCGCCGCAGCGTATCCACGCCCAATGCGATTAACTGAAACGTGTAAAAAGAAATGCCCGCCGGGATGTAATTTCGGGGAACATCCCAACCCAGATGCAGCACGCGATTGAGTAGGAAATCGCCGTATTTGAAATAAACCAGCGGTAGCAAGTTGACGGTGATGAAAAGTATCTCCAGGCCCAGTCGACGACGCGGTCCAGCCTTGAGCGCCGCCTGCAGCACGAGGAAACTGAAGCCCAGCTCCGCCACATGAATAGCGAAGGAAATGCGGTCGGCAAAGTAGAAAAGCAACAGACTTGTCCCTAGCAAACTGGCCCGGTCAAAGAGCGGCAAATGGGAAAATCCTTTCGCCGCCAGCACGGCGCGAAAAGACAGAATAAGGCCCAGACAAAGCAGCAGCAGGAGCCAAAATTCGATGCTGACAAAATTCATTCGGCTGGAAGCTTGGATAGTTTTACCTCGCAGAAAAGTTTCTTTTGGTTTTTTTGTATGGAATGCAATGCCTCCTCGTCACTGGTTCATCAGGCCTCATCGGCTCCGAGGTATGCTCCTACTTCTCGAAAATGGGTTTTACCATCCATGGCGTAGACAATAATCAGCGCGCAGTTTTCTTCGGCGTCCAAGGCGACACGCGATGGAATCAGGATCGGCTGCTACGCGACATTCCGGGCTTTGTGCATCACGAACTCGACATCCGCGATCGTGCGGGCGTGCTGGATCTGGTAAAAACCGTTCGACCAGATGTCATTATACACACCGCAGCGCAGCCTTCGCATGACCGGGCTGCGGCGATTCCTTTCGACGACTTCGACACCAACGCCGTGGGGACTTTGAATTTATTGGAAGCGGCGCGTCAGTTTTCCCCGGAAGCTCCCTTCGTACACATGTCTACTAACAAGGTCTATGGCGATGCGCCGAATCGAATCGCACTCGTCGAAAAAGAAACCCGCTGGGACTACGCCGACCCGGATTACGCCGGAGGGATTGCGGAAACTTTCAGCATCGACCAGTCAAAACACTCGCTTTTCGGCGCGTCGAAAGTCGCCGCCGACGTGATGGTGCAAGAATACGGGCGCTATTTCGGTATGCCTACCTGCTGTCTGCGCGGCGGATGTCTCACGGGTCCAAATCACACCGGAGTCGAGTTGCATGGGTTTCTGAGTTATCTCGTCCGGTGCAATCTGGAGGGCCGCGAATACAAAATTTTCGGCTACAAAGGCAAACAAGTGCGCGACAATATTCACTCGCTGGATGTCAGCCGCTTTATGCATGCCTTCGTGGAAAATCCCCGCAGCGCGGAGGTTTACAATCTCGGCGGCGGCAAGGCCAATTCGGTCTCGATCCTGGAGGCGTTTCAGATTACCACTGGCTTTACAGGGCTGGAGCAGCGCTCGACTTATCTCGACGAAAACCGCATCGGCGATCACATCGTTTACTACAGCGACCTGCACAAAATGCGTGCGCATTATCCGGCTTGGGACATCACCATTTCAGTCGAGGAAACCATTGGGCAAATCGTCGATGCCTGGAAAAAGCGGATGAGCTGAGTTCCATTGCCCTCTGCCCATGCGCGTTCTCATCACTGGTATTTGCGGCTTCGTCGGGAGCACGCTGGCTTTAGCACTCCGCGAATCCATGGAAGGCACCGAAATCTTCGGGTGCGATAATTTCATCCGCCCTGGCAGCGAGACTAATCGCCAGCGTCTGCAACTGGCGGGCATCCGGGTTTTCCACGCCGATGTGCGCAGCAGCACCGACATCGACGCCTTGCCCAAGGCAGATTGGGTGATCGACGCTGCTGCCAACCCCAGTGTTCTAGCTGGCGTAGACGGCAGCAGCAGCCGTCAGGTGATGGAGCACAATCTTTTTGGAACCATCAACCTTCTGGAATATTGCAAGCGCCACAGTGCGACTTTCACTTTATTGAGCACCAGCCGGGTTTATTCCATCCCGCCCCTGGTCGATCTGCCCCTCGTAGTGCGAAACGAAGCTCTCGCCTTGGACGCCGCCAAACCGCTTCCGTCCGGCGTCTCCGCCCGAGGCATTTCCGAGGCGTTTTCCACCGCGGCACCGATCTCGCTTTACGGCAGCACCAAGCTGGCTTCCGAAGCAATCGCCCTCGAATACGGCGAAGCATTTTCCTTTCCCGTCTGGATCAACCGCTGCGGGGTCCTCTCGGGAGCTGGGCAATTTGGGCGCGCCGATCAAGGAATTTTCAGCTTTTGGCTCAATTCCTGGCTGCGGCGCTTGTCGCTCAAATACATCGGATTCGGTGGCCTGGGGCACCAAGTGCGCGACTGCCTCCATCCGCGGGATCTTCTGCCAGTGCTCACGCAGCAATTTGCCGCCGGGTTGGACAACACCCGCCCGCGCACTCTCAATCTCAGCGGCGGGTCGGCGAGTTCCATTTCTCTGGCGCAACTGAGCAACTGGTGTCGGGCACGTTTCGGTGAGCACGTCGTCGCCTCGGACAATTCACCACGAGCCTACGACATTGGCTGGATGGTGCTGGATTCCACCGCTGCCTCGGAGTATTGGCAATGGCAGCCCGCGACCTCGACGCAGCAGATTTTGGAAGAAATCGCCACGCACGCAGAGCAACACTCCGAATGGATGAAACTCTCCTCCCCATGAGCGCCTCCAAACCGCTGCAACTTCTATCCATCGTCATCCCGGCCCGGGACGAGGAAGGCTGCGTCGCCTCCACCGTGCACCACCTTCACTTGGAGCTGAAACTCCGGGGCGTCCCTCACGAGATCATCGTGGTCGATGATGGGAGTTCCGATCGAACGTGGGAAATTCTTCAGGCGGAAGCCACGGAGATGCCGGAGCTGAGACCCGTGCAAAACGATGGATTGCACGGCTTCGGGCGCGCCATCACCTTCGGCCTCGACGTCATGCGTGGCGACGCCGTGGTCATCATGATGGCCGATGAATCCGACGACGCCCGGGACGTGGTTCGTTACTGGGAGAAACTCAACGAGGGCTACGATTGTGTCTTTGGCAGTCGTTTCATGCGGGGTGGCGGCGTGATCGATTACCCCCGGATCAAACTTCTCATGAATCGCGCGGCCAACACCTTCATCCGCCTCCTGTTTCGTCACGGCTTGAACGACACTACCAACGCCTTCAAGGCCTATCGCAAAACCGTCATCGACGGTGTGCGCCCGATCCTTTCGCCGCATTTCAACATTACGGTGGAACTCCCACTGAAGGCCCTCATCCGGGGCTATACTTACACCACGATGCCCATCACCTGGCGCAACCGCCGACATGGCGTGGCCAAACTGAAAATCCGCGAAATGGGCAGTCGTTATCTCTTCATCTGCCTCTACGTCTGGCTGGAGAAATACTTCAGCCGCGGTGATTACAAAAAAGAATAGCTAGTCGCTAAACAAGCCAATGAAAACCTCCGTTAACTCAAAAAATGAAACCAATATTACCGAGAACAAAGATCACGAATTTTTCACCGGTTGCTGGGCACTTTTCATCTTCTGTTTAGTATTAAATCTCGGCATAGCTTTTGTAGGTTGGGAAAGAAGTATTCTTGATCACCATGCGTTCCGACAGGCACAGACGGCCATAGCGGTGCGCGAAATGGTGGTAAATGGTCCCGGGATATATCTTAATATCCCCGTTTTTGGGCCACCATGGGAGATGCCTTTTGAGTTTCCTGTTTACCAATGGACAGTTTGGCTTGCTGCAAAAATTCTCCCTGTGGGAATTGAGGTCGCGGGACGGTTAGCTTCCCTGTTTTATTTTTACATATCGCTACCAGTTTTTGCCGCCATTCTTCGGCAACTGGAGGTTAACAAAAATGGGCAGCTTACTGCTCTTTCCCTTATTTTAATCAATCCTATTTATTTGTTTTGGACATCAAGCTTCCTAATTGAATCTACTGCGGTATTTTTTGCCGCATTATTTGTTTACACCGCCTTGAATCTACGCAGGCCACGAATTTCCTGGATCTGGTTCCCTGCTGCAACAGCTTTCGCTATTTTAGCTGCCATTATAAAAATAACTGCTTTTGGCTGTTCACTGGCCTTCCTTTTTTCTGCTCTTTTACTACTTCCTGCCCACCAATCATTTCTTTCTAGAAATGAATTTTTTATTCGGGCACGAAAGTCTGCGCTACCGATATTTGTCGCGGTGCTAGGTCTGATCGCGGGCATGCTTTGGACAAAACATGCCGATGCCGTCAAACTTAAAAACTCAAATCCTGTAGTCGCCACGCAAACCTCGGGAGCTTCCTCCTGGATGATCGGATCATTCAAGAAACGATTTTCCCCTTCCGGTCTGGCACCCACTATTAAAAATGCCATCGGATTTGCGATTCCAGGCTTCACACTGGTGGCCCTTTCGATCATGGCTTTCAGCTTCATACCCATAACGCGCCATTATTTGGCAATAGGTTGGCTTTCATTTATCGCAGCTCCGGCCATACTTTTTGGGTTATTCTCTGTTCATGACTATTATTGGTGTGAGAATACAATTTGGTTATTACTCGGTATTGGCGGGGCGATTTCTGTTTCAGGTATCAGCCTAAATAGTTTCCGCTGGCCATTTGCAGTCAGCATTTTCATCTGCTTGCATAGTTTAGATTTATATATCGCTCCGAATTCCACTTACTTCCGTTTTCAAAGAGGACTGGACGGAGAAGGCTTCGATCAGAAATTTAAGAGCTATGTTCAAACTATTAAGAATTATGCGCAGAACGACCAGATTCCCCTCCTTCTTTCATCCAGCTGGTCGCCCGCAGCCACTTACGCGGCAAATGCGAAATCCTATACTATTAGCAGGGCTGATGTCTCTTCACTGGATTCCCTTGAACTACATGCCTCACTAACCAGCCTCTTAGCCTCAGGCCACCAAGTCCACACACTCATTATTGAACCTGGATTAAATATACCACACGATGAATTCAGCAGGTTTTTAACTTCCTTTAAGTTCTCCTCTATTCCCAACCCTAACTATTCGGAAGTCCGTGTTTTTCGAAAAATGAGCGACTAAATCAATTTTATTGCTTTGTCTTATCATACACTTCCTATCCCGCCGCACGCTTGACCTAACAATTCAAAAGCTTAGCTATTATAAATTAACCACGATATGCCTACAAACGTTGACTACTTAATTTCCACAAATCGCGATCAGAAGGTCTCCGAAAGCGATACTTTCACAGAGGAACGTTACAGGCAGATGCATCGACATTTTCCAAAAAACGTCATCCGCATTTTAGACATGGGATGCAACACAGGGCGCGGAGGTGTTGTTCTTCGTGAAATTAATCCAAAGTACCACATTACTGGTTTGGACTGTGTCCCCGAACGGCTCGATCATTTGGATTCCACCGTTTACAGTGGTAAAATTTGCGGCTTCTCAAACGATATCCAACGCCCTGACCAGTCGTTTGATGCCATACTTGGTGGAGAGTTTATCGAGCATATTCCGCCCGTGCAGGTAGGGCCTACTTTGTGTGAGTTTTTTAGGTTGTTGAGACTTAAAGGAAGACTTCTCCTAACCACTCCTAATCCCCATTATCTCAAAAATCGTTTTCGCGGTCTAAGTGTGCTGCTTGATGATTCGCATGCGACGCAGCATTATCCGAAAGCTCTTCGCCAACGCCTTCTCCAAATCGGGTTTTCCAATATTAAGATTGTTGGCAGCGGACGGCTTACCCGCCGGTTGGGGGAAAACTTCCCTTGGCTTTCTGCTTATGGGAGTTATTTGATCACTGCGGATAAATGGTGATTATTGCGATTTTTCAACCTGCTTATTCTAATAGGGCTTTTCGATATATTTCTTCCACCTTCTCCAGCCACGCGTCGGCACTGTAATATTCGGTGATCCTATGCCGAGCAGCATCCCCCATTTTTTTTCTTCTATCCGGGTCGTTCGCTAGTTGCAGCAGTATTTTGGCGATTTCTCCAATCATGTGATCCGGAGAGATGGGCTTTACTTTAAAACCACATTCTACATTTACTATCGTGGCGGGTCCGCCACAGTCAGCCACCACCGGAATACAACCGGATAACATGGCCTCCATTAATGTAAGACCAGCACTCTCACGCAGACTGGGCAATAAATAAATATCTGTCTCTGCAAGCTTGGCTGAGTAAGCGAGTCCTGAAAATCCATTGGTAAAATCCACTCTGTCTTCGATGCCCAATTCAACGGATAATTTCTGCAAATAGGCTGCCTCCGGCCCAGTGCCTCCAATCGTGTAGTGATAGTTAAGTCCCATTTTACGGGCTATACCGAGTGCTCTCAAAGCGAGGGCCACACCTTTGCGTCCTTCTAAATTGCCGCCGCAAAAAATCCGAACAGGCTCACCTTCCCTGGATTTTTCGCCTGGCTGAAAGCGTGACGCATGTTCAGCGTTGAAAAAAGTTCCCGGCAGAATGGAGACTTGGTCGTCTTGCGAACCAAGATCAACCAGCAGGTCTCGTGTTTCAACATTACCAGCAAAAATATGCGCTGACTTTCTGGTGCACATCCGGATGGCAGGGGACGCCTTACCAAACACATTAGCAATTTGCCGAACCGTCTCAAATCGATTTGCCGCTGGGCTGAGCACTGAGCGCATGGAAGGAGGGAAAACTTCCCCTCCGCCAATTGGTCCCCAGATCAGTGGGATACCCAATTTCCAGAGTGGCGAGGCCACCCGCCAGGAGACATAAGTGATGTGGTGAGCGAGATCGAACTTGATCCGAGCATGCCATTCGCGTGCTGGCTCAAGCTGAGTACGCGTCCAACGGATATATTCCCACCAGCTCTCGAGCCGTGCCATCATCCGGTTGGGATGGCATTGATAGGTCCTTCCGTGGTAGATAAAATGCAAAGTTTTCGGTATTTTTCCGGCTTGCTGGGCTTGCTCAATGGATGCCTTTGAGGATTGTGACGTCAAAACCCAGACCTCATGGTGCGCAGAGAGTTGGCTCACAGCCTGCCATCCAACGAAACTTTCAGAAAATCCGTTCGGATCACAAGCAATGGCGGCAACGAGTATTTTCACAAAAAAAAAGAGTGGGCGCAATCGGCGTGAATTGCGTCAAGTTTTTGCCGATTTTTTTTCTTGCGATAACGCATTTTGGCTATTTTAAACGTTCCCAGAAGCCACACCAGCCTAGAATAAGGTTGTAATTTTATAGCCAGTCCGTTCCTCTTCCGATCTCATGCTTTTCAATTCCTGGACATTCCTGGTTTTTCTTCTGATAACGTTTGGGACTTATCATTTCCTACCCTGGCCGCACGACTGGCGCATGATCGGACAACTCAGTTTGCTGACCGTCGCGAGCTACGTTTTCTATGCCTGGCATACCCCTTGGCTGGTTGTTGTTTTGGCGCTCTCCACTTGGATCAACGCCTGGGTCACGCTACAACTTGTCCGCCGCGAAACCACTCCCAGGAGACGTAAAAAGTGGCTGCTCTTCGCCATTGTAACCAATTTGGGACTTCTGCTGTTTTTCAAGTACGCCTCATTACTAGTAAAAACTTTTCTTCCGCACAGCCTGTGGTCCCAGGCAGGTCTGGACTTCAGCCAGATTCCCCTGCCAGTGGGCATTTCATTTTTTACCTTTCAAGGCATCAGCCTCGTCGTTGATGTGTATCGCTCGGGAGGGAAGGGAATCCCCGGTTTGGAGCCGCCTAGCACCTTTCAGGAGAGCGGTCTGCTCATGCTGCGAATGGCTTTTTTCAAAGCGTTTTTCCCACAATTGGTCGCCGGCCCGATTGTCAAGGCGCATGAATTTATGCACCAAATTGCAGCCAAGACCTTTCGCCAGATCGATTGGAATGATGCGACCCGCAAGTTGATTCTCGGCTTTTTCCTAAAAATGGTTGTGGCCGACAACCTCAAAGAAGCCACTGCATCCCTGAGTTACCCTGCTTTTGTGGGAATGCCGGGCATCAACCTCCTGTTTCTTCTTTACGGTTTTTCCTTCCAAATTTTTGCCGATTTTGCAGGCTATTCCCTCATCGCCATGGGCTTGGCTAGGCTCTTCGGTTACGAACTGCCAATTAACTTCAATTTCCCTTATCTTTCGCAATCCATCACCGAATTTTGGCGGCGCTGGCACATCTCGTTATCCAGTTGGTTGCGTGATTACCTTTATTTTTCGCTGGGCGGAAATCGCTTGGGATCGGGTCGCACCTACTTTAACTTGATCATTGTCATGCTTCTGGGTGGCCTCTGGCATGGCGCAGCCTGGAGTTACATGGTCTGGGGCGGCGTTCACGGGTTGTTTTTGGCCGTCGAACGCTTTTGGGGTGTGAAAGGTGCGCCATCTCTCGAAACGTGGAAGGGTCATCCTGCTAGGAAGATTACAAAAATTCTTCGCATCCTGCTGACCTTTCACCTTGTGTCCATCCTCTGGCTGCTTTTTCAACTACCAAAATTTGGCGAAGCTCTTCTTTACTTGCGAGAACTGTTGGCCTGGCATCCAGGTCTCGCGCCACAAGCTTTATTTACAATTCTTTTGTTTTCCGCGCCTGTCATTATCTACCATCTCAGCGCAGCCCTGCGTCCTGGCATGGGAGCGAGGTTTCGCGAAAGAAACCCGGCTGCAGCGGCATTTGCCCGAGATTTTGCTTATGCCGGGCTTTTGTTTTCGATCATCACCAACAGCGGCAGCACAGGTACTTTTATTTACTTTCAATTTTAAACGATGGACAAGATTCATTCCCTTGGCGCCTCCCCCCCCACCTTTCATAAAGGGTCTGCAACCAGAATCCTTACGCTTGCAGGGCTTCTTCTTATTTTACACTCGATCGCCCTGAAATATCTTCAGGCTGATTTTGCAGAATCAAATTTCCAGTCCAATCTGGTCAGGATTCAAAGTTATCTTTTTGGCCCACACCATGACGTGGTTTTGGCTGGTTCCTCTATCTCAGGCCGACTCTTGCCTCGTTACTTCGCTGCGCATGGGGTTTTAGTGGCCAATCTGGGTCTGGACGGAAGTGGCGTCAGGGTTGCCATGGATATTATCCGGCAACGGCCGGACCTCCCCTCCACAATTTTGCTAGAGATTTACTCCCTATTGCGGGAGCCGGATACAAATGACCGAATTTTGCAAGAAGCTATGCGTAGTCCTTCCTTCCTCTTGTCGCGCTATCTGCCTGTCATGCGTGCCGCAGCCCGTCCTTCTGCTCTTCTTTATAGCAAGCTCAAGAAATACAGCGATCAACTCAAAGTCACCTCCTCCTTTGCGCCAGCATTAGTAAAAACGCTTGTTCAGACGGAGCCAACCAATAGAATGCTATCGGTCGAAGATGAAGCCATAGAGGCAGACAAAGCGGACTGGCTAGCCCAAATTGCTTTCCAATTTCCGAAAACTTATCTACTTCGCATTCCTACAGGCCCATTTTCGACTCCTCGAAAGCCCGACTTCATCGACCATCTGGCTCACAAAACAAATATTCCCGTAATCGATCTTACACTTACCTCCATTCCTTTTACCTACACAGATGGGCGACACCTTGATGCAGTCTCTGCCGAAGCTGCCTGTGCGGTAATCACAGACCAATTACGCAGCCATCCCTGATTTGGCGCCAACGGTTTGGTGATTCAACAAGGGATTACACTTGTCATCCAAATAGTCACCGATACCGTGCAATGGTCCACCATGAACTTCGGAAACCGCTCACCCAATATTGCATCAGTTTTTGCCATCATTATTGGCATCTTGTTCTCATTCTATATTGGGTCACTCATTGGTAACGGTGGTATTGTCAAAATGGCAATGATCATGGCTTCCATTCTGGCTGTTGTGCTCGTCCTTGCCATGAGAACGCACGTCTGGGTATTAATTCCGCTTACATGGGAATTAAGCGGTTCCGTTTCCATTTTGCCATTGCCTTTTTCGGTTCGTGAGATGGGCGTCCTATTTGTGGCTGGTTGTTATATGGTATTTTTTGCTCTGAAATTGATTCGAGAGCGCTACGAAAATAATACCATTTGGATTTTATTATGGATAAATCTGGCGTGGCTCTTCTTTTCCTTTGTTCGCAATCCTGTAGGGATGGATGCGATTGGTTCCGATTTGGTTGGGGGACGTCCCTATATGGTGATTGGACTGGGTATGATTGCCTGTTTTATTACCTCTCTACAAAAAATCGGGGATAAATTTGCGAAAATCTTCCCATTCTTAATTTTAGGACCTACTTTGGTTGTAGCCATTATCAGTGGAGTTACCTATTTTTTCCCAGGAATTGTTCCGATCATCGCTCCTTTTTATAGTGGCATTACCTCCAACACTTATTTGGCAGAATATTTGGGTAATGATGAGGGATTTAGTTTAGATGATCGTCTGACTTGGTTGGGAAGTATTGGTTCTGGGATCATTACACTTGGATTCTGTTATTGGGATCCCAAGACCATGCTGAATCCACTCTATGTCCTGCGTTTTTTTACTTTGATTGTTGGCATTGCAGGAATTTTTTTATCAGGCTTTAGAAGCGGGTTGGCGAGCATTTTTATTTTAATGGTGCTGGCAGCCTATTTTTACGAAGGCATCATTGGTTCCTTGCGTTTTATACTCACGGCAATTATTGCCTTTACAATCTTGGCTCTTGCGCAAGGTTCGTTGATCGACCTCCCTCTCAGTGCTCAGCGGGCCTTGTCCTTCCTTCCAGGTCATTGGAATCAAGAAGCACGCGACGACGCAGAAGCATCCTCAAACTGGCGTTTTGAGATGTGGAAGATTGCTTTGACTACGGATCGTTACATCAAAAACAAGTGGTTGGGGGATGGCTTCGGTTTTACACGAACAGACTATCAAATTATGAGAAATGCAGACTTTGGCAGCGGTAACGGATTTGGTGGTGAAAATGCCAACCAGGAAGCTTTTATGATTCAAGGCACATTCCATAGTGGGCCTGTTACCACCATCCGTGTTGTCGGCTATATTGGCTTGCTTCTCTACCTAGCGTTATTGATCGCTGTAGCCCGTTATTCATGGCAACTTATTAGAAGTTCTTGGGATACACCATTTAGATATATTAGCTTGGGATTGGGTAGTGTTAATATCCTCACACCGTTTTCTTTTGTTTTCATATTTGGCGACTACGGAACAGGGTTTCCTACTCTACTATTTTCCATTGGCCTGCTAAATATGGTCCAGAAATCAAAGAAGGCGTATTTACAAAATGTTATTCAAAAAACTGGCGTGCTTGATCCGTCTCAGCCGAGTTTTTTGCAAGCTAATCCGCCACTACTCTAGCTTAGGGATAACTAGTTGATTTTGGGAAAGAGTTTCTCCACCATCCGGTCCAATAATTGGGCTTTAACCTGAGTCGTTTATGAATGTCACTCGTTCCGAGCGTATTTTTGTGTCTGCACTTTCGGGGTATGTGGTCATCATAACCAATGTTGCTTACACTATTCTGTCGATTCCGATAGCCCTTCACTATCTATCGAAAGAACAATTTGGACTCTGGGCACTGGTTGCCCAACTTACGGGTTATCTCTCCCTCCTCGATCTGGGTATGTCGAATTCAACATCGCGGTTACTTATCGACCATAAAGACGATCGCAATGGTCAACAGTTTGGTGGCTTAATAAAGACTTCATCTCTAGTGTGCCTTCTTCAATCCGCAATCATTCTTGTTGCAACTTTTTTACTTTTTTTTGTAGGTGCAAAGTGGCTTAATATCGAACCTCATCTTATAAACCAGTTCAATACGGTTATGGTGGCGCAGGGCTGTATCACAGCTCTAGGCTTTTCAGGGCGCATCTTCTATCAGTTGCTCTATGCATACCAGCGCATCGATTTAATCAACTGGATTACCGCATTGCAGTTTGTTATTATGCTTTGGGTCCAATGGCTGGCTTTTAAAGAGCAAATGGGTGTCATTTCGATTTCTGTAGCAAGTCTAGCAGGATTTATTTTCATTTTATCCTCTTACATTTATTTTTGCTTTGGACTGAATCTGTTTCCAGATCGCGGCTGCTGGGGAAAGGCTTCTTGGATTCAATTTAAACAAATGTTTTCTTATGGGCTCGATATGTTTCTAATCTCATTGGGAACACAAATGGTGCTCTCAAGCCAAACCATCATTATTACCCGCTCATTAGGACTTGACGCCTCCGCAGTCTGGTCTGTCTGCTCGAAGTCCTTCACATTGGGATGCCAGTTTGTTTGGAAATTTTTTGACGTCTCCGCGCCAGCTCTTTCAGAAATGATTGTTCGTCACGATGATGTTACCTTAAAGCGACGATATGAACAAATTGTTCAAACAACACTGGCATTTGCCACAATCGGAGCACTAGCTATCACAGTAACAAACAGTCCTTTTATTACTGTTTGGACTAATGGTAAAATTCACTGGAATATCTGGAATGATTTTCTGCTAGGCATATGGCTGGTCGTCACCACTTACAACCACTGTCACTCAAGTTTGGTTATTTGGACCAAGCAAGCGAAGTTTCTACGCTACATTTATTTCTTGGAGGGCATTTTTTTTATCGGGCTGGGTCTAATTGCAACCAAGTATTTTGGATTAATCGGTTTGATTGTTGCCTCAATTTTTTGTACGACAATTTTTAGCGGAGCTTACACCCTTTTGCGTGCGGCTCATATTTTATTACTTCCGTGGCAGGAAATTGGCTGGGCTTGGTTTAAACGGTCCGCCTTGGTCGCATTGTGTTTTATACCAGCAGTCATTGGTTTAGAGATATCTAGTTCACGATTTTCACCACTCACGAATCTTTGGCTCTCCACTGGAATCGTTGCGGTATTTGGAGGATTTTTATTACTTCGACTTGGTTTGCCCAGATCGATTCTAAACGAATTGTTAAACAAACTGCCTCGCAACTCAAGATCGTTTTTTTGCTCGGTGGCAAATTCCAAGTAACATCTTGGCTTTCAACTATTAGGGAGTTATAACTCCTCTGGAGACCTCCAAGCACTGATGAATCGGATTCTAGATTATAGGCGCTCACCATGCTAAACCGTAAATCAGCTTCTCTACTCACTGAGTTTCTACCGATATTTGAAACCAAACCTTATTAGTCAATATTTCGCAGCCATACATCAACAAAATGAGAATGCTGTGATTCTCGCTTTTTCAAGTAAAACCCATAGTGACGTAGTAAAATATGCGCAGCATCAATTTCGCGAGAATCAACAATTGTCGGGTGAAACTCACAAATAATCATCGTTAGCTTCGGCAACTCGGCAATGTTCTCTGTGATAAAAGTGCATTCGGATCCTTCAATATCCATAATCAGGGTGGTTGGCGAAATTTTCCACTTAGACAAGAGTGTTGCTATATCTAAAATAGGAACGTTAATTGCCGTGTTGGTGTTTGACTTCTGCGTACTAACTAAGGGGTTATGGGGATGGCAATAGAATGCTCCGTCCGAAGATTTTGAAACAAGGCAGTTTTCAATATTAAAATCACATTTGTTCCACCTTCTGTTTTTTGCCAAAAAAGCGGCTGAGGTCGGATTCGCCTCGACGACCAGATGATGAGACGGCTTTGTAAGGAGCCTGTTTGTCTCACAGGCTACTACTCCCATGCAACCCCCAATTTCCAACACTGCATCAGTGGGCTTTACGTAGGCTTTAACAAACTTGCGTTCCAAGTTTTCGTAAGCCTCTGGATTCGAATTGAAGAAGTCAATGTGCCACTTGGAATTGAAGCAATATGATAGCCCGTTATGTTTTGCAGGGGGGTAAAAAGAGAGAAATAGACTTGATTCACCGAATTTTCGCCTGAGATCACTCGGAACCAACTTTTTAAGGTAAGTAAACATAGAGTTAATAGAATAGCGGAATTAATTTTTGGGGTAGTTTCCTCGTTTGTGAAAAAGAAAAAGTGACATCTCTTTCTACCATATGTTGTTAACTCCACGAGGGGTCAAACTTATAAGTTGAATTTAAAAGCAAAACAGCGTGGTCTCAAAGACTGGGCTACGATCGTCCAACTTACGCACAGCAAATCGGTAGTCCGGTTGCAAAGATCCAATAAGTGGTAGCAATTCAAAGAACTGATCTGCATTGTGATACATGGAGACAATCAGTAATGGCTTTTGCTCACGTAATACCTTGACCGCTCCTTTCAGGACCATTCCCTCGGCACCCTCAACATCCATTTTGACAAGCCCTATCTGAAGGTTATTTCTAGCTACATAGTCATCCAGCATTTCGATTGGCGATCCGTCCGGCAGATTCCCTGCCGCCTCGCCCAGACCCGCCTCGACGACAGTCACTCGGTCTAGTTTTTTCTGAGCAATAACCCCATGCAATATTTTTAGTCGCTCACTTCCAGGCTCAAAGCTGTGGATATGACGGCAAGGATAGTATTGATGGAAAATACTAGTCGAGTCACCACAAGCGGCGCCGACATCAACCATATCGCCTTGGGCAATTCGTTCTAAAAATAGATTTACGGGTAGGTCCGTATGCCGCAACCCATGATGATACCAAAGAACAGAAGCTTCGGCCAATTCTCGCGGAATCCCCATCTTGTCTGCCAATAAGGGCAATTCCCGAAAAAGAGTGGCACGGTTCGTCAATTCCTCGGCGTCATACAACCGACGATGTTGCAGCAGATTATTCGTAAAAATATAGTGATGCCTATCGATCACTTTGAGAACGATAGAACGACTCTCTTCGTCTAAGGGATCTAATAATGCGGCAAGACGACTTTCATAATCTGGATGATAAGACAACCGCACAAATCCCTCCGCCACAAGCAGAGACATTTTTGTACGCGCAGATAGGCCAATCAAGTTTTCTAACCCGAGTTTTTGATACCAATCCAAAAATAAACCAACTACAGGCATAATCGAGCGTTATAGGAAGGAAGAAGACCTTGAAAAACAATCAAGTGTCTTTTTCAGCCTTCGGATGCTTTTTCCAAATTTTGTCGTCCGAAAACTCGGAGGCCAATTCAGTGGTTTTTCAATCGAAATATTCCCTGGCCACTTCGCTGTCTGCTGTGGAGTTGATTCAACGAGCATTCCGATCCATTGATCCGCCATGGTCTGCGTGGAGTATAGCGACTCCACTTGCTTACGCGCCGCCAGCCGCATATGCGCAAGTCTATTTCGGTCCTTATGTAGCGTAATAATTGCCTGAGCATATCCCCCAGTACATTTCGGATCAACCCGAATACCATTGGAATCGGTAACAACATCGCGGATACCACTCTCTAAATTACTAACCACTGGCACGACTCCCTGCCCCATGGCCTCTAAAAGACTAAGAGGTAAACCTTCATATGCAGATGCCAGTAAAAAAATGTCGTTTTGACTGAAAAGATCTCCGACTTGCTGATAAGGAATTTCTCCTAAAAATCTAATCTGTTCGGTCGGTTTTTGGGCCACCATTTGTTCTCGAAGATAATCTTCTTCTGGCCCTGAACCCGCAATTGTCCATGAAAATGGAATCCCGCTCTCCCGTAAATGTTGCAATATTTCTGGAAAAAGACGAACACGCTTTTGCTCCTCCAATAATCTGCCGATATAAATGATCCGTAAGGGTGACTCGGCCGTGCGCGTTGAATCGCAAATAGGAAGACTCTTATCCATTGCCACGCCGTAAGGTATGTATTTAATGAGTAAGTCTCGCGTTTCCGGCAGTTGCTGAAGAGTTTCAACAATCTTCCGCGAAACTCCCACAATAATATCAAGATAAGGAGCATACGTCTGCAAAACAGAATATACTCCAGGATCGTGTGAGTGAACCATTCCGATCCGTGTAACTCCGGCAGGCACGTAACGCAATACTTCAAAAGACGAGGGACTCAGGGATGCAAGCACCGCAGAAGGTTGTTGCTTAGCCAGCAACTCGACTGTTTTTTCCAAACGGTCTTCCAAAATCATTTTTTGCTGATCCAGTAAATGCACTTTTACTCGCTGGCGCGCAAATTCATCTTCCAAAGGGTTAGCTGATTCGAAACTGTAGATCAGACAATCCCGTTTCGCCTGAAAAAATGCCCCCGCAAGATTACAGAGAAATGTAGTTGAGCCGCCCAAGGGTAAACTGCCCGTAATGATCCCCAAGCTTGGTTCTATTCTCATATAGTACCAACATTCAGATCGCGAAGGTATCCACCGATAACCTTGTCATAATTACCCACCGTAAGCACCAATGTATCAATGGATGGACGACTTGTATCCAATCCTTTTTGGATTCGCTGCCACCAATAAAGAATTTTTTCGGCAATCGCAGCAGGATCGCGAATCGGAACAATACTCCCGGATATTTCTTCTACCACAAGATCATTTGAACCCGTATGACTGGTAACAACAACTGGTAGGCCACATGCCATAGCCTCGAGAGAGGTTCGAGCCAAGCCTTCCTCCAGTGAGGGAAGAACAAATATATCGGCACTTCTTAAACGTTCGGCAAGTTGCTTGTGTGGCAGTGCCGGGGACCAATCGATAGGTAAATCTCGATAACGATTCAAGATTGGCTTGACGCTTTCAGCTATGGCATTGGTTAAAAGTAGGCGCGCTTTAGGTTCGCTCCTGATGACAATGCGAAATGCCTCCAATAAATACGGCGTGCCTTTTCTGAGTGAAAGTCCACCTGTGCAGATAACCCTAAGAGGTTGGTTTATTGGTCGAGGTGTTGTCCTAGGCACAAACTGAGTTAGATCAACTGGATAACGCATCCTTAAAATTTGCGACTCTTTAAAACCACGGGAAAGAAAAGACGCTGCGACAAACTCGCTGGGGGCAAAAACGTAATCAACAAATTCCATCATCGCGAGAGCACGCTTGTGCTGAAACTCGGCAATGGGGGAATAAGTACACTTCCATCTCGCATGTTCTTCCGTAAGAATTTCCCAAAAATTGGCCGGGTGCGAATTCCCTCCATCAAGAAAAGTCTTGCCCCCATTTTTTTGAGCCCAAGCAAAACATTCGTTGGTGTAGCCGTAACTGGAATAGACGCTATCACCGGGAAAAAGTTTCGTTTTTGCCCACCGATCAAAGACTGGATACAAGGAAAATCGCGCCGCCTCCCCGTAGTATGTCCCAAAAGTGCGTGCTGCCGCATACGCCAGCAAACCAACTACCGGCAGCAACTTGGTTTTGGAAGCAGGGATGCCACGAACGCCGTATCTTGTGCCTGCTGCATAAAGCCGCAGATAACCTTGTTTTTCTAAAACTCGTGAAAAATGACCGTAATAATCAACCCGATAAGGCACGGCCACTACCATTTTGATGCGATTTATTGAATTTTGCAAAGATGTCATTCAAATTGAAATTTAAGAAATAGGCAGGTTTCAAGAAACGCTGAAAATATTTGAATAGAGACGGAAGTAATTTTCAACCATAAGGTTGGCTGTCATTCCTTTGTCAAGTATCGACTGATGCCCGGCTTGGGCCAAGCGACACCGTAAAACAGGGGCTTGGATGAGTTGGCCAATTCCCTGTGCCAAATCCTCCGGATCTTCAGGACGAGTTAGTAAGCCTGTGCGCCCTGGTTCAATGAGATCGGGAATCCCGCCCACATTAGAGCCGATACAAGCGGCTCCCGCGTAGAGAGCTTCCTGAAGTGACAGCCCCAAGCCTTCTGCCGTGGAGGGAATGGCAAAGATAGCGGCCTGCGACAATAGTTGACTTGCTTCAGAATCAGAAACTTCCTGCTTGATAATCACTCTTTCCTCCAGATCATGTTGCGCAATCAACTGATAGACTAAAGCCGAAGTATCTGGATCAGCATGTCTTCCAGCCAACACAAGTAACCAATCCGGGAAATCGGCGGCTATTTTTGCAAATGCCTCGACCAAAAAATTTTGCCCCTTGCGCGGTCCCACTGTTCCTAAACATAAAATAATTGATTCTTTTTTCCCAGTGATTGCCGGACCCGGTTGGAGTTTGGAATGGTAAAGCTGGATAAATTTGGCACGAATAGGAAAAAACCAGTTTTGGACACATGCGAGATCGTTTTTTGAAACGGTGGCCTCCCATTCCACGGCAGCTATTTGACGAAGTTTGGCTGGCCAGAATAAGATTAATCCAGCCAGCTTGATCCACCAAGGACGATAGGAGGCCACACAGCTAAAGATGGAAAAGGCCCCGTGATTGGTGCTGACACAGCGAAATCCCGCTTGGGCTACGGTTGGGATTGGACAATCTGACCAAGAGCGACTTTTCCACATATAAGTGCCACCCAAATGGAAATGAACTAAATTGATCCGATTTTCGCGCAGCCACTCAATGAATCTTCGAGTCTGCGATTGATAGGGTGCATTTGCATCCCATGCAAAATGTCCTTTGACGCGACTGCTTACACTGGAGACGGCAAGTGAATCCTTGGTATCGGTGGAAGCCATGAACACCTCGGCTTTGTCTGCAAGGCCTAGAACCAGTTCCCGAACCAAAACTTCCACGCCACCATGTTGATCAATGGGACATTCCAAACACTGCACAATTCGTAAAGGCATGTTTTTATAATGGTAAATGTCCCGCTTTTCTTAAGCTTATAAGTCTAAGCGGCATAAATTTTTTGATATATTGCCAGAAAATGATCTGCTGTTTTCTGGGCATTTAGAAGAATACGCTGCTCTTCGTGTAGACAAACTCCCATTTTCCTAATCTGTGAAAAATTTGTCGTCAGAATGCTTATTTTTTCGATGAGATTAGCGATAGCACCCGGCTCCACGAGGAAACCTGTCTGCCCCTCCCGGACGTAAGCAATTTGTCCGCCGTGCGGTGTGGTTATGATAGGCATGCCGATGACACGTGCTTCTTTGACTACATTGGGACTGGTATCCGCCCGGGTTGGCAAAGCCAGGCACCAGGCTTTCTGCATGAGGGCAGCGGTTTCTTCACTCGTGCGTCGGCCCAGCCAATGAACGTTTGAGCTGGCGTCTTTTTCCAAGGCCGTAGCCCAAGGACTGTCCTTTGCTCCGACAACCCAGAGTTCAACTCCGGCAAGACTTGGACTGCGAAAAGCCTCTACCAAGTCTTGAATCCCTTTGCGCGGATCCGCCCCGCCCACAAAAATCACCACCGGTTTAGCCGGATCAGGCTGCCAGGAGATGTCCAAAAAATGATCCTGCACACCATATTCCACCAATTCAACCTGTGCACCTGGATTACGGCGGAGAATCACTTTTCGCCCCCATTCGCTCTCGGTGGTTATCACCCTGGCCCGATAGAGAATATAAATTTCTAATAAAGCTTGGAGATAGGCACGCCCTGGCAGTCGATTTTTTAAGGCATAGTAGCTTAATATGCCTTGCATGGAAACGATGCTGGGAAAGCCAGACTGCACGGCAGCCAAAGCATACACATCTTCCGTTCCCCACCCATGTACGAGATCAGGGCAAATCTGTGTGAGGCAGGCTTGGATTTGCTTCCGATCTGCTCGAAAAAGACTACTTGCACGACCACCCTGTGTAGTCGGAAGAACATGAAAGAATTGCCCCTGAAAAGTGATGACGCAAGGTTTCTGCAATCGAGCAGACATAATCAACCAATGGAAATTCAAGTCTTTGACACCGCAAAATTGATGAGCCAATTGGGGTAACCAAGTAGCCCAATGCCCTGTCGGTCGAAACTCTTCGCCAAAATCCGGGATGACATGGAGCGGGAAATCCGCAAGGATGGCTATTCTCACAAAATTTCTATTTCGGAGAACTACAAAGTATGGAAACCCCGATGACAACAAAATCTTCACGACCATGGCTGGCATTAATTCCTCTTCCTTACGACGGAAGTGCCGGATTTTTGGAAAGAGAGGCTGGAATTTTTTGCAAAGGATTTTTGGCAGAGGGGATTCCGTCTAGCTTGATTACGATCAAAAAATCGGGCTTCAAAGCGACGTTGCCCGTCCAAAGTGTACCTCGGGCACGGTTATCAGATTTGTCTTTCTGGAAAGAAATGGATGCAGATGGAGTTGTATTTTATTCATGGGCATCACCGCAGTACTTGGATATTGCAGAAGCGATCCGCGCTTCAGGAACTAAACTAGTGATTAAATTGGATACAGACGGTTATAAAAGCCCTAGAATTAATTTGAGCACGCATCTGAGGCGAAGTATCGGCGGCAGATTAGAAAATGGAGGGCTGTTTCCAAGAAGTATCGGGATTCTACATTCAATCGCCATGTATTATTTTCCACAAGTTCACGATTTCAAGATGCTAAAACATTTCTCTTGTGCAGATATTGTATGTGCAGAAACCCCTTTGGCGGTGTCGATGTTGCAAAGGTTAGTCCGTCACTACGGAAGAGATGATCTTACTGAACGCATCCAGTGCCTTCCGCACCCAGCAAATATCGAAAACTTCCATCCTGAAGCAAATCGACAGAAGTGCATACTAGCTATTGGCCGTTGGTCCTCCCACCAAAAAGATGCAGAACTTTTAGTGGCCGTTTTGGCACAAACGTTACGCTGGCATCCTACGTATCATGCAGAAATCCTCGGCAGCGGAGTTACCAAAGTCGAGGCTTTGCTTAAAAAAATAGAGTCCTCGGTTACACAACGCATTCTCTTGACGGGTGTTGTTCCTCATTCAGAATTATTAGCTAGGCAAGCCAGTGCCCAAATTCTTTTCATGCCATCGCGATGGGAAGGCTTTCCCAATAGTGCTGCAGAAGCTGTTTGCCTGGGTTGCTCGGTAGTCGGCCCTTACGATACGGTATCTTCAATGGGATATTTTACCAGCCATAGCTCCGGCACCATGTCACCCAAACGAACTCAAGGCCTGCTAATCGACGCATTGACGACTGAGATCGCACAATGGGAATCTGGCCAACGCGACCCTGAGTCTATTGCCAAACACTTTCAAGCCGAACTATTACCACGAAATGTCATACGAAAAACAATGGAACTGGTGGAACGGACTTCAAACAACCAAAGTCGCAAATTTTCCGTCAAATGACTATATCCGTTTTTATCGGTAGAATGACGGCGTTTGCGAGAAGTCTTTTCTCAAATGTTTGGTGGGCAGAATGTCAATTCAAAGGTGTCACAGCGGTATCCAGGCCACTCCTGCTGGGCAGACCACTGGTTAGCATTCATCCCGGCTCAAAAATAACTCTTGGAGAAAATGTCCGTATTCACAGTGCCTTGCGATCCAATCCAATGGGCTGTTTCCAGCCTAGTGTCTTACGCACCATGTCCCCCGGTGCACAGCTTTCCCTTGGGCGGGGCGTGGGTGTTAGTGCAACTGTTATTATTGCGGGAAAAAGTATTTCCATCGGCGAAGGAACCACCATCGGCGCTGGGGCAATCATCATTGACAATGATTTCCATGCACCAGATGGGGAGTATTCTTGGAAGGTGGAATATATTAAAAATGCCAAGGCAGTTGTCATTGGCAAAGGAGTATTTATCGGAACACGAGCAATCATTCTCAAAGGCGTGACAATCGGAGACCATGCGGTCATCGGTGCTGGTGCAGTGGTTTCAAAAAATATTCCAGCAGGTATGTTAGCAACAGGAAACCCCGCAGTGGCCAGAGACCGAGGTCCGCTGACTAATTAGGCTTATGGAATCATAATAAGGACTCTTTTTGCTGTCGCATTAGCCAGAAAGATTAAATAGATATGCCATTCCCAGATTGGTAATGTTGCCCTCGATAATACTCGGTCTTTATGATTAAAACTTTTTATAAAAAAATGACATGGCGGCTAAAAATGGCAGCCAAGAATTATATTCTGCGTTTGCAGGCCTTAAATTGCGATATTAGCCCGGATTTACACATTAAAATTGCAAGCTACGCAGATTGGGTACTTTTTACTGATATTTTTATTACCGGGGAATATGACCGTGCTATCGAAGTTGCATTTCAAGCATTTGAAAAATCAGGTCGCCAGATCATGCGGGTTTTGGATATTGGAGCAAATGTTGGTTATTTTAGTTTGCGGTTTGCTCATCTTTTTCATAAGCGATTTGGTGATAAGAAATCGTTTTTGATCGATATGTTTGAAGGGAGTCCCGGGACATATTCCACCTTGATGCAAAGAGTTAATGCGAGTCAGATGCTTGCTAGAAACAGCCAAGTTCATTTTGGATTGGTAGGGCAGCGCACTGGTCATGCAAAGATTTATCAAATCAGTTATCACGGAATGAATTCTTTAGTTCCACGCCGGTTTACAAAAAGTGATCAAGTGGATTTTTTGAACGTTGAAAAGATTGTTGACCAAGGCCCAATTGATTTTTTGAAATGCGACATTGAAGGATCGGAGGAGTCGTTCATTGAGAACTATCCAGAGCTATGCAATCGCTTACAAACAGCCGTCATCGAGATGCATCATACTTATTGTAATACGGAAAAATGTTATGATTCGCTTCGCTCAAGTGGACTGGCTGTTTCATTCATTACGCCTGAACGAAATGGAACTACTGTTGATTTGTTTACAAAGTTGGCCAACTAATCCATTGGATGGCAATGCTAAAATATTCCATCTCTATATGGGCAGGGTCTGGCATGGGAGGCACCGAAAAATGTGCCACGCTATTTGCCTGTGAATTGAAAAAACGGGGAAATCGCGTCTTTTATTTGGCCAAGGAAGGCCCCAGATCCTCCATTCTTTTAGAGAACAAAATACCACTGATTACAGCGACACAACCGCACCAGATTTCAAAGTTTTTTATGGACGAAGGCATCGATGTCGTCCACCAGCATGTACCGGGTTATCCCATTTCAAATCCTTTGTATGAAATTCTACAAAAATTAGGGCCCTCAAGGCCCAAATTGATTGAAACCAATGTTTTTGGTAGAATGGAAGATCCTGAAAGTCTGCAAATGGTTGATTATAGAATGTTTATTTGTAGAGCAAGCGGTGCACAAGCCTTCCAGAGAGCCAAGCGCATCATGAGTGAAAAAAGTCTTTCTAGACAAACTGTAGTGAATTATCCTATTCTACCTTTGGTCCCAATTGAAGATTTCGTTCGTTGGGAAGTTCGCAACCAACTCTGCGTCGGGAAAGATGATTTACTAGGCGTTCGTTTCGGACGCCCGGGAAATAAATGGGCAACTTGGGAATGTGAAGCTTTTGCACTTGCGCGGCAGAAGATTAAAAATTTGCATCTATTACTGATGGAACCCTCCGAAAACATCTGGCGCGATGTTGAGGCGGGACGCTATGGGGACGGCATCATCCTTCGACGTGCAACTACCGATTTTGCCTGGCTGGAAAAACTCTATGGTGCAGCAGATTTTTCGATTCATTCCAGCGACTGGGGAGAAAGTTTCGGTTATACTCTCGCCGAGGCAATGGCATCGGGCTTACCGGTAATAACCATGTCAACACCTTGGGGAGACAACGCTCAGGTAGAGTTGATTCAGAATGGGAAGTCGGGTTTTGTATGTCGTGGACCAGAGGAAATGAGTCGTCGAATTTGCGATTTAACCAATCCAGAGCTTCGACAAAAAATGGGAAGTTTAGGTAAATCTAGAATAGGAAACCTAGCTAATCTGGATAAAGAGACCGACATTTTAGAAGCAGTTATTATCTCAACCCTAACGGGTTCCGAGTCCACCCTACTAAAAGAACGGCGGGAAACGTTACTTGCTTTTGCCAAAGACTTCCATAAACGCGAGAACGATTACAGCGAATCGCGATGGGTAGACCCGATGGCCTCCTTCCACAGACTGACTTACTCGCTCTATCGACAGGCTAGGGCCGCGATTCGCAACCGAAATAAACGCCTAAACATCCCCACATTCTGAGCCAGTTGACATGGACAATCTAACGCGGCTTTTTGCAACCTAGATTTTCTCATCTTCATGACGCTGCATCGGAGATGGTTGGGATGGTTCCAAGTAACTCGGAAACAGTGTGGTCAAAATCCATTTTTCGCCGCCAAGAGAAGCAATAGGAAGTGTCACCAGCGAACCTTGCAGAAATACTTTCTGCTCAGCCACCCAGATTTCCAGCCTCTGTGTTTCACTGGTTGGATTTTGCACCAGTTCGAGGTATTTCCGGATGGATTCGCCTTTGGAACGTCCGATGCCAAAATGTTTAAAATAGGAGTCGCCGATCATTTTTTTGGTTTCCAGCCCACAAAGTTGCACGGCTTCTTCGTTAATGGTGACAACATTCCCAATGTTATCCGATACAATTAGGGCGGAGGGAATTTTTTGAAAAATATCCAGAATCTGCAGGTAACTATCCTCCAGTCGAGCGCGGTAAATGCTTAACCCCAGAGCAACACCGTTGCCGGCCACAATGCCCAACAACCGTGCTACGAAACGGACTTGGTGGCTGTTGGGCGTCCAGTTAACGCGATCCTGATAGATCATAAAAATGGAGGCGCCCGAGTAGAGCACCACCCAGGCAAGGAGAACTTTTGGTCGCAGTTTCAGGGCGAGAAACCCGATGACTAGCAGCAAAAGCGGCGGCGTGATCGTGACGTAAGGCATCAGATAATCCGCGGTCAAAATCACTGCCAGCGCCGTGATGGCAAAGAGACTCATCGATATGGAGATGAGTGGTTGGGGTTGTGTAGTGGGAAGTTTCATAGAACTGAGGGAAGAGAGGTTATGAAAGTCGGCTGTAAGTGGCCTGGATGCCTTCGAGCCATTTATCGGAATTGAAATTCGCGAGCAGCTTGCGATATCCTGCCATGCCACAATCGTGAGTCCATGGAGCGTCGGAGAAAAAGCTGTCCATACTGGCCGCCAGGCTTTCCGCAGATGCCGGATCGCAGAGTAACCCATCCTGGTTATGGGAAATAATTTCCGGCAATGCGCCAATCCGATGGGCAATAACGGGGATTTTGCGCGCCCAGGATTCGAGGACAACCAGACCGAACGGCTCTTCCCAGATCGAGGGCACGACGGTGAACGCCGCGTTCTCCCAGATTTCCTGCTGCGCGGAGGATTTCAAAAACCCGGCAAAAATCACGTTCTGGATGCCTTTACGGTGGCAAAATTCCTCCATCGGCTGCCTTTCCGGGCCATCGCCGACGATGTATAGTTTCCGCTCGGGATGACGAATTTTCTGCCATGCCCGGAGCAATTGCATGCCGCCTTTTTCCGCTGAGAGCCTGCCAATGAACAATGCATGGCCGCCCGCCTTGGCCCCGATAGCGGTTTCAACGGGCTCCACAAAATGATGAATGACGTCGATTTTTTCCGCAGGAATGCCCATTTCGACGTGCAGTTCCTTTTGGCGATGGCTGATGGCAATGAAGCGACTGATTTTCGAAAACAATTCCTGCCAGCGAACGGTGCTCAGCACGAATCCCATTGCCCCGCTGTAAACTGCGCTGTTGCGCCAACAAGCGGTCTCGAAGGCGGGCAGGAAATTCCCTTTAATGCAGCGCTGGCACGGCTGGCCATGATTGAGAAAGAAACCGTTGACGCAGGAAAAACGGTAGTTGTGCAGGTATTGCACGACTGGAATGCCTAGGTTTTCTGCCAGATAATAAACCACAGGCGACATTCCCGGGAAGACGTTGTGAACCTGCCAGTAGTCGAATCTGCCCGCTTTCTGGTAGTGCAGAAGACGCTTTTTTACATCCGAGTTGTATAACATTCGCAGCGGCAACTGCATCTTGTTGAGCATCCCAGGCCGCATGAGATCGGAGGTCGAGCCAAGAAAATATTCCACGTCATATTCCCTCTGCATGATGTCGCCGATCCTAGTCACACTCGCCTCCTCGCCGCCGTAATGCTCGTAACGGCTGAATATCTGAAGGATGCGAGCGCGGTTCATTTAAGGTTGAATGGTGACTGGAGCACATCGCAGGCGGCTTTAAATTGCCGTCTACGGAGAGATTTTAATAAAAATCGGCAGCTCATCAGGTGGATAGAACCAAGTTTCTTCCACCGGAATCTGCCTTAGGCAGGAAGCGGGGCCAGAGAGCGTAACTTTTGAATCGTCGCGATGATGATCTCCAAGGCGTGATCCACTTCGGATCGCGTATTGTAGCGACTGAAGGAGAACCGAACGCTGGAGCGGGCGCGGTCCACGGAGAAGCCCATGGCCATAAGGACGTGCGACGGGGTCAATTGGCCGGTCGTGCAGGCGGAGCCGCCGGAGCAGCAGATGCCGCGCTGGTCGAGCAAAATGAGGAGGGCTTCGGATTCGATTCCGCTAATGGCGATGTTACTCGTATTGGGCAGGCGGTTTTCGCGGTCTCCGTTCACTTCGATACCGTCGAGGAAGTCGAGGAGGGTGTTTTCAAAATGATCCCGCAGGGCTTTCACCTCGATGTTTTCCTCTTCCATCGCAGCTCCAGCCAGTTCGGCGGCTTTGCCGAGAGCGACGATATAGGGAACGTTTTCCGTGCCGGCGCGCTTGCCGTTTTCCTGGCCGCCGCCGATGAGAAAGGAGTTGAAGCGTGATTTGCGGTTGGCGTAGAGCACGCCGACGCCTTTGGGGCAATGCAGTTTGTGGCCGGAAACCGAGAGAAAATTGATCTTCGAATCTGCCAGCCGGATCGGAATTTTGCCCACGGCTTGAACGGCGTCCGTGTGGAAGAGCGCGCCTTTTTCCCGGGCGATGGCGGAGGCTTCTTCGATGGGAAAGAGGACGCCGGTTTCGTTGTTCGCCCACATGAGGGAGACGATGGCGGTGTCGTCGCGAACGACGTTTCTTAAATCGTCGAGATCGATCTGCCCTCTGGAATCGACTGGCAACCATGTGACTTCGACCCCGCGCCGGGCGAGCGCCTCGCCGTGTTTGATGATGGCGCTGTGCTCGACAGTGCTGGTGACGACGTGCTGGCGGTCGGGGTCGATCAGCAAAGCGGACTGGATCGCTGCATTGTTCGATTCCGTGCCGCAGGAAGTGAAAATAATTTCTGCCGGTGCGCAGCCGAGCAGGGTGGCGACCCTGACACGGGCGACTTCAATGGCTTCCTTAACTTGGGTTCCGAAACTGTAGGCGCTGCTCGGGTTGCCGTAAAAATCCGTTAGATAAGGCATCATTTCTGAGACAACCGCAGGATCGACCGCAGTCGTTCCATTATTATCAAGGTAAATAATGTCGGATGGGTGAAGGCTCACAAGGCTGGCAATTAAAGGTGAACTGACAGACTATGCAACTTGAAAGGGTCACCTTGTCCATTCAAATGAAACTCCGCTCATAAAATACAAAACCGCGCCCCATATAACTTGGAGCGCGGTTTTGCTGCGGGAGGGAATTGTCTGTCTCTTAGTTGGAGGAAACGGTTTCCAGCACTGGATCGACGCTTGGATCTACATTCACACGACGACCATCTCGGTCGAAACGAACCACACCATCTGTGAGCGCAAAAATCGTGTAATCACGTCCCAAGCCGACGTTTTTGCCGGGATGAAACTTGGTGCCACGCTGACGCAAGATGATGTTGCCTGCCACGACGGATTCACTGCCAAATTTTTTAACGCCGAGACGCTTGCTGACGCTGTCGCGGCCGTTCTTAACGCTGCCTTGTCCTTTTTTATGTGCCATGACGTTTAGAAATTACAGGGAAATGGATTCGATTTTGACCCGGGTCAGTTTCCGGCGATGTCCCACGGTGCGGTGATAACCTTTACGGCGTTTGTATTTGTAGGCAATTACTTTTTTATCCTTGTGCTGGTCGAGAATTTCGGCGACGACGGTCGCGCCAGCGATACTGGGTGAACCGTAAGTCAACTTGCTGCCATCGGAATGGAAGAGAACTTCGGAAAAAGTAGTTTTTTCACCCACAGCAACATCCAACTTTTCGACGTCGAAGTATTGCCCGGGTGTCACGCGGTATTGTTTACCGCCAGTTTTGATGATTGCGTAAGCCATGAAATAACCCGTGTTTTTCAAACGGGCAGCAAGAGTGCCACAGCCGCATCCAGCCCGCAAGAGAGAATTTTGCGGAAACTGCGTTCGGCGGGGGTCGAACCCACAACCTCCGCCTTCGGAGGGCGGCGCTCTATCCAGTTGAGCTACGAACGCTTGTTTGCTACGGAGTTATGTAGCAGCCTTGGAAAAATCGGCAATCAGAAGTTCTGCCATGAATCTCTAACTCTCATGAAAATCGCCATCGGATCGGACCACGCCGGATTTCACTACAAGGAAGCCATCATCGGGATGTTGTTAGCGGACGGGCACGAGGTGAAAAATTTCGGCACCTTCTCGACGGAGTCGGTGGATTACCCCAAATTCATCCGGCCTGTCGCCGAGGCGGTGGCAGCGGGTGAATATGAGCGTGGCATTGTGCTGGGTGGTTCGGGAAATGGCGAGGCGATCACGGCCAACCGGACGCGTGGCATTCGCTGCGGACTCTGCTGGAACACAGAAAGCGCCGTGCTCACCCGCATGCACAACGACGCCAACGTCCTCTCGCTAGGCGAGCGCATGATATCATTGGAACTCGCATTGGAAATCGTCCGCCTCTTTCTCACGACGCCGTTCGAAGGCGGGCGTCACATTGATCGCATCCGGCAGATCGACGAGCTTCCCTAAAGATCGAAAAACGCCTTGAGCTGACTGAGAAACGACGCCTTTAGGCTGCGTGCCATCGCCACCCGTCCGCCCTTGACCATCCTCGCGGCAATATGAGTTTCGTTGGTTAGTTTTCGGTTTGCCAATAATTCGCCGAGCTTCTCCACCACTTTGACATTCTCCTTTAAGAGCCCGGTCATGCTGTCTTTGCAGAGCTCGACCACCAGTGAATCTTCCACTGCGACCACCGTTGCACTCCGCTTTTCACCGGTTAGCAACGACATTTCTCCAAAGCACCCGCCCTCTTTCACCACTGCGACCTCCGTGCTAACGGTGTCGCATTCCACCAGCACGCTGACACTTCCGGAAAGAATGACGAACATCGATTCGCCCGGGTCGCCTTGTTGGATGATTTTCTCATTGCGCCCGTAAAAGATTGCGTGGCAGCCCTCGGTTAGGCGGCGGAGTTGCACCGGAGTCAGAAAGGAAAACGACTCCTGTTTTTTTAAGACTTCGATCACTTCATTCGAGAAATTCTCAGATGCCGCTTTCACCGGACGATTCACCTGCAACACACGCTGCGGGAACGGAATGGTGAGCTTGCGGCGCTTCAATTCATACCAGATGTTCGTCCGGATCGCGTCCATGATCGACGGATACTTCGAGTGATCCGAGATGAAGGCCTTGACCTCGTAGTTGATGCTCGATTCGCCAAATTCCTTCAGGTAAATGACCGGCGTCGGCGTGGCCAAAACGCCTTGCGCACTGAGCGCCGCACGCAGCAGACAATCCTTCGCCAAGTTGGGCGGTGTGTCATATTCCAGCGAGACGAAGACACGAATCGCATGCACCCGATCCGGGTAATACAGGTTCATTACCGTCTGCTTGGTGATGCTCGCGTTTGGCACATCGAGATAGGTGTCGTCGTTGGTCCGGCAGCGGGTGGAGCGCCAGTTGATTTCCATCACCTCGACGTGCGTGTTGTCGATGATTAGCCAGTCGCCCAGCTTAAACGGCTGGCCGAAATGAATCGCAAATCCCGCGATGATGTTGCCCAGCAAATCCTGCAAGGCCAGACCGATGGTGAGCGCGAGCACGCCGCCCGTGGTCAGGACAGTTCTGACGAGATTGGAACCTTCCTGGAAGTTCATCGTGACGATTAGCACCAGCGCCGCCACGACGATGATCAAAGAAAAGACCTGACTGAAAAATTTTGGCGCCGCTGGTTTGCCACTTTTGATGAAATAAATTTCCCAGAAATAGCGGTTGATGATGGCCGTGATGACGAACGCCCCGGTGAGCTGCGCAACCGACTTTAACCCCACTGAGATGGGCAGTGTCGGAGCGTAAATCAGCAGCCCCGCAATCGCAGCCAGGGTGGCGGCAAAGATTTCATAGGCAAAACCGAGTCGCACTCCCGTGCGCTTTTTCAGAATCTGCCCAATGAAATGGACCACCAAAAAAAGAATGATCCCTGTCAGCACCGACATCACGCTGTTGCCGGGTTCCAACCATGTGTCACCGACGGCGAAATTCATATCGGTTTACGCAATTCCGCCACCGCCGCAGCGCGATCCATCGAGCCAAACACCGAGCTTCCCGCCACCAGCACATTTGCGCCCGCCTGACGGCAGACCATGCTGGTGCTGGCGTTAATCCCGCCATCGACTTCGATGTGGAAATCCAAGCCCAACTCCGCTCGCCACGTCGCGAGTTGCTCCACTTTGGCGAGCATTTCCGGAATGAACGACTGACCTCCGTAGCCTGGATTCACCGTCATCACGAGCAGCAAATCGATTTGAGTTAGATACGAATGGACGGCCTCGATATTCGTCGGCGGACTGAGCGCCAGTCCTGCAGTGCAGCCCGCGCCGCGAATCGCGGCGAGCGTTTTCCTCACATCGTGCTCCGCCTCGACATGGACCGTGATGTTCGCCGCGATGCTGGTGAATCGAGTTAGATAATGATCGGGCCGGGAGATCATCAGATGCACATCGATGGGCACCGTCGCCGCAGCGTGCGCCGCCTGCACAAAGGCGGGGCCGAACGAAATGTTGTCCACGAAATGACCGTCCATCACATCGAGATGCAACCAATCGGCTCCAGCGGCTTCGGCACTGCGAACTTCGTCGGCCAGGCGGCTAAAGTCGGAGGCCAGAAGGCTCGGGGCCACGAGGACGGATTTCATGCGAGTCTCATTCAACTGCACGCGGAATGGAGTCGCAATCTGAAAAATTTCGTCCTACGTTTCCCTCTATGTCCAACGACCCCGGCAGCGAACCCATCATCGATCTCGCGAGCGACATTTATTTCATGGGAGAGGCCCTGCGCCAGGCTCAGCGCGCCTGTGAGGCAGACGAGGTGCCCGTCGGCGCGGTGGTTGTGCGCGAGGGAAAAGTGATCGCCCGCGCGTCGAACCAGGTCGAGACGTTGAAAGACGCCACGGCTCATGCCGAGATGCTTGCGATCACCCAAGCCGAGAGCGTGCTCGACGACTGGCGGCTGGCCGACTGCGATTTATATGTGACCAAGGAGCCATGCCCGATGTGCGCCGGCGCACTGGTGCACGCGCGATTGCGCCGGGTGATTTTCGGCTGCGGCGATGCCAAAGGCGGCGCGGCGGGCGGGCTGATTAACCTTCTGCAAATGCCGCAGCTCAACCATCGTTGCGAGATCACCAGCGGCGTCCGACAGGACGAATGCCGGTCGCTTTTGCAGGATTTCTTTTTGGAAAAACGCAACGCCGGAAAGAAGCTGAAAGCTGACGGGTAAAAGACGCGACTCTAACTCTCAACTTTTTCTACAATGCCTGAACTCGCTGAAGTCGAATGGTTCCGCAAACGCTGGTCACCTGGGATCGACGAAAAGATCGTCCGCGTCCATTTGCATGGAGCTAAACGCATCTTTCGAGGTTCTACTGAAACTCAAATCAGCGACGCCCTGACTGGGGCGAAGTTGCTCGGCTCCGAGCGGAGCGCGAAGCAAATGCTCTTTCGCTTTTCCACGGCCACGCTCGGGATTCACCTCGGCATGACGGGAGAACTTTTTGCAGCGGAGTCTGATTTCAGTCCGAAAAAGCACGATCACCTCGTGCTTTACCAGAAAAAACGGGCGCTGGTTTTCCGCGATTTCCGGCTGTTCGGACGCGTTCGTTTTTCCTCGGGCACGGACGATCCCGAGTGGTGGAACGAGCTGCCGGAGGAACTTTCCCATCGGAGTTTCAGTGTGATGAAGCTGGCCGCAATCCTCGAACGCCGGGGCCGGGCGCCGCTCAAGGCCGTGCTACTGATGCAGGAATTTTTCCCCGGTATCGGCAATTGGATGGCCGACGAAATCCTCTGGCGCGCCGGTTTACCTCCCGACCGCCGCTCCGGGGGACTCGACTCCGACTTGGTTGCAAAACTGCACCATGAGATCCGGCAGGTGATTAAAACTTCCTTGAAAACCATCGGTGACGCGGAGGGCGACGAACCGGGCGATCCGCCTGCCAACTGGCTTTTTCACGAACGCTGGAGTGCCAAGGGAGTCTGCCCGAAGCACCAGACGCCGCTCCACACCGCTACTGTCGGTGGACGTACTACCCGCTGGTGCCCCATCTGCCAGCCGCCGACCATGTAGGAAAAACGGGTTTCGACTGGTGTTCGAACGCTTCGTCTGGCCGGTTCAGCGTTTGCCGTGGCGGCCGAAGGACATACCGCGACCGGTGCGAACGCCTTTCACGGCGGTACGGCTGCTATTACGGGCCTCATCGAAGAGAGCGGTGTAAAGATACGCGAAACCCTCAAGTCGGAGGCGGGCGACTTTCTTGCCAATGAAGCGCTCGATGTCTTGCATGGCGCTGACTTCCTCGGCGCAGACCAAGGTGAAAGCATCGCCCACACGCTCGGCGCGCCCGGTGCGTCCGATGCGGTGCACGTAGTCCTCGGGATGTTGGGGAATGTCGTAATTCACGACGTGACTGACACCCGCGATATCTATGCCACGGGCGGCGATGTCGGTGGCGACCATGACTTCGTATTTGCCTGATTTGAAGCCTTCGAGCGCCTCGATGCGCTCGTTTTGAGTACGATTCGCATGGAGCACGGCGACAGAATGTTTCTCGGCTTTCAACCGACTTGCAATCGAATCAGCCCCGTGTTTGGTGCGGGAAAAAATCAGAACGCTGTCGTAGTTGGTCTTGGCCAGAAGGGCGGAGAGCAGATCGTATTTCTGATCCAATGCCACCGGATAAAAAGCATGCGAAATGGTGTCGGCAACAGACTGGCGGACCCCGATTTCGATGACTTCCGGGTCCTTTAGCACCCAAGTGGTGAGGCGCTCGATCTCGGGCGGCAGGGTGGCGGAGAAGAACAGGGTCTGGCGCTGTTTTGGGCAGTGCTCGATGATTTTCCGAACGTCGGGCAGGAAGCCCATGTCGAGCATCCGATCCACCTCGTCGAGCACGAGGATCTCGATGCTGGAGAGATCGATGCTGCCCTGTTGAATGTGATCGAGGAGGCGTCCGGGTGTGGCGATCAGGGTATCGACGCCGGCGGTGAGGTCTTCGCGTTGTTTGCCGTAACCGACGCCACCGTAGATCGACGTGACGCGCAGCTCGGAGAAACGCGAGTAGTCGCGAAACGCGGTCTCGACTTGCAGAGCGAGTTCGCGAGTTGGCTCAAGGACGAGGCAACGCGGGGCGCGCTGGTGCGAGGCGAGTTTGGTTAAAATGGGCAGGGCAAACGCAGCAGTTTTACCCGTGCCAGTTTGGGCGGAGCCGATCAAATCGCGGCCTTGCAGAACGACTGGAATGGCGCGGAGTTGGATGGGCGTCGGATCGACATATCCCATGGATTGGACTCCGTGGACAACGGGCTCAGAGAGGCCCAGATCTTGAAAACTCATAGTGTGGAGACTGTTCTTGAAGACAAGAAGCGGTCTCCGGTTGACGGGAACCCGATGGCCCCCCTGATGCTGACTTTATTCTTCAATAACTTGGAAGACTTTGGCCATGCCTGCGTCCTTCTTGATGGCTTCGATGCCACTGACGCAGCTATCCTTGGCTTTATAACCCTCCCCGGAAAGCGCGATGATCTGACCATTGCCGGAAACGAGTTTCCAACGGTATTCGCCTTTCTTGTCTTCGGTGATGAGGAATTTTGCCATAAATCTTTACGGATTGGATTTGGTGATATTAGCAGAAAAACGTTATTTGACCACTCCGATTTCCGTGCGGCGGTTTTTGCCCCAAGCTTCCTCGCCGGAGCCAGAGTCAGCGGGCATTTCCTCGCCGAAACTTACGGTCTGGATTTTGCCACCGTCAGCTCCTGCGGAAATGAGATAGTTGCGCACAGCTTGCGCCCGGCGCTCGCCGAGGGCGCGGTTGTATTCTTCGGTTCCGCGCTCGTCGGTGAAGCCCGCGAGGATGATGGTGCTCGAACCCGACTTCAGGAAACTAGCGACGTTATCGAGCTTGCTGCTTTCGCTGCCGGCGATCTCCACGCTGTCGAAACCGAAGTAGATCGGACGGAACTGCGTTTTGTCCACGTTCGCGCTGGTAAAGGAAACGCCATCGCCGGGACGATCCGGAAGCGGCGTGCCGTTGACATAATCACCATCGACACCGGCGTATTGATCGCCTTTTTTATTGCCTTTTTTGCAGGCACCGAGAGAAAGGGCGACGGCTCCGATACAAATAAAACTAAGTAGATTTTTGAGTGACATAATAATGGACGGCTGGATGGCAGATTAACGAGAGGAGGACGGTTCTGAGATTTTGCCCAAACCGGAGACTACTTTAACTTGTTTTCCGGTCTGAACGTCAAGGAGATAAACCCCGTGGTCTTGAGCGAAAAAGAGATGCCGCGAGTCACGCGCCCATGTCGGATCCTCTGCGTCATCGCCGCTGGTGACGACTTTCGTGCTGCCGGAGCCGACGTTGTAAATGGCGACGGCGAAGTTGCCGTTGTTGCGCATGTTAAAGGCGATTTTTTTTCCATCCGGCGACCAGCTCGGCTCAGTACAATAGCCGTAGCCAGTGTTCAAACGGGTCCCCTCTCCGCCACTGGCGGAAATGCGATAAAGCTGGGGCTGCCCGCCTGCATCAGAGGAATAAACGATCTCATTACCTTCGGGTGAGAACGACGGGGAGGACTCGGAATTCCTGGTGTTGGTGAGACGTTTTCCACCACCGCCGCCGAGGCCGACGACGTAAAGCTCGGGGTTGCCATCCTTGCTGAGCGTGGCCGCAAAGGAACCGCCGTTCGGGGAAAATGACGCGCCTGAATTGGTGCCCGGCGATTTCACCACGCGATTCCGGGCGCCGTTGCCGAGGTCGATCTTGTAAATATCGGCGTAACCGCTCTGGTAGCCCGTGTAAAGAAGCTCGCGTCCATTGGGCGAAAGCGAAGGGCTGACGCTGATGCCGCCATCACGCGTGAGCTGGCGGACGTTGGCGCCATCGTAGTCAGAGAGATAGATTTCCTTTTTTCCCGTGGCATTGGCGACGAAGGCGAGCTTGGTCGTGGCGATGCCGGGGTTGCCGGTGACGGTTTCGACGATGTCGTCGGCAAACTGATGCACCGCCGAACGCGTGTCGCCTCTGTAGGATTTCTCTAAAACCGTGCCGCCCGAACGATCCACGACCCGGCCCTGAAGCTGCCCGCCGGAACTGCTGCCGCTAATGATAAAATTCGCACTCGACTCGGAGCCAATCGCAAACGCATTGGAAAGGGTCAGGTCGTTGGACAAAACGCTGGTGGCCTTTGCGCCGTCGCCTCCGCTAATAGGACTGACGTGGGCATTGAGCAGAGCGCCTTTTTGCACGGTGATGGTGGCAGGTTCCTGAGCGGAAGCGCAGATGGCAGTGAGGGCGAAACCCAAGGAGACGACGAGGCGAAACATGACGGCCTAATGGCTAGTGGATGGGGCGGGCGGAGTCAAACCCGAATCAGTTTTTTGACCGGTTTTCACTAGAGGAAAATCGTCGCCAGCCCGAGAAAAAGCCCCATGCTCACGACGTCTGTGGCCGTGGTGAGGAAAATGCTGGATGCCGTCGCCGGATCGGCTCCCAATTTCTTCAAAGTCACCGGAACCAGCACGCCGGAAACGCCGCTGACGAGGCAGCTCCCGATCATCGCGACAAAGACGATGATGCCGAGTTTGAGCGCGTGCGCCGAGTGCTGCATCGTCGCGTAAACAAACATGCCGATGCCCGCCGTCACGCCGACTAGCGCGCCGTTGCAAAAGCCGAGCACGGCTTCCTTCAACATGGCGCGTTTCTCTTTTCCGGTTTGCAATTCCCCCAACGTCATCGCGCGCAGAGCCACTGCGAGCGCCTGGCAGCCGGTATTGCCCGACTGGCCCGCCATGACGGGAAGAAACACTGCGAGAAGGACGATTTTTTCCAGCGTTCCCTCGAACAACCCGACGACGGCCGCAGCAATGAAGGCGGTGAGCAGGTTCAATTGCAGCCACGGATGACGAAATCTCAGGCTCTGCTGCCAACTCGTCGCGAGGCGTTCTTCCTTCACGACACCCACCATCGATCCGGCCTGCGCAGAGAGTTCCACGGCTTGCGCCTCAAACAAGGTCGAGCCGCGCACTAGTCCGATGAAAGTCCCGTCTGCCGCACAAATCGGATAGACTGGATAATGACGGTTCAGCACCGTTTTCATGGCGTCGGTCACTTCCAAGTCTGGCGTCAGATAAAAGGGGTTCGCCAGGGTGATCTCGGCGAGGGTCTGCTCGGGGCGAGCCAAGAGGAGTTCACGCATGACGATCACCCCTAGGAGATGGCCTTTTTCGTCAGCTGTGAAGCCATAAGTGATGAAGGCTTTTTTGGTTAGTTCGCGGAGTTCTTCCGCCGCTTGCGCGACAGTGACTTGCGGACTAAAAACCGCCACCGGGGGCTCCATCAAACGACCGATCGTATCCTCTGGATATTGCTTCCAAGCGCGCCAATGCGACGCAATCTCAGGTGCTGCGGCGGCGATGATTGAGTCGAGTTGGCCCGGGGGCAGCAGGGCAAAAATTTCATTCCGCCGCAGCACATGCGCACAAGCAAGAAGTCCGGCGGCCTCCTCCGGACGAAATATGGCAAGTCGGGCCACTGCATCCTGAGCCGAGCCTGCGGCAATCTCATCGACAATCGGCGGCGTAAACGAAAGGGGCGCGGGAGCAGTCATGAGCGCAATTTATCGCGGCTTCAGGGAAAATTGTCACGCGGTTAGATCACGGAGTCGGCGTGGGAGATTCCAGCATTTTTGGCGTGGGAATCGCGGTCGCCGGATCAGCCGTGGGAGTCGGCGTGGGCAACGGCGGGAGGATGTTTTCGAGATGCTCGACTGCTACGTTGGCCGCACCCAGTTCTGTGAGTAGTTCCACACAGCGCGAGCGCCATTTTTCATAGTTGGGAGGCGCGGGAACGGCATCGGCGGTCTGTGGAAAAATCAGGTAGCTAACATCGAGATTGTTAGTCGGCCGGTTGGCGGCGTTCGATTTCACATTCAAGGTCGTTGCGAGCCGCAGGGACGCCTCCCCGACTTTCACCGACGGGCCCACGTCGCCGAAGATCGCGGGATAGATTTTGGCACCGTAAATGACCGCCGCGTAATCGCCGATGCGCGGACAAAAGGGCAGCGATTTGTCGCGCAACATGAAGCCCGGCAAAACGATGAACGGGTCGGCCTTGGAAATGAGAAAACTAAACGTCTGCAAGTCGGCCGCCTCCAGTTTGTTAGTCGCAATCGAGTTGCGTAAAGTTTTCGTGCGGTCGGGCGGAGTCGCGGGGTTCTGAAGCTCCGCCTGCGCCGCAGAAATACCCGCCTGTCGGCCCGCCAGGAACTGGCTTGGGGTCGATGTTAGTTTCGGCCAGCGATAACTCGTGAATGGCTGGTAGTGCATGCTCGATCCGTCCACCTCCAGAAAGCGATCGGAGTCCGATCCGTCGGCGACGACATCCATGTCCGCCTGGAGCAGGATTGCCCGGCGTTTGGTATTGGGATTGGTGAGTTCGAGAATCGTCCCGCAGTCGTAGAAATTATGACGCGAAAGGATTTCGTTCAGGTTCCGCAAATCCTGCTGGAGTGACTTCACTTTCAGCGCATACAAGCCATGATAGTAGGGCGAAATGCGGCTGTTCGCGAGCAATTCGCCTAACATGGGGAGCGCCTTAAGCATGTTAGGATTGGCAATGGTGAAATCCTCCACCGTCGCCATCGCCGCAGGCACTTTGACTTTCAGTGTAATGTCCACCGAGAAACTGTCATCCAGAGTCCGTTCTACCGGTGCGATTCCACCGGGAAGGCTCTGCAGATGGTTGTAAATTTTTAATCCGTTAAAGAGCCGCGATGTATCGTAGGACCGGCGCGGCACAAACATCTCGGGCAATGCTGTCGGCCCAGGAGCCGGTGTTGCGGAAATGTTAGGCGTCGGAGTCGCCTCTGGAGTTTCCGATGGCACCGCGGGAGCAGGCACCGGAGTTACATCGGAATGGACAGGTTGGCGGTGGCAAGCGGCCAGTCCCAGAACCATCAGACTCAGCCCCAAGGCCCGGCGGAAATCCTTCATGCCACAACGGATGTTAGGAACGAACCAGTGCCAAAATCGACAGCGCTAGGCTGATCAAACCAAGGAAAAAAATCATTCCCGCAGGCATGAATTTTTTCGTCCGCAAAAAAGCCGGCGCAAATCTTCCCAGTAACAAAAGTGTGACTACCAACCCGACGCCCAATCCAATCTTCGTGCGCTCCGGATTGATGATTAACAAAATACCAGCAAAGTCCAGCAGCGCACCGGAAACCAGGCCGGCGATCAGCGAGGCTTTGCTCTTCGCCTTGATGAAACCAATGATGCCGCCGATCTGCGTGAGCGTGGCGAAAACAAAATAATAGACGGCAGCGAGAGAGAGAGGAGTCATGGTTTTTTGCGTTGCTTCAATCCGCTCAAACTCAGAAATGGCCGGATCAGAAAAATGGGAATAATGGTTAGTAAAAGTGCCACGACAAACATGGTCAGACCGGGCACTGCTCTGGCGCGATCCGCCGCCACCGCCCTCAACCCCGCACGGGCCGCCGTAGCCGCATCCACGGAGAGAAAGCCGGGAGTGCTCATGTCAAATTTCTCATTTTCCCCGATTCGCGTCGCCTGCTTGCCAAATTCGGTGGGCACGGGCCCGGGACAGAGCGCGGTGACGCTGATGTTAGTCCCGCGCAATTCGGCCCGCATTCCCTCAGAAAAACTAGTCACGTAAGCCTTCGTCGCCGCATAGACATTGAGGTAGGGCACTGGCATAAGACTGGCCACAGAGCTCACGTTAAGAATCGCGCCCTCGCCACTGCGCAGCATCTGCGGAAGGAGCGCATGCGTGAGCTTCGTCAGCGCGGAAATGTTCACGGCCAGCATCTGCTCAATGCGGGTCCAATTCGCCTCAGAAAAAGGTCCGTGATCCCCGAGACCGGCGTTGTTGATGAGTAAATCCACTTTGAGTCCAGTCTCATCGAGCCAACCCAGAAAAATGTCGGTTTCCGGCCCATTTGCGAGGTCGATTCCGTAGGTGAAAATGTTCGTTTCGGGATGCAGTTCTGCGATCTCCGACTTGAGCGCCTCCAGCCTGTCGATGCGCCGGGCGGCTATGATGATATTCGAGGCAAACGGCGCGAGTTGCAGGGCAAATTCACGACCGATGCCCGAGGATGCCCCGGTGATGAGGACGGTGCAGTCGTTAAAATAATCCATAGAGCCACGATGAACCGGGAAAATGGATTTTGGAATTAAAAATTCGACTTGGCTATGGGTAACGGTTGCATCGGATTATTAATAACAAATCCGGTATTTGCAGCAAATGGCACTTGCCTTTGCTGCATTCTGCTGGAGAATGCGGGATGAGAATCAGCGTCGAAATGGACGACAAAGTCGTCGAGCAGATCATGGAAATGACTGGTGAACGGAAAATGAGTGCCGCCATTGCCAAGGCCGCCGAGATGTTTACGAAACGTCAGAAAGCCGTCGCGATGATTCGTGCCCTCAGGGAGGATCCCCTGAATTACGGGCAGACCAACGATGAGCTGGAGGAAATCGCCGACCCTCTCCCGACGCGTCGGCAGGTGAGTTATCGTGCGGTGGCCAAAAAACTTCCGAAGGCTTAGTCCAACTGATGATTCTCGTCGATTCATCGGTTTGGATTGAGTTGTTCCGGCCACACGGCGACATGGCTGTGAGCCTGGCCGTGGAAAATCTTGTTTCCGAATTTGCCGCTGTTCTTTGCGGACCTGTAAAGATGGAAGTGCTCGGTGGTGCCAGGAAAAATGAGGAGCCGCGAATTTTGGAACTCTTCGACCTCATTCCCTATATCCCGGAATCGGAGCGGCTCTGGGAGCAAACGGCTCAATTTTATCAACATTTGCGCGCGGCAGGAATCACAGTGCCCTGGGTGGATGCCATGATCGCCGGGATCGCGGCAAGGCGCGGCTACCGAGTCTATGCGCAGGACAAACACTTCCGCGAAATGGCCGACAAAGGCTTCCTGCAACTCTACATTCCCGGGCCCGGCGGCCGTTTTGTGAATGATGGATGACCCACCGCCTCTGGCTATTAACTATCGCGGACGACTGGCCCCCTCGCCCACAGGCCACTTGCATATGGGCCATGCTAGGACGTTTCTAGCGGCGCAGGAACGGGCGCGTGAGCATGGGGGCGAATTGCTTTTGCGCATAGAAGATTTGGATCAAACTCGCTGCAAGCCAGCATATGTGACGGCGATGTTGGAAGATCTGCGGTGGTGTGGGCTGGAGTGGAGCGGCGATCCCATTTACCAGAGCCGACGCGACTACTCGGGGGCTTGGAATAATTTGTTAGAAACCGGAGCGATCTATCCATGTTTTTGCACGCGCAGGGACGTGCTCACAGCGGCGGGTGCACCACATGAGGAGGAGCCGATTTACCCTGGCACTTGCAGAAACCAGACCGCGGCTGGTATCCACGAGCCGTGCAATTGGCGCTTCCGTGTTCCCGATGGCGAGGAGATTCTCTTTAACGATGGACGTCTCGGCCGACAAACCGCCGTGGCGGGGCGCGACTTCGGCGATTTCCTAGTCTGGAGAAAAGACGGCGTTCCCGCCTACGAACTGGCGGTCGCAGTGGACGACGCCGCGATGAAAATCACCGAAGTGGTGCGCGGTGAGGATTTGGTTAGATCGACCTTCCGTCAGTTGTTAGTTTATCGCGCCTTGGATCTAACGCCGCCTCATTTTTATCACACTCCGCTCGTGCTTGATTCGACTGGAAGTCGGCTGGCCAAGCGCACCGGCGCATTTACTCTTCGGCAAATGCGGGAGGCTGGTCTTCCTCCGCCTCGACTGACGGAAAATAGCTGGGAAGCGGCCTAATCAGGTGGTGATTTAGCGGTCGCACCTTGTCGTGAATGTGCGGTGTTAGCAGAGGCAGCGTCTTGTAGCCCTGCGCGAAAATTTCCAGCTTCGCGTCTAGATTGTCGATCATGTTCAATGCGATGGCTTCCGGTGTTTTCGGCACCACAGGCGAGCCAAACTCGTGCGAGCCGTGATGCGAAGCGACGAGATGCAACAGATGCAGACGCACCTGCTCGGTGGGGGGTTCTAACATCGCCCATTCCTCCAGCTGCGGCTGCATTTTACGCCAGAGTGTGTTCACGAGTTCTGCCCCGATGGTGATGTGGCCTAGCAATTCCCCGCGCTCGTCGAGGGTGATGCCGAATCCATTCTCAGGAACGTGATTTTCCCAGAGCTTGCCGATGTCGTGCAAGAGCGTCCCGGCGAGCAGAAGATCGCGGTTTAGATACGGATAAATGACTTGAACTACATTGGCAGTCCTCATCATTTGCGCAGTGTGCTCGACCAGTCCGCCGCGGCGTGCGTGATGCACAAAACGCGCCCCCGCGCTCCGGCAAAAGCGCGGCCCCAGTTCGGCGGTAAACGTTCGGCAAATGGTTAGCAGCCGCGGATCCGAGATGGTCTCGATCAAGCGCAATATCTCGGCGTAGTCTGCGGCTTGTTTCTCTTGAAGCTCCGCCGGCCCTGCGAGAAGAACATCGCGCTCCCCATCATCGATCGGCTGTAGATAGTATCTCCTAACATCGACTCCAAAACTTCCATTGCGATAGAACTCGCCCGCCAGCTCGTGAAACTCGCCAGCTCCTAACCTCGAGTAGCTGGCATACTCCGGATGATCGCTCCAGACGCGCACGGTGATCGACGCAGTGGCGTCGAGAAATTGCAGTTCCAGAAACGGTTTTCCGTCGCGGGTGAGCTTGTTGCAAACCGACTCGAGTTGCACATGCACACGGCCTTGAACGGGCTGTGCGTCGGCGGAAGATTTGAGGGCAGCCAGAGTTTGAAGATCCACATGGAGATTGAATCGTTTCGAGAGAATGGGGGCAAACTTTTTTGCTTCTGACGAAATGGTGTTTAGCTATGCTGCGGCTCGTGAACACATTTTATTCGGCCTTCGATACTGAGCTTTTGTCGGGGCCAGGGCTGGAAGATTCCTATCGAAGTCCATTTGAGGTGGAGCGGGATCGAGTGATTTACACGGCGGCATTTCGGCGGCTGCAGGCGAAGACCCAGGTGTTCCTCTCGGGCGAGTATGATTTCTATCGTACACGACTGACGCATTCCATTGAAGTCGCGCAGATCGGGCGTTCGATCTGTCAGTTTTTGAAACGAAAAGGCGATCCGTTGAGTGACGATTTTTTCATCGATGCCGATCTCGTGGAAGCCGGCTGTCTGGCGCATGATTTGGGGCATCCGCCGTTCGGTCATGCGGGCGAGCGGACGCTGCATCGCCTGATGTCGGGCGGCTACGGCGGATTTGAGGGAAACGCGCAAAGTCTGCGTATGATCACGCGGACGATTTACAGCAGCGACGCGGGTCGGCGTGGGTTGAATCCGACTCGCGCATTTGTGGACGGCATCTTGAAATACAAGACGCTCTTTTTAGAGGCCGGCGGCTCCAGAAACCACTATCTCTACGATGATGACGCGGGCTTGCTAACCTGGGTCGTTGGCAGCCAATCCTGGCCCGAAGCGCTCAGTCCTGGCAAGGCGCGCAACGGCCTGCGCAGCATTGAGTGCCAGATTATGGATTGGGCTGACGACACGGCATATTCGCTAAACGATCTGGTCGATTGCATTAACGGCGGATTTCTCCGGCTGGAAATGGTCGAGGCCTGGGCTGCACAGCGAAGTCTGAGTGCAATCGAGGCGAACGCGCTGGAAATTTTACTGGGTGTTATCAAGTCGCGCCGCCCGGAGCCGGTCTTTGGCAGGAAAGTGGGCGACTACATTCACGCGGTTCATCTCGTAGAGGCGAATGGATTTCTAAGCGATCTAACCAATCGACATGCTTTTCGCCTCGTCGTGGATGCGAAGGTGAGGGAGGAGGCGGAATTCTATAAACGCGTGGCGCGGGAGCTGGTCTTCTGGAGTCCGCAATTGCGGCAGCTGGAGCACAAGGGCGACCGCATCATCGAGCGGGTGTTCGAGGCGTTTCTAGCTTTTGCAGTGGAACCTAACTCGGTTGATTTTTCGCTCTTTCCTGCGGCGGTGGAGAAAGCGCTGCTCGCGGAAAGTGCGCCGCAAAAACGCGTCCGCCTGATGTGCGATTATCTAGCCGGAATGACGGACGGATTTGCCATTCGGACTTATAAGCGATTGTTCGATCCGGACTTCGGATCCTTGATGGAGATTTAGTTCCCCGAAGTTAGGCTGAGGGCTTCTCCAAAGTCCGACTTCGTTAGCGCTCCGGCGGCGCGCGCTTTTTCGCTGAAGGGATGCTCCACGGCGGCGACATTGAAACTCAGATGCTGCCCGTCCCGGACGACTTCCACGGGAATTTTTTCCCCGGCGGTTAGAAAAAAAGAGCCATTTAGAACATCCTCAGGCCGCGTCACGACCACATGCCCGATGCGAACGAGAGTGTCGCCTTTTTTGATGCCGGAATGAGAAGCGGGCGTGTCCTCGCCAAGGTTGTCGATAAGCGCGAGCGATCCTTCGTGTGAGACATCGCCTTCGGCCACCGTGATGCCGATCCAGCCGTGGCGCACTTCGCCATAACGAACGTAATCGCTGCGAATTTTTTCCGCCGCCTCGATGGGCAGTGCATAGCAGGCCGCTCCCCCATCCAATCCGCTGATGAGGATGCCGACGACCTCGCCCTGAGTGTTGATAAGCGGCGCACCACTTTCTCCGCGCTGGACGGAGACATTCGCGCGAATGTGCGTGGTGGTGAAGTAGCGGTGAAGATATTGCAGATCAAAGCCACCGACAAAGCCTAACATCGGCGTGATCGGCAGATCCATCGGATAGCCGACGGTGACCACGGGCGAGGCAATGGTTAGCTCAGCGGATTTTCCTATCGGCAAAAACGGTGTGCTCGCATCCACTTTTAGCAGCGCGATGCCACTCCGCGAGTCGGCCACAAGTCGAGTCGCATTGTATTGGTGGCCACCGGATTCTACGACAATGTTGTCGGCCTCGCCGGCGACAGCGTAGGTCGTGTAGATCGTGCCATTGGGATCAATGAAAAATCCACTGCCAACGCAGCGGCCATGCTTGTCGCTGGCGCGGATTTTCACCACGGCGGACTTAGTGTTTTGGAAGACAGTCTGCACCGCCTCCGTCATGGAAGAGAGAACGTTTTCCTCCGCAAGCACCTGGGGCGCGGCCCAGCCGACTAGTAAGGCGATGGAGGCGGCTGGAATGAATCGGGGAGACATCAGTAAAGCCGGAACGAGTGGACGCCTAGAAGCTGAAGGACGCGTCGAAACTGGCCGGGCGACTGTCGAGAATATAGCGCGGCTGGGTGCCGACATTAGCGGCGCGGCTACCCGCGTTCATCTGCGATTGCACTTCCAGATCCGAGAGATCGAGCGGTGAATTCAACGCAAGCGCACGGGGTGATTCGGAAACGACTCGCGGTGAAATCGGTGCCGCCGCAGCGACCTGGTTTCCCGAATTCACCGGTTGCAAGCCATTGATACCCAATGCCACCGCTCCGAAAACGGCGAGTGCCGCAGCATAAGCGTAGCGCGGGACGGTGAATTCTTCGAAGAACCCCGCGACGGAGTCCCAGAGTGCGGCAAGGCCAGTTTTTTGCGAGGCCTCCCAACGCTGACGGCGATGAAATTCCTTTAAGAAACGTTCGCCGTAACTCTCAAAGCCCTGTGGGGGCTGCTCGTATTTTTTGAGGCGGAGGAGGGTTTGCAGTTCCTTAAATTCGTCGTCCATGAGTATTTTTGAAGTGTTAGTTTTTGCGAAATTCCTCGAGATAATTTTGCAGTTGGCGATGCGCGTAGAAAAGTCTGGAGCGGACTGTGCCCTCGGAGACATTCAGGATTTTGCTGATCTCAGCGTGCGGCATTCCCTGAATATCGAACATGGTCACGACAGCTCTGTGTTCATTCGACAGCTTTTGCATGGCCATGTTCAATCTTTGCTGCAGCTCCATTAAGTCGTTGTCGCGCACGGGGTTGGAACTCGCCGTGAGTTCGATGAATTCCTTGTCGTTCTGGATGCCGCCGTCGATGTCGTCGAGGCTCATGTGGAAACGGCGTCCGCGCTTTTTTAGGAAATTAATCGTCATGTTCACCCCGATGGAATGCACCCAAGTGTAAAAGCTCGACTTGCCTTGAAAACCGCCGATGGCGCGATAGGCCTTCGAGAAAATATCCTGCAGCAGGTCGTTCGTGTCCTCGTGATTCGAAGTCATGTTATAGACCAAACCGTAGAGACGCTGGGTGTATTTCCTAACCAGGTCATCAAAGGCCGACGCATCTCCGGCCTGGGTGCGCGCGACTAGCTGGGCGTCCTCGGTCGCGGTTGGAGTCGCGTTGGGTGTTGGGGTCGGGTCCATGCGTTCCGTCCGTTCGGGAGCGGGGGCGGAGATTGGCCGGACGAGCGGGATATTTCCAGAAAATACAGAGGCAGTCACAAGAATCTATTCGTTTCTGGATAAGTGCGGGCGGGCTAAAAAGTTCACCATCGTCTCAGACAAAGCCGGCCCGGAGATGTTCAGAAAATGATTCGAGTCAGACTCGGATCAGCGATTTCAAAGCAGCTCGCGGCCCAGCTTTTTTTGCAATTGCCCCATCATGAAATCCGCATTCGCCTTCGCATCGGACTGGAAACCGGGCATCACCGCCAGCCAATCATAAACCGCGGCCGCCTTCTCCCGTGCCAGAATCGGCGGCAGCGCGATCACCCGTTCCAGCGCTGGGATCACGCGCTGGGCGATCACACGCGTCATCGCATCGCAGGCTGCCGTGCCCGCCTTGCTTTCTAGCAATTCACCGGCGGTCGCGCGGTTTTCGGCAAACGCCTCCTTGTAAATCGACATCGCATCCAGCGTGATCACCTCCGTTCTCGGAAAAAAACTCGTCATCAGATTCCACGGATCGCCGCCCTCGTTTCCACTTTGATCACCGCCTTTGCGAAAGTCGGTCCGCAGCAACACAGACGGAATGTCGGCAAACTTCGCGAAGAGAAATTCCACCACCGTCCCCGAATCGAGTTCCGGTCCGTCGTAGTGAAACAACCCCACATCGCAGCTCAGACAGGTGCGAATGTCCTGGTCGCGGATCGAGTGCGCCGTCGTCTCGCGCTGCTCCAGATTTTGCGGCACGACAGAGACAAATTTGCCCGCAGAAAGCTCGTAGATCGCCTCGGCCAGGAGGACGTTTCCGTAAAGATGCTTGGCGCTGAAAAGCTCGCCAGCGAAGTAGATCGAGCAGGAGGACATGAGCTGAGTTAAAGCCAAATGAAATGACGCGCCAAGGGAGAAAGGCATTGCGACCCAACGGGAAACCGATACAAATTGACAGACTATGGGTCGCCAATGGCTGCAAGCAAAACGTGAAGTCGTCAACCAGAAGAAGGGTCAGGTTGTCGGGAAACTGGTCAAGGAAATCATGGTCGCCGCCAAGCTCGGCGGCCCCGATCCCGATGGAAACGCGCGCCTCTTTACCGCCATCGAAAAAGCCCGCCGGGCGTCCGTCATGCGCGACGTCATCGAACGGGCCGTTAAAAAAGGCGCGGGCATCGGCGGCGAGAAACTCGTGCTCGACCACATCGCTTTTGAAGGTTACGCCCCGCACAAAGTGCCCGTGATCGTCGAAGTGCTGACCGACAACAGCAACCGCACCGCACCCGAAGTCCGGCTGCTTTTCAAACGCGGCCAGCTCGGCACACCGGGCAGCAACAAGTTCCTTTTCGACCACGTCGGCCTCGTCGAAGCCTATCAATCCAACTCCGATGTCGATCTCGAAGGCGTCGCCATCGAGGCGGGTGCAAACGAGTTTGAGCCCCTTTCCCACGACCAGAACGACGACATTCCCGCTGATACGACTGGAGCCCGATTCATCTCGGACCGGACGGAAACCGCCGCCGTCTCCAAGTGGCTCGCCACAAATGGCTGGACTGTCGTCACAAGCGAAGTCGGCTACACCGCGAAGCAATTCCCCACACTCACCGACGAGCAAAAAGCCGACGTTGGCGAATTTCTCCACGCCCTCGATGAGCACGACGACGTCCACCGCGTCTGGGCCGCGATCAAATAATCGGCCAGAAGTGGCAAAGTTTTAACCCCCCTTCGTTCCTCGTTCTCAAGTTGCACCTGGGAACGATTGGCCAGGCAACTGCACTGCCTCTGAGTGAGTGTTTCGTGCAAATTCCTACAGCCTTCGGGAGGCCTCCTACGGACTTGGTTGAGGCTCCTACGGGGCTGGGAGGCTCTCCTACGGACTTGGTTGAGGCTCCTACGGGGCTGGGAGGCTCTCCTACAGACTTGGCGGATGCTCCTACAGGGTTGAGCGGCTCTCCTATGGACTTGGGACTGCCTCCTACGGACTTCGGCAGCACTCCTATGCAGTTGGGAATGGCTCCTACGGCCTAAAATGGACAAACGGGTGCGTTTTTGACTCAAACAGGCCTGTCGGCCACAAAATCGAGGGTGTGAAAAGGGAGAGCAGGGCTGCTTGGGACATTGCCAAGCAGGTTTTCAACTCTCCCGAGGCCCATTTTGCCAAACCCAGCGGAGTTGCATTCGATTCTGGGCTGTCGGTTCAGGCCGGAGATCTGCCACCGTCATCACCGGGCTTTGACTTTCGCGCCGGATTTCCTACTCTCCTCACGCACATGGCCACTGGCAATCGACGACGCAAGATCCGACCCCGGGAGAAATCCACTTTGCTGCGGACGACCATGGCTCCGGCCTATCGCGAGCCGCTGACGATTCCGAGCAAGTGGTTGAAGTGGGTCATCGCGCTCTTTCTTCTGCCCGTGGTCTGGATCGCGACTGAGGCCTTTTTCAACTGCTTCTCCGCCGCCACACTGCGGCACCGTTTCTGGGCCACGGAAGAGTTCTGGTTCTTCGGGCTCGGAGTTGTTTTGTGGATGATCGCATTTATTGGGTTGCCCAAGCCATTGTTAGTCTATGTCTATGGTCATGAGCTCACTCACGCCGTCTGGGTCTGGATCATGGGTGGGCGGGTGAGCCATTTCGAGGCCTCCAGCGAGGGCGGTCACATCATCACGGACAAAAGTAATTTCCTCATCGCGCTCGCGCCCTACTTCTTTCCGCTCTACAGCCTCCTAACCATCGCCGTCTGGGGCGCGGTCTCGCTCTTTTATCCCATCAACAACCATCAGGAATATCTCTTTGCCCTGGTCGGAATGACCTGGGGTTTTCATCTCACCTTCACACTCTGGATGATACCCAAAGGGCAGACCGATCTCACGGAGCACGGCACGTTTTTTTCCCTGGTCGTGATCTATCTGATGAATCTTGCCCTGCTGGCCACGTTTCTCATTATCGCCTCGCCCCATGTCGGGTTGCGCGACTATCTGCGAGAGGGCTTTCGCGGCACCGTGGAGTTCTGCGCCGCTGCCCGCCACCTGCTGGAACAGGGGTTGCGATAGCGATCCAACCGTGATCTAACTGTGCCCATGCTGTCTCCCATTGTTGCCGAAGTGGTGTCCGGTGCGGGCGCGTTTCTGCTCGGCTCGATTCCCAACGGATTTCTCGTGGCAAAAAGCCGGGGCATAGACATCCGCGAGCATGGCAGCAAAAATATCGGTGCGACCAACGTCCTGCGCGTGCTTGGAAAAGGCTCGGGTTACACTGTCTTCGCACTCGATGCATCGAAAGGCGTGGCGGCGGTGTTGTTGGGAGGCTGGTTGACGGGCTGGCAGCCGGACCATCTCGGCGGCATCATTGCCGCGATCGGCTGTATTCTGGGCCATAGCTATACGCCGTGGCTCGGCTTCAAGGGAGGCAAGGGCGTCGCCACCACGGCGGGCGTGTTGTTGACCTTGTTTCATCCCATAGTGTTGTTAGTCGTGCTGGCGACCTGGCTGCTTTTTTTCTACAGCACCCGCTATGTCTCCGTCGCTTCGCTGGCGGGGGCCACGGCGATTCCTCTAGCCGTATGGCTACTGGTCGTGCGCGGCCATTCGAATGGAACTCCGCTGTTAGTTTTCTCCATTGTGGTCTGCCTCCTCGTGGTGCTGCGTCATCGCCCTAACATCGCCCGGCTGCTCAATGGCACGGAAACCCGCTTCGCGAAAAAATGAAAGTGGAGAAATGAAAACCGCTGTCATCGGAGCCGGGAGCTGGGGCACGGCATTGGCACTGGTATTAGCCCGGGAGGGGCACGAGGTCGCGCTCTGGGCGCGCGGCGAGGAGTTCACAGCGCAGCTCAGACGCGAGCGGGAAAATTCCGTTTACCTGCCGGGAATCCCGCTGCCGGAGCTGATTCGCCCGACTCATGAGCTGGCAGATTGCACTGAAGCCCGGATCGTTTTATTGGTCACTCCCAGCGTGGCCTTGCGGGGCATAGTGGGCCAGATGGCGGAGGCGGAATTTACCAGCGATACGTTGCTGGCGAGCTGCACGAAGGGCATCGAATACGACACCGGAAAGTGCATGACCGGTATTGTGGAGGAATATTTTCCCAACAATCCCATAGCGGTCCTCTCCGGTCCGTCGCACGCGGAGGAGGTCGCCAAACAGCGCCCGACCTGTGTCGTGCTCGGGTCGCGGGATCATGCGGTTGCAGTCGAGTTACAGCGGACTCTGAACGGCTGCGCCTTTCGCGCCTACACCAGCGACGACGTCACCGGGATCGAGCTAGGCGGGGCGTTGAAGAATATTTTTGCCATCGCCGCCGGTGTCTGCGACGGACTCGGCCTGGGCGACAACACGAAGGCGGCACTGGTCACACGCGCGCTCGCCGAGATGGTGCGCCTGGGCGTTTCTCTCGGGGGCCGGCGCGAAACCTTTCAGGGACTGAGCGGCATCGGCGATCTCATGGTGACGTGTTTCAGCCAGCACAGCCGCAACCGTGGCTTGGGCGAGCGCATCGCGCGGGGCGATTCTCTCGAAAAAATCGCTGCATCGACCAAAATGATCGCGGAAGGCGTGCCTACGACGCGAAGCGCACTGCATCGCGCGGAACTCGCCGGCATCGAGACACCGATCGTCTCAGAGATTTATTCCCTGCTCTACGAGGGTGCCCAGCCTGCTGAAGCGATGCGGCGGCTGCTCGCCAGAGACCCGCGGCCCGAGTGTGACGGTTTGCAGAAGTTGTAACAGTTCACATTTTATTTCGCTTGGCAGCCCCCCGGTTTTATGAAATGACTCGACCTGCACTCGCGTTTTCGACGCAATACCATTTCTTAATGCGCCTCTTTTTCCTACTCCTGCTAACTAATATTGCGTGCCTGTCCCCCGCCCCGGCGCAGATGTTTTCCACATTGCAGGAGTGCGACGCCGTCTATGGCAAGCCTGTCTCGCCGACCGACCAGACAAGCGATGTCCGCTTCTACAAGCACGACGGACTAACCATCAAAATTCTCTTTGTCGAAAACAAGGCGGCGGTCATCACATTCACCTCTTTGACGAGTCTGAAGATCGCCAGCGAGATGCAGGCAAAATTGCTCAACGCCAGCGCCGCGGGCAACCAATGGGAGGAAGTCTCGGGCGAGGGCGCGAAGACCTGGCAGCGCTCGGACGGCCAGGCCTTTGCGATCTATGACAATACGACTGGCGAGCTGAATATTTTCAGCACGGACTACATCGAGAAATCGAAGGCCGAGGTCCAGACCGCGATCAACACGCAATAGCTAGCTTCGGCGCGCAATCACGTCGATCTGCTGGCGAAGCCGGGCGATGGATTCCGCTGGCAACACTCCGCGCCATTGTGCGCCAGGATAAACGAGACTACGTCGGCCGATGATTGAGCCCGGGCTCAGGACGGCGTTGCAGCCGATCTCGGCGAAGTCGCCAATGACCGCGCCGAATTTTCGCAGCCCAGTTTCAATCGTTTCACTGGCTGCGAAGACGGAAACCGGCTTCTGGTCCAGTCGCATGTTAGAAAGAATCACGCCCGCCGCGAGGTGCGCCTTGTGGCCTACGATGGAATCGCCCACGTAGGAAAAATGGGGGATCTGTGCGCCGTTGAAGACGATGCAATTCTTGAACTCGCAGGAGTTTCCTAACACAACGTTGTCACCGACGATAACGTTCTCACGGATGTAGCAGCCGGGGCGAATCTCACAGTTTTCTCCGATCCAGGCAGGGCCAATGATGGTTGCACCGTGGCTAATCGTCGTCCCCTTTCCGATGCAGACTTTGTCGCTAACATACGGAGTTCCAATGCAATCAGCGTCGTTCTGCGGGCGGAGATTGGATTGGAGATAGGGGCCGATCAGCGGGAGGACAAGCCAGGAGTTTTCCAATCCAGCGAAGAGTTCCGCATGGGCAGTCTGGGCGAGATCGAGAAAGTCGCAGGGAGGAAAGTTCATGTTAGTTCGGGAGCGCACGCGTCTCGCGTGTTCCCTTTGGTGTCTCGCCGAAGGGTTTTGGTTCTGCAGGAGCAGGCAGGAGGTTTCCGACGCTGGATGACGCCTTCATAACTTGGTTAGTTTGCTCCCCGCCTTGGAATCCTTCACGGCCCAACCTTTGGATTGAATGAGGTCGCGTAGGCGGTCGCTCTCGGCCCAGTTTTTTTCCATGCGAGCTGCATTGCGTTCTGCTAACAATACAGAGATTTCTGCGGACATCTCTTCACTGGGTTTCGTGATGGCTAGAACACGATTTATCGATTTCCATTCTTGAAGCAAACTGGCCGCGCCGGAGGATGTTAGTTGGTCCGCATCCATCTGTCCGTTTGTTTCATTGATCAGAATGAAAAGGTGACCGAGTGCGCCGGAAATGTTCAAGTCGTGGTCCAGAGTCGCATGGAACTCGGCTGCGTTTTTCCAGACCGTGTCGTCAGCAGGAGCGATGGCCAGTTCTTCCACGCGGCACACCCAGTTGTCGATTCGCTGGAGCGTTTTGCGGGCGGCTTCCAATCCTTCGAAAGTGAAGTTCAGCGGCAGCAGATAGTTCACACTCAGCAACGCATATCGCACCTCGCGGCCGGTCCAGCCTTTTTCCAGCAAATCGCGCAGCGTGTAGAAATTTCCGGCGGACTTGGACATCTTTTGTCCCTCAACCATGAGGTGCGTGCAGTGCATCCAGTATTTGGAAAACGTTTTTCCCGTGCAACATTCGCTCTGCGCGATCTCCGCCTCGTGATGCGGGAAAATATTGTCCACACCGCCGCAATGGATATCCAACTCCGGTCCCAGCAACGAGATCGCCATCGCGCTACATTCGATGTGCCAGCCGGGACGTCCCGGACCCCACGGACTCTCCCATTTCACATCGCCGTCTTCGGCATCCCAGGCTTTCCAGAGGGCGAAGTCGCCAATGTTTTCTTTCTCGTATTCGTCGTTTTGGATGCGGCCGGTGGGGCGCAATTCATCGAGGTTGAGATGAGCTAGTTTTCCGTAGTTAGGAAACTTCGAAAGCCGGAAATAAACCGAGCGGTCGTCGGCTTGATACGCGATGCCTTTAGCTAGAAGCTCGCCGATCATCTCGATCATTTTCGCAATGTAGCGTGGCTCGGTGGCCGACGGATTCCAAGTCGCGGGTTCTATGTTAAGTGTGGCGAGATCGTCGAGGAAGGCTTGTTTATAGACGGCGGTGAAATCGGCCAGCGGGACGCCGGCGGCGCGGGAATTGCGGATGGTTTTGTCGTCCACATCGGTCATGTTGAGGACGCGGAGGACGTCGTAACCGCGATTCTCCAAGTGCCGCTGCAGCAGATCTTCGAATACGTAGGCGCGACAATTTCCGATGTGCGCGTAGGAGTAAACCGTTGGCCCACAGCTGTAGATGCGGACGGTTTTTCCAGCGGGATCGAGCGGAACAAAGGTCTCCAGCGAACGGGAAAGCGTGTTAGTAAACTGGATCGGCATTGCGATGTTAGGCGATGGCAATGGGTTCTGGTCTTTCTGGGACCGTTTCCACGCTGGCAACCGCCATGGCGGCGATGCCTTCCTTGCGTCCGAGGAAGCCGAGCAATTCGTTTGTGGTGGCCTTGATTCCGATGCGTTCCTTGGGTAAAAAAAGAACGCGCGAGATGGCCGTCTGCATGGCGTCGAGATGAGGCGCGATCTTCGGCGCCTCGGCGATCAATGTGGCGTCGATGTTAACAATGCGCCGGTGTTGCGTTGCTAATAACAATTGAACTCGACTGAGAATTTCCAGGCTGCTGATGCCGCGGATGGATTCGTCGGTGTTAGGAAAATGATGGCCGATGTCGCGCATCCCCGCCGCGCCGAGAATGGCGTCTGCAATCGCATGGCAGAGCACATCGGCGTCGGAATGCCCGTCGAGCCCGAGCGCGTAAGGAATCTCCACACCGCCGAGGATGAGCCGCCGCCCTTCGACGAGGCGGTGAACGTCATATCCGATTCCAACAGTTTGCATGCGGCTAACCTTTGCGAAGGAGGCGACCAAGATCAATCCCCGATTTCCCCAGACTTGACCCTGACTCGAACGACGACTAGAAAAAAATCATGCAAAACCGCACGTCCTCATCCCGGTTGTTTCTGGTTCTTTCACTGCTGCTGGCCCCCGCTTTGGCGCAGGCGCATCCGGGCTTTCATGCCGCGGGATTTTTGCATGGCGCGGCGCATCCGGTGACGGGGCTGGATCACATTTGCGCCATGATCGCCGTGGGACTTTGGGCAGCACAACGAGGCGGACGCGCTGTGCGGATGGTGCCGCTTTCCTTTGTGAGCATGATGTTGGTCGGCGGCGTTCTGGGTGCGATGGGAATGGCCCTGCCGCAGGTGGAAACGGGCATCGCTCTCTCAGTGCTGGTGCTCGGGTTGCTCGTGAGCGCGGCGGTGAAATTGCCTCTGTGGGCGAGCGCAGCGGTGGTGGGAATGTTTGCCATTTTGCACGGTCACGCCCATGCGACTGAAACTCCGATGAATGTTTCGGCGCTAACTTACGGCCTCGGGTTTCTCGCTTCGACGGCGGCACTGCACATCGTGGGCATCGGCTTTGGTTTGACTCTGACCCGACTCGAAAAAGTGTCGCTTCTTCGTTTCGCGGGCGGCGCGATTGCGGTCTGCGGCGTGGTCCTGCTGGCCAGTTAGCAGAATGGACGGCTGGACTCCGAAAAAACTCGTGCTCGCGAGCATGGGTGTGGCGATTTTATCCTCTGCATTGACCGGAGGAATCGTGGTTTGGCTGCTGACCGGACAAAAGACGCCCGAGCCTGTCTTCAAGCCCAATGCAACCGTCGCTCCCATTGCCGCGCCTCTGGAAATGCCGCCGTCCGGGGTGTTGGAATCGGCCAACTGGCTCTACGACCGCCAGCGTTGGAGCGAAGCGATCTCGGCCTACGAAAAAGCGCTCGCCGCCGGATTCGACAATCCCGATGTGAGGACGGACTTGGGAAACTGCTATCGTTTTTCCAATCGACCCGAAGCCGCCATGGAGCAGTATCAGCTCGCCCAAAAACAGGACGCCAACCACGAGCACAGCCTCTACAATCAGGCCAGTTTGTATTCCGAGGTTTTGAAAAATCCGGCGAAGGCAGATGAGGTCGCACGGCAGTTTATCGCGCGTTTTCCGGCTAGCGAGAGCAGTGGGACGATCAAAAAATATCTCATCGCGCCTTAAAATAGCGGAGAGAGTCGCATGTGACTCGACTGGTTTTTCGTGCTAATCTGGCCGCTCGATATGGAAAAAAAGCGCGTTCTCTTAGGCATGAGCGGCGGAGTGGACAGCTCCGTCTGCGGCCATTTGCTCAAGGAACAAGGCTATGATGTCGTCGGTGTAACGATGAAAGTCTGGCCGCAAGATTGCATGTCGCGGGCCGAGGACAAATGCTGTGGACCATCGGCCATCGCAGACGCGCGTGGCGTGGCGCACGCCTTGGGGATTCCGCATTACGTAGTCGATGAATCGAATCAGTTCGAGCAACTTGTGATCGATTATTTTTCCAGCGAATACCAGGCTGGCCGCACGCCGAATCCGTGCGTGATGTGCAATGAGAAGCTGAAGTTTGGCAATCTCTGGACCAAGGCAAAAGCGCTCGGCTGCGACTACATCGCGACCGGCCATTACACGATCATTGAGCACAACGCCGACCGCGCCGTTCTCCGCAAAGGCGTCGATCCGAAAAAGGACCAATCGTATTTTCTTTTCAGCCTGAACCAGGATCAGCTCTCCCACGCGCTCACGCCACTCGGCGGAATGTCGAAGCCGGAGATTCGCGCCATTGCCCGCCAGCTCGGCTTGCGTGTGGCTGACAAAGTGGACAGCCAGGAAATTTGTTTTGTGCCCGGGAATGACTACAAAGCCTTTCTCCGCAGCCACTTGGGCGAGAAAGAATTTCATCGCGGCGGTATCTACGACAAGGCTGGCAATTTCATCGCGGAGCACGAGGGCATCGAAATGTTTACCATCGGTCAGCGCAAAGGTTTGCCCGGCGGCTCGCCGCGTCCGATCTACGTGATCGACATCGACCCGGAGACGAACAGCGTGATCGTTGGCGAGGCGGAAGATTTGGTCGCATCCGAGTTTGAGCTGGATCGCGTGAACTGGGTCAGCCGGGGCGAAATCACCGAGCCAATTGAGGTGAATGTAAAAATCCGTTACGCGCATCCGGGAGCCGACGCGACGGTGTATCCGAACGGCGATGGCACGGCGCGCGTCGTCTTGCACGAGCCGCAAAAAGCCGTCACGCCGGGGCAGGCGGCGGTGTTTTATCAGGGTGACGTCTGCATCGGCGGCGGCTGGATTTGTCGTCAACCGGCGGCGATTTCGCTGGCGAGTTAGGAAGTCATGACGGGTGTCGTCGTGGCGCTGGCCACCTTCCCAGACTTGGAAACGGCGCGGACGATTTCCCGCACTTTGGTGGAGGAACACCTTGCGGCTTGTGTAAATCTGCTGCCAGGCGCGGAGTCGATTTACCATTGGGAAGGAAGTGTCGTCGAGCAAACGGAAGTCGTTGCCATTTTCAAAACTTCCACAATTCATCGGGGCAAATTTCAGCAGCGCCTGATCGAGTTGAATCCGGCTGAAGTCGCGGAATGCCTCTTTCTCGACGTGCTGGACGGTGCGCCCTCTTATCTGAATTGGGTGCGCTCCGAAGTCCTCCTCGGCAACTGGCGCAAGTCGCTGGATGCTTAGAGCAACGCAATCGCTACCACCAGTAAAGCGGCACCAATCAAACGGCGGGTGAGGATTACCTTTCCGACGTGGCGTTCGTCATTTCCAAACCAATGGCCCACGATCCAGACGAGCGCGATCGTCCAGACGCCACGGCAGCTATAAACGATGTTCACCGCCGTCGCATGCCCGTAAATGCCGATGGCGCAGACCATTAAAAGAGACTGGGCGCAGAGCATGAACGAGCCTCCGAGGAGCCATTTCCAGCCGTCGCGGGGGATCTGGCGCAGCGGATGAATGAAAAGTGGCACGAGCAAAAATGAAAGGAGTGCCACAGTGGCGAACATGATTGGAACGAAATAACCAGCGCCCCAGAGTGGCGTCCAGCGCTGGACCAGCACGTCGGTGATGGAGAACGCCACGGCGCTCGTGAAGGCGAGTAAAACCGTGGCCTGAACGGCTTTGATACGAGTTGGAGTCCGATCTGCGAGCAAGGCAACGGCGATGACGCTGAGGGCTGAGGCCAGCCACCAGCCGGGCGGAATCTGCTCCCGCAAAACCACCGCACAAATCACCGCAATGAGCATGGATTTCAATCCGAGCACCGGCGTGACAATCGAGACATCGCCGCGAGCAATAGCGCGGAAGGTGAAGATTTGACCGATAAAGAAACCGAGGCCAGCGAGGAGCGGTTGGTGGATTTTTTCCCAGCCCGGCCAATGTCCGCCGAAAGAGAGCATCGGGAGAAAAAGCACGCCTGCCATCACATTGACCACGAATGTCGTTCGCCACGCGCCGATGCCGTAGTGCAGGCAGCGCTTGAGGCCGAGGCTGGCCAGCGCGTAGCCGAGCGACGCGGTGAGCGGGAGCAGTATGAGTGGCAAATTAAGGCAGGGAATCGATCAAGCGCCGGAGTTCGCTGGCGGGCCATTGACCGGAAACGACGGGGGCGTCGAGGTAGCCGTAGTTAAGTTGCGATCCGATCTGGGCGAGGAGCGGGCGGGAGATTTTGCCAAACCGACCCATGCCCATGGCGGCGACCGGAAGATTTTTCTCGGACTCGACCCAAGTGAGCAGGGTGGAAAGCTGCGAAACGTCGTCGGTGGCCGTGGCGACTTTAAAAAGATCGGCACCGGAGTCGGACGCGGTTTTTGTCATCGCCTGAAGCTCGGTGAGTTGCGGAGTGCCGGAGAAATGATGATACGAGAAAATACAGGCGAGTCCCATTTCTTTGGCAGCGGCGATGAGCGGGGAAAGTTCCGGCACAGAGGCGAGTTCGATATCAATGGCAGCGGCGTTTTTCCAAAGTTGCTGATAGATCGCGATGCGACTCGCCGCATCGCACGGGCCCCGCCCCCCCTCGGACGGATGGCGCACAGTGAGAATGACGGGCAGCGGAAGCTGGGCAATGTCGCCTGGAAGCTGGGCTGAATCTTCCAACAGCAGATCGGCGCGTATTTCCAGAAAATCGGGGGCGGCGTCATTGCCGGGAACGATTTTTTTAGCCAAATCCCATCCAGCGCGTTCGCTAATGGTAGCTACTACCCGGGGCAGTTTTTTTCGGAAAAGGCTTGAACTATCGGCTGGCATGTAGTGTTTGTTCTCCGCTTTTGCAGTATAGATAAGACCCCACCATGACCGGCCGCAGACAAGAAATCAATCTACAGATGAACCAGCTGAGCGACGCTGGCATTCTGGTTTTATCCCTCTGGCTGGCTCATTATTTGCGCTATTGGGCGACGCTCTATTTCGACATTTATCCCATCCCGCCCTTCCGGCAGTTTCTCTGGCTGATTATGTTGATGATGCCGTTTGGGCCGTTGCTTCTAGAGACGCAGGGATATTACCGGCAGTTGTTGCAAAAAAATATCGGCCACGCGCTTAGCGAGATCGCGCGGGCCGGACTGTGGATGGCGGTTTTGGTGGCGGGCTGCGTGATTTTTTTCCATTTGGAGGTGCCGAGCCGAGCGGTGTTTCTCGGATTCGGAGCGATAGGAACGATCCTGCTGTTGGTGAAGCGGGCGTTTATTGTCAGAAAATTGAAAGGCGGCAGCGAGGAGGGGAAATATCGCGAAAAAATCCTACTCGTTGGAGTGCCGCACGACATGAAGCAACTTCTGGAGCGCTTCGGCCCGGAGCAAGCCGCCCGTATCGAAGTCGTCGAGCAGATCGACATCGAAAAGCAGCCTATCAGCGACTTGGTGGAAAGCCTGCATCGCCATTCCGTGGGGCGCGTCTTGTTTGCGGGCGGTCATGTGCACATGAACCGCATCGAGGAGGCGATAATGGCTTGCGAGGCGGAAGGCGTGGAGGCGTGGTTGCTGGCGAATTTCATTAGGACGTCAATCGCGCGCCCGGCCTTTGATTTTTTTGGCGAGCAGCCAATGCTAGTGTTTCGTACGACACCCGATCTTTCCTGGGCGCTGATCATGAAGTCGTTGGTGGATTTTGTGGGTGCCCTGCTCGGGATAATGATACTTGCGCCGGTGCTCTTGCTGGTGGCTTTGGCGGTCCGCCTGACGTCGCCTGGAGTAGTCATTTTCCGGCAAATGCGAGGAGGTCGGCATGGGGAACCGTTTGCGATGTATAAATTTCGCTCAATGTATTCCAATGCGGAGCAGCGCAAGGCGGAATTGGAGACCATGAACCAAATGAGCGGCCCTGTTTTTAAGATGGATCAGGATCCACGAATCACGCCTCTGGGGAGATTTTTGCGCAAATACAGCCTGGATGAACTTCCACAGCTTTTGAACGTCCTGATGGGCGACATGAGCCTGGTCGGGCCGCGTCCGCTGCCGCTCTACGAAGTGGCGCGGTTCGAGACGGCTTCGCATCGGCGCCGACTGAGCGTGAAGCCGGGACTGACCTGTCTCTGGCAGATTTCCGGACGCAGCGAAGTGCAAAATTTTCACGACTGGGTACGGCTCGATCTGGCTTACATCGACAATTGGTCGCTCTGGCTCGACTTCAAAATCCTTCTGAAAACCATTCCCGCAGTCTTCCTAGGGTCTGGCGCGCGATAAAAGATGCCACCGAGCGAGGGAAAAACTCGCCAAGCCGGACATTCCCTTCTATTTCTCAATTTCATGGCGGCAACCAATCAGAAAAAAACAGTCGTAGTCACAGGCGGTTCAGGATTTTTAGGGTCGCATCTCACCGACCTTCTCCTCTCCAAGGGCTACAAAGTCATTGGCATCGACAACCTCATCACGGGTAACCTCGCCAACATCGCGCACCTCGCTGGCAATCCCGATTACAAATTCGTCCGCCAGGATGTGACGCAATACATTTACCTGGCTGAGGACGTCGATCTTATCTTCCATTTTGCGTCGCCAGCCAGTCCGATCGACTATCTGGAGCATCCCATTCCTACGCTCAAAGTTGGAGCACTCGGCACCCACAATGTCCTCGGCTTGGCCAAGGCCAAAAAAGCCACCATCCTTCTCGCCTCCACCTCCGAGTGTTATGGCGATCCGCTCGTCCACCCGCAGAAGGAAGACTACTGGGGCAACGTCAATCCCATCGGACCTCGTGGCGTCTACGACGAGGCGAAACGTTTTGCCGAGGCCATGACCATGGCTTACCATCGCTACCACGGCGTCGATACGAAGATTGTCCGCATCTTTAATACCTATGGACCTCGTATGCGTTTGCGCGACGGGCGCGTCGTTCCAGCTTTTATCGGTCAGGCACTGACAAACACTCCGCTGAGCATTTTTGGTGACGGCAGCCAGACCCGAAGTTTCTGCTACGTCTCCGACCTGATCGAGGGTATTTATCGTTTATCCCAATCCGACTTCCATGAGCCTGTGAACATCGGCAATCCCGGTGAGATGACGATCAAGCAGTTTGCGGAAAAAATTATCGCCTACACCGGCACCACGTCACAAATCACCTATCATCCGCTACCCGTGGACGATCCGAAAGTGCGCCAGCCCGACATCACCCGCGCCAAAAACATTCTCGGCTGGGAGCCGCAGGTTTCCTTTGAGGATGGAATCAAGAAAACTATTGAATATTTCCGGGGCCACCCCGACCTTTCATCTTTCGCAAAATAAGATGGATTCGGCTTTGACAAGACCACCCGTGACCAACTAGCTGTATCTTTCGTAACCCCTCCCCGCTTTCTCATGAGAGTTTTTCCCAAGAACAAAATTGTCCTCCTCCTGCTCATTTTGCAGATCGTTTTCAACGCTGGCGTCATGGCTCAGGGCCGGGCCGCAGATTACGTCGTCAAAAAAGTAAAAATCGAATTCATCCCCACGCCGGAGTACCAGTTCTCTGGCACCGACCGCCGCTCCGACAACCGGGAAAAATGGATGGAGATCGAGACGGAATTTGAGTCGACTCCGGAATTTACTGAGGAGCTCACCTTCAAATACTACGTGCAAATCAATAAAGTCGTTTTCATCGGAGAGGTCACCCACGTCGATATTGCCGCCGGCAAGGGGCTCTACTCCGTCATGTATATCTCCCCACGATCCATCTCTCGAATCATGGCGGGCAAAACCATGAACGGCGCCGCCATTGACAAGGTCAGCGTGGAAATCAGTAAACAAGGCGCTCTCGTCGGTTTCGGCTCCTGGAAAAATGAGAAACAGGGATGGTGGGCATCTTCCCCCCAAAAACCGGGCTTCCTGCGCAATAAAAATGAAACGCCTTTCGCTCCGCTTTATTGGGAGCGTTACGAAGCGATTAAAACCAACGTTCGCTAAATCTCCGAATGGCTTCTACCCGACTGCTGAGTCTTAATCTCGGCACGCAAACCATAGGTTTGGCAGAGTTTCTCACCGCAGATAATGGCGGATTAATTCTCAATGACTATCAAACCCACGATCTTGGGATGGATGGCGGCAACGACAGTTCGCGCGGATATCATATCTCGGCAGCAATCAAGGGTCTGCTGAACGGGATGAAACTCCGGCCCGGCTCGGTTAACACCTGCATCCCGGCACAATCCGTTTTCACTCGGTTCGTAAAATTACCTGCCGTCGATGAGGATAAAATCGACCAGATCATCGGATTTGAGGCCCAGCAAAACGTCCCATTTCCCATCAATGAAGTCGTTTGGGATTATCAACTGGTCGCCACGAACGACAACTCCAAACTGGGTGTGGTCTTGGTCGCCATCAAATCCGATCTCCTTGGCGAAATGGATCATGCCGTCACTACCACAGGACTGCGCACGAGCATTGTGGACGTGGCGCCGATGGCTCTCTACAACGCCTTCCGTTACAACTATTCCGAAAACAAAGGCTGCTCTTTGATCGTCGATATCGGAGCCCGAACAACCAATCTGGTTTTCATTGAGCCTCAAAAAGTCTTTAGCCGCAGCATTCCGATTGGCGGCAGCTCGATCACCAGTGCCATCGCCAAAGATTTCGACGAACCGGCGGTGGAAGCCGAGGCTCGCAAGAAAAAAGATGGTTTCGTCGGACTCGGTGGCGCTTACGCGGAGCCTGGTGATCCGGCCGTAGCTCGCGTCTGCAAAATCATCCGCAATACCATGACTCGGCTGCACGCCGAGATCACACGCTCGGTCAGCTTCTATCGCGCCCAGCAGCAGGGAAATGCGCCGGTGCGTGTTTACCTCTGCGGCGGCACCGTAGCGCTACCGTACATGCGCGAATTTTTCCAAGAGAAAATGCAGTTGCCAGTGGAGTATTTCAACCCGCTGCGCAATGTCACCGTCTCGCAAAATGTGAATGTCGAAAAAGTGGTTAGCGAGGCGCATTTGCTTGGGGAGCTGGTTGGCACGGCTCTGCGTTCGCTCGGCGGCTGTCCAATCGAGTTGAATCTGCTGCCTCCAGAAGTCTTGCAGCGGCAGGAATTTGTCCGTCGCCAGCCTTACATTATTACCGCCGGGCTTTGCATTCTCTTAGCGCTAGCCGGTTGGTGGCTCTATTTCCAGCGTTCAACGGAGGCGGCCGTGGCGGTCACAGAGAAAGTGAATGCCGAGGTCGTCCAGTTAGAGGGAGTCGATCAGAAATTCAAGGCTGCCGACCAGCAAATTAAGGCTGTCGGAGTCGAGGCGGCTCCTCTTTTGGACGCCATCAGCCAGCGCGAATCGTGGGTTCGCCTGATCGATGACCTCAACCAGCGCATCCCCAATAATAAAATCTGGGTCACCGTTTTTGAGCCGCTGCAAGACGCGAAGCCGATTTCCTTCAACGATGTGAAATCACTCGAAGTGAAAACTGCGCAGACTCCGTCTGGCCCCATGCGACCTGTTGCAGGCGCAACACCGCCGCCGGGTCCGCGCATCACTGCAATCAGCATCAAGGGACTTTATCTGGAAGATCCCAAAGTGGTGGACCAGCTTCTTACCAACCTCTCCCAGTCTCCTTACTACGTTCTGGATTTGAACAAAATAAAGGAAATCAATCCGGTTCGCCAACAGCCTAACCAAGAAACTTGGGCTTATGACTACGAATTGCGCCTGCCCTTGAAACAGCCCATCCCCCTGAAATGAACTGGTTCACCGAAAATAAAATCTTCTCCAGTTTCCTAGTTGTTATCGCTCTGGCCACGCTCGTGCTCGGATACCTGACCTTCGCGGAAAGTGGGAAATACGCTGAGGCCGGGCAGAATTATCAAACTGGCATGGCAAAACTTTCGACTCTACGCAGCCTGACTCCTTATCGGAATGGTGAAAATCTGAAAAAAGTCCAGGCCCAAGTCAATGAATACAAGGCCCAGACTAATAGTTTGCATTCGGATTTGATCCAGCGCCAAGGAGAGATCGCACCGATGGAACCCTCCGCTTTTCAGGGGCATCTGCGTGAATTGGTTTCCAAAACCATTGATCACGCAACCCAGCGCGGAGTCGAGTTGCCCCCCAAGTTTTACCTTGGTTTTGAGCGTTATGAGAGTGAGCTGCCACGGAACGACGTCACGGGGCTGCTGAACTGGCAGCTCACGGCGGTCAATGCGGTTGTCAATCGTCTCATTGAGTTGAAAATCACCCGGATCAATAACATTTTACGATCCGCCCTCCCGGGAGAACTGGCAGCGGAAACACCATCGAAAGAAGTCCCGTTGTTTAAAAAATATCCCTTCGAAGTCGTTTTTGCTGGCTATCCTTCTCATGTGCAGACCATCCTGAACGACTTGGATGGCTTCCCTCAATTCACCATTGCTCGCGCCCTCAAAATCGAGAATGAGCAACTGAAAAGCCCATTACGAGCTGTTGCTCCGGTGACGTCCGGGGATCCGGGTGCCACCCCTGAGCCCCCCCTAGACAAGATTATCCTTGGCAAGGAGCGGGTGACAGCCAGCATTATTGTCGATCTCGTGCAGTTCACCCCCAAACAAATCTCTAAAAAGTAGATCGTATGGATTGGATTAAAACCAAATATGATCGGGCCATCCTGCTCGCTGCGACGGCGCTTTTGCTGGCCTCGGCAGTGTTCGTTTTTTTAAAGGCCCGCAGTGTGAACAATACTTTCGCGTCCTATTTTGCGCCTGTCTCTAAGAGCAGTGCTATCAAGCCACTGAATATCGATCCCATCAACCAGGCACGTGAGACACTGACCAATCCCGCGAAATGGAAAAAGCAGGACAAACCCGTTTTTGTGGCGGTGCAATACGTGCTCAGAAAAACAGGCGTTTTAGAACCCTTCGGCAATGAATCGGGCGATTATGTTCCCGGCATTCCTAATAAGTGGTTTATCGATAACGGGCTTGATCTTCTGGCTCCAGATATTGCCGAACAAGATCCCGATGCAGACCGTTTCAACAACCGTGAAGAATACGCAGGCGGTGTCAATAGCACTAATCCGAACGACGCAAACTCGCATCCGCCTTTTAGCAACAAATTGCGCTTGGCAAAATACATTCAGATCCCCTTTCGCCTTATTTTCAAGGCGCGAGATGGAGAAATCATGCAGATCAACACCGTGGATCTGAGGCAGCCGTCCCAGTTTCTGAAGGTGGGAGATCGAATCGGCGGCACCCTCTTTGAAATCACCAAGCTGGAAAAGAAGGAAGGCGTGGATTCCTTGGGTACCAAAACCGACGTCTCGGAGGCGACTATCCGCAATGTGGACACCAAGGCTGAAATCATTCTTGTTCTCGGAGTTATCGCCAACTCGCCCGACACGTATGCGTTGTTTAAGTATCTCTACGACGACTCAGAGTTCAAAGTGAAGCGCGACGGGGAGTTTCATTTAAAACCCGATGACAAAACAACTTACAAACTCATTGACATCACTAACAACGAGGCAGTAATCACTATCCCTGCCACAGGAGCCAAAATAACTGTTCCCAAGCTTTAATTTCGTTTACTTAGAAATTCACCCCAGACTACAACCCATACAGCCTCTTCTCGACGCCCAGACCTATGATCCATAAAAATACTGTTCCCGCCCTCCTAATCGCCGCGTGCGCTTCTGCGATCGGCTCCCTCCCATTGCCTGCTCATGCGGGCAACAATTACGATGGAGGCCAAGTCTCCGGCGTGGCGGAACGCGAAATTGCCCGCCGTCAGGATCGCGCCACTCAGGCTGATGCCGCCCTTCAAGCGAGTGATCAGCTGATGGAGGACGACCAATACGAACAGGCCGCTGCCCAATACAAGCTGGCGGTCGATCTGCTGCCCGACTCGCTAGCGACTGGTTCTGTCCGCTCCAAGGCAATGGCCAAGTTCAGTCGCGCCAGCATCAAGCTGGCGGAGCAGCGCATCAATGAAGGGCGCTTTGCGGACGCGCAGGCTGTGATCGCCCGCGTGGTGGAATATGATCCCGAAAATGATAGTGCGAAGACCATGCTAAAGCATTTGGGTGAGCCAGATTATTATAACAAGACTGTCGGTCCGAAGTTTGTCGCCAATGTCGAGCAAGTCAAAAAGTTCCTCAGTGAGGCGGAAGGTTTTTACGACAGCGGACGCTACGATTTATCCACCAAGCGTTGCGAACAAGTCCTGAACATCGACCCCTACAATGTCGCTGCGCGCCGCATGGAGGAAAAAATTGCCAAGGCCAAGACTCAATATGCTCATGCCGCCTATGATCAAACCCGCGGCCAGGCCATGTGGGAGGTGGATTCCAAATGGGAGCGCCCTATCACAAAGTATGGGTTGGGTGCCGCTGCTATTATTCAAGCGCCTTCCGATGATTTGCGTGGAACCGCCTCCATCACTGCCAAGCTGAATAAAATCATTATTCCCAGAATTGAATTCAAGGATGCCACCATTCGTGAGGCTATTGATTATTTGAAAGCGAAGAGCCGTGATATCGATGACGATCCCAATCCTGAAAGACGCGGTGTTAATATCGTTTTAAAGCTCGAATCTTCCTACCGCACGCCGGCAGCGCCTGCGACGGCAGTGCCAGCTGCCCCAGTAATTCCCGGCTTGGAAGCGCCGGCCTCCTCGGTTGACGCGGCGTCCGCAACTCCCACAAGTGAGCCGGGTTCCACTCCGATCACACTGTCGCTGACAAATGTGCCTTTGATCGAAGCTCTCAGATACATCACTAGTCTGGCCAATCTGAAATTTAAGATCGAACCTTATGCCGTGTCTGTTGTTCCGCTTTCTCAGCCAACGGAAGATCTGATCACCAAGCAATACCAAGTTTCCCCAGGGTTCATCTCCGGATCCGCCGCTGCAGGGGATGCTTCTGCTGCCGCCCCTGCCACAGCCACTGCCACTGGAGATGCAGCGGGAGTTGGAAGCAGAATCTCAGCAAGAATTTCCGCAAAAGACTTTCTTGCAGGTCAGGGCGTTCCCTTCCCTCCCGGAGCCAGCGCCAATTACCAGACGGGCAATAGCCGCCTGATTGTAAAAAACACTCAAGAAGCGCTGGATTTGATCGATACTTTGGTGGCCAACGATGCCGAAAACGCACCAAAGCAAGTGGAGATCGAATCGAAATTTGTGGAGATTACCCAGTCCAATAACAAGGAACTGAGTTTCGACTGGCTGCTGGGCCAGTTTGATCTAAATGCCCAAAGAGGTATTCTGGGCTCAGGTGGCACCCAAGGCACCTCCCCAACCATCAACAATGGAGATTACCCATTTATTAGAAATGGAACACCTGTCGGCACCAATCCAATCACCGGCGGCAATCGCAGCGGCAGCACGGCCATCACCGCGAATGCCATTGATTCCCTGCTTTTCGGTCTAACGGGCGACTCGTTAAAGGCCCCGGCTGCTTTTGCAATTTCAGGAATCTTTACCGATCCCCAGTTTCAATTAGTCATTCGTGCTTTGGATCAGAAAAAAGGCGTGGATTTGCTTTCCTCCCCCCGCGTTACCACTAAGAGTGGCTTAAAAGCGGTCATTGAAATCGTTCGCGAGTTCCGTTATCCAACTGAATTTGATCCTCCACAAATTCCGCAGCACATCGGTGCCACTGGAGGCGGTGGTATTGTAGGAGGAAGTGCACCTTCATTTCCCGTCACACCCACTACACCCACTTCGTTTGAAACAAGAAATACTGGAGTAACTCTTGAAGTAGAGCCTCAGGTAGGACCAGATGGACAGACCATTGACTTAACATTGGCACCTTCTGTAACCGAGTTTGAAGGCTTTATTAACTATGGTAGCCCAATTCAGACAACGAGCACGAATGCTTTTGGGGCGACGGTTACTAACATTTTAACGCCAAACGTCATTAACCAACCGATCTTTAGCACCCGCAAAGTCACGACCCAGGTCAGTATCTGGGATGGCCAGACAGTGGTTGTCGGAGGTCTGATGCGTGAAGATGTCCAGAAGGTGGAAGACAAGACTCCACTGCTGGGAGACATCCCGATTGTCGGACGTTTGTTCCGCTCCAATGTGGATCAACACCTCAAACGGAATCTTGTGATCTTCGTCACGGCTCGACTGATGAATCCTGCAGGCCAACCGATTTTGAACTCCGAGTTAGAGGAAGAGACCGTTCAGGCCCTCCCTCTGACCGAGCTTACTCCGGTAAGCCAGCCACTGCCGAATTTTGCCAAATAGTCCGAATGCCCATCATTGGGGTGACAGGCGGTATCGCCTCTGGTAAGAGCACTGTCACTCAAATGTTGGTCGAAGGCTTTCGCGAAAACGGAGCTGAAAGAATCCAAGCCTTTTCGGCTGATGAATACGGCCACGAACTGCTGGAGAAAGATCCAGAAGTTCGGGCTGAAATTCAGAGAGCATTTGGCAACGCGGTCATTGAAGAGAATGGAAATGTCAGTCGAGGGAAAATCCGCTCTATTATTTTTAGCGATCCTGCGGCACGCAGAGCGTTGGAAGTGATTCTTCATCCCAAAATTCACAATCAATGGCGTACCGAGAGCCAATCTTACCTGCTTCCGCGACAGTATTTTGTTGCAGAAATCCCACTTCTATACGAAACGAATAGTGCTCCTTACTTCGACTGCATCGTTGTGGTAGAAGCCGATGTGGAGGTGCAACTCCAGCGTCTCTCGTCCAAGCGAGGTTGGTCCTTGGAAACTGCGCGTCAAGTTATCAAAGCCCAAATGTCGGCAGCAGAAAAAATGCGAAGGGCAGATATTTTAATTTTGAATCAACACACCGAAAAGCTTCTTCACCGCCAGATTGATCTCGCGGTTCATGCTTTGTTATTGCGATATGCTTGAAGAAAACAACCCGGCTTCAGCCAAGGTGGCCGAATCTGAATCCTTTTCTGAAAGGAATGAAACTCCGATGGAAATCGCGCCAATGCACGAGGCGGAGACTGGAAAACAGATCCCGAAATTGGGGGATCGCATCATCGGAGATCAGATCGCAATGAACGATCTTCACACGGCTACTTTGCATCAATTGCTGGAATTTGGCCGGGCGACGCGACTGCGTTTCAATCAGGAGCGCTCCCGACATCACGTCACTTTGGATATCGTGCGTTATCTTTTGCATCAGGGAATTCGAATCCGCGTGGAAGGCATGCTCGATCTTTCCAGTGACAGCTATGGACTTCTTCGCTGGCCACGTTTCAGTTTTCAGCCGTGTCCCGAGGATATTTACGTCTCATTGCAACTCATCAAACGGCACAATCTCCGGGCAGGAAACAAAGTCGCTGGCTGGATTCGTCCCGCTCGCGATAAAGAAAAATACGTCGCCTTGGAGCAGATCGAATCCATAGAGGACATCCCGGTGGACGATTGGAAAGAAACGAAATTTTTCGACAATCTCACTCCGCTTTTTCCAGACAAGCGCATCATCCTCGAAAACGAAACCACCCAATCCATCACGTCGCGCGTCATTGACCTGATCTCGCCACTCGGTCGGGGGCAACGCGCGCTGATCGTCGCCCCGCCGAGAGCGGGCAAGACCATCATGTTGAAAGAGATTGCCAAGTCGATTCGGGTTAATGCACCGGAGATCCATTTGATTTTGTTGCTGGTGGACGAGCGACCGGAAGAAGTCACCGATTTTCAGCAAACGGTGGATGCGGAAATTTACAGTTCCACCTTCGACGAAAATGCCCAACGGCACACGCAAGTCGCCGATTTGGTGATCGAACGCGCCAAACGTCTCGTCGAACTGGGTCAGCACGTCGTCATCATGCTCGACAGCATTACGCGACTCGCCCGTGGCTATAATAACCTGCAACCTGGCAAGGGACGCACCATGTCGGGCGGGATCGACGCCGCCGCGCTCATGAAGCCGCGCCGCTTTTTTGGCGCAGCTCGCAATGTAGAGGAAGGCGGTAGTCTTACTATCGTCGCCACGGCTCTGGTGGAAACGGGCAGCCGGATGGACGACGCGATTTTCGAGGAATTCAAAGGCACTGGAAATATGGAGCTCCATTTGGATCGCGCCTTGGTCGAGAAGCGTGTCTATCCCGCGATTCACGTCCTGAAATCCGGCACCCGGCGCGACGAACTACTTTATCATCCCGAGGAATTTCTTCGGATCGGCACCATTCGCAAGCAACTCGCATCCATTCCTCCGGTTGAAGCGATGGAAGTGCTTTTGGCGAACGTCAAGGCGACAAAAACCAACGCCGAATTACTTTTGCGGAGCTTCCGGTGAACACGAACGAACTTGGCAGCCCCGCACGGGGCGACTTGCATTCCTTGCCGGTCGTCATTGAAACTAATTCCTCGCTGGCAGAATTTTCCGCCGAACTGGCAAAAGCTGAACTCGTCGCGGTGGATACCGAGGCGGACAGTCTGCATTGCTACCGCGAGAAGCTTTGCCTAATACAGATCAGCATCCCGGGTTACGATGAAATCATCGATCCGCTGGCCTCCATTTCGATGGAACCACTGGCCGCCGCCCTGCGCGACAAGGAAATGATCGTTCAAGGAGCCGACTTCGACTTGCGCATGTTACGCCGGGCGAACATAACGGTGGCGGGCGTTTTCGACACCTTAATTGCCTCCAAACTGATAGGCGAGACCGACGTCGGCTACGGCGCGCTGGTGAAAAATTTCCTCGGCATCGAACTCGCCAAAGGCTCGCAAAAAGCCAACTGGGCCCAACGCCCGCTACCTGCGATCATGCTCGATTACGCGCGCAATGATACGCGTTATCTGTTGCCGCTGAGGGATTTGCTCCTAGCCCGATTGAGGGAGCTCGGTCGCGAAGAATGGTTTCGCCAAAGTTGCCGCCAAGCCTGGCAGCAGGCGGCGGTGGACCGTGAACGCAATCCCGATGAGCAATGGCGCATCTCCGGCAGTGGAGCTTTGCGTGGACGTGCGGCGGCTGTTTTGCGGGCGCTCTGGTATTGGCGAGACAAGGAGGCCGAGGCTCGCGACCGTCCAACCTTCCATATTTTGCAGAATAGCAAGATGATCGAAACCGCCGTCGCCATTGATGAGGGACGGACAATTTACCTGTCGGAACTGCGCGGCTCGCGCGGCGAACGCTTCGATGAGGCCGTTCGCACGGCGTTAGATTTGCCGGAGTCAGAATGGCCGCAGCGTATCAACGCCCCGCGCCATCGCTGGACTGAGGCTCAGGAAAAAGAATTTGACCGACTTAAGGAGATTCGCGACAAAGCCGCCGCTGAACTCCAGCTTGATCCGTCCCTGCTCGGCTCGCGTGTCGCCTTGGAAACCATCGCACGCTCACCCGAATCTGCCGTCCAGACTCTGCTCCCGTGGCAGCTCGAACTTTTGGGGCTCAACACCCCGCCAACATCATGATCATCGTCACCAAACCCGGCACCACCCAGGCCGAGATCGAACACATCGTCGAACGCATTCACGATTGGGGCCTGAAAACCGAGGTCAGCCACGGCGAGCACCGCGTCGTCATCGGCGTCATCGGTGCGGAGGACATTATTCGCGAGAAACCGATTGCCGCCATTCCGGGGGTGGAATCCGTTACCCCGGTGCTTAAACCCTACAAGCTGGTCGCCCGTGAATTCCGTGGAACTCCGTCGAAAATCCGTATCGGCAACGTTACCGTCGGTGGCCCCGAAATCGTCATCATGTCTGGCCCGTGCTCGGTCGAAAGCAAAAGTCAGATCACGGAAATCGCCCAGATCGTTCGCGACGCGGGAGCCACTGTTTTGCGCGGCGGCGCCTTCAAACCGCGGACATCGCCTTACAGTTTTCAAGGTCTGGGCGTGGAAGGATTGAAGCTCCTCGCCGAGGCGCGCGAGTCTTCTGGGTTGCCGATCATCACCGAGATTATGGACACCAAGGACCTCGAGGCGGTGGAGCAATACGCCGATTGCCTGCAGGTCGGCGCGCGCAACATGCAAAATTTTTCGCTGCTCAAGGAAGTCGGCCGCAGTAAATTGCCCGTCATGCTCAAGCGGGGGATGAGTGCCACGATTCAGGACCTTCTTATGTCCGCCGAATACATCCTCAGCGAGGGAAATTTCAACGTCATCCTCTGCGAGCGCGGTATTCGCACGTTTGAAACCATGACCCGCAACACGCTCGACTTGAATGCTGTTCCGGTGCTCAAAGCGGAAACCCATTTGCCGGTCGTGGTCGATCCAACCCACGGCGTCGGAGTGCGCGAATACGTTCCCGCGATGGCGCTCGCCGCCGTGGCCGCTGGCGCGGATGGACTCATGCTCGAAGTCCACAACAATCCCGAACTCGCCAAAAGCGACGGGGAACAAGCGTTACTCGGCCACGAATTTGCCGAGCTTGTCGGTCAAATCCGCAAGGTCGCCGAGGCGGTTGGCCGCAGCGTCGCCTGATCAGCCATTCCACCAGCCGGACAAGTGTGCGCCGGGTTTCGTCGGAACGGACAGTCGAGTTCGATCGTAATGCGACGTGTCGTTGAACAACATCAGGCGCGCCCGCGTCGGGTCCTTAAAATCGATCACGTTGAGCGCCGCAGGACTTTGATCCAGATTGTCGCGATAACGCCGAGGGTCGAAGCCGAGCAGTGAGCTGAGCAGGAGTCGGATCGTCGCCTTATGCGACACGACCAGAACATTTTCCCCAGCATGCGAGCGGACAATGTCGATCAGTTCTGGCAACGCCCGGGCCGTGACTTGCAGACCGCTTTCGCCGCCGATGGGGGCGAATGTGTAAGGATCGCGGTCCCAGTTTTCCAGCTCCTCGGGAAATTTCCTGGCGACTTCCATGCGAGTATGCTGCTCCCAGCGTCCATGGGAAATTTCCTTCAAGGCCTCCCTCGCTTGCACCTGCAAACCGTGCGCCTTCACCACGATCGAAGCCGTCTCCATCGTGCGACTCATCGGCGAAGCGTAAACGGCGGCGAGTTTATCCTCGGCCAGCCGCTGGGCCAGCCCATGCGCCTGCTCGCGGCCCTCCTCCGACAGCGGCACATCCGTCGCGCCTGCGAAACGATCCTCCGCCGTGAGAACCGTAGCCCCATGGCGAACCAAGAAAATACGCGTGCAGGACATGGGCTGCATCATTTCATGGGGCGTGACTTTTTCGCAATAATCTTTAGCGAAAAAGAGGCGGGCCTGATACGGTCCTAACTCCAACCAAAAACGCATCTATTCCCATGGCCAAATCCGACGAATCTCCCACTGACAAAGCGACTGTTGCACGCAACAAAAACCTCGACCTCGCCATCCAGCAGATCGCGAAAGATTATGGCGAAGGCGCGATCATTCGCTTGGGTGACAAGGCCATCACCGACATCGAAGTCATCCCGACAGGCAACATTCTCATCGACCGTGCGCTCGGCACCGGCGGCTTTCCGAAAGGACGCATCGTGGAAGTTTACGGCCCAGAATCCTCGGGCAAAACCACGCTGACTTTGACCGTAATCGCACAGGCCCAGAAACGCGGAGGGCTGGCCGGTTTCATCGATGTCGAGCATGCGCTCGACGCGCAATACGCCCGCAAACTGGGGGTGAATCTCGACGAATTGCTCGTTTCCCAACCCAGTTCTGGCGAAGAAGCGCTGCGCATTTGCGAAACGCTCGTTCGCTCGAACGCTCTCGACGTCATCGTCCTTGATTCCGTCGCCGCGCTCGTCACCAAACAGGAACTCGAAGGTGAGATCGGCGATTCCACCGTCGGTGCCCAAGCCCGCCTGATGTCCGCCGCACTTCGCAAACTGACCGCGCTTATTTCCAAGGCGAACACGGTCGTTATTTTCACCAACCAGATCCGCGAAAAAATCGGCGTCATGTTTGGCAATCCCGAGACCACTCCTGGCGGCAAGGCGCTCAAATTCTACGCCAGCGTCCGCGTGGACATCCGCCGCATTGGCGCGATTAAAAGCAGCGACGGCACCGTCACCGGCAATCGCACCAAGGTCAAAATAGTCAAAAACAAAGTCGCGCCGCCCTTCACCGAGGCCGAGTTCGACATCATGTATAACGAGGGCATTTCTTCGACTGGAGCATTGCTCGACCTCGCTTTGGAAAAGGGCATCGTCGAAAAACGCGGAAGTTGGATGAGCTACAAAGGCAACCAACTCGCCCAGGGACGCGACGCCGCGAAAGAGATTTTGAAGAACGATCAGGCGCTCTACGACGAGATCGAGACGCTGGTAAAAGCCAAACTCGAAGAAGAAAAATAAGCCTTCGCTTCTTTGTGCATGAGTCTGACGCACAAGTTTCCGGTCACCGAGGCGAAGGTTGCCGACCTCTACAGGCGCATGGAGATCGTCGGTCTGCGCGAGGAGGATTTGGATGAAACCTATTTTAAGACGGTGAAAAGCGGCGGCAAGGCGGGTCTCATTGGAGTCATGATTTTTCATCCCCAGAGTGGACTGCGAGTCCGCTGCAACCGCGAGCGGAGCCAGGGGATTAACCGGTTTCTCGGCCGCCGGATGCTGGTGGAGTTGCTCGAAAAGAAAGCCCGCCGGGCCGTCGCTGCGGCGCAGAGTACGATGCAACTCGAATCAAAACTGGCTCATCTGCCGCCGCAGACCCTCACTTTGCCTTTGCCGCCCGCGCACTGGGGATTGGAGAGAAATGCAACGCTGGATTTGCCCGATCCAGAGTCGCAGTAGAGTCCTCTGGTGTCTCGCCAGAGCGCTCTGGAGCGATGGCAGCGGGCTCTGGAGGGCCGAATAAGCGGGTCGGGATACGTTGGAACTCGTATCAAGCCTCCTCGGGACCGGGTTCTTCCTCCATTTTCAGGTCGAGGAGCATTTCCACAAGGCCCTGGTCGCGTTCGTGGACGAAGCAGCCGCGCTGGAGGATGGTGAGGAGAAAATTCATTTCGGTGCCGAGATCGTATTCCGGCGCGGCGGCGTCCATGTCGCCTGCGTAGGTTTCCTCCGGCTCATCCTCTTCGGGGCGGGGCATGGCAAATTCCTCGGGCTGAATGGGGAGGCCGCTCTCTTGCTGGAGTCGCAGGCGATGTTTGCGTTCGAGAAAGGCCTGACGCTCGCGGATGCGCTGCTGGCGGTCCTCGAAGTCCTGCCGTTCGCGTTCGGCGTCGAAGGTTTCCTCCTCGTCGTCGTCCTCGTCGCTAATGCCTTGCATGTCGCGTTCGTAGCGGGCGAGGCTGTCCACGATGAGGTGGCAGCGCCAGAGATGCCGGCAGGAGGCGATCAATCCACGGAGAGTTTCCACGATGTCGTGGAGTTGATCGATATCCTCGGGGCGTGAGATGCTGATATTTTCGTGGCCGCCACCGTGGGCGAAACGGACATGGACGTGGCCCCAGCCTTTGCCGAGGAGGCGGGTGAGGCGGTGGTTGATTTCGCGGGCAAACCAGCGCGCCTCGGATTTGTGCATTTCTTCATCCCCGCCGAAATCGCGGGCTTCACACGTGGGATCCTCGGTTTTGTCGGAGATGAGCCGCAACGGGGGCAAGGCGCGGGGTGGCTCGACTCCGAAAAGGTCGCTCCAAGGGGAGAGGCCGGCGTTGAGTGATCCGACTTCCATGCGACTGGCTGGGCAGAGTTCGACCTGGACTTCGTGCAGGCGGGGCATATCGCAGAGGACGCTGTAATCGTGCGGCTGCTCGTTGCGGACGGTGAGCCGGTGCAAATTTCCCATCCGGGCAATGGGAGCAAGGGTCTCGTATTCGCCGCCGCTGAGGAGGAGATGAGTGAGGTTTTGCATCATGGCCAGGGGCTGGAGGTCGTCGAAGTAGCCGTAAATTTCGGCGTTGATGAGAAGCGGGTAGCGTTCGATTCCGGCGAGCTGCCAGGTGTTAATGAGATGCAGCCAGGTGAGGGCGGGCATGTCCGGCAGATTGTGGAGACTGCGAACGGGCACGGTGTACTTCAGCCAATGGTCGATGGAGGCCTTGCGCACGGCGGGCAGGGAGCCAATCGCCTGGAGGGCCAGCGGATTTCCATGGAAATGAAACTCCCGTAGGTTTTCCAAGCGGTCCCATCCGGAAAGGTCCGGCCAGGGGCAATGGAGGTAAAGCCGGAGGGTCTCGAGCTTGGTGAGCGAGCCGATGCAGCGGAGATCTTGAACGACCTGATCCGTCAACCAGAGCGTCTTCATTTCTTTCAACTCACCGAGAGCCGACCAGTCGCGCGCGGCGGTGTTTTTCAGATGCAGTTCCTCCAGCCCCGGGCAGAAACGCAGGAAACTGACATCACGCACCTCGCGGTCGTCGTAGGCGCCATCGAGCTTTTTGAGTTCTGGCAGGCCGGTCTGCGCCCGCTCGGCCTGTTCCCGGGTGTATTCGGGCTGGTAGGCGGGATTCATCGCCCGCTCTTTCCGACAGAGCCTCTCGGCCTCGTAGTTCCTCGACCAGTTCTCGTCCTTTGGAATCGGGAGTCCGGTGAATGTCTCGATCAGCAACTGCGCTCCAAAACGCTCCTCGAGTGTGCGCAGCGGGCTGCAGGCCCAGTCGGCGAAAGTTTCCTCTGCATGCATGGGCCGGGTATAAATGGCAGAGCCGCGTTTTCCAAGAGGAAATGCTGAGGGTAAAACGGACGGCGTGTTCACCACTTGCCCGGCGGGGGTTTCCCCGCTAATTTGCGCGTCCCACTTTTTGAGCGGAGTTCCATTGCGATGGCAAAAATTTTCCTGAAAACCTACGGCTGCCAGATGAATGAGCGCGACTCCGAACAGGTCGCCCAGATGCTCGTGGCCCGGGGTCATGCGATGACGAAAGCGGAGTTTGAGGCCGATGTGGTCCTCCTGAATACGTGTAGCGTGCGCGACATGGCAGAGCAAAAAGCCATTGGGAAAATGGGTATGCTGCGCGGCCTCAGCGCCGAGAAACCAGTCGTTTACGGTCTGCTCGGCTGCATGGCGCAGAGCCGGGGCGGGGAACTTTTCCGTGATTTGCCACACCTCGATCTCGTCGTCGGCACCCAGAAATTTCACACCGTCGCCGATCACGTCGAGACGTTGCTGGAGAAAAAACGCGGCGACCTCCATCGGCATGAAACTCGACTGATGGACGATCCGCGTTTCACGATCGTGGATGTGGACGAGGAGGCGGATTCGCAAAGCACCATCCGCGATCACATTCTCAAAGACGGCCAGGCAACGGCCTTCGTCTCGATCATGCAGGGCTGCAACATGCATTGCACCTTCTGCATCGTGCCCTCGACACGCGGGGCGGAGCGCAGCCGGCGCATCGACGACATTGTCCTGGAAGTCCGCTCACTGGTGGCGCGCGGTGTGAAGGAAGTGACTCTGCTCGGCCAGATCGTGAATCTTTTTGGGCGTCACGAGTTTCCCAAAGTGGACGGGAAAAGTCCCTTTGTGCAACTGCTCGAAGCCGTTCACGAAGTCGATGGCCTGGAGCGGATTCGGTTCACCTCGCCGCACCCGATTGGTTACAAAGACGACCTGATCAACGCCTTCACCTACCTGCCGAAGCTGGTCGAGCACGTTCATTTGCCGATGCAATCCGGGTCGGATCGCATCCTTAAGGCGATGCATCGCACTTACACCGGCGAGAAATTTTTCGCGCTGACGGAGAAGATTCGCGCCGCCCGGCCCGACATCGCGATCACGACCGACATCATCGTTGGTTTCCCGGGCGAGACGGACGAGGATTACGCCGCGACTCGCGATCTGGTGAATCGGGTGCAGTTCGACAACGCCTTCGTCTTCCGCTATTCGCAGCGCAAAGACACACCCGCCGCCGCGCTGCCGGGGCAGATTTCCGAAGAGGTGAAGGAGGCGAGAAACCAGGATCTGCTCGAATCCGTCAACGCCACCGCGCGTCGCAAGACCGATGAATTAGTTGGCACTCGCGTGCAAATTCTCTGCGAGGGCGCGAGCAAAAACAATCCCGCCCGCCTCACCGGCCGCACCCGCACCAATAAGATCGTCGTCTTCGAGGGCGCACCGCGTCACATCGGCCAGATCTTCGATGTGGACATCACCCTCTCCACCGGCTTCACCCTTTATGGCGATCCGGCCATTCATTTCTAACTCCACTCATGCTCTACCATCCCAGTCTTTTTCTCACCCAGTTCGTCGTCGGAATCCTGCTCCTCGTCTCCCACGCCTGGGCGCTGACCTCCGGTGAATCCCTTGTAACTCCGCTGAAAAACTTCCCCCGCTCCAAGGGCTGGGGCTTCCTTTTGCTCACCATCGCCGCCGCCTGGTCGCTCTGGCTCATGATCACGATGGACCTCGGCGAATTCACCAGTAAACGTCCGATCCTCATCGCCATCGTGCCTGCGGCGTATTTGCTGACACTCTTTTTCGTGGAGGAATTTCTCGCCGTTCGCGCCCTCGGCATGGTGACTTTGCTCGTCTCCTGCATCGCCCTCGACGCCGCGTATTTGAACACCGATCTGCTGCGCCTCCCGCTCGTCTTGCTGGCCTACGCCTGGATCGTGGCCGCGCTTTACATGGTGGGCAAACCGTATCTGCTCCGCGACGCGATCCACTGGTTCACAGAGAAACCCATCCGACTCAGACTCGCCTCAGTTTCCGGCATCTGCTTCGGCATTCTCCTGATCGGAATCGCCCTCGTGCGGTTCCGCTAGCGTCGCTCTCGCCCAAAGCCGAAGCAACCGCGATAGGCTGGTGCAGATTTTGCATTGCGGTTTTCCTCTTTAATGAAAAGAATCCGCCAGCTTCTTCTACAATTATGAACCTAGACATCAGCACCAGCATCGACTTCGTCAAAGACCGCACTGCCAAGACCGCCGCCGTTCAGTCCACTCTCGCCGCCCTGCCGACGGGTGCCTGGGTTTGGCCGTTAAAAACGGTCGCCGCCTGGACTGCGGATGATGAACAACTCGACGGTGCAAAATCCGGCACCCTCGCCCAAGTGGCCACTGTAGCAGGTACGGAAAAACAACAGACTTTCTCCGCGCTCGACACCCGCTACAAAACGCTGCACGCCCGCACGTTGCAGGCTGTGGGTGTGATGCGTTCCCGCGCGCTGGCAGACTCCACCTTGCGTCCCGTGGTGGATGAACTCAGTGCCCGTGGCGACTCGAATCGCGCCATCGAGGAGGAAGGCGAGGAGCTGCTGGCCGCGTGGTCACTGGAGTTTGGCGAAGATTTCCTTCCCGCTCCCGATAACACCTACGCCACTTTCAACGAACTCTTCGAAGGTTCCGCCAGCGTGCCGACCCTGCGCAAATTGAAGAGCAACTACAAAGAAGCTCGCACCCGCGCCCGCCGCGCCGAGGGACTCTATAATGGCCTCATCACCCGACTCGAAGATGAATGCGTGCAATGGTATGCCGAGGCCTGCGCCGTCTTCCCCGAAGGCACCGACAACGGCGACCTCATCCGCGGGCAGATTCCCACCATTTACAACCCGCCCACCGCCGCACCTGCCGCGACGACCGGCACTCCCGCCAACAATCCTCCGGCGTAAACCGACCGCCCAGAGTCGGATGCCATTCGACTGGGAAGCGATTCGACGCCCCAGACTCGAATGCAACTCGACAGGGTTTCCAAAAAACGGCCTTGGGAGCGCGACAAACGGCATCGGGACAGGTGAAAACGACCCTGTTCTCCGTTTCAACGCCCCTGATTTCACCTCCGACAGCCCTGTTTGAGTCAAAAACGCTCCTGATTCGACGTTTTAGGCCGTAGGAGCCCTGCCCAACTCCGTAGGAGCCCCGGCGAAGTCCGTAGGAGGCATCACCAGACCCGTAGGAGAGGTTCCCAGAGCTGTAGGAGAACCCGCCAGGTCCGTAGGAGAGCCTCCCAACCCCATAGGAGTCGCCACCAAGTCCGTAGGAGTCCCGTCGAACCCTGTAGGAGCCACGCCCAGACCCGTAGGAGGCACGGCGAAGGCTGTAGGAATTTTGCCGGAGTGCTGCACCATTGCACTTACGATGCAGCCCAACTCTTAACTGAGGAACGGGGCTGCAGGAAGTTGTGGATAAGGTACGAAGCGGCGGCTCGGGTTTGCAGCAAGATTGAGTTGGCGAACGAGTTCATCCACATCGGTGCAGGGGTTGCCATCAGGTTCGTTGGCCTTTAAGGCTCTCAAAATATAATTCTTTGTCCAATAACGTCTTGGCTCCAGCGGATCGGTCTCTGAGTGCCGTTCGCGCATTCTCCGAGCGTTTTCACAAGCAGCGGCAACGCGTTCGGCCACCACATAGAAGTCGAGTGGATAGGCTGCTTTATGGTAAGCAGGCAATCCAGCGGCAACCTGAGCATCTGTTAGTTGAGCTTCTACGGCCTGGCAATCTGTGAGAATTGCCGGATGCAAGCGGTGATGAAGGAGCAGCCAGTATTCAAAGCAAGGAATAGATAGCGCAACGTGAATACCCTGCGCTTGTGCGAGGGTCAGAGCCTGCTGAAGCCGGGGGAGGCGATGATGGTGCTGTTTCTCCCTGTCGCAGATCACCCAGACTTGGTCGTAAGCTACAGACACGCCATCATCCTCCAGCTTTCTTTCATATTGGAGCTTTTGGAGTGCCTTCTCAATCAGATGCAATGGATCGCTATCAGGAGACTCGATAACAATGTTGTATGCATGAAACTGTAGCTTGCCACACAGGTCTTCCAGATAGCGCCGTTCCGTTTCTACCCCTTCAACCAAAACGAGGAAACGATTGCCATTGGCAACTTCGGGCGAGAGTGCGCGGGGAGCCACAATACCGTCTCTCCTAAGCACTTGGGCGGCACGACTCATTATGGGAGTATGCTTTCAGGAATGAACGGGATACCGCCATAGCGGCCAGCTAGATACCCATTAACCAGTGGTTCGTTAGGACGTTGTTTATAATCTGTGAGTGGATAGAGTCGAGTGCCCCCACTATGATCTTTTTCTGTGAACCAAATCTGGTCGGTACGCAGTAGATTTCTATCGAGAAGTTGAGCGTTATGGGTGGTCACTAGCAACTGAATCTTTAGCTCTCCGAAAAGCTCAAAAATTGTCCGGACTAGAAGGGGGTGTAGGCTGGCTTCAATCTCGTCGATACAGAGAACACCATGGCTGTCCCAAGCTTGCAGCAAGGGTCCAATAAGACCAAAAAAACGCTGGGTTCCTGTCGATTGAGCGGCGAAGGGAAGCAATACATCTCCCTCGCGTCCTTTATGCGAAAGAAAGATTTGGTCATTAATCCGGCGAGGTCGAGGGAAATGGCGCAAGGGGAATTTTTCGTCAGCCTCTTTTTCTTCGACTTTTTCAACGTTGATTTTAGTGAGGCTAGGTTCGGCCAGCTTTGTCAGCTGAAATATTATATCTCTCACCTCGGGAGTAGCAGAAAGCCAACGTTCGGCGGTCTCTTCCACCAAACGGTTGCCTCGCGTGATTGAAAGAACTCGCAGCTTTTTTGTCCACCACCGATGAACGGCGGTAAGTTGCGGATGATTGAATTGGGCACCAGCCGACAAAAGCGTGCAGTTGTCTCTAACGCTGTTTCGGACCTCTTCGATTACTGAAAATTTGCTATTAGGAAATTGCCAATTCATGGACTTGGTTTCGGAATTCCACGTCCTCTCAAAATATAGTTCCGGCTTCCCTTCTGGAAAAACAATTAGGTATTCCTCAGTTACACGTTCATCTGTCAACGCGAGACCGTATGTCGTTCGGATATCGTCAATTATTGCGGTAACTTCAAAAGTGGTGGATTTCTCTGTCCACTCAGATTCCAAGCTAAAAGGTTGTGTGCCGGTTGCTTCCTCTGGGTCAAATCCTTTAAAGGAATTGGCAGCAAAATAGGCAAAGAACTGAAGGGCTTTAAGGATATTGCTTTTACCCGAAGCGTTTGCTCCATAGATGACAATTGCTTTCACCACTTTTGTATCACCCATCTCGGGCAACTGCGGCTGAGTAAAGTTATCCGAAAGGTTTTGCGAATCCGCAGTGCCTACAAAGCTCAGGACCTGCTCCTCGCGAATCGAGCAGAAATTAGAAACCTTGAATTCGAGAAGCATGATCTTAAGTAGCTAGATGACGGGCTCGTGGCACACACAGTTTTCAGCCGCGCCCATCGAGCTTCCTAGGCTCGGCCCATGTAGTGGCCGTTGCGGGTGTCGATTTTAATAAGTTCGCCTTCTTTGATGAAGAGGGGGACGTTGACGACTTTGCCGGTTTCTAAGGTGGCGGGTTTTTGGACGTTGCTGGCGGTGTCGCCACGGACGCCTTCGGCGCTTTCGACGACGCGGATGTTGACGCTGGCGGGCATTTCGACCTGAACGGGTTTGTCTTCGACGAAGAGGACTTCGACTTGGAGGTTTTCGATGAGGTAGTCTTTGGTGTCGGCCAAAAGTTCGCCGCTAAGGGTGACGGTGTCGTAGGTGGCGGGGTCGATGAAGACGAAGTCGCTGCCGTCTTTATAGGAATACTCGAGTTGCTGGCGGGTGACGTCGATGATGTCGAGTTTGTCAGTGGAGCCGAAGCGGACGTCGGCGGATTTACCGGTGCCGATGTAGCGAATGATGGCCTGGACGAAGGCGCGGAGGTTGCCGGGGGTGCGGTGCATGACTTCGAGGACGATGGCGACGTTGCCGTTGTAACGGATGGCTTGTCCTTTGCGGAGGTCGTTGGCTGCTGGCATATAAAAAATGAGTCGAGTTAGGGATTAAAGGAGTTTGAACTTAGCGAGGTCTTGCGAATCCACAATCCCAATCGGCAGGCGGGCGGCGTCGAGGACGATGAGGTCGTCGATGGCGGTGTTTTCGAGAATACGGAGGACTTCGACGGCGAGTTCGTCGGAGGAAATGGTGATGGGATTGGCAGTCATATAGCGTTCGACGGGGTGGTCGCCGAGCGAGGGGTCGGTCTCGAAATGACGCGCAAAATCACCGTGGGTGAAGATGCCGGCAAGGGTTCCGTCGGGCTCGGTGACGACGGCGGCTCCGCTGCGACGGTCGCGCATTTCGTGGAGGACCTGGCGAATGGTGGTGTCGCGGCCGACGAGGGCGAGGCGTTCGCGGCCGCGCATGATGTCGGTGACTTTGAGGAGAAGGCGGCGGCCGAGGTTGCCGCCCGGGTGGAATTTCGCGAAGTCCGCTGGGGTGAAACCGCGGGCTTCGAGCAGGACCATGGCCAGCGCGTCGCCGAGAGCGAGCATGACGGTGGTGCTGGAGGTGGGGGCGAGCTGGAGCGGGCAGGCTTCCTGTTCAACGGAAGCGTCGAGGTGGACGGCGGAGTTTTTGGCGAGGAGCGATTGGGCGTTTCCCGTGATGGAGACGATCTCGACGGAGAAGCGGCGTAAGGCGGGTAGCAAGCCGACGATTTCCTCGGTTTCTCCCGAAGCGGAGAGAATGAGGATGACGTCGCCATCGGAGACGACGCCGAGGTCGCCGTGGATGGCGTTGACGGAATGGAGCACGACAGAGAGCGAACCGGTGCTGGTGAGGGTGGCGGAGATTTTTTCGGCGATGTGGCCGGATTTGCCCACGCCGATGACGACGATTTTTTTGCTGGCGGCAGTGGCGCGGAGGAAAATTTCCATCGCAGTTCCAAACGACTCGTCGAGCCGCGTCTCAAGGCGCTGCAGTTCGGCGATTTCGATCTGCAACACGCGCCGCGCCTGGCTGAGGTAGTGGTCGGTCATGGAACCGGCACCCTACATTGGCGGAGGCCGGGGCGTCACTTGGAAAAAATCACTTGATTCGGAAGGAGAGGCCGCTATAAGTCCACTCCCGCATTTTAAGAATACGCCCTAACTCAAATCTATGTCTTCCATCGAACTAATGACCGAGCTGCTCGAAGCCGGAGTCCACTTTGGCCATCAAACCAAGCGCTGGAACCCGAAGATGAAGCCGTTTATCTACGAGAAACGCAACGCCATCTACGTCATCGACCTCGGCCAGACTGTTCGCCAACTGGATGCGGCAACTCAATTTCTCTCGGACGTCGCCGCTCGTGGCGGTAAAATCCTTTTCATCGGCTGCAAAAAGCAGGCCCAGGAAGCGATCAAGGAAGCGGCCGTCGCTTGCGGCCAATATTACGTGAACCAGCGCTGGCTCGGTGGCACGCTGACCAATCTTTCCACTATTCGCAAGAGCATCGGTCGCTTGAAATACATCGAGACCATCGAAAAGGCTCCCGAATACAACATGATGGGCAAGCAGGAGCTCGCCGCACTCGCTCGTGAAGGCGTTAAACTTGGACGCAACCTCGACGGCATCCGCGACATGGACAAATTGCCTGACGCGATTGTCATCATCGACACCACTCGCGAAGGCATCGCTGTCGCCGAGGCTCGTCGCTTGAAAATTCCAACGGTCGCTGTGGTCGATACCAATGCCGATCCGGAGTTGATCAATTACCCGATCGCTGGAAACGACGACGCGATTCGCGCGATTCGCATCGTTCTCCAAAAACTGGTCGATGCCATCGTTTCCGGCAGCGGTGCTTCTGCTAAGAAAGAGCAAGCCGCTCTTTCTGGCGTCGCAGAATAACATTTTCTCCAGCTTTTTGTAGCTGGAGTTGCTGCCCCGGGTTTCACAAAAATCCGGGGCAAACCATTTTAACACTCGAAGTCAGCCTCCTAGGTTGGCGCAACAATCTAATCTAACTCCCATGTCAGCCGTCGAAATTAATTCCCAACTCGTTAAACAACTCCGCGACAAAACGAATGCGGGCATGATGGATTGCAAACGCGCCCTCACCGAGGCGAATGGCGATCTGGAACAAGCCGAGGTCGTTCTCCGCAAAAAAGGTCTCTCCCAAGCCGGTAAAAAAACCGGTCGCGCCGCCAAAGAAGGCATTGTCGCCTCTTACATTCACATGCAAGGCAAAGTCGGCGTGCTCGTGGAGATCAACTGCGAAACCGATTTCGTCGCCAAAAACGACACTTTCCGTGATTTCGTGAAGGACATCACCCTGCACATTGCGGCGGCCAGCCCGAGCTATGTGACGCGTGAGCAAGTGCCCGCTGCTTTGATCGCCAAGGAGCGCGACATCGCTGCCGGCCAGGTGAAAGGCAAACCTGAGAACATTGTTGAGAAGATCGTTGATGGGAAAATCGAGAAATTTTACAGCACGATTTGTCTGCTCGATCAGGCGTTCATCAAGAACCCCGATCAGACGATCAGCGACTATGTGAAAACGAAGATCGTCGAACTGGGCGAAAACATCATTCTCCGCCGCTTTACTCGTTACACCGTCGGTGAAGATTTGGGTGAAACTCCTGTGGAAACGGTCGAATAAACTAAATCGTCTGGAACTCGAATGAAAAGCAGCCGCGACCAAAAATCGCGGCTCTTTTATTGTCTCGGACTGCTTGTCTTTTTTCAGTTGAGTTCCATCGTATTCACCGCCGAACTGCCGAAGGCAGATTGTATCCTGGTCGAAAAAGCGAAGCGGACGCTGACGTTATTTCGCGAGGGAAAAGTGCTGAAAACTTACCCGGTAGCACTTGGACCAAATCCAGTTGGACCGAAGGAACGCGAAGGCGACAATAAGACTCCCGAAGGTGTTTACCGGATCGACTGGCGCAATCCGAAAAGTCAGTATCACCTCTCGCTGCACATTTCCTACCCGAATGAAACGGATGTAGCTCGGGCGAAAAAACTCGGCGTGTCTCCCGGCGGCGACATCATGATTCACGGTCTGCCAAATGGTCGTGGCGCAATCGGAGCCGCGCACCTGCTGATGGATTGGACCGTCGGCTGCGTTGCGGTGACCGATGAGGAAATCGAGGAAATCTGGAAGTCGGTTTCCGATGGGACTTCCATCGAAATCAGGCCGTAGCTGCCGTTAGAAAGAAGCGCGGGCCACGAAGCCGACGTAAGGCGCGCCCTTGACGCGATACTCGACATCGATGTCGTCATAACGGAAGTTCCGCTCGAAGGACCAGCCGCCAGTCAATTGGAACTCGAATGGTTTCCAGCCGCGATAAGTGGCGCTCAGCCCGCCGCGAATGTCATAGTAATCGAGGTGTTTGTCGGGATAGTTTTGCTCGTTTTTCGAGGTCAGATAAGTGCCACCGGTCAGTTCGCCGCCAGCGGAAAACATCCAGTTATCGTTGGGCGTATATTCAATTTTGGGTGCGGTGATGATACCGCGAACTTTCCAATGATCGTTGACGGTCCAGACCAAACCGCCCGATGGGAGAATCTGATACATGCCCCATTGGTTGTAACGCGCACCGACGACGGCGACCAGGCTCGGGGTGAGCCGATAGCTGAAATACCCGGTGATAGGGACGTTAAAGGCGTCGGAATTGATTTCACTTCCATAGATACCTGGGCTGGCAAAGAGAGCGATGGCGGTTTCGCCCTCGGCACGGTATTCGATGCCGATCTCAGCGCCGAGTTTGTGCAACGTGGTCGGGACGGGGGCGAGCGAGGTGCCGAAATCGTAGCGATCGTAAAAACCATCAACGCGCAGGAACCAAGCATCGCGGAGAGGAATGTTCACGCCGCCATGGAAAGTGGCGTGGAAGGCGTCCTGGTCGCCTGCCGGACTGTAGCGGAAATCGCCGCTGCCGACGTAATCGGTTTCCGCACGAAAATGGAACTCGACTGGATTTTTTTCGACGACAGTCGGGACGATGTTTTTGGTTTCGACTGAACCCGCCCAGACTTGAGCGGCGGCACAGAATAGTGGAGCGAGGATGTAGGCGAGTTTCATAGATTTTTGTTTAAACGGCAGAGAATGCAATGGAGGTCGTATCTATTTCAAGAATGAGCGGCGGCACGCTGACGGTTGAGCCAGACTTTGCAGGCGCTTTTCATTCGAGTGAGAATGTAATAGACGGTCTGGCTACGGACGCGGACGAGTTCGCCGCCGACGAGTTTGGGCACGAAATCGCTCTCGACGTCGAGAATTTCCTGAACGGGAACGGCTTCGAGTCCCTTGCAAAGAATGGCGGTCATGGCCTTGGTCAGCGTCTGGACTTGCGGGCCGAGGCTGATGCGAAAATGGGCACCGCCCTGGTCGTTCACACGGAGAAAAACGCCGACGGTGTCGGTGCATTCCTCGTCTTTGCGGATGTCTTCGAGGTCGAATATCTCACCGTCGCGGGGTGCCTGGTTTTTCGCCTGATCGGCGTAGGCGATGAGGTTTTCGCGTTTCTCCTCCTCGGGCAAATGCTCGAAAAGATCAATGATCTCGGAGAGTTTTGGCGGATATTGGCTCACGGAAAAAATGAGCGGAGTTAGATTCCTTTTTCGATCGGCGAGCCGACTCGATTGCCCCATTCGGTCCACGAGCCGTCGTAGTTGCGGACTTTTTCGTAGCCGAGCAGATATTTCAAGACGAACCAAGTGTGACTCGAACGTTCCCCGATGCGGCAATAGGCGATGATGTCGTCATTGGGCTGAAGCCCGACTCCCTCGGTGTAGATTTTGGTGAGCTCCTCGGCTGATTTGAAGGTGCCGTCGTCGTTGGCGGCGGTTTTCCACGGGATGCTGTTAGCGCCGGGTATGTGGCCTCCGCGCAGGACACCTTCCTGTGGATACTCGGGCATGTGGGTGATGTCGCCCTTAAATTCGCCCGGCGAGCGAACGTCGATCAATGGTAGATGATTTTTGCTGTGGCCGAGGGCATCCTCGTAAAAGGCGCGAATTTCCTTGTCCAAACGCAGCGCGGGAACGGGGTAGGTAGTTGGCGTGATTGCAGGCTTTTCGCGGGTAATTTCACGTCTTTCTGCGATCCATTTGTCGCGGCCACCGTTAAGAACTTTCACTTTTTCATGGCCAAACAATCGGAAAGCCCAGAGCGCATAAGTGGCCCACCAGTTGGATTTGTCACCGTAAAAAACGATGGTCGTCTCGGGCGTGATGCCATTTTTTGAGGCAACTGTGGCAAATTTATCCGGCGAGATATAATCGCGGATGATGTCGTCCTGAAGGTCGCTGCGCCAGTCGATGTGAACGGCTCCGGGAATATGGCCGGTAGAATAAAGAAGCACGTCTTCGTTGCTCTCGACGATGCGAATATCCGGGTCGTTCAGGTGCGCGGCCAGCCAGTCGGTGCTGACAAGGGCTTCGGGATGGGCGTATTCTGTGGGCATAATCGGATGTATGGCGAGGGGCGATTGTAAGGTCGGCGGGACTGCGGTGCAAGCGCAGGCGTGTCAAAGCGTCAGCTTTTCATCGAAGCGAGCACGACGGCTCCGCCCACGGCCACAAACGCGCCGACGATGGAAAGCGCACCGGGTTTTTCCTCGCCCATGAAGTATTGCAAAAGCATGACGATGACCGGACTGGTCGCGACGATGGCCAGAACGATTGCGCTCGGGGTGGTAGATAGGGCGTATTGATAGAACCCGACGCCAATCGACGGGCCGACGAGCCCATTGATCAGGATGTAATGCCACCCGCGACGAAACTGACCGGTCTCTGGGACTAGGAAGTTGACACTGCCGCCGCGTTTCACGCTGAGGATGAACAAGGTGGTGATGAAAAAGCCTCCCAGCATTCTCTGAAAAGCCGCCGTGCCGCCATCGATGGGCGTAGCAGCGGCGAGATTGATCCAATTGGCCTTGCGACTGAGCACAGCACCGATACCCTGCCCGAAGGCGGAGAGGACGCCGAACCCAACGCCGCTCCAGAAGAAGCGAGTGGCCTGGGTTTTTCCATTAGGAAACAAAGCAGCGGCGACTCCGATAAGAATGACGCCCCCGCAAAGTCCCTCAGCGAGGGAAATTTTTTGACGGAGCCAAATCCATTCCATCAAGCCAGCCACCGGTCCCGCGAGACATTGCGTCAATAATAGTGATAGCCGCGGCCCGATCCTCGGTAACGCCCCAAACAAAGCCATGTCCCCAAAGCCAAAACCGATGCACCCGCTAAATATCAGCCAGTAAATGCCAGCCCCACTCAAACCCCTGCCGAATGTAAACGCCCAAAGTCCGAGCATCACCAGTGCGACAATCACGCGCCCTAAATTGGCCGTAGCCGAGCCAAAAACCCTCGCGGAACGGCTTCCAAAAATGGCCGACAGAGCAAATAAGAATGCTGTGAGAATTGCCGGGCCCATTTTTGCGACGCAATCTGGGGGACATCAGACTGAAAAGCACTAAAGTACTTGCAAAAAAAGTTTTCCCCGGCAGAATACTCCAAAATACAAGCGGGTATAGCTTAGTGGTAAAGTTCTAGTCTTCCAAACTAGCCATGCGGGTTCGATTCCCGCTACCCGCTCCAAAATTGCAGATAACTTAGCATCGGTATACATTCTACGCTCACTTAATCCCCCATTTCACCCGCACAAATTATGAAAATTTTATCCACTCCGTTCGCTAAATTCTATCATTCTCTCCTGGCTGTTTTCACAATAGCTTTGATGGCAACGTCACTCAATGCCGCGACTGGAGACGAGCTCCTCATGGGTGCTTTGCCACCTTCAGCCGTCAATAAACCAATCATCGCAGGTGATGCTCTCACCAAGGCAGTTTATAATGCCGTATCCGCCAACAAAACACAGGCTCCGGAAATAGTGGCGGCTGCCATTCCCAAAACTCACAGCATGGCCACGCAAAAAGCCATCGTTAAAGCGGCCATTGCTGCTCTGGGAGATTATAAGGCTCTGCCTAAAGGCTTGATTCCTCGCATTGTCTATTCAGCCATTAAGGCCTCTCCAAACTGTGGCACCACAGAAGGCTACGCAAAAGATGGATATGCCAAAGATGCTGCTAATGGGTGTGAATGTGCGGAACAATACACCAAATCTGCCATCGAATCCCTTGGCGCCGATCCATCTGAGAGACTGGTCACAGACATCGTCACCTCAGCCATTCAGGCCTCCAACGGTCGATGCGCCACTCGCATCGCCAATGCCGCCTCTGGGGCAGCTCCTCAATATGCCAGCAGCATTGCGGATGCGGCTGCGCGCGCTGCCCGGAACGGGGGCGATCTTGCGGGGAACGACCCGAGTAATTCAGGAGACGAGGTCGTCTTCAGCCCAACAGGTCGTCCCGTTCCAGCTCCATTCGTTTTTCCGCCAGCCACCAACGGCGGCATCGTGCCCGAGACGACTCCGGTGAACTAAACGGCACTCCCAATTACAAAAGGCGCAGATTCAGTTCTGCGCCTTTTTTTGTGGGCTAATTTTCCAACGGTATAACGCACTTGAGAAATCCCGTTGCGGCTGTGTAACTCTTTTCCACCATGTCCACGTCACCCTTCCAGATCGCCGCCGTCGTAGTGACGTATCGGCGTGACATGGAACTGGCCCGTCTTTTGAAATCTCTCGAAGACTCCTCGTTGCATCCGACTTTGATCGTTATCGTGGATCATGCAGCTCGCGCAGCCACAGAAGAGCTCGTGGTCCAATCGTCGCTAAACACCTTTTACATGGCCTCACCGGACAATCCGGGGCCGGGTGCAGGCTGGAAACGCGGAATGCAGGCCGCACTCATCCGCCAGCCTCTGACGACGCATTTTCTGGTCCTCGACGATGATGTAATTCTCCCTCACTTAGCCATCGAAAAACTGGTTCTTGCCTCCGCCCGAGCTGCAATTACCTGCCCAATGTTATTGGACTCGAATGAAAAAATCTGGGCATTTCCCGAGCCGAAGAATGTCGCATTGCGAAAAAAAATCCGCCAGGTCCATACCGAAGCCGACTCACTGGAGCATTTGGGAACCGAGCCACTTCCATTCGTCTGGTGTACTGGCGCTTGTTTGCTGGTGCGAAGAGACGCTGTGGATGCTGCGGGTTTTTATCGCACCGATTTCTGGATGTTGGGCGAGGACTTGGAATATTCCATGCGTTTGGCAGCCTTTGGCGGGGGTTTGTTTTTGCCCGATGTCTTTGTTCCTCATTTGCCACCGATTGCACCAGATTCAACCACCGCCTCGGCTTCGAATCGGAAAAAATTTGACTCCTTATTGCAAAACTTGGCCTACCTTTCCTTTCATCATCCAAGCAGCCAACATTTGATGTCGTACCTGCCAGGCAATGCCCGGCGTTATTTCCGAACTTTCGGATGGAATCATGACTCGCTCGCACGAATACTCGTTTGTCTCTGGAAAGGCGCGATCAGCGCCAAACCCGCCGGCGTCAAATAACTTCATGCCCTCTCCCTGTCAGCCATGTTAAAGACCATCCCAGTGCTGGGTGTGCCGGTGGCTTGCGTGGATTACCAAACCGGATTGAAGGAGGCCCTGCGTCTGGCGAAATTGGAGCGTCCCGTCGCAGTTTCCGCCTGCAACACGCACCTTATCGCAGCAGCCCGGAAAGAGCGGACTTTCCATAAAATCATGCAGTCTTTCGACCTGATTTTGCCCGACGGAATGCCTGTCGTTTGGATGATGAATCGCGAAGGTGCCGAACTGAAAGACCGTGTTTATGGTCCTTATTTCATGCGTTACGCGTTGGAAAACGCACCCGTCTCACTACGGCATTTCTTTTTTGGAGCGACCGAATCTTGTCTAAAAGAATTGGTCGCGGCAGCCAAAATGCTTCGGCCCGACATCGTGATTGCGGGTGCGTATTCGCCTCCATTTCGGGAATGGACCGTCGAAGATCACCGCAATCATGCGCGTGTGATAGCGGAATCCGGGGCGGACTTCATCTGGGTCGCACTGGGCGGTGAAAGACAGGAACGCTGGATCATCGGGCAGCAGGCGCACTTTAGGCGGGGTGTCTTTTTTGCCGTGGGTGACGCGTTCGAACTCCTGGCGGGTCGGCGCCCGTACGCTCCGGATTGGATGCAAAACAATGGCCTCACTTGGGCCTATCGACTGTATCAGGAGCCTACCCGTCTCTGGCCGCGTTACTTTAAGTATAACTCGCTGTTCCTCAGATACTTGATTCAAGACACTCTCTTTCCCAAAAGGACATCATCAACGGGTAAAAAAATCGCTTTTTTAGGTTCACGCGGCGTGCCAGCGCGTTATGCGGGATTTGAAACAGTGGTCGATGAATTGGGCAGTCGACTGGTGGAGCGTGGCTACGAGGTGTCCGTTTATAATCGCTCAAATTATTACCCCGAAAAACCCCGGGAACATCGCGGAATGCGTCTAATTTACATTTCGACGATTCGGATCCGCAGTGCGGAAACCATCCTTCACACCCTGTTGTCGTCGCTGCACGCGATGACCTGCGATTACGACGTGATTTACCTCTGCGGCGTGGGCAATTCTTGCCTCGCCGTTTTACTACGGCTCGGTGGACGAAAATTAGTCATTAACGTCGATGGTATCGACTACAAACGCCCCAAATGGAGCGGTTTTGCCCGTTGGTGGCTGCAAGAGAGTGAACGCTGGGCGATGAAACTTTGCGATCGGGTGATCGCGGACAATATGACGGTCGTCGAGCACTACCAAAAACAATATTACTACCAGCCGGAATACATCGCCTACGGGGCCAATGTCGATGTTCCGAAAGCGTCTCTGAGCGAGCTGGAAAAATGGGGTTTGCAGCCCGGGAGTTACATTCTATTTGTGTCCCGCCTATCGCCTGAGAACGATGCCGATCTGCTGATGCGAGCCTATGCCCGCTCCGGGATTCGCATGCCGCTGGTCATCGTCGGCTCGCACGGATACGAGACGGAATATTATGCCCAACTCCAAAATCTGGCGACGGAAACGATGATATTTACCGGCGCGGTTTTCGGCGACGGATACCGGGCTTTGAGCCAAAACTGCCGTTTTTTTGTTCTTCCCGCCGCCATTGAGGCCACGCGCCTCGTCCTTTTGGATCAAATGGGTTTTGGTAACGCTATTCTCTTCCGCGAATCTCCTGCGACTCGTGAAGTGATCGGAGAAGCCGGTGAACCTTTTGACGATGGTGAAAAGGCCGAGATCGCGCTTGGAGAGAAAATCGCTATCTTGGCAGGTGATGGAATTCGTTGCAATGCCCTGCGGGAGAAGGCTTTGCGCCGGGCGATTGATATTTATAGCTGGGATCGTGTAGCCGGGCAGTATGTCCAATTATTTGCCGGACTTAAAGAAGAGGCGGTGACGCGATGACGAGTTTCTCTGTGGTCACGCCAAGTTTCCAGCAGGCGGACTGGCTACGATTGGCCATCCGCTCCGTGGCCGATCAGCAAACGTCTGGACTACAGGTCGAGCACATCATCCAAGATGCCTGCTCGCGGGATGGAACCGCAGAAATGCGGGTTGCACAGCCTCAAATCCAGATATTCATCGAAAAAGACGATGGGATGTATGATGCTATCAATCGCGGCTTGCGCCGGGCCACAGGCGAGATTGTTTCCTATCTCAACTGCGACGAGCAGTATCTCCCGGGCACACTGGCAAAAGTGTCCGATTTCTTCACTAAAAACCCCGGCATCGACATGCTTTTTGCCGGTCTCATCGTCGTGGACGGCCATGGACGATATCTCTGTAGCCGTAAAGTCCTGCCGCCGCTGCCACCGCATACCCGCGTCTGCCATCTCAGCACATTTACGTGCTCGACCTTTTTTCGGCGTCGAGTGCTGGACGAGCACAGCTTGTTTTTTGATCCGGACTGGAAGGCTGTCGGCGATGCTGAATGGATTTTGCGCTGCTTGCAAAAGGGATTGAAAATGGCCGCGATTCCTGCTTTTACCTCGGTTTTTGTCGATACCGGCAGCAATCTTGGAGGCACCGTAACCAGTGAAAACGAAAGAAACCGCCTGCGCGATCACGCCCCTTTTTGGCAGCGTTCAGCCGTGCCATTGATTGCTGCTCATCATCGTCTGCGTCGCTGGCTGGGTGGGATTTATCGGCAGCAACCGTTCGAATATTCGATCTATACTCAGGACAGTCCTGAAAAACGGATCGTATTTTCTGTTCCGCATCCCACTACGATTTGGAAACAGCGCTTCACTTTGCTGCGATGATTCCAGTGCTTCTTTTTGAGTTGCATCATCTTGGCGACGCCGTTTTGAGCGTTCCCTTTGTGCGGGCGATTCAACAGGAAAACACACGGGAGTTGCATGTGATTTGCCGAGCTGGCTCGCTAGAAGTTTTCCGTAAATTCCTCCCCGCCAGTCAGATCCATCCATGGGAGCCTTGGTGGGAATTGCAGGGAATGAGGAAACTTTCCAGCGTGCTTCGGCTAATAACGCTTCTGAAAACCTTGCGGGACTTGCAACCCTCGCAGGCTTACTGTGCATGGGCCGATTCCCGTGTGCATGGACTCATGCGGCAAACGGGTGCCGCGCAGACTTTCGGTTTTCCCGTCAATGAGCAGAACTTTTATGCTCATGAACGTCCGTGGCGGTGGCGCCGGATGAAATTGGGGCAGTTCCTTGGACATTTCGCGCCACTCAACCAGCCGTTACAACGGATCGACTACCAACAATCACACCTGACGGACTGGCAACAACTTACCGAAGCCGCAGGCCTCAGGTGGAACCCCGTCACACCTTGGTTCCAAGTGCCAGCGCATCTAAAAGCGAGTGCATTTCGCAATCCCGGCCGGACACTCTGGTTGATTCATCCGGGCGGGCGACTGGCGACAAAACGCTGGCCACTGGATCGTTTTCAACGTCTTTTGGCCACTACTTTCCAAAATCGGACTTCCATTCTTATCCAGCCGCCGGATAGTCCTGCGTTAGTCGCGGAAAATCCAAATCATCTGTCTCTGACTGCCTGCGACCTCGATGAATTGCTCTCACTTGTTCAGTCTGCAGACGCCGTTTTTTGCAACGACTCCCTGGTTTCTCACCTGGCCGCCGCCCTCGGCAAACCCGTTTGGACCATTTTCGGCTCGGCGAATCCCAACTGGTTTGCGCCCTATAAAAATGCCCAGCGCGTGATTGCCTGCGACGTGTGCTCTTACCGCCCATGCATAGATCGTTGCGTTTATTCCTCACCGATATGCTTGGAAGCCGTGACGGTCGAACAGGTGGCTCAAAGTCTTCCCAGCAATGCCGCTTTAGGCTAGTATCACCACTTCATGTCGTCTTCCTCCATTATCGTTTTAGGCAGCGGCGGACTTTTGGGACGGCATGTCGTTCGCGAGTATGCCCGTTCGGATCAGCTTGTTATCTCGTTCGCGCACAAGGATCTCGACGTCACAAATGAAAAAAATATCGTCTCCGTGTTGGACCGAATTCAGCCGGAAGTCATCATCAACTGCGCGGCGCTTTGCCATTTTCAGCAGTGCGAAGATCACCCCGAACAATCCGCACAGGTCAACCGCGAGGCTCCCATCCGGCTGGCGGCGCTGACTGCGGAACGCGGCATTCGTTTGGTTCATTTCAGCACGGATTATATTTTTGATGGTCGCTCCGAAACTCCTTATCGCGAGCAGGATGCGACACACCCACTGTCTGTTTACGGGGCGCACAAAGCAGCTGTGGAAGATGCGTTTAGCCAGTATCCGAGCCACCTTTTGCTACGAGTGGCATGGTTGTTTGGTGAGGGCGGCAGGACATTTCTTAGCCTGTTGCCCGAGCTTCTGATGCGACACAACACACTGGAAGTCGCCTCTGGGAAACGCGGCTCGTGCTTGCATGCCGGCTATGCTGCGCAAATCATCCGCGAGTTGGTTTGTCGTGGCAGCTCCGGCTTGTTCAACCTCGTGCATTCCGGCGAAGCAAGTTGGGAAGGTTTCGCCCATGAGTGTCTGCGGCAGCTCCAAGAGCGCGGCCACACTCCGCTTTGCCAGAGTCTGGTGGAAGTCCCCTTGGAAAAAATGGCCGTCCTAAGCGGATCGCGTCCGCTTTACTCAGTGCTGGATGTTTCCAAGCTGGCGGGAGAATTGGGTTTTGTCCCTATGAACTGGCGAGATGGATTGAGCCAGTTCCTCGACGCCTGCCATGCCCGGCGGCGACCAGTTCTTGCCTAACCAACCAGGCTGTGTGATTGGTGCGCCTGCTAGATTTTTTGCATGAATTCCGTCTCCGATTCACCCAGCCGTCAATGGATTTTACCAGCAGTGGCTATTCTGGCCATCTTTGCGGCACTCTACTTTGTTTTCCCTTACGCGAGCGGTTACGGTGACACGCTACAAAGTCTTTACGCCATTTTTTATGCGCTTTCCACGGATTACGGAAGCTGGGGACATTGTCTTTTAGTGTTTCCGATTGCGGCAGCGCTCGTCTACTGGAAGCGCGGAGAACTGGCCAAAATCCCGATTTGCGGCAGCAACTGGGGCTTAATTCCCATTGTTTTTTCCATGCTTCTCTATTGGATTGGTTACAAAACCAGCGTGCAATATTTTGGATTCGTCAGTGTGCAGATCTTCATTAGCGGCGTTCTGATTTTCTTTCTCGGCTGGCGTTTTTTCCATACGATGCTCTTTCCTTGGGCGTTTCTGGCATTTGCATGGCCATTCATTTTCCTTGATGCGGAAATCGCTTTTCCGCTGCGTCTAAAGATGTCGGCGATGTGCTATCACTTTCTGAATCTGATCGGCCAACCTACGATGCTCAGTGGGACGGCGCTCGTTTCCGCTCCAGATTATGTGCGACATCTCGCCGCGGGCCAGCGGTATCAGGTGGACATCGCTGATCCGTGCTCTGGCATTCGTTCGCTCTTCGCGCTGACCATGATTACCGCCCTTTACGGCTATCTAACTTTGCCTAGGACATGGCAAAAAATTATTCTCTTTCTGATGGCCTTCCCTCTGGCCATAGCAGGCAATTTCGTTCGCATTCTCCTGCTCACCTTTGGCACATTGGGCTTTGGCTCCAAGTTTGCCATTGGCTCGCTCGATCACCCAACTTGGTTTCACACCGGGGCGGGTTATTTCGTGTATGTCATTGCCTTGGGTGGCATGGTTTTACTTGGGAATCTGCTCTCCAAAGAATGGGGTAAATCCAAGGTAAGTCCGGTTCTTCCGGCATCTGCCGAAGGAGGCCGGGTATGAACGCCGCCCCGTCCGAACCCTCGACCTTCAATAACGGATTCCAGATTAGCGTCTGGCGCTCCGTCGTTCTCTTGCTAATCGGCTTTGGCACGCTCGCCCTCTGCTATACGACAAAAAATGTCAGTAGCGTCACCGAGGCAGGGGTGAACATGACTCTCCCTATCTTTGTGGATCAATTTATGGGGCAAGACCAGGAGGCATCGCTCGCGGAGAAAGTCATGCTGCCCGGCGACACCCAGATTGTCAAAAAACTTTACTCCTCGCTACGGGGTGAATATGTCACCTGCCAGATCGTGCTCAGCGGCGGAGAAAAACGCAGTATTCACCGCCCGGAAACCTGTTTGCCGGGCCAGGGCTGGACGATTGGCGCGGCTCAAAAAGTGCCCGTTCACTTGGAGAATGGCAAAACCCAGAATGTAATGAAACTCACCTTGTCCCGCGTAGTCGAGGTTGCCGAGGGTGACCGACGGCAGATCACCAGCAACTTTTATTATTGGTTCGTCGGAAAGGACAAAACGACCTCGGAACATCGCGAGCGCGTCTTGCTGACCAGTTGGGATCGTGTTTTCCATAACGTCAACCATCGCTGGGCCTACGTGATCGTGAGTGGATTGGTCCCCGATCAGAAGCGGGCTGGAGCCAAAACGGAGGCGCAAACCTCGGCCGATCTCGAGAAATTTATCGGAAAAATCGCCCCGAAAATCCAGCACCCGGACGTGGTGTCCCATTAACGGGGTTAACTACAGTCGGGTTAGATTTCTTTCTCCAGACGCTCGCTGAGCCACTGTTTGATCATGCTCTGGTAATTCAGGTAGCGGGAGCGCGCCAGGCGTTTAATGCGGGCAAGCATGCGTGGGTCGAAACGCAGGGTGATCGTCGTCGAATCGCGCATCTCTGTTTTTTGTAGCGAAGCCTGGAGCAGACGTTGCTCAAGCCGCGTCTCCAGCCAGAAGGTCGCCTCCTCTTCCTTGGAGTTAAAAACGGGAACCTCGGACCAATTGGCAATGCTTTTCATAGGGCAAACTCCGCGTTTTTCCGATCGTAATAGCTTTGCTCCTCTGGAGCCATCTCGCGGGAAGCGATTACCCGGTAGAGTTTTCCGTCGGTCCAGAAAACACTGAAAATACCGCGACCGCCCACGGATTTGCCGAGACAGAAATAACGAGCTTCGTTGGTTTGACCCACCGACTCGGGTAGAAATCGCAAGCTGAAGGGATCCTCAAACGACTCCTCGATTTCCTTCGGAGCGATCTTTTTCAGATCGAATGGGGCGTCGAGCCAGTCAAAATCCATGAGTCGGAGGGGAAATTAGCGGGCACTCTGAATCAGCTCGATTTCGTAACCTTCGGGCGCGTCGATAAAGGCTATTTTGCTACCACTCGGGGAAGTGTGAGGCCCATCGCTGAGGGGATAACCCTTCGCCGCGACCTCCCTCGCAAAGGCATCCATGTCCTCGACCTCAAAGGCCAGATGCGTGAGATCCGGACCCACCACGACGGGGCCGCTTTCGTCGAATTTGCAAATCTCAATCTCCTCAACACTCCCAGGAGCCTTAAAGAAAACTAGTTGCGAGCCGCGCCCAGACGTATGCCGCCGAGTTTCCTCAAGCCCGAGGACATTTTTGTAGAAATTGACGGTTTTTTCCAGATCCTGAACGCGATAACGAGTATGGAGGAGACGGGTCAGCATAATTGAGAGAAATCCAAGTTTCGCACTTTCGTGGTGGAAAAAGCGGCTAGTTCTTCATACTCCCTATAAACGGCACGTAAAGCCGAAACCCACCACCGACCTTTTACCTACTTCATTTCCTATGCTTTATCTCGGCATCGACAGCGGCACCCAAAGCACTAAATGCATCGTCCTCGACACGGAAACGTGGCAAATCATTGCCACAGCCCAGTCGAGTTACAGTCTGATCACGGGCTTGCCGCCAGGGCATCTCGAGCAACATCCCGAAGACTGGGTGACAGCCACAGAAGTAACCATAATGGACTGCCTCAACCAGATCGGTGCCAGACGCGAAATGGTTCGAGGTATCGGCATCAGCGGTCAGCAACACGGGCTCGTCGTCCTAAATCGCGAGGGAAACGTTATTCGCCCGGCCAAACTTTGGTGCGACACCTCGACCGCGCCTCAGTGTGAGGCGTTTTCGCAGGAATTTGGCGGACAAAAAAATATCATTAAACTTGCGGGCAACGTCATTTCTCCAGGCTTCACGGCGCCCAAACTCCTCTGGCTGAAGGAGATGGAACCCAAGCATTTCGCCGCGATCGACGCTGTTTTACTCCCGCATGATTACCTCAATTTCTGGCTGACTGGCGATAAAACCATGGAATACGGTGATGCCTCGGGCACAGGTTTGCTGGATGTGCGGACGCGCGAATGGTGCGGGAAGCTGATCGATTTCATCGATCCCGATCTGGTGGACAAACTGCCAAAGCTGCAATCGTCGCAAAGTCCCGCCGGGCTTCTGCGGGAGGAGTTGCGCCAGCGTTGGGGACTCCCGGGCAACGTGGTCGTGTCCTCAGGCGGCGGCGACAATATGATGGGTGCCATCGGCACGGGAAACATCAAACCCGGAGTCGTCACTGCGAGTTTTGGCACCTCGGGCACGCTTTACGCGTGTGCTGACAAGCCAGTCATCGATCCCGAGGGCGATGTGGCTGCGTTTTGCGACAGTACCGACCACTGGCTGCCGCTCGTCTGCACGATGAACGTCACTGTGGCCACTGAACAAGTGAGACAACTCTTTAACTGGGATCACGCCGCGCTCAATGCCGCCATTGCCGACGCCGCGCCCGGAGCGGACGGCCTGCTTTTCCTCCCGTATTTGAATGGCGAGCGCACGCCGAACCTGCCCAACGGCGCGGGCGTCCTTCACGGCTTGACCACGAAAAACATGAACTCAAAAAACATGGCCCGCGCCACGATGGAGGGCGTCACTCTGGGACTCGCCTATGGCTTGCAACGGTTGGCGCAACTCGGCGTAGAGGCGACTGAGATTCGGCTCACTGGCGGCGGAAGCAAAAGCGCGGTCTGGCGGCAACTGGCGGCCGATATCTTCGGAGTTCCCGTGGTCTGTCTGGCTACAGCGGAGGGCGCGGCACTCGGCGCGGCGGTGCAAGCGGTCTGGGTGGAAAGCATGGCAAATGGACGCGGCGTTTCCCTGGCCAGTCTTTGTGATCAAGCCGTCGCGCTCGATCCGGCGACCCGCTGCCGTCCAAACACGGCGCTCCAAGAGCTTTACAAAGAACTTCTTTCCCGACAAACGTCGATCACCCGCCATCTACATCAGGCCGGGCATCTGTAAGGACGTCAGTTATTGAATAATCCCCGGTTCGGACTGGAGGGGTAGATTGTTTTTGTCGAGCAAGGATTTTACCTGTTCGCTTTCAGGGTCGAGTTTGAGCGCATTCAGGAGGTCCGCCTTGGCGGCGGCTTTGTCGCCCGTGGCCAGATGAGCCTCAGCCCTGCCGAGCAAGGAATTTAGGCGCTGGGGCTCTATAATGAGAGCTTTGCTGAACTCCAAAACGGCGTCCTCGGCGTTTTTGTTCGCCAGCAGCGCCTGGCCTCGCGCTTCGAGCAGATCGGGCCAGTCGGGTTGCAAAACAATGGCCAGTTCGTAGCTTTCCATCGCACTCACAGGATCGCCAGCGGCAAATTTGGCCTGGCCCTCATGATAAAAATCACGCGCGCCAGAATTGATCACGAGCGGCGTTGGCTTGGGAGTGGCTGCGGGTTCGTTCAGCGTGCGGCTGTAAAGTTCCAGATTCGATTGCGATGGCCCATTGTCCCCGCCCAGACGATCATTCAGCCTCAAGATACGGGCTGTTTCGGCGACTTCGAGTTCCTTTTCTCTAACCTCGGCCTGAAACCGCTCCTCTTGCAGACGATGATTGACTATGGAGTTGTGGTAAATAATCCAGCCTACGGTCAAAGGCGCTGCGATCACACAAATACCGATGGCGATCCGGAAAAGAATTTTCTTTTTGGGGTTCTCATTATCCGGGCTATGACTGGTGCGAGGCGTGGCCTTCGGCGCTCTGGCCTGGACTTTCTCGATCTCCTTCCGCAAAGGCCTGAAATCTTCGTAGATATTCAGCGCTTGTAGAAAGGCGGTGAGCGTCTCCGGACGGTCCGTGGGGCTGGCGGAAAGTCCGACAGGCAATTGCTGACGCCATTCTGCGGGAACCTCTGCAAGCTGCGCCTGGGCCGCCTCTCGGTCTAGCTGAAGGTCAGCGGACAGCGGCGGATTTTTGCCGGTGAAAAGCTGATAGGCGACTGTCGCAAAGGCATAAATATCGTCCGCATGAGACGGGGAATTTCCGGCCTGACGCTCGGGGCTCAGGCAGGCGAGTTTCCACATCACTTCGGGGCTTGTGATGTCCTCACCGGGTGGAGGAAGAGGCGGATGAAAGCCAAAATCGGTGATCTTTGCCGTGCGCCGTCTGGTTGGAATGAGAATGTTATAGGCATTCAGATTGCCATGCAGAATCAGGTGCTTGTCATGCGCGGCAGACAAAGCGCAGCCCACGGTTTTCAAAATTTCCAGAATTCGTAGCAGGGGGAGACTCTTGCCAGCGTGCAGCGTCAGCTCGGCCAGAGTTGGGCCCATTTCATATGTATTGGAAAGTGCCAGCCACGGCCCCTCATGAAAAAACTCCATCGTGATGACGATGTCTGGGTGATTCAAAATGCGCAGCCTACGCAAAAAATCGCGCCAGATGAGGCGTTCCTCCTCCGCCTGCTCGACATTGGCCGAGCGAAAAAGCTTCAGAGCCACCTCGCGGCGAAACCGGGGATCGTCCGCCAGCCACGTCATGCTGCAGCGTCCATTACCCAATTCCGATGTGAGGGTGAACCGTTCGAAAATTTGGGATCCCTTTTCAATGCGAGGCTCCTTTTTTACGGGACGCAAGGTACCGGGCGAAAGATCGGAGATTTTGGGGACAAATTCCATATTCAAACTTTCTCCTAAAGATTGACGCGGGGGATGTCAACTGCCGCACCTTGCTATTTTCCTCCCAAAGAGATAATCTGGAAACCATTAGGAAAACTTATGCCAGCTCTGATTTCTGAAGATTTAGCCTTTGAAAAAGTCATTGCAGGAGAGCGTATTTCAGCGGCTGAGGCAATGGATCTCTATCGGTTGCCCTTGCCGGAACTGGGCTGGTTGGCGGATCAGCGCCGACAGCAAAAAAAAACGGCAGACTACGGCGGACGTGGCAATGAGATCGTCACCTACATCATCGACCGCAACATCAATTACACCAACGTCTGCAACGTATATTGCAAGTTCTGCGCGTTCTATCGGACGGAAAAAGACGCGGACCATTACGTTCTGACTCACGAACAGATCGACCAAAAAATCGAGGAGCTTAGAGCAATCGGTGGCGTGCAAATTCTCATGCAAGGCGGGCACCATCCCAAGCTCGGACTCGATCATTATCTCGAACTCCTGCATCACATCCGGGAAAAATTTCCACACATCAACATCCACGCGTTCAGTCCGCCGGAGTTTAATCATTTCTCGCACGTCTTCCAAATGCCTCTGCGCGAAGTGATTGCGAAATTTAAGGAAGCTGGCCTGGGCTCGATTCCAGGTGGAGGCGGGGAGATTTTAGTGGATCGGGTACGGAACCGAATCGCTCCATTGAAATGCAACTCGAATCAGTGGCTGGAGGTGATGGCGATCGCCCACGAGTTGGGGCTGAACACGAGTGCGACGATGATGTTTGGCCATGTGGAAACGGTCGGGGAACGCATTGAGCATTTGCAGCGACTGCGTGACCAGCAGGATGCGACGGGTGGTTTCACGGCGTTCATTTGTTGGACGTTCCAGCCGGAGAATACGCTGCTCAAAGCCGAGCCAGTAGGTAGCGCGGAATATCTGCGGATGCAGGCGCTCTCCCGTATTTTTTTGGATAATTTCGACAACGTGCAAAGCTCCTGGGTAACGCAGGGTCCAAAAATCGGTCAGATCGCGTTGAAGTATGGCGCGAACGATTTCGGATCTGTGATGATGGAGGAAAATGTGGTTAGCAAGGCTGGCACGTCGTTTCGCCTGGCAGTGGAGGACATTCGTCGGCTCGTGACGGAAGCGGGCTATGAACCGCGTGCCCGGGACAACTGGTATCGCCTGCTGGATCAGCCCTGAATTCACTGTAACTCGGCTCGGTTTCCATAGGCCTGTGTCTTTTTATTTTGAGAAACGCTTGACCTCTGCCTCAATTTTCCCACATCTATAGCCCGCTTTGCGGGATTTCCCCGTGGACTCCACATTTATTTATGACAACCATCTCCGCCACCTTGAGAATCGTTTCCGCCGCCTTCCTTCTTCTACTCACCTCCCTCCCCGCTTTCTCGCAAACAGCGCCGAGCGCTCCGATAGTGCAATCCATCGAGGTGCAATACGCCGGGCCAGCCGCGATCAGTAAGGAACGCATTCTCGCCAATATACGCACGACCGTCGGCAGACCGTATTCAGAACCGGTCGTCGAGGAAGACATTAAGAGCCTCTATCGCACTGGCGCAGTGACCAATGTACGCATGTTTGGCGAACCGTCGGGGAACAACATTAAAGTCTTTATCGTGGTGCAAGGCAAAGCGACCGTCAGCGAGGTGTTCATTGATGGCGGCGAGATCATCAAGCCGACGCGTATTCGCAAGGAAATCACCGCCAAACCCGGCGCGATTTTGAACGAGGATACGCTCGAGGCGGATCGCCAGAAGATCATCGAAATGTATCAGAAAAAAGGCTATACCGACATCGGCATCCAATACAAAACCGACATTGATGCGAAGACAGGCAAGGCTCGCGTAACCTACGTTATTTCCGAGGGCGCCAAGACGGAGATCCACAACATCAATTTCGCAGGAAACACCGTTTTTAAGAAGAAGCGGCTTATTCAGGAGATGAAAACCAAGCCGAAGAACCTGCTTTCGTTCTTCAATAAATCTGGCCAGCTCAGCGCGACCCAACTCGACGAGGATCTCCAGAAAATCAAACTCCTCTACCAGGACGCTGGTTATTCAGACGTGAAAATTATTAATTCGCAAGTGGCCCGCATCAGTAACAAAAAAGTGGACTTGAATATCTCGATCTACGAGGGGCCGAAATACAACGTTCACGCGCTCTCCATCGAGGGAAACCAACTGGCCACGACAGAACAAATCCGCGGTATTTTGCAGATGAAAGAAGGGGCTGTTTTTGGTCCGACTCAAAGTCAGAAAGACATCAAGGCGATCGAGGATTCTTATGGACGCCTAGGTTACGCTGACATGAAAGTCGATTTGATCACGACTCCTGCAGGTCCCGGAGCGGTCAATCTGCAATACAAAATCGAGGAGGGCGTCCAGAGCTACCTCGAACGCATTAACATCACCGGCAACACTCGCACTAAGGACAAAGTCCTCCGTCGCGAACTGGTTTTGGCTCCCGGCGACGTCTATGACACCGTCAGGGTGGACATCAGCAAAAAGCGCCTCGAAGGCCTCGATTATTTCGAGAAAGTCGAGACTTACGCGACTGACACTATGGTTCCCGGACGCAAGGATTTGAACATCAATGTGGATGAAAAACGTACCGGATCGCTCAATTTCGGCTTCGGTTTCAGTTCCATCGACTCGTTGCTCGGATTTGCCGAGGTCACCCAAGGCAACTTCGACATCGCTGGTTACCCAAATTTCACCGGCGCTGGCCAGAAATTTCGTCTCAAGCTGCAATACGGCTCCCGCCGCAAAGACTTCATCCTGGGGCTGACGGAGCCCTATTTTATGGACAAAAAACTCTCACTCGGCGGCGAGGTTTATTATCGCGAGGCTGATTACCAGAGCACGGTTTATTCGCAAAGGAACTATGGTTTTGCGACCACACTGCGCAAGCCGCTGGATAATTTCACCCAAGCGCGGCTGGAGTATCGCCTTGAGGACGTGGGCATTTACAACTTGGATTCCAATGTCACCCAAGCCATTCGCGATGAGGAGGGCGACAAAATTAAGAGCCAGATCTCGTTCTTCGTCACCAACGACACTCGCGACAGCGGCAAGCTCACGAGATCGGGCCATAAAATCGACGCAGGCGTTCACTACGCTGGCGGCATTCTCGGCGGCGACGTGGAGACTTACGGCTTCAGCATCGAGGGCACACAGTATTTCTCCCTGCCTTGGGACACCATTTTCCTCGTCAATGCTGAGGCCGCTGTTATCGATAGCTGGAGCAATGGGAACGTCCCTATTTTTGACCGCCTCTACCTCGGTGGTGCCAATAGTTTGCGTGGCTTCGATTATCGCGATGTCGGCCCCAAAGACACTCTCGGCAACCCCCTCGGCGGCCGCACCATGGCACATCTGACGGCTGAATACACCTTCCCGATTGTAGAGAAAGTGCGCGGCGCCTTTTTCTACGACACCGGCTTCGTCAGTGCAGATGCCTATGGCTTCAATGGCGATGTAAACTCCGACATCGGCTTCGGTGTGCGTCTCGATCTTCCGATTGGCCCGATCCGCATTGATTACGGCATTCCAATCCAGTCCGACACATTCAATGACTCAAGCGGTAAATTTAACTTCAATGTTGGCTATCAATTTTGAACGTATTCACTTGCGCCCGGTCTCATTCCAAACCAAAAAGACATTCCTACTCTTACATCCAATGAAAAAATACCTCACCCTCACCCTTGCTGCACTTTCCATGGCGTTTGCCTCCACGGCCTCTGCTGAACTGAAAATCGGCACCGTCGACATGAACAAAGTCTTCCAAGGCTATTACAAAACCAAGGACGCCGAGACCAAAATCAACGACGCCCGTGCCGCCGCGAAAAAAGAACTCGACGACCGTATCGAAGGCTACAAAAAGCAGATCGACGAGATCAACAAGCTCAACGACGAACTCAAGAAAACCGAATTGAGTAACGACACCAAGGAGCAGAAAGCCAAGACTCGCGATGAGAAAATCAACGACGCAAAAGGCATGGAGAAAGACATTAACGATTTTCGTGTGACCCGCGAAAAGCAGCTCCAGGAACAAGCCGTTCGCATGCGCAATGGCATCGTTGAGGAAATCAATAAACTCATCCAGGATAAGGTCGCAGCGGAAAACTTTGACATTGTCTTCGATCGTTCCGGAGCCAGCTTAAACAGCGTTCCCTTCCTTCTCTACGCTCGCGACACCTTCGACTTCAGCCAGACGATCATCGACTCGCTAAACAAGAGCCAGACCGCAGCGGCGACTCCTTCGGCAACACCAGAGAAGACTCCGAAAGCCAAGAAATAATCTCACTTCCATCTTTAAACCAGTTAGGGCAGCCTCCACAGGCTGCCCTTTCTCTTTGGGAGCCACCCTTTATAGCCCAATGATCCTGAGCGTCCAAGAAATCGTCGATCTAGTCGGGGGCACATTGCTGTCCGGTAATGGAACAACACCCATCCAAGGCGTCGCCTCGCTGGGCGAGTCGCAATCCACCGACCTGTCTTTCTTTGCCAATCCGAAATACGCGGCGGATCTGAAAGCCACCCAGGCAGGGGCGGTTTTGGTGCCGTTCGACGTGGATATATCGCTAAAAGGCGCGCTCATCGCCGTGGAAAATCCCTCGCTTGCTTTCACCATTATCATGGCAAAATTTCGTCCCGAGTCGCCCATCTGGGCACCGGGCATTCACCCACGAGCGGTCATTGGCGAACACTGCCAAATCGATTCGACCGCCTCCATTCAGCCAAATGCCGTAATTGAAAGTGGAGTCAAAATCGGCCCCGGTTCCGTCGTCGGGGCCCATTCCTACATCGGGCACGACAGCAGTCTTGGGGAAAATTGCCTCATTTATCCGAACGTCACTATTCGCGAACGCGCCCAAATTGGCCACCGCGTTATCATCCACAGTGGAGCCGTCATCGGGTCCGATGGCTATGGTTTTGAAACTGTTGATGGCCGACACCAAAAAATCCCGCAGATCGGCATTGTCCAGTTGGATGACGATGTGGAAATCGGTGCTAACACCACGATCGACCGCGCCCGCTTTGGCCGGACTTGGATCGGCGAAGGCACCAAGATCGACAACCTCGTCCAGATTGCGCACAACGTGGTCATCGGAAAACATTGCCTGATTATTGCTCAGGCTGGTATCTCGGGGAGCACGCACCTCGGCAACTACGTTATCGTCGCCGGTGGGGCGGGCATCGTCGGCCATGTGAGAATCGGCGACCAGGCCATCATTGGGGCCAAAGCCGGCATCAGCAAAAGCATTCCAGCTGGCACCAAATGGATGGGTTACTACGCTGAGCCCGCCAGAGACATGGCGGAAAAAATGGCCTATCTTAGTCGTCTTCCGAAGCTTTTTGCCCGCGTTAAAGCGCTCGAAAAGAGCACCAATCCCGGGTAGGCGCACGCCAATCCTGTTGCTTTTACCACCGGCATTCTCCATCTTTCCCGCCCAATGAAAATCCTCCGCGCCCTTCTTTCTGTTTCCGACAAGTCCGGCCTCGTGCCCTTTGCCAAAAAACTCGCGGAGAATGGCATCGAACTCGTTTCCACTGGCGGCACCGCGACTTTGCTCCGGGCGGAAGGCATCGCCTGCAAGGACGTTTCTGATCTCACCAAGTTCCCGGAAATGATGAATGGCCGCGTCAAGACGCTGCATCCGCTCGTCCACGGTGGACTACTCTACGTGCGCGACAACGAGCAACACGTCAAGGAAGCCGCCTCGGCCGGCATTGAGCCCATCGATCTGGTCGTGGTGAACTTATATCCCTTCGAGGAAACCGTCGCCAAGCCGGACGTGACGCTCGAGCAAGCCATTGAGCAGATTGACATCGGCGGGCCTTCCATGCTCCGCAGCGCAGCGAAAAACTACCGCTTCGTCACCGTTGTCACTGATCCCACGGATTACGAAGTCGTTCTGGCAGAACTCGCCGAAAACGATGGCGAGACCACGCTCAGCCTCCGCGAAAAACTTGCCATCAAGGTTTTCCAACTGACCGCCCGCTACGACCAGATGATCTCCACTTTTCTGAATCGCGAGCAGGAATGTGGCACGAATTTTTCCCTGTCGCTCCCGCTCACCCAGCGACTTCGTTACGGCGAAAATCCCCATCAGGAAGCCGCGCTTTACGGGCATTTCAACGACCATTTCCAGCAATTGCACGGCAAGGAGCTTTCCTACAACAACATCCTCGACATCAGTGCTGCCGGTCGTCTGATTCTGGAATTTAACGAGCCCACTGTCGCCATTTTAAAGCACACCAATCCGTGTGGAGTCGGCAGCGATCCGGATCTGCGCGAGGCCTGGTTGAAGGCGTTCGCCACCGACAAACAAGCTCCGTTTGGTGGCATCATCATTACAAACCGCCCACTCACCGAGGCGCTCGCGCGGGCCATTGGCGAAATCTTCAGCGAGGTCATCATCGCACCGGACTTTGAGCCGGATGCTCGTGCTCTTTTGCAGAAAAAGAAAAACCTCCGCCTCATGCGCATGGCCGACGTGGCCCAGAGCGGCGCGCACGAACTTGACTACCGCGCCGTCATGGGTGGCGTTCTCGTCCAGGATGTGGACCGGGCGAGTTTCAGTGGAATGGAGGAGAAAGTCGTCACAGAGCGACCGCCGTCCATCGATGAAATGAAGGCCATGGCATTTGGTTGGAAAATCGTCAAGCACGTCAAATCCAATGCCATCGTTTACACCAGCAAAGATCGCACACTCGGCATCGGCGCCGGACAAATGTCGCGGGTGGATTCAAGTCGCATCGCTGTCTGGAAGGCAGGCGAGGCTGGGCTTTCACTAAAAGGCAGCGCAGTTTGCAGCGACGCATTTTTCCCATTCTCTGATGGCTTGATCGCCGCAGCTGAAGCGGGTGCCACCTGTGCGATTCAGCCGGGCGGCTCAATGCGCGACCCCGAGGTCGTCGCCGCCGCGAACGAGCGAAAAATCGCCATGGTCTTTACAGGCATTCGACACTTTAGACATTAGACCCGGACTCCGCTGGAGTCTGACTGACACATTCTTATGAAACTCGGCGTCAACATTGATCATGTGGCCACGCTGCGACAGGCGCGCTACTCGCAAATGCCCACGCACGTCAACGCCGAGCCTCGTCTGCTCGAGGCCGCCTCAGCCTGTGAGCGCGCCGGAGCGCACGGCATCACCGTGCATCTGCGGGCGGACCGTCGCCACATTCAGGACGAGGACGTGCGCCAGCTACGCCAGAGCATCGTCACGAAGCTCAATCTGGAAATGGGCAACACAAAGGAAATTCTCGAAATCGCCCTGCGCATTCAGCCGGACGATGTCTGTCTGGTGCCGGAGAACCGGCAGGAAATCACCACCGAGGGAGGCCTTGACGCCGTGCGCCACCGCCGCGCTTTGGAGCCGACGATCAAGCGGCTGCAAGCGACCGGGATTCGCATCAGCCTTTTCATTGACCCGGACCATCACCAGATCGAAGCCGCCGTTGAGCTGGGCGCGGAGATGATCGAGTTGCACACCGGTGCGTTTGCGAATGCGACTGGCAAAGCGCAGAAGGAGGAGCTGTCACGTCTGATCGATGCCGCCCGCCTGGCTCAAAAAAAGAAACTCATCGTGAACGCGGGTCACGGAATTAACTACGTGAATATCGTCCGCATTCTGGAGATTCCCGGTCTGAACGAGCTGAACATCGGGCACTCCATTATTTCGCGCGGCATCAGTGTCGGACTGGAAACAGCCGTACGCGAAATGTTGGCCGCCATGGAATCCTACGAGTCCTGACTCGTGCCTCGCATTCCCGCAACCACTCGTGATAAACGCCGTGCGCCTTCATCCAGACGCGGGGGGCACATCGTCCGCGTGCTCTTTTGGACGACGGCGTTCCTGATTTTTTTTCCAGTTTTCGAGGTGCTGGCCGTGCGTTATTTTGATCCGGGTTACACTCCATTAATGCTCATCCGGCGCATTCAGGGTCGCCAACATCCAGGTCCCGCTCCCCTGTTAGGTTATCGCTGGGTAAGGCTGGAAAACGTCTCGCCGTTCTTTTTGAAAGCGGTCTGGCAAACGGAGGACGCACGGTTTTTTACCCATAAAGGCTTTGACTGGGTGGAGATCGATCACGCTGTCGCCGACGCGAAGAGCAGCGGAAAACCTGTGCGCGGCGCCTCCACTATCACGATGCAATGCGCTCGCTCACTCTTTCTCTGGCAGGGGCGTTCCTGGGTGCGCAAACCACTGGAAGCCTACTACACCGTTCTCATGGAAAAGATGCTAACCAAGCGCCGCATCTTCGAGCTTTACGTCAACGTCATCGAAACCGGCGACGGCCTATACGGCGTCGAAGCCGCCTCAAAAAATTACTGGCATATACCCGCGAAAAAAATCACTCCTGAACAAGCCTCCTTACTCGTCGCCATCCTGCCTAGCCCCCGCGAACGGGACCCTTTGCACCCAAACGCCAAAGTTCTCCGCCACACGGTCACGGTCGCGCACAAACTCCGCCAAAGCCCTCGCTGGCCATTCCCGTAACGGAAACGTCCCTGCCGCGCTGTTCGTTTCGACCGCCAGATTTTCCAAAAATGGATGCCTCTTGTTTCATGGGCAGAGCGCACCTCATGGTCTGTCGGACTCTTTCGTACTGGCCTATACCTCGATGCACCTCGCGGATGTTCCAGCGTTAAATGAAGCGTTTTCTGTATTGCCATACCCACTGACACACGGCTGACTGCGAATAAAGGGCATGTCATTCACCAATCGCGAGTTCTACGCTGCACTGCTATTTGCGGATTTGCGGCGCTGCTTTTGGAGATAACATCGTGTTCGACAAGATGAAACAGCTCGTACGAAAACGCTTCCCGATGGTGTCGCAGATATCTACTGCGGAGCTGGCCGCATGGTTACAAAACAAATCCCGTGTGCAGCCAATCTTGCTCGATGTGCGGACATCGGAGGAGTTTCGCGTCAGTCATCTCGCAAATGTTTAACGAGGCGAAAAGGGCGCTGGTAAAATGAAGCCCACTGTAATCTTGATGTTGAAAGCGCCCCGCGCTGGAACAGTCAAAACGCGCCTGGGCCGGGAGGTCGGCGACGTGGCGGCGCTAGGTGCTTACCGCGAGTTGGTGGAGCATCAGGTTCTTCACATTCCGGAAGGCTGGCTGGTAAGGGTGGCTTATTCGCCAGCCGATGCAGAGCCGGAAATGCGGACCTGGCTCGGAAATCAGATCGAGTATTTCGCGCAGACGACCGGAGACCTAGGACATCGGCTGACGGCGGCGTGCCAACTTCATTTTTCACTCTCAATGTCTCCGCTTCTCTTCATCGGCGGCGACTGTCCCTACCTAACTCGCGACTATCTCCTGCAACTTGCCGCGCTTTTTCGCGACAGCGACGCCGTGCTCGCGCCCGCCAACGACGGGGGCTATTGCCTGCTCGGTCTGCGCACCGCGAATGACCACGTATTTCAGGACATCGCGTGGAGCACCGCCGCCGTGCTGGAGCAGACGCGGGCGCGTCTCCGCGCTGGGGGTCTTCAATGGGTGGAAGCAGAGACCGTCGAAGACGTGGACGATCTTGCAAGCTGGCAGCGCGCGGTTGAGACGTTTCCAGATTTGGCATCGCCTCAACCATGAATTCCACCCGTCGTGTCGTGCTCGTAGGGGCAGGTCACGCCCATCTGCACACGTTGCAGCACGCGACGGAATTTGCGCGACGCGGGGTGGAACTCGTAGTCATCGCGCCGGAGGATTTTTGGTATTCGGGGCTCGCGACTGGGGTGCTCGGCGGGCACTATTCCCCGCAGCTGGATCGTGTGGACATCGCCGCACTGCTGGGCGCCGGGCGCTTTGTGCGGGAGCGTGTGGTGAAGATCGACGCTGCTGCACACCGCGTGCATTTGAGCGGCGGCGAGGCCATCCACTTCGATGCGCTCTCGGTGAATGTGGGCAGCGAAGTGCGGCCCATTCCCGGTGCCGCGGACGGCGTTTTTCCAATCAAGCCTCTGCACGAGCTGGCGCGTTTGCGGCGCGAATTGGAGGCGGCGCGGGACACTCGGCGGGCGGTGAGCATCGTCGTCGCGGGCGGCGGGCCGTCGGGCGGCGAGATCGCGGCGAATATGCGCGCGCTGATGGGCCGCGGCGCGGCGGAAATCACGCTGCTCACGCGCGGCGCGCGAGTCCTGGAGGGCTTTGCGCCGCGGGTCTCCGTGCGGCTGCACGACTGGCTGCGCACGCGTGACATCGCCGTGCAATTCGACAGCGAGTTGGAGCGTATCGATGCGCAAACGGCCATCACCACGCGCGGCAGCGCGATCCCTTTCGACTACCTCGTGAACGCCACCGGCCTGCATCCGCCCGCCTTGCTCGCGGAGTCGGGCCTGCCGTGCAGTGTGCGCGGCGAACTGCTCGTGGACGCGCATCTCCGCACGCTCTCCGGCGGAGCAATTTTCGGCGGCGGCGATTGCGTGAAGCTGGAAAATCACGACCTCGAAAAAATCGGCGTCCATGCCGTGCGCCAGTCGCCCGTACTTTTGCACAATCTGCTCGCCACGCTCGACGCTGCGCCGTTGTGCGCCTTTGTCCCGCAGCGCCACTGCCTGCTCATTCTCAATCTCGGCGACGGCCTCGGCCTCGCGCGCTGGCGCGGTTTTCACTGGTTCGGACGCGCCGCGTTTTGGCTGAAAGATCGGATCGACCGCCGTTTCCTTGCGCGCTATCAGTGCCCGCCTTCCTAGCCTTTTAAAAATGCGCGCACTCATCTGTTCGTTGTTCCTTTTCATCTTCGCCGGCTGCGCCACCACGCGGCAACCGCCGCTGGACGCGCCCGGCATTTCGCGCCAGGAAAAAATCATACTCGGTGGAATTAAGCAGACCATTTTCATCCGTGGGCGTGACCGTGCGAATCCTGTGTTGCTCTTTCTCCACGGCGGACCGGGTCTGCCAGAGATGCCTTTCTCGCACGCCAATGCGGAACTCGAACGCGACTTCATTGTCGTGCATTGGGATCAGCGCGGCGCGGGGAAATCGTTTCGGCCCGGCATCCCTCTCGCGTCGATGAACGCCGATGAGTTTGCCAATGAAACCGTCGCGCTCACGCGGCACCTATGCCGCACGCTCGGCAAGCGGAAAGTCTATCTTGTCGGCTTTTCGTGGGGCACTCTCGTCGGTGTGCTCGCCGTGGATCGTGCGCCCGAGTTGTATCACGCCTACATTAGCATTTCGCAGCTCGTCAGCGTGCCGCGCTCGGAACAATTGCTGCACTTCGCCGGCCTCACGCTGGCCGAGCGCACGGGTCGCATGGAAGTCGCGCGCCAGCTCCGCGCGATTGGTCCGCCGCCGTATCGCACGCGGCACGACGAGAGGCTCGAAAATAAACTCACGAAAGACCTTCAGGCGCATCTCCCACTGGCGATGACCCGCTGGCGCTATCTCCAGCTCGGCCTGCAATCGCCCTACTATTCGCTTGCCGATGATGTGCGCTTGCTGCGCGGTTTGCAATTTTCCGGCGTGAATTTGGAGCACGACATTTACACTTACGATCTCGCCCGCGAGGTGCCGGAGATCGCCGTGCCTGTCGTCTTCCTGCTCGGTCGCTACGACACGGTGCTGAGTGCGCCGCTTGCCGCGCAATACTTCCGCTCCTTGCGCACTCCGCGCGGCAAGCGGCTCGTCTGGTTCGAGCACTCCGACCACATTCTACATCTCGAAGAATGCGCGCAATTTCGCGCCGAGCTTCTGCGCGTGCGGGAGGAAGTCGGCGGGCGGTGAAAGGCCGCGCGGCTACTTGAAAATCGCGTCGAAATACAGGTTGGCGCGGCTGTAGCTTTCGCCGGATTTGCCCTGGTCGTTCAGGCCCCAGTGATACGGCAGATTCTCGACCTTGTATCCGCCTTTGGCGAGGAACGGGCGCACCGCCGCCGGGCCGCGCTCGCCCAGAACTTTCGGCACGCCGCCAGCTTTCTCGAAATCTTCCTTAAACCATTTGAAAATACTCGAAATGGCGACGTAGTTTTTCGCCGGATCGTATTGGTTTAGGTCTTCGCGCCCGAGCCAGACCGCGTAGGCCGCATCGATTTGGCCATCGAGCCCCGACGTGGTGTAGGCTGTGCGCTGGAGTGGTGGGCAGCTCCGCGCGCAGCACACCAGCGCGGCGTGTGCGCGGTAGCCGAGCAGCGGGCGCATCGTGCCGTGTTCGATGTCGTCGAGCGCGATTTTCACTCCGCCGACGGTGTGCGCTTTGCGGCTGAAAGAATCAGGCAATGCCTGAATGCTCTCGGTGGGGTAGTTCGCGAGAATCCATTGGATCGCAAATGCGTTGTAGGCATTAATCCCGGAGGCCGCGAGGTCATTGCCTGAGGCGGGTGTCGCGGGCTTGGCGGCGAATTGCGCGAGGTAGGCGTCGAGCGCCTTGCCGTCGGCGTCGTTCGCCTTCCACTTTTCGTAAGCGACCAGGCCGCGCTCGTTCACGTATTTTTTCAAAAGCGCATCCCAGGCGTCGTGGCGAGCGCCGGCTGGGAAGGAGACGGTCACGGGCTTTTCCTTCGCCACGACGCTGGGTGCGGCGATGACGAGGGAGAGGAGAGCGATGAGGAGATGCGTGTGTTTCATAGGAATCATTTGGCGGGTTGCTGCGTTACGGGGATCGCCTTTTTGGCGATCCGTGAAATCCAAATCGTGACGCCCACCGTGGCCGCGAGGCCCGCGCCGAAAAGCACCCATTTCCACGGCCCACCGCCGCTGCCGCGGGACGCTTCCTTCCCCGCTGCGCCGAGATAGACGTAGAGAAAAGTGCCCGGCAGCATTCCGACCCAACTGGCCGCGAGATAAGGCCAGAAGCCGATCTTCGTTACACCGTAGAGATAGTTGCTGAGATTGAAAGGGAGCAGCGGACTGAGCCGCAGCAGTGCCACCATCTTCCAGCCTTCCCGACCAATGGCCTCGTCGATGGCGGCAAACTTCGGGTTGTTCTGCGCGGCTTTTTCCACCCGGCTACGGACGAAATAGCGGGCGACCAAAAAGGCCAGCGCGGCTCCGAGCGTAGCGCCTGCGGAGACGACGGCGAACCCACGCCACAAGCCGAAGGCAAGTCCCGCGCCGATGGTCAGCAGCGAGCCGGGGAAAAAGAAAACCGTCGCCACGGCATACGCGAGGATGAATACGACGTAGCCCCACGCGCCTTGGTGCTCGACCCAGCCGTTGAAGGTTTTCACCCAATCCTTTACCGGGAGAAAATACCATGCCGCGCCGAGGGCGATGAGTCCGATCGCGAACAGCACCCACTTGCCGGAGCACGACCAAAATGATTTTGGAGTGTCGTTCATGATCGGCGGTTCCTTGCGTAAAGCCACGCGAAGAGTTTTTTCGCGGTCGGCGTGAGCCGGGTTTTTTGGAAAGCGTCGCCAGTCTTGCGCGCGAGTTCGGCGAAAGTCGGGTAGGCGTGGATGACGCTGGAAAGTTTTCCGAGACCAATGCCTGATTTCATTGCGAGCACGTACTCGTGAATGAGATCGCCCGCGTGACTGGCGACGAGGGTGACGCCGAGGATGCGGTCGGTTCCGCGCGCGGTCAGTACTTTTACGAAACCCGTTGTCTCGTCTTCGACCACGGCGCGGTCGAGGTCTTCGAGTTTGGAAATGTAGAGGTCGTATTCGAGGCCGCGCTCTTTCGCTTCGGTTTCGCTGAGGCCGACGCGGGCGACTTCGGGATCGAGATACGTACACCACGGCACCGTCGCGTAGTCCGTTTTGGAGCGCAGAAATCCAAAGGGCACGAGGATATTACGCGCGACGATGCGGGCCTGGTAGTCGGCCATGTGGGTGAAGCGGAATGGCCCGGCGATGTCGCCCGCGGCGTAAATGTGCGGCTGCGAAGTCTGGAGCTGCGCGTTCACTTCGACGCCGTTTTTGGTCGTGCGCACGCCCGCGGCGTCGAGGCCAAGCGAGTCGGAATTCGGCGTGCGCCCGACGGCCACGAGCAGCGCTTCGACGCGGACTTCTCGGGTGGTGGTGCCGAGCTTGAGCGTGGTGATCGTTTCGTTGCCTTCCTTGCGTACGCGCTGCGCTTCGGCGGCGGTCAGGCATTCGATGCCGTCGGCGGAGAGCGTGCGCTGGACGAGTTCGGATACTTCGGGGTCTTCGTGCGGCAGCAATCGCGGGCCGCGGTGAGCGAGGGTCACTTTCACGCCGAGGCGCGCGAAGGCTTGGGCGAGTTCGCAGCCGATGGGTCCGCCGCCAAGGACGAGCATCGTCGCGGGGCGCTGGTCGAGTTTGTCGAAGATGGTTTCATTGGTGAAAAAGGGCACGTCGCTCAAGCCGTCGATCGGCGGAATCATGGGGCGTGTGCCGGTCGCGATGACGAAATGTTTCGCGCGCAATTTTTTGCCATTCACCGCAACCTCGTGCGGCGAAACGAACGCCGCCTCGCCGCGAATGACCTCGACGCCGAGGCCCTCGAAACGCTCCTGCGAATCGTTCGGTGCGATGTGCGCCCGCCGCGCCCGTATCCGCGCGATCACTTTCTCGAAAGCGAACGCGGGCTCGCTGGCTTCAAGACCCCAACGGTCAGCGTGTCGGATGCGGTCTGCCGCCCGCGCGGAAGCGATCAATGCTTTGCTTGGCACGCAACCGAAGTTCAGGCAATCGCCGCCCATGTGCCGCCGCTCGATGAGTGCCACCCGCCCGCCGAGCCCCGCCGTCGCGGCCGCGGTGACAAGGCCCGCCGTGCCCGCACCTATGATGACCGCGTTGTAAAGCGACTCGCTCATTAATCAGAACAAAGGCAGCCTGCGGTTGCGGTGGATTGATTTGTGGCGCGCGGCGCAACCGGCAGTCTGCCCGTGAGATAGCGCGCGGTCAGCGCGAGATCGCGCCAGGTCGTGCGTACTGCGCCGCGTGCAGTAAAGCGGCGCGCGGCGGATATCACCGGAGGGCGCAACGTGACGACCCGCCCACTCCGCGCGAGACAACGGGAAAAATCGAGGTCTTCAAAAATGTCCCATTCACGAAAACCGCCGAGGGCGTTAAACACCGTGCGACGCGCGAAAATGGCTTGGTCGCCGAGGAACCAGCCGCACAGCCGCGTGCGCACCTCGGCGAGCGCACAAGTGGCGCGGAGGAATGGCGAGGGCGTCTCGTAGCGGCGTGCAAATCCTCCGCCGACGACCCGCGGATCACACAACGCCTCAGAAATCCCCGCCATTGCAGCAGGCGCGAGCCGCGTATCGGCGTGGACAAAAAGCAGCAGGTCTCCGCGCACCGTCGCGGCTCCGAGATTCATCTGCGCGGCGCGCTGGCGGCGTGCGCTAGCGATGACTGCGACACCCGCCTCGCTCGCGATGAGAGCGGTGGAATCCGTGCTTCCCGCATCGACGACGATCACTTCATGCGCGACGTCCTGCGCTCGCAACGCCGCGAGTGTCGCAGGCAATTCGGCAGCCTCGTTGAACGCGGGGATAATGACGGAGATCATGATGGCTTGCGCTCGGGTAGGGTGGACCTCCTACCCGCCGGTTTCGGCATCTCGCCGGAACGTACTCCCCTGCCTGCAAATACGCCAAACGAAAGAACCATGTGTCCGAAAGTTCGCGAAGGCAAGACGCCCTCGCGATCCGAGAAATATGCCTTCACGTCAGTGCGCCTCCGCAGCTCGATCCCGCGCCGGCGGTGCAACCGAAGCAGTGGTGGCCCGTGGCAATCTCTCGCCCGACGAGCGCGACGGGATCGATATCCCACAGGTAGCGGCGGCCATTTCCGGCCAGAGGCAAACGAAGCATCTGGTTGAAATCGCAGTCGTGCGCTTCGCCCTCCCAACTCACATTAATGGTATTGCGACACATCAACCCTTCGACGGTCGCGGGATTGAATGCGGCGACGAGCGTTTCGAGATATTCCTCGTATTTACCCTCGTGCCGCAGCCAGCTCGCAAAGCGTGCGATGGGCAGATTCGTGATCGTGTAGAGGGAATTGAAGACGATGCCGAAGTGCTGCGAAAGCTCGCGTTTGTAGTCGGCTTCGAGTTCAGCCTGCGGACCGGGGAGGTTAGCTCCGTTGGGATTATAAACAAGATGAAGCGGCAGTTCCTGACGTGTGCCGTAGCCGAGGCGGTTGAGCAATTGCAGTGCAGCGATGCTCGCATCGAACACGCCATCCCCCCGCTGGGCGTTTACATTCTCAGGCGAATAACACGGCATCGAAGCAACGATCTCAACTTCGTTTTCCGCGAGAAATTCCGCCAATCCATCGTAGCCTGGCTCCAGCAGGATGGTAAGATTGCACCTGTCTATGATCCGGCGACGAGGCGTCATCGCCCGAACGCTTAGGATCGCTTCGCGGAAATCCGGGATCATTTCGGGCGCGCCTCCGGTGAGATCGAGCGTTGGCAGGTCGGTCGCAGCGAACCAGTCGAGAATGCGGTCGAGTGTTTCGCGTGTGATGATTTCCTTGCGCTTCGGCCCGGCGTTCACATGGCAATGCGTGCAGGTGAGATTGCAGAGCTTGCCCACATTGAGCTGCAGGATCTCTGGACGCGCCCGCCGCAGAGCAATCCCCTGCCCTGCCAGCGTAGTGTCGAAACGATTCATCGGCTTTAGCAGCAGGCCCCGCCATCGGAGCCACAGCAGGATGCGCCTTCGCTGGTCGCATCATATTGCTGGCCCTTGGTTTCGCGAGGGTGGCGCAGAGCGGTGCGCGTGCAATCGAACGGCTTAGCCTCGGCCAACGGAATTTCGGTAAGCGGTTCTATGAACTCGAAGGAAGCACTATAGGGCGCTTTACGATAGAGATTGTAGGTCTTGTCGCAAACCGCATAGCGCACTCCACGCACCATCCGGTGGTTGTCGTCGTCGAGCACTTCTCGGAAGGGGCCATGATAAATCACCGCCTGATTGCGCTCAAAGCAGGGACCTTGTTTGCCCTTGAATGCCTCGACCGTGACCGAGCGAAACTCGATGCCGCGCACTGTGCGCCACGGCTGGGCATCACGCTTGAGGATCTGGATGCCGTAGAAGCCGGCCTTTTCAAACGCAGCGAGGAAGCGCTGCTCAGTAAGCGCGCCGGAGATGCAGCCGCTCCACAGCTCTGCATCATTCTGCAATTCCTCGGGCACATCTTCGTCAGCAACGATATCGGAGATGACCGCGCGTCCGCCGAGGCGAAGGACGCGAAAGATTTCCTCGAAAAGTTGCGTCTTGGCGCGCGGTTCGACGAGATTCAACACGCAATTCGAGACGACGATATCAACCGATTCTGTCGCCACGAGCGGCTGCTTCACTCGCAGTTCGTTTGCTAGTTCTTCAGCCGCGAGAAAGGCATCGGCGCTGGCGATAGGACGCGATTGCAGTTCGGCGTCCAACTTCTCTAGATCAAGCGCGAGATCCTGGATGCGGCCCTTGCGAAACTCCACGTTCGTGAAGCCGATCCGCTCGGCTACGATCGGGGCATTGCGTCGCGCCACGTCGAGCATCGCGTCCGTCATGTCCACACCGATGACACGGCCTTCCGGACCAACGACTTGCGCAGCGATGAAGCAAATTTTTCCCGTGCCGCTCCCGAGATCGAGCACGGTCTCGCCGCGGCGCACATACTGACTTGGATCGCCACAGCCGTAGTCACGCTCAATGACTTCCTGGGGGATGATTTTCAAATATTGAGGATCGTAATCGACCGGGCAGCAGAGGGCAGGTTCCTGCGCTTGGGCGCCAGCGGCGTAACGTTGTTTGACGGCGGCTTCTACTGGTAGAGTGGATAGGTTATTGGACATATTAAGAGACTGTGGAGATTAACGTTTCGGGTGAGGTTGTGATGGTAGTAACTTGCGGCTCGGAGCGCAGCACAGGATCGGCGAGGCGGTCATCATAGACCTGGCTCCAACGCTCTTGATTCATCTGGCACATTGGCACGCCAACCCACTCGCCATCCTGCTTTACCGCGCCTTTGAAAACGCACGAGTCGAGCCGCGCTTTGATTACAGGATCGTGTGGCGCGGTTGCAGTCACGGCGGCGTCCATAAAGTTGTGCATCCCGACGCCAACGGTGTGGACCTCGCCACGTAGCAGCGCGCGGAAAACGGAGCGCGGCATTTTCCCCGCTACTGCAAACAATACGAGATGCGTGGCCAGCCGTGCGGCGAGCAGCGGATTTTGCACGAGCGCACCGGCGAGGCGGTAGGGCGCGGTCCCGGCGTCGTCGGTCACGAGCGAGATGCCGCCGATGCGTTCGAGCACGCGACCGAAAATTTGATCCCACTTGGGGTCGTCCGGCAATGTTGGATAGACTTCGCCAGAATCCTGCGCGACGAGCAGTGAGGCCCAACTATTGCAATCGGGATGACCAAAGATGCTCGCGTCGCGGCGGAGCGGCAGGCCAGTGCCTTCTCGGATTTTTTCCCAAGTCAGCGCAGGTGTAATCGGCTCTTGCGAAAAAATCGTGCGTCCCGTATCGGCCTCAGGCTGGAAACTTAGCATGCGCCAGAGCTGCGTGCGCTTCGGTTCGGCGAGAAACCACCGGATGATCTCCGCGACGCCATCGATGTTTTTGCGGGTGACGGTGCAATTATGCGCAAACTCCAACGCGACGCCCGTCTTCTCCCGAATGCTCCAGCCCAACTCGGTGAAAGCCGCGCGCACTGGATGTAGATCGGCCTCCGTTTTGATTCGCCCGATGGGATAGCCGTGCCGCCCCGCTTGGGTGACATCGACGTGGATTGCGACCTGCCGCAGCCCGCCTTCCACCACGAGTCGCTCCAAAAATTCGGGATGCTCGATGAGCGTCTGGCCGTGGGTCATAAGCATCGGCACGAGGCCGACGCTGTAAGCGTAGCGCACGACTTCCACAAGCTCATCCTGCCGCCCGGAACGCCAGTAAGCGTCGGCTACGTCACCACCAGTGAGCTGCAATCCCCCGCCTGGACCTTGAAGCCGTCGGTTCGCATCGATCTGCTCCTTCATCTGCGCGAGCGACGGAAGCGGCACTTCGTTCGCGTTCTTCGGAAGATAACAATGGGTGCAGTGAAACGAGCAATAGCTCGCGCCAAGAGTAAAGCCGCAGTGCGTCAGATGCCGCCCGGAGATTTGATTCGACGTGCGTAATTCCTCCGGCAACGACTCCCAGCGCGCACGCAAAATGCCCGCTTTTTCCCGATGCACCGGCTCGCGGAAGGCCGCCCAGCGCGCGCGCCATTTCTGCTGGGGTGAAAGTTTGGCGGTCACGATGGTTGGGTGTTTGCGGTCTGCACGCTGACGGGATTCTGCGAGCCCGCGTCTGCATAATCACTTTTCGTTGAGCCAGTGGATTCAGATGCAGCCGACTCGGGATAATACCAACGATGGAGACGGTGCGGGGACACGCCCAGATGGAAGAGCGCGAGGATGGCTGCATTCCGTCCGGTGGTGCGCCACGGCCCGTGCGCCAGATGTCGGCGTGGCGAGGAGGCAATCGGTGGATCGAGCAGCGCGATTTTTCCCGCACGCCGTAGTCGCAGCGAGAAATCCACATCTTCCATGAGGGGTAATCCGCGAAAACCACCCAGACGCACGAACATTTCCCGGCGCACGAAAATCGACTGATCGCCATAGAGCGCGCCGAAGGTGCGGTTGTGCCAGCGCTCCACTGGCTCCAGCCAGCGTAGCGCCGGATGCCGCTCGTCGAAGCGCCGGTAGAATGCCCCGCCCATCACGGCGGGGTTCGCTGTCGCCCGCACCAACGCTTGCAGATGCGCGGGCGTGAGGGCGGTATCCACATGGTGAAAGAGCAGCCATTCTCCTGTGGCTACAGCCGCTCCGCGATCCATTTGCCGTCCCCGACTTGGCTCTACAGAACTGACCAACCGAACGCCGAGAGCGCACATTGCCTCTGCCCACTCCCGATCCGCAGCGGCTGCTGAGACAATGACCTCACGCACTCCTTCCATTTCCCGCACTCGGGCCACGCAGGCGACAGCCGCGGACAAATCGCGCCAGACCGGCAGAATCACCGAAATCGACCGTCGCCCACTTTTGCTACTAGTGTCGCTATCGCTCATCTCCCCTCAAATCGGCTTCAGACCAAAACTGGATTGGTATAGAAAACATTTGTTTAATAGAGAATCAGTTACCGGGTGATCTCTGGGCTAAATATCCGCTAAAGTCGGAAAGCGCTGCCGTTAGCAGGGCAATTTTTTTGCAATCTGGACGTTAATGTGACTCTCGATAGCCTCGTTATCGAGGCGGGCGATGGCCTCGTTAAGGAATCCGGCAACCAATAGCCTGCGAGCCTGAGTTTCTGGAATGCCGCGGCTGAGGAGATAAAAAATCTCATCCGGCTCGAGTTGTCCGCTGGTGGCTCCGTGACTGCAACGCACATCATCGGCCAAAATTTCCAGACCGGGCATGGAATTAGCCTCCGCATCATCGCTTAGAATGAGGTTGCGCACTTTTTGGTAGGCGTCGGTCTTGTGGCTGTGCTCCTCGACCTTGATTAACCCGGCAAAAATCGTGCGGGAAAAATCCAGCAGCGCATTCTTGTAAAGCAGATCGCTAGTACAACGAGGCTGCGCGTGATCCTGCAGAGTGCGCTGATCATATTCCTGATGATCGGCTGCCACATTCACCGCAAGCATGTCACTCCGCCCGCCTGGACCGCGCATCCGGCTGGCGCTTTCATAGCGGGCATAGGTGGAACCGAGATTCACCACCATGTTAGTCGCATGTGCATCGCGGGCAAGTTCCGTGGAGTTGATTTGAAAACTGCGCGCTTTTTCGCTCCAGTTCTGCACAGAAACGTAAGTGAGCTTGGCACCCGCACCGAGGATCAAATCATTCACCACGCAGGCCAGACCTTCCGCTTGTGAGTCCGTCGATTGATAATTCTCCAGAACGGTCAGTTTCGCGTTGTCGCCGAGGATGATCAGCGTATGCGGAAATACGGTGGAATTCTGCCCATCGAGCCAGTGAAAAATCTCCAATGGCAAAGCGACTTCCACATTCCTCGGGACATGGATCACGGTGCCCGTACTTACTTTCGCCTTGTGCAGCGAGGCTAACCGCGCCGAGCCGAGACCCACGGTCTGAGTCATAAAATGTTGCTGGATCAACTCGGGAACAAGATTGACCGCCTCATCGAAACTCAGGAAGCGCACACCGTGGGCGATGAGTTCCTCGGATAGATGTTGTTTCGAGAGTAGGATTCCATTGGCAAAAACCAGACGGCCCGCAACGGAGGTGAGCCCCGTGGATTGCGCGAGAATTTTCTGGGCGGTTTCGCGATCGATTTTGGAGGCGGGCTGATATTGATCCAAGTCCAGCATTTTTAAATTCGCAAAACGCCAAGCCTCATCCTTGCGTTTGGGAGCCGGAGTGTTTTGGAAATCAGACCAGGCTTGCTGGCGGAGCGTTTGCAACCATTCAGGCGCAGTCGGGTCGATGAATGGTGTCTCTAACAAGGAAGCCATGGGCGTTTCTATGAGTGCGTCGTGAAGCATCTTCGCAGGGGTTAGTTTCGAGTTTATCCGACGGAGCCTTCCATCTCCATGTCGATGAGGCGCTTGAGCTCGACGCTGTATTCCATCGGAAACTGGCGAACGAGATCATTGACGAACCCGTTGACGCTCAAACTCATGGCCTGGCCTTCGGTGAGTCCGCGCTGTTGCATGTAGAAAATCTGCTCGGCTGAAACCTGCGAAACGCTCGCCTCATGTTGCGTAACATTGCCTGTGCCGCGAACGGTGATCGCCGGATACGTGTCGGTGCGGCTAGTCGTGTTGATGAGCAACGCGTCGCACTCTGTGTTGTTTTTGCAGCCTTTGAGGTGCTTCGGAATGTGGACCATTCCTCTGTAAGTCGAACGTCCTTTTCCCACGCTGATGGACTTGGAGATCACATTGGAAGTCGTCTCATCCGCCGCGTGAATCATCTTCGCGCCGGTGTCCTGATGCTGTCCGTCATTGGCCAGCGCGATGGAAATAACTTCGCCGCGCGCTTTGCGGCCTTTCATGACGACACCCGGATACTTCATCGTGAGGCGGCTGCCGATATTGCAATCGATCCACTTCACCTCAGCTTCTTCATGGGCAATACCGCGTTTCGTGACTAGGTTAAAGACGTTAGAGCTCCAATTCTGGACGGTGATATATTGGATCTTCGCGCCCTTCATCGCGACGAGTTCCACGACCGCACTGTGAAGCGTGGCGGTGGTGAATTTGGGCGCAGTGCAGCCCTCCATGTAAGTAAGCTCAGCACCTTCATCGACGATAATCAGAGTACGCTCAAACTGGCCGAAGTTTTCGGAGTTGATCCGGAAGTAAGCTTGCAACGGATGTTTCACTTTTACGCCCGGGGGAACGTAAATGAAGCTGCCGCCGGAGAAAACCGCGCTGTTTAATGCGCTGAATTTATTGTCACCCGTCGGGATGACTTTCCCGAACCACTTACGAAAAATTTCGGGATGTTCCTTTAGCGCTTCCGTGGAGCCCATGAAGATAACACCTTGGTCCGCGACGGCTGCCTTGACGTTGGAATAGACCGCCTCGCTGTCGAATTGCGCCTCGACGCCGGCGAGAAATTTCCGTTCCTGCTCTGGAATACCCAGACGCTCAAACGTTTTTTTGATGTCGTCCGGCACTTCATCCCATGAGCGGGTGGTTTTTGCTTGGGCGGATAAGTAATACCGAATTTTAGAAAAATCGATGGCTTCAAGATCCTTCGTGGCCCAACTCGTCGGCATCGGTTTATCGAGAAACGTTTGGTAGGCCTTCAAACGGAAATCGCGCACCCATTGAGGGTCGTCCTTCACGTCGGAAATGTAATGAATGGTGTCCTCGCTGAGTCCGAAACCGGAGTCGCGATACGGCTTGATGTCGTAAGTAAAGTTTCCGACTTCGCGGTCAATATCGAGTGCTGTAGTGCTCATAAATTCGTAAGGTTAGGCGGTGGCCAGCATCTCTTCGGAAACCCAGTCGTATCCGCGTTCTTCGAGTTCGAGGGCGAGTTCTTTCTCCCCGGTTTTGACGATTTGCCCCTTCACCATCACATGCACTACGTCTGGAACAATGTAATCGAGCAGGCGTTGATAGTGAGTGATTAAAAGAATTCCCAAGTTAGGTCCACGCAAGGCGTTAACGCCTTTGGAAACGATACGAAGTGCATCGATATCGAGACCGGAATCGGTCTCATCAAGGACGGCAAACTCGGGTTCGAGCATGGCCATTTGCAGGATTTCGTTGCGCTTTTTTTCGCCTCCGGAAAAGCCTTCGTTCACCGAGCGCGCCGTGAATTTTCGATCCATCTCCAGCATGTCCATCTTGGAATACAACCGCTTGTAATACTCGGTTGCATCGATTTCTTCGCCTTCCGGCAATCGCGCTTGCAAGGCGGCACGCAGAAAATTGGCATTGGATACTCCGGGGATTTCATTCGGATATTGGAAGGCTAGGAAAAAGCCAGCACGGGAACGCACATCGGGTTCCATCTCGAGAATGGAGATGCCGTTCATGAGGACTTCTCCACTGGTGACGGTGTAATCTGGATGACCTGCGAGAACTTTGGAGAGCGTGCTTTTGCCAGAGCCGTTCGGCCCCATGATGGCGTGGACCTGGCCTTTTGGAATGTCGAGGGACAGGCCGCGAAGAATTTCAGTTTCAGGTTGGCCAGCGATACAGGCGTGGAGATTGCGAATACTAAGTGTGGACATATAAAAAATTAGGAAATTAGAGGCGTGGGTTCCGCGCACTTCTGGCAGAGACCTTTTAAGGAAAGTTCGTGGTGAGTGACGATGCAGCCATACGGTAGAACAAAAGGTTGCGCATCATTTGCGGGCAAAAGCTCAATATCCTGGACGTCGTGACATTTTTCACAAAAGAAATGCCCATGCTCCTTGGTGTTTGGGCAGTAACGCGTCGGGGCGCGATCCAGATTCACCTGTTTAACGAGGCCACTGGCAACCAGTGCTTCCAGACTGTTGTAAACCGTGGCCAGTGAGATCGACGGCATACGGTTCTTGGCGCGCAAGAAAATCTCCGAGGCGGTCGGATGATCGCGAACTTCAGTCAACGCGTCGTAAACCTCGCGTCGTTGTTTCGTGAGGCGAAAACCGCCGAGAGCGACACTTTCATCATATGTGGGATCGTCTGCCATTGGATTCGGGTAAGATGCGGCAGATGGCAACTTAGATCAAGAATAATTCTAAATTAGAGGCATTGGTTCCAATCAGCGCCCCATGCCATTCCGGTGTAGTCCAGGATTTCGTGAATTTTCTGTTCATTCCCCAATTTTGGGCCGCTGCAACTATACTAAAATTAGTGGCTTTTCTTCCTTGCCACACGATCTCCGGACTTCTGTCACACATTCGCAATAATCGGCACACTTCCGTGACATTCGACACGCAAACGTTGCCATGAATGCTTTGATGAACATGGGCAAATGGAGAGGATTATCTTCGTCTTAACCAACGTCCACCTAACATCCGAAATTAAAATGAAAAAAATTACTCGACTAACACTTCTCTGCGCCGTCCTCGGCTTTATGATTCCTCAAGCGAAAGCGGCCAGCTTCGTCGGCGATACTGAAGGTCAGCCAACCTACAACCGGGTCACCGAAGACGGCACCTCTAGCTTTATTGGCTCGACTGTCCCCTTCAGTCTTTTCTCAGTAACAGTGGATACGACGGGTCTTTACAATTTCAGTGTAGTCGCGGGCAATTCAGCTTTGTTGGATACCTTTATCACGCTTTATAACGCCCCCTTTAACTCGCTTGATCCAGAGACGAACTTTATCGTTGCCAATGACAACACCAGTCAGTCCAACCAAGCTCTGGGCTCCAGTTTTGTCCAACCGCTCACCTCGGGCAGCACCTATGTGCTGGCGGTGTCCGGTCTAACCAATGATGATTACGGTACGTTTAGTGGTTCCGTTAATCCGGTCACTGGCCCAGGAACGGCCAGCGTCACCGCAGTGCCCGAACCTTCAACCACAACATTACTAGCCATTGCGGCTTCGGCAGTTGCATGGAGGATCGCCCGCAAGCGTCGCGTCGCCTAACATAGCTTCGCGCCACTTTTCTTCATTCAGGTTATGCCTCAGGAAACAAAAGCAACGAAGCACGGCTGGTTTATGCCAGCACTGCTGGTATTTTCCGTCTTTTTGGCGTTGTTTGCTTTTTTTGGGGTGGAGAGGCACGCTGGCGTTTCCAAGTTTTGTGCCATCTGTGCCTCGGAGGAGCAGGTGAGTTTTTGGACAATCCGCGGCACTAACATACGCTTGAATTCCAGCACTCAACACGTGGATACGCCTTTTAGCTTGCTCCTTGCTTCGCGCAAGTTTGTAGCTGTTCACGAACACAAATGGCTCGAACCGATGGAGGTGCCCGATGTTAACAACTATGGCGCTCACTCCATGGCGACCTTGGGCGATCTGAATACCAGCCGCACATTGGGCTTTGCGCAAAATCTCTTCGACTTTGGTGAACCTTGGATGCGCGATCAATGGCTCGGTATCGTCATGCAGCCCGACACTGCACATATTATTGATAGTTCTCTCGCCTACTTTGGAATGCCTGAAAAAGGCTTTGCGCAAAAAATAGATTTTCAACGCTGGATTGGTGAACACGCTCACCAGATCCATGAGCGGATCGAAGTCCTTTCTGGGCGCGATTGATGTTTAGCTAACATTGATCCTTAACTAAAATTTCGACGGAGCCTTTTCCAGAAATGGTCCTGCCTTTGTCGCTTACAAAAAACAACACAAAATACAAAACCATGAAAACACTCATTACCGCTCTTACTTTCGCGGCGACTGTAGCTGTAGGCTACTCGGCGCCAAGCGTTAGAATTCGTCTTCCGGAGAGATTCCGGGTCCTCAACGACCAACTTTTCGACGTGCGCGTCGAAGCTACAGAGTTTGGTCCAAATTCCACGGTCTCTTTCACGATCAATGGAACGCCAACCACCTTTACCGGCACCCCGGAAGTGACCACTAACCAGGATTCCGTGCCTGATACTAGTAGTGTTTCCACTCAAGACAAGGAATGGACCTATCGCAGCCAAAGTATTATCGCTCCCGGCGTCCACACAATCGTGGCTACCGTGGTAGATTCTGACAACGGAGGCGCAACGGCTAGCTACACTCAAAAAGTAGGTGTGCAGGATTTCAGCTTCACCGATTCTCGTGGTCGCGCGGTTGCCAAGAAAAACTATATTCTCTTTATTGGCGACGCTATGGGTACCGCTTACCGCGATGCAGGCCGCATCGTTGCCAAGAGCACCGCTGGTCGGATGCGCGAAGGTTTCTTCGATGAGCTGCAGACCATGGATACTATGCCAGCGAGCGGAATGGTGATGACATACAACAGCGAACGTCTCGTTCCTGATAGCTCGCCAACTGCTTCCGCCTGGAGTACAGGTAACAAAACGGGCGACGGCACGCACGGTGTTTTTGCCGACAACAATGATTTTCGACTCAACACCAACGTTGCCAATCTGCAAGCCACCAAACAATACGGCTTGGATAATCCCCGCATTGAGACCCTCTGGGAATACCTCAAGCGTAAATATGGTTACAAAACTGGCGTGGTCTCGACTGCAGACATCTGCGACGCCACCCCTGCTGGCGAAGGTTCCCATGTCCTTTCCCGTAACCTTTGCTTCGATATCGCCAAACAATTTGTCGATGGTATTCCCGGTTTTAGCGGCGGCCCTGTGTTCGACGTTTTCCTTGGAGGCGGTCGTGAGCATTTCGACGCTGGCACTGTCAATCCCACTTCGACAACCCTCTCCAGCAACGGGCGCAATACGTTGAATAGTGGCGATAACCGCAATCTCACCGCTGAGCTTGTTACAGCCGGCTATGCGACTGCCTTCACTCGGACTCAGCTTAACGCTATCCGCAGTGGCACAGCACCCGATAAATTAGTCGGCCTGTTTTATTCATCGGGCAATAGCACCGATGGTGGCGCAACCCTTGGCAACACGTTAGTCGGCAACACCGCTACCAGCGGGCACATGAACGTCGCCTTCGACAAGCTCTCAGGCGGTTCCGCCAAGCCTGCCGATGAAGGAGTTGCCGACTTCAAAGGTTTCACCGATCAACCCATGCTCGATGAAATGACTGACGCCGCCATCAAGTCCCTCAGTAAAAACGGTGCCCCCTTCATTCTTATGGTCGAAGGTGCTTCCATCGATAAACAATCGCACCCAAACAACGCCATCGGTTGTATTTGGGACGTTATCGAGCTAGATAAAGCAGTGAAAGTAGGACGCGATTTCGGCACCACGAACGGCACTGTTCGTAACACAAAGACGCTCATCGTTGTCACTGCTGACCATGATCAATCCATGAGCATTATTGGTTTGACCGATACCGGAGCCACGCTGAACTCGAACACAAACGCCGTGCTCAACACTCGGGCTAACTCGCTCTATCCACGCACCAAGACGGCGTTCGATCCATTCATCGGCAACACAACCGTCGCCCCTTCAAGCGGTGGGAATAACGTCAACGAATCCGGTGGTTTCCCTGACTACACCGATACCTACAGCAAAGGCGTCTTCCCAAATTATCCCGGCAATGACAACCGCTACCGCCTCTCGGTCGGTTTCCGCACGGGTAACCATACGGGCAGCAGCGTGCCAATCACGGCAGACGGCCCTGGAGCCTTGCTCTTCAGCGGTTACTTCGATCAAACCGATGTCTTCTTTAAGGCAGCCAAAGTCTTGGGCAGCGACACTTCGACGCTCGACGAAGCCCTCAGCTTGCGCACCAGCAAGTTCAGCACCGTCAGCCCAAACTACGGTCAGTAGAATTCAACTCCAGTCTGTTTTCTTAAAACCCTCCGGTCCTACCCCGGAGGGTTTTTTTGTCTTCGCCCGACCGAGCGATGCTTCTTCCCATAGGGGTTTCTGAGCCTAGACTAAGCCTCACTAACATAACCCAAGCATGAACTCCACTATTCCGCCCTCCATTGTTTCCTGGGTTAACGAAATCGCCAGTCTCACGCAACCCGAATCAGTTTTCTGGTGCGACGGCTCGGAGGCCGAGGACAAGTTGATGAGGGAAAAAATCGTCGATTCCGGCGCTGGCGTCTGGTTGAACCCCGAGAAACGCCCCAATTCCCTCCTCGTTCGCAGCGATCCACGCGATGTCGCCCGTGTCGAGCAGCGGACGTTCATCTGCTCACGCTCGAAAAAAGACGCCGGACCCACTAACAATTGGGAGGCGCCAGACGTTATGAAAGCGCGGCTCCATGGCCTTTTCTCCGGCTGCATGCGCGGCCGCACGCTCTACGTGATTCCATTTTCCATGGGGCCCATCGGCTCGCCCATTGCGCAATACGGCATCGAGATTTCTGACAGTCCCTACGTCGTCGCGAACATGCGCATTATGACCCGCATGGGCTCCGGCGTTTACGAGCAAATTGAGCGCACCGGCACCTTCGTAAAGTGCCTCCATTCCGTGGGAAGTCCGTTGGAAAATGGCGCGACCGATGCCCCCTGGCCGTGCAATCCGGAGCAGACTTACATCACGCATTTTCCCGACGAACGCCTCATCATGAGCTTCGGCTCCGGCTACGGCGGCAACGCGCTTCTCGGCAAAAAATGCTTCGCCCTGCGCATCGCCTCCGCCATGGCGCGCGACGAAGGCTGGATGGCCGAGCACATGCTGATCCTCGGCGTGACGCATCCGAACGGCAAAAAAACCTACGTCACTGCCGCGTTCCCGAGCGCCTGCGGCAAGACGAATTTCGCGATGATCATTCCGCCCAAAGAGCTGCGCGAAGAAGGGTGGTCCGTCAGTTGCGTCGGCGACGACATCGCTTGGATCAAGCCTGGTCCCGACGGCTGGTTGCGGGCGATCAATCCCGAGGCGGGCTTCTTCGGCGTCGCTCCCGGCACGTCCGACGAAAGCAATCCGATGGCCATGCAATCCATCACGCGCGACACGATTTTCACCAATGTCGCCCTGACCGACGACGGCGACGTCTGGTGGGAGGGCATGACGGAGGAAAAACCCACGCATCTGATCAATTGGCGCGGAAATGATTGGAGTTCCAATGCATTGGACGCCGCTGGAAAATCCGTCCTCAGCAGCCATCCGAACAGCCGTTTCACCGCTCCGGCGCGAAATTGCCCGATCATCGATCCCGACTGGGAAAATCCGGCGGGCGTGCCGATCAGCGCGATGATTTTCGGCGGTCGCCGCGCCACGACGATGCCGCTCATTTTCCAAGCCTTCAACTGGTCTCACGGCGTCTATCTCGGTGCCACGATGGGCTCGGAAATGACCGCCGCCGCCGCTGGCACGATGGGCCTGGTGCGCCGCGATCCGATGGCGATGCTGCCCTTCTGCGGCTACAACATGGGCGACTATTTCGCCCATTGGCTGGAGATGCGGCGCGAGATCAAACACGTCCCGCGGATTTTCCACGTAAACTGGTTCCGCAAAGACAAGACGGGAAAATTTCTCTGGTCCGGCTACGGCGATAATATGCGCGTGCTGAAATGGATCGTGCAGCGCTGCCAGTTTGGCATGCACGCTACGGAAACCGCCATCGGCTGGCTGCCGGAATACGAGGACATCGACCTGCGCGGAATGGATTACTCCCGCGAACAATTCGAGCAGGCGCAACACATCGACACCGAGGAATGGTATCGCGAACTCGCCATGCAGGATGAACTTTTCAACCGTCTCTACAGTCATTTGCCGAAGGAAATCGTCTTCCAGCGCGAACTGCTCATTTCCAGATTGTAATGCAACTCCTATGAAACCCATCCGCTCCCTCATCGCCCAGCATCCGTTTCTTGCCGAACTCAATCCGGCCTACCTCGACATCCTGTCCGATTACGCCATGGAGCGCACGTTTCAGGACGGTGAACGCATTTTCAAGGAAGGCGACATCGCGAATAGTTTCTACCTGATCAACTCCGGCCACGTCCGCGTGACGAGTTCTCAATCGAATGGAACTCCCGTGGAAATCCAGCTGATCGGGACGGGCGATGTGCTCGGCTGGTCGTGGTTGTTTGAGCCACGGCTCTGGCAATTCGATGCGGCCTCCGTGGGTGAGACGAAGACGTATTTTTTCTACGCCACACCGCTGCTCGCCCAGCTCGAGGAAAATACCGCGATGGGCTACGAAATGATGACCCGAATGGCTGCGGTCACGATCCGGCGCTTGCAAGAGACGCGCGAAAAACTGGTTCGCTTGACCGCCCCGGATGCCTGATTGGCTCGCTCACTTCACACGGGAACAGCCCGTGGGCTGGACGTTTCTCGTCATCGCTAGCGTGGCCACGCTCGGCCTGTGGCTCGGGCAATTTCGCTGGCGCGGTGTCGGCTTGGGCAGCGCCGGAGTGCTCTTCGCAGGGATTATTCTCGGCCATTTCGGCGTGGTAATCGATCCCGGCTGGCTGGGATTGATTCGCGATCTGGGTCTGATTCTTTTTGTATACACGATCGGCTTGCAGGTCGGCCCTGGCTTTTTCAATTCGCTCAAGAAACAAGGTCTCGCGCTAAATTCGCTCGCTGCGGGCATCGTTCTTAGTGGAGGCGCGCTCGCCGTGCTTATCGGGAGACTGGCTGGCTTCGACATCGCGCTGACCGCCGGACTTTTCGCCGGAGCCACCACCAATACGCCGGCGCTCGGTGCCGTCCAGGAGGCCGTCAAAAATCTCCCACACGTATCGCCGGAGCATCTCGCCCTGCCGGCGCTAGGCTACGCGATTGCCTATCCGTTTGGCATTGTTGGCATACTTCTCAGTATGATCTTACTCCGATCTGTTTTTCGAATCGATGTCGCTGCGGAGATGGCGGCCCGCGCCGCGCAAAGCGGTGTAGGCGAAAAACTGCTACGTCAGGCAGTCACCGTCACCAATCGTTCCATCAACGGCCGAACCATTCGGGCCATCCCCGGAATTCACGAAAACGGGGTAATTGTTGCCCGTATTTTACCAGCCACAGGCGAGGGCGTGATGAATGTGCGGGCGGAAACAAAAATCCATTTGGGGGACATTCTACTGGCAGTCGGGATGAAAAAGGCGCTCGCAGATTTCGTCTGTGTGGTGGGCGAGATCTCACGGCAGGATTTGCTCGAAAGCGGCGGTCGGCTCACTTCGCAGCGCGTGCTCGTCACCGCCCGCAAAGCCTATGGGCGCACGTTGCGCGAGCTGGCACTGGCGGAGCGATTTGACGTCACGATTACGCGTCTAACCCGGGCCGATCTGGAGCTTCCGGCCAGCGGAACGTTACGGCTGCAGTTTGGCGATATGCTCTTCATTGTCGGCGGTCAAAAAAACGTCGCGGACGCCGCGAAGGCTCTCGGAAACTCCGTGCAACAGCTCAGCCAGACCAATTTCATTCCCGTGTTCATCGGCATCGGCCTCGGGATTCTGGCCGGAGTCATTCCGCTGCAAATTCCGGGCATCCCATCGGCCATTCGGCTCGGGCTGGCAGGCGGACCGCTCCTCGTCGCGATCCTGCTGAGTCACCTCGGACGCGTTGGCCCCGTGGTCTGGTACATGCCATCGAGTGCGAATCTCGCTCTGCGCGAACTAGGCATTATTTTGTTTCTGAGTTGCGTCGGGCTGAAGGCAGGAGGGCATTTTGTGGAATCGCTCATGAGCGGCGTTGGATGGCAATGGATGGGTGCGGGTGCCGTCATTACCCTGTTGCCGCTGCTCATCGCCGGCTGGATCGGGCGGGTGTTTTTGAAGCAATCCTTCACCAGTCTCTGCGGAGTGCTCGCGGGCAGCATGACGGATCCGCCAGCGCTCGCCTTTGCCAATGCGCTGGCTGGCTCGGATGCTCCAGCGGTCTCGTATGCGACCGTTTATCCGCTCACCATGCTACTGCGAATCGTGGCGGCGCAGGTGTTGGTTCTGCTCTTTGCCAGCTAGGGAAAGTCGCCATTTTCAAGATTGGCGCGGCGCGAAGGAGCTATTACGATCACACTCCGATGGAAAATCGATACGCCCAACCGCAAAACTTCATCAATCGCGAATGGAGCTGGCTGGAGTTCAATCGACGTGTGCTGGAGGAAGCCCAAGACCCTTCGCAACCGCTTTTGGAACGACTGAAATTTGTCAGCATTTTCTCCAGCAACCTAGATGAGTTTTTTGAGATCCGCGTCGCCGGCATCAAGCAGCAGATCGAGAGCGCGTCCAATGACATGGGGCCCGATCACCACACTTCGGCCGAGGTTTTCCAAGGCATCCAGGTCAACGCTCACGAACTCGTCGAAACCCAATACAATCTCTGGAATAACGAGCTCATACCTCTCCTCGCCGAACAAAAAATCCGCCTTCTGCCGGTGCGCGAACTTACCCGAACCAAGGCCAACTGGGCGCGCAGATACTTCGAGACCGAGGTTCTTCCCACGCTCACGCCACTGGCCGTGGACGCCAGTCATCCGTTTCCACAGGTCACCAACAAGAGCCACAACTTAATTGTTCGTGCCAAAAAGCCGCGCCAGAAACAGCCGCTCTTCGCCGTCGTCACCGTTCCCACAGTCGTGCCGCGCCTGATTCAACTCCCCAACACAAAGCGCGAGGCTGACCGGTGGGACTATATTTACCTCGCCGATCTGATCAAAGCCCACATCGGCCAGCTTTTTCCCGGACTCGCCATTGAGGGAGTTCACGCTTTTCGAATCACCCGAAACAGCGACCTCTACATCGATGAGGAGGAATCCGAAAACCTCCTGCGCATGATCGAGGAGGAACTCCGAAAGACGAAGCGCGGCAACGCTGTGCGCCTCGAAGTCGAGGCCGACATTCCACCTGATTTTCAGGCCCTCCTCCTTACCCGCTTTCAACTGACTGAGACCGATCTTTATAAAATTCACGGCCCCCTTAGCTTCACTCACCTCAATCCACTCATCTTCAACGAAGCCTTTGGACGTCTGCGCGACCGGCCTTTTTCACCCACTTACGACGCCTCGTTTCCGCGTCACGCCGACCCGTTCGCTGTCCTCAAGAAACAAGACGTCCTCCTGCATCATCCATATCAGAGCTTCGACAGCGTCGTACGTTTTCTTGAGGCCGCCGCGAAGGACCCCAAAGTCCTCGCCATCAAGATGACACTCTACCGCACCAGCGGCGACAGCCCCATCGTGGGTGCCCTGATGGACGCCGCGAAACGGGGCAAGCAAGTCACCGCGCTGGTCGAACTTAAGGCCCGTTTCGACGAGGCCAACAACATCCAATGGGCTCGCCGCCTGGAGGAGGCAGGAGCCCACGTCGTTTACGGAGTCGTCGGGCTTAAGACGCATTGCAAAATCCTCCTCGTCGTCCGGCGCGACTCCGACAAAATCCGTCACTACGCCCACCTCGGCACAGGCAACTACCACCCGCGCACCGCCCGCATCTACACCGACCTCAGCCTACTCACCGCCAACCCGGCGATCACCGGCGAGATGGCCACCCTCTTCAACACCCTCACCGGCCTCGCCGAATATCCTGGCTTCAAAAAACTCATGGTCGCGCCTTTCGACCTAGCCGCTCGCTTCAAGGCGATGATCATTCGAGAAACCCGCCTCGCCCGCTCCGGCAAGCCGGGTCGCATCATCATCAAAATCAACTCCCTCGTGGACGAAGACCTTATCGAACACCTCTACGAAGCCTCCACCGCCGGAGTCAAAATTGACCTCATCGTCCGAGGCATTTGCTGTCTGCGCCCCGGCCTGCGCGGCGTCTCGGAAAACATTCGTGTCATCTCAGTCGTCGGGCGTTTCCTGGAACACAGCCGCATTTTTTACTTCGCCAACAATGGCAAACCCAACGTTTATCTCGGCAGTGCCGACTGGATGCCCCGCAATTTCTATCGCCGCGTCGAAGTCTGCTTCCCGGTCGAGGATCCCGTTCTCCGCAACCAGATCATCGACGAAATGTTGCCAGCCTTCCTCAACGACCGCATCAAGGCCCGCGAGTTGCAGCCCGATGGGAGCTACCTCCGACTCAAACCTATCCCCGGTCAGAAACCTGGCCAAGCCCAGCTTTTCTTCCGCAAACAAGCCCGCGACCGCACCCTGCCGCCCGTTAAACAATCCGCAAGCCCCGCCACAACCCGCCGCCTTATTCCCTTGGAGCGCCCACCCGGCACAGAGGCGCCGGCGGTGAGAACGCTGTAACTCGCCCGACCATCAGGCACCATTTTTGCTTGGAATAAGGACATTATGTATTTCGTCCTTATCATCATCGGCGGCTTTCTCGCGGTCTTTGGTGGACTCACTTTCATTATCGACGCCTTCCGCATCCACTGGGGCTGGGGTCTTGCGGTCATATTCCTTCCATTTGCAAACCTTGTTTGCTTGATCAAACATTGGGCAGAAACGAAGCGGGGTTTTCTCTTGAGCCTGCTGGCGCTGCCTTTCCCTGGCGGGTGCTTTTTTCTTGATGCCCAAAGCGGGGGCAAAGGATGCCTCGGGCAAACCGGAGAAGATCAACGATCCATTTTACAACGCCATGCAGCGGGCGCGGGAGGCGGCGGCCAAGGTGAAGAATTCTCGCAATGAGGAAGTCTCCGTTGCCACTCCAGCTCTGGCTGAATCGACTGCAACTCCCATGGAAAGTCGCCCACCTGTAGTCACGGCTGCTCCCATTTTAACTCTGCCGCAGCGACTGGCTAATAACCGTGCCGTATTCAAAAAACTGGGGAACGACTTCGCTGCGTTGTCGGCCAAGCGCAAGGCTTTGCCAAAGTACGACAGCCAGGCCATCGCTGCCTTTAATCTCGATGCCAAGGCTTATGCGGACAATCTGGCCGAGGCCCGTTCCGAGCAGGCCATCCTACTCGAACTCCAGCGCACGTCGCAGAAGTAAGCCTCACGCGAAATCCACCATTCCATGTTCCCCTCAATAAAATGCCGGCGGAGGGGGTCGAACCCACACACCCTTTCGGATACAAGATTTTGAGTCTAGCGCGTCTGCCAATTCCGCCACGCCGGCTTTTTATGAGAGTGGACCGCGAAAATAGAGGGATTCAGTCCGTTTGCAAGCACTTTGCAGGCAGCTATTCGCCGGGAAGATCCTGGTCTACAGTGCGGCGACCGGTGAAGACCTCCTGAATCGAACCACCTACGTGCTTGAATCCGTTTTTGATATTTCGTCCGGTGCGAACCATCGTGCGGTGAATTTTCAATTCCGTAGTGTCATTCTCACTATCTGGTTGGTCCGCCTCATTTACCGTGGTCGTGGTTTCGCGGGTGGTATCCTCCACATAATCGCTGTTCGGCGCGACACGCATCGGGCTTCCGGCGGATCCTCGAATCACGCTGCCGTTATCAGCTGAAATGCGGAGTTTCTGCACAATGTTTCCCGTCGTATCGGCCAGCTGCACGCTCCAGACGGGATTACCAGATTCGCCATCGGCTTCGAGAAAATAATTGGCCTGCGCAAAACTGACGTGACTCCGCGCAGCCTCACGCTCCGCCACTGTAAAAGCCCCATCGGAGTCGAGTTGGAGACGATCCAGATTGATCCGACTTCCATTGCCACGTGGACTGGTGAGAGGAGCACGCTGGCTGACAATTTGCCCGCCGCGCACTTCCACTTCGCGAAAGCCGGAACGTGCTGTGTGATCCTCAAAAACCATCCGCCAACTCCCAGGCTGACTGCTGCCCTCAATCCCTTCCAAGTGGAGAAGATTGTCCAGAAAGGGCTGTCCTTTGACTTTACCAACGGCGTTGAGAGCCTGATAGGCAGTCTCTTGGGCGATGGCGGAAACAGTGACTGCGCAGAAGGCGAGAATGGAAAATATTTTCACCCGTTAAAAAACCACCGGCTGAGTTTTGCGCAATGCTTTTTATGAGAGAAAAAGAGCGCGCTCAAACCTTTCGGCCCATGGCGCCGACAGCTACAAGCACCACGCCGCCAGCCAGCGCGGCGTAACCGAGTAGAGGCGGCAATGTATGGGTCTCTTTTTTATCCACGGAAGCCTGGAGCGGGCCGAGATCGAGAACTTTCTCGCGCTTTGTGACGCTGAAGCCGCCGATGCTTAACGAAACGATGCCAATAATGATGAGAATAATGCCGATAATAGTGGGAGTTTTCATAGGGTTAATTATGAACGCAACTCGCCTCCAACTGGCCGTATTAAATTTCCCCAACTGATGTAGTTACTGATTTTCTAACGCCACTTTCTGGAGATAATCGCGATACGGATTTTTCGGCATTTGTGAAATGATTCGCTCCAAGCCCGCGACATCGATGAACCCTTGGGCGAGTGCGATTTCCTCCAGACAGGCCACTTTCAACCCTTGGCGGTTTTCCAACGTGGCGATGTAATTGGAAGCTTCCAGAAGGCTCGCGTGAGTGCCGGTGTCGAGCCACGCCATTCCACGGCTAAGCATTTTTACATGCAGCCGACTGGCCCTCAGATAAGTCAGATTCACGTCGGTAATTTCCAATTCACCGCGCGGTGATGGAGCCAGATCGCGGCTGATCTCGACGATTTCCGAGTCGTAAACGTAAAGGCCGGGCACGGCGTAGTGGCTTTTCGGAGTTTTTGGTTTTTCCTCCAGACTGATCGCACGTCCTGCCGAATCAAACTCCACCACTCCATAACGCTCCGGATCGGACACTTGATAAGCGAACACGCAGGCACCGGTCTCTATCTGCAATGCCTCGCGATAAAAATCCAGATTACCGTGGAAAATATTATCGCCCAATACCAATGAAACTCCGCGACCGTCGAGAAATTTTTCCCCGATCAAAAAGGCCTGGGCAATGCCTTTCGGCTCCGGTTGGATAGCGTATTCTATCTGCATGCCTAGGCTGCCACCATCGCCAAACAAGTGCTGGAACATTGGTATATCCTTGGGCGTGGAGATGATAAGTACCTCGCGAATTCCTCCCAGCATGAGCGTGCTGAGCGGGTAATGAATCATCGGCTTGTCGTAGATGGGCAAAAGCTGCTTGCAGACAATCTGGGTCAAGGGATGTAGCCGGGTGCCGGCACCGCCTGCAAGAACGATACCTTTTTTGGAAGAGGTCATACCGTCGTTCTAGACTAAAATCTTGCAAAATAAACAACCAAACGAGCGGCCAAGGTTTGGCACTCATAACCCGGAGACTTGTGGAAGTCAGGTTGAATGCAACTCACCTGGCTCCGCAGACCAGAGGCTACGATGGGTCGACGCCACCGTATCCGGGTCCCAGAGTCATGCGAGAGTTTCCCGTCGGGTGAGCGTGGCGGGTCCATCGTCTAACAGACGCTGGCGCAGTTGTTCCAAGTATTCTGCCTCGTAATGCGTCCTTGGCCGACTGCGGCGCAGGAAGAAAGATGAATCGCGTTCGTGTAGGGCGAGCGGAAAACATCCAGCAATCCGCCCGCGATTATTTTAGAATGTGTGGCAGTTAAAGACAAGTCGCAGTGGCAGCAATCCCGTAAACGTAGGCTGCCAGTATTCGCGAATAGATTCCGGACACTTGCCCTCTTACGATTTCTCGCGATGATGAAGCCAATGGACTTAAGGCGTGAATTGGAAAAAGTGCTCGAGCCAGGTGAGACCGTTCTCTGGGCAGCACAGCCCGATCCGTGGTTCTACACGCGTCCGACTTTCATGCTCTACATCGCGGGGTTGCCGTGGACGATATTCACGTTTTTCTGGCTTCGCGCGGTGACGGGCGGCTTCCAATGGCCGGGGAAAACTGCTCCGCCGATTCCGTGGTGGATGCCCTGGGTGGCGATCGTTGCGGGTTTGGTTTTGCTGCTGCTCGGCTTGTGGATGCTCAGCGCACCGTATTGGATATGGCGCGAGGGAAAAGGCACGATTCACGCGCTAACCAATCGCCGCGCTTTGGTGGTGGATCTACGTCGGCCCAAGAAATTTCAGGCTCTCATTCTGGATGGAAAAGTGAATTTCCGCATCACCGATCCGGAGTCAACCATAAGCGATCTCGATGTAATTTGCGGCACTAACAAAGGGTTGCTTTTCCGCGCAATGAGGGAGCCGAAAAGTGTCATCTCCCAAGTGGCTCAAACTATTTGGAGTTAGATTGTTATTTGCGTGGAGGCTCGCCTCCTAACAACCAGTTTTGCTCGGCCTTGCCGACTACTTTTTCCGACTCTGGCGACCGCCTCACCAGCTCGCTGGATTTACGGAGTGCGGTCTTGCTGTAACGCGCGGGTTTTGTCAGGCTCATGTTAGAAACGGAGCAAGGCTGCCTGGACGATTTCGCTGTCGATGATGGGGCACTCTTTTCTGGCACCCTCAATAAGAGTGAGGAAGATATACTTGTTCAACGTGCGGCAAATTCCTCCCGATTTTTCCTGTAGCATGACCATGGCGTCCTGGGTGAATAAATCGGTCATGCGCCCGGCGATAAGCAGGCGATATTGAATGTACTGCACCACCTCTTTCACGGACATCGGAGTTAACTCGGTCTGAAAAAACATCCGGTTGCGCAGCGAGGCGTAGCTGGGATTTTGCAGCCGCTTCAAGAAACGTTCCTCGCCGAAAAGAAGACATGAGGCCAGTTTGCACTCAGGAATTTCCAGATTACTGATCGTCCGCAAAATGTGCAGACATTCGGCGGAAAGCAGGTGGCATTCATCGACGATGATCACCAGCCGACGACCCTCTTCGTGCAGCTCGATAATGGCATTGCTCAGCAGTTTTACGATGTCCTCAGTTCGACTCATCCCAGCAGGCTGGGCGACACCCAATTCCGATAAAATCTCCCGCAGTAACCCGGTCTTGCTCAAGCCCGGCGTGACTAACACAAGGATGGTCTCGTATTTTTCCTCATCCAGGCTTTTTAGGAGAATTTGAGTCAGCAAAGTTTTACCGGTTCCGCTCGGGCCGGTGACCAAGCCGAGGGAAATCTTGTGCTCTGCGGTCATCCGCATTTTATCCAACGCCTCGTTGTGCGCGCTGGTGCGATAGAAAAACTCCGGGTTCACGGAGTCGCCAAAGGGGTTGTCCTTCAACCCGTAAAAGCCAAGAAATCCACCGGTCGGGAAGGCGCTGATCACACGATGCGACTGCGATACTAGAGACTCCAAGGAATCGGTCGGTGCGGGCTGGTGCGGGGCGATGAGACTCATAATTTTTTGGAATGGTGTGTTCATGGGGCTAGGCAGATTGAAGTTCGAGATCCACGATAACCGGCGCCTCGGAGTGGGAAACGGTTCGGTCGTTGTGTGTGAGCAGTGCAGCGATGGCCATCATGCGAGCCGAGTTGGCATCATCCCTATGCTGTAAAACGAATGGCTGTCGACTCTGGTTCGATTGCTCAATTTGGTCGTCGCGTGTGATGAAACCCAGCATTTCTGGCACGCGCCCCAGAAACTGTCGGGCGCATCCGATCAGCTTCTCGCTAATTGCCTCAGCCTCTTCGGCATCCCTGCACTGGTTGATCAGTAACTTTACTTTTCCATTCATTCCCTGCTCATAGATCGTTTTGATCATACCATAAGCATCGAGCGTCGCCGCGATGTTAGGTGTAGTGACAATGATGATGTCCTGCGCCTGCACAAGGAAATTTAGCACCTGCGCGGACAGTCCGGCACCCGTGTCGATGATGACATAATCCAGCGAACGCCTCAGCCCCCGCAAATGTCTCAAGAGCCGGTTCATACGTCGCATGTCGAGGCTGGCCAGACCCGCCACGCCAGATCCCCCGCAGAGAAGCCAGAGCCGCTCGCTGACGGCGATAAGCGCGTCCTGAATCGGCACCTGATGATTCAGAAATTCCTGGATGGTGACCGTCGGATTCACGCCAGCAAAGACGTGCACATTTCCCAATCCGAGATCAGCATCGACCAGCAAAACCCGATGACCTAGCGCCGCCATCGCATGCGCTAGACTCACCGAGCAGGTCGTCTTTCCCACGCCGCCTTTCCCGCTGCTGACAGCGATGATACGCAGGCCGCCGTTTGCCTCGAAAAGCTCCGCACGCACGGCCTCAATGCTTTTTCCCTGAATGAAAATCAGATCGTGCAGCCAGTGCAACATCGCCAGTCCGTCCTCCTCCAAGGCCGCCACATGACTTCCCCGCCCGGCCATTCCAAGCCACTCTGAAAAGCTCTTTTCCAAGAACTGGACACGACTTGGCTCCATTTCAGGCACTACAAAATTTCCTAGGTGATTTTCCTTTGGGATCATGGGACTGCCACTAGATACAGGCATAAATTTGGAGTTGACTCCCACTAATAGCATAGGTAACTCTTAAATTAGATTTTGGTCAAGACGCATTTCTATCGGTTTTCGCGATCTTTTCCCAAAAAACTTTCTCTGGCGGACCTTTTTTCTGCAAACTTCTCCATGTCTGCGCAACACGTTTTCTGCTCACATTGCGGTGCCGCACAAACGGTCGAGGCATTGGTAGGCGCTTTTACATTGCATTGTAACTCGTGTCTGGGCACGTCGATCGGACTTGGACGGGACTGGGCTGGCCTGAGTGACAGCCTCGCCCCGCAACTCCCGCTGCCGCCAGTCTACAGCTATCAGGAAAATGAATTTGCCTGCTCCTATTGCGAGGCGTTTCTCAGCGTTGAAATGGTTCTGCGGGCCGCGCAAGATCCTTGCGAACGCTGCGCCAGCCTGGATGCGGTGATGCACATTTCGACGGAGCCCGGGCGACTCGCCTCATCCTTATCAGATGCCGAGATGGCCTTTCTCAGCACGCAAGATTTCAGCTAACATGGCGCGACTTTCCCAATCAGTCCCGTGTCCCGCGTGCGGGGAGCCAATGAAAGTTTCCGCCGCGAAAATAGCACAAAAAGTTTGCTGCCCGCATTGTCGCCGGAATGTCGTTCTGGAACCACCAGCCGCAGCCGAGGATTCACCCATTTCTCCAATCGAGTCTGATCCGCCTGTAACGTTCTCGAGCGCAGCCCTGCAACTGCAAAAATTACTGGCCCGCTGCAAGGAAAAGCGCAAGCTCCTTGAGGGCACATATCGCGAGATTTCCGAGTTGGAAGCACAAGGCCAGTCGCTCACCAACTGGATCCAAACCCAGGAACCTCTGCCCGAGGGCACCCACGCCTCCCGCGCGTTGTTCAATTTGCAATCGCGTCTTTACGAACAGTTGCTGTCGGTGAAAAAAGGAGACGTCGCCATTCTGGATTGCAGCGCGTCCGACGAGAAATCTCTCGCCCATCACATTCGGCTTACCTTCGAGGCTTTTGGATGGTCAGTCGAATTTAGCCGCAGCTCCCGTAGCTCCCATTGCGGTGAGGAGGTCACCTTTATAGTTGCGCCGGGACCAGTAAGTTATTCGGTAGCAGCGATTTACATGGCCCTGCAGAGTTCCGGGATTCGTCTGCACAGCCAGATCGATCTGGATCAGGCGGAAGAGCGTGCGCTGCTCTGTGTGCATCAGATTTCCCACATGCCGAAACTTCTGCCATCGCCGAAGATTCCGACCACGGAAAAACCTGTCGAGAACTTTAAGAAATCGGCCTAACTCGGGTTGAGATAAGTTTGCCAGTCGGCCGGAAGCGGGGCAAGTTCCACGCCGCTGGCCAGTCGGCCCTCAAAGCTGGGTTGAAACGACGTGCTCGTTCCGTAAACCATGATGAGGTCCTCCGAACCCTCGGCTCGCAAAGCGTGCGCCACGCCTGGCGGGATAATGATTCCCGCGTTGTCGTCGCAGCGATGATTATCGCCCGCAATAAATAAGCGCATCACTTTGCGCAACATACCGGCGCGCTCATCTACGAGGAGCATCTCGGCGTGGCCCTGGATAAAAAACATCGCGTCCCATTGCTCGCGATCATAGAGCCGTTGCGAAAATTCATTCGGGTTCGAAACGAACAGCCTTTGAAACCATTCCGCCGGATCAGTTCCTGGCTCGATGAAAGGCGGATGGATGTGGAATCCCTTGGCCGTTCCTGCGTCCATACGCGCTGTGGCCCATTGAGCGGGCCAAAGACCGATTTTGCCGAAAATGCCCTCGCCCTTGCGTCCGAATTCACCGAAGACTCCGCGATGTCGCTGCGGGAAAACTTTTCGCGGAATAATTTCAACCCCCGGAATCCACGCGTCCGCCACATCGCCGCTGGAATAATCCAGCTCGATCAGTGATCCCATTGGAACTCCCGTGCTGCCGAGTTGTTCAAGTAGCGGCTTCGGAGCGTAGCTTTTCGTCTCCAGCAAATCGCGCGCCGCCGGATTTAACCCCTGCCAAAGTTTGTCACTGAGTGCATCTCTCATCGCGTGACTATTTCGAGGCCGCACAACTCAGGCAAGTTTTTCCTGCGTGTATGTTGGGAGGTTACGTGGTTTAGTCGGCCATGAGTCAATATCTCGATATCGCCCGTTCCGCCGCACTCGAAGCTGGTGCTTTTCTCCGTCAACATTTTGGATCTGAATTAAACGTCAACGCACTCGAAAAGCACGACATCAAACTGGAACTCGACGTGCAAACCCAGGAGCTAATTACGAAAAAATTACTCACTGCATTTCCAGATCACGCGCTCTACGGCGAGGAAGGCCTTGCGGGAAATTCCGCGAGCGACTTCCAATGGATTGTCGACCCGATCGACGGCACGGTGAATTATTTTTACAGCATCCCGCACTTCTGCATTTCGATCGCACTCCGCGAAAAGGAAACTCTGCTCGTCGGGGTAATTTACGACCCGATGCGCGATGAACTTTGGGCGGTGGAACGCGGCGGACCAGCTACTTTGAATGGGAAACCCATTCGCGTCAGCTCAAGGACGGAATTGTCGGAAGCGGTCCTGTCCGTTGGATTTTCCAAGACTGGAACCACGATCAATGCCGGCCTGCCGATGCTGGAAAAAATGGTCCATCGCGCCCGCAAATGCCGCCTCATGGGCAGCGCCGCGCTGGACATGGCGTATATTAGCTGCGGGCGGCTCGACGCCTATATCGAACAAGGCATCAGCCTCTGGGATGTGGCGGCGGGGATTTTGCTGATCGAGGCGGCGGGAGGAAAAATAGAGATGAACTCTCGCCCGGACAACAAGGACAAATATTCTATCGTAGCCTCCAACGGACTCCTCGATTTGACGGTTTAGCTATGGACTACAATTTCGGAACGCAGGGCAGGTAAATCGTGAAGGTTGTACCCCGACCGACTTCCGAATCGACGTGCAGAACACCCCCGGCTTTGCGAATGAGACGCTCGACAATCCCGAGGCCGAGGCCGGTACCTTTGCCAGCGGGCTTGGTCGTGAAAAAGGTCTCGAAAATGCGCGGCAAAACGTCCCCGGGAATGCCGGAGCCATTATCGGAGATGATGATTTCCACGAGCGGTGCGATGTTGGAAAATTCTTCCAGATTGATGAATCGGCGCGTCGGTGTTTCCTGAAAAACGCCGTAATCAATAACGTGATCTAGCTTGTTTGCGGTGACGTTGACGGCGGTGCCAGGGGAGCTTTGAAAGGCGTTAATGATAATGTTCAGAAGAATCTGGATCAGGTCGGTGCCATTGATTTTGGCGTAGAAATCCTCCTCAAGATCTTTGATGAAAAGTGGGTGTCCCTGGGCTTCCTTGTGCGAGCGCAGAAGATCGCGCAGATCGATGAAAATTTGGCGCACATCGACGGCGAAATGATCGTCCTTTTGCTGGCGAAGGAACCCGAGATAGCGATGGGAAATATCGTGGCACTTGCCGACTTGCGCGGTGATCTGGCCAAGGTGTGTGCGTAGGGTTTCGAGGTTTTCGCCCTCGATTTGCTGGAGCTCACCGATGCAGTTATTGATCATTTCTGAGAAGCACGAAATGATGGTGAGCGGGTTGTTGATATCGTGGATGACGCTGGCGTAAATTTCGCCCTGCGTCCGGTGCATCGAGGTTTCGATGCGCTCATTTTGAATTTGCTCGTGGAGTCCGTCCAGCTTTTCGGTGTTGGACCGAAGTTGCTTGGCGATCTGGCGTTTTTCCAAAGCGCCTGCTACTGAGGTGCGAATGGCCGGAATATCGAAAGGCTTGTTTAGATAGTCGCAGGCTCCGAGGCGCAGCGCAGCGCGGGCGGTGTCGATGGTCTCGTAGGCCGTGAGCATGATGACCTGAATATCTTGGTCGATTTTTTTGAGAGCAGCTAGAAGTTCGATACCGGAAATCCCGGTCATCCGGATATCGCTGATGACGACATCTGTCTGCGGATTTTGCCGTAGCGTTTCGATGCCTTCCTCGCCCGATTTTGCAATTAGGATGTCGTATTCTCCCTTAAAAACAATTTTTAGGGACTGGCGGGGACCTTCTTCATCATCAACGATGAGGAGGGTGCCACGTTTAGGTCCGCTAATCACAGGCAGGAGCCGTGTCTCAAAAGGCGATCCCGAAGTCGAGGCTGATGGCATGGCTGTTAAATTCATATTTACCGTTGGCCGATTCCCCAATTAAGGATGGAGAGATGCTGTTAGTGATGGTGCGTTCAGGACCATGCGCGTACTGATAGGCCAGATTCACGCTCCATGCATCACTTTTATAGCCGACGCCAGCGCTAAAGATATGGCGCTCGGAATCGGGGACGAGTGGAGAAAAATTAGCCTCCGGAACGGAATTTTCGCTGTAAATGTAGCCCGCGCTAATCGAAAAACCGTGGCATATCTGGCGGGTGACGCCGAATTCGTAGAACGCTGAGCTTTTCCAATTAAATGGAATCACGACCGTCGTGCCTGAAGTCGTGATGAGATTGACGTCGTTCAACTCATTCCAATCGGTCCAATCGTAGTTGAACTCGAAGTTCCAGTCCGGGGTCGGGCGGAAGGAATAGCCGACGATGAAGAACTGTGGAAAATTGAAATCCGCAGTGGCATCTTCACGGCGGGTGTAAGGTTTGTTTTCAAAGCCGCCCTTAAGTTTAAAGCGACTTTCGGATTGATAGGAGATGCCAAAGGAATGTTGCGGAGTCGGCTGCCAAAGCAGGCCGAGCTTGAACGACAACGCACCATCATCGCCCTTAAAACGGCTCTCATCACCGGGAAAAAAGATTCCCTGGCTGAGTTCAGCGGTGGCGTGATTGTAGTTGATGCCGCCCGCGATGGACAATGTACGGGTGAGTTTTGCTGCCAGAGTCGGCGCGAAAGTAAGATATTGAATGGAACCTTTCTTCGCGATGGTGCGGAAAGGCGTGTCGTCATGATACTGATTGCTCAAGCCATACGGCGTGTAAAAACCAAACCCGGCGACGAAGCGTTTGTCGGAAAATTGATGCGTGTAATAGAGATGCGGCGCGGCTTGCACGTCGTTATCCGTCTCAGCCGTCACGCCCATCGGGCTGGTGTATTCTGTCTTGAGATCAATGATATAAGCACCCACGGAAAACTGGTCGCCGTCGAGTTGCGTGATGCCTGCTGGATTGTAATAAATCGCCGATGGATTATCCGCCGTGGCGACAAAAGCTTCACCTCGGGCGGTGGCTGCTGCGTTTTGATCAGGAATACGAGTGCCCAAGGCAAAGAGACCAGGGGAGGTTAGACCGAGGAGAGTGAGGAGAGTTAAGGCGTGTTTCATAGTTATGGGTGAGCAAACAAAATACTCATCCCACGTATAAGCAAGATGGATGCCCAATCTTCAGAACTGCGAACTTCGTCGTAATAAAATTGTTAAATAATATCAAAACTGCGGATGCGGAGCGCGTGGTTTTAATTTTTCCCTGGCTGAAATAATGTGCCGCTGAGTTTGCTTTGCGAAGACGACAACGCTCCATTCCCAAATTTGATTGGGAGATATATAGCGACTTTTCCCTTGTGCTCCCCGGTGACGAGATTGAGCCGCCCGTGGTGATTCTCAATGATCTTTTTGGCCACGGTCAATCCGAGTCCCGGCCCAATGGTGCGAGTAGAGAAAAACGGGTTCGTCGCCTTTGTCGCCAGATCGGCGGTGAAGCCGGGACCTTTATCAACGATCTGCACCTTGGCCCAAGTCGCGTCGGCCTCCTTCTGCGTTTCTACCTGAACCGTGACTGCCGAATCCACGGGACTCGACTGAAGCGCGTTGAGCAAAGTCTCGCTTAATGCATGCAGCAGACTCGCGCGATTGCCGTCGAAAGTGAGAGGACCTGCCGTGTTATTGATCTCCAATCTGCGGCCATCGAGTCCGTATAGAGTCTGCGCATCGCTGAAGGCGTCCTCGATCAATTTCAAAGCCGCGATGGGCTCGCTGCGAGACGTCTCGTCGCGAGTGAGGAAAAGCAACTGATTCGACAAACGCGAGATGCGTTTAATCCCCTGAGTTAGGGCAATGGAAAGTGAGCCGCGGAATTCGGGATCGTCGTATTTCTCGCTCAAGAGCTGCTGATGCGTGGACATCGGCACGAGAGCATTGCCGATTTCGTGCGAGAGATGCTCGGCCATGGAGCGCACCATTCGCAGATTCGAGGCCTCGATTTCCAATTGCTGAGAACGCTGGATTTGCGTGAAATCATCGATCAACATCAACGCCGCTGTGGGCGACGAGCCGTGTTTATGATTGAATGGAATCACCGAGACATGATAGGCGAGATCCTGGTTTTCCCTCGGACGATGACGGAAAGCCGCGATGGCGGTGCCGGTCTTGATCGATTCGTAAATACGGCTGCCCAAGGTTTGCGGAAGCTCGGAAAAATGAATCGTTTCCCGACTGGCCTCATTCGGACCCAAGAGAAACCGCCGCGCCGCCGGGTTACAGTGCATGACTTGCAAGTCCTGCCCGACGACCACGCAACCGCTCGTCAACTGGCTAAGAATCTCCGTCATCAGGTCGTGGCTGTGAGTCAATTCATCGTGCAGCCAGCTATTTTTGATCGCCATGCCGAGCTCTTCCAAGGCATGGAAAACCAAGGCGAGTTCGCTGCTGGAAAAAGATTCGCCCGTCAACCGCTCATCGAAAACCGCGACTCCGATTAGGGCTTCGCGATCCAGAATCGGAATGGCGACTTTCGTTCCGAGCAGTTCAAATTCCTTTTGAATCTCCCGGTCATTGCGAAGTTCCGGCGCGTCGCTGCGCAGGATTCTGCCATAGCGATGCAGGTAATTTCCGATGCCGCCATCCAGCGAAAGCTCGAAATATTCCAGCAAGCCATTGGGCAAACCCACGGCACAGGTCGCCTGCAGTCGCGAGTTCGGCGCTTCCGGAGTGAGGGAACTCACCGTGGAAAATGGTTTTCGCAGAAAAATGGCCGCGCGATTAACTCCAAGAATCTCCCGCAGTAGTTCCAGAAAACGTTTTGGCAGTGCTTCCGAGACCAGGCCGTGAGTTAGCACGCGGCTGAGATCGCGCAAGGTGGCCAATGTGCGCGAGACGCTCTGGGCCGACTCCCGGGCACTCTCGTTTTCACGAGTGGAGTCACGCTTTTCGGGAGTTGCAGTGGTTTGTCCCGGGAGCTCCGGCAGCACGCGATCGAGAATCACAGCCAGCAAACGATCCCGAATCGGCTTGGGTAAAATGTAACTCGCCCCGGCCAGATAAGCCTCCTCAATCCATTCCTGGAGAGCGGCTTCGGTGTAGAGAATCACCGGTGCCTGTGGCTGCAATTTTTTCAGCGACTCCACCAAACGAATGGGCAGCACATCAGTCAAGTGGCACTCAACTAGAATCCCATCGACTGCACCAGGCACGGATAACAACCCTTTTTCCCATGGGCTTACATGATGAATCACGCGCCAGACATCCGCAGGCAGGACGGCCTGCAGGGCATCGGCAAACCCTTTCTGCGGCGACAATGCGATGAGCGTTTTCATGCGGGCAGCGCGACCTCCATCTGCTCAGCGGCAATCAAAACCGGCAAAGAGCCATTGGGTAGATCGACCTGCACGATAGTCCCTTTTCCAATTTGGCTTGAAATATTCAATGTACCCCCGTGCAGATGCACTATTTTCCGACAAATGGCGAGTCCCAATCCGAAGCCGCGTTTTCCATCACCACTATCCTTGGTGGTGAAAAATGCTGCCTTCATCTTTTCCAAGTTAGCAGGACTGATGCCCTCGCCATGATCAATCACACGAAGCTGCAGCCAGTCCGGCTCATCCTCGCGACGCTGGATCGACTGGATGTCCACTTGAATGACGTCGCCTTCGTTCGAGGCGTCGATCGCGTTTGACACGAGATTGGAAACGAGCCGTTGCAGGAGAATCACGTCCACGACGGCATTGACCTTGTGAGTATTATCAAACTCCAGAAGCACGCTTTTTTCCTTCGCGCGCGAACTCATGATTCCGAGGGCGGCAGCGACGAGATCGTGGATTTTTCCATTCGCCATCTGCGGCTTCATTGTGGTGGAAAAAAATAGGGAATCGCGGATGTAATTGCGCATCGCGCTGACATTCTGCGTAGCGCTGTCAATCAGCGAAGTAATCTCCGGATCGGCATTTTCGGTGGAAGAGGCGACCTGCAACAGCGTCCACACGGGAGTTAGAAGATTATTCAAATCATGGGCCAGTCCCTTGGAAATGCGGCCAAGCAGATCCATTTCCTGGTCAATCTGGATGCGCTCTTTCAGTCGGATCTGATTGATGATCAGACCCAGGTTGCGGACTAGCAGATCCAGAAGATCCAGGTCGTTCTTGGTGAATGGCTCATTATTTTTCTTCCCACTGATCAGAAAAAATCCGTAAGGGACGCTATCGGATTTTAAGATGAAACAAAATTCCGCCTCGGGGGAGAGAAAGACGTCGAGCAATTCGCGCCGACACTTTTCCGCGATGTCCGATTTCAAAGATTCAATGACGAAATAATCCGTGAGGGCCTGCGTAACGATTTTGTAAAAGATGGACTCGGCGGGCGGCAGCCGAATGATGTTAGTCGGAATCTGCGGATAACCTTGAAAGAACTGCAACCCGCGCGTGATTTCGTCGAGCAGGACGATGCGGTATTCCTTGAGGGCCACGATTTTGACGAGCAAAACCTCGAGATCCTCGAAGAGCTGCTTAATGTTAGTCGCCAGGGGAATGGACGATATAAAATCGGAGAGTTTTTCCTGATAGAGGAAGCTATCGCCGAGCAGACGCCGCTCTAAACTTTCATTGCCGCGACCGAGGATTTTTGGGAATAGATACGAGGAAGCCGCGCCGGAGGTGGTCACCACGATAACCGTCATCCAGACGATGTTTTTGCTAATCGCGCCCGGCAGAAAAAGCAGGGCGATGGAGAGAATGAAGAGCGCGACAATCGTATGCAAGCCGACCCGGATCAGCGTGGCGGCGAATTTGCTGAGTCCCACCCGAACATCAAGCAATTGATGCTGCACGACGCTGTAACCGATGATAAAGGCGTAACCGATGGAGGCGGCGTTTCCAATGGGTACGAACTCCCAATGGGTAAATGGATATCTCGTGAATCCAAATATCGGGAGCAAGTCGTTGGTGCCGAAAATCCACAAGGCCACGATGGCACTGAGCAGTGCGATGATGCGCCGCCGATTTAGGGGACTCACCACTCTTTGATTGCGATAGAGAATGACCATCGTCGTCATGGTGAGGGCCAGAAAATAAACGATGAATAGATAGTAGCCCCAGTTTCCGACCGCCCAATAGCCAGCCCGCAGTTTGATGACACCCGAGATCATCCACCCTGGAAAAAGCATGACACAAAAGACGCCCGCAATGCCATAGGCCCAGGGCAAAAAATAGTTATAGGCATTCTTTCCAACGGTCACGATGGAGACGTGAAAGAGGCTGGCCGGCATCAGAAAAACACCGAACTGAAGCGCGATCATCCAAAGGTAAGCTTCCCTAGTCGAGATCGATGATAACAATGGAACTGACGCGGCGTTCCAGATGAAAACGGTGGAGCTCCAGATCAGGAAGACCCGGTTGAGAGTCGATTTGAAATTGCTCGAAAGAATGAGCAATGCCAACCCGATGTTAACAATGCTGGCGATCAGTGCGATGGAACCAAACGTAGACATCTAGCACTTCTGATAATACAAACAGGAATACCGTCCGCCGAAGCCAGCATTTAGACAAAGGGCATGTTCCAGTGGATAGGGCCGCCGCGTTTCCACATAGTCGAGGGTGCACTTGGGATCGCGAGAAAAGATGTTAATAGAGGGCGGAATCTCAGAATGAAAAATCGAGAGAATGGTGACGACGCTTTCCATCGCACCTGCGGCTCCCATGAGATGTCCGAAGATGGGCTTCGATCCGCCGACCTGTAGTTTTTTGGCGGTTCCATTGAACACCGAGATAATGGCCTGGCTCTCAATCGGATCGTTAAGAGACGTGGCAGAAGCGTGGGCGTTGATGTATTGGATGCCTTCCTTAGGCGTTCCGGATTTCTTGAGCGCCTGCAGCATAGCGCGTTGATAGCCCAGACCATCCGGATGCGGATCGGTGGAATGATAGGCTTCAGAGACACGTCCGTGTGAGACGAGTTCCGCATAAATGGGGCGCCGCCTGGCCAGGGCGTGGCTGAGTTCCTCAAGCACGAGATAGGCGGCGCCTTCTCCTAATAAAAAACCATCCCGGTTAATGTCGAAAGGACGCATGGCTTCCTTCGGATTTCCATCGCGCGCGGACATGGCTCCCAGTTTACAAAACCCTGAATGCAATAACTCTGTGATGGCCTCGGAGCCGCCGGCCAGCATCACGTCGGCCTCGTCATCGATGATTATTTGTTTAGCATACCCAATGGCGTCGGCACCTGAGGAGCAGCCGGAGCAATAGGTCATGGAGTGCCCGCGGAGTTTCAGCGCAATGGAGATGGCACTGCTGCCTTCGCCGAAATAACCGCCGACGACATTGTAAGGATGAATTTTCTTGTAGGAGTTATCCAGGGAGGCGTTTGCCTTCAAAATGCTTTCCATTGCACTCACAGTGGTGCCCTCGATGACGCCCATTCGAGCAGGGTCCACGCATTCGCCGTCCAGGCCGGCATCTTTGTAGGCATTGGCTGCGGCCGCGAGACTGAATTGCACGGACCGGTCGTAGCGATGGGCTTTTTGGAAATCGGTAAATTGATCGACCGAAAAATCCGTGACCTCAGCCGCAAATTTCGTGGGCAGCTTGTCAACCGCGAAACTCTGGATGGGTGCTGCGGCACTTTTGCCGTTCAAGACGTTCGACCAAAACTGGTCGAGGGTGTGCCCCGACGCAGAGATAATTCCGATGCCAGTGACGACTACGCGTCTGTCGGAGGGGCGAGTGGCCATATTAGAATTTGAGAGGCAGAAGCGCAGGTGTGTGCTTCCGATAGGTGGAGTAATCCTCCCCGAACTTGGCGATGAGTTCCCGTTCCTCTATCGTGATGCGCTTGTAGAGAACGGGCAGAAAGAGAATCAAGGCCACGGTCGCGCTCACTGGCGCTTGCAGGACGAGACCGATTGCGACGATCTCCATGACCATGGAAGTGTAAGCTGGATGACGGACAAAGCGGAACGGGCCGCTCTTCACAAATTGATGATTGTCGCGAATCTCGACATGGAGACTCCAGAATTTTCCCAATGCCTTGATGGCTTGATTCCGCAAATAGAAGGAACTCGCACTCACGAAGACTCCTAACAACACGAGCCACCACACGATTGGCTTGATCCAAAAAACGTATTCGGCAATACCTGCGGCCACGACAAAGAAACCAACTAACTTAAACAGGCGCAGCGTGCTGCCTTCCTTGATTACGCCTGTGATTAGGTCGCGTTTTTTCCAAAGCTCCATCATCCGGGCTGTGTAAATGATGACGACGAGCAGGATGGGAATGTAGCGGAGGCTTTCTTTCATAAATTAGCCAGGCGGCCAGGTTAGTTTGCGTCCCGCCAAAAGGTGGACATGCAGGTGCGGGACGGCTTCGCCGGCGTCGCTGCCGTTATTGATAACTAGCCGATAGCCGTTTTCAGCGAAACCTAACTCGCGTGCGATTTCGGCAGCGGTGAGGAGGAGCTTTGCCAGAATGTTAACATCGCCAGACCCCGCCTCTCCGATGCGGGTGATTAATTTTTTCGGGATGACCAATATATGCACCGGTGCCTGCGGTGCGATGTCGCGAAAGGCAAAGACTTCGTCGTCCTCGAAGACAATGTCCGCTGGCAACTCGCGACGGATGAGTTTTTCGAAAAGGGTCATTTTCAGCGGATGAGGATATTTGCCGCGCTTTGGGTGGCAACCAAGCTTCGCGAGAACGCGACAATTTCGTCTCGGAGGCTGACGCATTCGTCGGTGAATAGTTTTACGCCGAGGAGCCGCTTGACCGCGGGGCTGAGATGGGTGAGGCAGACATTGGCGAGCCCGTCCCGCATCTCGTCTAGGAGAGCATTTCGCAGCAATGAAAAGAAGATGAGTTCGTGTGCACCGGAAGCAATGGCTAGTTCCATTAACGAAATATCCCTAGGAGGCCGGGTCGGGGCGAAATGCACGGCGACCTCGGCATAACCAATGTTGGCTAGTACTTCTGACACCGATATGCGCAATTCCGACGCCAGCAAGACATTTTCCGGGTACTGGGTGATGAGATAATTGGTCACGCTCTGAGCGACATGATCGGCCAGCCACCAATCGCGATAACCAGCCTGCGCGGCGGCGTTCATGAGGTGCTGCCTAAGCCATTCCCGACGAAAGGCAAAGACGCAGCCATTTTCAAACTCGACTAGCGGTAGTTCGTCGATGAGTGCGATCATAGTTTTTTGAAAAACTCTGTCTGTGTGACACTCACCTTGGCTTTATTGTGGAAAGTCTGGATCTCGTCGAGAAATTCCCCAATGTCCTGAAACTGGCGATAGACCGAGGCGTAACGCACATAGGCGACGCCATCGATGAGGTGCAGTTTTTCCATGACCTTCGCACCGAGCAGACTGGTGGGAATTTCTTTTTCATAGCCGTCGGCGAGTTCGTTGATGGTTTCATCGACCAGCTTTTCTAGGACATGGATGCTAACAGCACGCTTCTCGCAGGCTTTGACGATGCCGTTGAGCAGTTTTCCGCGGTCGAACGGCTCCGTTCTTCCGTCTCTTTTCAAGACACGAAAATCGTTGCGTTCAATCTGTTCGTAGGTCGTAAATCGGTAGAGGCAGGTGAGGCATTCACGGCGGCGGCGGATACTATCACCCTCTTTTGCCGCACGTGAGTCGATCACCCGGTCTTCGATTGCGCCGCACTTGGGGCATCGCATTAGGTTGGGACTGGTGGCCAACAGTGTCACAAGATGTTGTGGTGTCAATCCACGGCTCTTTCGCTTGCCAAAAAAAAGCGCGCTAGTTATCAATGTCGCGCCACTCCTTATGCTGTTAACTGTTGATGCCATTTCCGTCCTGGGTTCACGCCATGGACTCGTGTTAGACCCTGTCCGGAAAAACATCCGGCTGCTTCGTTTCGACCGCTTCGAGGATATGCCCCAACTCCAGCTTCGCGCGGGTGCGCGCATCGGACGACGCGAGGTGCTTTTCCCGTTTTGCGAGGGCGAGTATTTCTCCTTTCTCGACCAACGCATGACGCCGTGCTCGTCGAGTTTCATAGGCATCGATCCGGCAAGCGGGATCAAAGTCACCTTGTCTTTTACCACACCCTTTCGTCCGCAGGATGGAGAATTTTCCACGACGCCAGTGATCGCCATCCGGTTGATTGCGGAAAAGTTGAAGGGTCATTTTCGTTTGCGGAAACCGACCGAGACCGTGAACGAGATTGAGCTCTTTCTCTACGTAGCCGGGGAAAAATTCACCAAGAAAACCATCAATCCTGAATTCATGGATCTGAGCTTTACCAGCGAGGCAACTTACATCCGGGATGAGGAAAACAACGCCAGCTTCCAATCGGAAAAAAAAGCGCATGAGCAACTCGACCGTCTCGTCGCCTTGCACGGGCGCATCGTAGACGGCCAATTCAACCGCCGCATCACGCTGGATCAGACCGAGCAACCGCTGACCGTTGCCTGGTGCACCCATTCCCAGCCAGTATTTTCGATGCATTCCGACCTGCTACCGTTTCGTTATGGCGTTCGTTTTGAGAACCTCGACGCCGTCGTTTCCTGGGCCCGCAGCAACCCGGACGCGATCGTCGAAAACGGCCGACGGGTGGACAAAATCGTCGCGCAAAACAACTGCTCCAGCTCGGTCAATCATCTCCTCGCCTTCACTCTCCATAGCTGGCTCGCCAACACCTGGTGGGTGCGCGACGCCGGCAGCGATTGGTTCAGCGTGTGGGAGGGTAGCGCCTACTACCACTCGACCGTGGACGTGGAATTTACCCAAGCTCCATTTTACCTCTCGGTCTGGCCAGACCTGCTGCGGATGCAGCTCAACCAGTGGCCGCTTTACGCCAAAGACGGACGCCAAGTCCTCGGCGAAATCGGCGAGGGCACACGGTATTTATCCCACGACATGGGCTCACATGCCTCGGCTGGCCAGCAGCATTACGACCACGAAATGGAGGTCGAGGAAACGGTTAATTACGTCATCCTGAGCTTCGCCTATTGGAGGCGAACGGGCGACCAGACCGTCATTGACGCCCAGATCAAAACCCTCGTGGACTTCCTTTGGTTTCTCATTCGCGCCGACACCACTGGCAACGGCGTCCCCAGTCTGGGCGTCGCCAATACTCTCGCCGACGGCTCGCCCGCCATCCAATACGGCACCCAGCAAATCTATCTAGCCATTAAAACCCTCGCCGCACTACTGACGGGCGCCGAAATTCTAAAAACCCTCAGCCACGACAAACTGGCCACGAAATGCCTGGCGCAATCGGAGCTGCTTCGCCGCACGATCATCGAGAAAGGCTGGCAGCGGGATCACTTCGGCGTGCTCATGGAAAAATCCGGCCGTCTCAAGAATCCGGCGACGGGCGAGGAGCAGCATTTCGACGAAATCCCTGGCTGGGACGCGCCGCACATTTATTCCGAAAACGCCCTCGGCATCCTCGATATGGTCGGGTTTGATCTGGGCCTGCCAAAGGCCATGATCGTGCGCGATCTGGAAGTCGCCGCCGAACGCTGTCAACGCGAATACGGCTGCGTTCACACCGATTTCAGCGCGAAGGAATGGGCCCATCTTGAAAAACTCGACGCCTTTACTGGCGGCGCCTCCAATCCGGGTTGGATCTCCATGAACATCGTTCGCGACATTGCCGCCTTCTATCGCGAAATCGATTTTCGCCACTTCGCCGACGGCTATTGGGACTGGCAACTCACCACCAACGCCCACGAGCCCACGCTTTTCTTCGACACTTTCAACGGCAACAGTCTCCATTTTTATCCACGCGGCATCGCGATCTGGGGCTACTTCGACGCCTTGGGCGGGATCGTGGTCGATCAGGTTCGCAATTTCGCCGAGGCCCAGGCCTCCTTCCCCGGTGTCCATGTTCCCTTCCTCCTCTACGCCGACTGGATCGAGGGAAATGTGACTCCCGTCATCGGTGCGTTGAGGAATACCTAACTCGAAATTCCTAGCTCCCTAGCAGGGGAGATGGTGCGCGGTGACAGGTTTGAACTGTCGACCCCTACAGTGTCAGTGTAGTGCTCTACCACTGAGCTAACCGCGCGTGGTCTATTGCTGACGGGCAGCAAACTGGGCTGATACCAGATCACATTCACCCACGGATGCAACCCGTAAATTCTCCCTGCGCAGTTACAAACGCGCCAGCGATTGCTGATACACATTCGCCAGCGCCGCCGGGTCCCTCATACTTACCTCGAGATTATGCAAAATCCCGTCGGCCACCCCGTAAATGAACCCGTGTACCGCCAGTTCCTGCCCGCGATCCCAGGCATCCTGCACCACAGTCGTCTGGCAGACATTGATCACCTGCTCGATCACATTCAACTCGCAGAGCCGGTCGCAGCGGCACTCATCAGTCTCCAATTCCTCCAGCGATGCCTGATGCTTCAAACGTACATCCTGCACATGCCGCAGCCAGTTGTCGGCGAGCCCCACGCGCTGGCCTTCCAATGCTGCCCTCACGCCGCCGCAACCGTAATGGCCCGTGACAATGATGTGCTTCACCTTCAGCACATCCACCGCGAACTGGATCACCGACAGGCAGTTTAAATCGGCATGCACCACCACATTCGCCACGTTGCGATGCACAAAAAGCTCACCTGGATCGAGCCCCACGATTTCATTCGCCGGCACACGGCTATCTGCGCAGCCGATCCAGAGAAACTTCGGCGCCTGCTGCTGCGAGAGCCGCTTGAAGATGCCCGGATTCACCCGCTCGATCTCTGCGGCCCACAGACGATTGTTTACAAACAGCTTTTCAATGTCATCCATGCCGGAAAATTAGCGGTGCGTTTGATGCCTTGGCGAGAAAAACCAACGGCTCAGGCCACGGCCAGCATCTGCCGCACTGCCACCAGAGCCTCGTCCAGTTTCGCAGGGTCTTTTCCGCCGCCGCGCGCGCCATCGGGGCGTCCCCCGCCTTTGCCGCCGATGATCGGGGCAATCGTCTGGATGATTTTCCCGGCGGGATGACGCACGACAAACTCCGGCGAAGTAGCCGCCACCAAGGACACCGCCTCATTGGCCACGCCGCCAAGTACGATCACTCCCACGAATCCATGGGCCTTCAATGCGTCCGCCACCGTCTGTAGCGTGTCACCGTCCGCCGCACCCAGATTCGCGAGGATCGCGGGTGTTCCATGGATCGTCTCCGCTTGAGAGAGCAAATCCCCGGCCCGTCCGGCGGCTTCACGTTGCTGCGCGGTTTTTAAGGCGCGTTCGAGTTCTTTTTGCCGGGCTAAAAGTGATTCGAGTTTCATTTCAATCTCCGCCGCCGGGCTGTTTAGCTTCGCGGCCAATGCCTTCAGACGCTCGCTCTCCGACATCGCCGTTTCATAGGCCTGCAACCCGGCTACCGCCTCGATCCGTCGCACTCCCGCCGCCACCGCCGACTCGCTCACGATGCGAAACAGCCCGATCTCGCCGGTCGCCCGCGCATGGGTGCCCGCGCACAGCTCCTTCGAGTAGCCGCCGATATCGACCACACGCACCGTGTCCCCATATTTGTCGCCGAAGAACTGCATGATGTCCGCGCGTCCTTTCACATCGGCATAAGGCACCTCGGTCCAGGAAATCGGCGCATTCTCCACGATCTTCTCATTCACCAGCCGCTCGATGTCGCGCACTTGCTGCGGCGTCAGCGCGGCGGAATTGAAGTCAAACGTCAGCTTATCCGGTCCGACGAACGAGCCTTTCTGCGTCGCCTCCTGCGAGACGATTTCATGTAACGCCCAGTGCAACAAATGCGTCACCGAATGATGCCTCTGAATCGCCGTGCGCCGTTTCCAATCGAGTTCCAATGTAATGTGATCGCCCACCGCCGGCGCATCCGCGTCTTCCAGAAAATGCAGCCACGTATTCCCGCTTTTCTGCGTATTGGCGATACGCCAGACGTTGCCACCGGAAGTCATTTCACCCGTGTCGCCGACCTGGCCGCCCATCTCGGCGTAGCAGACAGAATTATTTGCAATCACCACCGTCTTCCCTTTCACCGACAGCACCTCCTGCACATCGGCCCCAGTGTGAGCGTGGTCGTAGCCCAGAAAATGCGTTGCCGTCTTCGTCTCGATCTCCGAAAGCTCGATCACCGTCTTCTTCTGCGCCGCCCGAGCACGAGACCGCTGCTCCCCCATCAATCTCTCAAACCCTTCCACATCCACCTTCAGCCCGCGTTCCCGAGCCATCAGCTCGGTCAAATCCAGCGGAAACCCCTGCTCATCATAGAGCTTGAAAGCAAACGCCCCTGGGAGCATCTGGACTGCGACTGGATCGCCGGGGAGCGCACGCGACTCGCGTGCCGCAGAGGGCGACCCGCCCAATGCGCCCTCCCCAACCTGCGCAGCAGCACTCTCCTCCGTCCACACCCAGCGATAATCCTCATTCTCTCCCACCACCGACGCATCCCACGGATTCCGTGTGATGTACAAATACTTCTCCTGCAAATCCGCATCCGAACGAATCAGACGGTCAAACGACTCTTTATCCCAAACCGGACCTGTCGCGCCTCGTGATTGGTTAATCTGATGGGCCGAAACCGACTTGATGCTGTGGAGCAAGTCGGTCAGGGAGTAAAAAACCAGAGCCCCCTGGGCATCATTTTCCTTCACCTGCGGCTCGAAAAGCAGGTGAACGTGGTCCGGCATGACACAGGCGGCGTAGAGGTGATATTTTCCGTGGTGAAATGGATAGAGGACACACTGAAGCGTAATGTCGCGCTCGGCCTCGCTTAAGGTGTGGCGTTGATTTGTGGAAAAGGAGACCGCGTATTTGCCCCATGGACGCTCGTAGTGGGGGAGATTGCGCCTGGAGTAGAGTGCGCCCTTGGCGGCATGGGGGGATGATTTCGGCGAGTCGCCAAAATCTGCACGCGAGTCGCGTGCGCTCCCCAGCACTCGGGAGACTTCGCTCTCGAAGAGGGCGAGGCCTTTGTCCAAGGTCTTGTTAAACGCCTCTTCCTCGCGCTTGAGAGTTTCTTCGACCAGTTTTTGTTTGGTGCGGATTTCCGGGAAAACGTCGCCCATTTCGCAGGCGAGGACGCCGACCAACTTGTAGAAAAAAGGTTCCTTGAAACCCAAAGTGCGACCGTAGCGGACGGCGCGGCGGAGGATACGGCGGAGGACGTAGTTGCGGTCGTTGTTGCCGGGTTGGATGCCGTCGGCGATGGCGAAACTCAAGGTTCGTATGTGGTCCGCGATGACCCGGAAGGCGATGTCGATGGCAATTGGGTCATGGCTGGCCGGATTGGCCGTCTGGCTGGTGGGAACCGGCTTCGGGTCAGGCAGTTCAGCCACCGGGCTTGCCGGATTTGCCGCGCGGCTGGGCGCACTGGCCGGGCGGCTGCCTTCATCCGCCACCGGGCGGTTTGGATCATCCGCGGGGCTTTGTGCATCAGCCGACTCACTGGGCGCTTTGGCCTTAGGGCTGGTCGCACTGGCCGCCGGGCTGGGTATGCCAGCCGTCCCGCTCATCGCATTCGCCGGAGGGCGGTTTTGATCAGCCGGTGTGCTTTTCTCACCCGGAAGGGTGCTGCGATAGGTTTTGCCGCTCAACTTCTCGATTTCGTCGAAGATCGGACGGAAGATGTCGGTGTCGTAGTTCGAGATTTTGGCGTTGGCAAAGTCGGTGAAACCCTTCGTCCCTTGGATGATGCTCGTGACGCGCTCGAAACCCATCCCAGTATCTACGTGTTGGGCTGGCAAGGGCGAAAAGGTCCCGTCGGGGTTGGCGTTGAATTGGATGAAAACTAAATTCCAGATCTCGATGCAGCGGGCGTCACCTGTGTTTACCAAAGCGCCTTTTGTGTCGCCCAGCGGAGTTAGATCGATATGCAACTCCGAGCACGGACCGCACGGACCGGTCTCGCCCATCATCCAGAAGTTGTCTTTTTTGTTGCCGGGAACAATGTGGACAGCTGGGTCAAGGCCCGCCGCCAAAAATTTGCGGGCCCAAAATACCGCTGCCTCTTGGTCAAACCCATCTGAATGCTGCGGTAACTCATCCAGATTCATCTCGCCTTTTGCACAAGCGATTGCGGGTCCAACTGCAGTCGCCCACCGAAAATCACTACTCGCAGTATCAATCTTGGGAAAATAAACCGTGGCGTAAACCCGGTTCGCCGGAAAACCCCAGCGTTCGACGACCAGTTCCCAGGCCCATTCGATGGCTTCTTTTTTGAAGTAATCGCCGAAGGACCAGTTGCCCAGCATCTCGAAAAAGGTGTGGTGATAAGTATCAAGCCCGACATCGTCGAGGTCGTTGTGTTTACCTCCGGCGCGAATGCATTTCTGCGTGTCGGCAGCGCGTCCAGGGTTGTAGGGACACTGGGTTTGCCCGAGGAAAATGGGCACGAATTGGTTCATGCCCGCATTGGTGAAAAGGAGGTTCGGCGAATCCGGCATCAGCGACGACGAGGGCACGATGGTGTGCTGTTTTTCCCGGAAGAAATCGAGGTAGCTTTGGCGGATCTGGGCGCTGGTCATCATGGCGAGTCGCGCAGTGTAACGGCTGACTGCAAAAGGTAAAGGCGGTGCTGGACGATCCGCGCACTTATTCCTTTGCCAAGCACTGAGCCGCGTGATGTCTTGCAGTCCTATGAAACTCCTCTCTTGGAACGTCAACGGACTGCGGTCGATCCTGAAAAAGAACTTCCAGGAGTTTCTCGAAACGGAGCAGGCGGACGTCATCTGCCTGCAAGAAACCAAGCTGAGCGAGGTCATCGGCCACGCCGCGTGGGAGTTACATTACGAGTCGCATTGGAATCTGGCCGAAAAGAAGGGCTACTCGGGAACGGCCATTTTTTCCAAAGTGAAACCGATCACGGTCACGAAGGGCATCAACGTCGGTGAGCACGATCGGGAAGGCCGCGTGCTGACGGCTGAATATGAGACGTTTTTTCTGGTGAATGTCTATGTGCCCAACTCGAAACGCGATCTTTCCCGACTGGAATACCGACAGCGCTGGGACCGCGATTTTCTTGCTCACCTGAAGCGGCTGGAAAAAACCAAACCCGTGGTGATCTGCGGTGATTTCAATGTGGCTCACACGCCGATCGATCTGGCTCGACCGAAGGGAAACGAGAAGACGCATGGGTTTACGCCGGAAGAGCGGGCTGGGTTTGGGGAGTTCATTTCAGCAGGGTGGCTGGATACGTTTCGCATTTTTCAACCAGAGGGCGGCCATTACAGTTGGTGGAGCCAGATGAGCGATGCCCGTTCGCGAAATATCGGATGGCGGATCGATTATTTTCTCGCCTCACAAAGCCTCAAGCCGCGAATCAAGCGCGCGTGGATTTTGGCGGAGGTGATGGGTTCGGATCATTGCCCCATTGGACTGGAACTCGACTGAAATCTCATCCAGACAAACAAAAAAACGCCGCACCCGAGGATGCGGCGTTTTTGTTTGAGGAACTACCGAATTACGGAGTCGGAACCGTCTGGATCGTCTGCAAAATGCGACTGGCGATTTTGTAGGGATTGCCCTGAGAGTTCGGACGACGGTCTTCGAGGTAACCTTTGTAGCCGGCGTTGACGAAGCTGTGCGGGACACGGATCGAGGCGCCGCGGTTGGCGATGCCGTAATTAAATTTATCGATGGACTGTGTCTCGTGCAAACCGGTGAGGCGCAGGTGATTGTCTGGGCCATAGACGGCGATGTGCTCGTTTTTGTATTTGTCGAACGCGGCCATGAGGGACTCGAAGTAAGGCTTGCCGCCAACTTCGCGCATGTATTCCGTGGAGAAGTTGGAGTGCATGCCCGAGCCGTTCCAATCCAAGTCAACTCCGAGTGGTTTGCAATGGTAGTTCACTTCCACACCGTAGCCTTCGCAGAGGCGTTCGAGGAGATAACGGGCGATCCAGACGTCGTCGGCAGCTTTCTTGGAGCCTTTGCCGAAGATCTGGAATTCCCACTGGCCCTTGGCCACTTCGGCGTTGATCCCTTCGTGGTTGATGCCAGCGTCGAGACAGAGATCGAGATGAGTATCGACGATTTCTCGGGCGATATCACCAACGGCATCAAAACCGACACCAGTGTAATATTTACCTTGTGGAGCTGGATAACCTTCCTTCGGGAAGCCGAGCGGAACGCCATCTTTATAGAGGAAATATTCCTGCTCGAAACCGAACCAGGCACCTGGATCGTCGAGAATGGTTGCGCGGTCGTTGGTGGAATGCGGCGTGCCATCGGGCATGAGCACTTCGCACATGACGATGATGCCGTTTTCCTTGGTCGTATCCAAATAGGAGGCGACGGGTTTCAGCATACAATCGGAGCTGTGGCCTTCGGCCTGACGCGTAGAGCTGCCATCAAATCCCCACATCGGGAGTTCTTCGAGAGTGGGATAGTCCGCAAATTCTTTGACTTGCGTTTTGCCACGGAGATTGGCGACGGGGGTGTAGCCGTCGAGCCAGATATATTCCAGTTTATACTTTGCCATATAGGGTTGGTTACTTAATTGTCTTTTTTTACACAGGTCGCGCCAATTTGACCTTGGGTTTGTTGTTTTTTTTGCAACGGACTGCAATTTTTCGACGCAGAACCTGTATATGCAAGTCCAGTGCCAGTGGCGAGAGCTTCCGTAAACCCCGCACTTGCCCCGTTCGGAAAACGTCGCATCGTGTGGCGTGGAAAAAGTCAAAGACACCCAGCGCGCGTTGGTGCGCATCGGATACGATGGGCGGGTGCACAAGACTTTCCGTGGACCCGATGCAGAAAGGCGTTTCGCCACGGAAGTCGCTGTTTTGCAACACCTTGAGCAGGTCCATTGTTCTTTCGTCCCCCGGCTGTTAGAATCTTTTCCGCAGGAATTGAAAATCATCACCACGAGTTGCGGCACCCGGGTGGATCATATCGACGACGCCCGTGCGGCGGAAATTTTCGCGGAGTTGGAGCCTTATGGCGTGCGCCACGAGGATCGGGACGCGAGGAACATCACCTACTCCTCTACGTTGGGCCGCTTCTGTGTGATCGACTTTGAATTTGCCACTCTGCTAGCCCCCGACGAGGTCCATGGAAAATAAAACTGCCGCAACCCCGCAAAAGCTGCACTGGCATGGCCATACCGATGTGGGTCGGGTGCGAAAAAACAACGAGGACTCTTTTCTCGGGCTTCAATTTAACGCCCAGGAAGTGCATTATCTGGGCAAAGTCGGCGAGGGCACGCTGGCGCTTGGAGACTATGCCTTTGCGGTCAGCGACGGCATGGGCGGGGCACACGCGGGCGAGTTTGCCAGTCGCATGGCTGTGGAAAAAATCACCCGGCTTCTCCCGCGATCCTTTCGTCTGGAGGCGCGCGGACTCAGCACTGGATTTGGTGATGTGCTCGGGGAGCTCTTCGAGCAAATCCATCGCTCCCTGATTCTACTGGGCTCGAGTGACGAGGATTGCCATGGAATGGGCACGACTTTGAGCCTGATCTGGTTTCGGCCCGGTTGGATGTTTTTTGGCCACGTCGGTGACAGCCGGATCTATTATCTACCGCATTCCGGAGACAAAATTCAGCAGATTTCCCACGACGACACGTATGTTGGCTGGCTTTATCGCAATGGAAAAATCAGCACCCACGAGGCGCGCAACCATCCCCGGCGCAATGTCTTGCAGAAAGCACTCGGATCCGATCATCGCTACATCGATCCACAAATCGGGGCCGTCGGCTGCGAGCCGGGCGACATGTTTCTCATTTGCAGCGATGGACTGAATGAAGGCCTGCACGATGAGCGGCTTTACCAACTTTTGCGCTTTCCCACGATTCAGGAGTCCGCGCTCAACCCGGCGTTGCGCCTGGTTCAGCAGGCCGTCGCGCAATCCGGGCAGGACAACACCACCGCGCTGGTGGTGGAGGTTTCCTAATTTTTCCAACCTTTTTCCATGTTCGCCTACTACGTTCACCATCTCAGTCCCTTCGTTTTTCAGTTTCCCAATGGAATGGGACCGCGTTGGTACGGGCTCGCCTATGTCTCGGCATTTGTGGTGGGAACGTGGCTTTACCGCCACTTGGCCGAGCGTGGTTACTCGGAATTGAAACCCACTCAAGTCAGCGATTTCATCACTTGGTCCGCTTTGTTCGGTGTTCTGTTGGGCGGACGGCTGGGCTACTTTCTTTTCTATGATCTCGACGGTTTGAAATCTGATCCGTTGGTGTTTTTTCGTGTCTGGCAGGGAGGAATGGCGAGTCACGGTGGTATCCTCGGGTTATTTTTTTACACACTTTGGTATGCCCGAAAGCACAAAATTTCCTGGACCGGCCTGGGTGACAACCTGGTCGTCGTCGCCCCGATCGGCCTCTTTTTTGGACGCATGGCCAACTTCATTAACGGCGAACTTTACGGGCGCATCACTCGTGTCTCCTGGGCCATGCAATTTCCCGCTGAGCTTCAGGATCCCGTCATCTGGAACCGGAAACTACCCGAATTGGAGCGTACCCTTGGCCAATATCCACTGCCCCTAACCACACCACAGGCGATCATCGACGAGGCGCGTCGCAGTGAAACACTCCGCGACCTCTTACGCAAGGTGCTGAACCCTCGCCACCCGTCCCAGCTTTATGAGGCCGTGCTCGAAGGTCTTCTCCTCTTCGCGGTACTTTGGTTCGTCCGCACTCAAATGAAAGTTCGCCGCGGTGTGCTCACCGGACTGTTTTTCATCCTTTACGCCATTGCCCGCATCTCCGGCGAACAATTTCGCGAACCCGACGCCTCCCTCTTTGGCCCCCTCACCCGTGGTCAGTTTTATTCTCTCTTTATGATTTTGATTGGGGCCGCTTTTCTTTTTTGGAGTCGCTGCCAGGGAGAACCAGAGGCACACTGACATTTCACTCGCCCAGTACCGTAACCACTAATTCACGGCGGTGCGTGTCGCGACGGTGCTCGAAGAGAAATATCCCCTGCCACGTTCCCAGTGCCAACTGGCCTGCCACTAGTGGGATGGTTTCCGAAGTCCGCGTGAGCACCATCCGTAAATGACTCGGCATGTCGTCGGAACCCTCTTGCACATGGGTGAAGTAGGGCACGTTTTCAGGCACAAGCCGCTCGAAGAACTCATGCAGATCGACTCGCGCTGAGCGATCTGCATTTTCGTAAATGATCAAACTGGCACTCGTATGCCGGATGAACACCGTCACTATGCCGTCGCGCACATTCGCCTTTCGCACCACTCCAGCCACCAGTTCGGTGACCTCGTAAGTTCCCTTTCCCTGCGTCCGCACCTCGAGCGTTTCCGTGTAAACAGGCATCGAAGCTTTACAGTCGAGTTAGATATGAATGGCCAGACCTTCAGCCGCACCGGCGGCTTCGTGAACGGCCTCGCTTAACGTCGGGTGCGCGTGAATGGTGGCCTCGATATCCTCCATGGTGGCTTCCATGTTAATGGCGAGCCCGAGTTCGGCAATGAGTTCGGTGGCTTCCGCGCCGATGATGTGCGCCCCGAGGATTTCACCGTGTTTGGCACCGAAGAGAAGTTTTACATAACCCTCGATTTCGCCGACGGCCATTGCCTTGCCACTGGCTTGGAAGGGAAATTTGCCGACCTTGTAGGCGATGCCCTTTTCCTTGGCTGCGCGCTCGGTAAGCCCGACGCTGGCGACTTGCGGATGACAATAGGTGCAACCCGGGAAGACGCCGACTTTTTTCGGCTGATGCTTCGGGTCAAACATCCCCTCGACAGCTTCTTTGGCCTCGAAGCTGGCGACGTGAGCGAGCCAAGGCGGCCCGATGATGTCACCAGCCGCGTAGATGCCGGGAATGCTGGTTTCGTATCGCTCGTTGACCACGATATAACCGCGCTCGGTTTGTTTCAGATCGATGCCACCGGGAATGACAGGAACGACTCCGATCGCCACGAGGCAGACATCCGCCTCCAAAACCTGCGCGCCTTTGCCTCCGTCGATGGTGATTTTCACGCCAGTCGCAGTCGTTTCTGTCTTGGTAACTTTGGTGTTAGTGAGGATTTTCATCCCTTGCTTCAAGAGGGACTTTTCGAGCGTCACGCTGACTTCGGTGTCCTCGACCGGCAGCACGTTTGGCATCATCTCGACGATGGTCACCTGCGTTTTGTAGGCATTGAAGAAATAGGCGAACTCGATCCCAATTGCCCCAGCACCGATGACGATGATGCTCTTTGGCTGCTTTGCCAAAACCATGGCCTGCTTACTGCCGACAACAGTGGTTCCGTTAAAGGGAAACCCGGGCAGCTCGCGCGTGGCAACGCCGGTGGTGACGAGGATTTTCGGTGTCTCGTGGGTCTCGGTCTTACCGTCGCGCTTTTTGACCTCAACCTTGCTCGCGCTTTTGATGTCAGCGTCGCCCAGAATGTAGTCGATCTTGTTTTTCTTGAAGAGAAATTCGATACCGCCCGCGAGTTTGTCGGCGATGCCCCGGCTGCGGGAAATGACTTTACTCCAGTCGTAGGAAAGGTTGTCAAACTTGAGCCCGAGTTCCTCGGCTTTGTGCGTCATGAGGTGGTAAAGCTCCGCGTTGCGCAGGAGTGATTTGGTCGGGATGCAGCCCCAGTTGAGGCACGTACCGCCCGCGCGGTCTTTGTCGATGCACAACACTTTTTTGCCCAGTTGCGCCGCGCGAATCGCACCGACATATCCGGCGGGTCCGCCACCGATCACGATCAAATCATAAGAAGCCATAGAGGTTGAAAATGATCCTTCGCGGCGGAGGCGTCAAACCCATTGTCTGCAAACGATTCGAGTTGCCAGAGAAAGGGAATTGCAGGCATCATCTGTCGCTTTCGCATTTACATGAACGACCTGAGCGCCAAAGAAAAATTTGCCAACTTTATGAGCTATCTGAAGCTCTTCGCGTTCCTGATCGTCGCCGGTGGAGGTGGATATTATTACTACACGCACCTCAGTCACAAGAAGCCAGTGGAAGCCACGGCAGAAACGATTTCCAATCCAATGAGCGATGTCGCTTCGGTGCCGCCCATCGTAGTGGACGCGCAGAAGCCATCGGAGTTGATGAGCCCTGTAATGGAGGACAATCTACCCCTGCTCTGGGATGATTTCAGCACGACTCCTGTGGTATTAAAGCCGGATTTTATCGCGCTGGAAAATGCTGTGAACGAGCAGCAAGCCAAGTCGGACAAAATGCAGCCCGCATGGAAAATGGCGCATCAGGTGTGTCAGCAGATGCGGGCTATTTGCGTGGAACGCAATGCGGCAGCAACAGCGCTGGCCAGACTTCAAAAGCCAGACCGGCCTCTCAGCTCAGTAAAAATCTCTCAGATCCAGATTCAGGAAGAAGCTAGAAAACAGGAATTTTTCACGCGCTCCGCCGAGCAGCACTGGAAATCAAGTGTGCCGTTGCGCAAGAAGAAAATCGAAGCGTTATATCGCCAGTTGTTGAGTGCAGAGGCGGGAAATTAAGAGTCGAGTCTGCCCTGGCTCAGAGCGAGTGGTATTCCTGGAGCGGCTTCACGTTCCACGTCTTGGTTTGCAGGGAGCGGATGGCCAGAATGCTTGCCCGTGCGGCGCTCAACGTGGTCATAATGGCCAGTCGCGCAGCCACAGCCGCGCTACGAATTTTCACCTCGTCCTGTTTCGGCGATTTGCCGCTGGGCGTATTGATGACAAACTGGATTTCGCCGTTTTTGATCATGTCGAGGACGTTGGGACGACCCTCGCTGATCTTGAAAAGTTTCTTCACCGGAATGTTTAATTTCTGCATCGCTGCAGCTGTGCCGGAGGTTGCATAGAGGGTGAAGCCAAGTTTGATAAACTCAGGGGCCATTTCCAAGGCGGCGGGTTTGTCGCTGTCTTTGACGGAGATGAACAAGTTGCCGCCCATCGGCAGGGCGGGTTGCGACGCCATCTGGGCCTTGGCGTAGGCGATGCCAAAATCCTCGTCGATACCCATGACTTCGCCGGTGGATTTCATTTCTGGTCCGAGTGCAATGTCGATGCCCGGAAAGCGGATGAATGGGAAGACGGCTTCCTTCACGCAGAAATGTTTGGGAATGACTTCCTCAGTGAAGCCGAGCTCAGTGAGCGTTTTGCCGACCATGATTTTGGCGGCCAGTTTTGCGAGCGGCACTCCAATCGACTTGGACACAAATGGCGAGGTGCGCGAGGCGCGCGGGTTTACTTCGAGGACGTAAACCGTCTCGCCTTTCACGGCGAATTGCACGTTCATGAGGCCGCGCACATCGAGTTCCCGCGCCATGTCTTTCGTTGCTTTGGAAATCGTCCCCAGCACAGTCGGACTCAACGAGAAACTCGGGATCACGCACGCGCTGTCGCCGCTGTGAATGCCCGCCTGCTCGATGTGCTCCATGATCGCGCCAATGACCACGCGTTCTCCATCGGCGAGGCAATCGACATCGACTTCGGTGGCGTCTTCGAGGAAGCGATCCACGAGCACCGGGCGCTCCGGGCTGGCTTCAACCGCAGTGCGGATGTAGCGGCGGATGTCGTCCTCGTGATAGACGATTTCCATGGCGCGACCGCCCAAAACGAATGACGGACGAACGACGACTGGATAACCCACGCGAGCGGCGATGGCGACGGCTTCCTCTTCGTTGGTCGCAGTGCCGTTCGGCGGCTGGAGCAGACCTAACCTATGAAGCAATTCCGAGAAATGTTTCCGATCCTCGGCCATTTCGATACTCTTGGGCGAGGTGCCGATGATGTTAACACCGTTCGCCTGCAACGCATTCGCTAGATTAAGCGGCGTCTGTCCTCCTAGCTGAACGATTACGCCCCAGACGTTTTCGCGTTCGTAAATGTTGAGCACATCTTCCAAGGTTAGTGGCTCAAAATAAAGCTTGTCGCTGGTGTCGTAATCGGTCGAAACCGTTTCCGGGTTCGAGTTCACCATGATGGTTTCGTAACCGAGTTCCTTCAGCGCGAATGCAGCATGGACACAGCAGTAATCAAACTCGATACCCTGCCCAATGCGGTTCGGACCGCCGCCGAGGATCATGACTTTTTTCGTGTCAGAGGCGCGGGTTTCATCCTCATCTCCATAAGTCGAATAGTAGTAGGGCGTGTAGGCCTCGAACTCGGCGGCGCAGGTATCGACGAGGCGATAAGTGGGAACGACGCCGTATTTTTTTCGCCCGGCACGAATGGTTTCTTCTTTAACGCCGAAAAGATAACCAAGTTGTTTGTCGGAGAACCCGGCCTTTTTCCAACGACGCATGTGTTTCACCAACACGGCGGCGATGTTTTCCTCGGTGCGTTCGGCTTCGGGAATCTGAGCAATTAGAGCCTGGCCGCTTTGTGTAGGAATCTCTTTTTCCATCTGCACGATTTGCTCGATCTGGCGGAGGAACCACGGGTCGATGGAAGTGAGCTCGAAGATGCGCTCGACGCTAAATCCAGCTAACAGCGCGACGCGGAGATAGAAAATACGCTCGGCATTCGGGACGACGAGTCGAGTTTGAATCAAATCCAAGTCAAATGTGCCGTCGGGGTTTTCGCCTTTCACAAATTTCCCATCGGCACCCAATCCGGCGCGTCCGACTTCCAATGATCTGAGCGCTTTTTGCAACGCCTCCTTGAAAGTGCGCCCAATCGCCATCGCTTCGCCGACGCTTTTCATTTGGGTGGTTAGCGTGGCGTCGGCCTGCGGGAATTTCTCAAAGGTAAACCGCGGCACTTTCACCACGACGTAATCGATCGTCGGCTCGAAGCTGGCTGGCGTCTCTCGCGTGATGTCGTTTTTCAGCTCATCAAGCGTGTAGCCAACGGCGAGTTTGGCTGCGATCTTGGCAATTGGAAATCCGGTCGCCTTGCTTGCCAGCGCCGATGAGCGCGAGACACGCGGGTTCATTTCGATGACGATCATCCGCCCGTCTTTCGGGTTGATCGCAAACTGGATATTCGAGCCGCCAGTCTCCACGCCGATCTCGCGGATGACTGCAAAAGATGCGTCGCGCATCCGCTGATATTCCTTGTCTGAGAGCGTTTGTGCCGGAGCCACGGTAATCGAATCGCCCGTGTGCACGCCCATGGGATCGAGGTTTTCGATCGCGCAAATGATCACGCAATTGTCCGCATGATCGCGCATCACTTCCATCTCGTATTCTTTCCAGCCGAGAAGCGATTCCTCGACGAGCACCTCGGTGACGGGCGATAAATCCAGCCCCCGCGCGACGATGGTTTCAAATTCTTCGCGGTTGTAGGCGATGCCCCCGCCGCTGCCACCCAGCGTGAACGCCGGACGAATGACCAGCGGATACGAACCTAACTCCGCTGCAAAAGTCCGCGCCTCGTCCAAAGTGTGGGCGACGCCAGATTTTGCCGATTCGAGTCCGATCTTAGTCATCGCATCTTTGAAAAGCAGCCTGTCCTCGCCCTTGGCAATGGCCTCGGCGTTGGCCCCGATGAGTTTGACCCCGTATTTTTCCAGAATGCCGCCGTGAAACAAATCCATCGCGGCATTCAGTGCGGTCTGACCGCCGAGAGTCGGCAAAATCGCATCCGGCTTTTCCGCGATGATGATTTTCTCGATCACCTCGACCGTGATCGGCTCGATATAGGTCCGCGAGGCAAACTCGGGATCGGTCATGATCGTAGCTGGGTTGGAATTCACCAGCACGACTTCGTAACCTTCCTCCGCGAGCGCTTTGCAGGCTTGCACACCGGAGTAATCAAATTCGCAGCCCTGCCCAATGACGATGGGGCCTGAGCCGATGAGCAGGATTTTGTGGAGATCGGAATTGCGAGGCATATGAGGAATAGTGGGGCTGGATTAAGGCAGATTTGCGGGCAGAAGAGAAAGCCATTTTTGCTTCTTTTCTGGCAGAGCCGGGAGGTCCGGCGTAAAAATAGCCTGTGCGACTTTCCTTTTCATGCTGCTGGAACTCCTCAGGCTCAAAATCCGGCGAGACGATGCTCGAGCAGATACTCAAGCTCGGCTTCGATCATGTGGAACTCGGCCACGGCGTACGGCTTTCTCTCATGGAAGGCATCCAGAAAGTTTATGATCGCGGCGATGTGCGCTTCAGCAGTCTGCATAATTTTTGTCCATTACCAGTCGAGATCACTCAAGCGTCGCCCAATTGCTATCAATACACCTCGCACATCGCCGCCCAGCGCGAGCGCGCCCTCAAGCTCACCTACCAGACGATCGATTGGGCGGTACGTTTTCAAGCGCCCAATGTCGTATTGCATTTGGGTTCCGTTCCTATGGGCCCGATTACCGACGAACTTGGGGAAATGATTCTCCAAGGCAAACAGTTCTCCCGCGAATACACCCAGAAAAAACTCGCCGCCGTGAAAGAGCGCGAATCCATGGCGCCTCTCTACGTGAAACGCTCCACCGAGGCGCTCAAAAAAATCGCCGCTTACGCTGCAGAGCGCAACATTCACCTCGGCGTCGAGAGTCGCGAGGCCTACGAGGAACTCCCCACTGAGCGGGAAATGGTGCCGATTCTCGATGAGGTCAATTCTCCCTACGTGGGCTACTGGCACGATTTTGGCCACGTTCAGCTCAAGGAAAACCTCTCCTTTCTTAACCATTACGACTGGCTCAGTTCCATGCGCAGCCGTCTCATCGGATGCCATTTGCACGACACGATCTGGCCAAACCAGGATCATCATTTACCTGGTGACGGCACAGTGGATTACGACCGGCTGATGCCGCTTGTACCGCCGGAAACATTCGTCATTTGGGAGCTTAGCCCCAAGCGCAAGGCCGAGGACATCGTCACCGCCCGGGCCAAATGGATTAAGCGGTTTGGTTAGCCAGCGGCGAGGCGTCCTGGCTCAGGTTATATAAGACTTGCGCGTCGCTGCCGACAAAGGCGGCCTCCATTTTTTGGGCGCTCAATGACAGGTGGAGGAAGCCGAAGCAGGCGTTGGCGAAGCCCGTTTTCGCGTCGGGTTTGACCGGGTGCAACGACTGGCCGCCCCCACCCGAGACGAGCCAGCGGGTCGGGGTGTTTTCCTCGTGGAGATATTGCAGATCATGCTCGTGACCGGCCAGATAGGCGTCCACGCGGTGCTGATAAAATAGCTCGCGCCAGCCCGCGAGGTGCTTCGAATCGCCGTGATGCGGCCCACAGCTCATCACCGGATGATGCCCGCAAACGATCATCCACGGCACTTTGCGAGGCAGGGCGAGTTGCATTTCGATCCAGGCTTGTTGGTCGGCAATCTCCTTGGGCGACAGCTTTTTGTAGTGTGTGTCCACGCAAAGAAATGTCGCATGCGGCAGATCGAGCCGATACCAGAGAGCAGGCATTTTCCAGCGCGTGCCCGGAGTTTTGGCGTAGTCCATCTGGATCTGCTCGCCGCCGGGTTGGTCGTCGTAATCGTGATTCCCTAACACCGCATAACACGGCCCGGGAAAAACGCCCGCAGGATACATTTCCTCGAATTCCCTCTTCCAGCGTGGCGAATCCGTGCCCGGAATCGGGCCGTAAAAATTGTCACCCAAAAGCAGCAGCGCGGTGGGAGTCAAATTCAATTCTTTCGCATATTTCTGGAGGGCGGCGGCGACGGCTTTTTGATTCGGACTCGCCTGTACGCCCCAATCGCCGAAGCAAAACAGATGCAACGCATCGCCTGCCATCACCGGCGGCGCACCGCGCAGGAACCGGGGCAACGCCAGCGCAGCACTGAAAACGAGCGCCCGCGCACAAGCCTCACGCCGCGTAATGGGACGGAAAAATTCCATGGCGTGAGTATGAATCAGGGCGGCGGCGCGGGCAAAGAATTTGTCATTTCTCCGAACCCCGGTTACGAAGGAACTCCATGAATCGAGTTCCAGTCTTATCGGTAATCGTTCGTACGCTGGCGCGAAACGAGCGGCTGGCTGAATGCCTCGACAGTCTCGCCCAGCAAAACACTCGCGACTTCGAGGTCGTCGTCGTGGACATGAGCGGTGGAGCTGCTGCCGATGTGATTGGAAGTCCGCGCGACTTGCATTTGACTCATCTCGACACACAAGGCCGGGTGCTGAACCGCGCCGTCGCGCTGAATTATGGCATCCGCCGCGCCTCGGGGAAATTCATTGCTGTGCTGGACGACGATAACATTTGGAGTGCTCCGCAGGCGAAAACGCTGATTCGGCTTTTCGGTGACGACACCGATTTGGTTTACACCGGCACTCGGCGCTTAATCAACAAACCCGACGGAACAAAGGTGCGCGAGGAATGCCGGTTTACGCCGTTCAACTACGAAAAGCTGGTGCGAGGAAATTACATCTACGCCACAGCGATGGCGTTTCAGAAAAAATCCTGGGAACGTGTCGGGCGCTACGACGCGCGATTCCACGTTTACGAGGATTGGGAATTTCTCATCCGCCTCGCCCGCTCGGGAAAGGTCGTCACTGAGGAATCGTTCTGGGCCTATTCGCGCAGTTTCACCGGCGTGCCTGGCGTATCCGACCACAATCTGGACAAGGCGGATTGCGACCGCTGCCGCGCAGCCGTGGTCTGGAAACATCGCCAGCTTTATGTTGACGATCTGGCGGAAACGGCTCCTATGACCCAAGTCCGTCGTGTCTTGGAAAAACCTCTCGCGGAGAGATTTTTTTTGCTTTTCGACTGGTGGCGCGTCCACGGTTTTGCCAGTTTGAAATTTTACCCTTGGAACCAATGACTGATCCCTTTTCCCTCTCTGATGTTCGCCGGCTGGCTGTGTTTGGCCATCCCGCACATGAACTCGCCATCTACGGACTTTTACAACGTTATCGGCCCCATGTGGTGGTCATCACCGACGGCGGCGGCGCCGAGCGCATCGAGCAATCTAAAGCCGGCCTGGCTCGCGCCGGAATCCTTGACCGCGTGACATATTTGAATTTTTCCGAGGCTTCTTTCTACGATGCGCTGCTCGATGCGGAGAGCGATCTGTTTCTCCGAGTCGCCGAAAAACTTCGCTCAGAGATCCAGCGGATTCAGCCCGATCAGCTTTTTTGCGACGCGATCGAATTCTACAATCCCGTCCACGACGTCACTCGTCCCATCCTGCTGAATGCCCTCGCGGGAGACCACAAACGTTCCCTTTACGAGATTCCACTGGTCTATCAAAAACCAGCCGAGTCGGAGATTTATGCCATCCAGCGCGTGCCAGAAGAACAGGCGCATCTGCGTTTCCAATACGATCTAACTCCCGAGGAATTGGAGTTGAAAATGTATGCGCGTGATCACATTTACGCGAATCTCCGGGAGCAGGCCGGACCGGAGTTTCTGGCGACCACTCCCGAGTATTTGTCGCGCGAGGAAATCGCCGATGCCAATGGCCCGCTGCCCGACGCGGCAGGTTCGGGACGCGTCCTGCGCTACGAATGGCGCGCAAAGTTGCTTCAGGAACAAGGCGTCATTCCCCAAGCGATCACCTACCAGGATCATTTCCTCCCGGCGGTGGCCCGTCTGGCGGCTTGATGAGACTGTTACCCGGGTCGAAAAACTATTTTCGCATCAGCCGGTATTCCAGGCTGTCCACAAGCGCGAGCCAACTCGCCTCAATGATGTTGTCGGAGACGCCGACTGTGCCCCAGATCTCGTGGCCATCGGTGCTGGAAATGAAGACGCGCGTTTTTGCCGCGGTGCCTTCGTGGCCATTGATGATGCGGACTTTGTAATCTTCCAGGCGGACATCCGCGATCTCCGGATAAAATGGCAGCAACGCCTTGCGCAACGCGCCGTCAATCGCGTTCACCGGACCATGCCCTTCCGCGACCGTGTAGGCGGGAGTTCCATTGATATCGAGCTTCACCGTGGCCTCGCAGGTTTGCAGCGCGGGCTCCTCGAAATGCCGGAAGGTGCAATGGAAAACGAGCAGTTTCCAGAGCGGCTCATACTGGCCGAGCGCCTTGCGAATCAGGAGCTGGAACGACGCCTCGGCCGCCTCGAATTCATAACCCTGCGACTCGAGTCGTTTCACTTCGCTGAGAACTTTGGAAACCTCTGGCGATCCTTTTACAAGATCGAAGCCGAGCGTCTGCGCCTTCGCCAGAATGTTGCTCTGGCCCGACATGTCGGAGATGACGATGTTCTGCCGATTCCCGACGAGTTTGGGATCGACGTGCTCGTAACTGCGGGCGAGTTTTTGCACCGCATGGACATGGAGCCCGCCCTTGTGTGTGAAGGCGGCCGAGCCCACATAGGGCGCGCGAATGTCCGGCGGCACGTTCGCCAGCTCGTCCACGAAGAGGGAAAGCTCGCGCAGTTTGGAAATGTCGGGCACGACTGCGATGCCCATCTTGAGCTGCAAATTCGGCATCAGGGTCACGAGGTTACAGTTGCCGACGCGCTCGCCGTATCCGTTGATTGTTCCCTGGACTTGCACAGCGCCCGCGTTGACCGCAGCCAGCGCGTTGGCGACGCCGAAGCCACAATCGTTGTGTGTGTGAATGCCGACCGGCACACCGAGATGCGAAACGACTTCGCGGGTGATGCGTCCGATTTCCTCGGGCAACGTGCCGCCGTTCGTGTCGCAGAGAACAATGAGGTCGGCGCCGTTGTCATGCGCGGCCTGCACTGTCGCCAGCGAATACCCCGGGTCTTCCTTGTAGCTGTCGAAGAAATGTTCCGCGTCGTAAAACGTCTCGCGGCCTTGTTTTTTCAGATAAGCGACTGTGTCGGCGATCATGGCCAGATTTTCCTCGGCGGTGATGCCCAGCACTTCGGTCACATGCAGCAGCCAGGTCTTGCCGACGATGGTAACGGCTGGCGTGCTGGCCTCAAGCAATTGCCTGACTTGGGGATCTTCCTCAACGGTCATTTTCGCACGGCGGGTCGCGCCAAAAGCAGTAATCTTCGCGTTTTTCCAAGTGCGCTTCGCCGCCTCCGCGAAAAATGCCTGATCCTTCGGATTCGATCCGGGCCAGCCGCCCTCGATGTAATGCACTCCGAAATCGTCCAGCTTTTCCGCCACGCGAATCTTGTCGGCCACCGAGAAAGAAATGCCGGTCCCCTGCGTGCCGTCGCGAAGAGTGGTGTCGTAGATGGTGACTGCGGGTGTGCTCATAAATCGGGAGGGGTAGTCAATACTGGAACCCTGGCGAAGGCAAGCGGTCGACATTCCGACAGAGTTTCAGCGGATTCTTTCCACGGGCCTGCCTTGCCTGGGTGAAAATTAAGGGTCAGGAGACCTGTGGGTGGACGATGTTAATAATGCCCCTGCTTATTTTGACAAATAGCCTCTCAACTTCGCGCTCAACTTCTTTGTTTGGGGCTCCTTCTTCCATCGGCGAATCTGTTGGCTCACATTCGCCGCACTCGACATTCCCAAGGCTTCGCAAATCCAGCCCTGCGTCACTGTGGTCCGACTCCAGAGCAAATGCGCCAGCGCCACTTTCCGAGGATCTGCTCCCGATAAGCCCCTCCAGTCTTTTTCAGACAACCCTTCGATCTTTCCCACCTCCAGTATCATTCTTTCGGCTTCCGCCAGATCGTGGCTCCGTTTCTCGCCGCTGTATCGGTAGCCACGCTTCTTTCGCACCTGGATGATCTTCTCACCGAGCCGAACCACTTTCTCCGCAAACTCCCGGCTGCCCCAATACCAGCCGCGCTCCAGTCCACTCAACCGCGCATCCACCTCCGCGTCTGTCGCCGGGATGCCGCAGCGCTCCATGCCCTCGGCAATTGCCCGCTCATGCAGCCGTCGCACCAGCTTCCGTCGGCCAGCCGCCGTGTCCCCACATTGGCAGGCCGCCAGACCCATCTCTGCTTCAAACCATTTCGGCCTCTGCCGTTCCGTCAATAAATAACCACCCGCCAGACTGCTCCAAGAGTAATCCGCCATACTTTGTCCTTAGCGAGGCGCACCAGCCCCGCTCGCACCGGATTCAGGTGCAAATAATCCAGCAGGGTCGCGAAATAATCGCCCTCCTCGCTTTGCACTACGACCGCCTTGTAACGGTCCCCAAATAACCGCCCCCACAGCTGATGCCGGGTGTTAAAGCGGCGGGTATAAGCGTTTTGCAGCCACTTCATTCCCTCTACCAAATTGGCCGTCGGTGTCTCGATCACGAGGTGATAATGGTTCGACATCAGCACCCAGGCATGGACCCGCCACCCGGTCATGCCGCAAGCCTCCCCGAGAGTTTTCAGAAAATAACGCCGATCATCTTCATCCAGAAAGATCGCCTCCCGCCGGTTCCCCCGCGCCATCACATGGTAAAACGCTCCGGGATATTCAATGCGGATGCTGCGCGGCATCCCCGCTCCTAATCCACCACAACAAATCCGTCAAGATATGCCTCCTGACCCCTATTCATGCCCCCTATTCCTTCAAAAGCAGATTCAAAAATGCTCAAAAATATAAACAGTCGAGTTCTGTTTGTTAACCCAAAATTTTGGCCCGTAAAGAGGGTCTAATGAGCCGGCAAAATAACCCTCCTTAATTGTCTTCGGTTGCCACCATTTTGGCGGGTTAGTTACTAATTTAGAAGAAAATACTTCTGATTCTATGGCCGCAAAGCTAGTAACTTTAGGCACCGAGTTTCGCAAACTTTTCCGGTAGGCTACATATCGATCTGTTTCAGACGCTATAATTCGCTGGATATCCTCTGTCCCAGCCTGAAATGACACATACAAATCCCAATCTTGAGTGGATCCAGAAAGGTGAAATCTAATATTTCGTGCATTTCCTGAAACTGGTAGTTTAATGCCAGCTTTTAACTCGGCTTCTTTTTTTGTGAGCGGCACATCACTACTCCTGGTTTCTGAATCAGTGCATGCAAACAAAAATATCAGCGCACATGTCAGGAATAGAACTCGAATTATTACCATAATAAATTGTTATAATTTCTACTTCAGCGGATTCGATCTTGAAGAATTGAAGCCTGAAGAAGTGGAGCCTTTAGCGAATACAAAAGCATTGTAAGTATAGTCCACTTGACGTCCATAGTTACTCACTTGGCCCTCCTGTCTAATCGAGTTATATTGGCTAGCTATTTGAGCAACACTCGGAGAAGTAATTCCTGCTTTCCGTAGATCCGCTGTAGATTTACCTAGCCACGTAGAAACCCCTTTTATAGATCCCTCCATTGTTCTGGCCTGTGAAATTGTTAGATTTGCTTCATTTCTTGCGTCTGGCCCCAACTGCCCAAACCCATAGGTTCCCTTGTCTCCGCGCCTTAGTTCCGAAACTTTTGCCTCTAATCCTTCGAATGATGTGCCGAAACCCCGCGATTCGTGAAGTATTGTTGCCCGAACCAAATTTGGGTCTACCCCAGTTTGTGCACTAATTGAGTTAATCAATTCAGCCCGTTTGTTTAATTCATTAAGGACGTTTGTATTCGCACCAATTTGAATTCTATAAATAATGCCAGGTTGCTTTTCTTTTAATCCCAATGGATCGCAATAAGAGACGGGGTCTCCGTCACAATAGGCATACATGTTCGGTCCGGCGCTAAGCCCCAGCGGATCCTCGTTCATGAATCTGCCTAGATACGCATGATAGTACCTGGCCCGCATGTAGAGCAATCCATTTCCATCGGTCACTACGCCGAACATACCCTGCCAGAGGAATGGCGTGTTTAAGGTGCCGCTCGATTGCAGGAGCACGCCATAGGCGCTGTAGTTGGCCCGCCCTGTCACCGCTCCGTTTTCATCGGTCAGCGCGAGGGTCGAACCGAGGTGATCGTAGTGGTAATATCTGGCCACATTGCCTGTCTCCTCAATCTCATAGAGCAGGCCGGGACCGTAAATGTAGAACGTGCGAGTGCCATCAGGTCTTACCCGCCAGAGCATCCGGGAGAGGGAGCCCTGCGGA
>JBBRNR010000005.1:0-321520 GCA_038230215.1 Chthoniobacterales bacterium | reverse complement strand
CAAGTCCCAGTCGAAACGTTTTAGATCGGAGTCAGAACGTTCTGAGTCGAGTCTGGAGCGTTCCAACTTGGAGCCGAAACGTTCCGATTTAACTCTGGAACGTTCCAGCTCAGGCCCGAAACGCTCCGGGACCGAGCCGCCCACCTTCTGAAGCGGGCTTTTTTGTCCTTAAAGGAGGTTCCAGGCTCAAAAGGGGGAGAACACGCCGCTCCACGAAGAACATGAATGCCAACCGGAACTCCTCACCCATTCACGCAAACTTCATTCTTCTGCGCTCGCATCCCGAGTTCCATGCGATTAGAAGTGGACCGTCACCTTTTGTCCTCTTTGAAATCCCAATCGCCTTCCACGAAAAAGAAACCCCGTCCATCGCGCGGCTGGTTTCGCCTCCTGTTTATCGCGTCGCTCCTCGCGGGCGTCGTCTTCGCCGTGGTCTGCGTGGTTTATTCGATCCGCGCCTGGCGGCTGGACATCAAACAGGTTGGCCAGATTCCGCAATGGTCGCTCGTCTGCGACGTCAACGGCAATCCCTACAGCCGGCTCTACGGAGAAAATCGCATCCTCGTAAAGATCGACGACGTCTCCCCCAAATTCATCGATGCCTTACTCGCGCGGGAAGACTCGCGTTTCTATCATCACATCGGGGTGGACCCGATCGGACTGGTCCGCGCCGTGGTCAGAAACGCACTCGGCGGTCGACTGGCGCAGGGCGGCAGCACCATTACCCAGCAGCTCGCCCGCAATTCCTTTGATCTCGGCGGACGCACGCTGGATCGCAAGTTGCTGGAAGCCTTTGTCGCCATCCGCATCGAGTCCACATTTACGAAGCGGCAGATTCTCGAAAACTATATCAACCGCATTTATTATGGCTCCGGTTATTACGGGCTCGAAACCGCGTCGCTGGCTTATTTCGGGAAACACTCCAAGGACCTTACCACCGGCGAGGCGGCCATGATGGCGGGCCTCATTCGCAGTCCCAACCGGTTCTCCCCGCTGCGTCATCTGGAGGCGGCGAAACACGAGCGCGACACCGTTCTCACCCGCATGGTGAAGCTGGATAAACTCACCGCCGCGGAGGCCGAACGCGCCCGCAAGGCTCCGATCAAAGTCGTCACGGCCCGTTCCACGGCGGTCCAGGAAAACTATGTGATGGACGCCGTGGACGAGGAACTCCGCATCCTTTTGGACCAGGATCAAATCGACGATGGCGGCATGAAAATTTACACGACGATCAATCCCGACCTGCAAAAGACAGCGCAACAGTCGCTCAACGATCAACTGACCGAGATCGAGAAACGCCCCGGTTATCCGCATCCGAAGAAGGCGGAATTCGACGCCACGCAATCGCAGGACACGAATTATTTGCAGGGCTCCGTGGTGGTGATAGACAACCGCACCGGCGGCATTTGCGCCCTCGTCGGCGGGCGTGATTACGCTCAAAGTCGATTCAACCGCTCGTTACTGGCACGGCGCCAGGTCGGCTCCACGATCAAGCCCTTCATCTACGCGGCTGCCTTTTCCAACGGGCTTTATCCGTTGTCGAATGTGAGCGACGCCCCGATCGAGAATGGCGAAGTGCCGGAGGTTTCCAACTGGCATCCCGGCAATTCCGACGGCACCAACAAAGGCGTGCTCCCGGCGCGCGACGGGCTGATTCTTTCTCGCAACACGATGACCGTTCGCGTCGGGGAATTTGCCGGTTTGGAAAATGTTCGCAAACTCACGGCCAGCGCAGGCATCGCGGAAGTGCCGGATTTTCCAGCTTCTTTTTTAGGTTCGTTTGAAGAGACGCCGCGCAATGTCACCGCCGCTTACACGGTGTTTCCCAACCAGGGAAAACGCAAGCAGGCCTATCTCATCGAGCGCATTGACGACCGGCTGGGAAATCCGGTTTATCGCGCCGCGCACGTCGAGACGACCGCCATCGATCCGGGCGCTGCCTGGCTCACGACCTCGGCTCTGCGCGAAGTGATGACGCGTGGCACGGCGGCCAGCGCCAAGTCGCTCGGTTTTACCAAAATGGCTGCGGGAAAAACCGGCACGACGAACGATTACAAAGACGCGTGGTTCGTGGGGTTTACCAAGTCGCTCACCTGCGGAGTCTGGGTCGGCCTGGATAAGCCCGCGCCGATTGTTCCTCGCGGTTATGGCGCGACGCTGGCGCTACCCATTTGGATCAAAGTCATGAACACCGCCCCAGTGAAACAATATCCGGCTGGCGACTTCGAGCCGGGTGTGGGTCTTCAGAAAGTGATGCTTTGCGCGGCCTCCAATCAGGAAGCGACCGATGGCTGTGTGGCTGCCGGCACCAGCTACATGATGGATCTGCCAGTAACGTTGCTGCCCAAGTCTGCTTGCACACTACATGCCGGAAACCTGGCGGACACCATCAAGCCCCCGAACACCGGCTCGGCGCTTCCTGCCAGAGTCTTCGACAGTCTCTTGAATCTCTTCCGCAAGAAACGATAACACTCAGACCGCCAGCATCTCAGTTTGCGGCGTCTCGTAGCTCGCGTATTTCGAGCGCAGATTCGCCGGGAGGATCGCCTGAATGTGTACGCCGTCCTCCGTGTAATCCGTGGTGAGCACCTGCGCACTTTTGTGGAGCAAGGCCAGTAAATCTGCCCGATCGACGGGCAAGGTTAGATCCATCCGCTGCACGCGGTCGGCAAGCATGATTCCACATTGATGCAGCACGGCGTCGAGTCCCTCTCCGGTGTGGATGCTCATGAAAAGTGCGGTGGGAAAATGCTTGCGGAGAAACGCACGTTGCGCCTCGCCATTGGGCTGCGTGGCAAGCGCGTCGATCTTGTTGAAAACGGTGATGACGCGCTTCTCATCGGCATGCAACTCGGCCAGCACTTTCATCGTCGTGTTGTGAAAACTGATCACCTCTGGGTGGCTCGCATCCAGCACATGAATCAAAAAATCCGCCAGCACCGCCTCCTCCAATGTTGCCTTGAAAGCCTCGACTAATTTGTGCGGCAGTTTCCTGACAAAACCGACGGTGTCGGTGAGCAAAAGCCCCTGTCCGCTCGGCAGATCGATCCGGCGTGTGGTCGTGTCCAGCGTTGCAAAAAGTTTGTCTTCCACCAACACATCCGCGCCGGTGAGTTTCTTCAGCAGCGAGGATTTTCCGGCGTTCGTGTAGCCGACGATGGCCGCATTGGGAAGCGGCATTTTCACCCGGCTTTTGCGGAGCGTGGCGCGCTGGTCGCGGACTTTCTTGAGGTCGTCCTTGATCTTCTCAATCTGCCCGCGCACGAGGCGTTTGTCAGTTTCGAGCTGGCTTTCACCGTCGCCTTTCGCGCCGATCCCTCCGCCCTGCTTGCTCAGGTGCGACCAGGCGCGGGTGAGCCGGGGGAGGCTGTATTGCAAGCGGGCGAGATCGACCTGCAACCGCGCTTCCTTGGTGTGCGCCCGGGCGTTAAAAATATCCAGGATTACCTCCTGGCGATCGATTACCGCCATGCCGGTGAGTTTTTCCAGATTCCGCTGCTGGGCGGGAGTGAGTTCGTTGTCGAAAATGATTACGTCGAGTTCCAACGCTTTCGCCTTGTCGGCGATTTCCTGCGCCTTGCCGGTGCCGATATACATGTGGGCCTGTGGCTTGAGAATGCGGACGAGCATTTTCTCCAGCACGGGCACGCCGAGTGTGTCCACGAGCGCCTCCAATTCCTCCAGCAAGCTTTCCGCCTCCGCGGCGCTTTCACGGGCGGTAAACACACTCACGAGCATGGCGCGGGTGACTTTGTTCGGCTTGTCAACGATGTCATGCATAGGCCCAAATAGACCACAAAACCGACGGCAGCGACATGAGGAATTCCTCTGAAAAGGTTGTCATCCCAGCGGTCCTCGGTCACTTTTGAGCGGTGTCCACCTCTCCGCCCACCATTCTGGAAACGATTCGCGCCTGGTCGGCAGACACACCAGACCAGGAGGCTCTCGTCTTTCTAGCGGCGGATGGAAGCGTCTCGCGCCTCACCTATGGCGAGTTGCAGTCCCATGTGGAAATGCGCGCCGTCCTCCTGCGCCAGCTCCCGTTGCAGAGCCGTGTCGGATTGATTGCGCCACATGGTCCGGAATTTTTGCTGGAGGCACTGGCGATCCTGGCAGCGGGCCATTGCCTGGTGCCGATCAGCCACCAACTCACAGCCAGCCAGCGCGACAAACTCGCCGAACGCGCTGGCATTCATGCTCTGCGCGATGTGGAAAAATGCGGGCTCATTATGGCTGCGGGCCAGCCCATCGATCTCGCGGATGACGAGGATTTTCGTGCGTTGTCTCCCGCGTATTTGCGGTTCACCTCCGGCAGCACGGGCCAGCGGAAGGGCGTGCTTCTCAGCCATTCCACGATCCTGGAGCGGACGGCGGCAGCAAATGCGCGGCTGAAAATTTCCCCTGCCGACTGCGTGCTTTGCCTGCTGCCGATGGTGGATCATTTCGTCGTCTCGATCCTGCTTTATCTACGTTATGGCGCGACCGTTTTGCTGGTGGAAAACGACACGGACGCCGCACATTTCGCCCACACTCAAATGGCCACAGTCCTCTACGGCTCGCCAACCCAATACCGCGAATTTCGTAACCCTTTGCCGCACGTCCGCCTGGCCGTTTCGACTACACAGGGGTTGTCGGAACCTGTCGCTCAGTCCTTTTTTGCACATACGGGCTGTCCCCTTGCCCAGGCTCTGGGCATCATCGAGGTGGGGTTGCTAACGTTGAATGAAGATCGCGCGGAAACCGAGCCGTTCCTCGCCGGAGTGCCCATGCCTGCCTACCAGCTCACCATTGTCAGCGACGGCGGTCGCGACGGGGAAATCCACGTGACCGGTCCCGGTCTTCTCGACGCCTACGTTTCCCCGTGGCGATCGGGCGCCTCATTACTAACTGCGCAAGGATTCCCAACCGGCGACCACGGCTGGCTAGATGATTCCGGTTGTCTACACCTCGTCGGTCGCGAAAAAAACAGGATCGTCCTCAACGGAGTTCCATTTTTTTGTGAGGAAATTGAGGCCTGCGTCAACCAGCATCCCGATGTTCTCGAAAGCCTCGTTTTCGTCAACGACAACGGTGTGGTCGTCCGCGTGGTCGTGCAGAACGCCCAAGCATCTCTGGCTCAAGCGATCAACGAGCGGCTCGCTTTTCTACGCACTCCCATTCGGCTGGAAGTCGTCCCTGAACTGCCCCGCACGCCTACGGGAAAAGTGGCGCGACCAATCAACGGCTAACTTCGCTATTTCCGGCGAACAGACTGCCGGGGAAAGCTGTTGTCGATCACGTCGCGGATACGTTCACCGCTGGTAATGTTGTTCGTTACCAAATCCATGTTGCGGTCGGGTCCGATAACGATCAGCTCGAATTTTTCATCGCCCAATCCATAGCTTGCGGCGACGGTTTGTGGATTGCGGACGTAGAGAAATGGAATATCGGATTCGACCACGCCGGGTTCCTGGGTGAAGGCGGCGACGAAGAGCGCCTCGCGTCCAGCGTATTGGCGATAGAGGCCAGCAATTTTCTTGAGCTGCTTTTTGAATAAGCTGGATTTTGGGGACGGCGCAATGATCAAGATTACTGGCTGCCGGGTCAGGCTGCTGAGAGTTTTGGAAGTCCCGTTAAAACTTTCCCAAGCGAAATCAGGAGCGGGGCGAACGACTTCCGCGTGAACGGTGACGAGTGCCAAAACGACGGTGAAAAGTGTGAGCAAAAGTTTCATGTGTTGAGTGCAATGGAACTCGAATCAAACTCGCATGATCTCGGCTTCTTTCGAGTCGGTGTGTTGGTCGATGGAGGCGACGTATTTGTTGGTGAGTTCTTGGATTTCTTTCTCCATGTCGCGCTGCTGGTCCTCAGTGATGTCGCCGCTGGTCTTGAGTTTTTTAACTTCGGCGATGCCGTCGCGGCGGTTGGAGCGCACACGGACTCGGGCTTCCTCGGCCATTTGCTTGATGGATTTCACCAAGTCCCGGCGGCGTTCTTCCGACAACTCCGGAATAGGCAGGCGAATGAGTTTCCCGTCGGAAATGGGGTTGATGCCGATCTTGGATTCCTTAATGCCGCGTTCGCAGTCTTTGAGCGTGGACGAGTCGAACGGCTGAACGACGAGGAGCCGCGGTTCGGGCGTGCTGATGAGGGCGAGCTGCTTAAGTTTCATCATCGTGCCGTAGGCCTCTACGTCGATGTTTTCCACGAGCGCGGGCGATGCTTTGCCGGTGCGAACGCTGGAAAATTCGTGGATCATGTAGTCCACGCTTTTGTCCATGGTGGCCTCGGTTTCAAAAGTGATTTCTTCGGCGTTCATATTACAGAGCTTACGCCTCTCCGGTGACGAGCGTGCCGATTTTTTCACCGGCCACGACGCGGCGGATATTCTCGGGTTGGGTCATGTCGAAGACGATGATCGGGACTTTATTATCCATACAGAGGCTGAACGCGGTCGAGTCCATCACAGACAAGCGTTTGGCGAGGCATTCGGAGTAGGTGACGGTCTGATATTTGATGGCGTCAGGATTTTTCTTCGGGTCGCTGTCGTAGATGCCATCGACTTTGGTGGCCTTGAGAATGACCTCGGCCTTGATTTCACTTGCGCGCAATGCGGCGGTGGTGTCCGTGGAGAAAAAGGGGTTTCCCGTACCCGCTCCGAAGATAACGATATGGCCGTCCTCCAACTGGCGAATGGCGCGGCGCAGAATGTAAGGCTCGGCGACGTTTTTCATTTCGATCGCGGTGTGCACTCGCGTTGGCACGCCGAGCTGCTCGAGGCTGCTCTGGAGCGCGAGGCTGTTGATGACGGTAGCGAGCATGCCCATGAAATCGGCGGTCGTCCGGTCCATTCCGCGATGGCTCGCGCTTAAGCCGCGCCAGATATTGCCACCGCCGATGACGACGGCTATTTCGACGCCCAGATCGCGCACGGCTTTGATTTGCGTGGCGATGGCGTTGACGATCTGCGGGGAAATGTTGTCGCCGCTGCCTGTCTCACGCAACGCCTCTCCGCTGACTTTAAGAACAATGCGTTTGTAAATCGAGGAAGCGGGTAACGTCATAAGTTCCGCAGAGTGAACTCGAAGACGGCCTGCCGCCTCAAGCACGAAAAGGAAGTAAATCGTGGATGAGCAGAGAATTACCTCGAAGGAAATCGGCGGCTTTCAGGCGGGCGCGGCCTTCGAGTTGGATTTCTATGAGGCAAATGGCGTTTTCCCCAGCGGCGATAATGAGGCTCTGGTCCGACTGCAAAATCTCGCCCGGCTGCCCAGATTCGAATGCGATTCCTGCCTGGTGGATTTTCAGTTTTTTCCCATTTGGCAAAAAAGTGAAGGCCCCAGGCCACGGGTGCATCGCCCGGATGTGACACTCAATAGCGGACGCGGGTTGGGTCCAATCAATGCGGCCGACGTCGCGGTCCAGCTTGCCGGAGACGGTGACGAGTTCCGGCGGCTGTGATATGCGAACCGCGCGATTTTCAGCGAACTGAGTAAGACCTTCCTCCAAAACCAACGGACCGAGAGCGGCGAGCCTGTCGTGCAGAATACCAGCGGTGTCGGTGCTGGCGATGGGGATTTCCCGCGCCAGAACCATGTCGCCGGTGTCTAGTCCCACGTCCATGTGCATGAGTGTGATGCCGGTTTTTTCGTCACCGGCGAGAATGGCGGATTGGATGGGCGACGCTCCACGGTGCCGGGGAAGGAGCGAGGCATGCAGGTTGAGGCAGGCGATTTTTGGTAAATCCAACATCGCCTTGGGCAATATCTGGCCGTAAGCCATGACGATGATGAAGTCGGGTGCAATCACTTTTAAAAAATCGATGACTTCTGGGTCACGGATTTTCACCGGCTGTAAGATTGGAATCCGGGCTTCGAGCGCGGCTTGTTTGAGCGCGGAGGCGGTGAGAGCCTGATGACGACCGACTGGTTTATCCGGCTGGGTGATGACGGCAACGACTTCGTTTTTTGCGATGAGCCACTTTAGGCTCGGCAGCGCGATTTCGCCGGAGCCCATAAAAACGATGCGCATGAATTGACTGGAACTCGACTTAGATTTTCGAGATCACGATGTTCTCGGATTCGATTACGTGCAGGATGTCGTAGAGGACTTTGACAGGAGCTTGGTTGGCGTCAATTTTGCGGACAAGTTCGGACCCGTAATGTTCCAGAAGCGGACGGCTCTCCGCGACGTAAGTGTCGAGACGCTTGCGGATGACGTCCTCATTGGCGTCATCGAGTCGGTTGTCTTTGAGGGCGCGCTTGCGGAGGCGCTTGGAGAGTTCGTCGTAGTTGCCTATGGACAAATGAAAGACGCGGACGACTTCGATCATATCCTCCATGATGATGGCCTGCTCGACGTTGCGCGGGATGCCGTCGAGGACGAGAAAATCGATGTCGGGCTTGAAGGTGTGCGCGCTGACGGCGTCCTTGATGCGGGCTTCCCAGAGTTTAACGGTGACTTCCGCCGGAACCAATTGTCCTTTGCTGGAGTATTCCAAGAAACGTTGTCCAAGCGGCGTGCGCGTGTCGATGGAGCGGAAAACGTCCCCGCAAGCGCAATGGAAGAATCGTGGAATGGAGCCAAGGGTGTGGCCCTGGGTGCCTTTGCCGCTGCCAGGAGCACCGAAAATGAGGAATGTTTTATAGCGCATAAAAAGAAAAGGTGGAGTTTGGAGGCTTGGAAAACCTTCTCACACTGCTGGCCCCCGAGAAAGAAAAAAGCCCCGTCAGCATGAACTGACGGGGCTTTTTCTTTAAGTAAGGTTCAGCTTAGAAAGTAAAGCCGATCTTGCCGCCGCCGAAGATTTCGTGGTCGTTGGCGAGACCTTCGTTGGTCAACGCGTCGAGAGCCACGGACACCGCTGCATAAGCGGAGATGGTGACGTTCTTGGTGAGGTGGTAAGGAACGTTCACGCCAGCCTGGAAGTGGTTCCAGTCGTTGGTGGTGCTGTTATATTCGAAGTCATAGGAAACCAAAGCATACGGATCGATGCTGAGTTTGTTATCAGTGCCTGGAATCGGAAAGGAGCTGGCCAGTTTGAATTCAAGGTAACCGCCGTCAAACAAATCCACGTCGTAGTAGAAAGTGAGGGATGGGGTCACGTATGGAATGACGCTGGTGGAGATGCCCACGTTAAACTCGTGAGTGTCTTTGTTGGAGTCCACGCCATTTGCATCTGGGAACAAGTAGTAGATGTAACCAGCGCTGAGGGTGACGGGGCCAACGGTCTTGGCGTAGCTCAGATACAGATCGAGCTCGGTGTAGGTGCCATCTTGCGCACCGTGGCCGCCACGGCCGTTAGGAGTCTCATTGATGGAACTTGCATACCAGCCACCGATGGTAAAGCCATATTTGTTGTAATTGATGTCGGCACTGACGAGACTGCCGCCTTCAGTAGCACCTGAGCCAGGTCCGCCGCCGAGGATGTTCACGCCACGGAAAATGTACTGGCTGTCATAAGCCAGAGTGACATTCAGGCCGAATGGCTCGCAGGTTTTTTCTTCTACTTTGACGACTTCTTTTGAAGCAGGTGCCTCACCGGCAAAGGCCGACGCGGAAAAGCCGAGTGCGCTAACACTGGCTAAAGCGATCACTTTCGATACATTGATGAATTTCATAGTTTCTCCTAGTTTTCCTATTGTTTAGTTGGTTAAGTTACTCCCGCAAAGGGATCCAATGTGAGAGTGGCGTAAGTTTTGCCGTTACGGCAACGAGGTCAAGTATAAATTTACGGCCAGAATTGTTTCTAATTCGTATCTGCCCACATTGGGCCGCTGAATTAAAGCTTGAGAGATCATCTGGTCCGCCAAGGAAAAGACTTTGCTAACCTCAAGCCAGCGCATCCGCTGCCAACGCGGCGCAGCCGATGATACCCGCGTCGTTTCCCAGAGCCGCTGGGACGATGGCGAGTCGCTCGTGAAAGACCGACCCGGTGCGACCTGCAATCGTCCGGCGGATCGGGTCAAAAACGAGTTCCCCTGCTTTTGCCACGCCGCCGCCGATGACGACCGCGTCTGGATTGAGCAACCAGACGACATCGCTTAGGACGATGCCGATTTCGATGCCGATTTCGTTCCAGAGCGTCCGGGCTTGCGCGTCGCCCGCGTGAGCGAGTTCCGCCAATCTAGCTGGTGAGGCATCGGGGTACCCGACGCCGTAAATCGCCTGCATGCGGGCGATGATCTCGCGGTTGCCAACGATTTTTTCGATCGCTCCGGTATTACCGTAAATGGCAGCGGGGCCTTTTGGATCGTAATGCATGTGGCCGATTTCGCCCGCACCCAGATTCGCCCCGCGATAGAGCTCGCCATTGAGAATCAGCCCGCCGCCGACTCCGGTGCCGAGGGTGATGCAAATAACGTGCGATTTGCCACGGGCCGCTCCGTATTTCCATTCACCGTAAGCCATGGCGTTGGCGTCGTTTTCGATGATCGTAGGCAGTCCCGTGGCGTCGGCAACGATCTGGCGTAGCGGCACTTCCGTCCAGCCGGGGACGTTGGATAGCTCGTGGACGATGCCGTTGACGCTGTCCACGATTCCGGGGAGTCCCATTCCGATGGCGCCGATCTCAGAGTGGCTTCGGCGAATGGCGGAGATGCTCTCGATAATTGCCGACGTGATCGCCGTAGGGCCGGAGAAATTCTGGGTTTCGATGGGAGTGCCATGCTCAACTATGCGGCCGGCGTCAGTAATGCCGAATTTTATACTAGTGCCGCCAAAGTCGATGCCGAGTGAGATCATACTGGGTTACAAATGTGGGTTGCGCAGGGCGATGATGCGAAGCCCTTCGAGAGTGAGGTCGGGGTTGACGATTTTCAAGTTGGGAAGTCGGGCGGCGATGAGTGTTGCATAGCCGCCGGTGGCGATGACGTGGATTTTTTTAGAGCCGAGTTCCATGCGAATTTGGGCGAGGATTTCCTTCACCAATCCGCGATAACCGTAGATCGCCCCGGCCAGCATGGCGTCGCGCGTGGTGCGTCCGATGGCGGATACAGGTTCGAGCAAATCAATGCGCGGCAGGAGCGCCGTGCGGTCGTAAAGGTAATCGGTCATCACTTCGAGGCCAGGCGCTATGACGCCGCCGAGATATTTTTTTTCCCGCGAAATGATGTCGAAGGTGACGGCGGTGCCGAAGTCCACTACGACTGCGGGAGCTCCATAAAGATGGGCGGCGGCGGCGGCGTTGGCGAGCCGGTCTGCCCCGATGCTGGCGGGTCGCGGATAATCAATGCCGATGCCGAGCTGGATCTTGTGCGAGAGCTGGAGAATGGGCTGGGAAAAAGCCGTCGCGACGATGCTGTTTTTCGCCGGAACGACCGAGCAAAGAACGACGCGGGAGAATTTCCAGCGACCGACGAATTTTGCGAGTGATTCGACTGTGAGTCCGTTGGTGGCGATCTTTTTCCTCTGTAAAAGCCGGGTTTCATCTGCCAGCGCGAGCTTGGTGAAGGAGTTGCTAATGTCGATGAGAAGAAGTCTCTGGGGCATGACGCGGGAAGCCGGAGTATCTGTCAAAGTGGCGAAAAGTTTCACGCTTTATTTCCAGCGGGGCGGCAGATAAAGAGACGCGTGGCCTTTTCTAATCTCCCTTGGAAACGCTGGTTGCTGCTAGCGACGAACCTGGGTTTTCCCATCGGACTGGCGATTTTCGGCGCGTCGTTCCTCGGGCTGGTGGCGGAATGTGTGGCGCATGGGCTAATGTTTTATGCGTTTGTGGCGCCGGGCTGCAGCTGGCTCGCGCCCGTGGTGACGCGCTTTCAAGCCGACGGAAAGCAGCTCTGGCTAACAATCGACGACGGGCCGATCTGCGAAAAAACGAGCCGCCTTGCATCAGAATTGGCGCGGCGTGGAGCGTCGGCCACTTTCTTTGTGATTGGTCGGCGACTGGCGACACAGCCTGAAATTGGGCAGTATTTGACTGCGGTCGGACACTCTCTGGCGAACCACACGATGACGCATCCGCTGGCGAGTTTCTTTTGCCTTTTTCCAAAGACGCTCTCCCTTGAAATCGGGGAATGCGATGCACTTTTGCACAGGTCTGATTCAGCCGAAAAACACTGGTTTCGTTCGCCCTTTGGGATTAAGAATTTATTTCTCGAACGAGCTCTGCGCTCCAGCAACCTACGCCTGATCGCATGGACTCTGAGGGCTCACGATGGCTTGATCTGTCGAACGACTTCCGTCATTCATAGAATCGTCAAAGCGGCGCAACCCGGAGATATTATCTTGATGCACGAGCGCGGCTCGGTGAATGTTGACGCGATCCTCGGCGTGGTGGATGCACTGCAACGCCGGGGTTTCTCTTTCGTGATTCCAACCGACGCACAATTGATTCAAGGCTAATGTTTTACTGGGTTTTCCGATTTTTCAGCCAAGTGGTTTTTTGCCAGACGATGCGCATCAAACACTTCCGTCTGGAGCAGCCGTTCACCGCCAGTGGCTGCGTGCTGGCCTGTAGTCATGTGAGCCATCTCGATCCGGTCTGTTTCAGCGTGAAAATGGGACGTAAAATCTCCTGGATGGCGCGCAAAGAGTTTTATCGAAATCCGCTCAGCGCCAGACTGATGAAGGCAGTGGGCGCCTTCCCGGTGAATCGTCACGGAGTCGCGACGAGTGCGATCAAGACAGCCATCTCGCGGGTAAAAAGCGGCGGTGTAGTCGGCATTTTTCCCGAGGGCGAGGTCAAGCAGGGCACGGAGTCCGTTTTGCGTGGCGGCCCTATCAAGCAGGGCGTCTGCCTTATTTCCCAACGGACGAATTGCCCTATACTACCCTGCGTCATTCTTGGCACCGACAAGCTCAGCACCCTTCCACCATGGCTGCCGATGCTGCGCGGTCGCCTTTGGATGATCTACGGAGATCCTATTCACCTCGTGCCCGACCTACCCCGACGCGCGCAGCGTGAACGCATGGCTTTGGATCTCAAAGCCTCATTTGAGTCGCTTTACGCCGAGGCTAGGGAACATTTTCGTCTGCCAGACACCATTCTGCCTTGAGCATCCGGCACCTGATGAATTAACCAAACAAGCGATGTCCGACCTTCCCACATTAGAAAAAGAACTCGTCCTGCTTATGCAAGAGAGACTGCTGGAGACGACCCCGGATTTTTCCGCGTCGAGCAACCTCTACGATGCAGGGCTGGACTCCATGGCTATCATGCAGCTTCTCCTCCTTCTCGAAGAAAAATACGGCGTGATGCTGCCTGACTCCGATCTCTCAAAAGAGAATTTCAGCACTGCGCATCACCTCGCAATCTTGCTGCAAAAACGGTTGTCCGACTCGTAAACAAATGGCATTCGCGGCTGAAGTGCCCTCCCGCATCCCCGTAAAAGTCGCCGATTGTTTCCTGCTGGCGCTGGATTCATTCATGCGCCGTACTGGCCAGGGTGCTCACTTCAGCCAATCCGTAATCGAACTTTCTTCCTGCCCGGATCTGGTCCGCGTGCGTTCGGGTTTAAGTCGATTCACCAAAAAACACCCACTTCTTTTTGCGCGACTGAGACGCGATTGGAAAACATGGCTGCCCTTCTGGGAAATTGTTCCCGAGCAAAAGCGGCCGTCACTTCCATTTGGAGTTTGGCATGAGATAGGATCGGAAGGCCTGCTGGGTCTGAAAGTTCCCGAAATCGCAGACGCATCCGCCTTCTTGGAAGGTCGCTTGAATCAACCTGCCAGTCCCGACGGACTGCCCTTCAATGCACGCCTGGACATCGTGGAAAAACGCGATGGACGATATTTGATTGCCTTTACCTGGTCGCATCGGGTGATTGATGGTAAAGGGGCGGAGTTGCTTCTAACCGAGTTTGGTAAATTATGTGACGGCGTGGATGAAATTTACGAGTTCAAGGAAACGCCGCGGCCCAAAACCACTCTTAAAGAAAAACGCCAACACGCTCATGCCCTTCTCGTCCGCTTCGATGATCTAGCAGCACTCGGCGTCCATTCTCTAGGTGGACCGCAGCCCAAGCCGGGCGCGTGTCGCTTTCAGACTTTGACGCTTTCCCCGGCGGATTCCATGGAAATTCGGGCGCGAGCCGATCAACTCTGTGGACCTCTTTTTTCACTTCCCTATTATCTCGCCAGCGCCACTCGCGCTCATGCTGCAGTTTTTAGGAAGCGCGGTAAAGATCCCAACTGCTACGTCTCCGGCGTTCCCATTCAAACTCGAAAACGCGGCGCGCGAGGACCCCTTTTCCACAACCAGGTGAGCGTCTTTTTTTTCTGTTGCCTGCGTCAGGATATCGGCTCCATGGGAGCGGCTACCACAGCGTTAAAAAAACAATTTGCCGAAATGACGCGACAAAAACTGGATGAGTCATTCACGACCATGCTGGAGATCATGATGCGTATGCCGTCATGGCTTTTCATGCGAATTGTCCGCTGGCAATTTAAGGGTGAGATCAATTCATTCTTCTATTCGCACACTGGAAATTTTGCGCCAGAGATGACCACCTTTGCCGGCGCTGTCATCGAGAACGCCTGGCATCTGCCTTGTCTGGGACGCCCGCCTGGAACGGGTGTTTTCTTCAGTGAACGCAACGACAAACTCACTATCTCCATTTCCTGGCGGGACGGTTGCCTGAGCGAGGAAGAACGGCTTTTAATGACGCAACAAATCATGCAGGATTTGCTCGGGGCAGAACAACCGGAGTTCACAGATGCAGTGTGACGTGCTGGTGGCGGGCGGCGGTAGCGCAGGTCTGGCAGCAGCAATTTCAGCGGCGCGCGCAGGAGCAAAAACCCTGCTCATAGAGCATAGTGGCTCTCTGGGAGGAATGGCCACAGCAGCACTCGTGCATTCTATTTGCGGCCTCTATCGCATAACATCCGAACCAAACCCTATCTGGGCCAACACTGGTTTCCCCAAAGAATTTGCTATGAGTCTCATCGCCATGGGCGGAGCGCGTGGTCCGACACGGATGGGGCGCGTAGATGTTTTGCCAACCGATCCCACGGCCTTTGCTCTCTTGTCGGATGCACTCGTGATCGCATCAACTAATCTGGAACTCCGCCTCCATAGCACGATTACACAGGCTGATACCCACCTGACAGAACTGGAGGCTTACACACGTGGCCGCTGTGAAATTATTCGCCCGCAAGTTGTGGTGGACGCAACAGGCGATGGGTCAGTGGCCGCCCTGGCAGGAGCTGCATTCGAGCAGACATCTTCGGAGAAATTACAACGTCCCGCTTTCATTTTTGGCCTGCAAGGAATTGAGGATAATTTTTTAACTGACGAAGCTCGCCTCAAAATTTTACGCCGCATTACAGCAGCCGTGCAAAATGGTGATCTGACCCGAATCGCGCTCGGCGCCAGTCTTCGTCCCACCGGACGACGCGGCGAGGCTTTTGTGAGCGTGGACCTACCAGGATCGCTCGATTACGATCCACTCGACGCAGCCTGTCTTACACAAGTAGAAATGGAGGGGCGTTTCGCAGCCGCCTCGTTGGCGCGATTTCTTAAAGAAAAAATCGAAGGTTTCAGTGAAAGTATTATTTCGGTCTTTCCCACCCGCGCAGGTGTCCGCGAGAGCCGCCGCATCGTGGGACAATATCGTCTCGAAGCTAATGACTTGGAAAGTGGTGCCACCTTTTCTGACGCCATCGCGTTGGCAACCTGGCCCATGGAACTGCGCGAAACTTCTACTGGCGCCCGACTTCGTTACCCTGTGGAAAACCGTCCATGTGAGATCCCGTTGCGCGCCCTGCAGGCTCGGGATCATACCAACCTTTTTATGGCTGGGCGATGCATCTCGGCCAGTCATGAAGCACAAGCCTCTATCAGGGTTATTGGGACCTGCCTGGCCACGGGAGAAGCAGCCGGGAAAGCTGCGGCCAAACTTATACGATGAATATTGTTGAGCACATTTTTTTGAGCGCCGCTAGACATTCCGTCGCTCTAATTTCTGGGAATGAAAAGATAACCTACGCGCAGCTTTCCGCTCAAGTCGATGCTGCCGCTTCTAAAATAGAAGCAGTACCAGCGATGCGTGTCGGACTCGATTGTCCCAATGGAATCGCTCATGTCGTTCTCGCTTTGGCGATCGTCAAAACAGGGAAATGCCTCGTGCCCTTAGCGAGTGAATTAGTCCATCGAGAACGAGAAGAAATTATTCGTCGGACTGGTGTCGGAGCCATTATCCATGCCGACGGTAGCATTCAGGAAATAGTCATCAAACAACCTCTCGAATTTGATGAAATGGCGTTGGCCAAGCTTAATCCGGCTTTCATTCGATTCAGCTCCGGTACGACCGGCAAAAGCAAGGGGATCGTTCTTTCACATCGAAGTTTACTGGAACGCATCACTGCGGCCCAAGCTGGTTTGGAGATTCGGCCTTCAGATCGCATCGTCTGGATTCTTCCGATGGCGCATCATTTCGCGGTGTCGATTATTCTCTATCTTTGGCGTGGAGCGACAACGATTATCGTGTCATCGCATCTTGCTGAAGACGTTCTTTCCGCAGCCATCGAGCATGGCGGCACGGTGATCTACGGTTCTCCCTTTCATCACGCCCTACTCGCCGCAGAAACTTCCGGACGATCCTGGCCTAGCTTACGCTTGGCTGTATCCACGGCAGCCGCGTTGCCGCGTGGTACCGCAGAAGTTTTTCATCAACGCTATGGCGTTCCCTTGACACAAGGTCTCGGCGTGATCGAAATCGGCCTTCCATTTCTGAATCGTCACTCGGCATCAACCAAGCCCGGCTCCGTCGGACGGCCATTGCCTGATTACTCGGCTGAACTGCGAGACGGCCAGCTTTTTGTTCGAGGTCCGGGCATGCTGGATGCATATCTAACTCCTTGGCGCGTCCAATCCGAGATTCTCGAGGACGGCTGGTTTCGCACTGGCGATCTTGCGCGAGTAGATGTGGATGGTGATTTTCATCTGGAAGGCCGGGTCCACTCTGTGATTAACGTGGCTGGCATGAAATGTTTTCCCGAGGAAGTCGAAGCGATTTTAAACACTCATCCAGAAGTGCGTTCGGCACGAGTTTCAGGCCTTCCTCATCCCAAGGTTGGAGCGGTGCCAGTCGCGGAAATCGTTCCTGTTTCTCTCGCGCAACCACCGTCGGTTTTGGCAATGACCGCACTCTGCCGCAGTGCGCTGGCACGCTATAAAGTGCCGGTGGAATTTCGTTTTGTGGAATCTATTCCCCTGACTCCCAGTGGAAAAATCAAACGTGGTGGGCACGAATGAAAAAAACGATTGCGATCATCGGCGGCGGCCCGTCCGGCTCAGCGCTGGCCACTTTCTTGGTTCAGGCAGGACATCATGTGACGCTTTTCGATGACGGCAAACGGCCCGATTTGATTGTCGGTGAATCACTTATTCCGGCACTTATTCCCTTGCTTAGGAGGTTGGGAGTTGAGGAAAAAATCGCCGCCATTGGAATGTTGAAGCCTGGCGTTTCCTTCATCTTGAACCATGGCGAAAGCATCAATTTCTCTTTCGATCCGGTGAAGAAATGCGGTCTTCCCACTTATGCCTACAATGTTCCCAGAGCGGAGTTTGATCGCATTCTAGCTGAGCGCGCAGTGGAAGTTGGAGCGATTCGCGTTCCTTGGCGAGCCAAGTTAGAAATCACCAAACCCGATCGTCTCGCTCTTGATGCGACTACGATTGAGACCACACCGTCCCTCAAGGGAAAGCACCCGGACCTGCTCGTTGATGCCACCGGTCGCAGTCGTCTCTTCGCTCGCAGCTTGAATATCCCGGCCCGCACCGGTCCGCGCAAGGATGTCGCTTATTTTGCCCACTTTGAAAATTGCGAGCAGGAGGGTCCGCCGGGCCAGGTGTTGATTGGACGCATGAAAGCTGGCTGGTCTTGGCGCATTCCACTTCCGGGTCGTTTGTCGATTGGGATCGTCCTAAACAAAGACGATGCGGCCCAGCTTGGCGACACCGCTAATGAGCGTCTTACCAATGCGTTGCGCACCGATCCTCATCTCGCTGCTGTGACTAAAAACGCCAGTCGCATTACAGACGTGGCGACGTATTCAAACTACCAACTCATCTCTGAACAAGCCTACGGCCCCGGTTGGGTGATGACGGGAGACGCTTTCGGATTTGTAGATCCGATGCTTTCACCTGGAATGTATCTGGCTTTGCACTCCGCGGAAGTTCTCGCGAAAAATCTGGATGAGCTGCCAAAGTATTCAACCCAAATCCATCAGCTGCATGAAGCTTGGAGAGACCTGATTTCCTATTATTATGACGGGCGGATGTTTGCCATGTATCACACCGGTCAGGACATTATCCGTAAATACGATTTTCCTATCACACGATTGATCAATCGCCATTTGGAATCGAATATTGCATGCATGGCTTCTGGCGGAACCACCCTTTCCCGCTACGGGCGTAGTCTTATCAAATTCATGGCGCGTCACGGAATTTGGCAGATTGATCCAACAACACTGGCCATTCATTAATGCAAACAGATGCTATCATTGAGCGCATCGCCCGGCGCTATCCCAGCCGGTGGCTGCAGGGTTATGTGCGGGGGAAAATTCGCACCGATCCCGCCTATCGCATTGCCCTATCAGCCTTGCGCGACTCTCAGTTGCCTGTGCTGGACATAGGTTGCGGCATGGGGTTTCTGGCCTTTTTCCTACGTGAATGCGGCTTTGTTCCACACATTATTGGAGTGGATTTCGATGCTCTTAAAATTGCCAATGCGCAAGAAATAGCGCACGCTCATTATGCTAATCTAGATTTCAGATTAGAAGACGCAGCAGCCATGCATGACTTTCTGGGAAACGTCGTTCTTCTGGACGTGCTGCAATATCTCTCGCCCGAAAAACAATACCAGCTTCTCGGATTACTGCCGCGCCTCATTGCACCTGGCGGGCAATGCATCATCCGCGCGACGCCAAAAGATGATAGCTGGCGTTTTCGATTTACTGAATGGGATGATCGAGCTATGCATGCCATTCGCTGGATCAAAAGCCCAGCGCTCCACTATCTAAGCAAAGATGAAATCACGAAGGCTTTTCTCCTGCCGGGATTTCGTTCAGAGGTTCGCCCACTCTGGGGCAAGACTCCCTTCAATAGCCATCTTTTCGTTTTTGAGCGGAGTGCGGAAGAGGCTGTTACGTGTCAGTTACATTGAAAGTCCTCCGTCAACAGTCAGTACTTGGCCGGTGATGTAGCGAGCTTCTGCGGAAGCAAGAAAGGCGACGGCATTTGCGATATCTTCGGGTTCACCGAAGCTGGCCAACGGGATTTGTGTTTGCACCATTTTCTTCAAATCATCCGTAAGCACATTTGTCATGTCTGTAGTGATGAATCCAGGCGCTATCACGTTAACAGTCACCCCACGGCTGGCCACCTCGCGAGCGAGCGATTTGCTGAGTCCGATCAAACCCGCCTTGCTGGCTCCGTAATTCACCTGCCCGGCTGTGCCCATGAGGCCGCTTACGCTACTGATGTTAATGATGCGACCCTGGCCGGATTTCATAATCACACGAAGTAGCGGCTGGGTAAAATTGAAAGCGCCCTTCAGATTGGTATCAAGCACCACATCCCAATCCTCCTCCGACAATCGCAATGCCAGCCGGTCGCGCGTTACGCCAGCATTATTCACCAGCACATCGACTTTGCCAAAATCCCGGGTGATTTGCTGGGCTGCGGCGGCACTGGCCGCGTGATCAGCCACATCGACCGCGTAGGCGCGAGCCGCATCTGGAAACTGCGCATTGATGACATCGGCTACTTTTTGCGAGTTGGCTTCTGTTCGACTGACGATGGCGACTTTAGCTCCCTCGGAAGCGAGACGTTGGGCAATAGAGGCACCGATCCCTCGGCCCGCTCCTGTGATAACGGCAACAATGTTGGTAAATCTCATGGGCTGAAATTCTAATCACGAATTGCCTGCCGTGGACATGAATAATTTCCCACTGGGCTTAAAACCACGGACAGGCTTGCAACGCCTCAGCCACTCCCAAGCCAGCGATTTGACTGGCAATATAGCCGTCCGCATTTTTAACGACGGCTTTTACTTCCGGAATCGAGTTCGAGGGACATGCCACCCACCTGGCCGCGCTGCCGTCGAGCATGGGCAGATCGTTGTGATTATCGCCGACGGCAAAGGTATCGGCGTGGCTGATGCCGAGAAGCCGGGCAAGTTCGATTAGTGCACTGCCTTTATGATAGTCAATGTGACAAAACCGAAGGTAAACGCTATTCCTTTGCCAGCTAAGATCGGGCAGTGTCGCCCGAAGTTTTTCCAACCATTCGACCACCTCATTCATCTGGTTTTCATTGAGCGCGATGATGCCTTCAATGTTGTTGCCAGTCTTTTGCAACATCATGCCGCGCTGGCGCAAAGCGTAGGTGCTGAGTTGCGAATAAATCTCTCGAGCCTCGATGTGCAATCTGGCATGAGCCTCAGCGCAGCGCTGATTCCAATCTCCAAAATCCTCCCAGGAATTGGCACCCCGCCGATGCACGGCTCGCTCTGTCGTGATGATGTAGTCCGGCTGGATAGGAAAATTCGGAGCGGCCAACGCATCCTCCAATTGCGGGATGGAGCGGCCAGTATTAATAGCCCAAACGAGTCCTCGTTTTTGCCAGGCGCCAACCAAGTCGAAAAAAGGTTGCGCGGATTCCGCGTCGAGTCCCCAGTCGAGAATCGTTCCGTCGAAGTCGGTGCTGAGAAGCTGAATCGGCAGGGACATGCGCGAGTTATTCACCGCCAAGTTGGAAGTTGATATTGATAACGTATTCCTTACCGGTGGGCGGGGCGGGAAAGCGTTTGATCGTGCCGAGGAACGCTTTCACGGACTCATCGACAATCTCGTTTCCAGAGGAATTTTTCACGCTGAAGCTCTCCAGCGTCCCGGTTTTTGAAATGGTTAGCGTCATCGTGGTAACGAATTTTTGGTCCACTTTTAATTGCGAGACCGGCTGTTCCCAAATGTCGCATTTCATTTTGATCGCCTGGTTGTAGGCGTCCAGCAAGCCGGGATCTGTACCGGCGCCCTTGCCACTTCCAGTGCCATCTCCCTCGCCGCCCCCACTGCCAGTGCCTTTGCCAGGGCCAGTGCCAGAACCGTCGCCTGGGCCTTTTCCATTGGACTTGGACTCTCCTGTGGTCGAGTCGGATTTTTCTCCGGGTGATTTCGCCTCACCAGAATCTCCGTGCAACGCTTTCAACGCAGCTACTTTTTTGGCCGTCGTTTCCGGATCATCGGCGATGGGCTTTTTCACCGCTTTGGGCGAAGGCGACTTCCTCGGCCGAACTTCAGAATCGTCCGCTGTCGGAGTAGATTTTCTCTTGGGCGTGGGACTTGGAGTTTTCTTGGACATCGGCGTCGGCGTCTTTTTCGGACTCAGATTTGGAGTGACGCTCGGCTTGGGTTTGGGCGTGGGAGTCGCTGTGGTTTTTGGCGTAGGTGTAGGTGTAGGCTTTGGTGTTGGTGTGGAAAGATTCAACCCATCCTCCATGAGTGGAGGAGTCGTGGGCTGTGGCGTGGGTTCTGGGGTGGTCGGTTCCGGAGTTGTAATGGGAGTCGGCTCAGGAGTGGATTTTTCAAGCTGGGGCGCTGGGTCAAGAGTGGAATCTTTTTTTGTGAACGCCGCCGGATCAATCCATGTCACCTGGTCTCCCCCCCCACCGCCGCCAGAGTTTCCCTCTCTGCCAAAATGGAAGATCAGAAAAACGGCCACAAGGTGAGCCAAGGCAATGAGAACGAGATTGCGTCGGAACCGCCATTTCTCACTCATTGGGCTGCGTAACGACGCCAACTTTGCTGATTTTTAGTTGCTGCAAAACGTCCATGACATCGACGAATTTCTGCACTGGCAGCGCTTTGTGAGGACGCACAACGACCGCAATGTTGGATTTTTTCAACATGATCTCACGTAATGCCTCTGGCAGACTGTCGAGACTCATCGCGTTGTTATTCAATTTCAAGACGCTGTTTTTATCGATGGAAATAGTCTGCACCTGGCTGGGCTCGATTGATTTGCTAGCCGTGGTTGAGGTCGGCACGACGAGGTCGATGCTATTCTCCAGTAGCGGGGTGGTAACCATGAAAATGACCAACAGCACGAAGCACAGATCCAGCATGGGCGTGACGTTGATCTCGCTGAGGGTGTGGAAACTATTTTTGTCGGAATAGCGACGCATGGTCTTTTAACGATGCGGAATAAAGGGCAGCGAACGCGATCCGTGGTCTACGTAACGATGCTCAAATTCCGAGGCCAGCTCGGCGGAAAAATTATCCATCTGCACGGTGATTCCACGGATGCTCGTGACCAGAAAATTGTAGCCGAACATTGCCGGAATGGCGACGAGCAAGCCGGTGACTGTGGTAATCAGTGCACCGGAAACACCTGGTGCCATCGCGGCCAAAGTGGCTGAGCCAGCCTCCGCAACACCGGTGAAAGTATCCATCACACCCCAAACCGTGCCGAGCAATCCGAGAAACGGCGCACCGGAAACAGCCGTCGCCAACAGGATCATTTGGGATTCGATTTTTAGGGCCGTCTCGCCGACGGCGCGCTCCATCGCGCTGGTTACGACACGCATCTGGGCGGGTGTGACTTTGTCAGCATTTTCGAGCCGGGCGCGAAAAGTTTCATCGACCTCGGCGGATCCGAGTAGTTGAAAAGTCATTTCCTTGCAACCTGCCTTGTAAACGGCGAAAACAGGTGCTCCCTCAAACTTCAATCGAGCCTCAAAAATATTCAGCGGCGCACGGTTGGACCGGAAAAGATCGAGAAATTTCCCGCTCTGTTTTTTCGCAAAGACAGTCGTTCTAAGCTTGGTAATCATGATCGACCAACTGAAAATCGATCCAATAAAAAGCGCCGCGAGCACGACCTTGCCAGCGGGGTTGGATTCCTGCAAAGCGAACTGGAGTGCATTTGCGGCTAGCAAGGTAGACATCTGCGGATTCAATACGTCACCGAGTCAGAAAATGCGACGAAGTTTTTGTAGATCAGGGTGGTTGCCAATTGAATTCCACAGTGCCATGGAACTCGGACCGATGTGAAAGTTTTCAGACTTTCCATATGGTCAGGAGGTGGCTGGAGAGGGATTTGAACCCCCGACACGAGGATTTTCAGTCCTCTGCTCTACCAACTGAGCTATCCAGCCGTTGAAGGACCAATAGAAAACGGCAGACCAAGCTCTTCCGCAAGTTCTTTTTCGGAAACTTCAGATAATGTGGTCAAACGATTTCCACGGGAGTGAGACTGCGCTTGCTGGGGTGGGCGGGCAGTTTCTTTTTGCGGGCTAGCCGTTGTTGGAAATTCTCCAGATAAAGGTAAAGCAACGGTGTGATGTAGAGGGTGACAACCTGAGAAATGATCAGTCCACCCACCACGGCCAAGCCCAGCGGGCGGCGAACGTCGCCTCCAGCACCCAGTCCGAGCGCAATCGGCATGGTGCCCGCCATCGCCGCGAGAGTCGTCATCAGAATGGGACGAAAACGGGTGAGACAGGCTTCGAAAATGGCGTCGGAGGGTGCTTTGTGCCCGTTGCGCTGCGCATCGAGTGCGAAGTCGATCATCATAATGGCATTTTTCTTCACAATGCCGATGAGCATGAGGAGCCCGACGAAGCCATAAACGTTTAGCTCCGCACGAAAAATCAACAGCGTCAGGAGTGCTCCGAAACCTGCAGACGGCAACCCCGACAGGATCGTAATGGGATGGATGAAACTTTCATATAAGATTCCCAGGATGATGTAAATGAGCAGAAATGCGGCGAGTAATAACAATCCAAGTCCGCTCAGAGAGCTGGTAAATGCCTGGGCCGTGCCTTGGAATTGACTGCTGATCTGCGGGTCGAGTTGTTGACTGGCTGCACGTTCTATCTTAGGCACTACGTCTCCCAAGGAAACGCCAGGACCCAAGTCAAATGACAGTGTGACGGCTGGCAATTGCCCGAGATGCTGCACCGAGAGCGGCCCCACTTGTGTCCGAAGTTGCGTGAACGCGCTGAGCGGAATCAGGCGGCCACTGGTGGAGTTCACATACAGCCGAGTTAGATCGACGGCGTCCCGTTTGTATGGATCGGCAAACTCGAGGATTACGCGGTATTGGTCATTCGGGGTGTAAATCGTAGAAATTTGTCGCGCTCCATATGCGCTGCCAAGAGTGGTTTCGATCTGTGCGGCACTTACCCCCAGTGTCGCGGCGCGATCACGGTCGATGGAAACCAGAACCTGCGGGCTGGAAATTTGTAGATCAGTTGTGACATCGACCAGACCACGAATCTGGCGCATGGCGGCTTCCATTTTTCCGGCGGCACCGTAAAGCTGGGCCAGGTCGGGGCCGAAGAGTGTAAATTGATAAAGACTCTTCGTTTGAGCACCGCCAATCCGAATCGTGGACGGATTCTGCGGGAATACTTTGAGCCCAACGATACCGGAAAATTCCTTGCGCATCTGACGAATAATTTCATCAACCTTAGGACGCTCATGGCGATCTTTCAGGGTGATGATGAAACGACCGGTATTCACAGACCCGCCGGAACCGCTGCCGATGCGTGAAAGGTAGGCGGCTACCGCCGGATTGCGGCCCACAATGTCAGCCGCCTGCTGCTGCAATTCGATCAGCTTCTCAAAGGAAACGCCTTGTTCCGCTTCAGTGGAAATCGTGATCCGACCGGTGTCTTCGATTGGAAGAAACCCTTTCGGCACCAGCGTGAATAGCCAGGCTGTGGCGAGTGCCATCAAGATTGCAATACTGGCAACGGTCCTCTGGTGTTTGAAGGCCCAGTGCAATGTCGTTTCGTAACGGATAACGAGACCCTCGAACATTTTTTCGAACCAGTTATAGAGTCGGTTGTGTGTTTGGTTATTTTGGTGTGGTTTTAAAAAACGGCTGCACAACATCGGCGTCAGCGAGAGGGAAATAAATCCCGACAGGAGTATGGCGACACCGATTGTCACGGCAAATTCGTTCAGCAAACGCCCCAAAATCCCCCCCATGAAAAGCACGGGAATAAAAACAGCGGCTAGCGAGAGCGTCATGGACAAAATTGTAAACCCAATCTCCTGGCCGCCCTTCAATGCGGCTTCCGTTGGTGAGTCTCCCTGCTCAATGTAGCGCGCAATATTTTCCAAGACTACGATGGCATCATCCACCACAAAACCCACCGCCAGAATGACAGCCATGAGTGAAAAGTTATTCATGCTGAATCCCAGCAAATACATCACCGCGAAAGTTCCAATTATGGACAGCGGGATGGCGACGCTGGGAATGAGGGTCGCGCGCAGGTTGCGCAGAAAAAGAAAAATGACAAGGACCACCAAAACAATGGCGAGAGCGAGCGTAAATTGCACATCGTGAAGTGACTCACGAATAGTAATGGACCGGTCTTGGAGGATCTCCAGATGGACTCCGGCAGGAAGCTGTTTTTGAAAGATCGGCAGAAGCGTGCGGATTTGATCGATGAGCTGCACAGTATTGGCACCTGGCTGGCGTTGCACGGCAAGAACAATGCCCCGGGTTTTGTTATACCAACTGAGATTTTTATCGTTCTCAACTCCGTCTGAAACATGGGCCACTTCCTCCAACCGCACTGGAAGTCCGCCACGATAAGCGACAATCAACTTACGGTATTGGCCCGCTGTGGTGAGCTGTCCGTTGGTTTTAATCGTTCGGGATTTCACGCCGGCGTCCAACTCGCCAGTCGCCACGTTCGAGTTTCCGCCGCGGATCGACTGCTCAATTGTATCCAGAGCTAGTCCGCGTGTGGCGAGCTGACGCGGGTCGAGTTCCACGCGGACGGCAAATTTTTGCTCTCCATAAACATCCACCTGCGCCACCCCGGACACAGTTGAAAGCCGCTGGCTGACCAGAGTCTCGGCATATTCATTGACCTTGGTGAGCGGGAGGGTTTCCGAGTACGCCGCAAGCAGCAAAACCGGGAAATCGGCCGGGTTTACTTTACGATAGGAAGGCGGGCTTGTAAGGTCCGCAGGCAGGTCGCGCTGGGCCTGGGAGATGGCTGATTGCACATCCTGCGCGGCTGCATCGATATTGCGAGAAAGACTAAACTGGATTGTTATTGTCGTTCCTCCCAGCACACTGGAAGACGTCATGGAATCGATTCCGGGTATGGCGGAAAACTGCTTTTCCAACGGCGTCGCAACGGACGAGGCCATTGTCTCAGGGCTTGCTCCGGGAAGATTAGCTGAGACGCTAATGGTCGGAAAATCAACACTAGGTAGATCGCTGACGGGCAGTTTTACGTACGACAGCAATCCAAATCCCAGAATGGCCAGCATCAGCAAAGTCGTGGCGATGGGACGTCGGACAAAGAGAGCAGTCAGGTTCATCAGTGCTGTGAACTAGGAGTTGGTCGTCGCGGGGGTGGTTCCCAAGACCGGTACTTCCGCCGGAATGGCGGTCTCCCGGGGTGTCACCTTGACACCCGGACTCACGCGAAGCTGTCCACTGGAAATAATTATTTCGCCAGCTTTCAATCCGCTATGCACGACGGTGAGATTTCCGTAAGTGCGGCTGACTTCCACCTTGCGGAGCAGTGCCTTGTTCTCTTCTACCACGAAAACTTGGGAGCCGTCCGGAGCATCCATAATAGCTGCTGTGGGCACCACTATGCAGTTTTTTTCCTCGGTTAAACGCAGCACCACATCGACAAATTGACCGGGCCAGATTTTCTCCTGCTCGTTTGTCAGCCTGGCTTTCAAAGCGATGGTGCCGGTGTCGCGATCTACCATGTTGTCGATGAAATCCAGCGAACCGCGGCCAAGTTCCGAGTTGGTTTGAGAATTCCTGACAATCACGGTGAGAGAACCTTTTTGCGCAGCATCACGAACCTCCGGCAAATCACTTTCGGGCAGAGAAAACGTCACATGGATCGGCTGGATCTGATTGATGACAGCCAGCATGTCGGTGTTCGCTTGTACGATGTTACCTTCCTTGAAGAGCGCAGCTCCAATCCGCCCAGTTATAGGCGATTTTACTTCCGTCCATTCGCGGGAGAGTTTAGCCTCATCCAGATCGGCCTGACGGGCCTGCAAATCGGCTTTGAGCGAATTAGCCGCCGTCCGATACTGGGCCAATTGTTCCTTGGAAGCCGCACCCTGGCCGGTCAAAGATGAATAACGTCCGAGCTGTAATTCTGCATTGGCCGCGTTGACCTGCGTGGATTCCAAGTTGGCCTGCGCACGGTCAATTGCAACATCGAACGGCCTTGAATCAATGGAAAAAAGCACATCGCCTTGCTGCACCAACGCCCCTTCTGCAAAATGCACTTTCGTAATCTCCCCAAGCACGCGGGCCTTAAGTTGTACTGTCGCCAACGCCTGCGCCGAACCAATGGCTGGCAGATCGATCGGCACAGTTTCTTGCGAAACTCGAGTAACCTCAACTGGCACCGGTTGCGCTTCCATTAACTTTCTATTGGGGGAACATCCCACCGCCACAAAACAAACAAGAAAGGCTAGGGATCGAAATGGATTCGTCATGCGCAGTATCTACGTTTAACCCTTGGAAGTGGGATGTGTTGTAGCTAAATTGGGGAAAATGGCCCAGACTCTAAATCGTCTCATTGTCGCTTCCAGTGAATCCTCCGCCGATCTGCGCTACGTAACAAAATTTCTAGTCAGCGATCCGGTTATTTTTCTGGAGCAAAGAGGCAAACGAACTCTAGTGCTTAACGATCTGGAGATTGACCGTGGAAAAAGGGAAGCTCAAGTAGATGAAATCGTGGCCCTTTCCACGCTTAATAAAAAGTTGCGTCCCAGCGGACCAGAAACTGATTTGCGGGAATCCGTAGCGGGTTTTCTAAAAATGCGGCGTGTGAAAAATGCTCTTGTACCGGAGGATTTTCCGTTGGGCTTGGCGCACTTTCTAAATGATCAGGGGATGATCCTAAACGTGCAGGGCGGCTTGTTTTACCCTGAACGAGAATTCAAATCTGCGGCAGAACTCAAACTCCTCCAGCAAGTCCTTCATATCACTCAAACTGGAATGACTCGGGGGATGGAAGTGCTGAGGGCTAGTCAAATCGGAAAGTCAAACTCACTACATTGGAGTGGAAAAAAACTCACCTCGGAAATTCTTCGGGCCGAGATCGACAGCGCCATTCTGCATGCTGGCGGCCTGCCTGCCAATACGATAGTCGCTGGTGGAAACCAAGCTTGCGACCCCCACGAGCGCGGCAGCGGCCCCCTTAAGGCGAACAGCCTGATCATTCTGGACATCTTCCCGCGCGACGCAAAAACTGGGTATTTTGGAGACATGACTCGCACTGTTATTCGCGGTCGTGCCAGCGAGGCGCAACGTCAGCTTTGGACCGTCGCCCTCGAAGGACAAAAGCACGCCCTCAACGCAATGAAACCCGGCATCAACGGTGCAGACCTCCACAATGAAGTGAAAGCCTTCTTCACTAAAAGCGGATACCCTACTGAGCAGCGGAATGATCGTTGGTGTGGTTTTTTCCACGGCACAGGTCACGGCTTGGGTTTGGAAATTCACGAAATACCGCGCTTCGCGCGCACAGTATTTCAACCTGGTCAGGTCATGACGGTGGAACCCGGCCTTTATTATTATGGCTTGGGTGGTGTTCGCCACGAGGACGTTGTCACAATCACGGAGAAGGGAATCAAACTCCTCTCTACTTATCCCAAACCGCTAGAATTATGAAACTGGTCATAGCTGCCACTGGTGCATCGGGTTCCATTTACCTCCAACGTCTTCTGGATCAAATCGACTGTGCAGTAAACGAGGCTCATCTCGTTCTCAGCTCATATTCTCGGCAGGTCATTAACGAGGAAATCGGGTCATTGCGCATCCCGGCAGGAGTTGTGCAGCATTCGGACAAGACCATGAATGTGCCGTTCGCCAGCGGGTCCTCCCTTTTCGACGGCATGGTGGTCATCCCCTGCTCCATGGGAACTTTAAGCCGGATCGCGCACGGAACCAGTGAGAGTCTTATCCTTCGTGCAGCCGATGTTTTTTTGAAAGAACGTCGCAAATTGATCCTCGTTCCTCGGGAAACTCCCTGGAACCTGATCCATGCCCGCAATGTAGTGAGCGTTATGGAAGCTGGCGCGGTAGTTTTGCCTGCGATGCCATCGTTCTACAGCCGACCGGAAACATTCGATGCACTGGCGGATACGGTGGTTCATCGCATCCTTGATCAACTTGGTCTGCCAGTACCAAAGGCTCTTCGCTGGAAGATGGAACCTGAATGAAAATTCGACTGCCGGAAAAGCGCGTCGCCGGTCTGATAGCGAGTTGCATTCGACTGATAGCCATGACGATTCGGGTAAAAATTGAGGACCCCAACGGATTTCTGTCAGGTCCACCAGCCGGTCCAGCCATTTGCATCGCCTGGCACAACCGCATTCTGGGCCTGCTGATCGCCGGTTTTCCACGGACTGCGCTCGTTCCTATGACAGTTTTGACTAGTCCCAGCCGGGATGGCGAACTCCTTGCGCAAATCATGCATCGGTTCGGACTTCAGTCCGTTCGCGGCTCCAGCAAAAAACGCGGTGCCGCAGCCTTGCTTGAACTCCGCGAGCACTTCCGCGCCGGACGCACTTTAATTATCACTCCAGACGGGCCTCGCGGTCCCCTTTACACGCTAAATCCCGGCGTTGTACTCCTCGCGCAAAAAACCGGCGCTGCCATTCTCAAAACACACATCACGTTTTCCAATAGTTTGCGCCTCAAAAGTTGGGACCGCTTTCACATCCCACTGCCTTTCTCGAAAATCACAGTGCGAATCGAAAACGGCGAAGTTTTTTTGCCAGCACTCTCCAGTGAGGAATTTGAAATTCTGCGAGCCACACTGGAAAAACAGCTCAAAATAGGCGAACCATAAACGTCACCCACGTTTTCATGCCCTGCAGCATTCTTGTCGCCGAAAATCTCTGTTTTGACTCACGTCTTGCCCTTTTCCATTGCAAGGAACGATGGTTGGCCATTGCCGATTTGCACTACGGCTACGAACTAAGCCAGCGTGCCTCTGGTGCGCTTTTTCCAAATAGAGGAATGGATCAAATCGAGCAATGTCTCGCGTCGCTGGTTTTTGATTACTGTCCGCAAACCGTCCTCTTCTTGGGAGATTTGGTGCATACTTCCGCCGCTACACCCCCATTCAAGCAATGGCTTTCCAAAATTGCAGAGTCTATCCCGCGGCTCATTTTGATCCGGGGTAATCACGACCGGCGTCTTAAAACATTGTCGCTGGAGGATTATTGGCGCAATGGCAGCCAGCTTTTCCATCATGGTCATGAAACGGTGGAACTGAAACCGGGCGACATGGTTTTTAGCGGTCATCTTCATCCTGCATATACCTTTACGGATCAGGCCGGGCTTCATCACAATCTGCCAGCCCTTTGCCGCACGCCAACCGGCTGGATTCTTCCCGCCTTTTCCCCATGGGCTGCGGGTGCCGACCCTACTAATGTAGAAATCACCGGCCGCTGGGTTTCCAATCAAAGAAGAATCTGGCGGGTGAAATAACTCCGCTTGGTTTGTTTTTTATTCTTCGAAGTTCTGCAGATAGCGCTCTTTCCCAATGAAAAAAAAACTCCTCCCTATTTTTCAAGTTTTGGTGAGCTTCGGATTGTTACTGTGGTTGTTTCGCAGGCGCGATCTTCGTGCCCAATTTATTGAAGTCGTCACCCAGGCGCATCCGGGCTGGCTGGTTGCGGGACTGCTGATTGCAGGCGTGGGGAATTTTCTAGGTCTGTTTCGGTGGGGAATTTTTATTAGAATACTTGGCCTTCAAGTGACCACTCGAGACGTTTTTCGCATCGGGCTGGTGGGTTTGTTTTTTAATAGTTTTCTCCTCGGAGCGGTTGGCGGTGATGCGGTGAAAGTGATCTGGTTGGCTGCGAGAGGTCATAAGAAATCTCTGGCCCTCATGTCAGTCGCCATGGACCGCATGAGCGGGATCATTGCCCTGATCTTCTGCTCGCTGCTTTTCATAACACCACGACTTGAATGGCTGCGGCAGGATCCCACCGTGGCAGGCCTGACCAGAGTGATCATCGTTTATCTGCTCTCGATCGCGTTTCTCTTTGCCATCTCTTTATTGGTTGCATCCATTGGCGTTGCTAAATACATCCCCGCATGGGGGCCGGGCAGGTCGCGGATGTTGGAGTTGGAAGCTGCATATAGGCAATACATCGGGCACTGGCGACAGGCACTGATGGCGGCCGGCGTATCGGTTTTTATGTTCGTGGCTTATTTCATGACGTTTTACTGCTCGGCCCGCGCCTTTGCAGTGGAGGTTCCGGTCCTGGACTTTCTGGCGTTTATGCCGACTGTGGACATCATTGCTGCACTACCTCTCAGCGTAGGTGGGTTTGGAATCCGCGAGCATCTTTTCACGGTGCTGTTGGGAAACTTATGTCACGTCAAGCCAGCTTATGCCGTTTTGGTTTCTTTGGCCGGAGCCTTGCTGACCATGGCTTGGGGATTGGGCGGTTTGATTGTGCTGCCGTCGTATAGGGAGGCAACGCAACCTACAACACTGGAAGTCGCACCTTGAGCACGACAGGTCGTCGCGTATAAGTAGCTCATGTTATCACTAATCCAGCGTCCGCGGCGTATGCGGAAAAATGGCGTTTTGCGCGAGATGATTTGTGAAACGCGGCTCTCGGCTAATCAGTTCATCCAGCCAATTTTCGTCTCCGAAAATGTGAGTGTGCGAAAGCCGATCGCCAGTATGCCGGGAATTTTTCAAATCCCGTTGAGCGAGATCGAAATGGAAGTCGAATCGTTGGCGAACGCCGGCGTCTGCAGCGTGTTGATTTTTGGGATTCCCGCCGAAAAAAACACTAGAGCCTCAGGCGCTTTTGCAGCGGATGGTGTGGTTCAAAAAACCGTGCTAACCATCAAAAAAGTGGTGCCGGAAATGTTCGTCATTACCGATGTTTGCCTCTGCGAATACATGTCGCACGGACACTGCGGCATCATTCATGAAAACCACGGAACGTTTTCAATTTTGAATGATGAATCAGTCGAGATTTTGGCCAAGGTCGCCGTTTCTCACGCGCAGGCTGGAGCTGATTTGATCGCTCCGAGTGACATGATGGACGGTCGCATCGGAGCCATTCGCCGCGCGTTGGATGCTGCTCATTTCGAGCATCTTCCGATCATGAGTTATGCGGCGAAATTTTGTTCTGCGATGTATGGTCCGTTTCGCGAGGCCGCTGAAAGCGCCCCACTTTTTTGCGACCGACGCAGTTACCAGATGGATCCGGCGAATGCACTCGAGGCTCTTCGCGAAACCGAGTTGGATATTGTTGAGGGAGCCGACATCGTGATGGTTAAACCCGGCCTGTCCTACCTCGACATTCTCTGGCGCGTGAAGGAAAAATTTCAGCGTCCGACAGCCGTTTATAATGTCAGTGGCGAGTATGCCATGGTGAAGGCAGCCGCTGCCAATGGCTGGCTCGACGAAAAGCGAGTGGTGCTGGAAACGATGACAGCTTTTCGTCGCGCGGGTGCGGATCTGATTATCACTTATTGGGCAGCCCAGATGCCGGCCTGGCTCGCGGAGTAGAATTATTTTCGCAACTTCTGCGGGGCTGCCGAGTTTCTAGGGATGTTACTGTTAACAATATTATGAAACTCAAATCACTCCTCATCACCACCTGCCTAACGGCGACCACGTTGTTCATCCAGTCACCGCTTCAAGCGCAAACCGATACCCCCGCAGCCAGCGCCACACCTGGAGCTCCCCCCAAGTTTGGACCCGAAAGCCAGCCCGGCGAAAAAGAACATGGCCACCACGATGGTCATGAAGGCCATCAAGGTAAACATAATCCCGAGGAACGCCTCGCCCATATGAAGCAAGCCCTCGGACTCTCTGCCGATCAAGAGGCCAAAATCCGGGAGATTTTCAACAACGAGATGGCCAAAATGCACGGTCAACATAAAGCCAACAAAGGCACCGAGCCCTCTGCTAAAGACATCGCCAAGAGGGAAGCGGCTCGTAGCGAAGTCGAGGCAGCCGTCAAAGCGGTGCTGACTCCCGAGCAGCAGACCAAATGGGAAGCCATGAAAAAAGATTGGAAAAATCATCCAAAGCCAGAAGCTGGCGCGCCCGTTCCGAAACCTTGATTCGACTGAAACTCGAATCGTTTTAAATAAAGCCGCGCTGTTTATCAGCGCGGCTTTTTTTACGCCTTCAAATAGGGACTGACCCAAGTTAACGTTACCAGCAGAACGGCGTCGCTGAAACGGTCGACTTCGACCATATTAAGCGCCATTACTATCAGACTCACATCGATATCAATCCCACCCGCATTGTGCCGATCGGACCGATGATCGCTTTCACGCCTCATGTGAGTGAGTATTAACCCTAACACCCGCCCCACATATTCTCTCCCCATGAAAATTCTGCTCGCTCTTATCGCGTCCCTCAGCATTACCTCCGCTGCTGACAAGGCTCCCGTCGTCGCCCTCACGATTTACAACCAAAACTTTGGCGTCGTCCGAGAGACACGCCAGCTTGCCATCACCGACGGAAGCGTTCGCTTCCAGGATGTCGCCAAACAAATCGATCCCACCAGCGTGCATTTTCTTTCGCTGACCGATCCCGACGCTAAGGTGCTGGAGCAAAACTACGAATACGATCTCGTTTCCGCCGATAAACTTCTCGAAAAATACATCGACCGCGACATCACCGTGAAGACCGCTGGCGGCGCGATTTACACCGGAAAATTACAGAGCTTCGACCCCGCTCAAATCGTCCTCAACCAAGGTGGTGAGAAAGGCCTCGCCATGATCCAGCGCCCGCAAAACGTCGTCGATATCCAATTCGGCTCCCTGCCCGACGGACTCATCACCCGCCCGTCGCTCGTCTGGAAAGTCGCCACCGACAAGCCCGGCGACCAGACCGTCGAGATCGCCTACCAGACGCAGGGCATCAGTTGGACCGCCGATTACAACCTCGTCCTCAATGGCGACGAAACGCAGGCCGACCTCGGCGGCTGGGTCACGATCAACAACCAATCCGGCGCCACTTACAAAGAGGCCAGACTGAAACTCGTAGCGGGCGATGTCCACCGGGTGCAGCCACCGCAGGAAATGTCTAAAAGCAGGGTAATGGCAGTGGCCGCTCCAGCGATGGAAGCCGAAGATGGCTTCGCCGAGAAATCCTTCTTCGAATACCACCTCTACACCCTCGGACGACCCGCCACCGTCGCCGACAGCCAGACCAAACAAATCGAACTCCTCAGCGCGAACTCCATCCCGCTGAAAAAAATCTACCTTTACGACGGCCAGCCGCAGATGCGTTTCTACGGCGGTTTGCAAATGAGCGAGGATTTCGGCTCCGAGGCTGCCAACAAAAAAGTGAAAGTCTTCTTCGAGATCAAAAACTCCAAGGACAACCAACTCGGCATGGCTTTGCCGAAAGGAAAAATCCGCATCTCCAAACGTGACCCGGCGGATAACTCCCTCGAATTCGTCGGCGAGGACGAGATCGATCACACACCGAAAAACGAAACCATCCGCATCACCACTGGCGACGCCTTCGACATCGTCGGCGAGCGCAAACGAACCGATTTCAAGTATAATCAAAACCGCCACGTCGCCACCGAGACTTTCGAGATCAAAGTCCGCAACCACAAAGACGCGCCAGTCGAAGTCATCGTCAAAGAAACGCTCTACCGCTGGAACCAATGGGAGATCACCGAGAGCAGCGACAAATTCGTGAAGCAGGACAGCAATACCATCCACTTCCCCGTCACCATCGACAAAGACGGCGAAAAAGTCCTCACCTACACGGTCAAGTATACTTGGTAACGCCCGGTTCGTGCAAAAATCATAACTCAGGCGGCAAAAACCAGCTTGGGACGAGCTCCAAGGTTCTTGGATGTCCCACAAATTAGTTTGGGCCGGCCTTGTCCACCTTTGGGTTTTGCGAAAATGTCTTTGGGTGGAGCTTGCCAATCCTTACGTCGAGCAAGAATTAGTTTGGGTGGAGCAAGAATTAGTTTACATCTCGCGCAAACTTCTCCGGGTCTTGCAAGAATAAACCGGAAAGCCATGGGTCGCTCACGATTGCCCAGCTGAAGGCAGCGATCCTCTACTCCACTGGCACTTCTTTTTTGCCGAGGATCTCGGCGGCGGTTTCCCATTTTGCGCTGGCGCGTTCCAAGCTGGTGCTGACGTTCATCAGTTCGCGGTTGAGGCGGAAGGCGAGGCTTGAGTCGTTTTGGGCGTCGGTGGAGTTGAGCTTTTCGGTGAGTTCGGTTTGCTGTTTCTCTAATGAAATGACTTCCGCCTCTAATGCGGCGACTTCTTTTTCGGCGGCGCGGCGGATGGCGTTGGCGGCGGCGCGTTCGGCTTGGGCGATTTTACGGGCCTCGCGGACTTCGCGCATGGAGAGTCCCTTGGCGACGACGGGGGCGGTGCTGGCGACGGGGGCGTGTTCCATGGGGCGGCCCGAGGTGAGGCCGGCGCGCTCGGTGAGGGCGTTGGTTTTATCGAGGAAATACTGGTAGTCGCCGGGGTAGGCTTTGATCGCGCCGCTGTGGATATGGAGGACGCTGGTGGCGAGTTGGCGGATGAAATAGACGTCGTGGCTGATGAAAAGGAGGGTGCCCTCGTATTGCTTGAGCGCCTCGATGACGGCGTCGATGCTGGCGATGTCGAGGTGGGTGGTGGGCTCGTCCATGAGGAGGAGATTCGGTGGATCGAGGAGGAGTTTAACGAGGGCGAGGCGGCTTTTTTCTCCACCGCTGAGGACGGCGACGGGCTTGAAGACGTCGTCGCCGCGAAAGAGGAAGCTGCCGAGGACGGTGCGGGCGATTTCGTCGGAGACGGGGTGGTCCATATCCTGCACGGATTGGAGGACGGTGTGCTTCATGTTGAGCATCTCGACGCGGTTTTGCGAGAAGTAGCCGGGTTTGACGTTGTGGCCGAGTTCGCGGGTGCCGCTCTGGATGTCCATGACGCCGGCGAGGAGCTTGAGGAGGGTGGATTTTCCCGCTCCGTTCGGTCCACAAAAGACGGTGCGCTGGCCTTTTTCGACGGTGTAATCGAGGCCGCGATAGACAACGGATTCGCCGTAAGCGTGGTCAACGCCGGTCATGCTGATGACTTTTTGCCCACTTTTCGGAGGTGCAGGGAAGCGGAAGCCGATGGATTTACCGGCGGCGACGGGGGCCTCGATTTTCTCCATGCGGTCGATTTGTTTGAGTTTGCTCTGAGCTTGGGAGGCTTTGCTGGCCTTGGCGCGGAAACGGTCGGCGAAACGCTGTAGGGTCTCGATTTCTTTCTGCTGATTTTTGTAGGCGGAGAGGAGTTGTTCGTCGCGGGCGATGCTCTGGCCGACGTAGCTGGTGTAGTTGCCTTTCCAGCGGGTGAGGCGCGAATGTTTGATCTCGACGATGGAGCCGACAAGGCGGTCGAGGAAGTCGCGATCATGCGAAATGACGACGATGGCGCCGGGGTAACGGCTCAAATAGTCGCGAAACCAGACGAGTGTTTCGAGATCGAGATGGTTCGTCGGTTCGTCGAGAATCAGCAAATCCGGCTCCTGCACCAGCAGTCGCGCGAGGTGGGCGCGCATCACCCAGCCGCCACTGAGGTGCCGCGCCGGACGGTCGAAATCGCTTTCGCGAAAGGCAAGTCCGTGAAGGATGCGTTTTGCCTTCGGCTCCATCTGGTAATCGTCGGGATCGACGTTGTGCGACATGGCGACTTCGAGGACGGTCTCGTCTCCGACGGGGGCGGTTTCCTGGGGGAGGAAGCCGAGCGTGGCGCGTTTATCGAAGCTCACGCTGCCTTCGTCGGGCGAGGTTTCCCCCATGATGAGCGAAATGAGAGTGGATTTGCCTGCACCATTCGGACCGACGAGACCGATGCGTTCGCCAGTGTTGACTTGGAGCGAGGCGTCTTGGAAAAGCGTGCGGCCTCCGTAGGATTTGGAGAGTTTGGATACGGTGAGCATGGGAAAAAAATGGAGCGTGGATATTCGCGGCAGATGCACCAATAGTCAAAGGGTGCCCACCACCGAACAGCGTCTCGCCCTCCGCGAACGCCCCGCGACTCGCGTGGTAATGCGACAAAGCTGGCGCGAACTGCTTTTTCTACATTGGAAATACGATCCATCTGAAATCCAGCGGTTGCTGCCGCCGAGGCTGACCATCGACACGTTCGACGGCGCAGCTTGGGTCGGAATCGTGCCGTTTTTCATGTGCGGAGTCCGACCCGTGTGGTGTCCGCCCGTCCCCGGCTTGTCGAACTTTCTGGAGTTGAATGTGAGAACTTACGTTCATGATAGCGATGGAACTCCCGGAGTGTGGTTTTTTTCGCTCGATGCTAGTAACGCCACGGCTGTCTGGCTGGCTCGCACCTTTTTCAAGCTGCCCTATTTCCACGCCAAAATGCGCGCACGGGCGACGCCAGCGACAGTAGATTACTGGTCGCAAAGAGGCGAGTTAGACCCGGATCATTTTGTTTATCAACCCATCGGTCCGGAACGTCTGGCTGTGCCGGGCTCGCTCGATTTTTTTCTGGTTGAGCGCTATCTGCTCTACAGCCATGACGCAAAGTCGGACCGCCTCTATACTGGACGCGTTCATCATTCACCATATGCCTTACGCGAGGTGAAAGTTCTGGAGTATGCCACCCAACTTCTAACAACCGCTGGCATCGCGCCGGTGGATCGCATTTATGATCACGCGGTCTATTCCAGTGCAGTGCATGTCAGTATCTTTGCCCTGTAAGGTTAGTAACCAAACGTGAGGCTGGCCCAGTAGCTATGATAGTTTGTCTGCAAGCCTTCGACGGGCGCATCGGGCACGATCCTCACCGTGCGAATCAACCAGCTTCCTGTCTGTTCAATGGGGAATTCGCAAACGCCCTTGTCATCGGTGATCGCAGTAGCACTGGTTAACTTCCCATCGACTCTATGGATCGCTGTCACCTTCATCCCAGACGCGGGCCGGCCTTCAAACAGAACCTTGAACTTCAAGCTGGGCATGCCAGTCAAATAGGGATTTTCTTTAGGAATAATCTCAAACTTCTGCCCAACAACTTTGGTTGCGCTCTTGTTAACATCGTCTCCTGCTTGCAGCAATGTCTTCAGATAACGCGTGTAGGTTTCGCAGACTGTTTTCTTGGTGGACGGCAGATCCTTTTCCTCGATCACGCTTCCCTCTCGCGCGGCATACTCCAGATATTTCTTCCGGCCAAAACGTATCGTGGCGGCCGTTCGCTCCATTGTGACTAACACTGTGCCTTCGCGGCGCAGCTTAAACATACAGGCCGGCACACTGTTGTCAGTCCGATGTAAAAGCAAATTCCCGAATTGTCGCGACTGGCCATAGTCCCGGAAATCCGCCGTTCGCGCGACTTGCAAGGGCCTCTCTTGTCCCTCCGCAAAGTTCTTGCCAAACATCAGCCTCACCACCGCCGTCTCCTGAGGGGAGAGCCGGGTTCGATCTGCCTCCAGCCAATAGTCATGGGCCTTAAGACACGGCCTCAATATCGCCAGCACCAGAACAACTAACGCTATCTTCATGACACGCTGCAATTTTGCTTCCATAAATGGTTGGTTACTGGCCAAGCCCCGAATTGTAAACGCTTATCTAGGAATGTTAGCCGCTAGAAAATTCGCCAGCTCTAGTTTGCCAGAGAAATCACGCCGGGAATCTTTAGTTAGATGCGCGAATCCTGAACCAAATGCGGCTCCATTTAAAACGCATGCGTCGGTCTGGCATTCCTCCATTTGCAGGAACGCTTTTAGCAAAGCGTCACCACTGGTTCCCGTCAGTTCGTATTTCCAACCGGTAATCCGGGCCTGCGGAAAAAGCCCGCGCAACTTGCCGATGATCTTGCCAGCGGGTTCCATCCGGATGTTTAACATGGATATGGAACTCGTAATTTTCTCTTCTAACAGTGCCCGGCCGTCGCCGTCAGTAATGGATGCCACTTCAAAATCTGCGAGGGCCGCCGCATGGAAAACCAGATCAACCTTTCGGCTGTTGGCGATGCTTCGAAGAATGGTTAGGAGGTCGTCATTGGAAAAAAATGATTCCACTTCCATTCCCACGGGAGGCCGAAAAGTCGCGCCCTCGCCACGGAGGCAGATCACCTCGTGGCCTGCTTCCAGCAGCGCCTCCGCCAACTGTGTTCCCAGCTTACCGGTGGAAAAATTCGTGATCCGGCGAACGGCGTCGATCCGAGTGGAAGCGGGCCCGCAGGTAACCAGGCAGGTACTCATGATTTTAGCAGGGTGACTTCGCCAGAAGAAATGATCGTTTCCACGCCGGACATTTGCCGCACTCTCAATCCGCCGCAAGAGTCAAATCCCGTCACAACTCCAGTTATATGATGGTCTCCAAGCTCTACAGCGATGGGTTTTTCCAACAGCACACTACGTCGTTCGCACTCGGCGATGATGAGGTCGAATCCTTCGGGCAATGTTAGATAAATCGTGTCCAGTTCGTCTAAGAGCGAAGCGGCGAGTTCGATTCGACTCACAGACGTTTTGGAAAACATGGCCACGGATCCGGCTCGCTCACGCAGTCCCTCGGGGAAATCGAGCGCGGTTTGCGAGACGTTCAGACCGATGCCGAGGACGATCTGCTCACTGTCAGCCTCGCATAGAATCCCAGCGACTTTTTTTCCAGCTATGTGAATGTCGTTCGGCCATTTGATGCCGACTGAATACAATGTTAGTCGCTCCAAAACACGCGCTACGGCCACGGCAGCGACCAGGCTGATACGCGAGACATTGGGCCAGCGCGGGCGCAACAGCACGGAGAAGGTTAGACTCTGACCCGGATGAGATTCCCAGCATCTGCCCAGACGCCCCCTGCCTTTTGTCTGCGTCTCTGCAAAAATGGCTAGACCTTCGGCAGCGCCCTGGTTTCCCCATTGCAACGCGAGATCGTTGGTCGAGGTGACCTCCTGATGGATCTGCACAGGTCGACCGATCACGCGGCTGGTTAGTAATGCGCTGATTTCTTCGGAAGTCATGTTAGTTCCAGTGAAAAATCAACAGCGCGGGCGGAATGGGTCAGTGCCCCAACGGAAATGAAATCGACCCCGGTGGCGGCGATGGCGGCGATGGTTTCCAGATTGACCCCTCCGCTTGCCTCCAGCAGGACGCGCCCGGCGTTGAGTTGGACTGCGGTGCGTAACTCGTCCGGCGTCATGTTGTCGAGCAGGATGACGTCCACTTGGTTCAAAGTTAGAAACGCCGCAACCTGACCGAGGTTGTCGGCCTCGAGTTCGATGCGAATGTTAGGATGCGCTGCCTTGAAGCGATGAATGGCCGACTGGAGATGCGTCACGTCAGGATCGGACAGCAGATGGTTATCCTTCACCATTACCATGTCGTAAAGGCCAATGCGGTGGTTGGTTCCACCTCCCGCCTTGACGGCTGCTTTTTCTAACATCCGAAGTCCGGGCGTGGTTTTTCTCGTGTCGAGGATGCGGGCATTGGTTCCAGCGATGGCCAGAACATAGCGTTGTGTGAGCGTGGCGATGCCGGAAAGGCGTTGGAGAAAATTTAGCGCGACGCGTTCCGCTGTTAGAATGGCCGCGGTTTTCCCCTGAATGGTTAGAACGGTGTCGCCGCTTTCCAGATGGTCGCCATCCGTGCGTTGTGGCTTCACGGTTAGATTGGAGTCCACCTGACGAAATGTTTCAACGGCTGCTGCAATTCCGGCGAGCGTGGCCGTTTCCCTGACGAAGATGCGCGCGGATGATTCCGCCTGGGGATCGATGAAGTAGCGGGCGGTGAGATCGCCACTGCCGATGTCTTCGGCCAAAGCGAGTGCGATGGGATCGTGCATGTTATTAGAAAAGGACAGGCTCAGGAGCCCGGTAAATGGAACGTCCGCGCACGAAAGTCTCCAACACATTTCCGGCGTTCGCGCGATAAACGCAAAGAGCCAGAAGGTCTTCTGGAGACAGATCGGGACCACTCCGCGTGAGCTTGTGGTAGGGCAGCAGGCTGGCGATGTCGAGCACAGCGAGGTCGGCGTCTTTTCCGGCATGCAGTGTGCCAATGTTCGGAAGTTTCCCGAGAGCTTCCGCGCCTCCGGCGGTAGCGAGGTGAAATGCCTCCGCCGTGGTGATCGGAGTTAGGTCTTTATCATAGAAGGAACGGGCCCGCTGCGATTCGACGGACGCTCGCATGACCTGCCACATGTTAATCTCGGGGCCGGCGGCCACGTCCGAACCCAACCCGAGAATAATGCCGCGTTTGCGCCAAGTACTAACAGGCATGATGCCACTGCCGAGGAATAGATTGGAGGTTGGACAGTGGGCGATGCGGCTCTGTCTCTCGGCAATTACTCTAGTCTCCCTTTCGGAAAGATGGATGCCGTGGCCGAGCAGGGTTTTCGGTCCTAACAATCCGTATTGATCGTAAACGTCGGTGTAGTCTTTGCTGTTGGGAAACAGATGGCGCACCATTTCGATCTCGCCCAGATTCTCGGAGAGATGCGTCTGCACATAGGCATGGAACTCGGCGGCTATTTCCGCGGCACCGCGCAGCATTTTTTCGGAGCAGCTGACAGCAAACCGTGGGCTCACGGCGTAGTCGAGCAGACCTTCGTTTTTTCCGTGCCATTTCTTTGCTAGGCGCTCGGTTTCTAACAATGAAATGGAGACGACTTTGCGCGGTTGCAGGGAGCCGTAGGAGCCGACATCCATCATGACTTTGCCGATGATGGCGCGGATGCCTTTCTTCTCGGCGGCGGCGAAGGCAGCATCGCAACTGTCCTCGTAAATGGTGGTGAAGAGTCCGATGCTAGTCGTCCCATGACGCGCAACTTCGTCGAAAAACTGCGTGGACTGTTTCCGTGCTTTGGCACCGGTAAATTCTTTTTCGACCGGGAAAATGTGCTGGCGTAACCAGGGGAGTAATTCGCCGCCAGCCTTCGCAACGGAGGGGTATTGAGGGAGATGCGCGTGGGTGTCGATGAGACCGGGAATAATGAGCGTGTGCGGGCCGTGCAGCCAGCGGAGCTTCTGCGGGCGCGACTTTTTTTTGATCGTGTCGTAATCGCCTACATCGGTGATTTTTCCATCCTCGATGACTAGCGCGCCATCGCTCCAACTGCGCAGAGATCCAAACTTCGGGGCGTCGATCAAGTAGCCGCGAATCCCAAATGCCGTCACATCAGACATGGTTAGATCCTACTAACAGTCAACTGCGGCTCACTTGAAAAGCTTTTCCAATGAAGGATCGGGCTGCGCTCCCAGTTCCACGGCCTTGTGGTAGCATTCGCGGCCTTTATCCAGGGACGGCGGCTCGCTGGTGGCGTAGATGACGGCAAGATTGAACCAGGCATCGGGGTAATTGGGATTGAGCGTGGTGGCTTTTTCCAACTCCTTGACAGCAGCCTCGAACCAGCCCTTCTGGCTGGCGGCAATTCCGAGATAGTTATGAGCGGTGGCGCTGCTCGGATCGAGCGTGACGGCCTGCGTGAGCGATTCGATGGCCTTCTCAAATTTACCCTGGCGATAGTAAACGATGCCGAGCGTGCAATTCACAAAGAAATCTTTCGGCGCAATGGCCACAGCCTTGGTTAGAACTTTCTCAGACTGCGGGAGTTTGCCAGCCTTGTAGTTGACCACACCCAGGTTGGAGAGGGCGTAGAGATTGTTGGGATCGTCGTTGAGAATTTCGTTGTAGGCGCGCTCGGCGTCGTCGAGTTTGCCCTGCTCGAATAAGGATTTGGCGCGGCTGACGAGCGACGCATATTTGTCCGGAACAGTGAGATTCGGTGTTGGGTTGGCGGAAGCCGATTTCCCGTTACTAACAACAGGACTGGCACCAGACTTGGCATTGCCGCTGGCGGGGAGTTTGGGGCGAATGTTGTCCGTATCCGTCTGGGTCATTTCCACAGACAGGCCTGGATTTGTGGCATCGAGGGCGGCCAGCTCGGGTTCCCTGAAAAGTTTTCTTTCGTCATCGGTGAGTTGGAGGGTGGCCGTTCCCAGCACGTCGACCTGCTCCAGCAAAGTCTGCGATTTTCCCTCGATGCGGGAGAGTTCCTCGGCAACGATTTCGCGGGCTTGGTTGCGTTTCACTTGATCCTTGATGGTGCGCAAGACGATGCCGTGAAGAAGGTCATTCTCGCTCTTGAGCTGCACGGTTTCATCGCTGTTGCCGCTCTTCTTACGAGCCTCTTCGAGGGCTTTATTGGATGTCTCCAGCTGGCCTTTGAGTTCTTCGATATTCGTCTCATCGGCCTTCGTTTTGTCCTGAGCGGCGGCGAGTTGCTTTTGAATGTCGACGATTTGCGTTTTCAGTGCGGCCACGTCGGTAGCTTGCGGACGCTGGTTCAAATCGGCGATTTGTTTTTCCGCCGCATCCAGCTTCGCGGTGAGATCGGCATTGCTGGCAATCGCTTGATCAGCGGCGGCCTTGTCCAAGCGGGTTTTCTGGAGATCGGCCAGGGCGGTATCGCGGGCTTCGAGCGCGTCCTGTTTTTCTTTGACGGCGGCGTCTCGGCCCTTGCCGGCATCCACGGCGCGCTGGTTGGCTTCTGTAACGGTCTTGGAAAGATCGTTCGCTTCGTCCTCGACCAAGTTTGCGTCGGCGGAACGCTCGGAGAGCTGGCGCTGGAGGGAAGCGACGTTTTTCTTGAGGGTGTCGATGTCGGCATCGTCCTTTTTCTGGGCGTTGGTCGCGCTGCGGAGACGATCTTCAGCCTGGGCGACCTGCGAGCGGAGCTCAGCAACGGCGACCCGGCTTTGGTCCACTTTTTTCAGCGCGTCGCGCAGGTTGCTCGAGGTGAGCTCGTATTTCTGGGTGAGGTCGTTATTGATGGCCCGGAGGCGCTTGATTTCCAGTCGGGCCTCGGAAACCTGACGCCGCAATTCCGCCGCCTCTGCGCTGCCAGCGGGTCCGGTGGCGATGTCTGCGGGCGTTTCATCGGGAACCGGCTCCGGCGTAGGCAGCCGACTGGGTGTGGCACCGGGAATCAGGGTGTCATCTGTGGGAGAAATTGGCCCCGGCACGAGTGTCTGGTCGCGCACGGTGGTAGATTCCAAATTGGCGATAAACTCAGCCGTCTTTTTAGAGCGATATTCGCGAACTAGGGGCTGCCATTTCGGAGAATCGGTCTTGATCTGATCGAGAAGACCAGCGGCGAAGCGAAATTTCACCAACGCCTCCCGGGTCTTGCCGTCAGCAGCCAGTTTTTCCCCTGATTGACTGGCCAGCAACGCCTGCACAAAGATGTCGGAAGGATCCTGCGCCGCAAAAACCGGGGTGGCACTCCAAAGGCAGACAGCCAGAAAAATGGGATACAAAATGCGAGGGCGCTTCATAGAGGCGGCGGCAAAACTAGCCTATCGCTACCAGCTTGGCAACAAGCAGCAAGAGGATGTGAATGACTCCTGCTTGGGACATTTTTACAGTTCACCGGGCGGCAAACCAGCGCATTTGACACCCCTGAGGGCGGATGTTAGCGTCACCGCATTCTGGGCCAGGGTGCGGATTTTTGCTATGATCAGCATCAAACTCCCGGAAAACCGCGTAGTTCCCTTATGCAGGCAACGTTTGACCATCCGGTGCTAGTGCTGAACAGGCTCTGGCAAGCTGTGAATATTTGTAGCGTAAAACGTGCGTTTACGCTGCTTTTCCAACGGCAGGCGCAAGTCGTCTTCGCAGAGACGGGCAACAACTTTGCCACCCATGACTTCGAGAGCTGGCGCGACGTCTCGGACCGCATTCCCGAGGAGGAAATGGTCCACACCATTCACTTCAAAGTCCGCATCCCGCGCATCATCGTGTTGATGATATTCGACCGGATGCCGAAGAAGGAGGTGAAATTCACCAGGCACAACATCTTCGAGCGCGACAAAAACACCTGCCAATACTGCGGCAAAGTTTTCGAGCGCAAAGACCTCAACCTTGACCATGTGATCCCACGCGACAAAGGTGGCCTGACCACTTGGGAAAACATCGTTTGCTCCTGCATCCCCTGCAACACGCGCAAGGGCAACCGCCTCTATTACGAGGTGAACATGCATCTCATCAAAAAGCCGAAACGTCCGAAGTGGAAGCCGTTCGTCAACCTGACTTTCAGCGGACCGCAGCATGAAAGCTGGCGGCATTTCATTGATCTTGCCTACTGGAACGTGGAGCTGGGCGACTCCTAAGTGGCTGCCGGAGGTGGGTTTCAGTTTACTTTCATTCCGCATAGGGCTAAACCTCGGAAGCGATGTTTAGCGTGACAATTCTGGCCAGTAGCAGCGGGGGAAACTGCGCGCTGCTCACGACCAAACGCCGCAAATTTCTCGTCGATGCCGGGCTCAGCGCACGACAGATTGCCTTGCGACTCGAATCACTCGGCGTCCAGCTCTCGGAAATCGATGGAATTTTCATTACTCATGAGCACATCGACCATGTTGTCGGCCTCCCGGTTCTCCTGAAAAAAACTGGGCTTCCAATCTATTGCAACTCGCAGACCGGCAACGCCTTGCGCCCCAGCTTGGGCGAATTCAATCGCTGGAATTTCTTCCAAACGGGTGCCGAATTCACCGTGGACGATCTCACGATCCAGACGTTTCACATCCCGCATGATGCAGTCGATCCCGTCGGCTTTGCCTTTCATTGCGGGGACGATTGCATCGGCTTTCTAACCGATCTGGGTTACGCCACCGCGCTGGCCATTGAGCGGGTGCGCGACGCCCACACGCTGGTTTTGGAGAGCAATCACTGCGAAAAAATGCTCCAGGATTGCCCGAAGCGTCCGTGGTCGTTGAAGCAGCGCATCCTCTCGCGCCACGGCCATCTTTCCAATGTGGCTGCCGCCAACGTCATCCACCATTTGCTCGAGCGAAACCTGCGCCAGCTCATTTTGGGTCACCTCAGCCGCGACTGCAACACACCCGAGATCGCCCTTGCCACGATGCGCGACAAGTTAGCCGCGCTCGGCGTTGAGGACGTCGCTGTGCACTGCGCCTCCGCGGTGGAAGTCAGCCCGCGATTTGCCGTCCCCGACCGGCAGTGTGCAGACGAGATACAGCCAGTTCGCCAAGAACAAAATCACCGCGGCACCACGGACTACGTGGCCGAACTTTTCCGGGAATTTGCCGCAGCGGACGCGGCGTAACCGAAACGCCAGCACCACGGCGGAATAGGCGAAAACTCCCGCGCCCGCGAGGAGCGCCAGAAACAGGAGCGGGTTTAAGGCGAATGCGTGGCTGGCATTTCCGTCCAAAACCGCCCGCACCAGACGCGTCCCACCACAGGTCGGACACGGTAGCCCCGTCCAATGTGCGAACGGACACTGCGGCAGCGGCAAATGCCAGCGCAGGCAGAAAATCCCTAAAACCGCCGCCGCTAGGGACACCGCAAACCAGAGAAATTCCGCATCCTTCTCCCCAGGAGCCAAAGGTCGCAGGTAGAGTTTCATCGGACTTCCAGTCGAATCTCAGTGATGTAGCGCCTTGTTGAAAGAGTTCATAAACTCTGGGTTCGCCGCCAAGGATTGCCACAAAAAGTAGAAACCCACGCCGCAAACACCACAGCAAAAGACGAGCGGCAGGAGAATCGCCACTACCGCTTTCCCCGTGCTAATTTCGTGGACCTTGGACAAACCGATGGCACCAGCAACCACCCGCCAGACCAAGGCGGCGATACCACCACAACACGGCACCAGATTTACCAAAGCGGTCGAGCCGAGCACATAACAATAGACGCGATACGTTGCCTCATAAGGTTTCCGGGCACCGCCGACAATCATCAGACCCACATGCCAGATCGCTGCGCCAACAAATGAGCCGACAAACAGGAAAATGGGAACGAGAATCAGCATGGCAAGGAGCATCGCGCTCATCCCAATGCCTTGTGCGGCAAGGACTTGCGCTATCTGCGGATTTTGCGATGCTGCAAACGATCCCATTACCCCCTGCATGGCGAACTGCACTCCCATCGTCAGAACCACTCCCAACCCGGCTGCAATCAGCATATATAAGAACGGTGTGGCGAAGCCGCCGGTCTCCTTCATTTGGCTGAAAGTCGCCGCGGGTTCCGTGAGCACTTCTTTCACCGTGGAGCCGAACGCGGTGAAGAATCCAATCTCACTTTTCTGTTCCCAGGAAGGCAGATTTTTTTCTCCATCGACTGCGACCAATCCAACTCCCGCAGGCAGTGGCGCGATGATCGGAGGAACATTTACAGGCAGAGAAAAATCGGCCCATTGACCGAGCGGCTTCCAGTTTTCCATGCCAGCGCGCCAGGCGAGATCGGTGCCGAGAAAACGACCGGTGTCGAGGCCGGTTTGAACCTCGGTCTGGTTGAAAATTCCGAGGTTCTGGCCCTCGCGATTAATGTGAATGTCGCTCATGCGATCTGTTTAACCAGATTCACCGGAAGCGTCAACGCTCAGCATTTCTTTCCAACTGGTAAGCCGCAGAGTCGAATCTAACTCCGCCCAATGCGGTCCATCGACGCCAGGGTGATAATAAATTTCCGCAAGCTCACAGGCGGAGGCGCGCTTTTGCATTTGGATGAAAGTCGCATCATCGACGCGGCCAGTTTCGCTGAGGCCGAAGGTTCGTTCGACGTGTTGAATACCATCCAATTGGTGGCGCGCGCCGTGACTGAGTCGCTTAAAAATCCAACCGAGAAACCCAGCGTTCTCTGTATGCAGCAGCCGCACCGCGCGAAATCCATGAGCTCTCGCCACGGGTAGCGTCTCGCAAAAAATCGTCGGATGCAGATGCAGATGCGTGTGTCCGTCCCAATAGATCGGCGGAAAACCTGCGGCAGCGAAACGTGCAAACTGCTCCTCAATCTCGGCACGAATCGCCGGGCGCAGACGCGAGTTCCAATAATATCTAACTCCCGCCACAGTCGGACTCGACTCGAAGTTTCCCCGCGCATCCGTCAGCTTCGTTCGGCTCTGGCGAGCAGCGGAGCAGAGAGTGAGATGCAACCCGACGCAGAGCCCCGGATTCCGAAGCGCGATGCGTTTTGCCTCGTCCAGTTCGCGGCCATGTATCATCAGACTTGCCTGACTCAACCGGCCCGCCTGATACTGCGCCTCGACGGCTTCGTTAACGGCGTGATTCGATCCAAAATCGTCGCCGGTAATGAGCAAACGTGTCATTCGCCGCCCACTACATCACGCTCCAACTCGAATGGAAAACCTCTTTCGCAACCTCTTTGCCGATCAGGTCGTCGTCGTCACCGGTGCCCGCGGATTCATCGGCAGCCACGTCGCGGATCAGCTCGTGCGTGCCGGGGCGCGCGTTCGCGGCATCACGCGTTCGCTGGACGCGCCGAGGGGAAACACAGCGGAATTTGAGTGGTATGCAGGCGACGTGACCCAGCCCGAAACGCTCGAAGTGCCGTTTCGCGATGCGCGCTACGTTTTTCACGTCGCGGGCGACTACCGATTCTGGGCGCGCAACCCGCAGGAGATCTACGCCAGCAACGTCGCCGGAACGGAGAACGTGCTCCAACTCGCCTCGAAAATCGCCGCGGAAAAAATCGTCGTCACCAGCACCCAGGGCGTTCTCCAGCCCGGCACGCTGGAAAATCCCGGCGATGAAACGCAACTCGTTTCTGCTCATCACGGACCCTACAAATCCTCCAAGCTCGCCGCCTGGAAAGTTGTCCAACGCCATCTCCAGCGTGGTGCGCCAATCGTCTCCGTGTTGCCGGGGGCACCCATCGGCGAGAACGATTTACGCCCGACTCCGACCGGTGCAGTGATCGTGCAATTTCTTCGCGGCAAACTCCCCATGCTGGCACGGACGGGGTTATCCTTCGTCGATGTCGCCGACGTGGCGCAGGGACATTTGCTGGCGATGCAAAACGGGGAAATCGGCGAGGACTACCTGCTAGCCGGGCAAAATCTCTGGCTCGGCGAGTTTCTACAACTCCTCGCGCCGTGGTCGCGGCATCCGGTGCCGACAAAATACGCGCCACAATGGCTCAGCCGGATGGCTGCCGCAGGTTGCGAAATGTGGCATCAAATCGGGGGTTGCGACGACGAGCCATTCATCACTCGGGAAAGTGTTCGCATGTCGGAGCGTCCGTATTTTTTCTCCTCAGAAAAAGCGATTCGCGACATCGGCTACCGGCTTTCGCCCCTGGAAAATGCCGTCGAGCGGGCCGTCCAGGATTGCACCAGACGCGGCGTGTTATGAGCTGGCTCTGGATCGGGTTGATCGCCATCGGAGTTGCCTACGATTGGGTGACAACGGCCTGGGTAAAGCGCTGGTTAGTCCCGCTGGAGCGCACCGAGCAGTCCGTTCCGGTGACGATTTTCCGTCCGCTGAAACGGGGCGTGCCGGAGATTGGAATGAAACTTCGCTCTTTTTTGCAAGCCGTGCAGCCGGATGACCAGGTTCTCATGGGCATTTACGAGGATGACATTCTGACGGAAAATGCCGCCCGCGCTGCGCTCGCCGACTTTCCCCGACTCGACATTCACATCATTTCCTGTCGACGCGACTTGGCCCGCAATCCGAAGATCAACAAGCTCCTCCGGCTCGCTCCCCTCGCCTGCCATGATTATTGGATCATCCTCGACAGTGAAATCGAGGACGCAGCGACGTTCCTTCCGCAGTTCCGATCCGAATGGAACTCGCTTCATTTTCCAGTCCTCAGTGCGCCGTATCGTTTCCGAAAACTCACGCTCACCACCGCGCCGGTTCTTCACACGTTGCTACCGGGGCTCGCCGTCCTCCAGCGATTGGGAAAAATCTCCAACACCGTCGGAGCCGCACTCGCCGTCACGCGCTCGCAGATCGAAAAACTCGGCGGTTGGGAATCGCTTGCCGATGAACTCGCCGAGGACTATCAACTCGGCCATCGCCTCGCCCAGATGGGAATTCCAGTTCGCTTCTCTAGCGTCGTTGTCGCGCTCGGCAACGACTCCGAAACTCCACTTTCCGCCTTACGCCAATTGCATCGAATCAGCGCCACGTATCGCCGCTACCAGCCATTGGGATTTGCCGGTTCCATCGTGCTGCATTCCATGACTTGGGGTTTGTTTGCCGCGTTTCTTCATCCGTTTGGCTGGATAATGCTCTTACTCGCCTCACTTTCCCGGCTCGTCGTTTGCCACCAACGCGCCCGTACTTTGGGCTGGTCTCTTTCTCTCGGCCGCTCGCTGTTTCTCATTCCAGTTTCGAGTTTGTTGGAAACGCTTTTCTGGATCATGGCCTGGCTGCCACTGCCAGTGCATTGGGCGGGCAAGCGCTGGGAACTTAAATAGCTTCCAGTTCGTGTAGGAGATGCTCGGCGTTTCGCGCCTGCGGGGTGCCGGGCCAGGCTTCCATGTTTTCCAGCAGGAGCTGGCGGGCTTGGTCCATCGCGCCGTTACGACCATAAATTTCAGCCAGTTTGCAGCGGAGAAACGCCTGCTCATCGACGGGCCAGTGTTTTTCCAGTTGATGGATGAGCAGCTCCACGGCGGCACCCGGCTCGCCGAGATATTTAGTCTGCACATGGGCGATGCCCTCGATGGCGGCGGTGTCATCCGGGTCGGCGGCCAGGGCCTGGCGATAATAGCTGATCGCCTCGAGGTAGTTGCCGTCCTCGATGCATTCGCGGGCCATGAAAAAGGGATCGTGCGCCACATCCTCGGAGCCGCCATAGATCATTTGCCCAAGCTTGTCCCCGACAAAGGGCAGAAAAGTGATCGCCACGATGATTCCAGCCGTCACCGCCGAGAGCAGCGCACCGCCGAAGACTAGAAACAGCTTACTCTGATCGGCCGTTTCCTGGGCTTCGATTTGCTTGCCGAGGCGGAAGAGAAAGACACACAGGCACACCAGTCCAGTGAGAACAGCGAGGCGCAGGAGGAGGCGCATGGGATGACTTTGGTGAAAACGTCTGCGGGCGACAAGGGAAAAATTCACGGGGCCTTCCGGCAGACTGGGTGCGTTCCTGCTTGAGGCATCCGCCATTTCCTCCCACTATCCAAAAACGATGAAAATCCTCATGGCCTCAAGTGAAATGTCGTCGCTTGCCCGCACGGGCGGTCTCGGCGATGTGCTCGATGCACTGCCGCTCGCCTTGCGCCAGGCGGGTCACGAAGTCAGCGTCGTGCTGCCGCTTTACCGCAGTATTTGCGAAAATCCCCAGCTCCGACTCAAGGAAACAGGCGTGCAGTTTAGTGTACAGGTTGGCGAGAAAACCGTGGAAGCCAGCGTCGTGCAAACCGTGGCTCCCACCAGTGATAAACAGGGCACCCAAGTCTTCCTCATTCGCCGCGACGAATATTTCGACCGCTCGGGCATTTACGGCACCGATGGGCGCGATTATGGCGACAACGCCGAGCGCTTCATTTTTTTCAGCAAGGCCGTGCTGGAACTCGCCCGCCGCATGCAGCCTGCGCCCGATGTAATCCATGTGCACGACTGGCAAACGGCTTTGATTCCGGTGCTGGTGCGGGAATGGGCGCTGCCGTTTCGCACGGTGCTGACGATTCATAATCTGGCTTATCAGGGCAGTTTTTGGCCGTATGATTTCCGGTTCACGAATTTGCCGGGCGACTATTTCGGTGCGCAAGGCGTGGAGTTTTTCGGGAGTCTGAACTTACTGAAGGCGGGTATTCTTTTCGCGGACGCTGTGACGACCGTCAGCAAACCGTATCTCCACGAAATCCAAACACCCGCCAGCGGCTGCGGTCTCGACTCTGTCATTCGCGAGCACCTCGGGAAATTTACCGGCATCCTGAACGGGGCCGATTACGCTGTCTGGAATCCGATGACGGACAAACTTTTGCCGCAGACTTTCTCGGCGGATTCCCTCGCAGGTAAACGCGTCTGCCGCGACGCGCTGCTCAGTGAAATGGGACTCGACCCCCAGCCACGCGGCCCGGTCATCGGTATGGTCACTCGTCTCGCAGAGCAGAAAGGCTTCGATATTTTGCTGCCCGTTTTGGATCGTTTGCTCTCCGACGACTTACGCTTGATTATTCTCGGCGAGGGCGATCCCGCGTATGAGGCGGAGCTGCGTTATCACACGTTGAAACATCGCGGACGCCTCGCTTTCCGACAGGAGTTTGACATCAAGCTTTCGCATCTCATTGAGGCCGGATCGGACATCACGTTGATTCCCTCGCGCTTCGAGCCCTGTGGTTTGACGGCGATTTACAGTCTGAAATACGGCACACTGCCCGTGGCTCGGGCGGTCGGCGGTCTCACGCAAATCGTCCGCGACTACGACCCCGTGGCCGACGACGGCTGGGGGTTCCCCTTTCAGGAATACCAAGCCGAATCGTTCTGGGATGCGATCAAACGGGCCCGCTTCCAATTTATGGATCAGACGACTTGGGCCGAGCTTATGCAACGTGCGATGGAGCAGGATTTCTCTTGGAAACTGGCCGCGCAGGAGTATGCCGGACTTTACGAAAAGGTTTCCGCATAACCGCAGTCAGAGGTTCAGTTTTTTTTGTTCGCCTCGATCTTGCCAATGAGGGTTTTGTTTCCTTCGTCGAGTTTGAGCGCCTTCTGCCAATACTCGAGCGCCTGGTCTTTGTTGCCGAGTTTTAGGTAAGTGTCGGCGATGTGCTCGAAGACGACGGGATCGTCTTTTTCCAGATTTCCGGCGGCTTTGAGGAGCTGCTTGAGCGCCAGATCGAAGCGGTTCGTCTTGTAATAATACCAGCCGAGACTGTCGAGATACGCGCCGCTGTTCGGCTCCGCGAGCAGTGCCTGACGAATGAGCTGGCCAGCCGCCTCAAGGTTTTCTCCGCGATCAACCCAGAGGTAGCCGAGGAAATTTTGCCCCTCGTGCGCCTTTGATGGATCGATCTCGATCGACTTGCGAATGAGTTCCACCGTCTTGTCGATGTTGCCCGCCTTTTGGGCCGCGTCGGCGTAGCTCAGATAAAAACTGCTTGTCAGTGTCGCTGTATCGCCCTCGTAATTAGACGCCTCGGAGATCGCCTCCTCAAACTTCGCCAGCGCCTCCTCGTTTTGTCCGTTTTGGCTGAGGCAAATCGCCAGCAGCGTAGTGAATTCCGGCGAGCCAAAACGGGCCCGTGCGTCGATCAAAGTGGCTATGGCCAAGGGAAATTTCTTGAGCTGGATCGCGGTTTGGGCGACTCGCATGTAATTTCGCGGCTCAGTTTTTCCCGTGAGAAGCGCCTGCTGGAAACTAGCCAGAGCCTGCTCGTAATTTTGGGCTTCCACATAGATCGCGCCGAGAGTTCCGTAGGCTTCGGAGAGCAGCGGGTTGAGCTTCACCAGCGCCTGTAACATGTCGATCGCCTCGGAACGTTTGCCCAGGCTGAGATAAATGCGGGCGAGTTTCATGCGAATGTCCGCCTGTAGCGAGTCCGGCGCACCACTGTTTTCCGCGACGGTGCGGAGATAGAGAGGGATGGCTTTTTTCGTGTCGCCGATGCGCCCGTAATAATCTGCCACCCGCGCCTGCACCGAGGGATCGTCGGGCGAGAGGGCGAGCGCTTTTTCGTAGAGCGCCGTCACCTTTTGCAGCTTCAGCAGATCGATCTGGTCCTCCGCCCGTTCCTTGCCATAAAGCCGCAGGTAAAGATCGCCGATGCCAAACCAGAAATCGGCGTCCTGGCTGTCGATGTTCGTGGCTTGATCGAGCGCTTTCTGGGTTTTTTCATCGTCACCGACCGCATCCAGCACCACGAAGAGTGCCTGATGTGTGCGCAAGTCGTATGGCGCGGCGGTTACGGCGTCATGGGCGTATTTGAGCGCCAGATCGGGCTTGTTCAGCTCCTTAAAATAAAGATACGCCAGCGTCACAAAGGGCAGCGGCTCCTGCGGCTGGGCGGCTATCGCATTTTTCAGCAGGGTCAAACCCTGGGGCACATCACCGCGCCGGATGTATTCGTTGGCGAGACGCACGGAAAGTTTGGCGTCTACTCCCGTCGGATCGAGGGCGAGCACGCGCTCGTAAGCAGTGAGCGCTTTTTCGCTGTTGCCGTCTTCCTCGTGGATCAGGCCCTGGATGAAATTGGCGAGCGCATCCGCTTTGCGAAGGCCTTTTTCAGAAAGCCGTAAATCCGGCCTGGCAATTTCGTATTCAAAAGAAAGACGCGCGTCGCCTTCGGCTTTGGGCGGAGGAACAGTGGGCTTGCTCGTCGGAATCGCCAGCCCGGACAAGATCGAAAAGCCGCTGAACGTGAGTCCAGCGGCTAAAATTTTCGATCTTGTTGAGCGTTTATGGAAGCGCACTGTGAGACTGATCGGGGGAATTTTCCGAATCAGCCGCGTCATGCGGCCAACGTAACGACTACGATTTGTAGCGCAAACGCGGAGTTACGATTTGTAACGCAAGCGTTTTTTGTGGCGGTTTTCTTTCATCCGCTTGCGGCGCTTATGTTTGGCGATTTTCGATTTACGTCTTTTTTTCAGGGATCCCATGGGAGTTTGATGACTATCTGTTTACGGTCTGGTTAATACACTAATTTGTTGAGAGGATATTCGATGATTCCCTCCGCGCCCAAGGCTTTGAGCTGGGGAATAATCTCGCGGACGACTTTTTCGTCGATCACGGTTTCCACCGCGACCCAGTCGGACTGCGCTAGATGCGAGACCGTCGGATTGCGAAGGGATGGTAGGGCAGAAAGCAGGTTTTTCAACTGATTTTCCGCGATGTTCATTTTCAAGCCGACTTTGTCCCGGGCATTGAGCGCGCCTTGTAATAAAAGAACGATCCGCTCGAGCTTGCCGCGTTTCCATGCGACTTCCATCGCACTGTGGTTCGCGATGATCTGCGGAAAGGATTCGGTGAGGTTCTCAATGATGCGCAATTTGTTCGCCCGCAGCGACGATCCGGTCTCGGTAATATCCACGATCGCATCGACCAGATCGGGCACTTTCACCTCGGTGGCACCCCAACTGAACTCCACCTCAGCCTCGACACCGTGTTTTTCGAGAAATTTTTTCGTCAGCCCCACGGCCTCCGTCGCAATGCGTTTCCCCTGCAAATCTTTCACGCTCTGATACGGCGAATTCTCCGGGACGGCCAGCACCCAGCGTGTCGGCTGCGCGGTCGCCTTGCTATACGGCAACGAACAAATTACCTCGACATCGGAGCCGTTTTCCTCTGTCCAATCGCGACCCGTCAGGCCGCAATCCAGATAACCATGCTCCACATAACGGCTGATTTCCTGGGCCCGCAGCAGTCGCAATTCGATCTCTGGATCGTCGATGCTCGGCTTGTAATTCCGCTTGAACACAGAAATATGGAACCCAGCCTTGGCAAACAAATCCAGCGTCGGCTCCTGCAACGAGCCCGAAGGAAGACCGATTTTCAGAATGTTGGGCGTAGCGGACATTTTTGGGCGGGTCGCAAGGAAAGCGCAGTTTCCCTGGGGATGCCAGTGAATTTTATCGCTTCCGCTGGAGTTCCATCCTGATCTTCGCGAGCGGCAGGCAATTCACCACGTCGGATTTCTCCAGCCAGCCTTTGCGCGCGAGCGCCACGCCGAACCACAGATATTGCAAACCCGACGTGTGATGTGCATCGGGATTGATTGCGCATTTTACCCCTTTTTCCTTGGCGAGTTGCCACCAGCGCCAGTCCATGTCGAGACGGTAGGGACTCGCATTCAGTTCAATAATCGTTCCCGTCGCGGCGGCGGCTTCGATCACGGCCGGGATGTCCACCGCGTAGGCTTCCCGGCTTAAAAGGACGCGGCCCGTGAGGTGCCCGAGCATGGTCACGTGGGGGTTTTCCATGGCGCGAATCAGGCGCTTCGTCATGTCCGCCTCGCTCTGAGTAAAGGATGAATGCACGCTCGCCACCACGTAATCGAGCTGGCTGAGCACCTCGTCGGAATAATCCAGCGAACCGTCTTTCAAGATGTCGCACTCGGTGCCAGCGAGGAGTTGGAATCCATTGTAAGTCGCATTCAGCGCCCGAATTTCCTCCACTTGGGCGAGTAGCTTTTCCTCCGTCAGCCCGTAAGCCTGCACGGAGCTTTTCGAGTGATCGGCGATACCCAGATATTCCAGTCCGATCTCCATCGCGGCGTCGGCCATTTCGCTCAAACTCGACCGTCCGTCGCTCGCGGTGGTGTGGTTGTGAAACGTCCCGCGCAGGTTTTCCAATTCGATCAACTTCGGCAACCGACCCTCCTCCGCTGCGGCAATCTCGCCGCGTCCCTCGCGGAGTTCGGGTTCGATGTAATCCAGATCCAGCGCCCGATAGAGGTCGCGTTCCTGGTAAATTTTGGGGATGTCATCCTGGGTGGCGATCTCTGCGTTGCGCCCTGTGGCGCGGGCTTCCACCGGGCCGAGGCGGTATTCGTTCAGCGTCCAGCCGCGATCCAGCGCGCGACTGCGCATGATCACGTTGTGCTCTTTGCTGCCGGTAAAATAATTCAGGGCAAAGGGATATTCATCGTTCGTGACCACCCGCAGATCGCACTGCAACCCAGATGCAAAACGCACACTGGCCTTGGTCGGGCCTTGGGCGATGATGGATTCGACCTGAGCGTGATGGGTAAAATACCAGATGATTTCCGCCGGGTTTTTGCCGGCGACAATGAGATCGAGATCGTGCAAAACCTCCTTCCGCCGACGGTAACTCCCGGCCACGCTGGCTTGCGAAACGTCGGGCAGCGCCTTCAAATCTTCGAGGATCACCTCGGCCACCGGTGCCGCGTCGCCCAATAGAAAGTAACCGGAATGTTTTCGTCGTTGCTCGATGGAGGCGAGCAGATTGGTCGCGGTTTTCTGGCCAAAACCGGGCAGCGCGGCGACACGGCCATCCTTGGCAGCTTCTTCCAGTGCCATCAGATCGCTGATCCCGAGCTGTTCCCAGACGGCTTTGATTTTCTTGGGGCCCAGCCCTGGAATGCCAAACATCTCGAAGATGGTCGCTGGAAATTCAGCCCGCAATTTCTCGTAATACGGCAGCGTGCCAGTGGTGACGAGTTCGGTCAGTTTCGCGGCGATTGCCTTGCCGATGCCGTCCACTGTTTCCAATTCCCCCGCTTTGGCCAACGCCAGAAAATCGCCACTGAAGACCTCAATAACCCGGGCCGCGTTGGTGTAGGCGCGGGTCTTGAAGGGGTTTTCGCCTTTCAGTTCGAGAAGCAGCGCGATGGATTCCAGCGTCTCGATCAGCGTGTCGCGTGTGATGGCGGGCATGAAGGGAAACTACTCAGTTCTGCCGTTCGGACGATTATTTTTTACAAGTGGTGATCGTGCCAGGGCGTGTCCCGAAACGTCACACGTCCCAAACAACGGATACCCCGGAATGGTCCGCAAGATGCGAACCCCAGCAGGCAAGGATGCCCGCACTACCCGAGACCACACTCACGACGCTCCGGAAGCAGTTTACGCGCATTGGAAGCAGTTTAGGGCGATGTCGGAGACCGCCAGACGGGGCCGGAAGCTCATCAGCGAGGAGCGGAAGCAGGTCAGAACCGTCCGGAAGCGGGTCAGAACACGCGCTGGTGGTGCCGGTGGAGGGGCTGAAACAGATGGCGACGGATCTGATCGGTGGCAGCGGGCAGCAAGGCCAGGCGCGTTCCACTCAGGTGGGGGCGACGGCGTCGATTCCGGTGACGCTGAAGGCGGCCCGCGGTTGCAAGAATACGCTGGAGGCGATCTATATGAATGTCTTCGAAGCGGATGCCGGTAAGCTGGCGGCATGGAAGTCGGCGAGCCATGTGGAACGCGCTGGAAGCACCGATGCAGCTCCTCCCACTCCCGAGGCACCAAAGTAGTTAGGTTTTTAGGGGGAGCGCGTGGCTTCCAGCCCGCTCTTTTCGGCATCCGGCCAGAAAGTTTTCCTTCGTCGGGGGCTTCCGCACTTCTTCGCCTTCTACCGGGGCACCGGAGTAGTGGGAGAGGCGCGGTCTGCTGGGTTCGCCTGCTGGGCGACGCATCCTGCGGCGCGGTCTCTCCCGCTTGAGCGGCAGCGCACTATGATTTCGCCCAGATACCGAAACTGGCAGCGGGACGCCCGCACTACCCGGGACGGGGAACCTTATTTCCGGGCGGGAAATGCGGGAAGGCCCTGGACGTTGACGCCTGTTTTTAGGCCGTGTTTTTGGAACCAGCCCTGGTTCATTTCCAAAGCGTAAGCGATGTCGGTGGTCGCGCTATGGATCGAGGTATCGTCGTGCGGTTTGGCAGGGTGAATTTCGCGGACCCGGCCTGTGCGGTCGAGGTAGGCGATGTCGAGCGGGAGGTCGGTGTTGTGCATCCAGAAGCTGGCCTGGCGGAGTTCGGGGAAGACGAAGATCATGCCGTGGTCGTCGGCCATGGTTTTGCGATACATCAGGCCAGTGTGCATGTTTTCAGGGGTGTCGGCGACTTCGGCGGTGACAGTTTCCTTCCCGATGGTGATGGTGGCGGTGGGGAGCGCGAAAGCGGAGACCTCGGTTGGCGCTTTCTCGTGGCAGGCACTGAGCGCGATGGCACTCCCGAGGAGGAAAATAGCGCGAAACCTTCCTCGTTCCCAAACTCCTGTTTGGGAATGCCTTGTTTCGCAAACTGTGTTTGCTGGCGGTTGGGAAACCGAAGTTTCCCGGACAAGTGCGTTCCCAAACAGGAGTTTGGGAACGAGGGCTGTGAGTCGCATAAGAAAGGGAGGGAAGTCTGCGGTGGAAGTGAACTTTTTGTTTTTACCACGAAGGCTGAAGGGAAAGGGCAGGAGGAAACGGATCTTCATTTTCTAGGTGCCTTATTTCGTCCCGTGAATCTGCTCGGCGGCTTTGATGGTATTGGCGATGAGCAGGGCGATGGTCATGGGCCCAACGCCGCCGGGGACTGGCGTGATGGCGGCACATTTCGGCGCGACTTCCTCAAAAGCAACGTCGCCGACGAGTTTGTAGCCTTTGGCGGAAGTGGGGTCGTCCACACGGTTGATACCCACGTCGATGACGACGGCACCTTCGCGGATGTGTTCCGCACGGAGAAATTCGGGGCGGCCAATGGCGGCGATGACGATGTCGGCGGACTGCGTGATGGCAGCGAGATTTTTGGTTCGCGAATGGGCGACTGTGACGGTGGCGTCCCCTCCCCGGCCGCGTTGCATGAGGAGAAGGGCGAGAGGTTTGCCGACGATCATGCTGCGGCCCAAGATAACGATGTGACTCCCCTGTGTTTCGATGCCGGACTCGATGAGCAGCCGCTGGCAGCCGAGCGGCGTGCAGGGAACGAAGCCGCTGGGGTCGCCGAGGGCGAGTTTGGCGACGTTTTCGGGATGAAACCCGTCCACGTCTTTGCGCGGGTCGATGGTGCGGATGACGGCGGCTTCGTCGATCTGCCGCGGCGGCGGCGATTGGACGAGAATACCGTGAATGGCAGGGTCGTCGTTGAGGGTTTCGACGAGGGCAATGAGTTGACTTTGAGTGGTATCAGCGGGCAATTCGTGGCGAACAGAATGCAGCCCGAGTTCCTGGCACATCTTGTCTTTCGAGCGAACGTAGGCGCGCGAAGCCGGGTCGTCGCCGACCAAAACAACAGCCAGCCCAGGAGTAACGCCGGAGGCTTTTAACTCCGCGACTCGGGCGCGGGATTGCTCGCGGATAGTGGCAGCAATGGCTTTGCCGTCGATCAAGTGATAGGCCATGGAAACAACTCCGCGCGTCAGGCGAGGAGGGAGTCGATGTATTTTTTATTGCCCGTGCGAAGGCGGGTGACAAGGACTCGACCGACCGCAACGAGAAGCTTAAAGGCGGCGCTGGGATAGACGCCGGCGAGGGCGCGAATGGTGGCCTGGGAGATGGCAAGCATCCGGGTGTCGCCCACCGCCAGGACGTCGGCCGAGCGCGGGCCTTCATCGACGAGGGCGAGTTCTCCGAAGAAATCGCCGGCACTGAGGGTCGCGAGCTCGATTTGTTTCGTTTCGCCGCGATGAACCACTTTGACCGAGCCTGTGACGATGACATACATGGAGTCTCCCGGTTCGTCCTGCTTCACGATGAGCTGGCCGTCGCTGTAACAAGCGCAATCGACGAGGCTGGCCATGCCGTCGAGTTCGGATTCGCTGAATTCCTGGAAAAGGGTGAGGCCGCGAATTTTCGCCACCGTGTCTGTATTGTCGCTCATGGGATGATTTTTCCGTCCCGCAAATGAATCCTTCGCGAGGCGGCGCGGGCGACCTCCTCACTGTGGGTCACGATTATCATGGTGGCGATGCGCTGAGAAGCAATTTTCTCGAGCACTTCGATGACAATGGCGGCATTGCGGCTGTCGAGATTGCCAGTGGGCTCATCGGCGAGCAGAAGCTTCGGACGATGGACCAAGGCGCGCGCGATGGCAGTCCGCTGCATTTCGCCTCCGCTGAGTTGATGAGGAAAATGCTGGCGCCGGTCTGCCATGCCGACGAGTTCAAGAGCGGCGGATGCCTGGGCGCTGGCCGCTGCGGGCTTCTGGCCTTGGAGGAGAAGCGGGAGCATGACGTTTTCCAAGACACGCATGGTGGGCAGGAGGTTGAAGAATTGGAAAACGATCCCCAATGTGTCGCGACGATAACGAGTTAGATCGTCCTCTGTCGCGGCATGCAGCGCCGTGCCGCCGACGTGGATTTCTCCCGAAGTCGGCTGGTCAAGGCCGCCGAGAAGATGCATCAAGGTGCTCTTGCCGCACCCGCTTTCCCCGGTGATGGCAATGAATTCCCCGGTCTCAATCTGCGCGGTCACGTGGTCGAGCGCATGGACGCGGTCCGCAGCGTCGGCGTTTTCCAAGCCGTAGATTTTCGTGACTTCGTGGAGGCGTATCATGCGTTGTTCCGATAACATGTGCCTACCATGCGTCAACCGGGCGAACCCATTTTCATCAATCGGGAGTTCCAGATCATTGACGAGTCCGCCGACTGGATCGTGGTGGATAAACCGCCCCATCTTCTGGTGCATCCGACTGCGCCACACGGGCCATTCACCCTCTGGGACGGCCTGCGCGAGGTGCTGGCCTACGAACTGGTGAACGGGGGTCAGGTCTCGATCATCAACCGGCTCGACCGTGAAACGAGTGGCCTGGTTTTAATTGCGAAGAACGCCGCGGCCGCTCGAAATCTGGGCCTCGCTATGCAGGCGGGCTCGGTGAAAAAGGAATATCTCGCCATCGTCCTCGGCCATCCGACTTGGACTCTAATCTCCGTCGATGCTCCGATGTTGCGGAAAGGTACCGTGGAAAAATCGCGCATTTATCTCAAGCAAGTGGTCCACCCCGACGGCGCGGCGGCACGCACGGATTTCACTTTACTGAAGCGTTTTGGGGGGCCGGGTTCCATTCCCCTCTCTCTTGTTCGGGCCACACCCCTCACCGGTCGCACCCATCAGATCCGCGTTCACGCCGCTCATCTGGGTTTCCCCCTGCTCGGCGACAAAATCTACGGTGCCGACGAAGGCTGTTATCTGGAGTTCATCGAATCGGGCTGGACCGAAACCCTCGCCGCCCGCCTGCTCCACCCGCGCCATGCCTTGCACTCCGCCTTTCTGAGTCTGCCTGAAATTGGCTTGGAATGGAAAAGTCCCCTGCCCTCCGACTTGCAAAAGATCGTCGATTCAGGAACTTGTTCACACGCTTAATAAGAAGAGATAATCCTTTCGGGACCTTTCTTCTTAATCTTAAGAAAACCAATAACTCGGGCTAATCGAGTTCCACACGGGGCTTATCGGGCGATTCCACAAACTATCCGGGTGTGAAGAACTCCCCCAAAAGCTTTCAGCAAAAGCTCCTGACTCCCGGCTTAGGGAAGAATCCGATGAAACTCGACCCTTGTCGGAGCCTTATTCACACGAGAGGCACAGAGCTTTTCAGCCCACGCATTCGAGAAGTCCCGCCGAAACCAAACGGTCAGCAACGGTCATAATTTGGGCAAACGGGATCACGGACCGCGTGGCAATGTCGAGCAACGAATGGGTGCCGTCTGACAGATTGAGCACCCAGAGAAAGGCCATGTTTTCCGCAGGATCCGAAGCGTAGAGCCCACGTTTGCCGAGCTGCGGCTCGCAGAAAGGGGAAAGATTTCTGTAAATGCGGTTGGCGGAAAGGTTCGAGAGAATCTGAATCAGCAGGTCAGAGGACTCCGCCAAAGCTGTCGGCTGAAGGAAGGCCAAGTTGTCCGCAGAGGTGTGATATTCCGGGTATGTACCGTGTGGCGTACGCATGAGGCAACCGACCGGCAGGGCGATCCCTGGAGAGTTGTATTGGCGCTCGTCGTAGCCGTAGGGCGAGAAAGGCAGAATGTGAAAGGGATGTCCGCTTTCCCGCAAAGTCAGCTCAGCAACAAGGTCGATCTCAGCGCTTTCCGAGCGAGTTAGCTTGTAATGGAACTCGCGTTCCGCGCCCACGCCGGTGATAACGAGCCCGTGTTTTATGGAACTATGTTGGTTTGTCGCCAGCCAGGTGATCGCGCCGATGGTTCCCGGAACGAAGACGAGACGGATCGAGTAATGGCTGGAAGTCTTGGAAAAATGCAGAGCCGTATTCAGCGCCACGAGGATTCCGGAAAGATTGTCATTCGCCAACGACGGATGGCAGATGTGAGTCGAGATAAGAATCTCCTCATTCGTGCGTCCGGGGATAAAAAGCTCGCCATAGTTCAACACACCAGGAGCGAGGTTAGTAGCAATATGAACCTCATATTCGGGATCTAACAATGTTGCTTTCTGCTCCTCGGAAAGACAAAATCCCCAATCCTTTCGGTAATAGCTAGTCTTGTAAGGGATGAGAGTCGGCTGATTCGGCAGCGAATGCAGATGCGACTCTAACTCCGCCCTGCTAACTACCCCACAGAAAGGTTCGCTGTATTGCAGCAGGTGCAAATTGTGGTCGGCAAAATCAATCACACGCCGCCCTTGTCGATCCGCCAGCCAGGCTTCACTTACAGCCCATTCATCGGGCACAACCCAGTCAAAGACTTGCGTTCCTGAAGGCACGGCTTTGATTTCAATTGCTAGATACTCTTGCAAAACAGCCAGCGTCTCACGAACTCCAGCTCCGGTGATGCTTCTGCAAATCGGATAGAGCCGTGTGGCCAACTGGTGCATTTCCTGTCCAGTCATATCGCAGCTAACAATTGTGGATCAAATAACGGCGCGACCGCATCTTTCTGACTTAGAATCGGATCAGCGATCGGCCAGGAGATTCCAAATTGTGGATCGCTCCAGAGAAAACCGCGAGCCGCAGGAGCATGGAAAGCCCGGTTCATATGATAGTAAACCTCGGCACCATTTTCCAAAGTTTGAAACCCATGAGCAAACCCTTTCGGGATGTAAAGCACCGCTGGCTTGGCAGAGGTGAGAACAATGCAGAAATGTTTTAGATAAGTTTCAGACTCCGGTCGCAAGTCAATGATCACATCATGAATGGAACCTGCTGTGACGCGGACTAACTTGCTCTCGCTGTGTGGCGCGACTTGCAGGTGCATTCCACGTAGAGTGCCGCGAAGCGTGTTGTGCGACATGCTCGCCTGCTGCAGATTCGGATCTAACTCGTGTGCTAGAAATTCCTCTCTGCAAATGATGCGGGCAAAGAAGCCGCGATCATCGCAAAGCGACTCCGCTTCGATCAAATAAGCACCCAGTAAAGGCAATGGCGTGAACTTCATGCAGCCGGTGTTTGCCAGAAGAAGTCGCCATCAATACGGCCTTCCTTGATTAGTTTTTCCAAAGCTTTCAGCCGCGTAAATGGATGCGCGAGAAACAACTCGGTCGTCAGCGGAATGGCGTTGAATAACTCCCTCAGTTGACGCGCTCCTTTTGCGGCATCCCACTGACAGACGTAGTGAGGAAACCGGTCATGAATTTTGTCGAAGGAAACACGGTAGCTTCGGTTGTCGCTGGGAAGCGTGCCGAAGGTTAGTTTGCAGTCGGGATACTCGGCGGCGACGAACTCGGCAATGTCGCGGACTTGGTAATTGTGTTGCGTGTCACCCACGTTGAATACCTCGTTATGAATCTTCTCCGCATCCGCAGTTAGCACCGTCTCGATGGCGCTTGCTATATCTTGTGCATGAACGAGCGGGCGCCAAGGCGTGCCGTCACTCATCATGGCAATAGTTTGGGTTGTGTGAGCAAGTCCAGAAAGATTGTTCAGCACAATGTCGAAACGCATTCTTTGCGAAGCTCCATATGCGGTGGCGTTGCGTAGGAACACTGGAGAGAATGTGGTGTCGGCGAGTCGACTAACATCGCGCTCTACGAGGGTTTTGCAGATGGCGTATGCAGTCTGCGGATTCACTGGAGATTTCTCGGTTACGTAGTTGCCCGTGCCGACTCCATAGACACTGCACGAAGACATATAGACGAATCGGCTCACACCTGCTGCCTTCGCCATAGTAGCCAGACGGAGGGAGGCTAGGTGGTTGATTTTGTAGGTTATGTCGGGAGCTAGTTCGCCAGTAGGATCATTGGAAAGCTCGGCCATGTGAACTAGCGCATCGTGTCCAGCAAGGTCTTGTTGAGTGATTTCCCGGATGTCTTTTTTGAGGGTATGAATGTTAGGTTCCTCGCCAAAGAGCAGGCCATCGGAGTAGAAGCCGGTATCCACACAGGTTAGCTGATGCCCTGCGGACAACAAGCGAGGTGCAAGCACTGAACCAAGATATCCGTCTGTTCCTGTGAGTAGTATGTTCATAAATGCAGAGTTACTTAAACCTTAACTGCTTTGGGAGGTGTCCGGTTAGAAAGCTGGGAAAGTATGTGCCGAGATAGGTTAGCATCATCTTCATAGACGGATGGATTTTCAATCCTTGTTTCAAGTAGTTGCGAGCCTGATTCCGGTCGCCGGAGCGTAGTAACGAAACTGCCGCGTCGCGGTAATGATCGGCATAGCGGGGAATAAAAAAGCGGCGCAGCTCGGCCACGCGCGGATCATCCAGAATGATTTTGTAGATGGCGATGTAACCGTCGTTGACTCGGAGTCGTTCCCTGGTGCTCTCGGAGTTTCCATGGTGCCGGTAGTAGGTGAGCTTTTCGTTCACGTAGTAGCAAGCCGCGCCGTCGCGAGATGTTAGATACGCGAGCCAGTAATCATATACCGATGGCAGATTTGCAAAGTCGTTCCAGGTAATGCCATCTTTTCGAAAGACAGTCGCCATCGCGATGGGAACTGAGAGATCGACCAGCGCCATTTTTTTGAAGGGTTGGTAGAGGCCCTCCTGCAACTGTTCGCGCGCATACAAGGAGCTGTTTTTTTTGGTGACATCGTTATCGACGCTGCCATTGGCATCCACTATCGAGTGGTCGCAGAATGCCAGGACTGCCTGGGGATGAGCCTCAAGGGCTTCAACCATTTTCTCTATGAATCGTGGAGCCCAAAAGTCGTCATCATGAAGATTGGTTAGATACTTTCCGCGTGAGTGCAAAAAGCCGTCCTGCACGTTGGCTGTCATGCCGATGTTAGTATCGTGCCGGCGATGAATGATCCGCGGATCGGTGAAGCTCCGCACCACGTGAGTTGTGGCTTGCTCGCTGGCATTGTCGCAGACCAGGATTTCCAGATTGGAGTAGGTTTGTTTCACTACGCTCTCTAGTGCGACACGCAGCAGATCTGGTCGGTTGTACGTAAGCAAAACCACAGAAACCAATGGCAAGGAGTTAGAAGCAGGACCCGGATTAGAAAGAACGGGGAACTGCGGGATCGCCAGATTCACGCCTGCCAGAGCGGCCACCTTCTGCGCGAATTTTTTAATGATTTCCGTACTCTGCTCCGGGTTGGACAACCGCTTGGCGCATGAGGCGAGCAGGGTCTGCCCGCAGAGTTGATAACGTGCGAGGTGTTCCTCAACAGTCATTTCTAACATGAAGTCGATCAGGGCGTCATCCGAATCAAACTCGGATGCATCCACAAAGCTGTTCGACGGAAAGGTTTCGTAGATCCGCGTGCCTTTTGCGTAATAGACCGGTAGACAACCAGCGGCAATGGAATGCCAGATTTTTTCGGTGCAATAATAAGGCCAGATTGTGTTCTCAAAACACACGTTGAAACGGTAGTTCTTCAGGATGTCGAGCTTGCGATTCCACCATTTGGATTCACCGTTTTCGAAGCCGGACTGCTCCATGGTTTTGACTTCCCTCGGCCAGCCATTGCCGACTATGTCCGCCATTCCCCGGCGATGGAGATTGAGTGCCAAGTTCTGTCGTCGGACGTTAAGATCGATGTCTTGTTCGTTGACAAAGAGCCGGCTCTCCGCTTCTTCTCGCCAGGCATAAACGCAGACGCAGAATTTTTTTCTAGCGGCCAGGCTGTCAGCATTTAACTCGCAGGCCGGCGGATTTCTCAGATCGATTCCCAAGTCCAGCTGGTTGTTCTGGTGATAGGAGCCGAGGAAATGCAGGTTGTGCCAGAAGACGTCGCCCGTATAGACATTCATCACCCGCTGGCGGGGGGATGAGGAGTGAGGCGGGAGTGTGACGTCGAACCTCGGCTCATTGGTCCAGATAAGCAGAGGTTTCCAGAACAAAAGCCGACGCAGCCATTCAAATCTAAGGCCGCTGCTGGTGACGCTGAGCAAAATGTTCGCGCTCAGAGGAGTTTCAGAGAAGTGGATGTTGAGATCCTTGAGAAACTCCACCTCGTCGGGGTTAGTAAATGGAAGGGAGGGCGCATCCTGCAGCCAGGCAATGGTGAGTCTGCCCTGCTTGCTCATTGAATGGGTTTGGAATGCGTCCCTTGGGACAATGGTTGCGCTTGATCTTCCATGGGCTGTCTGGTTCGCCCTTCAATTCGGATCAAACGAGCGCCAGTGCCGGTTGTTCCAGATACCTGCGGAGTTCCACCAAAAAGGCCGCGCCGACGGCACCGTCGATCACGCGATGATCGGCACTGAAGCCGATGGTCATTCGGTCCCCGGGTACGATGTCGCCCTTCGGTCCGACAACGGGTTTTTTCACAACCGAGCCGATGGCCAGAATGACGGATTGAGGCGGATTAACGATGGCGTAAAAGCCTTCGATACCAAATGGCCCCAGACTGGAGACTGTGATGGTGCCGCCTTGATATTCCTCGGGTTTTAATTTTTTAGAGCGGGCGCGGCTGGCGAGATCCTTCATTTCGCTGCTGATCTGGGCCAGGGTTTTGCCTTGGGCATTGCGCACGACCGGAGTAATGAGGCCATCCTCAATGGCGACCGCGACGGAGATATCGACGCTGCCGTATTCAACAATGGCGTCGCCATCCCATGAGGCGTTGACCTTAGGCACGCGCAAGACGGCGGCGGCGACAGCTTTTAGAACGAAGTCGTTAATGGTGAGTTTGGCCTGGCCGACGGCTTCGAGGGCGGAGTTGAGGTTGGCGCGGAGGCTGAGAATGGGCGCGGCATCGACTTCCATGCCTAGGTAGAAATGCGGGATCGTCGTCTTGCTGGTGACAAGGCGCTCAGCAATGACTTTGCGCATGCCCGAGAGTGGAATACGAGTCGAGGATCCGGGCGGAAGAATGGGGAAGGCGACCGGTTTAGGCTCGGTTTTTGGAGAAGTTATAACTTTGGATGTAGATTTGCTATTACTAGCGTTGGAGCTGGCGGCGAGAACATCTTTTTCCACGATACGTCCGCCGGGTCCGGAGCCATTGATGACGGAAAGATCGACTCCTTTTTCCAACGCGACTTTTTTGGCCAAAGGTGAGACTTTAATTCTTTCCTCCGGGCCGCTGGCCACTGCTGTTTTGGTGGGGGCGACCTCCAGGGTTTTATCTCCTGTTTGGGCTGCGGGTGCGGTCGTTCCACTTTTGGCGGGCACTTTTTCGCCAGCCGCAACGAGCACGGCGATTTTCTCCCCCACCCCGGCCTTGCCACCATCCTGCACGTAGAGTTCCCCAAGCGTGCCGTCTTCGAAGGCCTCCAGTTCCATGGTCGCCTTGTCAGTTTCGATCTCGGCCAGAATGTCCCCCACTTCCACTTTGTCCCCCACTTTTCTTAGCCACTTGAGGACAGTTCCCTCGGTCATAGTGTCGCTGAGTTTGGGCATTTCAATGTATGTCGGCATAGGGAGTTTCTAACAATTCAAGTGACAGGCGCGATTAGCTAATGGCCAGAACCTTGGCGATGATACGGTGCACTTCGGGAAATTGCAGCTTTTCAATTTGCGGGCTGTAAAAGGCTGGCGCGTCGAGCGAAGTTACACGCTGAACTGGGGCATCGAGGTCGTCGAAACATTTTTCTTGAATCATCGAAGCGATTTGCGCGCTGACACCGCAAAAAGGCTTGTTTTCATCCACCAGTACCGCACGATGCGTTTTTCTAACACTCGTCAGAATAGCTTCCTCGTCCAATGGACGAATGCTCCGGAGATCAATGACCTCGCAGCTGATGTCGTGCTCGGCTTCCAGCAATTCAGCCGCCTTCAAAGCGGTCAAAATGGCGCGTCCATGTCCGATAATACTAACATGTTTTCCCTCACGCTTGATGTCGGCCTTGCCCAGCGGAATGAGATATTCCTCCTCTGGGACCTCTCCCTTTTCACCGTAAAGTAGCGTGCTTTCCATGAACATCACCGGATCGTTGTCGCGGATCGCAGTCTTCATCAGACCCTTCGCGTCGTAGGCTGTCGCAGCGCAAACCACTTTAAGACCGGGAATGTTAGCCAGCCAGCTTTCTGGCGTGTGGCTGTGTGTGGCACCCACGCTAGTACCGCCGTTGGCGGGTCCGCGGATGACGATTGGGCAATTGATTAGCCCGCCGCTCATGTAGCGAATCTGGGCGGCATTGTTGATGATTTGATCGTAGGCCACTGTGGCAAAACTCCAGAACATGAGTTCCATGACGGGACGCAATCCTAACATGGACGCACCGATTCCCATCCCGATGAAACCCGCCTCGGAAATGGGCGTGTCCACCACGCGTTTGTCTCCATATTTTTTCCAGAGTCCGCGGGTGACTTTGTAGGCGCCATCATATTGGGCTACTTCTTCGCCAATGAGGACGACGTTGGGATCACGTTCGATTTCCTCGGCAAAAGCCTGGTTAAGTGCGTCGCGATATTCGATTAATGGCATGTTGATGGATCAGGTGAAATGTTAGGAGCTGGCTGTCGGGACCGGGAGCCGGGTCCAATGGCTAGTCGTTAAAGAAATGTTTCCCCGTGCGTCCTGCTTCTGTGCCGCGATCGACTTCGAAGTATACGTCCTCAAAAATACTACTGGGATCTGGCAGTGGACTTTCCTCGGCGAATTTAGCGGAAGCATCGGCCTCGGCTTTGGCCGCATCACTGATTTTGGTATATTCCTCTTCAGTAAGAACACCTTTACTGATCAATTGACGCTTGTAGAGCTGGATCGGATCGTGGTTTTTTTTGTAATCCTCGATTTCCTCTGTGGAGCGGTAGCCGCCCTTGTGCTTGGCATCGGCCACGGAATGCCCGTAGTGCCGATACGTGTCAAACTCCAGAATCGTAGGCCGAGATTCGTTGTGCGCCCGGTCAATGGCTTTTTTGGTGACGGCGCGAACTTCATTGATGTCCTCCCCTTTTGCCTGAGCCCACTCGATACCGAACGCCTCGCCTCTTTCCGCAAGGCAATTTTTAATGACGGAAGAGCGCTCTAAGCTGGTGCCCATCGAGTAGCGGTTGTTTTCAATGACGTAAATGACAGGAAGATCCATCAGGGAGGCCATGTTGAGGCACTCGTAAAACGCGCCTTGGTTTACTGCTCCATCACCCAAGAAGCATAAAGCAGCTCCTTTGAGGCTTTTATACTTAATGCCATACGCCAGTCCCAAGCCAAGCGGTGTTTGCCCGGCCACAATGCCATGTCCGCCCCAATAGTTTTTGTCTGGGGCAAAAAAGTGCATCGACCCCCCCTTCCCTCGCGAACAGCCGGTGGCCTTGCCATAGAGCTCGGCCATGCATTCATTCATCGTCATGCCAACCGCCAGCGCGTGACCGTGACAACGGTATGCTGTAATGACGTGATCATGTTCGCCCATCAACGAACAAACGCCCGCCGCGACGGATTCTTGGCCGATGTAGAGATGAATGAATCCGCTCATCTTGCCACCTTGATATTTTGAAAGGCCGACCTGTTCAAAACGCCTGATCTGTAGCATCTTGCGGAGCAATTCAATTTGCTCGGTGGTGGTCAGCTTTCGATTGATCTCAGCCTCACTGTAATCCTGACTCTCGGCAGATTCGGTATTTTGTTTTGCAAGTGTTTCCATTGTGATAAGTGAGTGAGTCTGCGGGGATAGGGTGTTTACACTGCAGCAACAGGCGGGACGGGAATGGCGACTTTCCTTGAGGTAACTGCCATGCAAACCATAAAAAGGCTGGTGAAAAAAAGATCGCTGAGCAGAGAGTTGCGAAAAAACAAAATGGTTTGCGGTTGTCCTTTCACTCCGGTTGTCAGCGCTTGTATCCAGCCCGCAAAATTCTTGACATAGCCGGGATCCCCTGCCCAACTTGCCGTATTGGTGGCACCATAAAAAAGCAGCGAGGCTGCTAGAGAAGTTCCCAATAAAGCCAATGGATGCCGACGCAATGCCTCCCGCTTGTTAAAAGCCAAAACACCAATCAGGGCAAAAACAAAATATCGTGGCACTATTTCCCAGCTTAAAATTGGTGCGGAATAAACAAAGATATTTAAGACCAAGTCCGACACCAATAGGACGATGAATGGAACTAACGCAGCCATCCGTCGCGGGAAGAAAACCGCGCCGCACAGCACCAAAGACGCCAACGGAGAAAAATTTCCCATCCATTCGTGTTGCACATGCAGCAGTGGCGGCACGACACGAACCAAAGTCGCCGCGAAAATGAGGAAGAGAGCTACGGGCATGAGCATTACTGTGTTTGGAAAGTCCGAAAAATCAACTGCGAAGTGCGTCAAATTTACAGTAAAAAATAAGCTACAATGCAGGTCTGCGTGCTAGCTTAAGTAATGGGATTTGAAGACGCCCTTGTTCCACATGGAACGTCTTTGGGTATTTAGTTTGAACGGTCGCTTGACCTGACACATTGTTCGGAGTGTTTATTTATCCAAAAAAATATGACGTAGTCGTCGTTGGGGCAGGTCACGCTGGAGTTGAGGCTGCCATGGCCGCGGCTCGTTTAGGATGCGTTACCGCGATTATGACACAAAACGCGGATACCGTGGCTCAAATGTCCTGCAACCCCGCAATAGGTGGTTTGGCCAAAGGTCATATGGTCCGAGAAATCGACGCCCTGAGTGGCGTCATGGGGCTTAACGCGGATGCAACTGCCATTCAGTGCCGCATGTTAAACGCCAATAAGGGCGCAAGTGTGCGCGCGCCGCGTTCCCAGTGCGACAAGAAGGCCTATCAGTTTCGGATGAAATGGATAATCGAATCTCAAGAAAATCTTGATTTTATCCAAGGGAATGTGACTCAAATCATTGCGGCCAACGATCAAGTCTCTGGTGTCAGAACCAATCTCGGCCTGGAGATCCATGCAAGCGCCATTGTGATCACGACTGGCACGTTTATGAGGGGGTTGTTACATGTGGGCATGCAAAACGCAAGTGGTGGCAGAATGGGTGACAGCGTTTCAAACTTAAGTGACAGCCTTCGCAACCTCGGCTTCGACATTGGCCGTTTCAAAACTGGAACGCCTTGCCGTCTTAATGGCCGGTCAATCAAATTTAGCCAGTGTGAACGTCAAGACGGTGATGAACCAGCGCCGCCATTCACTTTTTTAGAAGATTCCTTGAAATCAGGCGAAAACGACATTTTTACCCTAAATCGCCATCAAGAGGGAAAGTTCCATGTGGAACAAATCCCGTGCTGGATTACGCATACCAATCCGAACACACATGACATTATCCGGGAAAACCTGCATCTATCACCGCTTTATGCCGGAAAGATAGAGGGAGTGGGGCCTCGATATTGCCCCTCGATTGAAGATAAGGTGGTAAAATTTGCCGAAAAAACCCAGCATCAACTTTTTTTGGAGCCGGAGGGGCGCCAGACCCACGAGTATTACGTCAATGGAATATCCACGAGTTTGCCATACGAGGTGCAATACGCCTTTATTCGCTCGATCAATGGTTTGGAAAACGCCGAAATTATGCGGCCCGGCTATGCGGTGGAGTATGATTACTGCCCACCAACGCAATTAAAGTCCACACTGGAAACAAAGCGAGTTGGCGGATTATATTTTGCGGGACAAATTAATGGAACATCCGGTTACGAAGAGGCTGCGGCGCAAGGATTAATGGCGGGGGCGAATGCAGGATTGAAAGTGTTGGGGCAGTCTGAGTTCGTGCTGTCACGTGACGAAGCTTATATCGGTGTTATGATCGACGACTTAATCACCAAGGGTGTGAGTGAACCCTACAGGATGTTTACCAGCCGGGCTGAATATCGGCTTTTATTGCGCCAAGATAACGCAGATTTGCGCCTAACTCCCAAGGCAGGTGAGCTTGGTCTGGCGTGCTCTAAACGAATAAAGAAGGCGGAGGAGAGGCGTGCAGCGCTTGCGGCAGCCTTGTTAATTTCGCAACAGCAAAAATTTGAGGGTGTGCGCGTGGAAAAATTGCTGCGACGTCCTTCTTTCAATTTTAAAAATTTGCCTCATGAAATGTTGGCGGGAATCGCGCCGTCCGTTTGGGAGATGCTCGAAACAGACTTAAAATATGAGGGTTACATTCGCCGTCAGGAAAATGCTGTAGATAATGCCCGTAAACATGAGGCGCGTAAATTTCCACATTGGCTGGACTTTAATTCAGTGCATGGAATGAGGCTGGAGGCCCGGCAAAAACTCTCTGAGATTAAACCGGAAACCCTGGGACAGGCGGGCAGAATTAGCGGAATTACACCGTCGGATATCGCACTGCTCACCCTCTGGATGGAGCGGGGGAGCAGTTCTATCGGGGATTAAATTTAATCGGGCAACATTCTGATTCTGAACAGCTTGCGGTTATTTGGACACTACGTCGCTGAGCTTGAAGATTGGCAAAAAGAGTGCAAAAACGATGAAGCCAACTACGGCTCCCAAAAAAACAATCAACAGAGGCTCGATCAAGGATGTTAAGGCGTCCAACAAAGCCTCGATTTCCTCATCCCAAAAATCAGCCATTTTTTCCAACATGCTGTCGATTTTGCCCGTCGCTTCACCTGCGGAAACCATACGCAAAAGCATAGGGGGGAAAATGGTTTCCTTGGCTAAAGAAGTCGCCAGTGGATCGCCTTTTTCCACCAAAAGACTGGTGCGGCGAATGGCTTTTTCCACCATTACATTTCCAGAAGTTTCTGCAATGATTTCCAGGGTTTCCAAGATGGGCACGCCACTACGAATCATTTGCGCAAATGTGCGGGCCATGCGGGACATGCAAATTTTATGAATTAGTGGACCGAAAATGGGCAATTTGAGGCTCCACCGGTCCCAACTTTCACGGCCAGTGGGTGTTTTCAGCCAAGACTTTAAGGCGTAATAAGCAGCACCCATGACGCCGAAAATAATGTACCAATAAGCGCGCATGAAATCACTGACGTCGATCAGAAACTGTGTAGGCGCAGGGAGTTTCGATCCGAAATCGGAAAATATTTCTGCGAAGACAGGAACAACTTTAATAACGAGGAAAAGGCTGATACCGAATGCAATGCAGATAACCACCGCCGGATAAGTCATCGCGCTTTTCACTTTCTTCTTTAACCGCGCACTGGCTTCCAAAAACGCAGCCAGACGATCCAAAATTTCTGACAGCAAACCGCCGGATTCACCGGCGCGAACCATCGCAATGTAGAGCCGGGAAAAAGCATTCGGAAACTTGGCAACGGCTTGGTTGAATTGATCGCCGCCTTGCACGGAGGCAATCAAGTCTGCGGTAATCGTGTGCATCGCCTTTTGCTTTTTCGGATCCATCTGTTCGAAAAGAGCGGACAAGCCCGTGACTAAGGGCAAGCCAGCATCCACCATGGTAGCTAGCTGGCGGGTAAAAATCACGAGATCGGTCTCTTTCGGACTCAGAGACTTGGAGGAAATCTTTTTGGCCTGTGTTTTTTGCTGGATGGAAAGCACCATCAAACCCCGGGACATGAGATTGCTGATGGCGTTATCCTGACTGACAGATTCGATAACGCCGGAGAGAATTTTTCCTCCGTTGTCGCGAGCTTGATAGGCGAATGTAATCATAATTGAAAAATCAGGGAGGTAAGACCGACTTTTCAAATAAGCATATCCAATGCCAATGCCAGATAACACTGGAACTCGGTGGGCACCTTATTCCAAATCTTCGGCTACGACGCTGGTCTGCTCGCGGGCACCAAGGAGCTCCGCTTGGGAAATGACGCGCCGAGACGTGCCGTCGAAGCGATATCCATGGCAATTCGGGCAATTCACCACGCGCTCAGCCACAATGGACTCGCAGCCCTCGCACACTTTGTAACGTTCGGCCTGGGCGGCGATTTCGCGGGCTTTTCGGGCACGTTCTTCCAAGGACATCGTCCCTTCAATACCACAGGACCCGACGAGCGACAAACTTGCAGGCTGCGGGCTGTCCTACGCAGTCTGGCACGTTGCATTCTTCCTCGAAGCCGCGTTAGTTTGGGCGGGCTGCATGAAACCTTTCCATATCGATTTGCTGACGTTGTTCCCAGGGATTTGCACCGGGCCGATGACGCAGAGCATGATGAAACGGGCTCAAGAAAAGGGGCTTTTTACGTTTCAAGCCCACGACATTCGCCAGTGGACGACGGACAAACACCGGCTGACAGACGACGCGCCTTACGGGGGCGGGGAGGGGATGGTTATGAAGCCTGAGCCGATTTTTGCAGCGGTGGAACAGCTTCGCCAGCCGAGTTCAAGAGTGATCTTGATGACGCCCAGCGGCACGCCATTTTCCCAGTCCCACGCAACTCAACTGGCTGCCCAGGCACACCTTGTTATTATCTGCGGTCACTATGAAGGGATCGACCAGCGTGTGATCGACCACCTCGTGGATGAGGAAATTTCCATTGGTGATTACGTCCTGACAAACGGCGCTCTGGCGGGTTTAGTTGTTGTGGATGCGGTCACACGACTCATTCCCGGCGTGCTGGGAAATGACCAGTCGGCGGCGCAGGATTCCTTTAGTCATGGCCTGCTGGAATTTCCCCAATACACCCGTCCGGCAGACTTTCGAGGGTGGAAAATCCCGGAAATTCTGCTGAGCGGGAATCACGGAGAGATCGCCGCGTGGCGGAAGCAGCGTAGCTTGGAAAAAACCAGACGGGTGAGACCTGACTTGCTTTCAGGCGACGGGGTTGGGGAGAAAAGCGCGGAGCGGAAAACCTGTGCGCGGAGCGGGTCGCCGAAGTGATGTTCTGGCTCTGTAGCCAGACCAAATTAATACACTTCGCGCGTGCTTGAATTACGAATCTTTGAATACACCGGATTTCCCCGCGTCCCTTCCAGAACTTAAACTTTATGAAAACTCCCACCCCATTCTGCGCCCCGCGCATTCCCTTGGCCATCATCAGCTGCGTCGCCCTGGCTCTGGCTGCTTGCGACCAAAAGTCGGCTAGCGCTGACCCTGCGAAGGAACGTCAATTGCAGGACATGCAAGCCAAACTCGACCAGCTCAGTGCCCAGTCCACGGAGCTGAACCGCCAGATGGCAGAGCGGGAAGCCACCGACACCGAGACGAGACAGCGCGAGTTGAAAAAAGCGCAGGCTGATCTTGAAGACCAGCGTGCCGTGTTGGAATCTGAGCGCAATGCCTTTGCTGCATCGGACAAGAAAAAGCCGGTCTATGTCCGCACGGAATCCACCTCGACTCAGGAAGATTCAGAGCCGGTCTATCAAGGAAAACCGGCTACCTATGAGGTCTTTTATAGCAAACTCCAGGACGACGGTGCCTGGATCGAGTCCGATGATTATGGCTACATCTGGCGTCCGCGTGTGGCCGAGGATAATCGCCGTTGGAAGCCCTATACCGATGGTCACTGGGTGCAGACGGATCGCGGTTGGACGTGGGAATCAAACGAGCGTTTCGGCTGGGCGACCTACCATTATGGACGCTGGGTGAATCTGAATGACACGGGCTGGTGCTGGGTGCCCGGCGACGAATGGGCGCCGGCCTGGGTTTCATGGCGGTCCAGCGATCGCTATGTGGGCTGGGCACCACTGCCGCCCGAGGCCCGCCTCCAGCGCGGCGGGACCATTACGGCATCGATTGATGTCGGCTACAATACCGGCCCGGAGTTCTATAACTTCGTGGACACACAGGATTTCGGCGAGGAAACGTATGTGGGAAGGGTTGTCGAGCCGGAGCGTAATGTGACCATTATCAACCAGTCCGTGAATGTGACGAACATCACTTATACAGAGCAAAATATTTACAATTACGGGCCAGATGTCGAAGACGTGCGCCATCGCAGCCGACGTCCGGTCGATCACTACCAATTGGAACTGAATCGCGATCCTCGATTCGACCGCAACTCGGCTGTGGCCAGAGCCAGCGGTGATCATCTGAGGATGGTTGCGCCGCTTTTTGCCGCCGTTAGTCAGCGAGGCGGAAACAACGACGTGCGTCCTGCCCAAGTCGAGCGGAAAGTGGTTAAGGTCGAACGCGATAACGGCTGGCGCGGAGTTCGCCCCGAGCAGCGTGAGGCCGTGAAGGCCGACTTGCAGAAAAAAGCCGATAGCCAGGCGCAAACCCAGCAGGCCGAGCGTGAGCGCCAGCGTTCGCTGAAGACGCGGAACGACGCACGCCAGGCCCGTCAGTCACAGGCTCAATCGCCCGCAACCACGCCCGCAGCTCAACCAACCTTGACGCCTATGGCCACACCCGCACCGACAGCGACTCCGGCTGGCACGCCGCGCACTAGCCCAGATCGCTCTCCGTCAGCTGAACAGCAAAAAGTTCGTCGGGAAGCGCAGGGTCGTCATGAGGCAGAACAGGGTACGCAAACCACTTCCTCCGCCACAGCGACTCCTGAAGGAAATCCCACTCCCGATGCGACTCCGCAACGTCCAGAGCCGAGTGCAACACCCGTGGAAAAGCCCACTTCGCCCGCCACGCCCAAGCTGGAACGGACGCCAGCCGACACACTTCCGAACGTGACACCCGCCCGTCCTATACAAGCCAAGCGCCCCCAGCCACACGAACAACAAAAAGCACGCCGTGAAGCCAACAGCGTTGAATCTCCTAAAGCGGCGGAAGACGTTAGTCGTCCGGTGCCAACACCATTAATCCGGCAGACCGCGCCAGCCGATGTGCCAAATGCGGAAACGCCGCGCCCGCAGCGTCAGCCACAGGTGCAGCAGGCGAAACCATTGGTCCGGCCCACTGCGCCAGCAGATATTCCCGCTGTGGAAACGCCGCGCCCGCAAGTTCAGCTAGCGGATCCGGACACCCATCGACAGCAAGTTCTCCAAGCCAAGGAGCAGGCTCTTCGCGAGCGGCGCCAAGAAGCGGCCCAGCAAAAGCAGCCCGTCGAGCGTGAAGTGACTCGGACCCGCCAGGCGGCTCCCGAAGCAGGCAACCAGCAGCAGCCCGATGCCACTCGCGAACGCACTGCAAAATCAGCTCGACCAGCCCCCAAGCAGCATCAGGCTACTCGCGAGAATTCAGCGGAAGCCATTGCGTCTCCCACTCCGCAATAATTGAAACTACGAGTGGTTTCAGGAATCATCTATCTCTGGGAAACGCCCGACCCGAGAGCCTCCAGCACGCGGCGATGGGGCGACGGAATGGGGAGTGATTCGAGTTCCAATGGATTACACCAACGGACTCCGACAGCGGTAGATTTGGCGTGGTAAATTTCCAGCGTCACCCGGTAGCGCGTGATGCCATATTTGTGCGAGACGACGGGCATTTCGAGGACGTCGGGCTCGTGTGTCATCGGGGGGAGCACCCACATATTTTTCCATGGGTTTTGCGTGCGCTGGACGAGGGCAATGAGGTCGCCATTACTGATAAACAAGGCTCGCTCTACTTTCTGCGTGACAGCGGCTTTCGGTAACTTCACGGGAAGCCGCACGGGATTTCCGGCCTGAAAAGCGAGGCAATGCGTGGTGACAGGACACTCGGCGCACTTCGGTCGCGGAGTGCAAATCAGCGCACCAAGTTCCATTAGAGCGGCATTGAACTCGCCCGCGTTTTCCTTTGGCAACAGCTGGGCGGCATAGGCCCAGATTTTGGCGCGCCCGTCCGTGGAATCGATTGGTTTCTGGAAATCGAAGAGCCGGGCGAGGACGCGGGCGATGTTGGCATCTACGATGGGAACGCGGGCGTTTCTCGAAAAGGTGAGGATCGCTCCGGCGGTATAATCGCCCATACCAGGAAGTTTTTTCATGTCGGCGAGATTGTCGGGAAAGCGGTCACCGATTTCCTTCGAAGTCCAATGTAAATTTTTAGCGCGTGAGTAATATCCGAGTCCCTGCCAGAGGCTAAGGACATCCTGCTCGCTGGCGGCGGCGAGACTCTGGACGGTCGGAAACTGATTCATCCAGCGGTTGAAATACGGGATGACCGTGGCGACCTGCGTCTGCTGAAGCATGAATTCCGAGACCATGATCGCATACGGATCGGACGTGCCGCGCCAGGGCAGCGCACGGGCGTTCTGGCGAAACCAGTCTCGGAGTTGAACGTAAAAGGAATCGGGAAATAACGCGGCCACGGCGTTTTAACCTTTGCGTCTTTGCGCCTTTGCGCGAGAACATTTTCCCGATGCCCCTGACCACCCACACCTCCGCGCTTACGCCTGTGCAGGCCGAGAAGCTGCGAGTGTTATTGAAGTCGGATGGTTTTGAGTTCGTCGAAAAACCCTACACGCTCTACGCCGCGAGCAAGGGGAAGCTGAATGTGGCGGTCTATGAGAAGGGACCGAAGGTCGTTTTGCAGGGGAGGGATACGGAGGAATTTCTCACCTTTCGCCTGGAACCGGAGATTCTCGGCGAGGCGAAATTTGGCTACGAGGAAGAGTTGAATCCGGAAATGTATTCACCGCACTTCGGCATCGATGAGAGCGGAAAAGGGGATTTTTTCGGCCCTTTAGTGATCGCCGGAGCCTATGTGGATCGTGAGCTGGCGCACGCCTACAAGGTGGCTGGAATCCAGGACAGCAAGCGGATCACAAGTGACGCCAGCATTCGCAAACTAGCGAAGATCATCCGCGAAACACCCGGGGCGAGCTTTAATGTGATCCGCCTCACCCCGGAGCGTTACAATGAGATGTATGAGTCGTATTCCCGCCAGCGAAAAAGCCTCAACCACCTGCTCGCCTGGGGTCACGCTGCGGTGATTTCCAACCTCGTTGAAATGCAACCCGACTGTCCACGCGCTCTTTCCGATCAATTTGCCAATCCCAAGCTCATCCAGCAAGCGCTGAAGGATCGTGCGCAAACCATCGAGATCGAGCAGCGCACAAAGGCCGAGTCCGACATCGCGGTGGCCGCGGCTTCGATCCTGGCGCGCGACGCTTTCATCGACTGGATGGATCGCGCAGGAAAAAAACTCGGGCTCGCCACGCTGCCCCGCGGAGCCTCGGCCATGGTGCGTCAACTGGCCGAAAAGCTCGTCGCCGAGCGAGGTCCGGAGTTTCTCCTGCTTTCGGCGAAAACCCATTTCAAAACAGCCCACGAGATCGCTCCAGAAAGCTATCGTTTGCAAACGAAGCCGTATTTCCGCAAAAAAATATAATTGACCGCAAAAGGAGGCTTGCCAACGGCTTTCATTTGTCACTATTTTCTTCGCCGTACGCAGGGACCGAGGGAATCGCAATTAGGTTTTCCATGCTCCGCCACACACGCAGACGAAACAAATTCTAACCAAGGCAATACACGATGGCCAATCTAACCAAGCGGGACATAGTGGTAAAAATCAGCAACGAGACCGGAGTTGTGCAGCATCAGGTCTTCGAAATTGTCCAGAAAACTCTCGATCTCATCACGGAAACGCTGGCCAGCGGTGACGATGTGGAGTTGCGAAATTTCGGGATTTTTGAAGTGCGCCTGACCAAGGCCAGAATCGGGCGCAACCCGAATCAGCCCGGCAGCAAATACGACATTCCGTCGCGCGCCTCGGTAAAGTTTAAGTCCGGTAAAATCATGCGCGACCGCGTGGCCACACTCTCCGGCAGCATGAAGCGCGCTGCCGCCGAGGCGGAAGGTTAAGACTCCTTCATGCGTCTGACAGCTAGCGTCAAAAATAATCCGTTTAGTTGGAGTAAATAATTGTAGCCATTCCCGCTGTTCCAAGCGTCAGCGGCATCATTATTGCTATTTCCTAGAAATAATTTTCGCCATGGATTCCCCGTTAGCCAAAGCCCTCACTATTGATCGGGAACTCCAGCCGCTGGAAATTCCTGTTGCGGCCAAGGCGTTGCTATCGCCCAATGTGGACGACGCGATCAAGGCCACATTTCTGCGCGCGGCCCGGGAACGCGGCGAGACGGCCAGCGAGCTCGCCGGTTTCGTGGAGGCTTTTCTCGATTGCGCGGTCGATCCGCAACTCGAGTTTGACCCGGCTCTGCCCACGCTGGACATCTGCGGTACCGGCGGCGATAACCTCCAACTTTTCAACATCTCCACCGCTGCTATGTTTGTGCTTGCTGCGGGTGGCGTCACCGTTTTGAAGCACGGCAACCGCGCCATCACCTCGAAATCCGGCGGTGCCGACGTGCTGGAGGCGCTCGGTATTCAGATCGAGACGACTTCCATCGTATTGAAGAAATGCGTCGTAGAAGCCGGTTGCGGATTTCTCTTCGCCCCGGCGTATCATCCATCCTTCAAAACCATCGGACGCGTCCGCCGCCAGCTCGCGGGGGAGGGGATTACGACCATGTTTAACCTTCTCGGACCGCTCCTCAACCCGGCGCGCCCAACGCATCAGCTTGTGGGCATTTTCGATGGTGCGATGCAGGAAAAATACGCCGCCGTTCTGAAAAAAATCGGACGCAAAGCCGCCTGGGTCGTCCACGGCACCACTGCCGACGGGCGCGGCATGGACGAGCTTTCCACGCTCGGGCCGAGCCGGGTAATCGCGCTGGAAAATGGCGAAATGAGGCGTTTTACGGTGCAGGCCGACGTGCGCGAAGTGCGCGACTTGCATTCGCTTCGCGGTGGCGACGCCCGGGCGAACGCCATCATTTTGGAAAAACTCCTACGCGGCAACGACAAGCTCGAGCCTTTGCGCGAGATTGTCTCGCTGAATGCGGGCGCTGGATTCGTCATCACCGGAGCCGCGCCCGATCTCAAGACCGGCATCGAAAAGGCCTGGAAAATTATCGAGAGCGGTGATGCTTGGAAGCGTGTCGAGGTGCTGCGCAAACTCAGTCGCAGCTGAATCGAATCAAACTCCGCTCACCCGAGACGGCAAGTGCTCGGTGCAGTATTCCTCACCATCGGCAGAGACGCGAAACTCCAGATCCGGGTCCGATTTCTCTGTGCGCTGGCAGACCTTGCAATGATGCAGCGTGTCTTCGTCGGGGCGTGCTTTTTCGCGAAACTCGTGCCGCCGCTTCGCAATCTGCTGGGTGGTGTGAAAGGCTTTCACCAAGTCGAAGCCGAAGAAAAGAAGGTAATTTCCCAGACAGAGCGCGAGCGTGGCGTAGCCGGATAAACCTCGCGCCACGACGAGCGCAATCGCTAGCGAAACGAGCGCGACCCACTTCACCTTTACCGGGAAGATGAAGTAAATGGAGATTTGCGAGTCGGGGAAATACGTGGCGAACGCGAGCAGAATCGCAAGGTTCAAGAAGACCGGCGTGCCGATACCGCCGAAAAGAAATGTCGCCACGACGGTGGCCAGCCAGCCGAGCAGATAGAAAAGGGTCAGCCGCGTCGCTCCCATCACGCGCTCCAAGGAATCGCCCATGTAAAAGAGAAACATCAGCGCGAAAATCCAGAAGAGACTGTAACTCGACGGCATGAAGGCAAACGTGAGCAGACGCCACCATTCGCCAGCAAAGACTGCGGCCGGTTCGAGCGGCATCAACGCCTGCGTGCCCGGCATGGCGAGGCCGACGATGAACGCGGCGGAACTCAAAAACGCCACATAGCGAATAATGCCTGGCACGGCAATGGGGGCGGCGATGCGTTCGAGTTTGTTGAGCCAGGACATGCCGGTATTCGATAGCAGCAGTTTCGATTTTGTCGCCACTCTTTATGCAGTTTGACTTCGATGGAAGTGGTCCCTAATTTTTCGGCGTGTCCGAAATCAGCAAAGTCCAGCGCACTCCACTTTTCGACGAACACATGCGGCTGGGCGGAAAAATGATTGAGTTCGGCGGCTGGGAAATGCCGGTTTTTTACACGAGCATCATGGAGGAACATCTCGCCGTGCGGCAATCCGTGGGAATGTTCGACATTTCTCACATGGGCCAGATTCTAGTCTCGGGACCAGACTCGGGGACATTTCTGAATCGGCTGCTGACGAACAACATCCAGAAGCTCGCAGTGGGGCAGGGGCAATACACCCTGCTGCTAAACAAAACCGGCGGCGTGATTGATGATTTAATCGTCTATCGATTGGACGAACATCTCTATTTCCTCGTGGTGAACGCCGCGAAAATCACGGAGGATTTTGCCTGGCTCGAGTTGCATCACGATGGAGACGTCGATATTTCCAATCAAAGCGACGACTACGCCGGCATCGCCGTGCAGGGGCCGGGCGCGGTTGCGTTGCTGGGAAATTTTCTCGGCGCCGAACTGCCGACACGCAGCGGAATGATCGAAGTCGTCGCGCATGGGGTGAGTTTTCTGGTCGGCCGCACCGGCTACACGGGCGAGGATGGAGCGGAGATTTTCTTTGCGACGGAAGAGGCCGCAGGCGTCTGGCAGAAGCTGCTGGCGCTGCGTGCAAAACCCTGCGGACTGGGTGCGCGCGACACGTTGCGGCTGGAGGTTTGCTATCCGCTGAACGGCTCCGATCTGAGTCCGATTCGCACGCCGCTCGAAGCCGGGCTCGGGTTCTTCGTCGATCTGGAAAAAAGCGATTTCATCGGTCGCGAAACGTTGCTCGCGCAAAAACAGAGCGGAGTTCCATTGAAGTTGACGCCCTTCACCATGACCTCCAAGGGACCGCCCCCGCGTTCGCATTATCCGGTGCTCATCGGTGGCGAAGTCGTCGGCGAAACGTGCAGCGGCGGACTTTCCCCCAGCCTCGGCATCGGAATCGGCCTGGCGTATTTGCCCGCCAGCGCTGCCATAGGAACCGAACTCGAAATCGACATTCGCGGCCGGAAATATCCCGCCATTGTCGCCAAGAAACCACTCTATCTAAAATCATGAACGTCCCAGAAAATCTTAAATACGCCGAATCCCACGAATGGGTCCTCCTCGAGGGTGACACCGCCACCATCGGAATCACCGAACATGCCCAGGCCGAATTGACGGACATCGTTTACGTGGAGTTGCCGAAAGTCGGACGTCCGGTCGTTGCGAAAGAAACCATCGCCGTCGTCGAATCCGTCAAAGCGGCGAGCGACATTTATTCTCCGCTCTCGGGCGAAGTCATCGAGGTGAACACTGCGCTCGACGGGAATCCGGCATTGCTAAACACCGACTCCTTCGGCGACGGCTGGATCTACAAAATCAAAATCTCCGATTCCAGCGAACTCGACGCGCTGAAAGACGCCGCCGCGTATCGCGCCCAGATCGGAGTCTAACTCGACTCACGGTTTGACAGCGCCGCTGTTCGCCCGTATTCATCCGGTTCCTTTTTAATCCAATGAACAGTCTGCTCGTCGAAGAAGCCCATAAAATCATCACCAATAGCCAGGTGCTCATCAACGTCGTCTCGAAACGCGTTCGCCAGCTCAGCGCCGGGGCTCGTCCGACCGTCGAAGTCGGTCCGAAAATGGGGCTCTCCGACATCGCCCTTCAGGAAATCATCGAAGGTAAACTGAAGCTCGATCTTTCCGAGCCAGCTATCGCCTAAGTCACCTCAACCGGCCAGATTATGGCTGAAAAAGAGAAACGGGCGAAAACACCCGAGATCACCACAAACCGCAAGGCGCTGCGGGATTATTTCATCATCGAGCGATTCGAGGCGGGAATTGAACTCAAGGGCACCGAACTCAAATCGATTCGGGCCGGTTTCGCCAATCTGACCAACGCCTTTGCCCGCGTGGACGACGGCGAAGTTTTCCTGATGGACGCCGACATTCGCGCCTACGACAACGCCAGCCACGAGCAGCATCTACCGAAACGCCCACGGCGGCTGCTCCTGCACAAGGCCGAGATCCAGAAACTTTTCAGCGCCACCGCCATCGAGGGCCAGACCATCGTCGCCCTCGGGATGTATTGGAAAAAAAGCCGGGTCAAAGTCGAGATCGGCATCGGCAAAGGCAAGGTCTCCCACGACAAACGCGCCGACTTGAAGGAAAAAGCCAGCAAACGCGAGACGGATCGCGAAGTGGCCCGCTTCAACAAACGGCATCTCTAGAAAACACTCCGCAGCTTCAAGCGCAGGGTTTTAGTGAACAGCGGCGTTTCGCTTACGGAGTAGTTGAACCCGCGCAGGCAGTACGAGCAACCCGGCGGATACGATGAAAAGTGCCCATTGAGAGGGTTCGGGGATGCCGTATAAAGTCTGGATGCCATTCACGTCGTCCGCGTCGAGTATGCGATTGATATTCGCGTAAATGGCCGGGTCGTTGGACATGACGGCCTGCACCCCAGCGGCCGGGTGGGCCAGCCCCAGGGCGTGCCCCACTTCATGAAGGAGGAGACCTTCAAAATCGTTTTTGAAAAAGTTGTCCGGAAAAGGATCTGGGAAATAATTAATCGCATCGCCTTCATTGCCCGCCGCAATCTGAAAGTGGGAATTTAGATTAAAAAGAACATCTCCTTCCAGTGAAGTATTGCCGTTGGGGGGAGGCGCGTAGCCCACGGCCCCGACATTTCCGCTGATATTAAAAGCGCCGAGGCGAATCTGTCCCGTGTCTGGCGGGTTGGCGCCACTACTGTTGAAGGCGGCACCGCTGTCAGAGACTTGCACGAATTGAATATTCGCGGCAGCTGACCATTTTGCGAAGACCTCTTGAATGATCGGAAACGCCGCAGAGAAACCGCCAACCTGGTCAAATACCTGGGTGATATTCGATGTGCCCGAGAAATTTGGGTCGGTAAAGGAGGCGTCTATCTGAGTGCCGTCCGGCATGATGCTCCAAGTCACTAGGCCGCCTGGAGTGCCGACAGTATTATCACCCCATTTCAGCGCCTGATCGACTCCATAGGGAAAATAGGCAAACCCAAAAAGCGAGGGGGAAAGCATCCCCAAACCTAAGCAAAACAAGGTGAAATTTAGGATGGGCGAGGTTTTCATAAGCGATTTTCCGGGACAAAGTTAAACGCCGCGTGCAAACACAGAAATTGCCGCAAACTTCTAAGGAAATTCTTAATAGTTCCGCAAGTGAAAATAACCGCCAACGCTAATTTTTCCTTCGCACCGCGAGCGGTTGAGTGAATAAACCCCGTCATTCTCCTGTCTGTAACGTTGATCCATTAATTAGAACAATATGAAACTCCTCTCAATACCCACACTCGTACTCACCTGCGCAGCCCTCGTCTTCTCCACCGCTTCCGCCGACGACAAGAAGAAAGACAAAAAACATGATGACCACGATAGCGATCACCAAGACCACCACGATAATGGCCATCACTACGGCCAATCCAAAAGCCACTCTTCGGACCGTCACTACACCACTTCCTATGGCGGAGAACCCCGCGGCTACTATGGGGAATCCGGCCTTTATCATGACGGTGTCCGCGATCACGCCAGCTCCGGGCGCTACCACGACAGCAATATCATCGTCACCGAGCATCGCAACGTGAGCTATCACCACGATTACCCACGCCATGTTGTTTACTACCAGGATCGCTCCTACGGCTATAATTACTACGAACTCCAGACCATTCTCCGCCGCGACGGCTACTACACCGGCCCACTCGATGGCGATTGGGGTCCCGGCAGTCGCGGAGCCCTCATCCGCTATCAACGCGATCACGGCTGGCATGACGACGGCCAGATTAACGGTCAATTGATTTTCAATCTCGGCATCGGTCGCTAAATTCAGCACCGCGCAGGTCGGCTACCGTAAACTAGCCTGAGTCAGACGGCGGTTGGAATTTGGCAATGACCGAAATCCACCAAGCCCCGCTTCGGGAGATAGGCGGGTGGAATGCGATACAAGCGTCCGCGCACTTGTTCCACCACGCCCATCTTGCGCATCCGCCCGAGGTGTTTGGAGATCAACGACGACGACGCACCGAGCCGCGTCGCCAGTTCGTTTACCATCAGAGGCTCCCCCTCGGCCAGCGCCATGAGGATGCGCCAGCGCATGGCATCACTCAAAGCTGCCGCCAGATTTGCCAGCGGTAACAAGGCCGCCGGTGATGGAATCGAAGCTGCGGAAATGGGAACAATGGGAGTTGTAGCAGGCAAATTTTCCATGGGAGTTACAGGCGACTGTAGAATCATCCCATGGAGAAAGCCATCTGATTCTCAATACAGTCCAGTCGGATCACCGACCAGACTATCTGATTCATCGCCTGATCCATTATATTTAGCGAATCATCTGCATGGTTCAGTAATGCAACCAAATGAGTTGACGACCAGATTGTTATATTCTCCCATACAGATATTGTATTCATACACTCATCCGTTGGATTCACCATGCAAGCAATTTAGTTCACCGAGCAGTCAATTTGGTTCTACGAGTGGACCATTGGGTTCCTCAACTTCGTTGTTTGGTCGTCCGAGCGGATGATTTGTGTAGCGCAGACCGTTGGCAGTTGGGGCCCGGCGAAATATCTACAGCTCCAGCCCTGCGTTGGCAGGCAGAATCGAATGCAACTCGACTGGATTTTCCCGCACGGCAGAATCGGATGGAAGTCAGATGACTTCGCCGACGAGGTCGTAAACTTGGGTGCCGGTGATTTTGACTTCGACCATCGCGCCGACGGTGGCGGGGGCGGTGAGGAGGATGCGGGCGTCCACGTCGGGGGCGTCGGCTTCGCTGCGGGCGACGAGCGGGCTATCGACGATGGCGCGAATGGTGCGGCCGATGTTGGCGGCGGCGATCTCTCCGGCGATGCGCTGCTGGAGTTTCATCGCTTTGCGGTAGCGGGCCTGGCGGACTTTGAGCGGAATCTGGTTGTCCATTTTCGCGGCGCGAGAGCCTTCTTCCTGGCTGTAGGTGAAGATGCCGAGGCGTTCGAAGCGGGTGTCGCGGATGAATTGCAGGAGAGCTTCGAAGTGTTCCTCCGTTTCGCCCGGAAAGCCGACGATAAAGGTGGTGCGAATGGCGATGCCCGGAATGCCGGCGCGAATGCGGGCGAGAAGGTCGATGATGTGCTGGCTGGTGGCCTCGCGGCGCATGGTGAGCAACATCTCGGGGTGGATGTGTTGCAGTGGCATGTCGATATAACGGGCGACGTGTTTCGAGCGGGCGATGGCACCGATGAGTTCATCGCTGAAATGGGCGGGATGCGTGTAGAGGAGGCGGACCCAGAAGTCGCCTTCGATCTGGTCGATGGCCATGAGCAAATGCACGAGCGAGACGCCGCGGCTGGAATCGACCAGTTGAGTCGGGCCGGCTTTTTGGTCCCAGAGATCCATGCCGTAGTAGGTGGTGTCCTGGCTGATGAGGTTGAACTCGCGGACGCCCTCGGCGACGAGGTTTTTGATTTCAGTGACCACGGAATGGATGGAGCGGCTGCGGTGTTTGCCGCGCATCTGGGGGATGACGCAGAAGCTGCACGGGTGGTTGCAGCCCTCGGCGATTTTCACGTAGGCCGAATGCGACGGAGTGAGGCGGAAACGCGGTGTGTCGTAGTCGGGGATGTAAACGGGCTTGCGGGTAACGAGGTTGAGCGGCTGCCAGCTTTCGTCGGTCAGAGTCGGATGCGACTCGACTGCGATCCGGGGACGGGCGAGGACTTGGGCGACGATGTCACCGGCTTGGGCGACTTGGTCGAGGCCCATGAAGGCATCGACTTCGGGCATTTCACCGCTGAGTTCCTTGGAAAAACGCTGGGCCATGCAGCCGCTGACGATGAGTTTTTGGCCGGGGCGTCGTTTCATTCCTCGAGCTTCGTGCGCCTCGAGAATGGCCTCGATGGATTCCTCCTTGGCTGAGTCGATGAAGGAGCAGGTGTTGACGATGAGCACGTCCGCGTCGTCAGCGTCAGAGGTGATTTCCATTCCATTGGCCAGAATGCTGCCGAGCATAAGTTCCGCATCAACGAGGTTTTTGGCGCAGCCGAGAGAGATCATGCCGACTTTCGGCGCAACAGCTGCGGGGGAGGACGGGTCGAGGATGGCGTTCATTTTGCGGGCGGGAAATTAGCGCAATTTCCACCTCTGGACAAGGCACCGATGCCTGTTCGTAAAATTACGAAAGCCGCAGAACACTCATTCTGCGGCCTTCGCTTTGCCTTGTTCCTTAACCTCACTAACAAACTAGTGTCATCGCACTAAGGATTTTGACACCGATAACGCCTCTGCGTTCACATTTATCATTCGCAAACGCATCCGAGGGTGGCCTTGGATTTTCTCACGTAACTGCTTTGCCGTTGGCAATCTCGCTTGGCGGATGCTAAAACAGCGGTCCAATGCCTTCCTCTGATTCTGTATTCCAAGCGACCCTGGCCAGCAGCGCTTCGCTCGCCGGTTCCTCCCTGCACACCGGCGAAAAAGTGACGCTGACGATCAAGCCCGCACCTCCGGGACACGGATTCAAGTTTAAGCGCACGGATTTGCCCGACGAGCCGACCATCGATGCCAGGGTGGAAAATGTGAAACTCGTCGAGCGCGCCACCACTCTGGCCGAGGGAAACGTGAAGGTCCATACCGTCGAGCATGTCCTTTCCGCTCTCGTCGGCATGGGCGTGGACAACGCGTTGATCGAGATGGACGCCAATGAGCCTGCCATCGGCGACGGCAGTGCGCGACCCTTCGTGGAGTTGATCAAAAAGGCGGGCATCGTCGAGCAGGACGTGCGCCGCAGTGAGTTTTGGGTGCGCGAGCCGATCCACATCGAAACCAAAGGCGGCTCGCTTCTGACCATCGTTCCGGACGACAAATTCCGGATTTCCTGCACGAATGTCGGACCCGAGGGGCGCTTTACGCAGTTTTACAGCACGGAGATTACGCCCGCCATTTACGAGAAGGAAATCGCCTCGGCGCGGACGTTCGTTTTTTACGAGGACGTGCAGCAACTGATGGAAAAAGGCCTGATCAAAGGCGGCAGTCTGGAAAACGCTATCGTCGTGCGCGGCGACGCCGTTCTCAGCAAAGAGCCGCTACGTTTTCAGGAGGAATTTGTCCGCCACAAGATACTGGACATCGTGGGCGATCTCGCCCTTTCCGGACAGCGCTTGCGGGGGCACATCATTGCGATCAAACCCGGCCACGGGCCAAACGCGGAGCTGGCCCGGGCCATCTCGAAACGGGCCGCCGAGCTCGTCGCGCTCACGCCGCCGACGGTCATCCCACGGGGCGACGATGGCATGGGGATCAAGGAAGTGATGGCCACGCTGCCGCATCGTTATCCGTTTCTCATGGTGGACCGGATCGTCGGATTTACGGGCGAAACCAAGTGCACCGGGATCAAATCCGTCACGATCAACGAGCCGTATTTCCAGGGGCATTTCCCAGGGCATCCGGTCATGCCCGGCGTGTTGCAAGTCGAGGCGATGGCGCAAGTGGCGAGTATTTTGCTCAAAAAAATAACCGGCGATGGCCGCATCGGCTATTTCATGAGCGCGGACAAAGTGAAATGGCGCAAACCCGTGATGCCTGGCGACACGCTGTTCATCGAGGCCGAACTCCTCAAGGCCCGTCGCAACATCGGCAAGGCCGCCTGCCGCTGCCTCGTGAACAACGAGGTCGTCAGCGAAGGCGAGCTGATGTTCGGCTTCATCGACATCTAACTCGCATGGGAAAAATCCATCCAACGGCGATCATCAGTCCGTCGGCCACGATTGGCGAAGACACGGAGATTGGGCCGTATTGCATCATCGGTGACGACGTCATCATCGGCGCAAACTGCTGGCTGCAGCATCACGTCACGATTATGGGTCCGGGCAAAATCGGCGACGGCAACAAGTTCTATTCCTACGCCTGCATCGGCCAGCGCTCGCAGGATTTGAAATACGAAAATGAGCCGACTTACATCGCTATCGGCGATCGGAACACGTTCCGCGAGTTCAGCACCGTGCATCGCGCGACGGCTGCCGGGCAGACCACCCGCGTCGGCAGCGATGGAAATTTCCTCAGTTACAGTCACATCGCGCACGATTGCACCGTGGGCGACCACGTTATTTTTTCCAACAACGGCACCATCGCCGGCCATGTCGAAGTCGGCGATCACGCCAACATCGGCGGGCTCACCGCGATTCATCAATTCTGCCGCGTCGGAGCGCATGCGATCACCGGCGGTTGCTCGAAAATCGTCCAGGATGTGCCCCCATTTTTCATCGCCGACGGCAATCCGGCCGAAGTGCGCGGCGTCAATAATATCGGACTCGAGCGCCGCGGCTACACGCCGGAACAACTCAAGACGCTCAAGGAATGTTACCGCCTGCTTTATCGGTCGAACTTGAATGTCAAACAGGCTGTCGCCGCGCTTGAAGACGCTTGGGGAACCACGGCCGAAGGACGAATCCTCATCGATTTCATCGCCTCCAGCCAGCGGGGCATCATTCGTTAGCGCGGAAAATGCATTCGAGTTAGACTGCATTCCTCGAATGAATCTTGCCGCCCGAAGCCAGCTTTACGATCAGCTCGGCAAGTTGCTCGCTGCCGGGTTCCCCTTTTTGAAGGCTGTGGAGACCATTCTATCCGCCCGGCCATCTGGGGCAACGCGCCGGATTTTGATGAAATTTCAAGAGCGTGCGCTGCAAGGTGCGTCGATCACGGAGAGTTTTTCTGATCCCGCGCTGCCGTTTTCGCCCATGGAGACGGCGCTCATTTCCGCCTGCGAACGAAGCGGGCAACTCCAACGCGGTTGCGAATTTCTCACCCGCTACTATGCGCGGCTCGATGCCGTGCGGAGTCAGATTATTCGGCGGACGATCTATCCGTTTCTGATGTTCCATTTTGGAGTCGTGATGCTGGCGATCCCGCAGTTTTTCGGCGGGAACTCTCCAGCGCACGTCGTTCGGCAGATCGGAATGGAACTCGGCTCATTTTATCTGCTGGCACTCGTGGTTTTTATTGTCAGCCGCGCGGTAATCCGGCTTGCCGTGCATTCGAGGGGACTCGACGTCGCGCTCGGGCTGCTGCCGCTCTTTGGAAAAATCCGCCGTTCGCTGGCGTTGGCGCGTTTCTGCACCACGTATCAGATGCAACTCGATGCCGGTGTGAACGTTATGGACAGCCTCGACTCCGCCGCCCGCGCGTCGGCCAGCGCCCGTCTGGTTCACGAAATCCGGGCCATCCTGCCCGAGGTGCGCGCCGGTCAGTCGGTCGGGCCGGAACTTGCCAAAACCGGAGTATTTCCATCGGAGTTAGTTCGTAGTCTGGTCATCGGCGAACAAACGGGCACGCTCGACGCGGAACTCCTGACAGCGGCGGCTGACCAGGAGGCAAAGGCGTTGCGCGGCATTGAAGCCTTCGGTGAATGGATGCCTCGCCTGATCTACTTCGCGATCGTGCTCTTTCTCGCCTGGAACATCATTTCCGCAGCGAGAAGCTCGACGGATCAACTCAATCAATTGCTGAATACTGAATCTTAAGTGCGCCAAAGGTTTGGCTCAGAGCGAAGGCACAGTGCGACAGGCTGGCGCACAAAGGCTGATGAGAAATTCTATCAATCAGATGTAAGTCGCTTGTTAATAATGACTTAAAGATAGTTACCCTTGGCGGTCTGGCATTTGCTGAAAGAGTGGCACAACCAATTTTATCTTATGGCAAAAATTCTCGGCATCGATTTAGGCACCACCAACTCTTGTATGGCAGTCATGGAAGGCGGCGAACCTGTCGTTCTGGAAAATTCTGAAGGCGCGCGCACCACGCCGTCCATCGTGGCGTTCTCAAAGAGCGGCGAACGACTCGTCGGTCAGGCCGCGAAACGTCAGGCCGTAACTAACGCGACGAATACGATCTTCTCGGTCAAGCGTTTCATGGGCCGGAAATTTGATGAGCTCGGCGACGAAGTGAAACGAGTTCCCTACAAATTAGTCAAGGCGAGCAACGGCGACGCGCACATCGAAGTGCAAGTCGGGGGCGAGAAGAAGACGTTTTCTCCGCCGGAAATCTCCGCGATGATTTTGGCAAAACTCAAGGCCGACGCGGAAGCCAAGCTCGGAGAGACCATCACCGAGGCGGTGATCACGGTTCCCGCTTACTTCAATGACAGCCAGCGAAACGCCACGAAAGACGCTGGCGAAATCGCAGGTTTGAAAGTGCTTCGCATCGTGAACGAGCCAACTGCGGCATCACTGGCTTACGGACTTGACAAGAAATCTGACGAGAAAATTGCGGTTTACGATCTCGGCGGCGGCACGTTCGACATTTCCGTGCTGGAAATTGGCGACGGGGTTTTCGAAGTCAAAGCCACCAACGGCGACACCCATTTGGGCGGCGACGACTGGGATAACGCGATCATGGATTCCATCATCGCCGAATTCAAATCGGACTCCGGTATTGATCTCACGAAGCAGCCCGATGCCGTGCAGCGCATTAAGGAGGAAGCAGAAAAAGCGAAGATCGCACTCTCTTCTTCGCAGACTTACGACATCAATTTGCCGTTCATCACCGCCGATGCTTCTGGTCCGAAGCACATTCAAAAAACGCTCACCCGAGCCAAGTTGGAACAGCTCACGGACAGCCTTTTTGAGCGGACTTTGAAACCAGTGCGCGACTGCTTGGCCGACGCCAAGATCGCGATGAACGACATCAACGAACTCGTTCTCGTTGGCGGCATGACCCGTATGCCGAAGGTCATCGAGACCGCTCGCAAGCTAGTTAACAAGGAGCCGCACAAAGGCGTCAACCCCGACGAAGTCGTGGCCATCGGTGCAGCCATTCAGGGCGGCGTGCTCAAGGGCGACGTGAAAGACGTTCTCTTGTTAGATGTCACACCTCTAACATTGGCGATCGAAACTGCCGGCGGCGTGGCCACGGCCATGATCCCTCGCAATACGACGATCCCGACCCGCAAATCGCAGACCTTCTCGACTTACAGTGATAATCAGCCCGGTGTGGAAATCAAGGTTTTGCAAGGCGAACGCCCTCTCAGCCGCGACAACAAAAATCTCGGCACCTTTCACCTCGACGGCATCCCGCCAGCACCTCGCGGAACTCCGCAAATCGAAGTCACTTTCGACATCGATGCGAATGGTATCCTGCATGTTAGTGCGAAAGATCTCGGCACTGGAAAAGAGCAGAAAATCTCCATCACCGGTTCCTCAGGTCTCGATAAAGCCGAGATCGAACGGATGAAGAAAGAAGCTGAACTTCACGCTGCGGAAGATTCCAAAGCCAAGGAAGGCATCGAGATTCGCAACAACGCCGACTCGCTCGCCTATCAATGCGAGAAACAGCTCACCGACAACGGCGACAAACTGCCGGGCGACAAGAAATCGGAGATCGAAAAATCCATCGCCGACGTTCGCGAAGCTCTCAAAGGCAGTGACATCGACGCGATCAAATCCGCTCATGACAAACTGGAAAAACAATTCCAGGAAGTCAGCGCCGATCTCTACAAGCAAGCTGCGGCGGGTGCCGAGGCAAGTGCTGGTCCAGAGGAACCTAACTCGAATGAGAAAAAAGACGACAATGTTGTCGATGCCGAGTTCGAGATGGTGGACGAAGACAAGAAAAAATAATTTATCTAACTTTCAACCGCGCGAGTGCCAGCCATTCGCTCGGTTTTGTTAGGCAAACCAACAAAACACAACAACCCAACACGGAAATAAAATCCTAGTTATGGCAATCAACGTAAAACCACTCAGCGACCGCGTCATCGTGCAGCCGCTTGAAGAAAAAGAAGTCAAAAAAGGCGGCATCATCATCCCCGATACCGCAAAAGAAAAACCCCAGGAAGGCACCATCGTTGCCCTCGGCACTGGCAGAACCAATGAAGACGGCGTCAAATCTGAATTCACCGTCAAAGTTGGCGACAAAGTTCTCATCAGCAAATACGGCGGCACCGAGATCAAAATCGATGGCGAAAACTACCTCATCATGCGTGAGGACGACATCCTCGGCATCATTGGCTAACCTCTAACAATTCTATCTAACTCGAATCTAACTATTATGGCATCTAAACAACTACTATTCGACGAGGCAGCTCGTCACGCACTGCTTCGCGGCGTTGAAAAACTCGCGAAAGCCGTCAAGGCAACCCTAGGACCTAGCGGTCGCAACGTCATCCTCGACAAGAAATTCGGCAGCCCGACCATCACCAAAGACGGTGTCACCGTGGCCAAGGAAATCGAACTCGAGTGCCCTTACGAAAACATGGGCGCGCAGCTCGTTCGCGAAGTAGCTAGCAAAACTAGCGACATCGCTGGCGACGGCACCACCACAGCGACCGTTCTCGCTGAAGCCATCTACAAAGAAGGCCTCAAGAACGTCACCGCTGGGGCTAACCCGACTAGCTTGCAGCGCGGTATCAACAAGGCTGTTGAAGCCATTGTTGCCGAACTCGCTCGCATTTCCGTGAAGGTCACCGACCGCAAGGAAATCGCCCAGGTTGCCACCGTCTCCGCCAACTGGGACACCACCATTGGCGAGATTATCGCTGATGCCATGGACAAAGTTGGCAAGGACGGAACGATCACTGTTGAGGAAGCTAAATCCATCGAAACCAGCCTCGACGTCGTCGAAGGTATGCAATTCGATAAGGGTTATCTCTCGCCTTACTTCGTCACCAACGCTGAGTCGATGGAAGTCTCTCTCGAGAACGCTTACATCCTCATCTTCGAGAAGAAAATCAGCAGCTTGAAAGACTTGCTCCCAATCCTTGAGAAAGTCGCCAAGACGGGCCGTCCATTGCTCATCATCGCGGAAGACGTCGAAGGCGAAGCCCTCGCGACTCTCGTGGTTAACAAGCTCCGTGGTACTCTCCAGATCGCAGCCGTCAAGGCTCCAGGATTTGGCGATCGCCGCAAAGCCATGATGGAAGACATCGCCATCCTCACTGGTGGCCGTTGCATCACCGAAGACCTCGGCATCAAGCTCGACTCGATCACCATCGAAGACCTCGGCAAGACCAAGCGCGTCACCATTGATAAGGAAAGCACCACCATCGTCGAAGGCGAAGGCGCTTCTGCCGACATCCAGGGCCGCGTAAACCAGATCCGTCGTCAAATCGAAGAAACCACCAGCGACTACGATCGCGAGAAACTGCAAGAGCGCCTCGCCAAACTGGCCGGCGGTGTTGCCGTCATCAACGTCGGTGCAGCTACCGAGACCGAGATGAAAGAGAAAAAAGCCCGCGTCGAAGACGCCCTCCATGCGACCCGTGCGGCCGTTGAAGAAGGCATCGTCCCCGGCGGCGGCGTCGCTCTCATCCGCGCTCAAAAGGTTCTCGAAAACCTCAAGCTCACCGGCGACGAAGAGATCGGTCTGCAGATCATCAAACGCGCCATCGAAGCCCCGCTTCGCCAGCTCGCAGATAACGCAGGCCAGGAAGGCGCGCTCATCGTGGCAGAAGTCAAAAAACGCACTGGCAACGAAGGTTACAACGTCGCCACCGGCGAATACGTGGACCTCGTCAAAGCTGGCGTTGTTGACCCTACCAAGGTCACTCGTTCTGCGCTGCAACACGCATCGTCGATCAGCGGCCTGCTCCTCACCACCGAGGCGATCATCACCGAGCTTCCTGCGAAGGAATCCGGCCCGGCGATGCCTCCAGGTGGCGGCGGCATGGGCGGTATGGGCGGCATGGACTACTAAGTCCAGCAGCTCGAACCAACCATTCGAACCAAACTCAACTGCAACCGGACCTCGCAAGGGGTCCGGTTGTTTTGTTATGTGGCACAGTGGCTGCCGATGTGCGATATCACTTCGTCCCGTATCAACCGAAGCCTGACGTTTTGCGTCAGAGATTCATGTAGGTTGAGCGGGATTTTTGTTTAGTTAGTCTGGGATCGAAGAGAGAGAGTCAACAGGCACAAACACCAATGACGATAGACATTGTCCACCTGAAATTGCGGGAGTTCCAGATTGACTCATTGTGCAGCCCTGTATTTGACTGTGCCTATGGCTTGCGTAGTTTTTTTGGGTCCTGAATATTACTTTAGTCACGAACTGGCTGTTATAGCTTTTCCCGAACATAAAAAATGTTTTCGCACTGAGTTTGAAGACATAATTGAAAGCGTCATGCGTCGCGATTGCACGATTGGCTTGGTGCCATTCGAGAACTCGAATTCCAGTTCCATTGTTAAACTCCAACTGGGTTTGTATGCACACCGCAGAGATGTGTTTGTCACTGATTTGCTAACTCATCCCATTGCTCACACACTCTATGGCTTTGGAGATTTGCAGACTATAGAGGAGGTCCGCTCTATTGAGCCTGTGTTTGCCCAGACAGCAGTATGGCTTTCAAAAAACTTGCCCGGCGTGATCCAAAATAAAACTTACTCCAGTTCTTCGGCATCCATTCTTTCCTTAAAAGAAACGGAGAACAACATCCACTTGGCTGCCATTGGATCCAAATATGCCTCGTCGTACGGGGTGCCCGTTCTGGCGAGCAACATCCAGACAGAGCCCAATGTCACGGTGTTTTGCCGAATTCAATCCGACCGTCCCGATTTGGAAAATACCGATTCCGCACTCATCGGAATTGAGGATTTTTGCGATGAGGATGTGAAAAATTTGATCGAATTTTTACTTGTGCGTGGGTGTGCTTTTACGACCAACTGGGTAATCCAAGACCCTTGTGTTAAATTCAGAATCTTTGAAATAATTAGCCTTGCCTCTCGTTTTTCTCTTGCAGAGGTTATCCCCGCGCTTGAAAAAAGGCTTAAAAAGTGCTTCTTTATCGGGGCTTACACGGGTATTAACCTCAGCCAGCTTGCTTCTGATAAATATTTCCGTGCAAACTAACCTATTATGACAAAACCCATCGAATTGATTACCATCAATCAGAACGGTTGGTGGACAGCCATTTGTAAAGACTTGGGGATTAGTGGTTTTGGAGAGACCGAGCAGGATGCGGTGGCAGCCTTTCGACTTTCCATGATCTCCACGATTTCGACGCGCCTGCATTTGGCTTTGGAGCTAGAACAGGAAAATGTGGCTGATGCAGAGCCGACTTTGTTTCAAGAGGAAAAACCCCGCATTGCCCGGAGAATCCAATTGAATGATGCTGGGCAGTTAGTGGCAGTTTAGTCTGTTTCGATTTCGTGAATGGGGAGGTGGCCGAGAATCATTTTATCGACTTCAGGAGTGTCGATGGCGAGTAAGGAAGCAGCGGCAGTTAGTCGGCGATTTGCCTAGGGCTGCCACGCAGAGATATTCCTGGCGAACTGTTTCCTTAAGGGTTCATTCAGCTATTTTTTATGAACGCGACCCAATTTGGATTTTTCTGACGACGAATGGCAATGGGCTCAGGAATCATAAAGTTTCAATGATCCTTGCATTACAAGGCCGTGCCAGCCAAGCCAAGGCTTCAATCAAGGGAAAATATCGCATTTCTCTAGAAAATAATTGCCTGCATTCCCGATCTTACCTATAAGCGCGTTGTCTTTTCCTAATTAATCTTCCTAACCACTAACATCTAACCACCTACTAACATGCCTTACTACGACCCTGCGACTGCTCCTGGCGACCTCCTTTTTATCCTCAAGGAGACCCGGCAATACACCACGGATGAGATGACAGCAGGGCGGCCGCTTCCGGTGAAGGCGGCTACTCTCGCCGCACTGCCGACTTTCATTGCACTCTATGAGCCATTGGTTAGCAGCCTCACCCAAGCCCTCGGCAATCGTTCCCGCGAGGTGCGCGAATCCAATGACGCCAAGGCCACACTCGAAGTCGCCACCCGCGATTATATCGAAGTCCTTCGCCGCCGCACGCGCCGCCAGAAGCAGGATGTCGCCGTGTTAGTCAATCACGGCCTCGACTCCACCGGCGACACTCCTAACATGGAGGGCTGGCCCAATCTCAAGCGCGTCGCCGAGGCGCTCGTTGCAGGCGATGCCAGCTCCACCGCTGGCTATGGCGCGATGGCCAATCCCAGCGCGGCGGAGTTGCAATCGACTCTCACCGCCGCGCAAGAGGAACATGCCGATGTAGCCCCCGCCGACACAGCAGTTCAGGCGGCCCAGACTTTGCTCGATGCGCAGGATGAACGCGCTTTGTTTCTGGTGAGCGAGATTCGTTACGATGCCCTCGACTCGGCCCGCCGCGAGGATGATCCGGGCCAGCGCCGGCTTTTGCGCAAGTTAGGTTTTCGCTTCAAGTCCTATCCCGGCGAGCCAGCCGAGGACGTTACCGATCAGCTAGCGACTTCGCCAGCGACCCCGGTTTCGTAATCAGTCTCCACTGAGCCCCGCCCGCAGACGCCATGGACAGTGATCCGATGGAGAAATTAATCCGGCGGGTGCGCAAAATGAGCGACGCCATTCGGCCCATCGCCGCCAACCTCGCTGAGAACGGCCTCGACCCTGCCGATTTTCTGGAGGCCTGCGATCAGCTCATTGCCTTCAGTGAGGGCCGACTGGAGGAAGAGGTCGATGTCTCGTCGCTCGTCCGGCGCTTCAGCCAGTATGCGGAGGAGGTCGCCGAGCACGAGTCCCTTATGCGCCAAGCCGACGCCGTGGCGGTCGTGGCCGAGATTCCGATCGCTCTTGACGCCATCGAGGGCGTAATCCAACAGCTCCGTGACGACGCTCGGCCCGATGCCCTTCAGACGGCGCTCGATCTGGAAGTTGCGAGGGATGCCGCGCTGGAAAAAATGAGCCGGGGCGAGGCCCCTAGCGAAGAGTTTCAGGAGATGGGCCTGGTGGGAACGGCGCACATGGCTGAGTTGCAACGCCGCCGGCTCTACCGCAGCATCGCCCTGGCCCTCTACTACGAATCGCGCCCGCCGGAATGGTGGGCCGCGCTCCCGCCGCAAGCGCGAGCCGACTTTGGCAAAAGTCTCCACAACTGGCAGGAACAGCGCGAGGAGCTCCTCGGCGAACTCCCCATGGCCGACCGCCGCCGCTTGGAAAGCCTCACCCCGGACGATTTCGACAAGCCGGAAACCTGGCAGCCGTAAGGGAAGAGCGTTCGCGCAGGCGAGTCAAACGAGACAACCCGCCCATCTCTCGCGGCCCGGAAATGAGGCTCAGGCAAAAAAAGGTTCAAACCGCCGGTTCAGCCTCATTACGCGCGCTTTGGACATTTCCAGCCCGATTTCTGTCCAAACCGAGCTCGAAACGGCTACCCTCTCGCCAATACATCCATTTCGGACCCCGGAAACGGCCACCCTCCAGAAAATAACCCCATGGGCGACCCCGGGATTGGACTTTCCCGCTGGAATACCTCCGTTCCTGACTGCGGGAATGGGGTTATTGCCGGGAGTGCGAGGATACTTCAAGCCCGAAAAGCGGTTCCCGGGAAACGTGAATGCGTTCTTTGATTCATCGGGTTTTTTGCTATGGTGCCCGTCCTTATGAGTCAGAACAGCCAGAAATACCGCACCCACTCTTGCCAGGCTTTGCGCCCGGAACACATCGGCCAGACGGTGAAACTCGCGGGTTGGGTGAATTCGCGGCGCGATCATGGCGGCGTCATTTTCATCGATTTGCGGGATCGCGATGGGCTCACCCAGGTGGTGTTTCGACCCGAGGAATTTCCAGCTATTGCCGAGCAGTCCCATGCATTGCGCGGAGAGGATGTCATCCAGGTTTCCGGCAAAGTCGCCGCCCGTCTCAGCGGCACGGAGAACTCGCGTTTGGACACGGGTGCCATCGAATTGGTAGCGGCGGAATTGACCGTGCTGAACAAGGCCGACGTGCCGCCGTTTCCGCTCGATGACCCGAAGGTGAATGAAGATCTCCGTCTCGAATATCGCTACCTCGATCTGCGGACGCGGCACATGCAGGAGAACCTGAAACTGCGCCATCGCATCGTGAAGGCCACTCGCGATTACCTCGATGAGGCCGGTTTTCTGGAGATCGAAACGCCGATCTTATCGAACCCGACTCCGGAAGGAGCGCGCGATTTTCTCGTGCCATCGCGGCTCACGCCGGGTTCGTTTTACGCATTGCCGCAGGCGCCGCAGCAATACAAACAGCTCCTGCAAGTGGCCGGGCTGGAGAAATATTTTCAGATTGCCCGCTGTTTCCGCGATGAGGATTTGCGCGCCGATCGCCAGCCGGAATTCACCCAGATCGACATCGAGGCGTCGTTCGTTGGCGAGGAGGAAATCCAGACACTGACCGAAGGAATGCTCTCCCATGTTTTTCGCGAGGCCAAGGGAGTGGAAGTCCCGACGCCGTTCCCGCGCATCACGTATGCCGATGCCATGAACCGCTTCGGCTCCGACAAACCCGACTTGCGTTTCGGTGTCGAGTTGGTGGATTTGGTGGATATTTTTCACGCGTCGCAGTTCAAGGTTTTCCGCTCGATTGTCGATGGTCAGGGGACGATCAAAGCGCTTAACGCCAAAGGCGCGGCCGAGGCTCTCAGCAAGGAGCAGCTCAAGAAATGGGAGGAGTGGGTAAAGACGGAATTTGGCGCGAAAGGGCTGGCTTACATCCGGTTGAAAGACGGCAACTGGGAGTCGCCCATCGTGAAGTTTTTCTCCGAGGAGGAGAAGACGGCACTCGCTGCGCGGATGAATTTCGAAGATGGCGACGTGCTCTTTTTTGGAGCCGACTTGAAGTGGGAGGCCGTCTGCGAGGTGCTGGGCCGTGTGCGTTTGCGCGTTGCCGATCTCATGAAACTCGTGCCTGCCGACGCGCCTCTGAATTTTCTTTGGGTGGTCGATTTTCCGCTGCTGGCATTTTCGCCCGAGGATAACAAATGGGTCGCGGTGCATCACCCATTTACCCGTCCAAAGGCGGAGGACATCGCGCTGTTGGAGGCGGGCGAATACGCCAAAGTGCGCGCCATTGCCTACGACGTCGTACTCAATGGAGTGGAACTCGGCGGCGGCTCGATCCGCATCCACGAGAAGGATTTGCAGGCGAAGATGTTTGGCGTGCTCGGCGTCACGCCTGAGGAGCAGGAACTGAAGTTTGCCCATTTGCTGCGAGCCTTCAGCTTCGGCGCACCACCGCACGGCGGCATCGCATTGGGACTCGACCGTTTCGTCATGTTAGCCGTGGGCGCGTCGAGCATTCGCGACGTGATCGCGTTTCCAAAAAATAATCGCGGCACGGACCTCATGACCCAGAGCCCGGTGGAAGTCGAACCGAAGTTGCTCCGCGAGATCTATATCCAGAGCACGAAGAAAAAGGAGTAGCCGCTAGTCGTCGCTTTCGGGCGACATCTCTTTTTCGATGAGCGCCTTTTCGCAGACGGTCTGATGCTCCTCGGTGTCGAACCAGAGGAGAACGTCGCCCACTGCGCGAGGAATCACGCCCGGCTCGCCACAGATCGGGCAGGTTTTCTTGCCCTCGCCCTGTTTCAAAACCGCGAGCAGACTCTCGCGTTTGGGGAAACGCTCCAGCGGACTGCCATCGACGGCGATGCGTCCGGCAAGCGTCACACCATGGATCGGAATTTCCGCACGGGAGTTCAACTCCAATCTGGGACCGTAGAGAAACGCCTTCCAGCTTTCGTTGCCCATCGTGACCTTGCGGTGTGTCGTGCCGTCTTTTTTGGTGACGGTAAGTTTCGCCAGACCGCGCACATCCAGCTCGACATTTTCCGCAACGGGCTTGGGCAGTGCGCTGCGATATTCCTCGTCAAACGCTTTTTGAATGGCGGTGGCCGGATCGTTCTCGATGAATTTGAGCATCGCTTCACGCCGGACTTTGGCGAGAGCGACTCCATTTTTCACCAGGGCCGGACGCTCCGACGCGGCGACCGTTGTATAGACCTGCCACCAGTCGTCGAACTCGGAAAATGCCGCCCCATTTTCCTCCGCCGCCGCCGTTGGGACCGGCAGACTGCCGGTGGTCAGGCAAAAAATCAGCCCGATTTGCACCAAATCAGGCAGCCATCTCGCGAGCCAATGCGTCGCAGATTGGCAGGGCCGACGGGTAAATTCCAAAATCACCCCGCACCAATGCTCCTAACCAGGCACGCCGTCAAACACTGCTTCTAACAGACTGCCGATGCGGCCACAGTCGAGCGCTGATGCAGCTTGAGCCCGGCCTTTTTCGCGGCTATTGAGTCGGTATGCTGGCCGACTATCACACCCACACTCCGCTCTGCCGCCACGCCATCGGAGCACCGGTCGAGTATGCGCTCGCCGCCATGGCAATGGGACTCGACGAAGTAGGCATCTCGGATCATTCGCCGATGCCACAGCCTTTTGACGACTGGCGGATGGACCTGGGCGAGTTGGAGGAATACTTCGCGCTAATCGCCGAGGCGCGCGGGGCGGTGGCTCCATTCCCCGTGCGGATGGGACTCGAAGTGGATTTTTTTCCCGGCCAGGAAAGCTGGATCGAAACGCTGGCCAGCCGCGCTCCATGGGATTATTTGATCGGCTCGGTCCATTACATCGCTGAGGGCTGGGACGTGGATAATCCAAAATGGATCGGACGTTTCAACGAGCGTCCGGTCGAAGAAATCTGGGGAATGTATTTCGCCGAATACGAGAAATGCATCCGCAGCGGACTCTTCGACTTCGTGGCGCATCCCGATCTCGTGAAAAAATTCGGGCATCGTCCTGCGGGCGACTTGCGCCGTTATTACGAGCCCGTCATCGCTGCACTGGCCGAGACCGGGACCGTGATGGAAGTCAGCACAGCCGGACTGCGCAAACCGGTCGGGGAAATTTATCCGTCGCGCGACATGCTGGAAATGGCCTTTGCCGCCGGCGTAGAAATAGTGGTCAGTTCCGACGCTCATGCGCCGGACGAAGTGGGGGCCGATTTTGACGTGGCTGCGCAACTCATTCGCGAGGTCGGCTATACCTCGACCGTGCAGTTTGCCCGGCGCGAAAAAACGCGGGTTCCGTTGGAATGAAACTCGGCTCGTTGGTCTTGCGAGCGCGTGGCCGGGAGATCGCGTTTCCGCGCCGACCGTTGGTGATGGGGATTCTGAATCTGAATGACGATTCCTTTTCCGGCGACGGCACCCTTGATCTCGATATGGCTCTGACTCGAACGCACAAAATGATCGCTGCCGGAGCGGACATTATCGATGTCGGCGGTGAAAGCGCCCGCACCAATCGGAGTGCCATCGCGATCACAGAGGAAATCGCGCGGGTGCAGCCGTATGTGGAGAGATTTGCGAAAGCCGTCGTGGAAACGCAGCCACGTGATGCGGAACAAATCTTTCCGCCGTTGCTCTCGATCAACACCTGGCGCCCAGAAGTGGCGCGCGCGATTCTAGCGTTCGGCGGCGACATCCTGAACGACATGTGTGCGCTCCCGACGTGGGAAAATGCTAAAATTGCCGCTCAGACGGGAACCGCCTTGGTGATTATGCATTCTGTCGGAGAGCCGAAAGTGGCGCATACCCATGTGAGTTACGACGACATCTTGGCCGTGCAGCTCGCCTTTTTTCAGGAAAAAATCGCGGGTGCGCTGGCCGCCGGACTCACACGCGAGCAGATCATCCTAGATCCAGGAATCGATTTTGCGAAGCAGCGCGACGACAACCTGAAAATTTATCGCGAGTTCCAACGCATTGTGGAGATGGGTTTTGCAACCTTGCTGCCCGTTTCCAGAAAGACCGTCATTGGCGACATTCTCGGCGGCATCCCACCGAAGGAGAGGGATGCGGGAACCGTCGCGAGCATTGTAGCGGTAGCCTTGCGCGGAGCGAATATCTTTCGAGTGCACAACGTCGATGCCGCCTGGCAGACGCTTAAAACTCTGGAAGTGTTGCGTTAATTTTTCGCTGCCAACTCCCGCCGAGTCGCCACGCTGGAGCCGCGAGTTTGGACTGAAACACGCGAGTCAGTTTTCATCATGAAAAACCTAGTCATCCTGCAATGCTTGGTAAAAACAACCCTGATTTATTCCAAGGCAAACAAAATACAAAGATAGGCATGGACTATAAGCGAATTTTAGCGTTTCATCCCGACCGCTATGAAACTCAGTCGCAGTCTAATCGTTTATTCCCTATCGTGGATGGCGCTGATCACCGCACTGCACGGGACGTTGAACTTGCATTGGTTTGAAAACGCGAAAATCGGCGAAGCGCAGGCCGCTAAATTTGGCGTCGGTTTTCTTCCCGTGACCTGCCACCTGACGTGTCCGGTGACGGATTTCATCAATAAGAACATGACCGGCCAAAGTTTTTTTAAACCCATCCGTTTCAGCGGTTGGCCAGAGCTGAAGGAAATGTTTATAGGTCGTCCGAATGAGATGCCCGCTTCATTCATTCTCGCCCCGATGGCCATCGCGCTGCGGGAGCAGGGTGTGAAAATCAAGATCGTCTATCTCGGTCATCGCGATGGCTCGGCGGTGATGGTTCACAAGGATAGCGGCATCTACAAGACGACCGATCTTCGTGGCAAACGCATCGCTGTCCCGGGGCGTTATGCCAACCAGCGGATGATCGTTTATCGCGAGCTAAAGAAAGCGGGCATGACTCTCGACGACGTGACTTTGTTGGAAATGCCGCCACCCGACATGCCGGCGGCGCTCCTTTCTGGAGCCGTCGATGCGATTACGAGTGGCGAGCCGTTTATGGGCCAGACCGAGTTGGATGGTTATGGCCGCGTGCTCTTCCAAGCCAAGGACGTCTGGCCAGGATTTATTTCCTGTGTATTGGCAGTGAGCGAGGACGCCATCCGTGATCATCGCGCCGAAATTCAGCGACTAGTCAACGGCATCGCTGCGAGTGGAAAATGGGTGGATCAAAGCATGGATCACCGAATGGAGGCGGCGGAGTTTGTCTCAAAAAATTACTACAACCAAAACCCGCGTCTGCTCAGTTTCGTGCTTAGCAAACCGCCCGACCGGGTGACTTATACGCGACTCGCCCCACTCCGCGCCGACTTCGAGGAAATCGAGCGGCTGGGAAAAGAAACCGGGATGTTGAGTGGTGCAGCCCACTTTGAAGATTATGTGGATGACTCTTTCGCCGCCGAGGCCAATTTGCAGCCAGCGTCTACTTTCGAGGATAGAAAATGAGCGAAACCGCTGCGCCTGCCTTGGCCCAAAAAGGAGAAATAACCTGGGATCAATTTGTGCTGCCGGGTCTGGTGGGAATGTTCTTTTTGGCCGCCTGGCATTTTGCGGTTAAATTCTCAGGCAGCGATATTTTTCCAACGCCCTGGCAGGTGGCGACCGGCCTTATGGAACTGGCTCAGCGTGGTTTGTTGCTGCGCTACATCGTCGCGTCGCTTTTCCGTGTGAGCTGGGGATTCGGTCTCGCCGTTTTAATCGGAGTTCCATTGGGATTGGTGCTGGGCTGGTTCAAGTTCGCTTACATGGCGCTCAATCCTTTCATCCAGATTTTGCGTCCGATTTCGCCGATTGCCTGGATACCGGTGGCGATTCTTTGGTTCGGAGTGAAAGACACCGCACCGGTTTTCCTGATTTTTCTTGCTAGTGTTTTTCCCATCACGGTCTCGGCGATGGCTGCGGTGCAAAACATGCAGCAGGTCTATCTGCGAGCAGCGCAAAATTTCGGGCTTTCGGGCATTTCTCTTTTTCGGCGGGTCATTTTACCAGCGGCGCTGCCTCAGATTATTACCGGAGTCCGCATCGCCTTGGGAGTCGCGTGGCTCGTCGTCGTCGCGGCGGAAATGATCGCTGTGAATAGCGGCCTCGGTTACCTCATCATCGACGCGCGCAATGCCGGCAAACGCTACGATCTCGTCGTTGCAGGGATGGTCATGATTGGCCTCATTGGACTCGTGCTCGACTTGCTGGTGCGCCGACTGGAGAGATTCGACGAAGTGCGCTGGGGCTATGGACAACGTTAATATGGAACCCGTAATTTCTGTTCGCGACACATGGATGTCCTTCGCAGGCAAGGAAGCTGGCAAGCCGATCTATGTGTTGGAACGCGTCAGTTGCGAGGTGCAGCCGGGCGAGTTTGTTTGCATCGTGGGGCCATCGGGTTGTGGTAAAAGCACGCTCCTCAATGTCATCGGCGGATTTCTCCAGCAAACCCAGGGCGACGTGCGCGTCGAGGGCGCGCCGGTCAATGGCCCCGATCCGGGACGTATCTTTGTCTTTCAGGAAAACGGGGTTTTTCCCTGGTTGACCGTCGAGCAAAACATCGGCTTCGGGCTTCTCTCCAGACCCGCGGCGGAACGGGCGGAACGCGTGACGCATTACATCGCGATGGTCGGTCTGACGGGTTTTGAGCGCTCCTATCCACGAGAACTTAGTGGTGGCATGAGACAACGCGTGGAGATCGCCCGCGCCCTAGCAGCCAATGCCCGCGTGCTCTACATGGACGAGCCATTTGGCGCTTTGGATTTTCTGACGCGGCTAAAAATGCGCGCCGACCTCATCCGCATCTGGCAGGCTGAAAAAAAGACGATTCTTTTCGTCACACACGACATCGAGGAAGCCGTGCAACTCGCCGACCGTGTGCTGGTGATGACCCGCCGACCTTCCACTGTGGCGGAGGAGGTTCGCATCGAACTGCTACGCCCGCGCGATCTCGATTCGCCCGCTTACTTGCAGGCACGAGACCGCATTTTTTCCATCATGGGCATGGATGCGCATGGCGGTGGAGAAAAGGTCTAGATAAGCTGGCAGACCATGAATGAGCCGTTGGAAATCCGTCACCTACGCTATTTTCTCGCAGTGGCAGAGGCGGGGAGCTTTAGCCGCGCGGCAGACAGGTTGGGAATTTCCCAGCCCAGCGTTTCGCAGCAGATCCGCGATATGGAAGCTGGGCTGCGGCTGTCGCTTTTTCAGCGGCGCGGAAAACGAATTTTACTAACACCCGCCGGGCTGGTTTTTCAGGAGCACGCCCAAGTCATTCTCAAGCAACTCGAAACGCTGCACCGCGAATTAGCGAACGAACCGGATCAATTTCGAGGTTCCCTGCACATCGGAGTCGTCCCCATTTTGAACGTGCCGTTGATGCCGCATTTGCTGGGCCTCTTTGCCGCAGCCCATCCGGGTTTGAGCCTGATCGTGGAGGAAATTTCTTCAACGGAAATCGAGACTGCATTGGAGGAGGGGAGGATGGATGTCGGGCTTGGATTTCTCACGCGTCATTCACCAAACCTACATTACGAACGGCTTTGCAAAGATGCGTTTTCCTTGATCGTCGCAAACGATCACCCATGGGCAAAGCGGAGTTTGATTCCATTGACGGACCTTCACCAGCAGCGGCTTTTGCAGTTACCGAAAAGCTTCGTCATGCGCCGGATGACCGACGAAATCTGTCAGAAGCATCAAGTCCGCCCGCGCACCGTCGCCGAGATTAACGCCATCGAAACCTTACTCCGCTCACTTTCCGTTTTGGAAGCTGGAGCGTTGATGCCGAACATCACTTTGCGCGGCCGGGAAAGTTTACATTTGACTGCGATTTCACTGGAGGGAAACAATCTTGGCTTGGAGATCGGCTTGCTCAGGTTGATCGATGCCGAGGAGAACAGCGCCATGGGAGCCTTCACGCGACTTGCGCAGGCCGAGGTGCCGAAGTTGATTCGATAAGTGTTAGTAGGCCGTCTTCGGTGGACGGAAAACTTGGATGAACGTGCCCCAAATGATGCTGAACTCCAGGCTCAGTCTCCAATGTTCCAGATATTCGATATCGGCGGCGACGCGGCGCTCGATGTCTTTCTCCTCTCTCGCCTCGCCACGATAACCGCGGACTTGAGCCAGGCCGGTGATGCCGGGTTTCACGAGGGTGCGGATGTGGTAGTTGCGCATGAATTTCGAAAACTGCTGGTTGTGCTCAATGAGGTGCGGACGCGGACCGACGATGCTCATCTCACCGCTGAGAACGTTTAGAAACTGAGGAAGCTCGTCGATGCTGAGCTTGCGCATAATCGCCCCGGTTGGAAAAATACGCGCGTCGCCGAGGGTGGCTTGTTTCGCCTCAGGCTGATTGTGCACATACATCGTGCGGTATTTTTTGATGATGAACGTGCGGTTCTGCATTCCAGCGCGTTGCTGGCGATAGAGGAGCGGCCCCGGCGATTGCAGGCGGTGGCAGATGGCGACGATGAGGCTGGTGAACGGGAGCACGAAGAGGCAGACCGGGAGTGAAATCGCGATGTCGAGACCGCGTTTGAGGTAGGCGTTGATAACATTCTCCAGCGGCTCCTCGCGAAGAGTAAAAAAACGATGGTCACCGTCCGCGAAATACTGGAGCGGATAGCCGAGCTTGTCCTGGATGTCGCTGTAAATGAGGAGGCGCACTCCGAGGCTTTCGCAGAGGCCGATGAGGTGGCGGTTGAACTGCGAAAAGAAGGGGAGTTCGGTCAGAATCACGAGGCTGACTTGGTGTGTTTTCAGAAGGGTTTCCGTCTGCTCGATCGTCCCGAGAACGGAAAATCCCTGACGCTGCGCCTCGTCGGCCTCCTCGGTGATGACCCCAACAGTCTCATACCCGAGTTGGCTTTGTTTGCTGAGCCAGTTTTTGAGTTTGACCGCATTCTGCACGGGTCCAATCAGGATGGCCCGGTCACGATGACTCTTGGTAAAGGTGTGCTCAGAAATGAACTGCGGCAGCACCCGGTGGCTGTGGTAGAGCACTAGAAAAATCGAGGAAATGTAGGCCACCAAAAACGGGCGCGAAATGGTGAGATCTTTGGTCAGGAACAGGAAGAATGTGATGGCACCGGTAATGTAAAAGACCTGCCTCAAGGTGCGCGTGAAGCGGTTGGAAATGCCTGTGTCGAGAAGGTGTTCGCTGGATTTCGCCTCTTGGGAACCCTCAATAAAAACGCCGAAGCCCGCCAAGACCGCATAAATCGCATAACGTTGGAGCCCGAACCACTCGCCGGTCCTGAAATCCACCACGATCGCTGCGTATAAAATCGCAAATAACGTGATGGACAGCGCAATCTGGCAGACCACCACCAACTTGTGAAGCCCGAGGATTCGTTGGTTCAGCATGGTTGCGAGGGGGTGGTCACGGGAAAGAGAATCGCAGCATAGTCACGTCATCTGCCTGCGGGCAAATCAGTTTTAGCTGGAGACGTCCTTTCCGAAAACGCCGCAATTTACTGGCTGCAAGGCCGCTTTTTGGTAGTCTAAGCCGTGCCTCCCACCCCGCCCGCTCACCCAGATTCTCCTCGTAACGGCGAGGACGCGTCTGTTTCGCAAAAACGACGGCATCGCTCGCGCAGTCGTGTGGCCATCATTCCGCATCTCAACCATACCGCCTCGCGCTGGGCCCTGCTCCCGGTGTTGCTCGTCGTCTGGCTCGCGCCCTTTCTCGGCGGCAGCGTTGAGTCGTGGTCGATGGGCATTTTGTACTGCCTGCTCGGGATGCTCTTCATCATTTATCCGGTCACCACCGCGCTCAAGCTCCGCTACCGGCTCTTTCTAATCGCGCTATTAGTGCTGCCGCTACTGGCGTTTTTGCCGGTGTCGCTGACCGGCATTCCCGCATGGCGCGACGAACTGGCGAAGAAATTTTCCATCCTCCTTCCGCCAACGATTACCCCGCAGCCCTGGCTCACCTTGGACTCCTATCTAGGCTGGCTGGGTGGCGTCGCCTGGATTTACTGGCTCGGCTGCCAGGGCTGGACGCGTGAGGTACGCAAGCCGCTGGCGGAGTTATTTGCCATGGGAATGATCGTCCTCACGGTCTGCGCCCTTATCGGCTACCACACGCAGCACCCGCTGCCGTTCTGGCATGCGCAACGCCTCTTCGGCCCATTCCCGAATCGTAACCAGACTGCAGATCTGCTCGCGCTCAGCTTTGTTCTAATCGTCGCGTTACTGCACATGGCGGTTGTAAAAAAATCCCGTATTGCTCCGCTCTGGATGGTCGGGATCGTCGTTATCGGCTACGGATTGATCGTCAATTTCTCCCGCGCTGGCATCATTCTGCCCGTGCTCGGTGTCGGTATTTATTGGCTGATCAGCACACTGACCAATCCCTCGCGCAAGAAAATCTGGATTGGCCTCGCCTCAGTCGCGCTGGTCCTGGCCCTCTTTCTGGCCTTCGGTGGAGAAACCCTCGAGCGCTTCACAGTGGGAGATAATAACCACTCCATGACCGACGATTTTCGACGTCTCATTTTCCGTGACACGCTGGCCATGACCGCGCAGCAACCGTGGCTTGGACTTGGACTCTCCAATTTCGCCCCTGTCTTTCCACTTTTTAGAAAACTGGCACTCGTGGACAATGGCATCATTCACCCAGAAAGTGACTGGCTCTGGCTCGCGAGCGAGATCGGCTGGCCCGGCGCACTAATGATCCTGGGTGCCTCGCTATGGTTTGTCTGGCGGGCGTTTTGTGGCTCCTTCAATCGTCCTCATCCGCTCCGTCTCGCCAGCGCGGTGTGCGCGGGATTGTTTGTGCTACATGGTTTCTTCGACGTCTCCGGCCACCGCTTTGGCACGCTTTTTCCGGCGTGCTTCCTTTTTGCGCTGGCCTGGCCCGGGCAATTCATCGAGCGCACCGTTTCTCCAAAACGCTCTTACACCATCGGACTCGCACTCGTCCTGATCGCGGTCGGACGGTTCATCAATCTCGATCAAACTCCACTCTGGCCCAGTCATAACGCTTTGACTCAAATCAAAAAAAATGCCGCGCTCCTTATCACCCACGGCCACGGCAGCGAGGCCATGGCACAGGTCGACGACGCGCTGCATTGGGCTCCACTCGACTGGCAACTTTACTACCAGCGCGGCACGAGTCGCATCCTGCAACACCGGGATTGGGCCAGCAGCCTGCTGGATTATCAGCGTGCCAATTTCCTAGAGCGCTCCTCGCCTATCACGCCTGAAAACGAGGGCATAGCCTGGCTTTCGTATCGTCCAGAACTCGCCGCGCTACCCTGGGCCGAGGCCTTGCGTCGCATGCCGCTGGACGAGGGAGACCGCAAATACGCCCGCTATCTGGAAATGGCCGCTCCATGGCCACGCTTGGTTTCTCAGATGGAATCCATCGCTGGCGGTAATGTTTCCCGCATCATCATTCAACTCAACCGCGTCGATCAAAAACGGTTCCCGTCGCTCTTGGCCGACTTCCTGAAACAGCACCCCCGTCTCGATCAGCTCAAGCCCGCCGACCAGCGCGCCCTGCTTGAAGTCTGGGGCGGCCGAGGCAACCCTGCGGAAGCACTGCGGATTATTGAAAAAACGCCGGGTTTGCGGCCTGTCTGCGACCTGCCTTTGGCCTCGGCCAAAGCGAGGATGAAAAATTTCCCGGAAGCCTGCGCCATCGCCTTCAAAGCACTGCCCAAGCCGCATTTTCCAAACTTGGAAATTACCCAGTCGGAATCCGATCTCAGCAGGGAATTTTACTCACGTAACAGCCTTGGAGCTGGCATGGCGCTGGTTCAACTGCAACTCAACAGGTCCGACAACTACGCCGCTATTTCTACTTTGGAACGCCTACAAACCCTGTTCGGAGCACCTCTTTACCTGCGCTATTTTCAAGCTCAACTCCTCGCCGCTAACGGCAACTGGCAAGAAGCCTGGAGCTGCTTGGACGATTATATTTTCCGCAGTCGGCTCTGACCGGATTCGAGTTCCAATGCGATGTGCTTCAAATCCATCCTGCGCGCAGCAGGTTGCGGTTAACTGGAGATCGCGGGGTGAGCTGTGTTTTGCGATTCGAGCAATGGCGCGATGGTTTTTTTCAATTTGTCGAAGTCGATTGGCTTCGTCAGATGAAACCCAAACCCGGCCTCCAACGCCCGGCGTACATCCTCCGTCTGACCGTAGCCACTGAGAGCGATTCCGCGAAGCTGATGGTGATCGCGCAGTTGCTGCATCAGCTCGTAACCCGTCCCGTCTGGCAGCCCCAAATCACTCAGCACGAGATTGAACGGCCGCCCGGCTTGCTCTTTTTCCTGAACCAACTGTAATGCTTGCGTTACGCGGCCAGCCGTGTCCACTTCATAGCCAGCCCGTTTTAGAAGCCGGTTGAGCATCATCGCACTGTCCTCATGATCTTCCACGATCAAAATTCGATACGGCACAACATCATTCATAGACGAGTACCGCTACGTGCCAAGGTCAGGAATGGGTGCTTTTTTCTTGTCTGTGATTGGCTCAGGAATATTGGGATAATTTTTCCAGTGGCGGCTGAAGAAATGCCACCACTCCGTCCGACACGCGTAAAAGCCACTTTGATTCATCACTCGTTGCAGCAGCACCAGCCGTTTCAACACAGCCGGATTTTTAGCAGAATAGAAATAAGAGGCGCGCGGCCCCATCACGTCGAACTTCGTCGGCATCACCAGCTCCCCGCCATTCGCATCGACTAGTGTCACATCCACCGCCACCCCTCGATTGTGCATCGAGAGGCCACCCGGCGTCGCCACATAACGCGGATCGCTAATCACCGCGAAGAGCGCTTTTTGCACCTCCAGCGGACGGTAGGCATCCCAGATTTTCAAACCATACCCCATCGGTCGCAGTGCGGCCTGCGCCTGCATCAATTCTACCGCGACGCCGCGACGTAACTGCGCCTTGAAGTCCGCCGAATAAAGCACCCGTCCGGTGATGTTGTCGGCCGTGGCATATTTGAGTTCCACTTGAATGGTGGGATCGGTCTTTTGGATCTCCACCAGATCGCCGGGAGACTCGGCGGACTCCGCCCGCAACCCGCCAGTGAGCAAAAAACAAATCGCGAGAGCCTGAAGATATGGCAAGTTGCAGAGCATGTGGTCGCTTAATTTAAGAATGAAATTCGTCTCTGTCGAGCGCGTCCCAATCCACTGTTAACATTCCGATGGAACCCGAATTGTTAGCACCCGCCGGCGGCTGGGATTGCCTGCGTGCTGCTGTCGTCAATGGAGCCGACGCGGTCTATTTCGGGTTGCCGAAATTCAATGCCCGGATGCGAGCGGAAAATTTTACGGAGGAAGAACTGCCCGAGGTCGTCCGCTTCGCTCATCGGTACGGAGTAAAGGCGTATGTAGCATTCAACACACTGATTTTCACCGATGAGCTGGAGGCCGCTGCGGATCAGCTTCGTTTGCTAAACCGCGCCGGAGTCGACGCTTTGATTGTGCAGGATGTGGGTCTTGTTAGACTGGCGAAAAAGATCGTGCCGGAACTGCCGATCCACGCTTCCACGCAGATGACGATCACCTCCCCGGAAGGCGCGGAGTTTGCCCGCGATCTGGGTGTGGAAAGAGTCGTGCTCGCACGTGAGACGTCGTTGCGAGAGCTGGAGAAATTTAACGGCACGATGCCACTCGAGGCGTTCGTTCACGGGGCTCTTTGCGTGGCATATTCCGGGCAGTGTCTCACCTCCGAATCACTTGGCCAGCGCAGCGCGAATCGCGGAGAATGTGCCCAGGCCTGCCGCATGCCTTACGAACTGATCGTCGATGGTGAACGCCGCGATCTGGGCGACAAAAAATATCTTCTCTCGCCGCAGGATTTGGCTGCCGCCGAGCAGATTCCAAGATTGTTAGAACTAGGCGTGGTTAGCTTTAAAATCGAAGGTCGCTTGAAGTCACCGGAATACGTCGCGGCGGTCTGCCAGGTTTATCGCCGGGCCATCGATTCCGCTCTCAACGGCATGGAAGTCAAACTCGCTGCCGCCGAAAAATATCAACTCGAAATGACATTTTCCCGAGGCCTCTATCCCGGCTGGATGTACGGGGTGAATCACCAGGAATTGGTCGGAGCCCGCTATGGAAAAAAGCGCGGCGCGTATCTTGGGACGGTAAGCCGGGTGAACCAGGATTCGGTTGAAGTGAGCGATCTCGGGGAGTTGAAGCTAGGTGATGGCGTCGTCTTCGACACGGGCGGCGACACGAATCATGAGCAGGGTGGGCGCATCTACGGCATTCATGGAAACCGGCTCGAGTTCCAACGCGGACAGCTGAATTTTTCTCGCATAAAACCCGGTGCGCATCTTTGGAAAACGAGCGATCCCAAGCTGGATGAAAAACTTCGCCAAAGTTATGGTGGACGCATCGAGGCACGGAAGAAAACAAGGATCGATCTCACTGTCTCGGGACGCGCCGGTGAGCCGCTAGTTGTCAGAAGCAAACATGCTGAAAATCGTTCTTCCATTACACTGCAACCGGCCCGCACGGCACCACTGACGGCGGAGCGGTTGCGTGAGCATCTCGGCAGACTGGGCGACAGTGGCTATGAGTTGGGAGAGCTCACCAACGAGTTAGAAAGCGATGTGATTTTGCCCATCGGTGAGCTGAATCGCCTGCGCCGTGAGATGGTTTTTGCGTTGGATCGAACGAGGGAAATTCAACGTCCCGAAATCGAAGTAGCGGAACTTTTTCCCAAGCGAGTTGCATTGCAATCTGAGCAGGCTCAACTCCACGTTCTTTGCCGTAGTCTGGAGCAGATCGAGGCTGTACTGGAAGCGGGCGCAACCAGCATTTACGCGGACTTCGAGGACATTCGGCGATACCGTGACGCGGTGGCTTTAGTTAGAAAAACGGAGTCAGCTCAGATTGCATTGGCAACGCCACGGATTCAAAAAGCCGGGGAACAGGGCTTCTTTAAGCTGATCGAAAACTGCGGGCCAGATGCGTTGCTCATTCGCAATCTCGGAGCGCTGAGTTACTATCGTGATTCGTCGATGCCGAAGATTAGCGACTTCTCTCTAAACGTTGCGAATCCCCTGAGCGCGGAGCATTTCATCGGGTGCGGATTACAAAGGCTGACGATTTCCTACGACCTCAATCTGCCCCAAGTCCTATCGTTGCTCACCACGGCTCCGCCTGCGTGGTTTGAGATTACGCTGCACCAGCACATGCCAATGTTTCACATGGAGCACTGTGTTTTTGCGGCGTTCCTTTCCACTGGCACGGATCACACGAATTGCGGACGGCCCTGCGAGTCGCATCGTGTTCACCTGCGCGACCGCGTGGGTGCCGAGCATCCGCTGCGCGCCGATGTGGGCTGTCGCAACACGCTTTTCAACTCCAAGGCGCAGACCGGGGCGCAATTCTTCAGTGCCCTGCGCGAAACTGGCCTGGCGCATTTCCGGATTGAGCTTTTGGAGGAAAATGCCGCCCAAACTCGGATGCTAATTTCCGCCTACCAGAATCTGCTTGCCGGTAAAGTCTCGGGCGAATCGCTTTGGCGCAATTTGAAGGCGACCTCGCAACTCGGCGTGACCACAGGCACGCTGGTGGCAGCAGGTTGAGCCAATGCCTGTTTGACGCTTCGGGGTTTTACGGCATTATCCTGCACTGTGACCGAGTCCATTCGAGAGCTTTTTGAGCGCAAGCAATTCTCCCGTAGCTGGCGTAAGTCGCGCATCGCCGCCCGGCTCCTGCGACGGCAGGAGCACGGACTTATCGTTCCTCGCGATGTGGCGTTGGGAAAAAAACTGGCCATCGACCCAGCGGTGACGCCCAGATTGATAACTCATGCACTCGGATACCTTTCAAGTTTACGCCATCAATTGGGACACGGCGGCGGGTAGGCAGCTGGATCTGCTGGCGCATCTGATGCCGCCGAATCCAGTTCGGAAAGTGGTCGTCTTCGACTCCGCTCCGTTGCAAATGCAATTGGCGCCAGACTTTCTCAGTGGCGATGTGGATATTTTTCAATTCAGCGAAAGCGATTTGCAAGTTTTTGTCGCTCAGAATGGACTGGGAAGCCACTGCGGAAAATTTTGGGTTCCAAGTCACCGACCGTTATGTCTTCCGCTCGACTTTCGATTGGATGCATCGCGCCACCGAGGTCCAACGCCACGGGCACACCTTCATCATTCCGCATCCGTGGGACATTCTCGTTGACAAACTCCAGCGCCTTGAGGAAAAGGACCTGGAGGCGTTTCGTCTCGTTATCCGGCTGACAGGTGGCCCCACCGCGCAGGAATTTGCCCAGCACTTGCAAGGCGCGGTCGATCATTTCCGGCCGAAGTTTGATGAGGAGGGTCCGGGCGGCGATCTATTTCTCAACACGCAGCTTCTCTGGGAAACCATCTACCGATCGTCCATTGACGTTCGCGACGAGATTATTCGTCCGGCACTGGAACGTTTGCGGCGTGGCTACGAAGCCCAGAATCGCGGCGACGCCAGCTTGAAGACGCGCTTGGGAAATCTTTCCGCCCCATAATCCGCCTTTGCGGTCTTGGCGGCGTGCGAATTTCGGGCTATCACTTCCGCTCCATGGTCGAGCCTCTTTCAAAAAAAACACGACTGTCTCCGCTGACACTGATTTTCCTGACGATCTTCATCGACATGATCGGCTTTGGAATCGTCATCCCCGTTCTTCCGGTCTATGCCGAGGGTACGAAATTTCATGCGACTCCCATGCAAATGAGCATCTTGGTCGGCATTTTTTCCCTGCTGCAACTCATCTGCTCCCCCATTTTCGGGAAAATCTCCGACCGGTTTGGGCGCAAGCCAGTTTTAACCCTTAGCATCTTCGGCACAGCCGTCGGATTCCTCGTCACTGGCCTCGCCGCCAGCTATTGGATTTTGCTATTGGGTCGCATCATTGACGGTGCGAGTGGGGGAAATATCGCCACCGGCATGGCCTGCATCGCCGACGTGACGACAAAGGAAAACCGCTCCAAAGCCATGGGGCTCATCGGTGCGGCCTTCGGTCTCGGCTTCATGATCGGCCCGGCGATGGGCGGCGTCTTGGGAAAAATCAGCCCATCGCTCCCCTTCTTCGTCGCGGCTGGAATGGCACTCATCAATTGCGGACTCGTCGCCTGGCGTCTGCCGGAAACCCTGACTCCCGAGGTACGCGCCAGAAACAAGGGTCGCGCAAGTCTCAGCGAAGTCTTCTCGCATGGACGTAGCGCACTCATTTCCATGATTCTGGCCAGCCAGTTTGCCTCCATCGTCGGCTTCTCCATCATGACCTCCCTCTTCGCACTCTTCTGCGAAAAGCGATTCGGGTTTGATATTGCTCACACCGGCTGGATTTTCTTTTATGTCGGCTTTCTCGGCGTCGTCATGCAGGGCGGCGTACTGCGCAGACTTCTCCGCAGGCCGATTGAAAAACAACTCGCCATCGCTGGTGCGACGATTCTCTCGATCAGCATGTTCTATCTGCCCTCTACGCCGCCTAGCCTGGGACTCCTCCTCCTCGTCTGCACTGGCATTTCGATTGGAAACAGCCTCGTTACTCCCACGATGAACGGGCTCGCCTCCCGCCTAAGCGACGCGCACACCCAAGGCCGCGTCCTCGGCCTCGTCGCCTCGGCTGGCAGCCTCGGTCGCTTCATCGGCCCGCTCATCGCCTTCCAACTCCTCACCTTCGATCCGGCTGGTCATTACGCCCGCACCTCCTTTCTCGCCAGCGGCGGCATCCTGCTCATCGCCATGCTCTGCATCGTCGGCATCAAGACCTCTTCGCCATCGCAGCAGCAGCCAATGCCTTCCTGATAGAAGCAAATGCGGTAATCCGAGAAGCTAAATCGGCAATGCAAGAAGCTGGTGCATTCCTGTTTTAAGCAAATGCTTTCCCGTCACGCTCCAAAAAAGAAACAGTATCAGAAAACACTTTCCTGTAATGCCTTCATAATTTCCTGCAATGCGAAATTGCATTCCTGTAACTCCTCGATTATCGCTTATGAGCAGCTATTGTATTCCTGTTAGACGCCGGTTATTTCCTGCAACCTTCAATTTATTCCCCTTTTATGTCTGCAAACCTGCCTGCAAACCCGAATTTACCTCGTCCTTCCCTCCATTTACTCCTCAAAGCCATTGGGGATCCGACTCGTTGGGCCATTCTGGGCGCACTGACCAGCGGTGAACCGCAGATGGTCATCGAGATCGCAGAGAAAATCGGCGCTAGTGCCAGCACCGTCTCTAAAAACCTCGCCATCATGCGTAAAGCGAACGTCGTCACCGCCAATCGCGCCGGACTTTACTCCATTCCCCGCGCCTATCTGCCCACGCTTGGGCAGCCCATCATCGACTTCGGCCACTGCCTACTCCGCTTCGATGCCCAAGGCGATGGCGAGGGGTGAGCTCTAGGGGACAGGTTCCGGGGCGATGTTGATGTGATGTTCCATGTCTTCGTCAGGATCTAATTTAAGGCGGTTGAGACCCAAAGACCAAGGTCTCCAAAGGTCCAGAAGCCGATCCTTTGCAGGATCACCCGTTCTGAATGCCTGGGACAGACAGTAAATAGCGGCGTCATTGTAATAGCCACCTTGCGAATGATGCTCTTGGGCAGTTTCCAGGATTTCCTGACGGTCCTCTGCAGACAGGCAATATTCAAAGAAGAGTGGCAGATGGGTGATCGGATTGGTATTCGGGAAGACCTCGAAACCCGTGGGTTTTTTGGGGAACAGGGGAAAATGAAGCAGGTTACTCACGGGCATAAATCCGTTCGGACCGACGATTCCGACGAAAGCCCAGTAGTCGCCCATGCCGTGGCCGACTGTGAGTCGGTCCATACCGGAGGCGGAGCCTTGTTCAACGAGTTGTCCGTCATGATACACCCTCCATTGGAGTAATTTCTCAAATGCCGGAGCCAGTTTTTCCCGCACGATGGTGCCTGAAACGGTTACGCCCAGAGTGATGCTGGGTTCTACCTTGGAGTTTTTCTTTAACAAATCGTTCCGGCTACGTTTAGGAAAGATATGGAAATTTAAAAAATTGAGCAGTCTCTCGTTTGGAAAGCCATCTTGGAAATCTTTAAGGGCATCAATCATGGTGAAAACCAATTTCTGAGTGTCGCCAGAATGTTTGGGAGTGTGCGGATACTGAGTTTTGAACCAGACGATTGGATTAAGATATTGGTAGCCCGCTGAGCCGCCCGATTGCAAAACAACCGCATACGTGGCGGGCGAAAAATGCCCAGAGTTTTCGTTGAGAGATGCCTCAGAAGCACTTCTCGTCAGAATAACGTTCCCATTTTTGTAGAATACAAGCCCCGGTCCTTCGATGAAGTTGGTAAAAAGCTTCACCGAATGCACTGGCTGTCCATTTGGCAAAATCTCCAGTTCGGCGCGAGGGAAATATTGAGAGGTGGCTTGAATATAATTTTCGAAACGTTGGTAGGTCGTCGCCCAACTGGCGGGCCAACCGACGAAAGGATCGGGAACGGGTTTCTCGGCCAGCAACGATGGCGCGGTGAGGAGAAGGCAGAGGCCAACTCCCCAACTGGATAACCATCGCGGAATCATCGCCCGTAGAAGGGGCGTCCATTCATAGAACGTCCCAGTAACATTTGCATTTGCTGCTGCAAACTACGCATTTCCTCAAGGAGCACGCCTTCGTAGTTTTTGAAGGCTTCGGGATTGGACTCGTTAAGTTTTTTTAAGGCGGCCTCGGCTTGGGCCATCGGGACGTATTTTCCCGTGGCTGAGCCGACGACCATACGGTAATTGGTGACCGCAGCTAGGATGTCGCCCGTTTTTTCAAAGCGTTGGGCAGCCACAAATAGCTGGATGCTGTTTCGGGCGCTGAGGAAAGGAGGTGTGGGTTGCGAGCGGTTGAGGGAAGAAACAAGGTCGAGGATTTCCAACTGGGTGGCGTAGTCATTTTTGGCCTGTAGTTCGTCGAGGATCCGACCCAGATAATCCATAATGTCTTCTCCAGAATTCTGGGTCAGCTGGCTCCATGCCGGGGCTTTACCTTCGATGAAACGGCTGAGGATTTGGTTCTTTATCGAATCGTAATATCCCTTGGAGGCAACGTTACCGCCGCTGCTGGAAAGCCTCTCGATGGCCTGCACGGTCGTTGCATTATTCCCCTTTTTGGCGGCTTCCCAAGCGGAGATCAGGAGTTGCATCGACTCGACATCGTTCTGGAGGGAACTCAGTTCGGGGTTTTGAGGGTTGGTGGCGTAAGTTTTGAGCTTGGTGAGAGCGGCTGGGAGGTCGTCTGGAGTCTTCACTCCCTCAAAGACGTTCGTCAAGGCGGTGCGGGTATTGGTAGTGGCTCAGTTTGAAATAACATTGGAAAAATGCAGAGCGGTCAAGCATGGTTGATGAATGATAAAGCCGAAGAAACTTCCACGGGATGCTAACTCTCTAGCCGCTCGTATAGTGGCGTTATCCACGGAAACCGCCGAACCTGATTTAGCCTCCGGTATCACCAAGCCCGTAAAAGCAGAGAGAGAAAAGAATCCAGCCGCCGTTGCTTTGGGCAGACTTGGTGGACTAAAAGGTGGCAAAGCACGTTCTGAATCCATGACGCCTGAACAGCGTAGAAAGATTGCACAGAAAGCTGCTGCTAAACGATGGGGAAAGTAGCGAATGCATAATCTCATGCATATTTTAATATCTATTTGACAAATACGAAAGACTGGCGAATCCTTACTCATTATGAATGAGTTCGAGGCTAAAAGCGCGTTTGAGTCGTATCTTCCTTGGTTTAGAGAATGTTGGCTCGCTGGATGGGATGATTACAAAAATTTCCTTTCGCATCCGCAAGACGACAACCGCGCACGGTCAGTGATGATACAAAACCGAGCAATCATTCATGCCATAAATTCCTGTTCACGCTTTTCTGGCATAACTCCGATTGAATGGAATACCAGACGGCTCTTTAAGTTCGATGATTGGGCGATACTCCAATTTAAGAAACTAACATCCAGAGAGGGCGGTTTAACTCTTTCTAACAATATGAATCCAACGGCTGCTGCTTTTGCGCGTCAGGAGCACCTTCCGGGGCTAAACGACACGCCAAGAATAACAGTCGGTTACTATCCAAATCAAGACCATACGGAAATGGCATTCTATATTTTATGCACCAAGAATCCCTACGAAAACAATTGGATTTTAGACATCACTGGCGAACCAGTCGCACGGAATGTAGATTTATTTGAAATACCCGATGAACAAATTTCTACCCCAACCAAACGTGTTAGAGCTAAATCAACCAACATTATTTCCATCGACGGCAATTCTGCACAGGGGTGAGCTAATTGTCCTAGCGCGAGAAGAGTTAGGACTCAATCAAGCGGAATTTGCTGCTCAATTAGGAATCCACCAAGGAACTCTTTCTAAGTTAGAGAGCGGACTTATATCGCTTTCACCCGAAGTGGAGGAAAGTTTGATCAAGGTAACTGCACGTCCTAGTGAATTTTTTCGCTACGCGGGGCCATTAGAAGCACCGACTTTTGTATTATATCGGAAAAAGGCTTCGATAACACCCGCCCAACAAAAAATGTTTTGGGCTAAAATTACACTAGCCTCCCTCCATATTAGGCGATTGCTGTCTGGAACTGAATTGATTACAACTCAGCTACCTTATTGCGATCCAGATGAATGTAAGGGAGGTGTAATCGAAATTGCACAGCGCATACGAAGAATGTGGAAGCTGCCACCGGGGCCAATCAAAAAACTGATTCCGCTCGTAGAAAATGCAGGATGTCTAATTGTGGTTATAGACTTTGATACACGGAAGATTGATGGATGTAGCGGATTCATTGATAATGTTCCGGTTATTTTCATAAATGCTAACCTGCCAGCGGCGCGACAGAAATTAACAATCGCGCATGAGCTTGGGCACCTAATTATGCATCGGTTCCCATGCGAAGATGCTGAAGACCAAGCCTTTTTGTTTGCAGCAGAGCTTTTAATGCCTGGAGATGAGATAACTCCAATGTTAAGACCTCTTTCCTTTGATCGTTTAGCAAAATTAAAATTGCACTGGGGTTGCTCAATGCAAGCTCTCATCAAAAGAGCAGAAGGGCTTGGAGTTATATCAGCATCCAATGCTAGGTATTACTGGGCTAAATTAAATCAATCTGGCTATCGAGAAAACGAACCTTACGACAATGAGTTAGTGCCAGAGACGCCAACACTCATGTTAGAAATGATGGATACCTATACGAATGAATTGAAATACAGCGCAGATGATTTGGCCAAACTTATGCTGATGCCTGCAACGGAGTTGCTAACGGCATATCGAGGGATAGGGAATCACCTGAGAATCGTAAAATAAAATCCTTATTATTCTTGACCTCTCAAGCATTATCGTTCATATTGAATCTATGAACAAGTTGAGCATCGAAGAACGTAAACAGATTGTCGCCGCTTTGGTTGAAGGTAATTCCATGCGAGCAGTAAGCCGCATGACTGGCGTTGCTCGGAATACGATTAACAAGCTGTTGGTCGATCTGGGCGGTGTTTGCCGTGAGTATCAGGACAAGGCTTTTCGTAACCTGACCTGCAAGCGTATTCAGTGCGATGAAATCTGGTCCTTCGTTGGTTCCAAGGAAAAGAATACCAGCAATGAGAAAAAAGTAGTGGGATGGGGCGATGTGTGGACATGGGTAGCCATTGATGCCGACACTAAGCTAGTTCCCTCTTTCTACGTTGGCACACGCGATGCAAACGCCGCTTACTATTTCATGCACGATCTAGCCTCACGCCTAGAAAATCGCGTGCAACTAACCACAGACGGCCACAAAGCCTATCTGGGAGCCGTGGAAGATGCTTTTGGAGCGGGCATCGACTATGCCATGCTAATCAAACTTTACGGGGCATCCCCAGAGGGTGAAAAACGGTATAGCCCCGCACAAATAACCGGAATCAAAAAAGAGGCGATCACTGGCAAGCCTGACAAAAAGCATATTTCGACTTCCTTCGTAGAACGCCAGAATTTGACCATGCGTATGAGCATGAAACGCTTTGCCCGTCTCTCGAATGGTTTTTCCAAAAAGGTTGAGAACCACGAGCACATGCTTGGCTTACACTACATGTATTATAACTTCGCTCGCATCCATCAAACAACCCGTGTGACGCCAGCAATGGAAGCTGGCATCTGCGATCACGTTTGGAGCTTGGAAGAGATTATTGCTCTGCTAGACTGAGTAATGCTGCAACACGATCAATATAAATACAGTATTACCATTCATAGTGACGATATGCCGCTAGTAGCGTCCATTCGGGGACTGGCATGGTTTTGTCAAAAAACGGGAAACAAGCAGATAGCTTGGGGTGGCACGAAAGAACCTGACTGGAAACGCAATGGGAACAAGGTTACCTTTCATTTCAATCATCCTAATTACAGGGCCGATTTCATAAAAGAGGCGGAAAGATTGTTTCCTGCGGGATGGACAAAATTTAGCGAAAGCAATAATGATCCTGCAAAAGCTCAAAATTCAAACTGAGCCACTACCCGGGTATTAAGAAGTTCCGCAGTATCCGTGATGAGGTGCGCTTGGATTTCTTCGACTTTTAAAATAGGGAAGTCCGATTGTCCGGAGATGAGCGAGCGGAGGACTTCATTGGCGCGTTTGCCATTCCCCGTCTCGCGCAGGTCGAGAAAGTTGGCCCAAGTGGAAATAGTGGACGCCGCGCCCACGAGTTTGCGATTGGTGCGCTCGGCCAGGACATTGTTTTGTGAGCTGCGACGCATTTGCAAAGCCGCGCAACGCACCAGGAGAGAGTCAAGGTCGGCAGAGCCTTTGGCCTCCAGGCATGTTTTACGGGTATCGACGATGAGGCTTTCGATTTCCTTACGCCATTTGTCCAACGACCCGGCCTGTTTTACGGCAATTTCCTTTTTGAGGGAGTCGACAATTTGAGGCCATTCTTCCTGTAGCGCCGACGGTAGGCCGTATCGTCCGAGATTGTCCAGCATGGACGTGGCCTGATCGTATTCCTCCCGGGCAATGGTGGCTTGGAGTATTTTGATCTGGGAGGAAAAAGAAATGCCTCCGCTTTGTTGCCTTTGTTGATCGGTTTCCTGGGCTGCGATTTTTTTACGAAAGCTTTCAAGACTGGTGCTTGCGTCATCAGCAGCAAAAAGGGCTCCCGAAAAGACCATGCTGAGAACTAAAATGAAAAATGACCGCCAGATGGAAGAATACATGAACGCTGCATAATCAAGAGGCAGGTTGAAAACAAGCATGGCATTTCCATCCTGTGTGCGACTTGAAGAAACTCGTTGCAGGATCGTCCGACTCGGCTCTTGATTTCTTCCGACTCAGCTCCCACTCTCGCCGCTGTGAGCAATCTTCCGCGCATCCAAGTCCGCGCCAAATTTTTCTTTTCCGGCGACGATAAATTTTTCCTCAAAGGCGTCACCTACGGCCCATTTCACCCTAACTCAGATGGGGATTACTTCGCGTCGCCCGAGCGAAGCCGCGAGGATCTCCAGCTGATGGCCCAAATGGGGGCCAACCTCCTACGCATCTACTACGCGCCTCCCCGCTGGTTCCTCGATCTGGCTGCTGAGTCTGGTATCCGTGTTCTCATTTCCATTCCGTGGACGCAGCATGTCGCGTTTCTCGACCAACCCAAAATCCGCGATGGCATCGTCAAAACCATTGAGGAGGCCGTCGCGAAAAATGCCGGGCACCCCGCCATTTTCGGCTATCTAGTCGGCAACGAAATTCCCTGCTCCATGGTCCGCTGGCTCGGGGCTGGGCGTGTCGTGGAATTCGTCGAACTCCTCATCAGCCGCGCCCGCGCGCAGGATCCAGAAGCGCTGTTTTCCTACGCCAGCTATCCGCCGACGGAATATCTGCTCCCGCAAAACGTCGATTTCTACAGCTTCAATGTCTATCTTGAGCGCCGAATCGACTTCGAGCGTTATCTGGCTCGACTGCAAAATCTCGCGGGCGACAAGCCGCTCATCTTTGGCGAATTCGGCATGGACACCATCCGCAACAGTGAGGAAAAGCAGGCCGAAGTCCTCGATTGGCACCTCGATTGCGTGGTCAAAGGCGGGGCTGCCGGGACGATATTTTACGCTTGGACCGACGAGTGGTTTACCGGCGGGATGGAGATCACCGACTGGGCTTTCGGCCTCGTCACGCGCGATCGCCAGCCGAAGAAAGCGTTCCATTTGTTAAAGGATCGTCTGGCCGGAAACGAGCCCGTCACCAGTCGGGTAAAACTGGAAAAATACCCCCGCGTTTCCGTTATCGTCTGCTCCTACAACGGCGGCAAAACTCTCAAGGACTGCCTCGAATCGCTCGACTTGGTAAACTATCCCGACTTCGAAATCGTCTTGGTCGATGACGGCTCCAAAGACAACACCCAAACGCTGGTTTCCGCTTTTGAAAGCGCCCGAAAACGCTGCGCCCGAAAACTGCCTGACTTCCAGAACATCGTGCAGAAAAACATGGGGCTCAGCTATGCCCGCAACGTCGGCGCGCACGCAGCGACGGGAGAAATTTTTGCCTACACCGACTCCGATTGCATGGCCGATCCCGACTGGCTCTATTACCTCGTCGGCACACTCATTAGCGGGGATTACGCTGGCGTCGGCGGTCCAAACATCTCTCCGCCCGCTGCTGATTGGGTGCAGGCCGCCGTGGCTGCCGCGCCCGGTGGTCCGAGTCACGTTCTTCTCACCGACGTCGTCGCCGAGCACATTCCCGGTTGCAACATGGCCTTTCACAAATGGGCCTTCGATAGCGTCGGCGGTTTCGATCCCGAGTATCGCAAGGCCGGGGACGATGTCGATTTTTGCTGGCGGTTACAGACCAATGGCGGCGTCATCGCTTTCTCACCGGCGGCAATCGTCTGGCATTATCGACGCTTCACGTTGCAAGCCTTTCGCAAGCAACAGGAAGGCTACGGCGAGGCGGAATCCATGCTGCGCTTCCAACACCTCGTCTTTTTCGGACCGACCGGAACCGCGAAATGGAAGGGTATGATTTACGGCACTCCGCGCTTCAATTGGCTCTTGAAAAAACCCATCATTTACCACGGCGTCTTCGGCCAGGGACTTTTCCAATCCATCTATCCCGCTCCGCAATCCGAGATTGCAGCCTATGTTAGCAGCGTCGAATGGGTCGCTCTCACCGTCTTTATTTTCGCGCTTTCCATTCCACTTCCAGTTCTGCGCATCGTTCCTTTTCTGATGTTCGGCGCGACATTCCTCGTGGCACTTTCCTACATGCTCAGCGCTCGCATCGAGCCGAGGTTTGATACGATTCGAGCCCGACTGTTAGTTGCCTTTCTGGCACTCACGCAACCGCTCATGCGCGGCTGGGCCCGCTACTTTACCTGGATGTCTTACAAGCGTACGCCGCGCACCGTCATCGCTGCGCACGAGGCGGATTACAAGACGCTCAAACCTTATAACGGCTTTGGTCACCTGATTTTCTGGAACGAAACGGGACAGGGCCGCGAGGCGCTCATCACCGAGGTTTGCTCGTCACTCGAAACGGAAAACTGGAGCTACAGCACCGACACCGGCTGGAAAACGTGGGACATCCAGATTTATGGAAACTTCTGGTGGATCATCAAGTTTGGCAGCGTCACCGAATATCACGGCGGCCCTAAATGTCTCACGCGAGTGAACCTCAGCGCGAAGCCTACCGTCACGACAGCGCTGATTAATTTCATCTTTTTCTCCATCCTGCTCTACCGCTCGCTGGCGACTTCCAACAACGATTATCCACTCAAGGCGGTCTTCGTTGTATTTGTGTTTTATCAATTAGCACGCGCCTGGCGCTTGAAAAAACGCGTGGCCGAATTGATCGAGGTCGCTGCTAATCGAGCGGCACTCAAGCGCACCGAAGGCAGACCGTGAGTTATTTTTTTGAGGCAATGTAATCGCGCAATCCCCGGCGCATCACCTCGACCGGCACCGGCTGTTTGAGCCAAAACTCCAGAGCCAGCACGCCTTGGTGCAATAACAATGAAAGTCCGTTGGCCGACTTCGCTCCGGCAATGTTGGCAGCGATTTGCAGCGGAGTTTTTTCGCCCACGTAAATCGTGTCGAAGATGAGATGGTGCGAGTTCAATAGATTTGTGGAAATGGGCGAGTTGTCGCTTGGATTCATTCCGACCGAAGAGGCGTTGATAATCATATCGATTTTAGTGAGAGAAATTTCATGCCAGGAAATGGCCTCGGCATCTAACAAAACTGATAGGTCGGTGATCTTCTCTAGCGTGCGATTAGCGAGAGTCAGACTGCGACAGTGCTCGATGTGACATTGCATGGCGATGGCTCGCCCCGCTCCGCCGCCCGCTCCGAGAATGAGAACGCGCTGACTGGAAATAGAAACGCCAAATTCTTCCTGGATAGATCGGACGATCCCCGGTCCGTCAGTGTTTGTGCCAATGAGTTTTCCATCGCGGAAAGCGACGGTGTTAACAGCGCCTAGACGTCGGGAATGCTCATCAATTTCATCGAGCAGCGGCAGAATCTGCGTTTTGTGGGGAATAGTTAGATTGACGCCCTTGAACCCGGCCCCGGCCAGCAACCCGATGGCCTCGGCGAGTTGTCCCGGCAGGATGTGCAGACGGCAGTAACGATCCGTCAGGCCGAGATGTTCCAGCGCCGCATTGTGCATCGCGGGCGATGCGGAGTGCGCCACTGGATCGCCCAACACTGCGTAGTGCAGATCGGGATCCCGCCAGTCGCGCAGGTCGTCCAGTGTATAGACGGCCTTCATGAGCTAGCTAAAGTTTAAGACGGTATTTTTGAATCGAGTTAGAACTTTCTCTTTCCCTAATACCTCCAGCAAATGATAGAGGCTCGGCCCAACGGAGCGTCCGGTAGAGGCGACGCGAGCGGGATGTATCAGCTCGCCGGATTTCACTCTGCGCTGGGTCGCCGTCTCCTTTAGCACCGTCTCCAAAGTAGCGGTGTCCCAATGGCTAACATTGACGTAGGCATCGTGCAACGCCTGTAAATGATCCAGCGCGCCAGACTTTCTCAACGTCTTCTCCACGCTCGCCTCGTCGTACGGATAGGCATCGGTGAAGAAGTAGGAAATCCAGTCCGGCACATCGCCGAAGTGCTTGATTTTCTCCTTCACGATGGAGAGGACGTCCAGCAATTTCGCATGGTCATCGATCTGGATTCCGGCCTTTTGAATGAAAGGCAGACTCAGATCGCGGAATCGCTCGATGGACATTTGAGCGATGTATTGGCCATTCAGCCAGAAGCATTTATCGAGGTCGAAATGCGCATTGCGGCGGTTTACATTCTCCAGTTCGAACAGCGGAATGATCTCGCTAAGATCGACCTTTTCACGGTTGTCCTTGGGCGACCAACCCAGCAGACACAGGTAGTTCACCACGGCTTCGGGCGCGTAACCGCCGTCTATGTAGCTCTGCACGCTGGCGCCCTGGTCGCGCTTGCTCATTTTCGAACCATCCTTGTTTAGAATAAGCGGGATGTGGCCGAAAAGCGGGGGCTTGACTCCGAGCGCCTCGTAGATTTGGACGTGCTTCGGTGTGTTGGAAAGATGATCCTCACCGCGAATCACATGGGTGATTTTCATCTCGATGTCATCGACCACATTGACGAAATGAAAAATCCAGCCGCCGTCGGGACGACGAATCGTCATATCGGGATTCGTGACCGGGTTCGACATGTCGAAAACCACCTTGCCGCAGATTACGTCCTCGACCGTAGTGTTGCCTCGGTGTGTCTTGAAACGCATCGTGCCGTGATCCTCGTAAATGCGACCGGCGGCGACGAGTTGGTCGAAATACTTCTGGTAAATGGCGTCGCGTTCACTCTGAAAATACGGCCCGTGCTCTCCGCCCTTGAGCGGACCTTCATCCCAATCAAGTCCAAGCCAAGTCATGCCGTCGTAGATTGCCTGGACAGCCTCGGGCGTGTTGCGGGCCTTGTCGGTGTCCTCGATTCGGAGGACTAGTTTACCACCAGTGTGGCGCGCAAAAAGCCAGTTAAAAAGAGCCGTCCGTGCGCCTCCGACATGGAGAAAACCGGTGGGCGAGGGGGCAAAACGAACGCGAGTGGACATAAAATTTATGATGGGATTGGAAGTCGAATGGTGGCAGAGCTGGCGTGGGCGTCGAGCCCCTCAAGAGCGGCGGCTGCGGCAATGATCGGAGCCGAAACGCACAGAGAATACTGATGAAATTCCACAACGCTGGTTCGTCGCTGAAATTGATCGACTGTTAGACCAGAGAAAGATTTTCCCGCGCCGCCGGTGGGCAGCGTGTGACTCGGCCCTGCCAGATAATCGCCGCCAGCTACGGGGGACCACGGTCCGATAAATATCGCGCCCGCCGACTGAATTTTCCGTGCTAAAGCGTCGGCATTACGGGTAACGATACTGAGATGTTCGCTCGCGAAATCGTTGGCTAACTTCACGCCTTGGTCGAGATTAGCGCAGAGGATGAGAAAGGCATTTTTCTCCAACACTTCGAGGAGATATTGCTGGCGTGTAAGTGTGGCGGCCTGCCTCTCGATCTCGTACTGGACGGCGACCAGAAGCGGCTCGGAGTCGGTCAAAAATCCAATCACGCTGTCGCGTCCATGTTCCGCTTGAGCGAGCAAATCGGCCGCGATCCAGGCAGGATTTGCAGAGTCGTCGGCGAGAACGAGAATCTCACTCGGGCCGGGCAGTTGATCGATGGAGACCTTGCCAAAAACCTGTCGCTTGGCCTCGATGACGTATGAATTTCCCGGTCCAAAAATCTTCAACACAGGCCGGATGGTTTCGGTTCCGAAGGCCAGCGCTGCAATGGCCTGGGCTCCGCCGACGCGATAAATTTCCGTCGCGCCCGCCATGCGCAGTGCCACCAGCAACGCAGGGTTGATCGTGCCATCGGGCCCAGCTGGCGTGGTGACAACTATTTCCGGAACACCGGCGACAGCGGCCAGGGTAACAGTCATCAGCGCCGTCGAAACCAAGGGTGCTGTGCCGCCGGGAACGTAAATGCCCACACGTTGAAACGGATCGAAGCGCTCGCCCACAAGTACGCCCTGGTCGTTGTGCATGGACCAGTTTTTTCGAAGCGAGTTGGAGGCGAATGCGGCGATGTTCGCGTGGCAAAGCTCCAGAGTTTTCCGCGTCTCAGCATGCACTGTGGCGTCGGTCATTTCTTTGGAACTCACCTGGATTTCATCCGTTCGCAATGTGGGCCCGCCAAATTTCGTGGTGTATTCCAGCAGCGCGGCGTCCCCATTTTTGGCCACATTCGCCACGATTTCCGAGACCGTCTGGCGCACCACCGGGGACGGCTCGGCAAAGCGGTTCAGCCTTGCCGTTTCCGCGGCAAAATCTGGATCAGTGTGGCGCAGGATTTTCATGGTGCGGACGAACAGTGTATGCGGGCGGAGAGTGGGGTCAATCGTCCACTTGCCCACAACTCCGGTTGGACACGACTCGGCCGCAGTGGCATCAATGGACGGCATGCAGACCATTTCAGAAGCACCGGGCTGGATCGCGAGAACGGGCAGCCGCATTGACCAAATTCGGATCAACACCCTCTCGCGCGAAACGAACGCAGGCGTCCCGGTCTGGGTGAAACGCCGCACTTGGTTTAGTCGCTGGCTGGTGCCGGTGGCGAATGGATTTTTCTGGCTTGCTGGAAATCCAGTGGAAGTTTTTGCGACCAACGCCGAGTGGCAGCGGAACGAGACACGCATCTTCCTCCTGCTCAATGGCGAGAACCGCCGCGTCGGCGCGCTGCATACGAATGCGGTTTACAGCGAGGTTTTGCCTGGGTCGGATCTGGTGCATTTGCTGAAAGATAACAATCTTACTCCCGAGGTGATGCAGTCTGTCGGAAAGGCTTTTTACCAGATGCATCGGACGCTAAATCCGGCGACAGGCGAGTTGTTTTCCCACGGCGATGCGCATCTCGGAAATGTGCTCTACGATAACGTCTCACAGTCGGTGAACTGGGTGGATTTTGAGACGATTCACCGTACTGACCTCGGTGCCAGGGAGCGGCACGCGGATGATCTGCTAGTGCTCCTGCTGGACTTGGTAGGCCGGGCCAGCGAGGAGCAGTGGCACTCACTCAGCCCGGCGTTTCTGGAGGCTTACCATGAACCTGACGTGCTGGCGGAATTGAAAAATTGCCTGTGCCTGCCGACCGGCCTGGGCGCGATCTGGTGGGCTGTGCGGACGAGTTATTTGGATCGGAAACAACTGCGCCGCCGGATCAGCTGGCTGCGGGAATGCCTATGAAAAAGAGATTTTGGCAGTTGTTCCAGATAGCGCTCACCGTGGGAGTGCTCGTCTGGCTGTTTCGCGACGCAGGGAAGCGTGAAATGATGCTTCACGCGTTGCGAAATGCCCGCTGGTCGTGGCTGTTGCTCGGGCTCGGCTTGGGGTTAGTGGGAGAGATCGCGGGCATTCTCCGCTGGCGGATTTTCCTCCATGCGCAGGGAATTCGGGCCAGTCTGGGAATGGTGACACGCTGGTTCTTCGTCGGGCTTTTCTTCAATATATTTCTGCCGGGCACCACGGGCGGCGATGTGGCCCGGCTCTATTATTTGTGGCGCGATTTTCCGCAGCATCGCCAGGGAGCTTTTCTAACGTTGGTCGCCGACCGCCTGATAGGATTGATTCCCCTAATTCTGGCCGCGACCCTGGGGACGGTGCTGAATTATCAATGGCTTACCCAGACTCCGGCTACCTCGGGGCTACTCTTGAGTACGCTGATTTTTTGCGGAGGAATGGCCGTGGTCATAGGACTTGCATTCTTTTTTAGCGGCTATTCGCAAATTCCCAAATGGCTGCCGGGTCATCACCAACTGGCCGGGCTCGCGAAAGCCTGGAATCTATTCACCAAGGACCGGGGCCAGTTCTGTTGGGCTTTATTCCTCTCGATGCCGGTGTTGTTTTCCTATTATGGTGGTTTTTACTGTGCCTCGCGCGCGGTGGATGCGGGGGCAACTCTGGGGCAGATTTTTTCATTGATGCCGACCGTCACCATCATCACTTCGCTACCGATTAGTGTCGCCGGCCTGGGTATTCGCGAGGGACTTTTCGAACGTTTGCTGGGCGATCTATGCGGCACACCTGCGGAGGTAGCCACGCTAGTGTCGCTGCTGGGCTTTCTGATTTTCACGTTTTACGGTGTGATCGGAGCGGTCGTTTACCTTTTTTCCCAGAGAATGGACAAGGCTCAACTAGCTGAAATGGAAGCCGTTAAAGATGCGGTTTCCGAGACATAAAAAAGCCGGCAGAGAAAGTTGGTTCCCCGCCGGCTTTAGATTTGAAATTCGTCTCTGCGAACGAGACGAAAATTAAACGGCCTGGTCGCCTGTTTCGTCTGTGCGAATGCGAATGGCTTCCTCAACGGAAGAGACGAAAACTTTTCCGTCGCCGATTTTGCCCGTCTTGGCGGCTTTGACAATGGCGGCGGTGGCGTTGTCCACCAGCGCGTCGGTCAGAACGACTTCAATTTTAATCTTGGGGAGAAAATCGACGGTGTATTCACTGCCGCGATAGATCTCGGTATGACCTTTTTGGCGGCCAAATCCTTTGACTTCGCTGACGGTCATACCTTCGATACCGAGGTCGGCGAGGGCGTCTTTTACTTCTTCAAGTTTGAAGGGTTTGATAATAGCTTCAATTTTTTTCATGTTTGGTTGTGATTGGACGGATGCCACAGTTCATTGGCATCCAGAGTTTTACTAATTGCCCAGATTTTTACAACCTGCGGCACAGTTGGCCAATAGCAAAGTGCGTGCCAGAAGAGTTTTCTGCAAGAAATTCTACAATGATCTTTCTCTGCCACGGCTAACCCTTCTGAAAAATCTGAATGTTTGTGGCTTCAGAAAGTTTTCTAGGCGTAGAAATAGAGCAGATTTTGTTGCAATTTGTCCAAGGCGTAAAATTAAGTGCACTACTTCTTTGGGCTGACTTCTGAGTCTAGGATAGAAGCGCCGACATTTTCAGAATGATCCTGTGACTCCTCCCATCGCTCCAGCGACTCATGGTGGAAATGCCTGCGGCGCAGGAACTTCGAAATGATGCCGTAACGCGGTCCAAAGAAGTAGGCCAACAGGAAGATCGTGCCGAGAAATAGGACAATGCACGGGCCCGTTTCCAAATCGAACCAGTAGGAGAGCAGCAGCCCGAGACAGGAACCAATGCCGCCAAGAAAGCCGCCGCCCCAGAACATCTTGTTCACGGAATCGCTCAGCAGATAAATTGTCGCTGCTGGAGCGACCAATAGGCCTAGGGCCAGCACCACGCCCACCGCCTGGAGAGTGGAGATCATGGTCAGTACCAGCATCGCCATGAGCAGATAATTCAGCGTTTCCACACGAATGCCCTGCGACTTGGCGACGGTCGGATCGAAGAGGCAAAGCAGCAGTGGCCGCTGTAAAGCCACCACAGTGGGAATCACCAGCAGAGCGATGCCGTAGTTCATCCAGAGATCGCTGTCGGAAAGCCCGAGAATGTTGCCGAATAAGTAGTGATGCAGCGAGATCGGCGAGTGGACTTTGTTCAGCAAAATCACGCCGATGGAGAACGCCACCGTGTATAAAATGCCGAGCGAAGTGTCCTCTTTGATCCGGGAATTGCGCGAGATAAGCTGCGAACCAACAGTCACAAAAAGTGCCGCCGCCAGAGCGCCGAAAAACAATCCCAGCGGGGCGACGCCGAAGAGCAGGACGCCGATCGCAAGACCAGGAAGAAGCGAGTGCGAAAGAGCGTCTGCCATCAGCGCGAGCCGCCGCAGCACGATGAACGCACCCAGAAAACCATTGAGAAATCCGATGATCGCGCAGCCATAAAGGGCGCGAAGCATGAAGCCGTGCTGAAACGGTTCGAGCCAGTGGTTCACGCGTGTTTCCTCCCGGAAAATGCGAGTGTGCCGTAGGTACGGTCGATGTTCACCTTTGTGAACACGGCGCGCGTATTCCCGCTGGCGATGAGCTCGCCATTCAAGAGCAGCACCTCGGAAAAAAGTGCCTCGACCGTGCCGAGATCGTGGTGAGAGGCGATGATCAATTTCCCATGGGCCGCCAGATCGCGCAGAGTGGCAGACAGACTTTCGCGGGCGGGCTCATCGAGTCCGGTAAAAGGCTCATCAAGCAGGAAAACATGCGCCTCTTGCGCTAGCGAGCGCGCTAGAAACGCCCGTTGCTGCTGGCCACCGGAAAGAGCGGAAATCTGGCGTTTTTCCAAATCTCCGAGCCGCATTTGATCGATGGCAAGTTGTACGGCCATGTCGTCTTCACGCCGGAAACGCTGAGCCCAGCCGACCCGCAGATAACGTCCCATCTCAACCAGGCCACGGACTGTCAGAGGGAAATCCCAGTCGATATTTTCGCGCTGGGGCAGATAGGCAAAATCCGTGTTCGCGCGTCTCACCTCGCGTCCGTGGAAGACAATGGAACCCGTCTCTGGTTTGAGCAGGCCGGCTAGCGTTTTCAGAAGCGTCGTTTTGCCCGCGCCATTGGGACCCATTAAGGCCACGCACTGGCCACAGGAAGTTTCAAATTCAATGTGATGCACGGCGGGCACACGATTGTAGGAGACTGTGAGATCCGAGACTTCGAGACGGTGATTGGACATCAAGGTTGAGCCTTTCCGGGAAACGTGAGGAGCTCGAAAATGGTGCGTTTACCCCAGAGAGTCTGGATCTGCCGAGAGCCATCGGCGCGAGTCACTTGTATGCTGACGCCCACTTTCTTAAAATATTCCTGCCACGTTCCATCGAACACGAGATCGATCCCTTCTGGCGGAAAATGAGCGTCAATGGTCGTGCTTGCATCGAAGAAGGCTGCGTCATTCTGGGCGAGGATTTCTCGACCCAAAAACTTGAGAAAAAATTTCTCGGGCGGCTGGGTGAAAGTGAGCGCGATAGTGATTTTTTCCGTCGTAGGCACCTTCACTTCCATGGGAATGGAACTCGGCTTGGGTCGGGTCAGTGAACGCAAAGGCAAGCCCGCCAAAAGCAGCGCTAGCAACGTAAGAAACGTCCGCAACAAAGGCCAGCCCTTCATGAAACAAAAGCGGCTACGCCCAGTCTTTGAAAAATGAGTGGGGTAATTTTCATTCTTGGGACACAGGATTTAACCACTACTCAACGACTGCAACCAGTGAAAAAGCAGCTGCGGGATAGATGGGAAAACATGGCGCGGCTTTGTAAATTACTGGACATCATCAATCATGCTATTAAGACTCAGTCGCATAATAGCTTGTCTCAAGCGCTTCATCTACTGAAACCTCAACCCATATCCATGTTCACTTTCTCACTTCCACGTCCTGCGCAATTTTTCTCCGGCCTGGCAGCATTGTTTCTCATCGCTTCACCAACCCAGGCAGGGCAACGCAAATTTGCCTTCACCTACGAATCCACCACGTCGGCAAAAGGCGCGGTCGAAATTGAAAACTGGGTCACTTGGAAACACGATGGCACAGATACATTTGAATTCCGCCACGAGATGGAGTTCGGCGTCACCGAACACCTGCAACTTGGCATCTACCTGGCCGACTGGAGTTACAGTGATGCCGATGGGGCGGTTTACGAGCACTCCGGTGTCGAGGCGATCTACAACCTCACCAACCCGACCGCCGATTACCTCGGATCGGCTCTCTATCTCGAAGTCGTGGGCGGCGATGGCGTCGCGAATGTGGAGGGAAAATTGTTGCTGCAAAAGAACTTCGGGCCGCTCGTGGTTGCCTACAACCTTGTGCTTGAGGGGAAATGGGAAGGCGAGAATCTGGACGAGCGCCAAGGCGAATTTGCCCAAACTTTGGGCGTGAGTTACGAGGTGAATCCACATTTCTCCGTCGGGTTGGAAGCCTTCCACGAAATTCCGCTGCCGGACTGGAAAAATGGCGCGGACTCCATCGTTTTCGCGGGTCCCAATGCCTCCGTGCGCTTCGGTCGCGTCTTCGTTACTGCCGCCTGCCTGGCGCAATTGACGGAGGTCTCAGGCGAGCCAGATTGGGAAAGTCGCGTAATTGTTGGCTTTGATTTCTGAGATGTCGCCCAGAAGATATATAGTCATGATGGCGGCCTTGGCCACCGGTGGCTGTGCCGAAACGCAGAATGGCGCGCCGCCGGTAAATGCTGCCATGGCTGGAAACAACGTGTCGCTGACATCACTGGAACAGGGTCGCACAACATTCATTACAAGTTGCACGGCGTGCCATGCCGCCCAGCCTATCGACCGGTATACGCTTCAGGAATGGAGCGGCATCGTCGATGGAATGGCCACAAGAGCTCATTTGGACGCCACCCGCAAGGCGACGCTCATGGACTATCTCACGCTGTGAAATCTCCTGCCCGATCCTAGTACAGCATTGTCTCTTCCGGGGGCTCGATGGGCTCGATTTTTTTCGCCTTGATCACGGCGATGGTGCGCCCATTTTCGATGGGAAACGAAATGTCGCCCACGACCTTCGTCCAGACCATGTCGGAGACTTTGGCGGGTATCGGGAGCGCGGTGTCGTGCTCGATTAAGAGCGAAACGGGCTGGGCGTCAGCAGCGCAGCAAGTCATAAAAAGACGGACGAGTTTGAAGCGATTGCCGGCGGGGTTGTTGCCTTTGGCTGGCATGAATTGGCCGACGATTTCAGCGGATTTTCCGACGAACGGCTTACGCAAAGTTGGCTCCGCTGCGGCGTAAAGGAGATCCGCTACATTCACCTGAATATTGCCGTGGGCGTCTGGTTTAAAGAAATCCTCCGCTGGCGTGTCCTCAGTCGGCGGCGGCGTGGTGCTGGAGGCATTTGGATTTGTGTCCGGAAGCGCGGGTTCGATCGTCGGAGCGGTCGCCGTCATTTTTGAAACTGGAAGAGTTTTGCTCATCTTATCCGCCAAACTCGGTAGAGCGACCGCGCTATCGGCGATGCCGCGGGTCGCCAGAATGTTTGATCCGTAGGCATCGCGCGTGAACGTCGCCGCGATTGCCAGCGGCAACAGGAGCATGATCGGAAACAACCAGCTCGAGATCAGCGGCGAGCGGGTTTGCTCGGGGCAATTTTCCACGATTCCGCACTCGCACGCGGCCTTTTGATTTCGGGTGAGAAACAAGGTGATCGCGCAGAGCACCAACACGATTCCGGCGATAAGCACCTGAGGCCGAAACGACGGATGCAGGAAGGCGCTGAGTCGTCCGCTCAGGTAAAAATAAAGCAAAATACCGCCCCATTCGAGGAGCGTGATCGGTGCGAGAAGACTGGCGATTTTTGTTTTCATCGGAGTTTCAGGGTAATGTCTTCGCCACAAAAATGCAGAGCAGTCCGATGCCCACAAACAAACTCGCAGCCATCGCGACGGTGAATTTTTTTCGGAAAACCAGACCATACATCAGGAACAATTTCACGTCCATCATGGGGCCGAGAACCATGAAGGCCAGCTTGGCGGCGAGCGGAAAGGCGACAAAGTTCGCTGCGATAAAAGCGTCGCTCGTACTACACAACGACAGGATGGAGGCTAGCCCCTCAAGCGAATAAGTGGCGAGCCAGATGTTACTGGCGAGCGGCAGAACGACGGCCTCGCGATGGATGGCGGTGTTGAAAAGCGCGGCCAGCATCGCTCCCGCCACCAGATAAAAGGCGACATCGAGAAAGTCGAACGAAGCGGTCCGCAATGCCGCCAGCAGCCGACTGCGGACCGTCGCGCGCGGCTCATTGGCAGTTAAATCGTCGAGCGTGGCCGAATCATCGGGCAAGACGGCGAAAAGGCTCGTGTAACGTTGTGGCGCTGGCTCAAGCAGATTCGGAAGAAGGATTTCCTGCTTCGGCAAACGCAGCACGATGGCACCAAAAACACATGCGATCAGAAAGCCGAGGATCATCCGAAACGCCAGTACCGTGGCCGGTTCCTGTCCGCGAAACGCCGCATACGTGCTAAGCGCGACGACCGGATTAATGATCGGCGACGCTAGCAAATACGTCACCGCCGGAGCGATGGGAAGCCCCTTTTTCAACATGCGCCGGATCACCGGGATCACGCCGCATTCGCACATCGGCAGGAAAAATCCCAACACACCTGCAACTCCGATGGCGAGCGCGGCGTTTTTTGGCAGCCAGCGTTCCAAGGCTTGCGCAGGGAGAAACGCATCGATCAGCCCGGACAATAGCGTGCCGAGGAAAAGATAGGGCACTCCCTCGAAGAGAATGCTCAGAAATGAGATGCTGAAATCGTGCGGATTGAACGAAAACCAACTCATGAAGTGCGCTCAGTTTCGCATGACGGTCCCTGAGTGCAATGGGACTCAAACGTTAAATCTTCAGGCAGGCGCAGGCATCGCCCATAGCGGTTTCGGGCGCGACGAGTGGCCAGCGGGCGCGATTGCGAAACCACGTCATTTGGCGTTTGGCATATTGGCGCGTGGCGATGACGATCCGCTTACGACAGAGCGGCAGTGTGATCTGGCCAGCTAGAAACGCAGATATCTCTGCCAGTCCGATGGCTTTCGCGCAGGTCGCGCTGCATGGTCCGAGCGCGCGAACTTCCTCTATTGCGCCATTTTCTAACAATGCATCGGTGCGCTGCTCGATCCGCTGAAGCAAAACAGTGCGATCCAGTTCCAGCACCAGGCCACGCACCGAGCGGTCTGGCTCTCGCGCAAAGGACGCAAACGGCTGGCCCGACACCGCGACGATCTCAATCGCACGCTGCACGCGCCGGGGATTTCGCAGATCGACAATCGCCGCCGCAGTGGGATCGAGTTGCCGCAATTCCGCGACCATTTCCTCCAATGTTAGCAAACCCAGGCGCTGGCGAATCGCCTCATCCGGAGGTGGCGTTTTGGGCAGCCCATCGAAAAGTGCCTCCAGGTAAAACCCCGAGCCGCCAACGACGATTGCGCGTTTGTTTCTAGTTCGAATGTCTTCCAAAGCCGTCCGCGCCAGCCATGCAAAATCCGCCGCGTTAAAATCACATTCGGGTTCCAATGCATTCACCAAATGATGCCGCACGCGGGCTTTTTCTGCGGAGTTAGGTTGAGCTGTTAGTAATCCGAGTCCGCGATACACTTGATACGCGTCTGCGCTGATGATTTCCGCATCCCATTTCTCCGCCAGCTCGACGGCGAGCGCCGATTTTCCGCTCGCGGTCGGGCCCGCCAGCACGAAGACGTCGTCCCATCGACCGCTCAAAATCTCCGTCCCCCGATTGATCGCTTGCGAGTGCCATTGCACTGTGCTACTGATCTTCCCTTCCGGCACCGCAGCGTGCCATTCTCATTGGGCAGGAAAATTTCCGGCGCGCTAGATGGCCACACTGTTGGAGCCGGTTCTTTGACAACGACTCCGCATCGTCGCACGCGAGCACACGGCTCCCGGTGAACCTTCGCGGATTCAGCATCCAATGTGCGCCTTGTCATATCACACACCTATATGAACACAGCTATGAATGAAAACACTTCGCCCAACTCAGGGCAAAATAATCGCGGGCCCCGTGATAACAATCGCAACCGGGGCGGCTCACGCGGCGGCCGCCGCAACGACTCCCGCGGTCCCCGCAGAGACGACGGCAACCGCTCGCAGCGGGAACGTTCCAACTACGGCAATCGGGACGGTCAGCAGGCTCCCAAGCCACTAACCTTCTGGCAGAAAATCGTCGCGATTTTCTCCCCGAAAAAAGCCGCACCCGCTCCGACCCAGACACGCTCGACTCATCCCACCGAGCAACGCGCTGCCGAGCAACGGACCGGGCGTCCTTCCGACAACTATCGTCGCACGGAGACCCGGCCCAATCGGGATTCACGAGACGAAAATACTTCGGACGCCTCGAGCGAGCCCGCAGAAACCCGTCCTCCGCGAGAGGAACGCGCTCCCCGCAACATCGAAATCGTTGAGGTCACCTCGCCGAAACTCTATGTGGGCAACCTCTCCTTCGACGCTGCTGAGAGCGATCTCTTCGACCTCTTTAACGGAGTCGGAAAAGTCCGCAACGCCGAGGTTGTAAGCAACAACTACACGCAGAAATCGAAAGGTTTCGCCTTCGTCACCATGGAAACCATCGACGAAGCCAAACGCGCCGTCACCGAACTCCACGACAAGGAATTCATGGGCCGCAAGCTGCTCGTCAGCGGAGCCAAAACCTCCGAACGCAGCGCTTAGTAACTAAATACACTGCAACTCGAATCAGAAACCCGTCATCCTCACCGATGGCGGGTTTTTTGTTTTCGGATTTTCCATTCCAGTTCCATTCTACTCGCATGAACGTCGTCCTCGTCTCTCCGGAAATCCCGCCTAACACCGGCAATATCGCTCGCCTTTGCCTCGCGGCTGGCGCGACCTTGCACCTCATCCGCCCACTGGGATTTTCGCTGGATGACAAATACCTAAAACGCGCCGGAATGGATTACTGGCAGCATGTCGATCTCCACATTTGGGACGATCTCGACGCCTGCCAATCCGCTGCGCCGGCAGATGCTGCGTGGTATTTCCTAACCACAAAAACCAAACGCATCTATCATCAGGCCAAATTCAAAAAAAGCGACTACCTAGTCTTCGGTCGCGAGACTAAAGGACTGCCGGAAAGCTTGTTAACAGCCAACGCCGAGACGTGCCTTACCATTCCGATGCAACCTGAGGCCCGCAGCCTCAACCTCGCGACTTCCGTCGGCATCGTCCTCTACGAAGCGCTGCGTCAGAGCAGCAACATGCAGTCGCCATAACTATAAAAGCGATACCGCTCCTCTACCGCTTTCGCGTAAGCCTCCAGGATCAATTCGCGACCGGCAAAGGCGGAGACTAACATCAACAATGTGGAGCGCGGCAGGTGGAAATTGGTCAGCAATTTATCAATCACCTGAAACTCGTAGGGCGGGTGAATGAAGATCCGCGTCTCGCCTTCGCCCGCTTCTAACTTCCCATCGCGTGCGCAACTTTCCAGGACGCGCACGGTGGTTGTTCCGACGGCGAAAACGGATTTCGCGGCATTGATCCGCGCCGCGACTTCGGGCGAGAGCCAGAATTTTTCCGAGTGCATGATGTGATGCGTCAGGTCGTCGTCGTGCACGCCGCGAAAGGTGCCCGCGCCCACATGCAGCGTGACGAAGCAATGCGGCAAGTTTGCTAACAATTCGGGAGTGAAATGCAACCCGGCTGTCGGTGCTGCGACAGCTCCTAACTCGGTCGCATAGACCGTCTGATATCGATCCAGGTCCGATGGTTCCGCCTCGCGTCCGAAGTAAGGCGGGAGGGGAAGTTTTCCCACTTTTTCTAAATCGGGTTGGACTGCAAAATAGATTACGCGCGTCCCGTCTTCTAACATCGAAAGCACTTCGCCGATGCAGCCACCGATCACCACCGAATGGCCCGGTCGCATCTTACGCCCAGGCTTCACCATGCACTGCCAGTGACCATCCGGACGCGGGTCGAGTACTAACAATTCGATGCGCCCGTCATCCGAAAAGACGCGGGCCGGAATCACGCGCGCATTGTTCAGCACGGTCAAATCGGCCGGCGTGAGAAATTGCGGCAGATCGCGGAATTGTGCGTGCTGGATTTCACCCGAACTCCGATGAACGACTAACATTCGACTTCTATCCCGCTCAACCGTCGGATAACGCGCGATGAGTTCATCGGGCAATTCAAAGTCGTAATCCGCAGTCCGCAAGCTCATCGCTCCTTCTATCGCGCCGCCTGTAGCGCTGCAAACAATATGCCACGGCGATTCGAAACGAGACATTTCCGACGTTGCGTTCCCTGTTCGGTTGTATATCTTTTCTGCATGGGAATTATATACAATATTCGTGAAGCTCAGGCACAGCTTTCAAAACTTTGTCAGGAAGGTCGGAAATTCGTTATCGCGAATCGTAACAAACCTGTTTTTGTCGCCATGCCTGTGGCTGACTTTGAAGCTATTTTGGAAACAATGGATGTGCTGGCCGATCCGAAGGCCATGAAGGAGTTGGCGGAAGTCGGCTCCAGGACTCGCACGTATCGCAAACTCGATCTCGATGACGAAAATTTCGGTCTCTGAGCAGGTTCAGCAATGGTTGATTGGCCTGCCACCGGAAACGAAACATCGAGTCCGTCTCGCTTTACGTGGTCTTGCCCACAGAGGAGTTGGCGACATCAAGGCATTATCGGGGCCACTGGAAGGATACAACCGTCTACGCATTGGTGGATTGCGCATCATCTATCAGCAACTCTCCATCAGCGAGATTCGAATGGAATACGCCAACACGCGGGATGTGATCTACGAGCTTTATCAACAATTCCTTTCCGAAAAGGAACCCTCTACCGAGCGTTGATCGCAACCCGGAGCGGAAGACTGACGTCCGTGGAGCGATGAACGACTAGAGCATATTAAAAAATACTGTAGCCGTTTTGGATGGGTATGTTAGGATGAGTGATGGCGACCCTTTCAATTGATTTGCGGAAACGAATTGTAGAGACTTATGACCGCGGCGAAGGCACGCGGGAGCAGGTGGCACACCGGTTTCAAGTCTCCCTTGGCATGGTTAAAAAGCTCCTGGCACAACGGCGCAAGACAGGGAGCATTCATGCGCGGCACCATCTTGCGGGACGCAAAAAACTCATCTTTGGCATTCATCGCAAAGCCATCCGTCACCATCTCAAGGCCAAGCCGGACATGACCTTGCGCGAACTGCGCTCAGCGTTGGAACTCAACTGCACGCTTCCTGCGATCCATTACGTCTTGGTGAAGATGGGGCTGACATATAAAAAAAGACACTCCGCGCCTCCGAGCAAGACCGGGAGGACATCCGGCTAACTCGCCGCCAGTGGAAACGCCGCCAGAGCGGTTTGAGCCCGCGCGACTGGTCTTTCTGGATGAGAGCGGGGCGAAAACCAACATGACACGGCTGTGCGGGCGCGCCCCGCGCGGCAGGCGGTTGCATGCGAGCGCTCCTTGTGGACGCTGGGAGAACACCACGATGATCTCCTTGATCCGGCTCGATGGAACCACGGCTTGCATGCACCTGGCGGGAGCAGCCGACACCTCAGCGTTCCTGACCTATACCTGGACCAAGTACTCTGCCCGACCTTGCGACCGGGTGACATTGTCATCATGGACAATCTCTCGGTTCACAAATCCCCAGAGGTTCAAGCCTTGGTCCAGGCGGCGGGTGGCGAAGTCCGATACCTCCCCGCCTACTCGCCAGACCTTAATCCGATTGAGAAAATGTGGAGTAAAATCAAAGGCCTGCTTCGTAGCGCGGAAGCGCGAACCCCACAACAGCTAGCTGAGGCCATCACCATGGCCTTCTCCAAAATCACCGCCCAGGATGCAATCGGTTACTTTGCCTCCTGCGGCTATAGTATTATTTAATATGCTCTAAGATGCGACTTCCATCGCGATCTGCCGCCGGATAACGCGCGATGAGTTCATCCGGCAATTCAAAGTCGTAATCCGCAGTCCGAAGGCTCATCCGATTTATCCTCTCACTTCCACGAGACGCTCGCCTGTTTCGAGTTGGTTAACAATGGACGGCAACAATGCCGCAAACCATGTTAGCAACGCCCCTTTAGAGCTGTTGCCCATCCGCAGCCAAACAACGGATGGGCCCATCCTTCCACGCAGCACCCATTCAGCAAAATCCTCATCCTTGGTGATAATGACGGCTTGATGTTCGGCGGCGTAGCGCCAGATCCGATCATCCTTTCCCTGAGCGAGTTCGAGATAAAGCACGTGCTCCGACATATGCCCCTGAGTCGTTAGCCAATGAGACAGGGCGGCTGGCAACTGCGTATCGACTACGAAGCGAGCCATTCAGGCAGCGACAAGGATAGGATGATCTAATTGCGCGGAAGCAAACTCCAGACAAGCCCGAATGTCCTCCGGCTCCAAAAAGTTGAAATCTTCCAGAATCTCTGCCTCCGGCACACCGGCAGCGAGCAAGTCCAACACATCTTTTACCCGCATTCGATAATGCCGAATGCAAGGTCTGCCGCCGCATTGCTCAAGGTCGAAGGTAATCCGCTCGGATAATTTCATGGGGCAAAACTACATTCGCACTAGTGGCGAAGCAAGACAGCTATCGCTGGAGGGGCGTTTGTAGATTCGGGTAGATTCGCCGGTAAAGGTGGGTAAATTCCTCCGATGAGCACCGCCACCCTTTCCAGCTCCCCCCGGTTCGATCAGTTACCCGATGAATTTGGGCATTTCGGCGAATACGGCGGCATGTTTGTGCCCGAGACGCTGATGACGGCTCTGAATGATCTCACAGCGGAGTATCATCGCGCTCGGGTCGATCCCGTTTTCCAGGCGGAGCTGGCTGATCTGCTGCATAATTTCTGCGGACGGCCCACGCCGCTCTATCACGCGGCGCGGCTCACGGAGCATCTCGGCGGGGCGAAGATTTATTTGAAGCGCGAGGATTTGCTTCACACCGGCGCGCACAAGATCAACAACGCCATCGGGCAGATTCTGCTCGCGAATCGCATGGGGAAGAAACGCATTATCGCTGAGACGGGCGCGGGTCAGCATGGCGTCGCAACCGCCACGGTGGCAGCTCGTTTTGGCTGCGAGTGTGTGATCTATATGGGCGCGACGGACATGGTGCGGCAGTCATTGAATGTGTCGCGGATGCGTTTCCTCGGGGCCACGGTGGTGCCGGTGACGGCGGGTCAGGCGACGTTGAAGGAGGCGGTGAATGAGGCGATGCGCGACTGGGTGACGAATGTGCGCTCGACCCATTACATATTAGGAACGGCTTACGGGTCTCATCCGTATCCGATGATGGTGCGGGATTTTCATCGCGTGATCGGCGATGAGGCGCGGCGGCAGATTTTGGAAAAAGAGAATCGACTGCCAGACTTATTGCTGGCGTGCGTTGGCGGTGGGAGCAATGCGATCGGGTTGTTCTATCCATTCCTCGGCGATGAGGAGGTGCGCATGACGGGTGTCGAAGCCGGAGGCGAGGGGATCATTTCGGGAAGACACGCGGCGCGTTTCCAAGGTGGGCGTCTCGGGGTTCTCCAAGGCGCGAAGACGTGGTTGTTAGCGGATGAGAACGGACAAGTGGAGCTGACGCATTCCGTTTCCGCCGGACTCGATTACGCCGCAGTCGGGCCGGAGCATTGTTATCTGCACGACCTCGGTCGTGTTAGCTACGATTATGCCACCGACGAAGCGGCTTTGGATGCGTTTCAGATGTTGGCGAAGATCGAGGGAATCATTCCCGCACTGGAATCCGCGCACGCTGTGGCACAGGCCATCAAGGTCGCGCCCGGCATGGGCAAAGATGAGCTGGTGATCGTGAATCTCTCCGGTCGCGGTGATAAAGATGTAAGTCAGGCCGCCGACTTTCTTTTGAAATGACTTTCCTGCGCTACTTTCTCTATATCGTCGGCGCAGCGCTGCTCTCCGCCATGTTAGGTGGTGTCTTCGCAGCGGGAGTTGCATGGATATCACCCGAGTTTGTGAAAGGCTGGTTCATGCCGCCAAGTGGGAGCGACCCGGTGCGTTTCGCGGCGGCGCTGGGAATGATCTGGGGACTGTTTTTAGGCACGGGCGTGATGGGTTTTTGCATTCTGGTGACGACGCTCGTGACCATCGTGAAATTATTTAAGAAAAAGACGGTCGAGGACGTATGAAAAGTATGACTGGCTACGGACGCGGCCACGTTGGGAACGAAAATCTCGCGGTCACAGTGGAGGTGAATTCCGTCAATCGCAAGCAACTCGAGCCTGCGATCAATCTGCCGCGGGACTTGGCTTCGCTCGAGCCACGCGTGCGCGAATTGATCGCCGCCGCACTTTCCCGGGGTCGCATCAACGTCCTCATTTCCACGACTAACCTTTCGACCGATGCCGCCAGCGAACTTATTGACTGGACTGCGGCCGCACGCGCGCACGCGGCGCTGATGGAACTCATTACACGCCAGCAGCTCACCGGCGGAGTGGACTTGCAGTCGATTCTAGCTATTCCCGGCGTGCTGCGGGTCAACGCGCCGGGCATCGATCTCGAAGCTGTCTGGCCGACGATGGAAAGAGCCGTCCGCCAGGCGCTGGAGCAACTCATCGCAATGCGAGCCCGTGAGGGAATCGATCTCCGCGCAGATCTCGAGGTGCGCTCGACTAACATTCTTTCTGCGCTGGAAAAAATCCGGGAGTTGCATCCGATTGTCATCGAGAAATATCGCGTCGCCTTGCACGAGCGCGTGCGCAAGATCGGGATCGAACTCGACCTGGACGACGACCGCATGGCTAAGGAGGTCGTCCTGTTTGCGGATCGCTGCGACATTTCCGAGGAGCTCACACGCCTGCAAAGTCACCTCGGGCAATTTACCGAAAACCTAACCAAGTCTGAACCTGTCGGACGCACGCTGGAATTTATCGTTCAGGAGATCGGGCGCGAGCTAAACACGCTCGGGTCGAAGGCAAATGACGCGGCGATCTCACAAATAATCGTGACGTGCAAGAGCGAGATGGAGAAGATACGCGAACAGGTCCAGAACATTGAATAATCCCGCGCAACCATTAGCTAGAAAAGATGCCTCACGTCACGGCATTCTCTTTGTCGTGGCTGCGCCGTCGGGAGCGGGGAAAACGACGCTTTGCGAAGCGTTGCGGCAGACGCCGGATTTTATTTATTCCGTCTCCTGCACGACGCGCGCGCCGCGGCCCGGCGAGATTCAGGGCGAGGATTATTTTTTTATTAGTGAGGACGAGTTTCGCAGCCGGATTGAGGCGCGGGAATTTCTGGAACACGCCAACGTCCACGGCAATCTTTATGGAACGCTGCGCTCCACGGTGATCGAGCATCTCGAGGAGGGCGTGGACGTTCTCATCGATGTCGACATCCAGGGTGTGTCGGCGATCCGGGCGTTTCCCGATGCCTATATTCAGGAGGCTTTGGCGGATGTTTTTATCATGCCACCCAGTCTGGATGAATTGCATCGGCGACTGACGAAACGTGGGACCGAGACGCCCGAGCAAATTGAAGTACGACTCGCCAATGCCGCCCGTGAAATGAAGAGCTGGCGCGACTTTCGCTACACCATCATCTCCGGCTCTACCGAGGAGGATTTGCAAAAATTTCGTGCCATCATGCGGGCAGAGCGCTACCTCAGCCGGCGGATGAAAGACCTCATTCTGCTCTAACTCCGATGGCTAACATCCTGCTCGGCATCTCAGGTTCCATTGCTGCCTACAAGGCCGCCGATCTCGCCAGCCAGCTAACCAAACGCGGGCACCAAGTCACAGCCGTCATGACCGATGGAGCCGCTCAATTCATCACGGCGCTCACGCTGCAAACTCTCACGCGCCGCCCTGTCGTCACCAGTGTCTGGGATGAGTGCGACAGTAGTCGTCCCAGACACATCGAACTCGCGGACGAAGCCGATCTTTTGCTCATCGCGCCCGCGACCGCCGACGTTCTCGCGCGGCTTGCGCATGGGCTCGCCAGTGACGCGCTGACTTCCATCGCGCTCGCCACGCTCGCCCCGGTGTTAGTGGCTCCGGCAATGAATGGAAAAATGTGGTTGCACGCCGCGACGCAGGCGAATGCGGCTGTTTTGAAATCGCGACAGGTACAATTCATCGGGCCAGAAGCCGGGATGTTAGCATGCGGTTACGAGGGCATCGGTCGCCTTTGGCCGGTCGAGGATATTGTGGCTCGCGCTGAATCGCTCCTAACTATTAGCGAATAGTTAGGTTTTTTCGACCGCGATGGTGCAAATGGGTCATTTCCGTCAAACTATTTTAGTACTAGCTAAAAATAATTTGTTGACTCGGCTGCTGAAATTATCTACTAGCATTCTATCTGATGTTCATTTCATCACCAACACTTTGCCTCGCCCGCCACTGCGGATGGAAAGGGGGGATTCTGGATGCCAATTAAAAAAGCCCCTGCCAAGAAAGCAGCTCCCGTCAAAAAGGCAGCTCCTAAGAAACTAGCCGCTAAAAAGCCAGCCGCCAAAGCTGCGCCCAAAGCCGCCGCTAAAGTTGCTGCCAAGGCACCAGCCAAAAAAGCTGCTCCTGCCAAGGCTGCTCCTAAAAAAGCCGTAGCGAAAGCTCCTGCCAAGAAAGCTGCCCCGGCCGCAAAAGCTCCCGCCAAAAAGGCGGCTGCGAAGAAAAAATAGTCTCTGACTATTTTAAGTTCCTAACAAATGGGAGGCTGGAGAAATCCGCCTCCCATTTTTGTTTCCACAGTCCAGAGCGGAATGAAAGTCAGACCGCTGCCGACTGTTAGTCGAAAAGATCGCCCGCTTTTCTGGGAGTCGAGAGTCCCAGCTTGCGATAGGCCGCAGGCATGGCAACACGGCCTTGAGCGGTGCGCTTGAGATAGCCCTGCATGATGAGATAGGGCTCATTCACATCCTCAATCGTGCCGGAGTCCTCACCCACGGAAACGGCGAGTGAATTGATTCCGACCGGGCCACCCTGGAACTTGATGATGAGTGCCTCCAGAATGCGCTTGTCCATTTCGTCGAAACCATCCGCGTCGATCTCCAGCATGGTTAGAGCTCTTGCGGCGACCTCCTGAGTAATCTGTGAATTCGCCTTTACCTGCGCATAGTCACGCACCCAGCGCAGTAGATTATTCGCGATGCGCGGCGTGCCCCGCGAACGCGCGGCGATCTCCAGGGCACCCGGTCCGTCGATGGTTAGTTCCAGCAAGTGTGCGCTGCGCAAAACGATCTGCTGCAAATCCTCTGCGGTGTAATAGTCGAGTCGCGGATTGATCCCAAAGCGGGATCGTAGCGGAGCACTAATCATCCCCGCGCGCGTCGTTGCGCCGATCAGGGTGAACCTCGGCAAATTCAATCTCACACTGCGCGCGCTCGGCCCTTGGTCGATGAGGATGTCCAATTTGAAATCCTCCATCGCGGAATAAAGATATTCCTCGATTGTTGGCTGCAGGCGGTGGATCTCGTCGATGAATAAAACGTCGCCGCGCTCCAAGGTTGTTAGGAGTCCGGCCAGATCGCCCGCCTTCTCGATCATCGGGCCGCTGGTATTTTTGATGTTGCCGCCCATCGCAGTGGCCAGGATGTAGGCCAGCGTAGTTTTGCCGAGACCGGGAGGTCCGCTCAAAAGGATGTGATCGAGTACGTCGCCCCGTTGTTTGGCGGCCTCGACCATGAGTTCCAGCCGCTCGCAGACTTTGGCTTGTCCGCCGAAATCAGCAAATACCGGCGGCCGTAACGAGCGGTCAAATTCCGGGTCGGGGGCGGTGGTGTTTCCTAACATGAGCCGGATGATAGAACGCCGACCGCGCGAAGAGCACGCAAGATTTTGTGCGGCGGTGAGTCAAGTCAGGTTCGACTCTGCGAAGCCTAGGGATTGGGCTTCGGTTCCCTGGCTGCATTCATCAACGCGGTCGTGTCGATAAGCGGAGTGGCGCCACTGCCGGTAAAAAGGGGCAGGCGTCCGTCCCAGCGCTGGAGTTGCTCATACTGGATAAGCGACGGTGTGATACTTTTAGCCAGAAGATCGTTCGCCTCGGCCTGCGCGCGCGCCTTGGTGAGCGTGGCGGCGGCATCACCCTCGGCCTGTGCCTTGACGGCGTTCGCCTGGCCAGTGGCTTGGGTGACGTCCTGTTTCGCTTTCACCTCGGACTGGGCAAGAAGATATTTTTGTTGTTCGGCGGCTTGTTGCGCTTGGATCTTAACGTCGAGGGCGCGTTGCAACGACTGGGGCAAATGCACCTCGCGAATACCGAAAGAAACGAGGTTGAGATGGCGTTTATCGAATTCCTGGCGCAGGCCTGAGATGATCTCAGTGATCATTTCCGCACGTTTACCAGAGGTGATTTCCTCCCAGGTGTAGCGGGCTGCAACGACTGGAACTTGCGAGCGGGTGTATTGGCGTACGACGCCATTTTCAACGACGGAAATGGGAGCGCCACCCCAGTCGGTGTAGAGCTGGTTGGCTTTGGCTTTTTCGACCTGATACTGAATGACGACATCAAGATTGATCTGCTGGCCCTCGTTGCTTTGAACCTTGATCGAGTCATCCCCAGAGACAGTGCCCTCGTTGGAAGTCTGCACCATTTGATAAGTCTGGATGGTGACGGGATATTCTTGAATCGCTTGGGTCAATGGGTTGATAAAAGCCCAACCCGGATCAAGCGCGGAGGTGGTGACGCTGTGGTTGATTTTATCGAAGACGATCCCGACATAGCCGGGGCGAATATTGCGCCAAGCGCTGAAAGTGACGACCAAAAGGATGATCGCGATGATGAGGACTATGATGATTTTCCCGAAACGAACGGGAAGTTGCGGAGTGTAGTTAACGGTGGTGGCCATGTTTTTTATCGGGAAGGGAGAGTGGAGAGGACTCGGGAGTTTTTTTGTTGATCCGCAGATAGATAATTTTGCCCAGTTGCCAGGCTACCCAGATCAAGAGTATCGCAACGACTAACTCTAGCAGGGTGGGCGACATTCTTATCCACGCATCGCACAAATAGTGCGGGATGCAATGGGCTGCGGGAAAGGCTTCGCGCCTTATCGCTTGACGAATACGCCGATGAGCGGGCGGCCCGAGGGTTTAGCCGAAACGAAATCGCTGACAAACCCCGTGCGGGTGCGAATTTCCACATGTCCGGCCCCGGAACCGCCATAGACGAGGACCGAGCCGACGGGCGCGGAGAAAGGGTTGGAAATGGTGGTACGCACGAAGCCGTAATCATGCACAAGTTCCAAGCCGGCCTGTTTGGCGTAGCCGGTTTTGGGATAGGAATTGATGGCCTCAGCCTTTAACAGGGCGGATTTCACATAACGCCAGCAGCTTCCGGTGGAATGGACGTGGGCACTGTTGAGTGCAATGTCCGCTGCTTGGACGAGCTTGCGGTTGGAGACCATGGAGGACGCTGGCGGATACACTGCGGGCAAACTCAAGGGAGTTTGAGTTGAATAGGCGCCGAGGTAATTTGTGGGGGAATTGGACCGCGTATGATAAGTGGTACCCGAATACTGACTGCTGCTGGTGTTAACGGTCGGATTACCAATGCGATTAGTTTTTTTCAGGTCCACGGTCAGCCATTTGTCATTGGATTGGCTGCCAAATCGCAGTTTACCGACCGAAATGCCATCCTCCTCCTGGGCACCTGCTGACTGAAGACATGATATCGCGGTTACGAATGTCAAAGCCCAGGCGAGAAAAACAGGTGAGAAGGTTTTTTTTTGCAGCATCGTTTGGAGGTTGAGGCGGGAAGTGCCCCGACAGTAGCGTTTACGAGCGCGGGGTCAATGAAAAATATGTGGCTACAGCGTTAATCCTCTTCATTTCCAAAAAACAAAGCATTCAATGCAAGAGACTGTCGATCAATCCTTTGCCGTGCAGAATATCAACAAATTTCCTCAATTTTGAGGATATGCGCCGGGAAATCTCTGGCCCAATCGAGATGAGTGGTGGTAATAAGTTGCTGTCCGTTCTTAGGAAGGTGCTGGAGAAGATGATTGCGACGGACAAGATCGAGCTCGCCAAAAATGTCGTCGATCAGAAAAAGGGGTGGCTGCGACTGCCCGGTATGGAGAATTGCCGCCTGGCCGAGGCGCAGGGCGAGGGCCGCAGTGCGCTGCTGGCCTTCGGACGCAAAATGGCCCGCGGCACGTCCATCGAAGCTGAGTTCGAGATCGTCGCGATGAGGTCCGACGACGGTTTGGCGGAAGTGATTTTCTTGATCCGCCGACTTTTCCAAAATCTGCGCGTAGTTCGCGCCACCGACGCCATCCTTGTAATACGCCTGCAACTCCGGGCCTTGTCCGCTGATTTCCCGGTTTGCGGCTGTGATTAGCGGGGTAATGGCCTCGATAAACTCGCGTCGCGCTGTCCGCACGGCCTCGCCAGATTGGAGCAAGGGTCCATTGTAGGCGTCGATTTCCCGGCGGCTGCCGCCGGATTTCAAGAGCGAATTTCGCGAGCGCAACGCCTTTTCATAAAATCGCAAGTGCGAGCGGTGACTCGTTTTCGTCTGCGCAATCGCGAAATCCAAAAACCGTCGCCGCTCCTCACTGCCGCCACGAATCAAATTCAGGTCGTCATTTCCAAACCACACCACCCGCGCGAGCCCGAGATACTCATTGGCGCGACGTTGCTCCACCGCATCGACGACCAATTTTCGCCGCCGCGCACTATAATAATACTGGCATCGCGCCTCATTCCAGACGCCTTCCAACGCAAACCCCACATCTCCGAAACGCACCGCCTGGCCGAGAGTCGCGGCGCGCGGCGATTGTAGGCGGAGCAACACGCAGGCTGCCTCCAGCAGCGAAGTTTTACCGCGGGCATTTGCACCGACAATGCAAGTCGCGCCTGGCCCCAGCTCCAGTCTTGCCCTTTCAAAACACCGAAATCCCCGTATTTGTAGCTCGCTTAACACCGCCTTTATTATTCACCATTCGCCCTCGACCAATCACGCCCTTTTTTCCTGATGCAACTTCTTCCCGGCTTCCGCGATTTCTACCCAGCCGAATGTGCGCGGCGCAATTACATCTTGAACACCTGGCGGGAAGTGGCAAAGCGCTACGGTTTTGTGGAATACGACGGGCCCGTGCTGGAGCCTCTGGAATTGTATCAAAAAAAATCGGGCAACGAAATCGTTGGTCAGCTCTTTAACTTCGAGGACAAGGGCCAGCGCCACGTTTCTCTGCGACCCGAAATGACGCCCACCGTCGCTCGCATGGTCGCGGCCCGGGAACGGGATTTCCGCAAGCCGATCAAGTGGTTTTGCGTGCCGCAGTTTTTCCGGTATGAGAAACAACAACGCGGACGCGGACGGGAGTTTTATCAATTCAACGCCGACATCTTCGGGGAAACTTCGCCCGCCGCCGACGCGGAGCTGATCGCCTTGGCCATCGACTCCCTACGCGCCTTCGGATTTGGCGAAAGCGATTTCGTCCTACGCCTGAGCAGTCGGACTGCCTGGGCGGAATTCTTTTCCAGCAACGGCGGCAAACCCGAGGACGAAACGGCCTTTTTCCAAATTGTGGACAAGGCCGAGCGCATGCCCTTGGAAAAAACAGAATCGCTGCTAACTCCGCTCGGTTTCACAGCGGAGAAAGTGATCGGCTTTATGCGCTCGAAAGTCCCCAGCTCCGATCTGGCCCCGATCCTCGCGGACCTGAAGGCCCGCGAGTTGCACAACTATGTGGAGGTCGATTACGCCATAGTTCGCGGACTCGCCTATTATACAGGCGTCGTTTTTGAGATCTTCGACAAAGGTAAAAACGAGCGCGCCCTCGCCGGCGGCGGTCGTTACGACAAACTTCTGAATCTCATCAGCGATGGAAAATCGAGCCTCGCCGCCCTCGGGTTCGCCATGGGCGACGTCGTTCTAGGCAATCTGATCGACGACACGCCCGCCGCTTGTGAAAAAATGTCCACCGCGCTCACAGTTGCCGCCCCAGTGGAAACATTCGTCATCATCGCCAGCGAGGAACGCAGGCCCGACGCTCTGCAACTCGTCCAGCGATTGCGCGATACCGGACGCCGCGTGGATTACTCCCTGACTCCCGCGAAAATCGGCAAACAATTTCAAATCGCCGAGCAGCTCGGAGCCGCCGAGGCCATCATTATTGGAGAGGAATGGCCTCTTTTGAAGGTGAAAAACCTAGCGACGCGTGAAGAAAAATCGGTCGCCGTAGGAGACTTGAACCTGAAATAACCAAGCCGTTCGGGATTCGGCTTGCAGTTTTGTTTTTCTGCGAGAATCTTGGCTCTCTGCCAAATAAACGGGCTGTAGCACAGCTTGGTAGTGCGCTTGAATGGGGTTCAAGAGGTCGCGTGTTCGAATCACGTCAGCCCGATTTTTACGACTCGCCCGGGATTTATCTCAAGTAAATACACCCGGGGAGCTGCTGGTTTGCGAAATCTTTTTGTAAATCAACAACACCTATCGAAAGGAAAAAAATCATGATCTCTTGGGCTATCACATTTCTAATTATTGCTATCATCGCCGCCGTGCTAGGTTTTACGACTATTGCCGGAACTGCCATGGGATTTGCAAAAATCCTCTTCGTCGTATTCCTGCTGCTGTTTATTATCTCTTTTGTCATGGGACGTCGCGGACCGCGAGTGTAGTTGATTATTCGCCACAATAAAGAATCGCCGCCTAACACAGGCTGCGGTTCTTTTTTGTTTTTGTCGGAAGAGCCATTTACAGTCAGCCGACCTGCCTCCATAGTTTCGCGCAAACCTGCATGATCTCACGATTGATCCCGCTTTTTCTTGGCGTTCTCTTTTTCCAAACATCCCCCGCTCAACCGGGTGTCTCGCAAGCTCAGGAAATTCGCAAAAGTCTTATTCGCATTACTTGCACCGAGCAGAACGTCGATTACAAAGTCCCGTGGAATCCGGGCTCCGTCGGCGGCGGAGTTGGCGCGGGATTCGTCATCGAAGGCAATCGCATCCTCACTAACGCCCATGTGGTTAGCAACAACCGGTTTTTAACCGTCGAGCGCCAGGGTGATCCCAAGAAATACGTCGCCTATGTCAAATACATCGCGCACGACTGCGATCTCGCAGTGCTCGACGTGGAAAATCCCGACTTTTTTAAGGGTAGCTCGCCGTTGTCTCTGGGCGGAATCCCGGAACTGGAAACCGTCGTCTCGGCCTACGGATTTCCCATCGGCGGCGACCTGATGTCGGTGACGCGCGGAATCGTTTCCCGAATCGACTTTCAACCTTACACGCACTCCGGTATCGACTCACATCTAGCCATCCAGATCGACGCTCCGATCAATCCAGGCAACTCCGGAGGACCGGTTATGCAGGAGGGAAAAGTTATTGGGGTCGCGTTTCAGGGTTACAGCGGCGACCAGGCGCAAAACGTCGCCTACATGATTCCGACGCCAGTCGTGAAACGCTTCCTAAAGGACATCGAAGACGGACGCTACGATAAATACGTCGATCTCTCGATCAGCTACTTTAAGCTCGTCAATCCCGCCCAGCGTGCAGCGCTCAAGCTTCCCGATGACGACCGTGGTATCGTGGTCACGAGCGTGGTGGCAGCGGGTTCCAGCGCCGGAGTTTTGCAGTCGGGCGACATCCTGCTCAGCATTGATGATGTGCCGATCGCCAGCGATGGATTTGTAGAACTGGGAAATGATCGCATCGAGATGACCGAGATTGTGGAGCGGAAATTCAAAGGCGACACCGTTGTTTTCCAGCTCCTCAGAAGTGGGCAGCCCGTCACTGCGAAGGTCAAACTCAAGTCCGCCTGGCCGTATTCGATGCAGGCAAATAGCTATGACACGCCGCCACGCTACGTTCTTTTTGCCGGATTGCTTTTCCAGCCGATCAGCCGCGACTTCATGGGCGCGGTCGCGATCGACGACTTGCGGACGCGCTATTATTATAACTTCTACATCACAGAGGAACTCTACATTGCCCACCCCGATCTCGTGGTTTTGAGCAGCATCCTGCCGGATCCCGTGAATACCTATCTGGGGCAGTTTCAAGGCGACATCGTGGAAAGTGTCAACGGCAAACCCATCAAAGTCCTCGACGATCTCGCGACCGCGTTGGCTGAAAAACGCGACACCTACATCATTCAATTTCTCGGCGGCGGACGCCCTGCTGTCCTCGAACGCAGCATGATCGAGGCTGCCCGGCAACGCATTCTCGACCGCTACAATGTCGCCAAAGAACAGAATCTCGCCAACCCGCCAGCTCGTTAACATAACATGACAAGCTCTATCTTCTCGACTCGAGTTGCATGCCTCTCACTGGCACTGACGTTTATCAGTATGGCTGTGGCTGAGGAAAAACCCGTCGCTGTCGGTAAACCGCTCGCCGTTGTCCGCGTCAATGGTACCACGCAGGCCTACGATTTCTTTCGTCCGTGGGGAAAAAAGCCCGCCGTCTCAAAGCGCGCCTTGGGTGCCATTCTTCCTGGAAACAAAGTGCTCGTCACCGCCGAGATGGTGGCCAACCAGAGTTACATCGAACTGGAAAAAGCCGGCTCCGGTGAAAAGGTCGCCGCGAAATTGCTGGCCGTCGATTACGAGGCAAATCTTGCCTTGCTCGCTCCCGAAGACCCCAAATTTCTTGAGCCTCTTAGCAGCCTAACCATCGCAGGCCAGGTGAAAACCGGTGACCGTCTAGACGTCTGGCAGCTCGAAAACAGCGGAACGCTCGTAGCCACGAGCGGACTGGTGACCTCCTGTGAAGTGGGTCGCTACGCATTGGAAGATTACAGCTATCTCCTCTTCAAAATTACCGCAGCGCTGCAATATCGCCAAAACAGCTATACCGTTCCCATCGTGCAGAATGGCAATCTCGCCGGACTTCTCCTTCGTTTCGATCCGCGCTCCCAAACCGTCGAATCCATTTCGCTGCCTGTCATCCAGCACTTTCTCAAGGCTGCCGCAGACACACCCTATCGAGGTTTTCCACGGGCTGGGATTCAATTTGAACCCACGCGTGATCCGCAATTGAGACGTTATCTAAAACTTCCACTCGACTCAGGAGGCATCTACCTTAGCAATATCGAAGCGAACACAGCCGCCGGCCAGGCGGGGTTGCAAAAAGGAGATGTCGTCCTCAGCGTGGATGGACAAGAAATCGATCCCGACGGGAATTACGCGCACCCGTTTTTTGGAAAAATCTCCATCAACCACCTCATCAGCACCGAGCATTATGTCGGAGACGCCATCAAAATCAAATACTCGCGCAATGGCGAAATCAAAGAGACGACTGCCACCGCCAGCGATCGCCCGCCGCAGAGTTACATTATCGAGCCGTATGTTTATGATCGCGCGCCGAAATTCCTGCTCTTAGGCGGATTTCTTTTCCAAGAACTCAGCCGCCAATATCTGCGGGAATGGGGTGCAAACTGGCAGAAGGACGCGCCGCTCAAATTCGTCTATTTCGACCGCTATCAATCGGAGCTTTTCCCGCCAGATCGCGGCCGCATCGTTTTCATCAGCCACATTCTATCTGCGCCGAGCACAATCGGCTATGACCAGCTCAGTTACCTCATCGTCGAGAAGGTGAACGACCACGTTATCAAGAGCATCGCTAACTTAAACGAGGCACTGAAAACGCCCATTAACGGCTTCCACAAGATTGAGGTGAGCGATGATCCGAATGTGTTCTTCGTAGATGCCCACACAGCTGAGGCCGACACCGCGGCACTTAGCAAGCAATACAGCATACCGATCATAAGTCGCCTAAAGGAATAAGAGGGAGTATTGGCATCAGCCCGTAACCATCAATTGCGGGTGGCGCTTGGCGATAGTTTGATTGTGTCACAAAAATGCCCGCACAGACTTTACCGTGCAGGCATCGAGTTTAGGAGGGTTAAATGTTATTAGACTGTGGAATCACGCCGGTCACGAATGTCGTCGTGAGCCATCTGCACAGCCGAGTATTGCTCGTAAATGTCGTTACGGATATGGCTGGGCAATTCCTGGTCTAACGCATTCAGATAGGCTTCCACGGCATGATCTTCGCCGCGCTCGCACTCGGCTAGGATGGCATGATCGCTGCCTTTGGTAAAGGCAGCTTTCAAGTCGATCCACCCGCGATGCACGGCACTAACAAACCCGCTGGTTTTTTCAGCCTGCTGACCGAGGCTAGTCACATGCTGTTGCAGGTCGCCGGCAAACTTTGAGCGTTGGAGTGAATACTTCGCGAATAGAGCTTTCAGTTCCGGGTTTGTTACGTTTTCGGAGGCGTCACGGAACCCGTCCTGACCATCTTTGCAAATCTCGATTAAGTCATTGAGGATATCTACGGTGGTTGCAGTTTTCATAAGAGTTTTATTGGTTAGATCTGGCTAGGCCGAAATTCCGGCACAACCATTACGATAACAAATCGTGATCAAGAGAAAGAGCGGTTCCTTTTTTTGCCTAGTCGAAGAACTCAGCAATCTTTTCCAAACTCAGTTCCGCCAGTGAATGCACGGCCAGATCTGCCTTGTCAAGTTCCGCAATCGGGTTCGTGGTGGCCACCGCAACGATATGCATGCCTGCTCGGTGAGCCGCCTCGATCCCAACGTGGGCGTCCTCGAAAACCACACAACGTCCCGGTGCGATACTAATCTTCCCGGACGCCTTCAAAAAGACTTGGGGGTCGGGTTTTCCAGCCGTCACATCCTCGGCGCTCACCACATCGGTAAACGCATCCCGTAGGCCCAGGCGATCTAAAGTTGTCTCAATATTCAACCGATGCGTGGACGATCCAATGACACATGGAATGCCTGCGGATTTCAACGTCGCGAGCCAATCGACCACCCCCGGCAATGCATCGATCCCCCAATCCATTACCACTTCGCGATAAAGCATCTCTTTCCGCAACGACAGTGCGCCGACCTCTTCCACCTCGTCCGCCCACTTCAATAAATTGGGAATGATCCATTCGTTCTTCATGCCGAAACCACGTTTGAAATGGCCTTCCGGCAGTGGCTTGCCAATCTCCCTGGCGAGCCTTTCCCAACTCTCTTCGTGATGTCGCGACGAATCGACAATTACCCCGTCCCAGTCAAAAATAGCGCCCCAAGTATTCATCTCACGCGTTTTAGGTGACCGTCCTCAAAGGGTAAAGTTGAAATGCCGCCGCGTTTGCGATTAGACTACCATTACCATGGAAGTCCCCTTGCTCGATCTCAAACTCCAATACTCCCCTCTGCGCGGCGAAATCCAGAAACGCATTGCTGCCGTTTGCGAGACGCAGGTTTTCTGTTTAGGGCCGAAAGTGGTCGAACTCGAACAGGAGCTGGCCGACTATTGCGGCGCGAATTTTGCCTTCGGAGTCTCCTCCGGGACGGATGCGCAGCTCGTCATTCTAATGGCACTCGGCGTCGGGCCCGGTGACGCGGTCATCACTACGCCCTATACTTTTTTCGCGACTGCGGGCTGCATCGCACGCCTGGGCGCGACCCCGATTTTTGCGGACATCGATCCTGCCACTTACAATTTGGATCCAGTCAAAGTCCGCGAATATCTGGAGGAGAAATGCCACCATTCCCCCGATGGCAGCGTGGTCAATGAGGCCGGTCTCATCCTGCGCGCGATCATCCCCGTGCATCTCTTCGGCTGTTGTGCCGAGATGAATGCCTTTCGCGCAATCGGTGAGGAATACGGGCTTCACATAATGGAGGATTCTGCCCAGTCGATCGGAGCCGAGTATCCTCTTTCCGATGGCACAGCAGGCCGGTCCGGCTCCATGTCTGAGAGCAGCTACTTTAGTTTTTATCCGACAAAAAATCTGGGCGCTTTTGGCGATGCTGGCATGGCAACCTGCCGGGATGCTGATCTGGCCGCCCGCATCGACGCGTTGCGAAATCACGGGATGACCCCACGCTACTATCATTCGCTCATCGGTGGAAATTTTCGCATGGACGCGATTCAGGCGACTGTCTTGCAGGCGAAGCTGCCTTATCTCGACGACTGGTCCGCCGCACGGGGTGAAAACGCCACTCGCTACCGTGAGTTATTCACCCAGGCAGGTTTGCTAGATTGCCTGACATTACCCCACGAGCCGCATACCGGACATGACTTGAAGCACCATCATATCTATAACCAATACATTATCCGCTGCGAGTGCCGCGATGCACTCAAAGCGCATCTGCAAGGGCATCAAATTGGATGCGAAATTTATTATCCGCTTCCCTTGCATCAGCAGGAATGCTTTGCTTATCTCGGTTACAAAAAAAACGATTTCCCCGAGTCCGAACGAGCCGCCCTCGAATCGCTAGCTCTTCCCATTTTTCCCGAACTCGAATCCAAGCAGCAGGAATACGTGGTGGGAGAAATTAGTGAGTTTTTTAGGTAGGTAGCTACTCCGGATGCCTCCGCTATGCACATGATGAAGTAAAGTCGAACCGTCTCAGGCAGGCAGATAGGTCCATGCCGAACATCGTGCCTTAACACTTTTCAAGAAAATGTGACCCGCGCCAGCTGTTAGTCGGCTCAGATCTTAAGTCCAGGAAATGCGAGTTGTGCTGCAGCCGATGCTGTATGCTTGCGGCCTTGCGACCAGATTCTTTCGTAATTTTGCTCACCCAGTATGCGCTGGAAGTCGCTTAAAATTTCTTGATAAACCTTGCCATCGAGCGGCGCAAAGGAAAGTCCCAGCCGGTCGCGAAGAACAGAGGCAGCGGCAAACAAGGTGAGTCCGCTTTCGTGATCGCCCCTAATACGTGCAATGTTTCCTGCGCCTTCCAAAAGGTGGGGAATGATCCATCGATTCGCAAGTTCAATAGCGATCTCGCAGCATTCGCGGTAAAGAGCGGCGGCTTCGTCGATTCGGCCGCTGTGCAAGGCATTGCCAGCGAGACTCCAGCTATTTAAGCCGATGAGATATCGGTCTCCTAGAGAGCGAAAAATCTCCAAACTGTGCCTTTTAAGTTTGTCTGCGGCCGCGAAGTCGCCCCGGTCGGCGGCTACGCTACCAAGGCCCGAAGTGGCGATGGCGCCAAGCCTTTGATCATTGTATTTTTGGGAGATCAGTAGACATTCGCGAAAACATTTTTCAGCGAGTTCTGGTTTATTCTCCAAGCGCTCGATGAAGCCGCGCATGCCAATGAATTCGGCGCCACGACGTTCTTCGCCCAGCGTGTTAAAAATCTTGATACACTCAATCGCAGCGTTGCGGGCAAAGGAATTGTCGTCCTGACACCAAGCCAAGCGCGCGGCACTGCCCACGCTGTTTGCCAGCAGTAGCCTGGGAGTAGAATCCGCCACAGCCAGAAGGCTGGCAAAATATTCCCGGCCATCATGCAAATCGCTACGCACCTCCCAAAAGCGCGTAAGCGCTGAGGCTAGGCGCAGACCCTCCTCTGCGCGTGCGGAGTCCTTCGTTCCCCACTCGATGGCCATGCGAAAATTGATGCGATCTGCGGCGAGTTTTTCCAGCCAGCGTGCCTGTTCGGAACCCAAAAGATAAGGCTCGGCGATTTCGGCAATAGTGCGAAAATAAGTGAGATGCCGGTCGTTGATTATAGTGGACTCAAAAGATTCAGCGAGCTTTTCGCGTGCGTATTGAAAGATAGATTCCGTAAAAACATACCGGGGTTCGCCCGCGGGACCGTTTTCAATGCTCACGAGTGATTTATCCAACAACTGACTGAGCAAATCGAGCATTTCCCAGTTTTCTATTTCGTCGTCAGCACAAACGGATTCGATGGCGCTGAGAGTACGGCCGCCAGCAAAAACTGCTAGCCGTCGAAAAAGAATGCGTTCTTTTTCGGATAGCAAATCATAACTCCAATCAATCAGTGCGCGCAATGTTTGCTGCCGTGGAAGCGCGGTGCGGCTGCCGCCGGTTAGAAGAGAAAAACGATTTTGCAGTCGCTCTGAAATTTGCTCTGGTGTTAGAACTTTAACCCGGGCTGCAGCCAATTCCAGGGCCAGCGCAATGCCGTCGAGCCGGTAGCAGATGTGGGCAATGGCCTTGCTGTTTTCTGTCTTCAACCGGAATGAAGGAACCGCAGCCACGGCCCGTTCGACAAATAGGCGAACTGATTCCAACTGGCCAAGTTCCTCCAAACTGTAACGGACGAGCTCGCCCCAGCGCGACATCTCAGGACCACTCAGAGGCGGCACCGGCCAAGTGATTTCTCCTGGGATGGCCATTGGCATGCGGCTGGATGCGAGAATGCGAAGTTTCGAGGCTTGGCGGAGAAGATTTTCGGTTAACCGCGCAATCGGAGTTATGAGATGCTCGCAATTATCGAGGATAAGCAGAAGGTTCTTGCGACGAAGAAATGCGGCAAGCACCGCTTCAACGGATTTCTCTCCTTCAATCAGCAGCCGGAGTACGCTGGCAATGTTTGCGGCTACATTTTCGGATTCCGTCTCGGTGGCGAATTCTACTAGCCAAATTCCGTCTGGGAATTGATCGGCAAGTTCGGCGGCGACTTGCAAAGATAGCCGGGTTTTGCCTGTTCCGCCCGGTCCGGTGAGAGTGAGTAGATGGGTCGATTGGAGTCGATCTTGAATCTCGGCGAGTTCCTTTTCGCGGCCTATGAATGAGGTAAGTTGGACGGGAAGATTGTTAGGGAAATGCTCCAAAGAACGAAGCGGCGGAAATTGGGTGTTGAGACCTTCGATAACCAGCTCGTAAATGCGCTCCGGACGGGCTAGATCTTTGAGTCGGTTTTCACCTAGATCGCGGAGCGTGACCATCGATGGCAGACGGTCATGCACCAGTTCCTCTGTGGCGAGCGATATGAGTGTCTGGCCGCCATGACCCGCCGCCAATAATCGCGCTACGCGGTTGAGCACTGGTCCGAAATAGTCTGACTCACGAAGTTCCGCAACTCCGGTGTGGATGGCCATGCGAACCTTCAGTGGTGCGTTGTTTCCCCAATCCGTTTCAGCGAGACGGTGCTGCGCGACGGCGGCTGCGGAGATGGCGTCGGGGGCCTCGTTGAAGACAACGCAAAAAGCGTCGCCAATCGTTTTGAATACGATGCCATGGTGCGTCTCGACGGCTTCCCGCATGATGCGATCATGGAGCGCAAGTGCCGCTCCCATTGCCACCAGATTAACCTCCCAAAGGCGTGTGCTGCCTTCGATATCTGTGAAGAGAAATGTGACGTTGCCAGTTGGAAGTGTCATCGCGTCGAGCTATTTAGTCAGAGCCCAGTCGCAGGCACAGCCGAAATTTCCGCGATTAGCGGTGACTGGTCGGAAGTGCACGGCGGATTTCGACATCAGCCGTCTCGTTGGCGTATTTTTTGGTCGAGGGCCAAATGATGCGCCATGGCTGGCGTTTGATTGTGTCGGTAAACTGACTGGCGTTTCTTCCCGTGGCGATGAGTTCTGGGCCGACTTCGCTAACTGTGTTTTTGAGAGAACCCACTGCGCCCTTAAGATCGATGGATGCTGACCGGAAATTAGCAAGGGTGATTTTGAGATCATCGCCATCGAGATCGCTGGTGATTTTTTCCACGCTGGCAAGAGAGCGTTTGAGGGAAGCCATTGAATCATTCAGCGAGATGGTGAGATTTCCCTGCGGGTCGGTTAGTTTTGCCAGATTGTCACCCAGTGCGTGGAAGCGGGTGAGAGCCAGATTAAACTCTGATCCTTCGGCTGTGATGTTACCAATGTTTGAGGCGACGGTCTTAAGTTCAGCCAAGGTTTCCCTGCCGGAAATGATGAGCGGCTCCAGCTTGTCGAGGACTTTGGGCGCGAGTTCAGAAAGAGCGGCCTCGCGTTCGCCAATGAAGATGTATCCATTTTCAGCACGACCGCTGGTTTCATCGCCGTTGGTGAAATCGATGACAAGTTCCGAGAGTAATCCGTAAGCGACCATCCGGGCTTTGCAGACTTTATAGAGTGGTGCGTCTGCCTCCACTCGCACGGTGATGATTGCTTCGTAGTTGGGCTTGTCGGCTGGGCGTTCTTTGAGGGGAACGGGTGTTTTCAGATCAATAATCTGCCCCACTTTGCGGCCGGCCAGATTCACTGGAGCGCCCGCTTTGATGCCGGCTGCGTTGTCAATGCGAACATAGTAAGTGTTCAGTTTTTTGAAAACGCCGGGGGCACCAATGTAGAGCACGAGGGCGACCAATGCGCCAATGGTGATGAGAACGAGAAGACCGGTGCGGATTTCGCTGCGGATGACTTGCATGATGTAAGTAGGTTAACGTTTCTTTCTAGGCTTGGAGATTTTTTCCACAGGTTCGGCAGGTGGCTGTGAGGCGTTTTCCAAGATGGGTCCATGGGTGTCTCCCGATAGAAACTGAGCGACGACGGGATTTTTAGAGGCACGCATTTCGTCAGGAGTTCCGATTTCGATCACTTGTCCTTTATAGACCATTGCCATGCGCGAGGCCACGCGAAAGGCGCTCTCCATTTCGTGCGTGACGATAATGGAAGTCGCGCCCGTTTGCTCGCTCACCTGGATCATGAGTTCATCAATCACAGAGCTGATAACAGGATCAAGGCCAGCGCTGGGCTCATCGTAAAGAATTAATTCGGGCTCCATCATCAAGGCGCGGGCGAGTCCGATACGTTTCTTCATCCCGCCGCTAAGTTCGGCTGGCATGGCGAATTTGGATTCGGTCATGTTCACCATGTCGAGTTTCTCATCGATCAATTTCTCGATCTCAGCCGGAGTTTTTCCTGTTAGCTCTTCGAGCGGCAAGGCGAGATTGTCTCGCACGTTGATAGAGCTAATGAGAGCGGAATATTGATAGACCATTCCGATCTTGCGACGGAGTTGATTGAGCATGCTGCGCTTTAGTTTGGGCACTTCCAGATAACCAAACTTCACCGAGCCGGAGTTAGGCTTGAGTATCCCGCAGATCAGGCGGAGCAGTGTGCTTTTCCCGCTGCCAGACTGGCCCATGACGACTAGGCGCTCCTTTTTTTCCACAGCCAGATTGAATCCGGCTAGAATCACTTTTTCTCCAAAAGCGAGCCGCACGTTTTCCAAGCGCACGAGTGGTTGATCACTCATGGCAGGACGTTCGTGAGGATGATGTTAGCCACGGTGTCCATGCCGATGACAGTCGTGATCGCGATGACCACGCTCGACGTTGTCGAGGATCCCACACCTGCCGCGCCTCCTACCACGGCGAGGCCTTTGTAACAGGATACCAAGCCTATGATTAGACCAAAAAGAATGCTCTTCACTACGCCGGTGTAGATGTCCTTCAGCAGGATGCTTTCAAGAAACAAGTCGCGACAATAGGAGAAGGAAATATTGAGATTATACCAAGAGACGAGTGCAGTGCTGATCAAGGCCGCAACCGTCGCCACCACCGAAAGACACGGCATCAGACATGTAATAGCCACCACTCGCGGGGCTACCAAAAATCGCATTGGGCCGATGCCCATCGTCTCCAGTGCTTCTACTTCCTCAGAGACAGTCATGGTACCAAGCTCAGCGGTATAGGCAGCACCGATCCGCGCGGCAATCACGATCCCGGTTAGAAGCGGACCTAGCTCTCGTGTAAATGCCACGGCCACCAAACCTGGGACATAGCGTTCGCTCCCAAAACGCTGCAACTGGTACCCGGTGAGAATGGCCATGGTTAATCCCAGGAAAAAAGACACCATCGCTGTCAAAGGCACCGAACCAACGCCCGCGCGATCTGTTTGCGCAAAAAGCGACGCGGCACGGAATGGTGCGCGACCGCGGCTGATGTTTTCCATCATTTCGGAAACCGTATTCAGGAAAAGCCAGACAACACTCCCGACGGTTTGCAAAAAGGATTTGGTCTGGTTGCCTATTTTACTAATCATGATTCACAAAATCGTCACATTGTAGCACATCGCGGCTTGGATACGTCTTAAAACCCGGTGTGGACGGAGTTTTCCACATGTCCTTGGAGACTAGCCGTCTTCCAGCAAATCTTTCTGTCCGCTGCGATCCATGGTTTTTTTAATTGGAAAAAACTGGCGTTGGACTTCCCCGATCGTCTGTATAGTGGTCAGCAAACCCTCTGTTAGACGGCCTTCGGCAAAGCATCCGGTCATGCGGGAAACCAGATTCATCCACCAATCCGCCGAGAGTTTTTGGTAGAGGTCCGTCCCGCCGATCACGGCGAGCTTCCGGCTTTTCGGCGAGACAAAAATCAGCAGGGAGTTCTGCGGGGTTGTCTCATCCAGCTTCAATCGTTGGTAAATAGCACGCGCCTCGTGCATCTCATCCTCCACTTTCCTGTGGCTGATGAATAACACCACATCGCCTGAATTTCCCCGTTCAGCTTCCTGGATGGCTGCCACTAAACGGTCCTTTTCCAATTGGTTGATGAATTCTCGCGTCTTCATCTTACCAGCTACCTCCGGCTCCGCCACCACCGCTGCTGCCTCCGCCGCCACTAAATCCACCTCCCCCGCCGCCTGAGCCCCAGCCTCCACCTGAGCTATTTCCACCGCTGATCCAGCTTCCACCAAAAGAACGGTAGCCCCGGCGATTCACTAGCATATTGCGACTGCCGCGCCGGAGGGCGGAAAACACATACAAAATCACAAATGCGATCACAATCCACCCACCCAAACCACTGGAACTCGCCTGCTTTTGGCGGCTCTCGTCCACCGTTTTTCCAGTCCCGCGGTTTTCCCCTTGGGTGGCGGCAATGATCGCATCCACGCCAGCTTCTACCCCTGCCGGAAAATCGCCTGCCTTGAAGTGCGGGACAATTTCGTTGTCGATGATTTGTTTGCAGGTCAGATCGGGAAGTGCTCCTTCCAAACCGCGTCCGGTGGCAATGAAAAGTTTGCGGTCATCTTTGAAAATAAACAGCCCGACGCCGTTGTCCTTCCCAGCCTGGCCGATCTGCCACGTCCGAAAAACTTGTGTCGAATACTGGGCGATTTCGGCCTGCGGTGGCAGACGGGAAAAGATAGCAACGACCAATTGATTCGATGTCTCGCGCTCAAAGTTTTCCAGTCGCGCATTCAGTCGTCCAATTTGTGTTTCGTCTAATGCGAAGGCCCGATCCGAAACATAACGAGTCGGCTTTGCGGGAAAACTGGCCGTAGACTGGGCAGATGCATTCAGACCAAACCAGCAAAAAATTACCAGCAAGAGCCAGCGCATGGGATCAGGGCTTGCTGCCAAAATCAAACTTTACCGCTGGTGCCACATCGCTACCGGCGCGGGCCTCGAAATAGGGACGCGGAGTGAACCCTGCCATCGCTGCGAAAAGCACGGCTGGAAATTTGCTAATCGCGGTGTTGTAATTTTGGGCAGCGGCGTTGAAATCGCCACGCGCCGTTGTGATCCGGTTTTCAGTTCCCTCCAATTGCGCCTGCAATCCTTGGAAATTCGCATTCGCCTTTAACTCCGGATAGTTTTCGGAGACCACGAGCAAACGTGACAATGCGTTCCCAAGTTGACCTTGAGCCTGCTCAAACTGTTTGAGTTGCTCGGCTGTGGCGGGCGCTTCGCCTTGGGTAATTTTCATTTGTCCCACACTTGCGCGTGCCTGCACGACTGCTTCCAAGGTAGACTTCTCAAAGTTTGCCGCACCGGACACCGTCTGGACCAAATTCGGGATTAAGTCAGCCCGACGTTGATATTGATTTTCCACATTGGACCAACTGGCATTTACCCCTTGCTTCAAACCGACGAGTTTGTTGTAACTCCCAATGGCGGACAGGGCCAGAATCCCCACGACAATCACGAATACGACCAGACAACCGAGTGCGACTTTCTTCATGCCGGAAGTATCAGCCGAAATACCGGCAGGGCAAGCGCTTTGACATTCAGCAATCCACTTGCGCCGTGCCTGCGACACGCGGACATTCGGCGTCCTTATGCGTTATGCTGGCAGCGATGATCCCCATGCAAAGAAGCCGAGTCTGAGCACGGTCTGGCGGGTCTTTGCCTACGTGCGGCGTTATCCGTGGATGGCGGCTGGAACGATTCTCAGCGCGATGCTTACCACGCTGCTGGTGGTGGTGTTTCCGGCGATAACCCAGCAGATCATCGACAAGGTCATCATCGGAAAACAGCCAGCGCTGCTGCTGCCGCTCGTGCTCACCGGACTCGGGGCATTTTTCTTGCAAGATTTCTTTAATGCGTTGCGCATTCTGCTGAACAACACCTTCGAACAAAAAGTCATCTTTGATCTGCGGAGCGATCTCTATTCGCACATTCAGCGACTGCCACTGAACTGGTTCGATAACCGCTCCACCGGTGATATTATGACGCGTATTCTCGAGGACGTGAATTCCGTCGAACGCGTCCTGATCGATGGCATCGAGCAGGGGACCGTGTCTGCCATGCAGATTCTGATCGTGGGCGGGCTGATGTTCTGGCAGCAACCGCATCTCACCCTACTCGCTCTCGTGCCGATCCCTTTCCTGCTCGCTGGCGCGCTCTCCTACACGCTCACCGCCCACAAACGTTATCGACTCCAGCGCAAGGCGTCGTCCGCGATGAACTCCCTGCTGCACGATAATCTGGCCGGAATTCGTCAAATCAAAACTTATGTCCGCGAAAACGAGGAACACGTCCATTTCAACCAGATCAGCGAGCAGCTTCGACAGGCGACTTTAATCGTGATGCGCTCATGGGCGATTTACTCGCCGTCGATGAATTTCTTCACCTCGTGCGGTCTAATTCTCATGCTGGGATTTGGCGGACGTGCCGTTCTTGGAGGCACGATGCAGCTGGGAGAACTGACGGCATTCATCATTCTGGCGCGCTTTCTTTATGAGCCAATTGGCCGCCTCCATAGCTTGAATCAACTCATCCAGGCTGGTCGTGTCGCGGGTGAACGCGTGTTCGAGATTCTCGATACACCCGCCGAGATCGGAGCCTCCGACACCGACAATGGCGAACGCGTCCTCGGTGGGGTGCATTATAACAACGTTAGTTTTTCCTATTCCGAGGATCTGCCAACACTCAAACAGATCTCACTCCAAGTTCAGCCGGGAGAAACCATCGCACTCGTTGGCGCCACAGGAGCGGGGAAATCAACTCTCGTCAATTTGCTTACGCGTTTCTACGAATATGACAGCGGCGAGATTGAGATCGATGGAAAAAATCTCCGCGATTACTCGAAGTCTGCGCTGCGGGCGAACGTGGGTGTCGTCACGCAAGAAAGTTTTCTTTTCAATGGCACCATCCGCGACAACCTGCTTCTGGGTCGGCCCACGGCGACCGATGCGGAACTGGAGGCGGCCACCCGCGCCGCCAATGCCTGGCATTTTATCACCCGGCTTCCAGAGGGACTCGCCACCAAAGTCGGCGAGCGCGGAATCAAGTTGAGTGTGGGTGAAAAGCAGCGCATCTCGATCGCACGCGCGTTGCTGAAAGATCCTCCTATTCTTATTCTAGATGAGGCTACCGCCAGTGTGGACACCGAGACGGAGCGACAAATTCAGGAGGCGCTGGAGCGATTACTGGTCCGGCGCACCAGTTTCGTCATCGCGCACCGCCTCAGCACCGTGCGACATGCGAGTCAGATCCTTGTTTTGGACAAAGGCCGCATCGTCGAACGAGGGACGCACGACGAACTGGTCGAACTCGGCGGTGTTTACGCGCGACTTAGTGCAACCAGTTTGATCCAGACCTAAAGACTTTACCGGACAGGCGACTCAATCACGCGGCGCGAGGGGTCAGTCGCGGCGGGATTGGAGTAAATCTGGAGCGGTGTGATAGTCTTCAAAGTGTAATCGGTCAGGACAAACTCAGGATAGAATCCATTGGAAGCCGGCTCGTAAACCGTGTCGCTGGAAAAATAGCCCTTGAATTTGTATTCGTAGTTACTGTCGCCGCCAATGAGACCTATGGCGCGGTCTGGGGCGAGTTTTTTCTGCTCGTTCAGCATGACCATCTTGGCGGTGCTCCAAGGTTGCTGCGGGCGGCGGATGTAGCCCCAGAAATGGTAGTCCTGCTTATAATAACGCCGCGCAATCCAGTAATCGCCCGGTTCTTCCTGCTGGATGCTGGCGTAAAGAGCCGCGCGGTCGATGGTGTTGATGCGCCCATTGGTGGTTTCACAGCCATTCAGGAAAAGGAGACAGAAGGCGAGACAGAGAGTGTAAAAGGGAATTTTTTTCATGGCAGTTTCATTCTATTCAGGAAGATAAGGGCGGAGCCATTCGGCAAATTCAGCGCTGTCTGAATACTCGGGAACTTGCAGGCCGCCAAAGAGATTCCAATTCTCCAGATGCGTGATGGAGTCGCCGGGCGCAAGAGTCACGAGTGGCCCGAGCGTCTCGACTTCCAGCATGTCCTGATTGGTAAAACTCTCGTAATTGCATCCAAAGTCCGCGTAAGCTGCACCTTCGATAAATGCGACCGTCTTGGTAAAGAGCTGATCGCCGAGCAGGTAGGCCGCCCAGTTTTCTCGATGAGTTAGACCAAACTTGAAGGGCTGCCGTTTGGCGTCGTGTCGCAGGCTAATGAAATGTTTTCCTAAATGGAATCGCGGATCGGTCGTGTCGCTGAACGCCCAGAGAATAACGGCACGATTGGGCAGCAAATCCCGGGGATGCTCGCCGAGCGGAGGCTGAGGGAGAAGAGCGATGCCGCCTGGAGCCATTACTGACAAAGCCCACGGAGCAACGGATTGGGGCAACGAGGTCTCGTTGGTGAGCGTGTGGGTGAGTTGCACTCCACTGCCGGACGCGGCGAGATCCACGGAAATGTCTCTGCGAATTTTCCTTGAGTCGGCTCCCGGAGTGGTGAGCGTGATCGAGTTTTCGCCCGTGATGGAATAGGGAAATGGCTGGTTGTCCAGCGCATAGGTGAGGGCAATGTCTTCCGGTGCGATCCAAAGGCGATGGCCGCCGCGGTTCATCCACTCGGATTCGCCCGTGCCACCCATCTGCTCGGGATAATTGTGCAGGATATTTGTTCCAGTAAGCGGGCGGTAGCTGAGAATGCGAGGGCCGACTTCTAGTGAAATGATGAGTTCGACTGAATCATTGTGAAGGCAGAGGTTTTTCTGCCAGCCGGCATAAGAGGAGATATGGATGGGCATGAGGGAAAATTTGATAGCAGCCTCTCGGTTATCGAACAAGAGGTATCCGTCAAGTGGGCTCTTATGATATACGATGTGTTGGATTTTGCCCACGGTGGCTAACGAAAGCCGTAAAATCCCCGCGATTTTGCAAACCTCGCTGGATCACACTTCATTGTTAGAGCCAGTATGCGGATTTTCTGATGTCTTTCAAGGGATGGCATACTCATTGCTATGGTGCGCTCGTGCAAACTTTCGACAAGTTCGCGGCGGTGGGTTTAACGGACCGACTCAAAGTAAATTTGTCGTTTTAACTGCGGTTGTTCTCTGATGAAGCGGGCAGCCAGCAAACACGCCAACCTAAATTAATCCAAGTATATATGTCCAAACTATTCAGAAAATTGAGTTATCTTGCCGCCATCGGATTGGTGGCCTGGACGACCTGCGGTAGTATAGTCACCGTCCACGCGCAAGACGCCGCGCCTGCGGCAGCTCCAGCCCCACAAGCTCCTGACTCTGTGGCTTATCCGCCCGGGGCCAATGCTGGCGCGGCGACGGATCTTACCTGGCCGATTCCTGCCGATTCCGCCAGCGTTAATCCTGATGGAAAAGGCAAGGTCACGAATAACGAGTTAATTCTCAACGTGGCGCATAATAAAAATTCCATCAACTTGATGTGGACGCTCATCACGGGCTTCCTCGTTATGTTCATGCAAGCGGGTTTTGCGCTCGTGGAAACCGGACTTTGCCGTGCAAAGAATGCGGCACACGTCATGGCCACCAACTTCATGATCTACGGCCTGGGCATGCTCGGCTTCTGGATTTGCGGATTCGCCTTCATGTTTGGAAATTACTGGAACGGGCCGGTTCCAATCGGCTGGCAGCCGGCTCTCGGTCAGGGTCTGGCTCTGCTCAACCACGGCTGGACTGTCCAGATAATGGGGCATCCTTTTGGTTTGCTTGGTTTGAAGGGATTCTTCCTCAGCCCATCCGTGTTTGATACGGCTGTGTTTACCCTCTTCTTGTTCGAAATGGTGTTTATGGACACCACGGCCACCATCCCAACCGGAACCATGGCGGAACGCTGGAACTTTAAGCACTTCATCGTCTATGGATTCTGGGTCGGTATGTTTCCATACGCCATTTATGGCAACTGGGTCTGGGGCGGTGGCTGGCTGGCACAGCTGGGTCAAAACTTCGCCCTCGGCCACGGAGCCGTCGATTTTGCAGGCTCTGGTGTCGTTCACTTGTGCGGCGGCGTGATCGCCCTCGCCGGTGGTCTCGTTATCGGTCCTCGCATTGGCAAGTATCGTAAAGATGGCAAGCCCAATGCCATCCCTGGCCACGACGTGCCAATGGTCATGCTGGGCACCTTCATTCTGGCCCTGGGCTGGTTCGGATTCAACCCCGGTTCCACTCTGGCTGGCACCGATAGCCGCATCGCGATTGTGGCGGTTAATACCATGCTGGCAGGTGCTGCTGCCTCGGTCGGAACGCTCCTTACCATGTATCTAGTCACTGGCAAACCTGATCCAACCATGCTTTGCAATGGCCTGCTGGCAGGTCTCGTAGCTATCACCGCGCCTTGCGCATTCGTGAACTCCATGGGAGCCGTCATTATCGGCTTCATTGCCGGTGTCATCGTGGTTTTCTCTGTCTTCTTCTGGGAGCGCGTCGCCAAGGTCGATGACTGCGTCGGGGCGCTTTCGGTGCACGGAGTTTGCGGAGCCTTCGGGGTTCTAAGCGTAGGTCTCTTTGCCAATGGCTCTTATGGGGCCGGCTGGGGCGGTGTTCACAAGCTCTTCAAGGACGGTGCCTGGACGATCATCAATAACGATGCCGCTCCCGCCACTTTGAAGAAATACGCCGACATGACTGCCGCTGGTTGGGCTGATCAAGGTGTCACCGGTATCTTCGGCAAAGCTTTCGGAGCACCGGCTGGAGACTTCTCGCAATTCACCGCTCAGTTCATCGACATGATGGCCTGTATCATCTTTGTTTTCATATTTTCCTACGCATTCATGAAAATCTCGAACCTGTTTGTCAAAATCCGTTCGACTCCTGAAGATGAAATTGCTGGCTTGGACATTCCAGAAATGGGCGTGGAAGCTTATCCCGACTTCCAATGCACGGACAAGAACACTCCATCGCATAACTAACATCCAATTAAATGTGATTCTCCCGCCCGTGCAATCTACGGGCGGGAGTTTCCATTTTCAGCCCCGGACATCTGAGCTGTCCTCATTCTACTTGAACTCCCATCGCGTCCATCCAGAATCCGTTCCCTTCAGCTATTTTTATGAATTATCTCACCCTCACTCTTGCCGTTGCCTCCCTTATCGTTCTTATATCCGGCGTCTATGTCTGGCGGCTAACAAGCAGCAAACCCACCCTCATCAACATCTTGATGGCTAGCGCCTTTCTCCTACTTTCCGCTTATTCCGCGACCGATACCCGCCAGAAGGACTTTGGCTGGGCGCTCGCTTTCTTCGCCGCCATGCTTTGCACGGGCCGTGCTGGGGCGTTTCTTTGGCGCTGCAAAAAAGAACCCGAACTCACCGTCCCCGCTTACGTCATGTCGGGAATCAGTCTGGTGACCATCATAAGCACTGTTCTCGCCTACAAGTGGCGGTCCTGATTGCAGAAAAAGGAATCCAGGCATGTTTCTAGCATTGATCTCTGAAGGGCTGGATCCGCATCCACTGATGGTGCTGCCTTTTGGGGCCATGCTGCTCTGCATCGCCGTGATTCCGCTGCTCTTTCCCCACGTCTGGGAACGGCATTACCCGAAGATCGCCTTGGGTCTCGGTTCCATTTGCGTTGCGTATTACCTCTGGATGCACGCCGCGCCCCGCATTCTGGGGGTGGTCGCGGAATATGCCAGTTTCATCGTCTTCATCGGCTCGCTGTTCACCGTCGCCGGAGGCATTCATATCCGCATCCAAGGCGAGGCGAAACCACTGGCTAACTGCCTGTTTCTTCTCATTGGAGCGATCCTCGCCAACCTCATTGGCACCACCGGTGCCTCCATGCTGCTCATCCGACCTTGGTTGCGCTCTAACAAATATCGCTACACGAATTTCCACACCGCATTCTTCATCTTCATCATCAGCAACGTCGGCGGATGTCTGACGCCGATTGGCGACCCACCGCTCTTCCTCGGCTACCTGAAGGGAGTTCCATTCTGGTGGGTCTCCCAACATTGTTGGCCCGCCTGGTGTTTCGCTGTGACCGCTCTCATCGCCATCTTCTATCTCTTCGACCGGAGCAACTTCGTCCGCGCTCCAAGAGCCGTGCGGGAAATGGAAACCGTCCATGAAACTTTCAAAATCGAGGGCTTGAAAAGTTTCCCCCCTCTGGCCGGGATTCTCGGAGCTGTGATTTTTGCTCCACCCCTCTGGCGCGAAATCATCCTGGTCGTCTCTGCCTTCACTGCCTACCGGATCACGCCACAGCGCATTCACCAAGCGAACCATTTCAATTTCAACCCCATCAAGGAAGTCGCGTGGCTCTTCGCAGGGATCTTCATGACCATGATCCCGGCCTTAGATTACCTTCAGTTGCATGCCGCTGCGCTGGGACTGAATGCGCCAGCGCAATTCTACTGGCTGAGCGGAGCCCTTAGCGGGGTGCTCGATAACGCCCCCACCTACCTCGCGTTTCTCTCCGCCGCCTTCGGTGTGCGGCATCTCGACTTGAACAACACCGCCCATGTCGCCCAATTCCTCAAGCAGGACGGGCTCTACGTGGTCGCGGTCTCACTCGGCTCCGTTTTCTTTGGAGCCATGACTTACATTGGTAACGGCCCCAATCTCATGGTGAAATCCATCGCCGACCACACCAAAGTCCACACGCCGCATTTCTTTGCCTACGTCTTTAAGTTCTCTCTGCCTGTGCTCCTCCCGGTCCTCGCAGTGGTCGCCTTATTGTTAAAAACAGGCAAACTTTAGATCTAGCTGCTTTCAGTTTTGCCTTCCTAATAGGATTAAATCCTCGCCAAAACCACACCGTCTTTCCTAAAATAGCATGCCCGATTTTTTCAAACTGTAACCCAACCTAAAACCCATGACTAAAACCTACTCTTACTTAGCCACTCTAGGTGCGCTTCTCGCCGCATTCTTTCTTGTGCCGTTCTCACTGAAAGCACAAATTCCCACACCCACTCCGACGGTGGAGGAGCGTGTGGCCGATCTTGAGGCGTACATGAACAACACTGCGGCAAAGGGAGTCTTGTCCACAATTCCCGGCCCTGGCCACAACGGCTGGATGATGACCTGCGCGGCTCTTGTTCTTTTCATGACCCTGCCCGGTCTGGCTCTGTTCTACGGCGGCTTGGTTCGTCAGAAAAACGTCCTCAGCGTGCTCGCTCAATGTCTAGGCTGCGCTGGCTTGGTGACTATTCTCTGGTGGGCATTCGGCTACAGCCTAGTTTTCGGTAAGAGCTTCGCCACGAGCAATCCTGGTCTTGCCCCCTACCTCGGCGGCACGGAATATTTCTTCCTCAAGGGCGTCACGAGTGCGCCTAACGGTGATTACAGCTACTGGGTCTCGCAAAATGTGTTCTCGATGTATCAACTAATGTTCGCGATCATCACCCCGGCTTTGATCGTGGGTGCTATCGCCGAGCGCATGAAATACAGTGCGATCATGGCTTTCATCCTCGTCTGGATGTTCGTGGTTTACTTCCCAATGGCCCACATGGTCTGGGGCGTCACTGGCATGATGAACGGTGTCTGGAATGCAGGTGCCAGCATCAAGGCCATCGACTTCGCAGGTGGCACTGTAGTGCACATGACCTCCGGTTGGTCTGCGCTCATTCTTTGCATCATCCTCGGCAAGCGCCTGGGCTTCGGCAAAGATAAGATGGCGCCGCACTCGATGGTGCTTTGTATGGTCGGCACCGGCATGCTTTGGGTCGGATGGTATGGCTTTAACGCCGGATCGGCTGTCGCTGCTGACGGGGTTTCCGCCAATGCCTTCATGACGACGACGCTGGCTGCGGCCACTGCGGGCTTCATCTGGGCCGTGATCGAGTGGTTCCACAAGGGCCATCCTTCGATCCTTGGTTTCTGCTCCGGCATTGTGGCGGGTCTCGTGGTTATCACTCCTGCCTGCGGGTTTGTGGACGCCAATGGCGCGATGGTTATCGGTCTGCTGGCTGCCATCGTTCCTTACATCTTCGTGGTCTTCGTCAAGAACGCCATCGGTTATGACGACGCCCTCGACACCTTCGGGGTGCACGCGATTGGCGGCACTCTCGGAGCCATCCTCACCGGTGTGCTTGCCACGGCTGATGTGAACTCCAACCTGAACACGAACCTCAAGGCCATCGTCGGCAAAACTCTCGTGATCGAGCAGTTTAAAGCTGTGGCGCTTACTCTCGTGCTGTCCATCGTCTCGACTGTTATCATTGCTTACGTGATCAAGGCCATCATCGGTCTGCGACTCAGCCCAGAAGGCGAAACCGCCGGTTTGGATATCAGTGACCATGGCGAAGAAGGTTACATCGCCTAACTCTGCCGTCTCATTTCATCAAGCGCGCCTGGAGAAATCCGGCGCGCTTTTTGTTTGTCGAAACGGTACGGAGCAGCAGAGGGAATCCGCCATTCCAACTGTTAGGAGTAGCTGTTCACCAGAGACACAGGCTGCATTCTCAAGCGATTGAATTGCGCATAATCGATGTCGTGCGCCACAGCGACCTGCACCCGATGTGCCACACTTGGAAAAAGATCGAAGTAGTTGTCGCTGAACGTGGCCTGCAGTCCGGGAATTTGCAGCATCACGCCGTGGTGGAAATTTTTAGAAACGAACTCGAGCTCGTATGTGCCCCGTGCGACTTTACGGAGAGTCGAGCCGATGCTTGTACGCGGCAGATCCATGAAGCGCGGCGCTGTGAAAAAAACAGTATTTTCGGCCAGCACACCCGATTTGCCTTCCACCCAGACACGTAGCACAAGATGGGCGTGCCCGTATTCGGCCAGTTCTTTTTTGAAATCGACTTTGAGCTGCATGACCGATTTCCCTGGTGCCAATGCGAGGGGTTTTTGCGTCTCGCGAACTACTCCGTTGGTGAGATGATACAGCGTCCAATACAACGTGCCGTCCAGCTGTGTGCGGCCATCATAGACCGTGTAAAATTGCACGTCGCTGATCGTCGTTTGCAGGCGGTTGCCGATCCCAGTGCTCTCATCGCCCGGCAGAAATGCGCTAACCAACAAGGGTGCGAAGAAGCGCTTCGCCTCGAAATGTAGTGCTTTCCATTTGCCGCCAAATTCGAGCGAGCTCCACGAAAAACCGGGCCAGATGTCGTTCAGTTGCCAGTAAAGTGCACCCATCGTGCGTGGCATTTGCCGCCGGAAATGCTCCACCGCGACCTTCATGCAATACGCCTGATTCAATTGCGACAAATATGAGAGCGACGAGTAATCCTTTGGAAAACGATAACGGCGCGAAATGTAATCGAGTATGATCTGATTCCCGGCAGGATTCTTTTGATGATTCTCCATCTCAGGGCTGAAAATATTCATCTCCGTCCGTGGACAAAAAGTGGCCGCAATCTCTGGCGACGAGAAGGACTGCATGCCAAACTCCGAGCAAAAACGAAAGAACTTGGCCTCGTAACTTTTAACGGGCTTGCGGGCATGCCACACATCCCAGTCATGCGCGTCGCCACCACGCTCGCTGTTCGGTCCTTTGTGATAGCCCGCCGGGTTGTGTGGAGAGCTCGGCCAGTAGCTGGTGACGCCATCAAACTTTTTCACCGCGCCAGGAAGCAACTGGTGGAAAATCGCTTCGTAGGCTTTTTTGCGCTCCGCTGTTTTCACGATCTCCGCTGGCATTTGCTCGATCTCGTTGTTGCCGCACCACAAGGCGAGCGAGGCGTGATGCGCCAAACGTTTGACTTGATATTCCGCCTCCTGCTCCACGGAGGTTAGAAACTCTTCTGTTCCCGGATAAAGCGCACAGGCAAACATGAAATCCTGCCAGACGAGCAGCCCTTTTTCATCGCAGAGATCGTAGAACGCATCCACTTCATACACGCCGCCGCCCCAGACGCGAATCATGTTCATATTCGCCTTTGCGGCCGATGTTAGAAGGAGGTCCAGAGAATCGCGGCTAACCTCTGAAGCGAACACATGCGATGGCACCCAGTTCGCACCCTTCGCAAAAAGCGCCACGCCATTGCACTTAAACTGGAATGTCTCGCCCCATTCATCCTTGTGCCGGTCCAATTCAATCGTGCGCAAACCTATCCTGCGCGTCACTGAGTCGATGACAGTTTCATTGGTTAGTAACTCCACCCTCAACTCGTAAAGCGACTGCGCGCCCATGTTGTTCGGCCACCAAAGTTCGGGCTCGTTGATTTTCAAAACCAAGCCCGAAGCCTCTGCGATAATCTTGCCATCCCTCTTCAGGACTGAGCGGTAGTTGGGCAATCTTGAACGCCTAGCCAGCTCAGGGATGAGTTCCAACGTTACGCGATTTCGGGCATGGGTCTGACGAATCTTCAACGACTCGATCCGATTTCCCGACCACGCTTCGAGCCGGATATTTTTGTAAATCCCAGCCGTGACTAAGCGCGGCCCCCAGTCCCAGCCAAAGTTGCAGGGCTCTTTGCGAAGGACCGAGCTGCCACCTACTGGATCATTCCACTCGGGGAAATGATTCTTCGTTCGATGCGCCTGAATGTAGCCTCGTGTGCTGGCAAATTCCACGCGCACTTCGTTGGTGCCTTCTTTCAAGAGGGGCTTCACCGGCCAGCGATAGCCGATAAACATGTTCTTCGTGCGAGCGACTTCCTCTCCATTGACGAAAACCGTAGCCAGCGTGTCGAGTCCATCAGCGACCATATCCAACTCATTGTGCTCGAGAAAATCTGGCCCGACTTGAAATGTGACGGCGTATTTCCAATTTCTCTCCTCAATCCACTGCAACTCCCGTTCGTTCGAGCCCCAGTTAGGATTTTTGATCAGGCCATGACGCAGCAGATCGGTGTGAATGCAGCCGGGAACTGCGGCATCAAGCCAGCGTTTCTGCTCCGTGTCATAAAAGCGCGCTTGTGAGGGGAGCAGAGGGGAGGTAGCCATACGAAATGGTATGCAACAAAGGGCCGGGAAAAGCGATGAAATTCCACTTGCCAAAGATGGGAAACGATTGGAATATCCAGCCCTCATTTCCTGCAAGGAAAATGACCCTATCGTCCAGAGGTCTAGGACACTCCCCTTTCACGGGAGTAACACGGGTTCGAATCCCGTTAGGGTCACCAGTGAGCCATGCTCGACGTGGGATCTGGCTGAAAACCACACATTTAGGAAAGGCGTGCGCCTTGCTTCCTTACTATGTTAGCCACAGGAGGACAGGTGCCTGGGAAGGGTGACGCCCTCTGCTAATCTCCAAAATGCGGAGCATTTGGCAGCTAAATCACTTGCGGGACCGGCCAGCCATCACGCGGAGAATGACGGGGAGGATGAGGAGGACCATCGGGAACTGAGCTAGCAAGCCGGCGATGATGGCGATGGCGAGCGGTTGCTGCATCGCGGAACCCTGGCCGATGCCTAGGGCGAGCGGAGCCAGAGCCAGAATTGCGGCCAGAGTGGTCATGGCGATGGGGCGCATTCGGTTGAGACCAGCCTGAATAAAGGCGTCGATCATTGGCATGTCGGAGGGCATTTCGTCTAACTCGGAGACTAGGAAGATCGCGACCTCGCCGGAGATGCCGATGATCATGGTGAGGCCCATCATGGACGAGATGTTGAGCTCTGTTTTCGTGAGCCAAAGTCCGATGAAAACGGCGGGCAGTGTTAGTAAAGTGGAGAGCAACATCGCGGCGGCGGCGCGGAAGCTTTCCTGGAGGAAAAGCAGGAGCAAAAACACCAGTGCGGTGGCGGCTCCGAAGACCGTGATGAGACCCGCGAAGGCCTTTTGCTGCTCGGCGTAGGTGCCGCCTAATTCGTATGTAACTCCGTTGGGAAGCACTCCAGGCTTTTTCAAGAGCGCCTGTAAATCGCGAATGGTGGAGCCGAGATCGCGTCCGGAAATGCGGCCGGTGACGGGGACCATCAGCTTCAAGTTATCGCGAGTGATTTGTGGCTGGCCGCTCTCGATTTCCAATGTGGCAACGCGGCTGAGGGGGAGAATGTGTCCGTCGCTGGCCCTCAATGGCAGGGCTTTCAATCGATCTAGACTTTCGCGGTCGCGCAAGGGAAGTCCCACTCGGATGCCGACCATTTTCGGACCGCGCTGGACCTCGGTCGCGACAGTGCCGTCCATGGCGCCGGTGAGTTGTTTGCTGACGGATTCGACATCGAGACCTTCGAGCGCGGCTTTTTCTCGATCCACGCGGAGGTTGATGGCGTCGCCGGCGAGAGTCAGGCCGTCTTTGGTATCGACCACGCCGGGAATGGTGCCGATGGCGGCGGCGATTTTCGGCGCGAGCTGGGTGAGGAGTTTGTCGTCGTCGCAGTAGAGTTTGATTTCAATGGGCTCGGGCACGGCGGTGAGATCGCCGATCATGTCCTCCATGAGCTGGAACATTTCGATGTCGAGAGCGGGCGCGGTTTTGTTGATTTCGGCGCGAATCTCATCCATCACCTCGTCTGCGGGGCGTCTTTTTCCAGAACGCAGACGGACGAAAAAATCGCCTTCATTAGCTTCCACGAGTCCACCGCCGAGACCGAGTCCGGTGCGGCGCGAGTACGTTTCCACCTCGGGCGTGTCTTTGAGGATTTTCTCGATACCACCGAGAATGCGATCCGTTTCCGCGAGTGCGGTGCCCGGGGTGGCGACGTAATCGAGCACGAATCCACCCTCGTCCATCGCGGGCATGAAACCGGAACCGACGCGAGTGTAACTAATATAGCCGACCATTAGAAATGGCAGGATCCAAAGCAATGCTAACCATGGACGACGCAGGAGTGCTCCTAACCATTTGCGATAAAATGAGTGCGCCTTCAGCGTCCACGAGCCATCGGGAACGTGGTTGTCGCGGCCAGCTAGGAGCCATTCGGAGAGGAGCGGAACGACTAACCACGCGACTAAAAATGATATGAGCAAACTCGACGCCATGGTGAGCGAGAGCGCTTTGAAGAACGCGCCGGTGACCCCGGAGAGGAAAGTTAGCGGGGCAAATACGATCAGTGTGCAAGCCGACGAGCCTGCCAGCGGACGGGTGAATTCCGACGCTGCGCCGAGGATGCTGCTGCCACTCGCATTTCCGTGCGAAAGCGGATCGCGCAGACGGCGCACGATGTGTTCGACCATGACGATGGCGTCGTCGATGATCAGCCCGACCGCCGCCGCCATGCCTCCTAGCGTCATGATATTTAGACTCATTTGGAGGACGTTGAGCAGGAGCAAAGTCGCTGCCAGCGTGGCGGGAACGCACAGGATCGCGACCAGGGTGACGCGTGTATTTCGCAAGAAAAGCAGCAGCACGCCACCGGCTAGAATGACTCCGATGATGACGGCGTCGCGCACGCTGTCGGCGGAGGCGAGGATGAGCTGACTCTGATCATACCAGTTTGCAATGCGAACTCCGGCGGGGAGTTGCGGCTTTACTTCGTCGAGCGCAGTGCGCAAATCGCGGGCGATCTGCACGGTGTTCGCGTCGGGTTGTTGATAGATTTGAATGAGCACCGCGACATGGCCGTCGGCAGTGACGCGAGTCTGTTTCGGCACGGAAGAGCGAGTGACTTCGGCCACGTCGCTGAGCCGCAAGATGCCTTGCGGACTGCTATGAACGATGACCTGACGCACGGAATTCAGATCGCCCAAACGGGAATCTGTCAGCACGAGAAACAGCTTGCCCCGATCTTCCAAACGGCCTGCGGCGGAGACGACATTCGCGCCGGAGAGCGCCGTGGAAAGATCGTCCAGAGTCAATCCGGCGGCGGCCAGTCGCGCGGGATTGGGTAAAACGTGGATTTCCTCTTCGTCGCCACCTTGCACCTCGAACTTTGCGACTCCTTTCACCGCCGAGAAAACCGGTCGGATTTGTCGCAATGCTAGATCGCGCAATGCCACGGGTGACACCGTGTCCGAGATCAAGCTGTAAGCCATGCTTGGGAAGACGCTGGGGTTCATCCGCTCGACATTATAAGTCGTGCCGTCAGGCAGCGACGGCAGCACTTGCGACATCGCGGTTTCGATCTGCAACGTCGCCGCCGTCATGTCGTGGCCCCACTCGAAATTCAGCGAAATGCGGGCGTTTCCACGGCTGCTCGCGGAACGCACGGAGCGCAGGCCAGGCACGGTGTGGAGCATTTCCTCGACCGGCGCGGTGACTTGCAACGCCATCTGCGCGGCGGGCCGTTCGCCTGCATCGATATCGACGACGACGCGGGGGAAATCCGCTTTGGGAAACAATGCGACGGGCAGTTGCAGCCCGCCGAAAATCCCGCCCAGAGTGAGCAGGGCGAAAAGGAAAAGCACCGAGCGGCGGTGACTTTTAAGCCAGAGCTCGAAGTTCATAGCGATGAAACTCCGATGAAAAAAGTGCCGGGCATTTTAGTCCTTTTCCGCCGGTTTCCCCGAGCCTTTGGTGACTTCCATGCCGTCGCTGAGCTGGCTGTTGCCGACGGTGACGACTTCATCGCCATCGACGATCCCGCCGCTGGTTAGCTCTACTTCGTCGTCTTCGGTGCTACCGGTTTCCACTTCGTGGCGGACGGCTTTGCCCTCTTTGACTGTGAACACCAGCGTCTCGCCTTCCTCCGAACGCAGCGCCGTTTTCGGCACAAGAATCGCCGTCCGGGCGGGTCCGGGCAGACTGACTCGCAGCGCTTCTCCCGCGTGCAATCCGCCGGGTTCGGGCAGGCTGACCACGACATCGAGCAAGTGAGTTTCGGCGTTTAACGCATGGCTGACGGACTGAACTTTGCCGGTCAAAGTCATCGGCTCGCTGCGTCCGATGGCGACGACTTTGGCTGACTGCTCCATTTCCACCGGAGCCTCGGGAGGCAGGCCGCCGCGCACTTCCATGGTGTCGGCGGTGATCATTTGCGCGAGCGGTTCAGCGGCAGCGACCGTGTCTCCCGGATTGGTCGGAAGCGCGGTGACGGTGCCGCCTGCGGGAGCCAGGACTTGTTTTCCATCGGGCGACAATCCGGTGCTGAGGAAATGCGAGAGCTTCAGCTTTGCCTCACCGGCGGATTGTTTGGCAGCGAGCAAATCGGCGATCGGAATCAACTTTAAGTCGAATCGTTTTTGGGCGGACTCAAGAGTTTGTGAGGCGATGTCGGCGGCGTTCTGAGCCAATTGAAAATCCAATGGAGGCTCGATTTCCAGCAGCGGCGTGCCGGCGGCGACGAATTGGCCGACGTGAACGAGTTGCGAACGAATCTTGGCCTCGGCCGGAATGGTGATGGCGAGCGAAGCGTTGGGCGGTGTGGCGGCGGTGCCAAACAGAACGACATCCGGATGGAACTCCCGTGTCTTCACGATGACCGTTTCCACGGTCGGCGAGGCCTCGACTTTTGCGGGTTCGTCGTCAGCCCATAAGATAGACGGCAGCAGAAGCAGAAAAAATGAGCGGAGTTTGATCATATTGGAAACTGTTGGATGGATGATCCATCTCGTGGGACTCGGTTCATACGATTCAGGGTTGAGCAAAAATATCGGTCCCGGTCGCCAGCGCGAGTGCGGCGGCGGTCTCGGCGAGAGAGGCTTCTAGTTTTAGGAGATCGCCCTCGCTGTTAGTCACGTCGGCGCGCGCCGTGTAAATGAGCGTCGCCTCGACGCCGCCATCGCGACGTGCAGTTTCTAAGGTGGCGGCGAGTTTGCGACGAGCCGCGAGAGCGGTTTCCGTGGCCTGAATTTGGAGCCGAATCAGCCGGAAATCGGCGAGCGCTTTGGCGATATCGGACTGCGCCTTGGCCACGCGGGCGGCGTATTCGTCGGCCAGAAGTTGGCGGGTGGCGCGTTCGGTGGCGACCGCGCCTTGATTGCGATCGAAGATGGGAATGGAAACGGTCAGCGTCACGCCGCGAGTCATGATGTCGCCGGTATCGCGCGCTTGTTGGACGCCGAGGCTGACGACTGGGAATCGTCCGAGAATGGAGGCACGCAGTTTGGCGTCCTGACTTTTCTGGCCCATTTGCAGAGCTAGCAAATCGGGCCGCAACTGCTCGATAGACCTTGTTAACATTTGAGTTTCAGGCAATTCACGCGAACGCAAAACCGAAATAGCGGCGGCGGCATCGACGACGAATTTTTCCTGCGGCGCCAAGCCTAGCGCGGCGTTGAGCGCGAGCCGTTCATCCTCGACCGCCTGTTCCTGGGCGCTCCGCGCGACTTTGGCCTGACTCGCAGCGGCATCGGCAACGTCGAGGGTGAGGGCGGTTTCACTGTTGCCCGCAGCACGAATCTGGCGGGCGTTGACCACGAGATTTTCTTCCGCTCGGACGGTGACTGCGAGCGCTTTTTGGGCCAGCGCATATTTGACGACCTCCAGCCGCGCTTCTTCGGACGTTTGAAATTCCTCCCAAGCTAGATCGAGGCCGGCGGCGGCATATTTGGCGTCCGCCGCCCGAAGACTGGGGCCGAGGGTGAGGAGCTTCGTAATTTCCCAATCAATGCCGACGCTATACGCATCCGAGCGGGCGTCGTGGACGGAGCCGACGACGGAATCGTAAGTGGCGGCGAGGTTAGGATTAGGCAACAGGCCAGCTTGCAGACGCTCCGCGCCCGCCGAAGTTTTGGCGTCGCGTGCGGCTTTTAGATTCGGGTTGGATTCGACTGCAACCGCGACGGCTTGCGTTGGCGTAAAATGCCGAACTCCAGCACCCCAGATCGGCGTGATTGCGAGGGCAAGAATGAGAGCGAGCGGGGACTTCACAGCCACGCACCCTAACCGCCGCAGCCCGCGCTGCTCAATATTCAATATTGAAGCCCGGGCGAACATTAAACAGCCCGTCGCTATCGTAGCCGACACTGACGAAGGCGTTGAAGTGTTCGGTAAAGTGATACTCCGTGGCCACGGCACCCGCGAAGGTTCCGCGTTCGCCCGACGCTGGCGACGAGTTGGCGAAGATCTCCTCATAGACACTCCAGTTGCGGGTGATTTTTTCTTCGACGGAAAAGTCGTAGATAAACTGGTTGTTCAGCGGCTGCTCCTTGGTCGAAGTGATGAAGTTGTAGCCGAGGTTGGCATTGAAAACGAGCGGGCCCCAGGTTTTGCCGAAGATCACGTAGGGCAAGTAATCAAACTTCCCGGTGCCGATGTCGCGATTCGTGGCGGTGGGCACTTTGAGTTTGAAGGCCAGCACGACAGCGGGGACATAGCCTTTCTCCAATACCACCATGTAGGAGGGAGTCAGCTCCAGATCGCCAACACCGGAATAATGCTTTTCACCCTTCGGCTGATCCCATTCGTAGAAGAAAGGTTCGATCAACATCTCCGCCCGATCTGTGACGCCGATCTCGTATTGGTTAAGTGTGAATTGCGTGTGACCTCCATCCTTATCGCGCTCAAACTGGACGCCTTCGCTGAAGAGCCAGTCGCCCTTTTTGCCGAGTTCGGCGGTTTCTGTTTCCAATACTAGATCGGCTTGAACGACGGAGGCAAAGCCCGTGAGCATGAGCGCAGTAAGGATTAAACGGCGGGTTTTTGGAGCGATAAACATAGTGATGGAAGGTTAAAATGTGAACAAGGCGCTCCTTATTCCATTTCGCCAAAAAGCAGACCAGAGGTATCGAATGACAGTTTTGTCATTTCCGCCAGAGGTCTGCTGGTTGTTAGAAGGCTCTTATTTGTGAGCTGCGTCTTCCATGTCTTCTTTCGCGATGTCTTTCGGAGTTTCGATCTCCACGGCGGCGACTTTTCCCGTCATGGCGTCGATCTGGACTTCGGTGATGTTTTTGCTTTTAGCTTTGGTAAAATCGTAGGACCAGACCAGCTTTCCGTTTTCCTCTTCGATCTCGACCGATTGGACTTTGCCGCCGGGCACTTTGGCGGAAGCGGTCACCCGGGCGTCTGCTTCAGTGATCTTGGCTTTCTTCGTAAGCTTGGCTTGTTCGGCAGCCTCGTCCGCTGCGTGCAAGGTAGTGGCGCAGGCCAAGGCGAGCACGGGGAGGAATGTGAGATATTTTTTATTCATAGGTAGACTAGACGCAGCGTTCCGACCCATAGCAATGGAACTCGCATGACAACATCGTCATCTATCCTTCCCTTGTTATGGAGGCCGTGACCCCTAAGTTGCGACTATGACAAAACCCAATCTTTCCATCCTTTCCGCTGCCGCCATCGCGCTCGCCTCATCACTGTCCGCTGCCACCGTTTACCAACCAGCGGGCGAAATCGCCGTTGGCGGCGAAGGCGGCTGGGATTGTTTGAAGATTGATAATGCCACCCATCGGCTCTACCTCTCTCACGCCTCGAAATTTGTCGTCATCGACCTCGAGAAAAATGCCGTTGTCGGTGAGATCGCCGACACTCCGGGTGCTCACGACATCGCCATCGTCCCCGGAGCCGGACGCGCCTTCACCAGCAATGGCAAGGAAGACAAAAGCAGCCTCGTCGATCTCGCCACGCTGAAGACTCTCTCCAAAGTCGATACCGGCAAGAAACCCGACATCGTACTTTTTGAGTCGAGTCAGAAAGAAATCTACTGCTTCAATGCCGACGGAAATTCCGTCACCGTTCTCAACGCCGACACTGGCAAACTCGTCGCCACCATTCCCCTCGAAGGCAACCCCGAGTTTGCCGCCTGCGATCCCGCTGCTGGTAAAGTTTACATCAACATCGAAGACAAAAGCACCGTCGCCGTTATCGACACGAAGACGCACACCGTCGAAGCCAACTGGCCCATCGCACCCGGCGAATCTGCCTCCGGCATGGCCATCGACATCGCGCACCATCGCCTCTTTCTCGGCTGCGATAACAAATTGATGGTCATGATGGATAGCACCAACGGCAAAGTCGTTGCCAACGCCCCGATCAGTCAGCACATCGACGGCGCGGCCTTCGATCCCGGCACGCAATTGGCCTTTGCCTCCGGCGGCGACGGCATCACCACCATCCTGCACGAGGACGCGCCCGATAAACTCACCGTCGTCCAATCGCTTGAAACTCAACCCGGCGCCCGCACCATGACCGTCGATGAGGCCACCCACAAAATCTACCTGCCCACGGCCAAGACCGAACCCGTCGCCCCCGGCACAAAGGAAGGCGAACATCACTGGCCGAAGATCCTCCCCGGCACGCTCAAAGTCCTAGTCTTCGCGCCCGTGGCTAAATAACGGCCCTGCTGTCCTTCATTTGTCGCAAAAGATTCTTTGTGACGGCTTTTTCGCTGGGTAACCCCTGCAAACAGGGGATCTATGTTCACTTGGTTAAAAAAACTTCACAGACAAGTAACGACCCTTTAGTTGCATTAAAAAGAGTGTGGCACTGGTAAAATGACCGAGGCGATAAAGACTTCCCCATCGAGTGCAAAGGAGAGTCTAGCACCGATGAGTTCGGTGTAGGCACGGCTTAGGGTAAGGCCGATACCGAAACGCTCTTGCTCGGTACGCGAGGTGTCTTTTTGCCAGAGAGGCTCGGTGAGTTTGGCCAAGTCTTCGACGACCAAAGTGTCCGTTGCGTTGCTTACGCTGAGAGTAGGAGGCGAGGATGTGACGGCCAATTCTATGAGGCAGCCGGGGGTGGCGTGTTGCAGGGCGTTGCGGAGGAGATTCGTGGCGATGGCTTCGAGGACGCTTGGATCAGTACGAACGAGAATGGCAGAGGCGGACAGCGTGATTTCCAGATCGCGCCCGCTGGCAAGAATGTCCGCCCGAAACAAATCACCAAGCTTGAGCATGACTTCCCTCAGATCGATCTTGCGGGTCTGTAGCCTGGTCTGCCCGTCGTCGGTGCGATGGATAACGGCGAGGAGATCGAGCAGGTGGCCCATGCGGGCGGTTATCGCGGTAGTCTCGAGGAAGACATCGCGTGGATCTTCGCGGAGGCTGGGGTCGTGGTCGCAGTCGATAAGGGCGACATCGGCGAGGGATTGCAACTCGGCGAGCGGGGTGCGCAGTTCGTGTGCGATGGCGGTGGAGAAACGACGTTCGCGTTGCATGGCGTGAGTAACACGGTCTAACAAGGCATTGAATTGCGTGATGATGGGGCGCATCTCGCGGGGGGTGTGATTGAGAGAGAGACGTTTGTGGAGCGTGGTGGTATCGATGGAGGCAACATTTTCCGCAACGCGGAGGACGGGCTGGTTCAGCCAGCGTGCCATGAGGCTTGCGACGACAGAGCAGGAGGCGACGAGGAAAAGTCCGCCCAAAAGGAGAGCCTCTGCAATGTCGCGCAATTGCCGATCCATGCCAGCGGTGGACTCGGCGACAGTGAGTTCGAAGACATTTCCCGGGCTGTCGGTAGGCGGTGCCTGAGTGTCGGGCCGCTGACTGTCCTGGTCGAGGGGCGGCCGAAAGGATCGCGCGAGCGCATAAACTTTGACCCCGTCGTCGAGCTTGGCCTGGAGGGGTTTGGCGGCGAACTCCGGCAGCGATTCCTTCAGACCGAGAGAGTAAGAACGCACCACGACCTGATGCTGGTGGTCGCGGAGTTCGTAGAATGCCATTCGCGTGCCCTCGGCGTATTCCGCCGGGCTGTTAATGTGAAAATCGAGGTCCAGTCGTCCCGCTTTCCAGTCGATGTCATTGATGAAACCGCTCAGACGTTCTTCAATGTTTTGCTGGAGATGGGCCAGCGCGGAACGTCGCACCAGCGAATAAACCAGCCAGGACGTGCTGCCGTAAAGCACGAGTACACAGAGCGTCATCGCCAGGGTATAGCGCGTTCGTAAACTCACGGTCGGGAGAGGACGAGTCGATAACCGCGTCGGGGGATGGCCTGGATTTCCACCGTTGCCCCGGCCTCGCGCAACGTGCGACGCAGACGCGAGACGGCGGTGTCGATGGCATTACTCTGGAGGTCCGCCGCGTGGTCATAGACGTGCTCGGAAATATCGGTGCGCGTGACGATGGCATCCTGCCGACGGGCCAGATAGTCGAGCAGTGAAAATGCCTTGGGTTGGAGATCGACAGATTGCTTGCCGATGAAAACCCGGCCCAACTTTGCATAGATGCGCAGGTTGCCGATGAGGGTGTCGTTCGCCGTGCCGCCATACTTGCGCCTCAGCAGGACGTGGATGCGGGCTACGAGTTCGGGAAAGGCGAAGGGTTTCACCAAATAATCGTCCGCGCCTGCATCGAGGCCCTCCACGCGATGATCCACATCGGCCATCGCTGTGAGGATGAGCACGGGTATCTGAACGTGCCTGGCTCGCATGAGACGCAGAACCTCCATACCGCTGCAACCCGGCAACATAAGATCGAGGATGACCACGTCGAACTCATGCACCAGCACAAAGTCGAGGCCACTATGACCATCGCCACAGGCATCCACCTGGAAGCCGAGCTTTTTGAGGCCGCGGGTGAGGGTATCCCGAAGTCGTGGAGAATCTTCAACCAGCAGGATTCGCATAGGGCAGATTCGGTGAAAGGGTGGAATGTTTCATCAATAATCTCCCCCGAAACTCCAATCAGGCACCATCCCCAGACACCGCCACGAATAGCGTGGCGGGCTGGATGGTAGCCGTCGCTGAGACACGGCCCGAATCTTCATTTTTGGGTGATCGACACCGCCTCGGATCCCGAATCCTTTTTTGCCGAGCTCTTCACAAAGCCCACTCCCGGAGCGAAATACTTCTTCTCCGAGCCGGCTTCCAGTTCCGACCAATCCCGCGTCTGCACACACTTCTCAAAAGTGCCCGCCTTCACTGTCACCGGCACATTCAATGCGGTTATCTCGCCCATGTCCTCGGCTTCACCCTTCAGATATTCCTGCCGGTAACGCATGCCCACCTGGGGCGTGCCGGGCATGATGATGCCGGGCTGCGCACCTTTCACCCCACCTTCCCACGAGCCTTTCGTCTCCACCCGCCCGCCAGATAAGTATTCTTTCGTGTCTTCGCCAAAATACCACACGGACCCGTCCTTCTGCTGGGCATACCAGTCGTAGGTGTCTTCCTCGATCTTGCCTCCGACAGAAGCCACGTCATGCACGACCACGCATTTCACGCCCATGATCTCTTTCGTGTCGGGCAAAACCGTGGTCACGATTTCCGTGATCTTGCGCCCATCATTTTCGACGCATTTCGTCACCATGCCCACCGGGAGCGGGAAATAGGGATTCGTCACCTTGGAAGAGAACTCCGAGGGAACGATGTCAGGTTTGTATTCCTTGTCGTCGGCCCTCAAGGATATCGCAGATACTCCGAGGAGCATAGTCGCTGAGCAGATACGCAGGGTGGTGTTTGTTAGCAGATGTGTTTTCATATTTGTTAGTTTTATTTGTTAGTCGATTTTCGACACTGCCACATTAAAACACCGGGATTACCGAACCATTACCGGAGAGAAAAAAATTCTGGGAATGATTTCAGGTTCATAGGACAAATGCATAATTCTCTATGTTGAGATGAAAAGGTGATAAATCGTCGCCAACTGGCGAGAAATGATCAGCCCAGGGTGATAAATCCTAGTGAACTGGCGAGAAATAATCATCACAAGGTGTCAAATCGTGTTGAGAAGGTGACAAATTGTCTCGCCAGCGTGCTAAATCGTGACGAGCGGGTGACTAGAAATGGTTCCCAGGCGTTAATTCGTAGCGAGCAGGACTCCAGAAATACTGTGCGGGTGAGCGGACGGGCCTGCCAGCCATGGATTCAAGCGGCAAGTGGGCGGGTTATTTGGCGGGCGTCGGGCTGGGTGACGAGTTCGACGCCGGTTTTTAGGAGGACGAAGAGCAACGGAAGGATGCACCAGGAGGGGCCTCCGAGCCATTTCCAGGTGTCGGCGGCTTGGTTGGTCCAGCCGCCGGAGGGTGGGAGACGGAGGCCGAGTTGGTAAAAGACGAGGGTCCAGAAGAGGAGTTGGCGTTGGGCGCGGGTGAGCAGGTCGGAGAAGAGGAGGACCATCACGAGCAGATGGGTGAGCATGAGGATGAAGAGGTGGCGGCGGGTGGTCTGCGGGCCAAAGGCGAGGAGGAAGAGTGTGATGGAACTCCACTCAAAAACGATAAGACGCGTGTGGTGTGGGGCCAGCGGGCCGACGAGGGGCACGCGGTGGCGGTAATAGATGGAGCCGATGAGGCCGAAAAGCAGGAGGGCGATGAAGAAGGCGGAGGGGTAGGCCCCTTTCTCTGAAACTCCCATGGAAGGCAGGATGCGAGCAAAGGCGCTGGGCAGGGAAATACTGGAAGTCCAGTCGAGAGCGTGGATCTGGGCGGTTTTGGCGGAGTGGAGTCCGATGAATTTACCGAGACCTCCGATGGCGGAGGACCAAGCCAATAGATTTTCGTTCCATCCGAGGGAGAGGGCCGAGATCGCGCCGATGAGCGGGAAGCCTAGGAGCGCGGCGAGGGCGGCGCGCCAGTGTCCGCGCCAGAGGAGGTAGGGAATGAGGACGAGGGTCTGGTATTTGATGTTGGCCCCGAGGGCGATGACGAGTCCGGCGGCAATCGGCGACGCGGCGAGGAGGGCGAGCGAGAAGGAAAAGGAGTCGAGAATGAGGCCATCGCATTGGGCGACGGACCATTCGGTCTTGGCCTCACCGGCGCTGAGGAGGAAGGCGGCGAGGACGATGGTGATGGCGTGTTTGAGATTTATTTCCAACCCGAAGTAGCGCGAAATGGCGCTCCATCCGACTAACATGGAACTGCTGGTGAGCAGAAAGCTGAAGCCGAGCCAGACGCGAAAGGCGACGGCGATGGGAAGACGAGTGAGGGGTTGGATGGCCCAGGCGAGGAAGGGCGGGTAGATGTAATCGGGCGGCAGATTGCCGGCACCGGCGTGATTACGGATGGCCTCGGCGGCATAGTAGAAGGCGGAGAAGGTGTTTTTCCCCGGCTTAAAGGGATGACGAAAGGCGAGGATGAGGATCCAGGAGAGGAAGGCGAAGGCCAATCCCCAGATGACGCGCCGAAGGAGGATGGGAATGGCTGGCGGGGGCGTGGCTCTTTCGCCAGGCATTACGACGGCTCTTTTTTCCGAAATTGATAGATGAGGATGGTCGAACCGATGATGTTTAAGACGATGAAACTGCCGCCGGCTTCGGCAGCGAGCTTCTCGGAGCGACGGAAGAATTTTTCCTGCGGTTGCTCGTTGATGCCCATGCGCAGGGTGGCTCCGCCGGGAAGGCGGCCAGAGAGGAGGTCGTAGTCGATTCCCGAGTCGGTAACAGTCTCCTGCCAGTCGCGCACGGTGGATTCCCCGCTGATGGTCGGCATGGGTGTCAGCGGGCGGGTAAAGCGAACGTGGTCGGGATTTTGTTCGAGGAGGATTTTGCCGCTGACATCGCTGAGATGGATGTAGTCTTGCCGGAAAGATTCGTGGTGGAGGAGTCGGACTACGCCGGGCAGTCCAGCATCGCGGTAGGCGGTGCTGACGGTGAGGTGGCGACTGGAGAGGAGTTCGCGTTCTTTGCTATCGAGGACGTTGCGAAGGATGCCGTCCATTAGGAAACCCATAATGAAGGCACCGCAGACGGAGGTGAAAAGCATCCAACTGAGGAGAAGGGCAGGGAATCGCAGCGCGGAGTGTGTCCGGTCGGTATAGAAGGACCGAAGATGGAAAATGCCCGCCGAATGCATCTGGCGAACTTAAAGTCGCTCGTGAAGGGAGCGAGCGAAGTCGCGTTACAGTTTTGTCATTCAGTTTGTTTGAACAAGGTGACGGTGAACTGGGTCCAGTCGTTCGCGGATTTCTCCAGTGCGATCTCGCCGCCGTGGGCGTGGAGGATTTCGCGGCAGATGGAGAGGCCGAGGCCGAGGCCGTCTTGCTGGCCACGAGTGCGGGAAGTGTCGCCGCGTTGGAAGCGTTCGAAGAGGTGGGTGGCGTCGGGGATGGCGGGGCCGGTGTTGCCGATGGTGAAGCGGGCCCGACCGTTTTCTGAGTGGAGTTCCATGCGAATGGAGCCGCCGGGGCGGTTGTATTTGCAGGCGTTGTCGAGGAGGTTCAGGAGCACCTGGCGCAGGTGTGGACGGTCAGCGGAAATGAAGATGCCGGGGTCGATGTCGGTGGAGAGTTGAAGATTAAGCGGTGCGCAGAGGATGTCGGCGTCGTGGAGAAGTTCACCGGTGAGTTCGCTCCAATCGACGGGTTCACATTGGAGTTCCAGTCGATTGGCGTCGGAGCGGGAGAGGAGGAGGAGGCCCTCGATGAGGCGATTGAGCCGCTCAACTTCGCGGAGGGTGAGGAGTAGGGTGGTTTCTTGTTGAGGAGGAAATCCCTCGCTGCGGAGGGTCGATTCGAGGTGGCCCTGGATGATGGTGAGCGGGGTTTTGATTTCGTGCGCGGCGTCTGCGGTAAAGCGGCGGATAAGACTGAAACTCGAATGAAGCCGGTCGAGCATGTCGTTGAGGACGTTGGCGAGGCGGCGGAGTTCCGCATCGACCTGATTGATGGAGAGCCGCTGGGCCGAGTCGAAGTTTTGAATGCGCGCGGCGTCGTCGGCCATTTCCACGATGGGAGCGAGTGCGGCGTTGGCCAGCCAGCGCCCGCCGGAAAGGATGATGACGAGCAGGATGACGGTGAGAATGCTATAAACGACGAGCACGTTTTGGATATTTTCGCGCATGGATTCTGGCTGGGCGGCCACTGCGATGAGGTTGTCGCCGAATGAGCTGTAAAGAATCCTGCGAGAGTGGCCGTTAATCGTTTTGGTTAGGAAATAAGGTTGCGCCGGAAGAGGAAGGCCAGCATCGAGCAAGATGGGCACTTGGGAATGGGTGGCAAGACGGGTAATTTGCCCTTTCGCGCGTCGGATTTCGGCCATTCGATGGTCGCGTTCGGAGGCGAGGAGCGTTTTTAGGAGGATCATGGTGCCGTCATGGGAGCGCTCATCCATAATAATACGGCCGATGATTTTGGATTGGTGTAATAGCGATGCGTCGAGATCCTCGTGCTCTTCCTGAACCGAAAAGAGGAAAAGGCCGCCGGCGCAAATGAAGACGGCGAGAAAAATGACTAACCCTGCTTGCAACGTTAGAACGGACCGAAGCGAGGGCTGGAAGAGACGTTTCATGACTCGATGCGCAAGGCGTAACCGAGGTGTCGAATCGTGTGGAGGAGCTTCACGTCGGAGCCTCCGTCGATCTTTTGCCGAAGACGTTTGATGAAGACATCGACGACATTGGTGGTCGGCTCAAAGTTATATTTCCAGGCCTCGCGAAGAATCGCGCTGCGGCTGACGGTGCGCCCGTCGCAGCGGATGAGAAACTCGAGCAACGTAAACTCGCGAGTGGTCACTTCGATTCGCCGCTCTCCCCGGCTCACCTCGCGGGTGAGCAAGTTTAGAGACAAGTCGGCCAGGGTGAGCATGGTTTCCAAGGGCGCGGAGCGGCGGCCCAGTGCTTTGACGCGGGCAATCAATTCCTCCAGCAAAAACGGTTTCCCTAAATAATCGTCGGCTCCGGCATCTAGGCCTACCACTCGCTCGGGCGGACTGGCCAGTGCTGTCAGCATGAGGACGGGAATCCTATGTCCCTGCTGGCGGATTTCCGCCAGAACTTCCAATCCACTGGCACCCGGAAGTAAAATATCGAGAATGAGCACGTCGTATTTACCAACTACGATCCGGGGAAGGGCTTCCGCGCCATCGCGCACCCACTCGACCGTAAGTCCATGTTGCTGCAGACCTTCCAGCACAAAACTGGCGATCTGGGTTTCATCTTCAACAAGCAGAATGCGCATGGAATTAATTAACCACGCCTACCTCTTTTCTACTGCGAAGCAACAGAAGAAGGCTTTGTCTAATAGTCAGCAAGAATCAGCGTGGTGCACCCATGAAGACTCGAACTTCAAACCTTCTGATCCGTAGTCAGATGCTTTATGCCTCGATACATGCTGTTTCCCTCGTAGATACTCACACATAGAATCACATAGTTGCGTATATTCGCTTGCTTTAGGGGCAATGAGGGCATTTAATAGTTCTCATGAGCAGGCGCATTTCCCTCAAACCATCCAAAAGCGGACTTGAATCATCACCTTGGAAGGTGAATCTGCCAGGGGCAATTAGCAACAGCGGAAAACGGGAACGCCATTTCTTCAAGAACAAGTCAGAGGCTGAGACGTTTTGCCAACAACAGAGAATCCAGCTCGATAACTACGGGCGAAACTCCACCAGCTTGACTCCGGCACAGTTGCACGAGGCGAGTAAGGTCTTTGAATTGCTCAAGCCGCTGAATGTCACTCTGAATGAAGTCGTGAGGAGCTATCTCGCCAAGCATGCGGCCAATGAAAAGAGTGTGTCCTTCAACGAATTGTTCGAGCGGTATGTTGCCACGAAGCAGAATCTTTCAGAGGCGCACCTACGGGGATTGAAATACACCCTGCCAAGATTCGTCGGACTCCATGATCGGCTTGTGTCTGAGATCCAGCCTCAACAGGTCGCGGCTCAGATGGAAGGAATGACGGACAGCGTCAGAAATTCGTTTATGAGGAATCTCCGGGCCGTTTTCAATTTTGGAATCAAGCGCGGCTGGATGGCAGAGAATCCCATTGCTAAACTCGACTTTGAAAAGATTGGAAAGAAAGAGGTCGTCACCCTCACGCCGGAAGATGCGGAAAGCCTAATGCTTGCAGCAGAAGGAAGCGGTGACCTGCTGGCATATCATGCACTCGCCCTCTTTGCTGGCATTCGGCCCCAGGAATTGCAGCGGCTCGAATGGAAGCACGTTGACCTGATTGAGCGCCATATTGAAATCACAGCCGAGGTGTCAAAGACGGGCAGACGGCGCATCATCACTATGGAGCCCAATCTTTATGAGTGGCTGTCTGTCTATGCAGCCAGGGGAGGGAACACTCAGGGGAATGTTGTTAGCGGGACGAATCTACGCACCCGATTGCGGAAGGTCCGAATGGACGCCGGACTGGAAACGTGGACTCAGGACGTCATGCGACACAGTTACGCTTCTTATTGGCTCGCCCAACACGGAGACATCAACAAGCTCACGCTCCAGATGGGCCACGAAAGCGCCACCATGCTTTGGAAGCACTACCACAAGGCGAGCAAGATCAAGGACGCCGCTCGTTATTGGCAGATCGCGCCAACGTCGGCAGTGAACGTCGTTGCAATGAAAGCCGCTTAAGGATGAGCTGCAACCAACAGAGATGGGCGCTTAAGCTCAGCAGCAACAAAGCATTGTTAGTTGAAGGCCGAGGGGGTGGCAGGGGTCGATTGCGAATTCCCGAGGGGCGGGGGCGTCACACGTAGGGTGATCCACAAATATTTTCCATGAAAAACAAGAAGAGCGCGGCCTTCGATTAAGACACATAAAAAAAGGGATGTTATGAGAAAGACGCAATTAAAAAATGCCGGGGCTGTCGGGAAGAAAGCCTTCAAGAAATCTGAAAAGCGAGATTGCTCGCAAATCCTCCTTGTCCATTGGTGGTTTGAGGATGCTCGGAAAAAAAGATTTCCTGCTTCCCAGGAGAGATCCATTGACGAGCAGAAAACGGCACTTCTTTACGAAGCGGCGCGGAGAAATCCAATAGTGCAAAAGGCGTGGGTTGATGGATACACTTCCCATTGTGTTGCATGGCAACCCTTCATTGCCAAAGTGCTAGACACTATAAAAAAGCCGTGGTCGGAACTTTGTGATACAGACGTGGCCGGTCGCGTCGTTGCCGAGCGAAGCTATTTCCTCAATGAGTTTCCCTATCTAATTCCCCCTCGTGGCTATTCATTCTTTCCAACAATCTTAAAATTGGCCAAGGGCTCAAAAGGCCAAGAAAAGGACGGTTTGAATGCTTCCCACAATCGAGCCATGAACGCCGCCGTGAGGATATTAAATCCTCCGAGCGTAGATAATATAGAGGGAGTCGAGTTGAGTTTCTTAAACACCCTTCGCCAGCTCAAAGAGCAGGGTTTTACCATTCTCGCGCTCGACACGAAGACTCAGGAGGCACGGCGCGAGGCAATATCCAAAATTAAGACTCTTCCAACCACATACCGAAAGCAGGACATTGAACTTGAAACGAGTTTTCTTGAAAACGGGCAAGTCGTTATTAATGAGGTAGTTAAAAAGCGCCTGCGGAAGGACATACTTGTTGAAGAAAAGAAATTTGATTATTATGCACTTTGTCTGGAGTTAGCAAAACTCGATGAGGGGGAAATTGAAAATTCGGACTTTGTAAGCCGGATTGTTTTAGGTTCGTAAAGCGTTGACTTTTAGTAGTTTGCGTTACCTAGATAGGTAACGAACGCCTTTTCCAGAATTCATGCGGGGCGCAGTCTTTACCGCATGGACCCACTAACCAGCAGTCACCTACTAACTCGCGAACAACTTGCGCCATACCTGCAAGTGACCCCAAGGGGAGTCGATTCCTTGGCAAAGGCAGGGAAAATTCCCATCTCGCGCAGATGCGTCAGATTTTCGCTGCCGAAAGTGCTAGCAGCTTTGGATCGGTTCGAGCGTAAGGAAGTCACCATCTAACGAAACAGCGGCCCACCCGCCAAGGTTGCCGCTGAATCTACTGACTGAAGATGGCCCATATACTATCTAAATCCGAGTGGGTGTCAACGCCGCCCCCGGTTCCGATGCCTCAATCTCCTGAGTATGAGCTTGCCTTGCTGTGCTCGCTCATTCTACAACCCGAAATCCTAGACAGCCCCGACTTCAAAGTCGTCGAAGCTGATTTTCACATCCCAGCTCATGCGGAGGTTTTCGAGCTGCTGAAGACACTGTGGGCAGCCGAGGAGCCAATCGACGCCAACAGCATTACGCGAGCGTTAAGGGATGCTCGCCGCTTGGATCAGGTCGGAGGCGTCCCATTCCTAAATCGATTATTTGAAGCAACTTCATCGTCTGCCGACTGGCAACGATCCGCAAGAATCCTCAGGGAGAAACTGATTTCCCGAATGCGTCAAAGCCTTGGGCGATTGTATGCACAAGTCCAGGACTTCGATTTGCCGATTGAGATCTTAAACCTTCAGAAAGAGATCGCAGAAATGGAAGCGGATACTCGTCCACGACCTAGCATCATGGACCAATGGTCGGCGCTGCGATTCGATCCGTCCAAGCCACCCGCTGCGGCTCGCGTAGTCTTCACATTAAACGGAAAGCCGTGGTCAACGAATGGAAACCTTTCGGGATTAGCCGGGCACATCAAATCCGGGAAATCAGGAAGCATGAGTGGATTGCTTGCTGCGACCTTACCGGGCGACGGCGACACGTTAGGCTTTGATTCACAGAATGACAGAGGGCAGGCCGTGATTCACCTCGACACCGAGCAGAGTGATAATGACCACCACCGGCTTCTGGTGAACTCCCTCCGCCGGAAAGGATACGCAACCTGTCCCAACTGGCTTCTGTCTTTCCGCATTACCAGCGTGCCGACTGCGAAGCGCCTAGTGGAATTAGAGGCGCTTATGCGTGAGGCCAGCACCAAGTTCAAAGGCATCCATTCCGTGCTGATCGACGGCGTGGCAGATCTCATGGTGCGCGGCCCGAATGATGAGCAGGAGTCGATTGAGCTAGTGCAGAAACTCCAGCAGCTCGCCATTGAATACGACACGCACATCGTGGCCGTGCTGCACTGGAACCCCTCGAAAGACTTTCAGAAAACACGCGGCCACCTTGGCAGCCAGTTGGAGCGGAAAGCCGAAACCAATCTTGCGCTGGAGATGGACGATAACAACGTCACCACCATCTACTGCAAGACCGCCCGCAGCACTCATATTCCAAAGTCGGAAGGACAGAGATTTAGGTGGAGTGATGAGGATGGAATGCACATGAGCTGCGACGCCGATACCACGGTATCGCCAGACAGGGTGTTTCTTTTGAAGGCTCTGGCTGATCAGGTATTCGAGGGCAGTAAGTGTCTAAGGTATCTCGACGCGGTTTCGGCTATCGGGCTGGCGAAGGGCATCGGGAAGCATCAGGCGACCAACCTATTTACCGAGATCAACAAGGGTGGATTCATTAAGAAAAACCCGCTCAACAAATGGGAGTTAGCGGCATGAATTACCAACTGTCCCATATATCCCAATTTGATAGCAGTCAGTGTCATACTCCCACTGTCCCAATCCGCCTATATATAGGCGGGTGGGAATGGGTGGGATGGTTTGGTGAGGAACTGTCCCAATGCTAACTCCAACACTTCCAACCGTTGCAGAGCTTCAGCCGCACCTCAACCGGCTCAACGCTCAACCCGGTTCCGTTGTCTTAATTGCCGTTGAAGCGGTGGACACTCAGAACTTCCCACGGATTACAACCGCGTGGCTTTCTAAAACTGAAAGAGCCGACTTGAAGGCAGGGCTGCTTAAAGCACGTAAACGCCGAGCCATCGCTCCCGACCCGTCCAAGTAGCCAAACTCATGCCATCCCCGACTTCCAACTCTGCTGCCTTCGTTATCCTCATCGACACGAGGGAGCAAACTCCGCTCCCAATGACCACAGGAAGCCAGCCGGCCACGCTATGCACCGGGGATTACAGCATTCTGGGACTTGAAGATCGTTTTGCCGTTGAGCGCAAATCCATCGGTGACCTGATCGGAAGCCTCACGACAGGACGGGAGCGATTCACGCGGGAACTTCAACGACTCCGCGCCTACGACTTCCGGCGCTTGCTCGTCATCGGGCATGAGGAGGAAATCAAAACGGGCCGCTATCGTTCCGGTGCATCTCCAACCGCGATGCTCCACAGCCTTTACAGCATCGAAGCCAAGTATTGCCCGGTGGTCTTTGCGCCGACACCAGAAGCCGGGGCCGCACTCATCGAACGCTGGGCATTCTGGTATGTACGCTCCGCTCTGCAATGCGCCAAGCTCTCCGCGCCTCGATCCCTCATTTGACAGCCCAAAGGCTAACACGGCAAATCTCACGCAACCATCAAACCCAAATAAAACAATGCCCAAACCACTCAATGTAAACCGCGAGGAAATTCGCCAGCTCGTTCTCGTTCACGGTGTTCGCGAAGCCGCGAGACTCACCAACCTATCATTCAGCACGATAGGCGCATGGTCGCGCCGATTCGGATGGTTGAAGACTGCGCACACGCCGATTGCACCCGTCCTGCCCGCATCAATGCAGCCAACTACACACGCTGCATACGTCGCTCCGGCAGATGCATTAGCCGCCCGGCTAGGTGAGGATGAGAAGGAGACGCGCATTTCCCTGAGCAAGGCCGCTCGCAATCTCGCAAAGAAGGCAGAGACCGCAGAACTAAACGAGGCACCCTTTGTCTTAGCTGGCGCAAAGGTGTCGAGCCTTGTGCATCGATGGGAGTCCCAGCCAGCCCAAACGTGTTCCGTCTCCAGCGTCAGAATTGAAAATGGCGTGGTGGTCATCAATCAGCAATTCAACAGCGACGGCAATTCACCCGCATAATTTTTATCTTTATGAAACCATCCTTATCACCTGAGTTCGATCCTCGCAGCCTGAGAAAGGTGCGTTCTTTGGCGAGCTGGCGAAGTCGCTCGTGATTCCAAGCGGCGTCCAATGGATCGCGACTAAAATGGACCAGAAGAACGGCGAGACGGTGAAGCGCAATCCACAGACAATCATGGAGCACATCAAGACCGGCATACCCGGCTTGAGGAAAGACGTTCCGGTGAAATGATCGACACGACGCTCAGTCAGTTTAGTGCTGGCGTCTCGACGTATTCCGACGCGGATAAACCGAAGGAACGGCAGCGGTAGAGGCTCACTGATTCCAAGCGCCTCCCCCGGAAGTTTTAGCCCGATACTTTCAGGATTTGGTAGCCGCATAAACCGCCAACCGATACATTGAAAACTAAATGGACGAGACGACTTTCCTTACACCGGCAGAATACGCCGCAATTGTCCGCAAGAAGCCATCCACCATCTGGCGCGGGATTCGGCAGGGACGAATCAAGGCGATCAAAAACAATGGCCGATACCTCATCCGGGCCAGCACATTAGAGAAGATATTGAAGTGACGAGAGGATTGTCTGGAGTGCCGTCCGCTGTTTACTAAAAAAAACACCACGCACATTTACTGTTGGCGAGGTTTGCACCAAATTAGAACCGTCCGGCTTCGCTCATCCGCGCTAGCTTATTACCGCCCGATGTGAGCAAGATTTTGTCGGCGAGTTCGCCGTTGATCCAGTAGGTGCGGCCAACCTTCACGGCAGGAACGACGTTCGTTCGGCACCACTTCAAAATTGTCTGAATGTGCTCCCCGTGAGCCTCGCCATTTCCTCCGGCGAGCGATTGTATTTCTCCAGCGGCGACATGGTGAAAGATGGAAGCAGCACTCGGAGACCGGATGCAATGTTTTATCTTGCTGGGGAATACCGGCGGGCATATTCTCTAATCGTTGCCTCGCAAAAGGTAACCGCCCATCTGAAAGCAGCGTAAGAACCTGTGGCGAAATCCAAAACAGAATCAAAGCCAGTCGAGAATAATCCTACCGGGTCTTGCCGCAGGATGAAAAGGTTTGCGCCTTTCTCGGCTGGCTTTTTTTATGAAAAATCAGACATGAAAAATCAGAAGAATGCAGTGGTTGAAATTGAATTGCTCGATGAACACGGAAACTCCATGGGGGTCATACTGTTTCCGAAGTCGCAATGGAGAGCGATAGAACGGGCCGCGAAACTTCAGGGGCTAACAGTCAGCCAGTTTGTAGAAAAGCTGACAATGGCGGCGATTGCCCGGAAAAGAGCAACGATCACTATCGAGAATCCTGAAACGGTCCGTCAATTGCAGGAAATCGCCGACGCGAGGGAGATCACGTTGCAAGAATTGGTAAACGACGAACTTGACTCCCACGTTGCCGATGTGTGTGGCGACAACCGGCGTTCTGAATATCACGGAGACGTTGAGTTTGATAGCATGGAAGAAGCCGAGCGCGTCATGGCAAGCCTCGATGCCTTAGATGGCAACTCATTCGACCGGCGGTTTGTTCTTAATGAGAGGGGGCTTTATCAGGAAACGGAATACGCAGGGCATCAGCTTCCGCCCACCCGCAGCGAACTTGCCGTCGCATAACCCCTCACGTCCCAAAAGCCCCGCCACGGTCAAACGTGCGCGGGGTTTTTTGTTGCTGGATAGTTAGGCGAGTCTGTCGCCCTTCAAAAGTTCCTTGAGACACCAGCGGGTTTTCATGGGTCCCATGCTTATTCTGGGGATGTTGGAGCGAATGAGTGTGGACTGATCGACTCCGAGAACCTTGGCGGCCTGCCTCGTCGAAAGGTGGGAGTTTTCCAGCAATATTTCCTTGGCTAGTTCCCGGATTTTCTCGGGCGGCATAGCTAGCCGGACGGCTTCCATGACGACGTGCTTGAATGGGTCGCTCATAGTGTTTCTTGGCCTTTTGGGTAACGTGTTGTTTTCATCGCACATCCTTCCTATTTGCCATAGTTTCCTCATAAGCGTCGAGACATCCGACAAGGTGATTCGTCAGGGACCTTGCGAGCGACCTGCCAAGGCCGACGCATAGGACCCGCGACACCGCCGATGCGGCCGCTAAAGCTAATTTCAGCCTATTGATTAAGCTATATTAACTATCAACGTGCATTGATAATCGACGCTTGTTGCAGGTTGGATCTCAATTTGGGACAGGCGTTTGGCGCTGTACAGCCGAATCTCGAAATATCTTTGCTCTGAGGATGCCCCTAGAATCGTTTTGATTTTCGGGGATTGAGTCATTTAGCCCCAAGGTTGTCGCAAATAAAGTGCCCTGCGTGGAACGAATCAATCGCCGCTTAAGCGTTATACGTTGACTGGAATGCGCTGCCGTGGGATTCTTTTCTAAGTCCCAGATGTCCGTGGCGGCAACCGCAAGGAAGCTACCATAAACACGATCTAAGCGTGTCGGCTCTGGGCATTTTTTTACCCTCATGCAGGTCTATCTTGACGAAAGCGGCGATCTTGGATGGAAATTATCAGCGCCGTTCCGATATGGCGGATCGAGCCGATACCTCTGTTTGGCCTTTCTGATTCTCCCGAAAATCCATCACAAATTAACTCGGGGCGTTATCACGGCCATGTATCAAAAGTATGGGTGGAAAGATGAGAAGAAAAGCAGCACGGCTGATCCAAGCATGAAGTTGGAATTTGCGAGGGCCGTCGTTTCTCTTTTGGCCTCGCATCCAGAAATCAAGATCGACTGCATTATTGCAAACAAGGAAAAGGTCGCGACCCATATTCGCAACGATCCCAACAAACTCTACAATTACATGTGTCGCTTAGTGGTGCCTGGTTACGTAAAGGGTTTGCCTCAGTTTGAGTTTATCCCCGACAAACGTTCGGTGAAAGTGGAGAGCGGAAACTCCCTTTCGGATTATCTGCAAACACATCTCTGGTTTGACTGTTCGTGTTCATGCAGGCTTATAAATCGCCCGGCTGAAAGTGCTCGGAATTATAATTTACAGTTTGTGGACTGGATTGCTAATTCCGTCTGGGCAAACTTTGAGAGCGGTAAATCGGAGGCGTATAAGATATTATCCGCGTCCCCGAGCGTCAGGATTCGGAAGCTCTATTTTTAACAGGCGCAATAAAGCCCTGTTCGCGATCCCGTTTGAGCCGAGTCGTCACGACCTCCAGCACCCATTTTTCCAGCCCGTCCAAGCCCTGCGGGCGAGCTTGCGAGAACACCCTTGCCTGATCCTTTGGTGTCTCGCACTTACTTGGAGAAACTGAAGGGGTGGGAAAAATGGCGATTGGTACGTGGAAATATCGCAAATAGCGGACGAGTCGGAACTCTCTGCTGCCCGAGAACACTCGCGTCGGGGCTTCAGTTTCCGGGCTGTTTGGCCTAAATTTGACGTGGCTGCTTTATTGCAACCAGTTGCAAAAAGCGTGCAGGCATCTGCACCAGAACCTGTCTGGAAGAGATTGAGCGTTAAAGCCGTTAAACGGCATTTCTTGAATAACTCTCATATCTGAGTATATGTTTTACATGGATGCCCCTTCACCTGCTGCTGTTACCCTCACTGCTTGGACGCTTACAAGAATTGCACAGGTTTTAGTTGGCTTTGGTGCAGGAGGCGGAATTGTGGCGGCATTAAGCTTAGTCCCCGTTCGCGACATTTTGACGCAGGGGATGCGCGCATATGGCGCATGGACGCGGGTGCTATGGTGCTTGTGTGTGGGCGCGTTAATTGGAGCCGGATCAGCATTGGGGTTTGGAATAATCTTGGCTACGGATGATAAATTTGACGGCTTAGAGGCACCAGAGCCAAAAGTGCGTATCAAAGCGCAAGTAATTGTTATGTCCTCTGCGGTGATAGCTGGTTTCGCAGGGCTGAGTGTTCTTAAACGTTTGAGCAATAAGTTTGGTGAAGACATTGATCGCCTTAGCAACGAGATCAATGACACTCGTTTGGATTTAGCCCAAGAGAAGCAGCAAACCGCGAACTTAGCCTCAGGAATTGGCTTAGCCACTCTGGCCTTAGGGAAAACCAACAAAGGTCCAACCAATAACGAATTTTGCGATTTGGCTGACTCAGCCATCGAGAAATTAGAAGAGGCAAATAAATATTTCCCTCAAGAAAAGACGCTGGCGATGTTCTTGGGCCGACTCCATCGCTGGAAGGGGGACCTCAGCGCGGCCATGAAGATTTTAGAGGATACACTAGAGGCCCGTCGCAAGGCACATCCCTTAAAAGGTCCAAACGAAGAAGATGCTTCGATGCTCTACAATTTGGCCTGCTATCTAAACCTGCATGCGAAAGCAGTGAATAAAGCTAATGAAACTGCTGAGCTGCAAAAGCGAGCTCGAGCTTCGATCGACAAGGCTATTTCAATTTGTCCTGATTATGGAAACGACGCTGCGGTGGACCCTGATCTTGCGGATCTCCCTTAACGTGACAGAGCCCTCCTTTTTGGGGAGGGCTCTGGTTAATTGTTGCTTTGCTTCAGTTTGGTTTAACCTTCTTTTTCTTCATTCATAGTTTATGATAAGCAGTTTAAGTGCCTAATCGGAACTCCGATGCGATGCGATGATACACGCTTCTTTTTCTTCCTTGCAACGGATTTCGCAGGCTTCTTGTTGGTAAAATAGCGCCGGCCATGGTTTTTGCAAGGTTAGCAGACCTCAATACGGAGCCTCTGAGCCACAAGGACCAAAGACAAGTTCCTCCCGAGAGCACATCCAATAAGGCTTGTCGCCCGGCCCGTATCCGGGCTTCCACCCGTTCTGAATGGTCAAAATCATCAGGTGGCGCACTGTGTCCATGCGCTGGTAAAATTTGCCTCTGCCCTTCCATTCCATCCAATCCTGGCAGGCCCGGTAAATCTCACCGAAGAGGGTTTCTTTCACCATGTCTTTCACCTTGGCTGGCTCCCACCCCTTGCCAAATGCAGCCCATAACCTCCAGCGCTTGAAACATTCTGGCCGCTCCTTCGAGAGATATTTCCCGAGGTAACCGGCATGTTCCTTGGGCATCCGGGCAACGTGGACACGTCCCCAACCGGCTTGTATGGCGAGCTCGCGGGCCTTGTTTACGTCGATTCTGCGATTGGTGAGAAGATGGACGTGGAGTCCGTGCTCCTTGTGAAGCTCAAACACGCGCAGTCCTTGAAGTTCCGGCCAGGTCCGCAGAAGCAATGTGAGCAGATGATTCCAATGTTTACGGGTGTCCTTGATCCTCAGCAGGTCCTTGAAAGTGAAAGTCCACATATACAACTGCTGTTTCCCAAGGATTCGGGTGGCGATAATGAAGGCGGCTTTGCTCTTGGTCATAACCTGTGGAGTTGTTTCCTATAAAACAAGGTTAGGGGATCAGACTGGCGCCGCCGCTTGGCAGCGGCAGAGCCAGTCCGACCCCGGCAACCGTTTCGTTCTCTTCGATCAATTCCGGCAGTCGTTCCGCCAATGAGCCAGACACCAGTCCACGATCCACCTTGAAGCCAGCCAGGAAGAAAACATACCGCCGCCCTTTCAGATACGGCACGATCACTTTTTCAAAGTCCTCGACCGCAACTGAAAGCCTTTGATACAGCAGCACAGAATCGAAACTGCCGATGCAGGCAGATTCAATTAGATGGATCACGCGAACGTAGTGAATGGCTTCACCACTTTTCTTATCCACATACCCCGCCTTCTCGACCTTGGAGCCGCGATACTCGCCCACCAGCAGCAAGCGACCGCGATAAGTTTCATTCAGCAGTTCGAAAAGCGTCATGGCTGGCCTCCCGCTTTGATTTCAAACCGTGCCAAGGCCTTTTCGACTGATGGCCAATGGAAGCGGATCGTTCGATGCCCGAGGGTCAGGAAGGGGATTTTGTGTCTGCGCATGAGTTCTTCAACCCCACGCTTTTTAATGCCCAGCCTTGCGGCGAGCTCCAGTTTGTTCAGGTAATTTGTATTCATGTGCGCATTGTTGCGCACCCACTAAGGACGGAGCCGTCGCCTCATTGTCTTTTTCACCGGCACCTTTCGACCCTGTTTGCCTACCCCTTTCAACCCCGCTCTCTGAAGGATCTTCTTCATGGTGTCCTGATCGACTTCAACTTTGTGTTCCGCGAACTCATCAAAGAGGTCTGATACCTGAGGCCAGCTCAATTCGGCTTTCTGGTCCTCGATGAATTTGCCCATGAAGAATCCAAACCCAAGCACCCCAAGCCGCTTTTGTTCATCAACGAGGCTCTTCTTGGTGGTCTTGGCAAGAAGCTGCCTAATCCTTTGAGGCGTCTGGAGTCCTCTGGAAAAGCCGATGGTGTAATCAATTACCTCTTGGATTCCTTCACGACTTGTCGTCTCCCAGGCGAGCCGAGTGATTCGCTGGAACTTGGAATATAAACTGATCGAGTAGGCTTCACAGAATTCTATCACGTCCGCAACGAAGCCTTTTCCCCATACGGCCTCAATCTTTTGAATCTGTTCTCGATTGAATAAGGGGAAAATCTTCAGGGACCGAGACCACCCTTCTGAGAATGCCCATTTTGCTCCCATCACCTTCCCGAGCCGAAGCGCCCCGAATCCTTCAAAACTTTCTATACCATGATAATCTGAATAGGAGGCGCTCCCTTGCATGAAACATTGCAACGACCAATCTGGCGCATGGTCGATAAGATCGAAGCCATATTCAGGAAACGTGCGAGCCATATCTTCCTCGAATTTTTCCAGCTCCTTCAAGATGGGGATAAACCACTTGCCAGGGAAAACTTGATTGAAGTCGAAGTCACTCACGTTTGCTTTTTTGATTTACATCATTTGTTTGCCAGCCATTCGCAGCCGCTTAAAAGCCACAGAATACCCGATTCTGAAATATAAGGGCAGCATAGAGGCAATGGGATTCAGTTGCGCCTCATTTTCACCGCCGCTCGATCTGCGTAACCCTTTGATTTTGAGCCGCTTAGAAGATGTGCACCCATGAAGACTCGAACTTCAAACCTTCTGATCCGTAGTCAGATGCTCTATCCAATTGAGCTATGGGTGCGTTTCGGGAGTGGAAGATTACCGAAATGAGGGGGCGCGTCAATGCGCTAGTTTGATTTTGTCGCCGGGGTGGCGGCCTGCGGCGGAAGCTGGAGAAGTTGCAGGCTGGCGAGAGCGGCGCGGCGCAGGGATTCGGCATTGAGCGACTCCGGGGTGTCGTCGGCCGTGCCAAGCGCAGGGTAGAGCGCGTCGTTCAGGAATGTGGCGGGCACACCTGCTTGGAGGGCAGGGAGATGCGGGCCCCAGCTCGGACGTGCGAGCGGAGTGATTTGGCTCCCCCATTTTTGGAGATAGATAAAGGTTTGCAGAGTCTGGTTGAGAACGGAGTTGGTGAGCGTGGGCATGGTCCATTTCGCTCCGGTGTGGCCGACGGCCCCGAAGGCCAGCAGGGCGCGAACGCTGGTAGCCTGGCCATTTTCCTCGAGGCTGTGGAGAAAAAAACGGGAGCCGCAAAGTCCGTCGGTGGTGGAGATTTGCCGAGTGGGTTCCTCGCCGTCGAAGAAGACGAATTCGACCCGTGCGGCGAGGTCGGGAGCGGCGGCCAGACGCTCGGCAAGTTCCAGAATGATGCCGCAACCGGCAGCCCCGGAACTGGCGGCGGGAAAGATGCCAAACTCGGAACCACGGGAATCGTAGTGCGAGGTGAGAATGAGGCGGTTACTGGCGGGGCTGGGCTTTGGGTTGTCTTTATCGATGGGCCACGTAGCGATGAGATTGGTGTAGGTGCGCGGCCCGACGGGTGTGGTCGTGTCGAAGGCTTGGTAAACAGTATGCCAGCCGAGTCGGGTGAGTTCAGAGCGCAGCCAGGCGAGGGTTTGCCGATAGCCGGGAGTGCCATAGGCGCGTGAGCCGAGGCTGCAAATGGTGCGGGCGCGCTGGAGTGCGAGTGTGCCGTCGATGCGCGAGGTGACGGCGGTCAGCGGCGTGTGTTTTTCTGGAAGAGGCGGAGTGAGAGACGGGGTCGGAGTCGCCGACGGGGCTGGGGGGCTGGGCGTTTCAACCAGAGCCGGAGTCGGAGGCAAAACGGCCGGTTTCTTTTTGCAGCCCGATGTTAGGAGCAACGCAAGGAGGAGAATGCATCTGAGCCACCTGAGGGCGGAGATGGGATTGAGAGCAGACACGAACGAGATCGGGTTCTGTGCAGCTGATTTCCTGATTATTGTTCTTCCGCGAGGCCGAGAACTTTGAGGAGGCGCTGGAGGTCGTCGGCCCCATAATATTCGATCTCGATCCGACCTTTTTTCTCGCCGTGCGCCACCGAGACGTGGGTGGCAAAGTGCGATTGCAGTCGATTCTGGACGTTGAGCAGCGCCGGTGAAAGATCCGTCGTGGGTCCGGCGGAACGTCGCCGAGGAGATGGAGTAAGGCCGTGTTTGTGGAGGAAATTTTGAACGATGACCTCCGTTTCGCGAACGGTGCTGCTCTGGCGTAAAACGATCTGCGCGGCAGCCAGTTGCTGCTCGTGATCCTTCAGGCCGAGGAGCACTTTTCCATGGCCGACGGTGATTAGATTTTGCGTGAGCCAAGTCTGAATCTGTGGTTCCAGCTCGAGCAAGCGCAACGAATTGGCAACACCTGCGCGGCTGCGTCCGACACGTTGGGCGATGTCCTCCTGGCGCAAATCAAACTCCTCCGCGAGCCGGGCAAATGCCTGGGCCTCGTCAATCGGATTCAAGTCCGCTCGCTGCAAATTCTCGATCAGCGCCAGTTCCAGTACATCGCGATCCGTGGCCTGGCGAACGATGGCCGGAGCCTCGGCCAGACCGGCACGTTGGGCGGCGCGCCAGCGGCGTTCGCCGGCGATCAATTCAAACTTCGGCCCGACTTTGCGAACGATCAGCGGCTGGATGATGCCGCGTTCCCGGATCGAGTCGGCGAGCTCCTGGAGCGGCTCCTCCTTAAACTCCCGTCGCGGCTGAAACGGACTCGCGACCAGACTGCCGACCGGGATCATTTCGACTCGCTCGCCATCGCTGACAATCGGCGTCGGGGTGGCGACTTTGGGAGTAATCAGGGCTCCGAGACCTTTGCCAAGTGCGAGTTTTGCCATAGGAGAAATGGTTTTACACCTCGATCTTGCGCTTGCCAACCGGCAAAGCATGATGACGCGATGATTTTCGAGCGTTTGCGCGTGATAGATGACCCGGTTCCGGGCGATGGCGCGTGGAATATGGCGGTCGATGAAATGCTTTTGCATCGTGTTGCAACTCCCACGCTGCGGGTCTATCGCTGGTCGGAGCCGACCGTGACGCTGGGCTATTTTGAGAAACTCGCGGAGGCACGCACGCTGCGTCCCGGTCTCCCGCTGATGCGCCGCTGGACGGGCGGCGGCCTAGTCGATCATGGCGCAGACTGGACTTACAGCCTGATCATCCCGGTGGAGCACGAGTTGGCGCGGGCCGGACGCACGGGGAGTTACGTGGAAATTCATCGGGCCATTCAGGAAATCGTCAGGGCAGCTTGTGGCATCACATTGGAACTCGCCACATCGGCCACCGTCGCGGGCGAAGGTTGTTTTAAGAGCCCGGTGATCGGGGATTTAATGCTCGACGGACGAAAAATCGCTGGTGCCGCCCAACGCCGGACGCGACACGGATTGCTGCATCAGGGAAGCATTCAGGAGATTCCGATGGAACCCAACTGGGCACGCGCTTTCGCCGATGGATTCGCTGCTGAGGCGACTTCCATCGCCCTCACGGAAGACGAAAGAGCCGGAGCCACGCAACTCGTTGCCACGAGGTACGGCTTGGCGGAGTGGCTGGGACGGTTCTAACTCACTTCGACCGAAATCCTCGTTGACGCTTCGGACAGCCAATTTACAATCAGCAGCATGGGCTTACTCCGCAAACTTTTCTGGGTGGCATTATTTGCCGTGTTTACCTTGTCTTTTGTCATCTTTTTCGAGTACGGCTCGAAGGATTTCATTAAGGATTACAGCAAAAACGCCAAATCCGAATACGCCCGTTTCCAAGCCTTCACCGCTCCTGCCAAGCTGAAAACGCAGGACGGCTCCAAATAATTTAACCTGACCTCGCGCAGGTCGTCTATTTCTCCCCATGCCTCCTCCCAAAACCGAAAAACAACTCTCCTCCCAAGCCCGGAGTAATTATCTTAAGGCCATTCAGGCGCTCGAGCTTAAGAACTACCAATACGGCATCACGCTGCTGCAAGACGTGCTTCGCGAGGAGCCAGGCTTTATCGACGGACGCAAGGTGTTGCGCAAAGTCGAGGTCGGCCAGATTAAGGAGAAAAAAGGCTTCTTTGGCGGACTTAAGGGCGGTTCTCCCATCGGCGCGATGAAAGCGCAGGGTCTGCTTAAAAAAGATCCCGCCGCCGCGATGGATGCTGCAGAGAAAATTCTCGAGACCGACCCCTACAACACGCAGGCCAACGAGGTCATCAAAGAAGGCGCGCTCGCCCTGGATTTGTATGAGACCGCGCGGTTTGCCATGGAAACCCTGCGCGATGGAAATCCGAAACACGTCAAGGTTCTCCATGAACTCGGGAAACTTTATTACGAGCACGGGGAGCCGACAAAGGCGGTCGAAGTCTATAATGAGCTCGTCGAGATCAACCGTAACGACATCGCCGCGGTGAAGTTTGGCAAGGACGCCGCAGCCGCAGCCTCGATGAAAAGCGGCGGCTGGGAGGCCGTGGCGGAATCGGGCGGCACAAAGGATTATCGCGATCTGATCGTGGACAAGGATCTGGCCACGTCGCTGGAGCAGCAAAATCGCGCGGTGCGTTCCGAGGAGATGATCGAAAACCAGCTCGCCGAACTGACCATCCGCTACAACGAGAATCCAGCCAATATCGACGTAGTCCGAAAAATGGCCGGCTTGTTTGAGCAAAAAGGCGATCTGCCCACGGCGGTGCAGTGGTTCACCTACGCCGCATCGCTCACGCAAAACACCGATGCCACACTCGTCCGCAAGGCTACCGACCTGCAGATGAAGCTCTACGACGACAACATCCGGGCTTACGAGGAATTTCTCGACGCCAATCCGACCGATCCCGCCAGAGCGGAACACGAGTCGAATTTGGCCGAGTATCGCCGACTGCGCGCCGAGGCGCTTTTGGGCGAAGCCCGCAAACGGGTTGAAAAAAATCCGACCGACCTCATGCTGCATTTCGAGCTGGGCGAAGTACTCGTCAACACCGGCGCGTATCGCGAGGCAATCCCCGAGCTCCAAAGCGCCCGCAAGAGCCCAAACGTCCGCCTCCGCGCGATGAATCTGCTCGGTCGCTGCTATCAAAATCTTAGTATGCTTGATCTCTCCGTCCGTACTTTCGAGGACGCGGCCAAGGAGATTCTCGTGATGGACAGCACGAAAAAAGACATCCTTTACAATCTCGGCCAAGTCTTCGAGCAGATGGGCAAAAAAGAGGAGTCGCTCGATTGTTTCAAACAAATCTACGAGGTCGATTACGGCTACAAAGACGTCTCCCACCGCGTGGAAAGTTCCTACGGCAGTTAGATTTCGCTTGAGCGGACTTTCATTCCACTGGAGTCAACCCGCTCTAACAGCCCTACTTGTTTCTGCGCGGGAATGAGCTAGCCTAGCTGCTCTTTTTCCTTAATCCTCCATGACCCACCCGCTTGCCGAACTGGCTGTCGTCCTTCGTAAACACAAGACGACTCTTTTCGCCGAGTGGCAATCGGTCGTCACCGCGCTGCCGGGAGCCGCGCATCTGGATGGTCCGACCCTGCGCGATCACATCCCGCAGTTCATCGATGAAATGATCGTCGCGATCGCGCATTGCGACGAGTCGACCGGCATGAAACTCAACCCGGGCAGTCCCCAGGAACACGGCATTCAGCGTCTTGCCGCTGGTTTCGGCATCAAGGAAGTTGTCATCGAGTACAATATCTTGCGCGATGCTGTGCATGACTTGGCGGAGAGCGCCGGGATTAATCTCGGTGCCGCCGAATTTCGGGTCATCAACCACATTATCGACGCTGCGGTCGCGCTGGCAGTCGATACGTATGCCCAGGAGCAAGCGGCCGAATTACAGCGTCGGCGCGACGAGCATTTCGCTTTTATCGCCCATGACGTTCGCACTCCGCTCAACGCGATAACCCTTACGGCCGCTTTACTGGCGGAGAAACCGGACCCAGACGAGGCAGCTGAAATGCTCCGCGTGCTGCTGCGCAATGTGCAGCGCATCGAGGAATTGATTAGCCGGGTAATGGACGAAGAAAAGCATCCGCGCGACGCGGACGAGTTGCATTTGGTTCGCCGCAATTTCGATCTCTGGCCGCTCGTGCACCGGCTTCTGCAGGATTTGCAACCCGTCACCGAGGCAGCCGGAATCAAAATCCACAACTCTGTCCCGCATGATCTGGTGATCCATGCCGACGCTGGTTTGCTCACGCGGGCTTTGCAAAACTTGGTTAGCAACTCTGCGCGATTCGCCCCTGGGGGCGATATCGAAGTCGGTGCCGCCGCGACAGAAGGAAAAGTGGAATGCTGGGTTCGTGACAACGGAGCCGGAATCGAGCCGGAGCGCTTGGAAAAAATATTTGAAAAATCCGAGACCGACCCCGATCCGGAGCGAGCGGGCACCGGACTGGGCCTGGCTATTTTCAAGCAAATCATCGAAGCCCACGGCGGCCAGATTTCTGTCGAGAGCTGCATCGGCGCCGGAGCGACCTTTCGGTTTATGCTTCCTGCGGCCGACCCAAGCTGACTTCGCGTTGGATGCGGGTTATTGAACATAACTTGCTACCGAGCGCACCCTTTCGAAATAAACGGATTGTCGGACCTGCCCCTCAATGCTTAAATGTCCGTCCCATTTATTGTAAATTTCACTCCCTATAATCATGTCCTTTCAACTCAAAAACAAAGCAGGCAAACAAGGCGTCGGAGCAGGCGTATGGAATCTCGGACCCGGTGGCGATCCTTTTGGCGGCCCCACTCGCGAGGCGATTCCCTTCATTGATCGTATTCCCATGCTGGCCGAGGCCGGAATGTCGTGGTTTGAAGCGCATGATTCGGAAATCCCTGCGACCGACGCCGAGAAGGCACTCGCAGTGGCGGAAAAATGCGGCCTCAAGTGCGCGATGTATACGCCGTCCTTCTTTGCCGATCCGATCTTTAAGGATGGCGCGATGACCTCCAACGACGCCTCTATTCGAGCCAAAGGTCTGGCCAATGCCAAACTCGCCGTGGACACCACGAAAGTGTTGGGAGCCGAGACGATGGTTTTCTGGAACGGACGCGAAGGGTTCGATTTCGTCCTCGCAAAGAATGGACGCGACTCCTTTCAACGCCTCGTCGAGGGCTTTAACGCCGTCGGCCAATACGCTCTCGAAAAATACGGGAGTTCCATTCGCTTCGCACTCGAACCAAAACCAAACGAGCCCCGCGCCAACATGTATCTTGCTAACGTCGGCGAGGCCCTCTACCTCATCAGCCGCCTCGACCCCTCCGTCCAGCCGCTCTTCGGCTTGAACCCCGAGACCGCCCACAGCCGCATCGCTGGGCTCGACTACCTCTGGGACATCGAGATGTGCCTCGAAGTGGGCAAGCTTTTCCACATCCATCTCAATGCGCAGGACGGCCAGCGCTACGACCAAGACCTTCCTTTCGGCTACACCGAGCCCGTCAAAGACCTCGCCCTCTGCGTCGTCTTGCAGGACACAAAATGGGACGGCATCATTTGTTTCGACGTGAAAGCCCCGCGCACCGACGACCCGAAAAACATTCAGGACGTGCTCACCGTCAGCGGCAACAACCTCACCTGGCTCTGGGACCGCGCTCTCGCCGTGGACCGCTCGAAGATCGCCACCCTTCGCGCCGAAAACCGCTCGACCGCCATCTCCGGCTATCTCACCCAGTGCCTTTACGGGCGTTGAGCGGACAACTGAGCGGGCACTAAACAGGCGGCATCTGGGGCGGCCTTCACCAACGCTTCCTGTGGGAAGACAGGCATACGTTGAATAAATTAACGCCTCCACGCTGCCGCTTAACATGTCGCGGGCATTTACTCACCCAGTCGGGCGGTTTATTTTTCTTCAACCAAGAATCCGATGGTAAATCGGTAGCAATTGCTCGCGCCGGGTCAGGACGACGTGATGCGACGCAAGCACGGACAACGCGCGTCCGCCCCACCTGCGGGTGGTCAGCAGAACGAAACCCGTCTGCGCGATGAGGGATTTGCACTCGGAGAAGCGACTACAAACATAACCGTGGATTTCAGGAAACAAACAGCAACCTTTTTAGTTGCCTTTGTAGCGCGACGCGGTTCTCCTTTTCGTCCCTATGGCCAAAGACAGCACTATCAACGAACGCATGGAGAAAATCGTCAGCCTCTGCAAGCGGCGCGGCTTCATTTTTCAATCCAGCGAGATTTACGGCGGCATCAACGGCTTCTGGGATTACGGCCCTCTCGGCGCGGAGTTGAAGCGCAATCTGCGCACCACTTGGTGGAACGCCATGATGCGCGAGCGCGAGGACGTCGTGCCGCTGGATGCCAGTATCATCATGCATCCCAAGGTTTGGCAGGCGTCGGGCCACACCGCGACTTTCTCCGACCCCATGAGCGACTGTCTGGTGACGAAGAAGCGTTTTCGCTCCGATCACGTTGAGTTGCAGTCAGGAATCGTTTACAAATGGACGGGAGCCGAAGAGGCACACAATCCTGCACAAGTGGTCATGGAACCTTTTTCCGTTCTTCTCGCACAAGGAAAGCCCGCCGAAAGCGCACGCAAAGTCGGCATTCAATTCTATCAGCAGCGAGGCATCCCGGTTCCGGTTTTGATAGGCGAGACCACGGAAAAAATCGAAAACTCCCGCGCCTTCAACCCTGAAAATGGGGCGCAACTGACTGAGCCAAAGCCATTCAACCTGATGTTTCACACTTTCGTTGGTGCCACTGCGTCTGAAGAGGACAAAGCCTATCTCCGCCCCGAGACCGCCCAGGCGATTTTCGTCCAATTTAAAAACGTCGTGGACAGCTCACGGGTCAAAGTCCCCTTCGGCATCGGCCAAATCGGAAAAGCCTTTCGCAATGAAGTCACACCGCGCAACTTCACCTTTCGCTCGCGTGAATTCGAGCAGATGGAACTCGAATTTTTCATCCCGCCAGACGAAGCCGTGCAACTTATTCACGGTCAAGTCGCCGAATACAGCGAAACGGCCAACCTCAGCACCCCACAACCCGACTGGGGCTGGGATATGTGGCATCGTTATTGGGTCAAGGAACGCACCGCTTATTACGCGGGCATAGGCCTTGGCTCGGACGTGCTCGATTACCATTGGCAAACGAAAGAAGAACTTGCCCATTACGCCCGCGCCTGCGTCGATATTCTCTTCAAATTTCCCTTCGGCACCGAGGAACTCGAAGGCATTGCGGCCCGGGGCGACTTCGATCTGCATGCTCACCAGCGCGCCAGCGGCAAACCGCTCGAAGTCTTCGACGACGAACTCCGTGCCGCCGCGCTAAAACTGACAGACGAACAAAAGACTGCGTTTTTGAGTCGAGTTACATCCGATTGGGCTGAGCGCAATAAATCGCCCGAGGAAGCCTCGCTTTTTTGCGAGCGATTGCTGAAAGGTTTCTACGTTCCGCACGTCATCGAACCCAGCGCCGGCCTCGACCGCCTTGCTCTGGCGATCCTCGCCAACGCCTTCACCGAAGTCGAAAAAACCGACGCCAAAGGCAACACCGAGACGCTCACGATCATGAAATTTCACCCGCGCATCGCCCCGGTGAAAGTTGGCATCTTTCCGCTTCTGAAAAACAAACCCGAACTCGTCGCCAAAGCCCGCGAAGTTTATGACCTGTTGAAAAAACACATGACCTGCTTCTACGACGAGGGCGGTTCCATCGGGAAACGTTACGCGCGCCAGGACGAAGCGGGAACGCCATTCGGACTCACCATCGACTTCGACACCCTCGGAGAAAAAGGCCCTGAGTTAAAGGACACTGTGACTCTGCGCCACCGTGATGACGGACGTCAGGAGCGTATCGCCATCTCGGATCTCCTCGGCTATTTGCTGCCGCTGTTGAGCTAGAAAACACGCACCGGGAAGGATGGCAGCTTCTGGTAGAAAAGCGGCTAGAACCGCAGGAGAATGCGAGCGATTTCCCAGAGGAGGATTTCTGGCCAACGGTCTGCGATGCGGCCGTAGGGATCGGGAGTCTGTGCGCGAGTGGCAAGGGCTTCCACTTGGGCCAAAGCCACCGCTTCCCGCGACGCGGGGGGGAGCGCGGGTGGGGTTGTAGGCGCAGGATTGGGAGCGCGGGCCGGCATTTGTGCGGTTTACCCGGCGTCGAGCCACACGAACTGGCAGGCGGGGCAGATGTCGAGAACAAGGGGCGTTTCCTCAGAGATGGGCACTGTCGCGACGGCCATGCGTTTGGAACAGGAGGGACAGGTGCGCGAGCCGACAGCGCCCCGATTTTCACGCGCCTGGTGCCAAAGGTAGTTGATGAATGCCGTTTCCACGCCCCTCCGCAGTAAGCTAATGGTGACGGCGCGCCCCTCGCAGCCGGGGCAGTTCCAGAGGATGCCGTCGCCTTCCGCGAGGGTCTTGACGAGTGGGCGTCCGCAACTGGGTCAACGGTAGATGTCGTTCATGATGGGTTGTTACCCACCAATGGTTTTGAGCACGACCTCGGTGACTTCATCAACTTGCACGGCGTTCATGCAGCGGAAGTCGATGGGGCACTCGCGCAGGAAGCAGGGGCTGCATTCCACTTGGTGGCGGATGACCCGGTGGTTCGGGCCCATCGGACCAGTGAGGAGCGGTTCGGTGCTACCAAAAATGGAGATCGTGGGCACTCCGAGCAACGCGGCGAGGTGCATGGTGCCGGTGTCGTTGGTAAGCAGTGCGCTGCATTTGCCGAGCGTCTCGATCAGTTCGGCAAGGGTGGTTTTGCCCGCCAGGTTTTTCGCGCTCGGCCCGATCTGGGTGGCGATCGAGTCAGCGATCTCGCTGTCGGCGGCGGTGCCGAGGATGACCCATTCGCAATGACGGCGTTGGGCGACGGCTTGTCCGACGGCGGCAAATCGCTCGGGAAGCCAGCGTTTGGCGGGTCCGTATTCGGCACCGGGGCAGAGTGCGAGTCGGATCGGGGCGTAGGGTTTATGCCGGATGATCGCAGGGAAGCTGGCGTAGTCGAGGTTAGCGCCGATGGCTGCGGCCAGCCGCAAATAATGCAGGCTCTGGTGCTCCGGCGGCCCGACGCGTTTCGGGTCCTTGATGATCTGGTTGAGAAAAAATTTACGCCCCTGGCGGTCGTAGCCGGCGCGGCGCGGCAAACCGGCGAGCCGGAGTTCCAACGCACTGCGCATGGAGTTGGGCAGGATGACGCCAGCGTCAAATTTCCCGCGCAACCTTCTCGCCACAGAGAAAACACCCTGGCCCGGACGGATGCCGATGACGTCGTCCACCTCCGGGACGAGCCTCCATAGGTCGGTGAGTTTTTCGCGGCAGAGGACGGTGAGATGCAAGTCGGGCCGCCCATGTTTCATCGCGCGCACGGCGGGGACTGTCATGATGGCGTCGCCCAGCCAGTTGCTGGAACGTACGACGAGGCGAAAAGGCTGGAGTTCGGCGAACGTCATTCCCTCGGGCAGAACGATGCCGCGTTTGTAGCGCTTCGTGTTCGAGAGAAGAAATTCCGGCGACGGTATTTTCCAGCGGTCGTGGACCCAGAACCACTCGTGCGGACTGCGGCGGATTTGTTTTTCGAGAACGAGATTGAGTTGGGCGGTGGTCTGGTCCACATCGCGGCGCACGGGCGGCAGCGGCTCCTCGAAAATAATCTTCCAGCGCGCCACGCCGGTGGTCTGGACGCTGACCGGAATGAGCACGCCGCCGGAGCGGGCAGCCAACAATGCGGCCAGCGGCGAGGTCGAAGCTAGCTTCTGGAAAAACGGCGTCCAGACTCCACCGTCACCCGCATGTTGATCGATCAAAACGCCAGCGATGCCGCCGCGTCTGATAGCGGCGATGGATTCATTAAAACCCTCCTTGCGCTCGACCATGTGAATGCCGAAACGAGCCCGCTTTTTCCTAACATACTCATCCATTAGTGGGTTGCCGAGACGCTGATAGATCGCGGTGAGCCCCGTGCCCTCGAAGAGAAACATGATCTGCGCGATGAGCTCCCAATTCGCCATGTGGTTGAGCACCCAGATCGTGCCGGTACCCTCGCTTTGCAGTCTCCTAACAGTGGCGTCGTTTTCGAGGACGATGCGCTCCTGGATTTCCTCGCGACTCAGACGCGAAAGCGCGGGGACGGCGAAGATGTTAGCCGCGAGGTTTTGAAAGTGAGCGCGAGCGAGCTGGCGACGTTCAGACTTGGATTTCTCCCGTCCGAAAGCGATGGTTAGATTCGCCAGTGCCGTCTTGCGACTGGAGAACGCGAGATAGTAGCCGATGAGTCCTAACAGTCGTCCAGATTGGAATGCAACTCGAATGGGCAGCCGTTCCAGCAGCCAGACAGCGATGCGAAAAAGGCCAAAGGTTAGACGGTCCATTGGAGTTAGGGAGCCTTCCGGTAAATGGTACGCAGCGGGTGCTCGTCGAGAACGTTGGACTGGATGCCGCCCCATTTCACGGAGTCGTAAAGCTGGATGCCCACATAATAATAGAGCGGGCAAATGGGCGCCTCCTGGCTGACTAACAATGTCTCCGCCAGGCGAAAAATATCGTAACGCTTGTTAGAATCCAGCTCCTTCGCGGCGGCGGCGATCCAAGTGTCGTATTGTTGATTGGACCAGCTGGTGCGGTTGTTGCCGCCGTCGGTCACAAACATGTCCATGAAGGTGTTAGGATCATTGTAGTCGCCGACCCAGCTGCTGCGGCAAAAATCGTAGTCGAGCCGGTTCTGGGAGTTGAGATAAACTTTCCATTCCTGACGTTTCAAGCCGACTCGTACTCCCAGTTCGCGCTGAAACATGGCTTGGAGTTCCACCGCGATATTCTCGTTTATTTTCTTGTCGTCGTAGAGATACTCGATGAGCGGAAATCCTTTTCCCCCAGGATAACCGGCAGCGGCTAACAGTTGCCTAGCCTTGTCTGGATCGCGCGCATACCCGGGCGGCGAATGATAACCGGCCGTCTTAGGTGGAACGAAACTGGTCGCGGGAATTTCGCCTGCGCGGGTGATTTTGTTCACGATTAAATCCTTGTCGATGACGAGAGAAAAGGCGAGCCGCACCCGCGCGTCGTTGAAGGGCGGATGCGTGACGTTGTAACGAATGAAGTAGTTGCCGAGGAACGGGGCGGAGTGGAAGTCGGGCATTTTTTTCAACTCCGACATCAGCGCGGGCGGTGTGAGACCCTTGTCCATCATCAGGTCGGCGACGCCGGATTTGTAAAAATTGTAAGCCGTCATCGAGTTCTCGATCGGAAGGACGTCGATTGTGTTTAGGCGAATGTTAGCGGCGTTCCAATACGTCGGACTTTTACGGAGTCGGATGTGGTCGTTTAGCTTCCATTCTTCCAGTGTGAACGCGCCGTTGCCGACGATTTTGCCAGGCTTGATCCAATCTTCGCCATATTTTTGAATCGTCTCGAGGGGAACCGGAAGCAGCGTGCAAAAGCAGCAAAGTCCTAGGAAAAACGGCGTTGGATTTTCCAAGGTAACTATCAAAGTCCGATCATCGGTGGCACGCACTCCAACTTGGGAAAAATCCTTTAGCATGCCTTCGTTATAGGCGCGACCATTTTTCAAATAGTGGAGTTGATAGGCGTATTCGGCGGCTTGGGCGGGTTCGAGGACGCGTTTCCAAGAGCCGACAAAGTCTTGGGCGGTGACGGGTTTTCCGTTCGACCACTTCGCATTTGGCCTTAAATGAAATGTGTAAACCAAGCCGTCTGGGGAAATCTCATAAGTTTCCGCCACGCCGGGCTGCGGAACGCCGTCTGGACCGTAGGCCATTAGCCCCTCGAACAGGGCGTAAGCCACGCGTCCGTCGAGCTGTCCAGTGATGACTGCGGGGTCAATCGACTCCGGCTCGGCCCCGTTGAGAAAGGCGAGGTCGGCCCGTTTCGCGACGGGTGAGCAGCCGAAACTGAGGGCGGCAAAGGCCAGCAAAGCCCACCCTCGGAAAGGTATCATCGGGCGAGGAATTTTGCTGGTGAAGTGGCGAATCACCCGATTAAGGAGGGAAGTTTACGGAGTGGTGGTAGGGGCAGCCGCAGGAGTAGGTGAGGCGGCGGGTTCCACAGTTGGAACGGGATTCGCGGCCTCCGGAGCGGACGCTGCGAGGGGAGTCGGAGTCGCCTCAAATGTCGGAGTCGCACTCGGCGTAGGCGCGGCTGGAGTCGGGGACGCGGTAGGGGTGGCGACGATGGCGGCCTGCGGCGTCGGGGAAGAAACGGGGAGCAATTTCTTCGCGGTTGCAGTGGCGGCGAGTTGCTTTTGAATGGCCGACTGCTGGGTGGAGGATTTTGAGTAAAGAATGGTGAGGAGGAGGCAGGAGCCGAAAAAGATGGCGCCGAGGTAAACGGTAAATTTCTGAAGGACATTGGTGGTCTGGGCTCCGAAAAGATCCTGCGTCATGCCTCCGCCAAAGGAAGCGCCGAGGCCCTCGTTTTTCGGGCGTTGCATCAGAACGATCAGGACCATGAGCACGGCGGTGATGATCAGAATGCCGAATAGCAGGTAAATGGAGACGTTTAACATAGGTAGAGCCGTCTAGTGTAACGAGAGATCGTGCTTTGTAAAGGATCGTCTGGGACCTGGTCTGGGCGCTAGGGGAAGCTGCGACGCAGGAGGACACTAACCTAGGGAAAGGAACGCGACTGGCGGCACTTCATCTGCTTCAGTTAGTAAATAGCTAGATCATATTAGCCTGCGATGGCTAGCATGGATGAAAATTCCTAACAAAGTGCTAGCCTGATAAATTTCTAGCTGTAATGCATAGATAGGATTTGCATTAGCTAAAAACTTTACTAATATGCGGCCATGCCTAAAAAAGCTACACTTAAACCCGTCAAGAAAGCCGCCTCCAAAACTGCGGCCAAGAAAATCGTCAAAGCCGCCGCGCCCACTAAACCTGTAAAGGCCGTCAAACCTGTCAAAGCCACCAAGTCTGCAAAGCCAGCCAAGACAGCGAAAGTCGCGCCAGCCAAAGCAGCGAAGTCATCGTCCCCCAAGGTGGCTAAGACCGGTCCGAAGAAAGGTCGCGGTCGCGTCACTTCTCCTAGCGGTCCTCTTTCCGCCGCTGTCGTTTCCGTTCTCAAGCGCTCCAAGCGCCCGTTGAGCTGCGCGGAAATCACCGACGCGTTGATCAAAAAGAACTATCAATTCACCCATCCCGAGCCGAAACGCATCGTTTCGATCCGAATCTACAAGCTCAAGGGTGTGCAGCAGACTGGCCCCGGCCGCTTCACTGCCGCTGCTGAATAAACTAACCATTCCAACTTAGAGGGCGGCCCGGGAAACTGGGCCGCTCTTTTTTGTTAGCAGAGGAAACCTAACATTCGAGTTTGAGTCCACTGTGAGGACTTCATGCTGGTGATGCCTATGGAACTCGCCTCTGGACGTGTCACCTCTGTGGAAGTTTATCCATTTCTTGCTTGCGAGGAAATTTCCACGCTTTAAAGCTGGGGAATGGTCGGCAAACTCCTCGCTCCTGAGATTCGAGAGATGATTTCCCAGAGGGATTTCACCTCGCTGCGCTCCGTTTTCACAGACTGGCCTGTGGCGGACCTGGCCGAGTTGCTTTCTGATCTAGATGTCGAAGAACAAGTCATTTTCTTCCGCGTTTTGCCGCATACCATCGCGGCCGACACCTTCGAATACCTCGATGTCGACACGCAAACAGCGTTGCTCCATGCCATGGGCCAGGAGCAAGTCGTCGGCATCCTCAACGAGATGTCGCCCGACGATCGCACGGCCCTACTCGAGGAGTTGCCTGCGAATGTTGTCTCGCAACTGCTCCGCCTTCTAACACCGAAGGAACGCGCCGTGGCGCAGGCACTGCTGAACTACCCGGAGGAAAGCGTTGGGCGTTTGATGACGCCTGATTTCATTTCAGTCAGACAGGACTGGCGTGTTTCCGACGTCCTGGATTTTATTAGGAAACACGGCCACGCCAGCGAGACCCTAAACGTGGTTTACGTCGTCGACCCTTCGGGAATGTTAGTCAATGATGTTAGGATCAGCGAGTTTTTGCTCAAGCCCACGGACATGTTAGTCGGCGCTCTCCAGGGAAACTATGTCGAGCCATTGAAAGTCACGGACTTGCAGGGCGACGCGGTGACGATCTTCCGAAAATACGACCGCACCGTGCTCCCGGTGGTGGACTCTGAAGGGAAGTTAGTAGGCATCGTTACCGTCGATGACATTCTCGATGTCGCCGAGGAGGAGACCACGGAGGACATCCAGAAACTGGGCGGCATGGAGGCGCTGGACGAGCCTTACCTAGACATCTCTCTCTTCCGCATGATCAAGAAGCGCGCGGTATGGTTAGTCATCCTGTTCATCGGCGAAATGCTAACCGCAACAGCGCTCGGGCTTTTTCAAACCGTGATCGAGCGGGCGACAGTACTAGCTCTTTTTATGCCGCTGATTATTTCCAGCGGCGGCAACTCTGGCTCGCAGGCGACAACGCTCATCATCCGTGCGATGGCGCTGGGCGAAGTGACGTTGATTGACTGGTGGAGGGTGATGCGACGGGAAATTTTATCTGGTCTCATGTTAGGAATGATTCTTGCCGTGATCGGATTCACCCGCATCTGCGTGTGGACGATTTTCAGTCAGCAATACGGCCCGCACTGGCTACTCATCGCCTCGACAGTTTCGCTTTCGCTCATTGGCGTCGTCCTCTGGGGATCGCTCTCGGGCTCAATGCTCCCGTTTATTTTGAAGAAATTCGGACTCGACCCTGCCACATCCTCCGCGCCACTAGTGGCGACCCTCGTCGACGTGACGGGACTGGTGATTTATTTCTCCGTCGCCATCCTGTTGTTGAGCGGAACGCTACTCAAGGTCCACTAGGAGGGCTGCTGTTGCGAGAGGCAGTGAAAAGCGCCTAGGCCCCAGATGAGTTCGCGGCAATCAATGCCTACGATGCGCCGGGTGGGGAAAGCCTGCTGTAAAACGGCGGTCGCCCACGCGTCAGTCGGTTGGTTAAAAATCGGGAGCAGGACGACTTTGTTGGCAATGTAGAAATTCGCGTAACTGGCAGGAAGCCGCTGCTCTTGCTTGATAACCGCGGACGGCATTGGCAAGGTTAGCAAATGCAGTGGTGTGCCGTCCTCGACTTGCATTTCCTTGAGCAGATGCAGGTTGTGCTGGAGCGGCTCGTAGTTGGCATCCGCCGGATCTTCCTCGACCACTGTGATGACGGTTGAGCGATCCACGAAACGACTAATATCGTCAATATGGCCGTCGGTGTCGTCGCCCACAATGCCGTCGTCCAGCCAGAGAAAATGACGGACGCCCAGATAGTCGCGCAGTTTCTCCTCGATCTGCGCCTTGTTCAGGTTCGGGTTGCGATTTGGGTGCAACAGGCAAGCACTGGTGGTTAGCAAAGTGCCCGAGCCATTCACGTCGATCGATCCGCCCTCCATTACGATACGCGGGTAGAAAACATCCATTCCTAACAATTCGCCGACTCGCGAGGGCACATCTTCATCGAAGTCTACAGGCGGATATTTCCAGCCCCAGGCATTGTAATCCCAATCGACGATGGCGATGGATTGATCCGAGTCGCGTTTGACAAAGACCGGGCCGTGGTCGCGGCACCAGCATTCGTTAGTGGGAATATGGCGAAAAGTGACGTGGCTGATATCGATGGAACTCAACTGCCGACGCACCATCTGCTCGACGTCCATGTTAGGAACGTTGATGTTTACCGGCTCCGATTCGCGCAGGGCGTCCACCATTTGCGTGAGAGCAGGCAGGACGGTTTCGTAGGAATCCGGAAAGCTGATTCCCTCGGGGCGCGGCCAGGAAAACCACGTGGCAGCGTGGGGCTCCCATTCCGCGGGCATGCGATAACCGAGACTGGCTGGAGTGGGGGAGGACATCGGAATGTTAGTCGATATAGCGGCGGGTGAGATCGCCATACGCGTCAATGCGGCGGTCGCGCAAAAATGGCCAGTGGGTGCGCTGCGTATCCAGCGTGCCGAGATTGGCTTCTACAATGAGAATTTCTTCCTGATCGATGGAGCCTTTTTTCAGGATCATGCCCGAGGGATCGGCCACGAAACTCTGACCCCAGAACTGGATGCCGTCGCCGCCTTCCGGCGTTTCGACTCCAACTCGATTTGGCACGGCTACATAACAGCCGTTCGCGATGGCGTGACTGCGCTGGATGGTTTCCCACGAGGAATGCTGGCGCTCGCCATAGTGGGCTTTTTCCGACGGATGCCAGCCGATGGCGGTCGGGTAAAACAGAATCTCCGCGCCGCTCAACGCCGTGAGTCGGGCCGCCTCGGGATACCATTGGTCCCAGCAAACGCAGACACCGATCTTCGCGTATTTGGTCTGCCACGAGCGGAAGCCGAGATCGCCCGGAGTGAAATAAAATTTCTCGTAGAAAAGCGGGTCGTCGGGGATGTGCATCTTGCGATATTTCCCGAGAAACGTCCCGTCGGCGTCGATGATCGCGGCGGTGTTGTGATAGAGGCCCTCGGCCCGCTTCTCGAAGAGCGACGCCACGATAACGACTTTCAGTTCTTTCGCGAGGGCGCAAAGCTGGTTGGTAGTGGGACCAGGAATCGATTCCGCGAGGGCGAAATACTCGTGCTTTTCGGCCTGGCAAAAGTAGAGCGAGGTGAACAATTCCTGGAGGCAAATGATCTGCGCCCCCAGCGCGGCGGCGGCACGAATACGCTCGGTGGCTTTGTCCACATTTTCAGAGGGAACCGCCGAGCAGGACATTTGGATGAGGCCGATCTGGACAGGGCCGCGGGGTGAGGACATGGGAAAGACTTTAGACAAGAAATGGGGCGCGCACCAAATAGGAAAATCGCGATTTTTTCTCCGTCACGAGAATTAGACAAGCCGCTCTCTCCCGCGTAAGCTCGGCCATGAAATTCCTCCTTAGCACGCTCGTTGTTTTTCTCGGATTCACCCTCGCCCCACTTCATGCGGAGACCGCGCCGCTCAAAGACATCCGTGTTGTCCTGCACACGGACAAGGGCGACATCGAGGCCACGCTTTTCGCCTCCAAAGTCCCTATGACCGTGGCGAATTTCCTGAACCTCGCCGAGAAACGCTTCTACGACGGCCTCACTTTTCACCGCGTGATACCTGATTTCATGATTCAAGGCGGCGACCCGAAAGGGAATGGTACCGGCGGTCCAGGTTACAAATTTGCGGACGAGTTTGATCCGACTCTGCGCTTCGATAAAGCGGGTGTTTGGGCGATGGCTAATGCGGGTCCGGCGACCAACGGCTCGCAATTTTTCATCACCCATGTGCCGACGCCGCACTTGAACGACCGCCACACCATTTTCGGCAAGACCACGAAAGGTCAGGACGTGATTAACAAGATTGAAAAGGGCGACAAAATCAAGTCCATTGAGATCCTCGACGACACCAAGCCACTCTTTGAGGCGCAGGCACCGAAGATCAAGGAGTGGAGCGAGGGAATGAGCAACAACTAGCTCTTCAGCGACACCACGATGGCGTATTGCTGAATCTCGAATTTCGTCGAGGTCAGCTCGCCGAGATAGCGCAGTACTTCAGTAAACGGGACGTTGCTCAGGTCGAGTGTGATCGGCGTTTGCTTCGCGAAATCGGGTGGCAGATGGAGCACAAAGCTGGGTGTGACTTTGTTCGCGGAAAGCCCCGCTGCCTTCACCTTGAGATAATCCAGAACTGAGTCGAAAGACGCTTCCTTGAAGGTGACTTTGGGAACAATCAAAGTCGCGAGCTGGGTGGAAAGCGTTGATTTTTTGTCCTTTTTCTCCGCCGCGAGGATTGACTTCAGATAATTTTTCGCACCGGGATGATTCGGCTCTGCGTTGAGCACAGCTTCAAATTTCTCCTTCGCTGTCGCGGTGTCCCCGACGAGATAGGCCCGCTGCGCCTCGGAATAAGTGGCCGCAGTGCTGGCCTGCGAATAAACGGCCGGAGCCGTCCAGAGCAGGGCCAGAAGACAGAAATGGGGGATTTTCATAGGCAAAGAATAATCACTGGCCAGTCCGTTTTCAAATGTTCTTAATAGCCGCGATGTCTAAAAGTATTATCAAACCCGAGTCCACCATAGGCTTGCTTGGCGGTGGGCAACTGGGTCGAATGTTTGCTCTGGCTGCGAGGAAAATGGGCTATCGCGTGCACACCTTTGAGCCGCAGCCCGCGAGTCCGGCGGGACAGATTTCCGACCGGGAGTTTACAGCCGCCTACGACGATCTGGAGCAGCTCGACACCTTCGCGCAATCGGTGGACGTGGTTACATTCGAGTTTGAGAACATTCCGGCCACCGTCATCGAGCGGATCGCCCTTCATAAGCCGGTGCATCCGCGTTCCGAGGTGCTGCACATTTGCCAGAACCGTGAGCGGGAGAAAAATTTCCTCCAGCACAAAGGCTATCCTGTGGCGCCGTTTCGGATCGTTAGTTCCGCATCCGACCTGGAGTCTGCTCTGGCGGAAATCGACGGAGATGTCGTTCTGAAAACAGCCGACTTTGGCTACGATGGCAAGGGCCAGCTCAAGGTCAGCCGCGCGCAATCGACGGAGTCCGTCTGGAGCCAGTTTGCCACGCCGAAAGCGGTCCTGGAGAAATGGATCGGCCATGTTTGCGAGCTGTCTGTACTCGTCGCGCGCAATGCCGACGGTGAAAGCAGTTGCTTTCCGGCGGCGGAAAATTTGCACAGCCATCACATTCTCGACATCTCCATCGTGCCCGCGCGCGTCGACGCTTCCATTCAGGAAAAGGCAGCGGAGCTGGCCACGAATATCGCGGCTGATTTGAGTTTGATCGGACTCCTGGCGGTCGAATTTTTTCTCACCGAAGACGGAGAATTGCTCGTCAACGAACTTGCGCCGCGCCCGCATAATTCGGGTCATTACACTGGCGACGCCTGCGTTACGAGCCAGTTTGAGCAGCAATTGCGCGCTGTCTGCGGCTGGCCGTTTGGCTCCGCAGAACTTCTCTCGCCAGTAGTGATGGTCAATCTCCTCGGCGATCTCTGGAAAAATGGCGAGCCGCCAGATTTCCTTCCCATCCTCAGCGAGCCGGATGCCAAGCTACATCTTTATGGGAAACTGGAAGGCCGACCCGGACGAAAAATGGGCCATTTTTGCGTGCTCAAGCCCACGGTCGCGCAAGCCCTCGAAACGGCCCGACGCATTCAATCCCAACTCCAAAGCTGAATGCTGACGGAGTTCAGAATGGAACCTAACTCCACTTCTAATTTCCTTTCGGCTGCGAGTTTTTGGGAACCCGAATGGATACCGGAGATTTCCGCCTGGTGGGAACACGCGCCGTTCGCTTTTTGGCTGATCGGACAGTTGCGTCCCCGGAGTTTCGTGGAGCTGGGCGTGCATTGGGGCTATTCCTACATGGCGTGTTGTCAGGCCGTGGAAAAGCATGGCTCCGAGACGACTTGCACCGCAGTGGACACATGGAAGGGCGATCCGCAGTCGGGCTTTTACGACAACCAGATTTACGCGACTCTGGAACAATATAACTCCCGCAAATATGCGCATTTTTCCAAACTGATTCGAAGCTCATTCGACGAGGCGCGGCCGGCATTTGCCGAAAAATCCATCGATCTGCTGCATATCGACGGGCTTCATACTTATGAGGCCGTGAAACACGATTTCGAGACATGGCGGCCCTGTATTTCGGACTGCGGCGTGGTGATTTTTCACGACACGAACGTTCGTGAAAACGACTTCGGCGTCTTGCGTCTTTGGGAGGAATTACGCGAAAAATATCCCAGCTTCGAGTTCCTGCACGGCTACGGGCTGGGCATTCTCGGCGTCGGGAATCAACTTCCGGTCACGCTGAAAAACCTGTTCTCAATCGGACGCAACTCAGCCGGGGCCCACGAAATCCGCGTGGCCTATCAGCGTCTCGGAAAGGCTTTTTCGCAGGAAGCCGCCCCCCGTTTACCCAGTGAGATCCGGGTGGAAAAACCTAGGAGTCCAGCCTTGGATCGTCAGCTCAAGAAACTACAGGACGAACAATTCAAGCTCCAGAAAAAATATCGCGACGGCTTGGCCACTAACGAAAAAAACTTCCGCAAACAAGAGCGTGCATTGCTCCAGCAAAACAAAGCGCTGCGAAAAATCATCCAGTCTGCGCAAACCTGGCAGAGACGATCCTGGTTCCAGCGCGCCTTTCATCATTGGCGCGCTCCGGCATTACCGGTATTGAAAATCAGCCCTCTAATCTCTTCTTCTCGGCCTGTCTCAGCCCTGACTTTAAAGGTCCTCAGCACGGTTTTCAACGAAGCCTATTACCTCAGCAAAAACCCTGACGCCACCCATTCCAATCTCACTCCGCTGGAACATTATCGGACCATCGGTTGGAAGCTAAACGTGCGGCCGCATCCGCTTTTCGATGTGGTCTGGTATCTCCAGCAAAACCCCGACGTGGCCGCTGCGGGACACGAGCCGCTCCAGCATTATCTGGAACACGGGTGGAAGAATGGTCGCGCGCCACACCGGTTTTTCGACCCAGATTATTATCTGCAAACTTTCCCCGATGTGTTGGCGAAAAATCAGGAACCGCTCGGGCACTACTTGCAGACCGGCTGGAAAAAAGATCGTCAAACCAGTCCGCATGGCCGCTTTGACTGGCAGCATGAAATGCCGAATCTCGCCGCCTTGATTAGCCTCGACGATGTCACAGCCATCCTCGGCACACGGTTCTTTTCCTGGCTCAAAAACCGCGACGCCAACAAACCCGTTATTCTGCTTGTCACCCACGAAAGCACTCGCACCGGTGCCCCCATCGTCCTCCTCAATTTGGCGGAAAAACTCCGCGAAAAATATTCCGTCATCATGCTGGATCTCCGCGTGGGTCCATTGCAATCCAACTTCCAGCAGGCTGTCGATTACTACGCAGGTTTCGGCACCCGCGCCCAGACAAGTGAAGCGGATGTCGCACTCCACTTGCATCTGCTGGCGGCGCATTGCCCGATCTATTTCGCCTTGGTCAATACGCTCTCTGCCGCAAAAATCCCGCGGCTTTTAATGCTGCAAAACATCCCGTGCGTTCATCTCATCCATGAATTTGCCGAGGCGTGGAGGCCTCGTACCGCACTGCCCGCCGTCGTTTTGCATGCCGGTAAACTGGTCTTCCCTGCGCAGATCGTCCTGGAAAGTGCGCAAAGGGTTTGCCCGGAATTGAAGCGGTCCGACACCCTCATTTTGCCCCAGGGACTTTGCCGTCCACCCACTTCGCTCGATCCCGCGGAAAAAGAAACCGTCCCTCGAGCGCTCCGTCCTCCGGGCTGGGAGGATGCATTCGTCATTTTCGGAATGGGCAGCGTCGAATACCGCAAAGGCGTCGATCTTTTCTTGCTCTGCGCCGAGCAAATCATCCGCCGGAATCCGGCAAAAAAAATCCGTTTTGTGTGGTTTGGAGCGGGATTTGTGACGGAAAAAACCAACCACTTTGGCGTCTATCTGGAGGATCAACTCAGGAAAATTTCCATCAGCGGTGCGGTCGCCATTCTGGATGAAATCACCGATGTCAATCTGGCCTACGCCGGGGCGGATGTCTGTTTCATCAGCTCGCGACTCGACCCGTTTCCGCTGGTCGCGCAGGAGGCCATGCAACACGCGCTGCCGGTGCTGTGTTTTGTCGGGGCTACCGGCACCGCCGAAATGCTGGCTGCCGACCCGGTGACGAAGGAATGCGTCCTCCCTTATCTGGACGTCGCAGCCGCTGGCCAGCAGCTCCAAAAATGGATCGACGACCCCGGTCTACGCATCGAAATCGGACTTCGTTGTCAGCAAATGGCGGCCACTCTTTTCGATTTTGATCACTATGCAACTCAGATCGAAAAAGCCGCTGTCGAACAAGTTGAACTCAACGACCGACAAAGCCGCGAGGCAGCCGAGATCGAACAATCGCACATTCTCGATCTGCCCTATTTTCGGTCTCCGATTCAGCCGGAAATCTGGTCCGGCCCCGGCCGTTACCAAGTGCATTCCTGGGCTCGGGGAATCGTTGCACGCAAGCCATTTCCAGGATTCCACCCCCGCATTTATGCAGAAAGAAATCACCTCGCCGACAGTGATCCGTTGGTGCATTTTTTGCGATCCGGAAAGCCTGCTGGTCCCTGGTTGACGACCGTTATTTCGCCACTTTCGCCCGGGGAAGGAGTTTGCGTAGGCGGGAGGGTCGCCTTGCATATCCATCTATTCTACGCCGACATGGCAGAGGAAATTTCCCGGCGGCTGTATCGTAATCAGACGCGCGTGGACCTGTTCATCTCGGTGCCCAATGAGGAAATCGCGGACCTCGCCCGGCTGAAATTCACACCCTGCGCCGCCAACCGAATGGAAGTCGCCGTGGTGCCCAATCGAGGACGCGATATGGGCCCGTTTCTCAGAACATTTGCAGGCGTGTTAGGTCGCGATTACGACATCATCGGGCATCAACACACCAAGAAATCGCTCCATTCGTCGAAGCAGACTCATATCGCCCTCTGGAAGGATTTTTTGTTTGAAAATCACACCGGCGGCGAGCACGCCATGATGGATGCCATTCTCTCGACGATGACGGCAGATCCCGCGATCGGCATCGTTTTTCCAGACGATCCCAATGCCATGGGCTGGGGAAAAAATCATGCCATTGCCAACGATCTCCTGAGTCGAATGGAACTCCCATCTGTGGCGTGCGAGGCGATCAATTTCCCCGTTGGGAACTTCTTTTGGGCAAGAACGGCGGTATTGCAGAAAATGCTCGATCTCGACCTGCAATGGGAGGATTTTCCCGAGGAGCCGGTCCCTGTGGATGGTTCTATTTTGCACGCTATCGAGCGGCTTCTCCCATTGGTGTCGGAGTCAGCTGGATTTCGTTCCGCAGTGACTGCTGTGCCCGGATTTACCCGGTGAATGGAGTTGCGGATTACTGGCCGGTGGCGTCTTTGATTTTGTCGCCCACGTTTTCCGTGCCGCGTTTGATCGAGTTGCCGACTTTGTCGAGAGTGTGCTCGACTTTTTCGGCTCCAGTTCGGGTATCAACGGGTTCTACCGTGTTGGACATCGGCGCTGTGGCGGCGGCTACGGTGTAACGAGCAGTCTCCTTGGCGCGATAGGTTTGCATGTTCGTCAGCTTGGCCTGGGCTTCAGCGCGATCTGAGCCGCCGGTTTTAGCGACGCGGGCTTCGAGTTCGGCAATCTCACCATCGAGATCGGCGAAGGCTCCCTTGACGTTTGCGGCATTCTCCGCGCTGGGTGTGGAAACGTATAGATCGATGGCGACTCCGAGTTTTTTCGTTTCCAAAGTGTTCGTGGCGGAATCGGGAGTGCGCGTGATGTCGATGGGAGTCGGGCTGGGGACGATGACTTCGACTTTCTTTTCGCAGGCGAAAGAAACGAGGCCAATGGCGAGGAGTGCGGACAGGCGGATTTTAGTATTCATACCTGAAATTATCGAAATCCAGCGCCGCTCCGGTTGTATCGTTCCTTTAGGCAGATTGTTCAAAGTCGGTTTGCGTGGCACTGGGTGGGAAGCGCAACTCCGGCTGGCCGCAGAGGCGTTTACGAAGGTCCACCGGGTCGCCGATGCGGACTTCGCGCGGGTCGATTTGATAGGACCAAACCTCGAAATACTGCAGCAGAGTTGGGCCAAAAAAAGTCCCAAACGCACAACTACCCGCATCGTAGCCGGAGGAAATGCGCACCCGACCGACCCGTGGCTTCAGGAAACGGGCGTCGAACGTCTGCCAGCGGTTGTCCAGCCAGACTTCCATGTAAGCGTGGAAATCCATGGGGCGCCCGTCATCTTTCCAAGCAATGTCGCTCACGTAGCCGCTGACGTAGCGTGCCGGGAGATTCATGGCGCGGCACAAGGCGACGGCACAGTGAGCGAAGTCGCGGCAGACGCCGAAGCCGCGCTGAATCACGTCGTTGGCGGTAATGAACGGACTGCCCGAGCCGGTGCGATACTCGATGTTAGCGTGAATCCATTCGCAGATCGCCAGAACCCGCGACAAACCCGCCGGTAAGTGGCCAAATTTATTCCAGGCGAAATCCGGCAGGCGATCTGAGTCGCAATATCTGGAAGGCTGGGTGTAACGCAGAATCTCTGAGGGTAGCTGGTCGATCGTAATGGGCACATCGCTCCACCAAGCATCCTCACGGACGCTCGGCACCATGACGATGGCGTCGTAAGTCAAAAAATGTTCACCCGGCACGAGGATCATACGATAAATGACATTGCCATGCTCATCGCGGTATTCTGTAACCGAGGAATTCTGTGAAAGTTGAATGCTTTCCTGACGGATGGATTGGGTGGGCTCCTGCTGCGGCTTGAGTATGGCGAAAGTCGGCACGTCGTTGCTAACTGAATAAACGAGCTTGCAGCCCACGCGCACCGCGATGTCGAGAACAGGAGATTCGTGAGATGAAATGGTGCTCATAAGTTTCAGATTGCCCACCTTATCGAAAGCTGCCCTTCGCCTGGCTGTGATTGAGTTCCACTATTTCTGAAAAAGACAGCGACGCCTGCACGGTGCCACGGATCACCCGATTGGCGAGAGGGAAATGGAGCAGTCTGTTTTCCGCATTTTTCCATGTTCATTCGCGGCAGCCGATGCATTTTAAGCGAATGCCCGATGACCTTGCCGACTTTTGCCAGTCCCTCCTGCCGGAGACATTGGAATTTCTGCGACAAATGGTCGGGCTGAACAGCTTTACCGAAAATCGCGCCGGCATCGCGGCTAACGCGGACCTCATTTCCAGGCAATTTGCCCCGCTCGACTTCCAGCCGACCAGCGAGCCTGCGGCCAACCCTGCATTTGGCTCGCATCTGGCTCTCCGCCGTCCGCCGGTCGATGGACCGACAGTTGCGCTGCTTTCGCATCTCGACACGGTTTATCCGGCTGAGGAAGAGGAGAGAAATCATTTTCACTGGGAGGTAATCGGCGACCGGATTTACGGTCCCGGTACCAATGATATCAAAGGCGGCACGGCTCTGATTTGGCTGACTCTGAGGACGTTGCAAAAGCTATCGCCGGAGAAATTTGCCCGAACCAACTGGGTCGTGATGCTCAATGCCTGCGAGGAGGTGGTCTCAGAGGACTTCGGGGAATTTTGCCGTAAAATTCTGCCCGCTGACACTGTTGCGTGCCTCATTTTCGAGGGCGACGGAGGTCAGCCGGGCGAAATGTCTCTGGTATCATCGCGCAAAGGCCGCGCCGCCTTTCGCGTGACCGTCGAGGGCAAGGCCGCCCACGCCGGCACGCAGCACCCCACGGGCGCAAATGCCATTGTGCAACTGGCCGACTTCATCCGCGACATCAGCGCGCTGACGGACCATGAACGCGGTCTAACGGTCAACGTCGGCCACATTTCGGGCGGGACGGTTCCCAATCGAGTTCCACACGAATCAGCAGCCATTTTCGAAATGCGCGCCTTCGATCCCGCAGTGTATGCGAAGGCTCGGGCTCAAATTCTCGCTTGGAACGACCGCCGCACTGTGGTCGCATCCGATGGATCGAGCTCATGCCGTGTCCGCGTATATGTCATTCACGAAACCGTTCCCTGGCCGCGAAATTCGGCGACAGATCGTCTGCTCGGCCATTGGAAAACGGCGACAGAGGCAGCGGGATTAACCTTTTTGGCAGAGGATCGTGGAGGCCTAAGCGACGGAAATGTGCTCTGGACGGATTTTCCCACACTCGATGGCCTAGGCCCGCAGGGTGAAAACTCCCATTGCTCCGAACGCGACTCCTCCCAAGGTAAAGATGCGGAGTGGGCGAGTTATGCATCATTCGCACCGAAGGCCCTGGTCAATGTCCAGGCCATACAAACTTTGCTGCAAAGTTTTCATAGGAGTCAAAGTGAACTGTTATCAGAACAACAAGGTGCCTCAGATTGACTTATCAGGGGGAATTGATATAGTCCGATTCTTTATGACAAGCACCCTCAAGCTTTTATCATTGGCATTTGCTGCCGCCCTCGTCGCTCCTCTTCACGGCCAGTCCGTGGTCACCGATCCCGTGGGTTTTGTCACGGTGACTATTGCGGCTGGAACGGGTAGTGCCAAAGTTGTAACACCGCTTGCAGTACCCTTATTGGCTTCCTCTAATGTCTCCGGTCAGGTGACGGGAGTGATCACTAATGTAACCGCCGATACGATATCGAACACCAGTGCCGGATGGACCGATGGGCAGTTGTCAACTGCGGCTACACCTCAGTTGATTAAGATTAAAACTGGCAATGCAGCAGGTCGGACGCTTCTAATTTCTACTAGCACAGCAAATACTGCAACCACAGTAACCATTGACCCAGCCGACGCCTCTGGGGTTGAGCTTGATTTAAGAACGCTGGGGATTAATCTTGGTGTCGATACTTATCAAATCTTGGCATGCGACACTCTTGCAAGTTTTTTTGGAACGCCGGATACAACGGGAATTCTTGGCGGCACTTCTGCTGCAACATCAGATTCGATTGTGCTCGTTCTCAATGGTATAGCTTCTACCTATTACTGGAAAACAGATGCTTTAGGTGGAGCGCGTTGGACGAAGTCTAATGTGCAATCTCCGGATGCTACAAACACGCCAATTCGTCCTGATATCGGCGTTTCTTTTAATCGGCTTGGGAGTTCTGCTATCGTTCTTACCATTTTGGGTGTCGTGCCTACAACTAATCGGGTTGTTCCGATTAAGAATTCCGGTATCACCTATCTCGCCCAAGGCTGGCCATCTGATGTTACTCTGGGAGGTATTGGCGGGTTAAATCTTCAGAATTCACCCAATTGGACGCCCAACGTCGATGCGAATTCCGCAGACACCGTTGTCATCAAGATAAATGGGGCTTTCGCGACGTATTACTATGACCCCTCGAGCAACCCCACCCCTATGTGGAGAAAACAAAATATCCAAAAAACTCCATCAGATGATTTGGTAATTCCGTCAGGGTCAATGATGTCGATAAATCAACGGGGAACTAACGCAGGGTTCTCGTTCCTTAACCAAACAATTCCTTACACTCTATAAGCTAAGCGGATTGCAAAATTAAATAATCCATTTTCCGACTTAGCTCGAAACTAGCAACATGAAGAGATTACTCGCACTTATTTTAACCACGGTAACCCTGCCTTTTTCCACTACTTTCGCTCTTGTATTGACAGGCTTTGGAACTGGCGATTTTACTGTAAATTCTGGCGTTTCGAATTTCACCACTATTACTCCTGGGGGTTCGAGTTTGGCTGTTAGTGGCAATGACTCTCCGGGAAATACATTTGGAGGAGCTTTCGGACCAATAACATTTACGTTATCCAGCACTTCTACTGTTCAGTTGACGATGGCTGTAGTCGGCACTAATCCCAATGCTGCATTTTCGGTTAATATTTACAGCGGCGATCTTAGCAGTTCTAAACAATACACCGGCTTCACGGGATCTTTTGGTAGCAGTCAGACTACAGTTACACTTACACCAAATATATTAGGTAATACAGGAGCAAGTTCTTTTACAACGATTAGTTTCTTTGATTTTACTACCGCAGGCACGGGTAATACCATCAGCCTAACATTTGATACATTAGCGGCTGTGCCCGAGCCATCAACCTACACTTTAATGGCAATGGGATCTTTGGTTTTTGGTGGAATTTTCTTAAAACGTAAATTAGGTCGTATCTAATTCTTGCACAATTTGCCTGTAGTACCTTGAATTCAACTTCTTTAGTTTTAACACTCTCTCTTTCTACTCGAGCACCCAATTTCGCAAATTGTCACGAAATACTGGCCTTCCGCAAAGGCTGCTGGTGACATTAGAAATAACCTTCTTACCCCTCTGACTTTGGCTCACTGCCAGAGCTGCGATGGCTTAGATCCGGCTTTGGAAAATCTTTCAACTTCGCTCGAATAATCGCAGCACGAAGATTGTCACGTTCGTCGGCGCTTAGTTTTTGCTGACTGCTCTTTTGCAAATGTGCGGGTTGGGTTTCCATGAAGAGTTCATCAATGGGGTGGCGGTAGTCTGGTTCGAAAAACCCTAGGTCAATACCCAGGCGCATCACGGAAAGCAGGTTGAGAGCTTCCTTGCTCGTCATGGAATACGCGAAGGTGAGCGTGCCGTAAGCGCGACCGATCTGGTCGAGCAATGTATTGGCACGTTTCTCCATTAAAACTGCGCGGGCGTTTTCTTCGTGCTCGATAATTTTTTCGATCACCTTGGTGAGATTACCAATGATCTCCTCTTCCTTCTGACCGAGTGTCGTCTGATTGCTGATCTGGAAAAGATTGCCCATTGCCTCGGTGCCTTCCCCATAAAGTCCGCGAACGGCGAGCCCGATTTTATTCACACCCTGCACCACTCGATTAATCTGCTCGCTGAGGACGAGGCCGGGGAGATGAAGCATCGCCGAGGCGCGCATGCCAGTGCCGACATTTGTGGGGCAGGCGGTGAGGTAACCCAAGTCTCGGCTGTAGGCAAAGTCGAGCGTGGCCTCGAGTTCTGAATCCACCGAGTCGATCATCTTAAACACATTCTTGAGCTGAAGACCGGGACGAATCGACTGCATGCGGAGGTGATCCTCCTCATTGATCATAATGGCAAGCGTCTGCTTTTTGTTAATCACCACCGCACTGCCAACACCCTTGGCCGCGTGCTCCCGCGAAATCATGTGACGCTCCACCAGTACTTGTTTTTCCAAAGCAGTAAGGTCTTGCAGTCCAATGGAAGTCGCGTCTTTCATCGCTGGCAACGCTTCCACTGCAGGGCGAATCAGGTCCAAAGTCTGCACGCGCTCCGCTTTTTTGGCCCAGCCTGGGAACGGCAATCTCGCGAGATTACGCGCGAGGCGAACCCGGCTCGTAATGACGATGGATTGATTGGCACCATCACCGGAAGGCCAGTCGCCGGATTTGGAAAGGCGATTGATTTTCATGAGAGTGGCTGGTTGGCGGGAAGGAGCTCGATTTGACGGATCGCATCGCGCAGTTTCGCGGCGAGTTCGTAATCCTCATCGAGAACGGATTTTTGCAATGTGGTGCGAAGATCCATCAGCCGATTGGTGAGCTCGACCTCGCGAAACTGGCGAACAGGAATCTTGCCTACGTGCCGTGTTCCCTTGTGCATCCCCGACAGCAAAGGCTGAAGTTGGTCGGCAAATGTCTCATAGCAATCACTGCAACCGAGACGGCCCGTTTTCTTGAAATCGGCCTGAGTAAATCCACAGGTGGGGCACTGACCCTCCGCGATTTCGGTCGTCGTTGTAACCTCGATATTTTGGGGTGCACCCAGCCCGAGCAATAAATCGGCCAGTGCAAAACCTGTGGGGTCGGTCACGCCATTTTTCTTGGAGCATGTCTCACACAAGTTTAGCTTTTGCATTTTTCCATCAACGATCTGTGTGAGGAAAACGCTCGCTTGGTGGGTTTTGCAGGAGTCGCAGAGCATATGTTTGTTTCGCCTGAGATCGAGGAATTCGCGGCAACATAAAATCGGAGTTCCAAAGCTCTGTGTCAAATGACCTTTCGCAGAGTGTATCCTAACTCGGGCCTATTTTTGATGATGCCGCTGCCAGATCAGATCGGACAGGCAACGAGTGGCGAGCGCGGTCCAACCCGTCTGATGGCTTGCACCCAGGCCGCGACCGGTATCGCCATGGAAATACTCATGAAACAGCGCATAGTCGCGAAAGTGGGGATCATCGGAAAACGGCCAGTCCGGCCCATCGAAAGGACGCTTTCCAAATTCATCTCGCAGAAAAAGACTTCCCAGACGGGCCGATATGTCCTTTGCGATTTCCCCCAAGGTCAGTTCTTTTCCGGAGCGGGTGGGATATTCGATTTTGAAGCTTTCGCCATAATAGCGGTGGTAGCGTTCCAGAGCCTCAATGAAAAGATAGTTTACCGGAAACCAAATGGGACCGCGCCAGTTGGAATTTCCGCCAAAGAGGCCAGTGGTCGATTCGCCCGGATCATAGCTTACGCTGGAGCTGCCGCCTTCGAAAGCGAAAGTGTAAGGATTTTTTTGATGCCACTTCGATAATGATCTCAGTCCGTGGGGTGATAGAAATTCCTCCTCATCGAACACGTAAGACAAAGTGCGACGAAGTCGTTCGCGCGTCGGCATCGCCAGTAGCAGATAATCGTGCGGCTCGGTGTTGTCCTCCAGATAGCTGATACTGCCGGAGAGGTCACCGCGATTCTCCAGAAACCAGCGCGCGCGCTTCGCAAAACCAGGGAGTTTTTCCAGAGTTTTGCGATCGATAAGTTCGACGGCCAGCAGTGGCATCCAGCCCACGACGGATCTCACTTTCAATGGCTGTCGCTCGTGTTCCAACAACATCTGGTCATAATAAAAGCCGTCTTCCTCGTTCCAGAGTCCGTTTCCTTGGGAGCCATTGATGGCATCACAGATACGGATGAAATGCTCAAAAAACTTGGACGCCATGTCCTCGTAAACAGGGCGTTCCAAGGCGAGTTCGATTGCCATGGAGAGCATGCTGCCACAATAAAATCCCATCCACGCAGTGCCGTCGGCCTGTTGCAATTTAGCTCCATTGGGAAGGGGTTTGGACCTGTCGAACACGCCCACATTGTCCAGCCCGAGAAAGCCGCCAGCGAAAACGTTGCGTCCCTCATCATCCTTCCGATTGATCCACCAAGTGAAGTTCATCACGAGCTTTTGAAAAGTGCGCGCTAGGAAATCCCGATCCCGCTGACCTTCCGGCGCAGAGATTTTATAAACGCGCCACGCGGCCCAAGCCTGGACCGGCGGATTCACATCCGAGAGATTCCATTCGTAGGCGGGCAATGCGCCGTTGGGATGCATGTACCACTCGCGCAGGAAGACCAGCAATTGCTGCTTTGCGAAATCCGGATCGACCTCCGCCATCGGGATCATGTGAAACGCAAGATCCCAAGCCGCATACCACGGGTACTCCCATTTGTCCGGCATGGAGATGACGTCACGATTGAAGAGGTGTCGCCAGTTGTGGTTGCGCCCCAAGTTGCGCGCTTCCGGCGGGGGGGGCTGAGTGGGGTCACCGTCGAGCCAGTCCTCGACGACGTAGTGATAAAATTGCTTGCTCCAGAGAAGTCCGGCGTAGCTCTGGCGCATGACGTTCGCCTCTTCCGGCGTGGCCCCATCCCAGAAATTGTGACGGTAAAATTTGTTGGCCTCGGCCAGGCGATGACCGAAAACGGTTTCACGTTTCTCCTGGCTTGGCGCTCCCTGCCAGCGCGGCTGGATGGCGAGCCGTAGATCGATACTCACTTCACCGCCAGCTGGGATGACGGTTTGGTACCAAGCAGCGGTTTTGGTGCCGCGAAGCTTGGGTGAAACGGCCTCCTTTTCTCCATTCACCACACGACGGTGAAAGGCGTCCTTGAAATAAGATGTGTAGCTGGGCGATTGGAAGAGGAGGGGTGAATTCGTTTCGTTTTCTGTGAATAGCCATTCCGGCGCGACTCCGGTATTTGTCTTCGCGGCCCAAAAGGTGAAATCCTCCAGCAACTGATGGCGCGTGTGCACGATGCCGTCCTCCAGCCAGAGAGACGGTTTTAGGCTGCAACCATCGTGACGACAACCCCAGATCCAGGAATTGCGAAACCAAAGAGTCGGCAGCAAGTGCAGAGGGGCCGCATCGGGACCGCGATTGTGCGCGGTGATGCGGATAAAAATGTCGTCGGGATCGTCTTTGGCGTACTCCACGAAAACATCGAAGTAACGGCTTTCATTGAAGACGCCCGTGTTCTCGATTTCGTATTCCGGATCGAGCCGCGTGCGCTGGGCGCTTTCGGCCACCAGTTTTTCGTAAGGATACGCCGCCTGCGGATACTTATAGAGTGCCTTGCAGTAGGAATGCGTCGGGGTGGAATCGAGATAGTAATAGTGCTCCTTCACATCCTCGCCGTGATTTCCCTGGTGTCCGGTGAGTCCATAGAGGCGCTCTTTTAAAATGGAGTCCTGCCCATTCCAAAACGCCAGGGAAAAACATAGGCGGCACTCGCGATCCGTAAAGCCTAGTAATCCATCCTCTCCCCAGCGGTAAGCGCGACTGCGGGCATGATCGTGTGGGAAATATTCCCAGGCCTCGCCGAGTTCTGAATAATCCTCGCGGACCGTGCCCCATTGCCGCTCGGATAAATAAGGGCCCCAGCGCTTCCAGTTTTTGACACGCTGCCGCTCCTCGTCGAGCCGCTGGTGTTCAGGAGTCATGTGGCATTTCTAACAGGAAGACGAAATGAATAAGCGCCCCGCTTGCTGGCTTCAACGCCTATTTGCCATATCTCGGCAATGGAGTGGGAACGCCTTCCGCCATTTTGCGTCCAGCCACGCCCACTTCGCTGCGGGCTTCCTCGCCGAGGCTTTCCCTCTGGGCCTCCTCGTTATTCGAGACCACGTTGGGCTGAATGAAAACTAGGAGTTCGTCGCGTGTCTTATTTTTTGTGGTATTGCGGAAAAGCGCACCGAGATAAGGAATGTCGCCCAAGATTGGAATCTTACTCCGATCATCGCTGGTGGACTCGGTGACGAGGCCGCCGAGAACGACGACGTTTTTGTTGGCCACCGTCACCGTGGTGCGAATTTCCTGCGTCGCAATCGTCGGCACCGTCTGACCAGCGACGGTCTGGCTGCCATTCACGCTGTCGTTCACTTGCGCTATTTTCATGGTCACTTCCTGATCGGAATTGATCTGTGGCACAATCTCGATTTTCAAAACGACGTCCTCGTAATCGATGTTAGAAACAACCGAGGCCGTGTTGTTGCTGTTCAAGTTATTGTTGGTGAGTGATTGCGTTGGCACAGCAATACGTCGGCCCGAGGAGATGACGGCCTTCTCATTGTTCGACGCATATATAGCCGGACGAGAGAGAACTTTGAAGCGATTGCTGGATTCCAAGGCCCGCACGTAGATGCTGAGATTGTCAGCCACGGTGCCGTAGAGGCTGAGGCCGTTGACTGCAGGGAGTTTACTAATCGCATTCAAAGCTGCCGGGGAGGTGAATGTGGCTGTGCCAGCTGGACTCGACGTGATAGCTGTCGCGCCAATGCCAGAATTTTTTCCTCCAAGGAATGACTGCAGGTAATCGATGCCAAACTGCTGATTTCCAGTGATGCTGAGCTGGCCAATAACTGCGGAAAGGTAAACCTGCTGGGGTTTGTGATCGAGGCGTACTAGAATACCACGAACTTTTTGTAGGCTTTCGGGAGGACCGATGACGAGGATTTTTCCGGCTTTGTTGTCGGCAATGATGCGAGTTTTACCAACAATGCGAGACTCAGGTCCAATATCCGTCTCCGGGTTATCTAAAGCGTCTTCACGAGTGAGTGAGCCGGAATTACTATTAGAATTAGAACGATTACTATTGCTGTTCGAGGTGCTCCGACTTTGAGTATTTTTTGGTGCATTGGGCTGCTGAATTGCATTACCAGCGCCCGCAGCTGCGTCCTTTTCATCCTCTGTTAGAAGATCGGCTATTACCTGCAAAATTTCGCTCGGCTTGACATATCGCAGCGACACTTCCAAAGGTTCTGTGAGACCAACAGAGCGGTCAAATTCCTGAATCAAACTTTTAACATACGGAAAACTGGCCGGACGGGAAATGACAAGAATGCGATTGGTGCGGGTGTCTGCGGTGAGTTGGATTTGTCCAGCAGTGAGGCTGTTCGAGGGCGACTCGTCACCCGCAACATAGTTGGCCTGGGTGGCAGCCTGTCCATTGGCGTTCGGAGGCGGCGGGGCTCCATTATTCGCAAGAGGCGCGCCTGCCGAAGTGGAAGTGTTATTTTTCTGGGCGTCAATCATTTTAGTGATCGTTTCAGCGACGCGTTCCGCATCCGCGCGAATCAATGGAACAAACTCAGAAATGATCCGGGCAGGAGGCACGTCGATCAGTTCCTTTAACTCCAGCAGACGCCTGATGACGGACGTACTCTCTGTCACAATGACTGCCTGCGCATTGGGAACAGGAAAAATAATGCCATAAGGATGCGGCACGAATGCCTGCCCCAGTTCCTGCGCCGCCTGCAAGGCATCGCGGTATTTGAAGGTCATGAAATAAGACACGACCTGATCGCCTTCCGGCAATGAATTGGGAGTCGTGTAAATGGCGACGCCTTCGCTGCGGGGATTCTTTCCATTTTGGATATTGACCACTTTCATCTGATTCTCTCCAAAGGGGATGAGGGCATAGCTGTTCAGTAACAGCGTGGCCTCGATGATGGTAATGGCCTCCCGCTTGCTGACGGGTTCCGCCACGACGATGCTCATGTTTTGCCCCGCAAGATTCACATCTTTAATGAGACGTTTGCCGCTGAGGCGCTCGTAGTTGAGCAAGATTTGGGAAAGAGTCGTATCCGGAAAATTAACGCTGATTTTTTCCTCCATCCCAGGATCTGCATTTGGATCAGCCTTCTTCACGGAAGTGGCGTTCGCCGGTTCAATATTTTCCGGCGTCTCATCACCGGTCACTTCATTCTGTGCCGAAAGCTGGCCAGACAAGAAAAGTGGGCTTAACAGAAAAGTGAGGATCAATTTTTTCATTTAGGGCGGTGGAATAGTGTTTGCCTTGGGCGAGTTGGGGAGGACTGTCTGGTTGGGACGATTGGCCCCAGGTAATTGGAGTTGGCGGCGCCGAATAATCTGGGCTCCGCCCGGCACTGGCATCACTGGGCCCGTGGCCCGGGGAAGTACGCGAGGCTGAGTCGGGTTGGGGATGAGTTGATTGTTGTTGAGCCGCGGTTGAATTACCCGGCGGGGTTGTCCCCCTTCATTTGGCTGCTCAGGCGGCGGCGCTGGGGTCTCATTGATCGTAAAATGAAGCGTGCCTGTGGCGTCGCCTTTTTTCAGTACTACCTCGACCTTGGTTGGATCCAAATTATTGACGAAACTAACCACTTGGAGTCCCGCCGCATTTGGCTTGTTAGCTTCCACAAGCTGAGTCTCTTGGGAATCATTGGAGACAATAGTCACCAGCGGTTTGCCGTCAATCGTCAGCAGCCCCGCCAATGTTAGAGAGTCGGCAAAAGTCTTATTATCTGCCGGCTCCGGCGCAAGGACGGAAGCGACTGTGAATGGGGATTTTTTCCAAATGCGCTCATAACGCTCCGGCGGGTAACCTTGCGGAACAATAGGTTCCGCAGTGTGCGCAAAAAACACCCCGACGAGCAGAGCAAAAGCAAAAATAATAATTTTAGCTGCCATTGTTGGGTCGGTAAAATTTAGCAATCTCCAATTCCACATTTACATTTGGCGGATCCTTTTCACTCTTTAGCGAGAAACTGGTGATGGCTTGAAAAAGCTCCGGGCGCTGGATCGATGCCAGCCAGCGGGTGGTATTTTCCAAAGATCCCGTGATGCGCATTTTGACGGCTACAGATTGAAAATAGGTGCTTTCCGAGACCTCTCCGAAACCTTGCTCATTGATAGCTAGGTTGAGAGTGCGTGCGGATTTTTGCAACTCTTCAAAGAAAGTGGATTGGGCCGCTTCCGTCTGGGAAGCCTTGGGCTGTGTTTTGTCCAACCATGCTTTTCGAGCCAGCCATTTATCCTTTTCATTCAGCCAGATATTGGATTCATCGCGTTCGCCTTTAAGGGTGATGGCATCAAGTTGCAAGGTTCTGCGATGACGGAGCAGAGCGGAAACGCCAAACAGATTCCCCAACAGAAAAATCGTCGCCACCAAGGCAATGATGAGTGTCTTCTCGAGTTTAGTGAGCTGGCGCATTGGGTGGCTCCCCTTTAATTAGAAACTCGGCTTTGTCGTTCGGCAAAATATTGGGCTTGGGCATTTCCCAATCGAAATAACTCAGCTCAGACTTGCCCTTGAGGGCTTCAACCAGCTTAAAAGCGGCCGCAGCACTGTTCGACTCGCCGCGAATGGTGACGTGATTGTCATTTTCCTCAAAGACGGTAAAGCGAACGCCATCATCAGGCAGAAGCGAGGCTGATTGAAACAAAACTTCGACTGGATAAATCGCCGGATTGATGGCCGCTTCAATCGCTTTCCAACGGGAGTTCGTCAAACGAATGGCCGCGACAGTTGGTAGATCTGCAGCGATCTTCTTGCGCAAGCTGCCATTGCTATAACCGAGCCACGTCACATTTAGAATCAGTCCCAAAAAGAGTAGAACGTAAATCCCGGCCGCGCTTAGGAGAATGCGTTCCAAACGTTGCCGGGTGCGGATTTTCTGCCTCTGCACCTCGACCAGAGGCGGAGTCAGGTCCGAGGCATCCGATGGTAAAATGGGCGCTCCAATATTCGCGTGCAGCGGTGTCGTTCCAAAAATAGATGTCAGCAGGGAAGTCTCCTCCACAGTGAAGTCACCGAGAAGAGAAATGCCAAATTCGAGTGTTAAAATTTCTTCCGTCTCCAACTGCAGCTTCGTGCAAAGGAGTTCGATAACGATGCTTTCGCTCAGCACGCCTTCATGAAACGACTGAAGATGAATTAGTGAGTTCGCGCGCGAAAATGCCGCAACCAGCCGTCCGGCCTCGCGCCACAATGTCAGTCCGTCGGGGATCAACGGCTGAAGGTCAGCGCCTATTTCAAAACGCTCCACTTGTGGTTGGCAAAGACCGGCTGGGATTAGTGTTCCGAGTAGGCGAATGGCCACCAGCGTGCGGGTTTCCTCATGTAACACGGGTGTGAAGGAGAATGATTTGCCGCCTTCCTCACGAGGCATTAATCCCTGTCGGTCCAAGAGAATCTGCACCATTTCGGGCAGCAAACTGTCATCTGTGATTTGCAGCCAGCGGGAGACCACCAGCACAGATTCCGCAGGCAGCGCAACTGTTTGCAAGTTCCTTTTTTCCAAGTTCGGCAGAGTTTCAAAGCGGCCTGTCTCGCGCGGGATGCCCGGAGCCGTGGCCCAGAGTTCCCATCCGATGTCGGCTGCGGGCCGAAGCAGCAGCGTGTCCGGATTTTTTCTGGAAATGCTGCGTGATCTTTCCGGGGACGTCCCCAATTCGAGAGTTGAATTTAGAGGGGGACTTCCTGCCATTGGTAAATCACGGTGGGTTGCACTTTGCGGTTGAAAATAACCCGTATCTGACGTTTCCGCTCATTCAAAAACGCCGTGCTCTCAGCTCGAGTGATAAAGGTCTCCGTCGAGATCTGCTGGAAGTAGGGTTCAAATTGTTTGCCCGTGAAACCAAGGGCGCCAGCGAGGAGGTTTTTTTCAGTGTAGGGCTGGTCATCGAGAGTGTGGTCTTTTTTGTCAGGTCCAGAGCGAGATTGCACGAAACTTTCCGCTTTCCGCTGACCGATTCCGAAAAAAGCCTGCAAAATGTCCTCGGTGGCTTCATTGACGTCGATTTTACCATCTCCCCAAATCGTAAAGGCACTCATCCAGTCGGGATGGAGCTTCTCGATTTTGTCCATGCCTTTCACATCTCTCATCTGATCGACCGAGGTGAACTCGTGATCCAGAGAGTAATTGTCAGTAGCATTTCCAGAGCGACCGCTCCAGAGAATCAGCTTGGCAACGGCAAACTTTGCATCCGAAGTGGGTGCTCCCCACGTCACAAAAAGCCGCTGTAGAATGTCCTCGCCACCGATCTTGAGGATATGGTTGATGTTTAGCCGGGCGGTCTCGCTATGCAGGACGACCTCGTAACGGCCGCCATTCGTTCCCATGTCGGCATTCAGCAAAGGATCGCCCTCGGAAATCTGCGGGGAAAATGCCACCGCAATGCCGGATTCGGCGATTTGCCGAAGCTCGAAATTCAGGTTTAACCCTTGAGTTTCATCCAGATTGTAGTGGATATATTCGACCACGCCGAGGACGGCCACGGACATCGTGATGATTGACCAAAGGACCAGCAATAGAGCCGAACCGCGCTGATTTGAGTTCCAATTCATTATGGGGCTGGGGGGGAGGCGGCGAGCATGGGGAAAACCACCCGGGTTTCATCGGGGCTGGCGGGAGATTGGATAACAAGCTCCACCATGTTGGGGCGCACGCCGCTGTCCTGCCATTCCTTACGCCAGGTCGCAGTGCGAAAATCGAAAAATCGCCATTCCAGTTTTTTTAAATCTCGCATCAGGACAAACCACTTCGGCTTGGGAACGGGCTTTTTTTCATCTCCCGCGCTATAGGCGTCGGGCTCATGCAAGAGACAGAAAGCGAGCAATCCATTCGCTTGCGGGCGCGGCGACACCGTCGTGATCCCCGTTTCAGTTCCGGTGCCTTGCCAGGCAAATGCCAGGGGGCCGTTCTCGATTCGGAGTTCCTGCACGTAGCCGCCGCCAGTGGCGGGCTTTACCGTCGCGGTAAACTGCGCACGACCATCCAGTGTGGCAAAAGTCTCCCGGCAAATCTCGATCAGCCCATTCAATTCCTGGGTTTGCCCCTGCTTGTTGCTTAACTGCGCCGCCGCGCCAATCGTACTTTCGACCAAGGTAAAAAGCACCCCGGCCAGCAGGCCTAAAATCGTTACGCCCAGAACCACCTCGATCAAGGTGAAAGCCGACTGTTTTCCTCCACTCAGACGATTAATTTTGGAAAACATATTGCATCGCCTCCCGTTGCATCTTGCGATTGCCATCCTGCCAGCCGGCGTGGACCACTACCTGATAAAGATTGGAAACAGGCTCCTTCTTTTGATTTTTCCAGTCTAGCAAGGTCACTTCGCGTGAGTAAACCACCGTGCCATTTCCGAGTTGCAGGGTTTCTTTGCCGACGGTCAGTTTTTGTCCGATGGTCTCGGCCAGCGCACTTTGCAGTTGCAGGCGCACTTCAGACTGGCGGCGGATATCGGCGAACGCGTCGAGCGACTCATTTAGAGCCACCGCCAGAGACACTGCGGCCATTGAAAAAACAATAACGGCCAGCATCACTTCGAGCAGGAGCATTCCGCTTTCTGATCTGAGCCGCCAATTTTTCATCATTGGAAAAGGAAACTTTCGTCCTCGGTTTGCGCGGTAAGCGGATTAAAACTGAACTCTAGAAAATCCTGATCGCGATTGAAGTGGACCGTGATTGGCTCGCACAAACCTGTCGGCAGAAACCTCCAGCGCGCGTCGGCCTTGGCGGCAAATTTGGTTTCGTCCCAGCGTTTGACAGAATATGTGATGTTCCTCGGCAGCGTGTAGGAATCAATCTCGGTTTTGTCTGTTTCGGGTGCGATGGCGGCTCGGCTGGTGGAGTCTTCCAAAACTGCATCACGAAGCACGTAACGATTGTTCTCGAGCAAAATTTCTACCGTTTTCTGCTGCGTGACCGCCCGGCGCCGGGCCGTGAGCGCAAACTTTCTCAGCTCGCTGGCCGGTTCGCGAAGCTGGCTTTGGCGTCCCATCCCCGTAGCAAAGGGGAGTCCGATCCCAATCACCAGCACGACGATGAACATGGCGAGCGCGACCTCAATCAGTGTAAACGCCCACTGGCGTTTGCCAGTCCAGGCGCGAAGCTGGCTACTTGGCGTCACTCCAATTGCCGATGTCATCGGCGCTCTCCTTTTTGTCTGGGCCCAGAGAATAGACATCGTAGCTGGTGGGGTTGTGCACACCTGGATTACGATATTGGAAAGGTTGACCCCAAGGATCCATCGGGAGTTCCTTGAGGAGTTGCATCCAGCCGCGGGGTTTGGGTGCGCCGCTTGGTGTCGTAACCAGTGCCTGCAAGCCCTGCTCGTTCGAAGGGGCGTTCAAGTTCGACATTTCGTAGCGTTTGAGACTGGTGGTGATCGATTGGATGCCGGTCCGGGCGGTGATGGATTTGGCGTCGTCTAGGTTGCCGGATATGTTGTAAATGACGGCTCCCATCAGAATGGCGATGATGGAGAGAACGAGAATGATCTCGATCAGAGTAAAAGCTGAGCGGCGGCCAGTAGTACGAGTGGCATGGAAATGGAGCGAGGCGTGCATGATTTTAAGGAGAAGCGGGATTTATTTGGGGTATTGCAATTGGACTTCGAAATCTTTCAAGGCCAGCGCGGAGAGTTCTTTCCCCGCCTCGAAATAGAAATAATTCTCCCCCACTGTTAGCAGAGACGCCTCCACTAGCAAGCTGGCCTCGCGCCATCCGGTGTAGTTTAGCCCACCGTCCTGCGTCTCCGTGAGGCCCGGATCGCTCAGGTCGGGGACGATCACGGAGACTTCGCCGGCGGGTTTGTTATTCACCCAAAGCGTGAGCTTGGTATTTAGCGGAAGACCGGAAACTTTCGTGTGAACGCGCACAAACTTCGGATTTTCCGGCAGCTCGGCGATGAACTGCACGCCGCGCTCGATGCGCACGGGAGTAGTGATGATCGGCGCGGTAACGACATCGCCTTGCCAAAAATCGTTGCGCGGCGTCGCTGGCAGACCGTCGATTTCATCATCGCGCAACCACTCGCCACTGCGTCCGAGGATGCCGCCTGGGAAATAGGCGTCGTCGAGATAAGCGGACTGCTGGCGGCTCCATTGCCAATAAATGCGGTCCACTCCCAATTGAGTCTCACTCGATTGAAAAGTGAGCAGGCCCCTGGCCACCATCGTTCCGCGTTTGATGACCAACGTTCGGCGGTTCGCCATGCCAATGCCTTCGGAAAGGTTCTCGGTTAGCATTTCTTTGTTAAATCCATCGTCCCAATAAACCCGCAAAAAGCCGCCGGGTTGCTCATTAAAAAAGACAGTCACCACCAGATCGTCCTCGGCCTTGGGCGGATTGATCGGAAAACTAACCGTCGCATGTTTCGCCGGCGTGGCCATGGGCGGGCCGTCCATCCACTGCGGAAGCGGGGCGGATTTCTCTCCATTCAGGTTTTGCAGAAATGTGGCACCGGCCTGGGCGGTGGCAACGAAAGCCAAAAGCGCGGCCATGAAGTGAAAAGCGGGGAGACAACGCATAGCGAACAGGGTTAGCGAATGAAGTAACTGAGATTCTCCAGTTCGATCGCCAGATCAACATTATTCACGAAGACCAGTGACGGAACCTGCAAGACCGTGGGGCAAAAATTCAAAATCGCCTGAATGCCCGCCTCCACGAGTTCATTGGTCACTTCTTGGGCGACGACGACCGGGACCGAGAGGATAGCCATTTTAATCCCTTTTTTTCGAATGAAATCCTTCATCCCAGTGGTGGAGCGGACTTTGAGATTGGCGTCGCCGATGACGGTCTGGCGTTTTCCAGCATCGGCGTCGAAGGCCGCCACGATCTCGAAACCCTCCTTGGCAAACCCCTCATAGCGAGCCAGGGCAGACCCGAGATGTCCCACTCCGACCAGGATCACCGGCTGAAAACCCGTCCGGCCAATTGCCGTGCTCAGGCGCTCGCACATTTCATCCACGGCATACCCGAGGCCGCGCGTGCCAAACTGTCCGATGTAAGTGAGATCCTTGCGTAGTTGCGTGGGCTTCACGCCGGAGGCCTTCGCCAGGGTCGCGGAGGAAACAGTCGCGACGCCATTTTGGTTCAATCGTTGCAGGCTGCGATAGTAGAGCGAAAGCCGGTAGATGGCTTTGCGCGGGATTTCCATTTTTAACATCGACGTGTGCCGAAGTTAGCCGAGCCGCGAAAATCTTCAACTGCCAAGCCGCCACCCCCGTAGAGGTCGAGGTCACGAGACCGGACCTAGCTTGCAGACCCGCGTCCTCCTCGGCGGGCACAAAATGGGCCTCCAACCTCCAGACCTGCCGCCAGATGTCTGTCTCGCGGTAAAGGTGTGAGCGCATAAATTCATGCTGGGCCGTGACACTTTCCATAGACCCGGGGCGGCGGTTGTGGTGAAATCTACCCCCATTCCTATGTCCCAGCTTCCAACCATTATTTATACCAAGACCGACGAGGCTCCGGCGCTCGCCACTTATTCGTTTTTGCCCATTGTGCAGGCGTTTACCAAACATGCCGGAATCGCCGTGGAAACGAGGGATATTTCTCTGGCGGGCCGCATCATCGCCTCTTTTTCCGACCATCTCACGGATGGCCAGAAAACCAGCGACGCTCTGGCCGAACTGGGCGCTCTGACGCTTCAGCCCGAAGCCAATATTATCAAGCTCCCGAACATTAGCGCCTCGGTTCCACAGTTGAAGGAAGCCATCGCGGAGCTCCAGTCCAAGGGTTATGCGTTGCCGGATTATCCAGCCGATCCCAAGACGGATGCCGAGAAAGAAGCACGGGCCCGTTACGACAAAATCAAGGGCAGCGCGGTGAATCCTGTCCTGCGCGAAGGCAATTCGGATCGTCGCGCTCCCAAGGCGGTAAAAGATTATGCCCGCAAACATCCGCATTCGATGGGTGCGTGGTCGGCAGATTCGCAGACCAAAGTGGGAACGATGGGGAGTAATGATTTCTTCTCCAATGAGAAATCCATCACAGTGCGCGCAGCCACAGATGTGAAGATCGAATTCATCGGAGCCGATGGAATTACGACGGTATTAAAGGAGAAGACCGCACTCCAGGCAGGTGAAATCCTGGACGCCACTGTGATGAGCAAAAAAGCGCTCGTGGCATTTTTGGAGGAGCAAATCGCCGAGGCCAAAAAGATGGGCGTGCTCTTTTCCGTGCATCTCAAGGCGACGATGATGAAGGTCTCGGACCCAATCATGTTCGGCCATGTGGTAAGGGTGTTTTTTAAGGATCTCATCGCCAAACACAGTGCGGTGTTGAGCGAACTCAAAGTCGACTTCAATAACGGTTTCGGTGATCTCGTTGCCAAAATCCAGAAGCTTCCGGCTGAAAAAAAAGCGGAGATTGAAGCCGACATTCAGGCGGCTTATGCAAACGGTCCGGCTCTCGCGATGGTGAACTCCGACAAGGGAATTACCAATCTACATGTGCCGAGCGATGTGATTGTCGATGCCTCCATGCCAGCCATGATCCGCACTTCCGGCAAGATGTGGAATGCGGCTGGAAAAGCCCAGGATACGCTGGCGGTGATTCCCGACAGCAGCTACGCGGGTGTTTATCAGACGACGATTGAATTTTGCAAAAGACACGGTGCATTCGATCCCAAAACGATGGGCACGGTGCCGAATGTCGGCCTGATGGCACAAGCTGCCGAGGAGTATGGCTCGCATAATAAGACCTTTGAAATTTCCGACAGCGGCATCGTTCGTGTCACGGATGCGAGCGGCCAGATTCTCTTCGAGCACGCAGTGGAATCCGGCGACATCTGGCGCGCCTGCCAGGCGAAAGATGCGCCGATTCAAGACTGGGTGAAGCTGGCGGTCAACCGTGCGCGCACGACAGGTGCTCCGACGGTTTTCTGGCTGGATGAAAACCGTGCCCATGACGCGCAGATTATTACCAAAGTGAAAGCTTGTCTGGGTGATCACGACACCAGCGGGCTCGACATCCGCATCCTCGCCCCTGCTGCCGCAACGCAGTACACGCTCGAGCGTCTCAAGGCCGGCAAGGATACCATCTCAGTCACAGGCAACGTTTTGCGCGATTACCTGACAGACCTCTTCCCGATTTTGGAACTCGGCACCAGTGCGAAGATGCTTTCGATCGTTCCGCTGATGAAAGGGGGCGGACTTTTTGAAACCGGAGCTGGCGGTTCGGCACCGAAACATGTGCAGCAATTTGTGGAGGAAAATTATCTCCGCTGGGATTCACTGGGTGAGATTCTCGCACTGGCAGTTTCCCTGGAACATCTCAGCGAGGTTTTCAAAAATCCGAAGGCCAAGGTGCTGGCGGACACATTGGATGCCGCCACCGGATTGTTTCTGGAGAACGATAAATCCCCTTCCCGAAAAGTGGGCGGCATAGATAATCGTGGAAGTCATTTCTACCTCGCACTTTATTGGGCGCAGGTATTGGCAGCGCAGGAAAATGACGCCCAACTCAAAGCCACTTTCACTCCGCTGGCAGAAAAACTGGCAGCCGAAGAATCGAAGATTGTAGATGAACTAATTGCCGTCCAAGGCAAGCCTGTTGATATCGGCGGCTACTATGAATTGGATCCTATCAAAGCCACTCTGGCACTTCGTCCGAGCACCACTTTTAACGATCTTCTGGCGACCGTTTAGGAAGCACTGCTTTCTCCGGCTGGGATGTGAGGGGATGTCCCATGCAGGTTTTTTTTCGTGCGCGCTGCCGCTGATAAATCTCTATGGCCGCAAGGATGAGTGGTTACATTTGCGAGTGGAATGGTAGTGCCACCCATTCGCTGAATCTTTCCCAAATACCTCGCCGGTTATAATCTTCCAAACGATAAGGTTTTGAGAATTTCAAATCATCTACAAAGACGGCTTCCATTTGGCGGGCGAATCCGGCGTTATAAACCGTCACATCCAGTTCCTCATTGAGTTGCGCGGAGCGGGCATCAAAATTAGAAGTTCCAAAGATGGAAAACAGACCGTCGATCACCATTGTCTTGGTGTGGATCATGGTGGGTTCATATTCAAAAATCTGTACGCCGCCTTTCAGCAGATTGCCGTAGGCAGTTCGCCCGGCAGCCTTCGTCAGTGGTTGGTCATTATGTTTTCCCGGGAGCAAAAGACGAACCGTCACGCCACGTTTCACGGCATCGCAGAGCAAGGCGACTTCCGCATCACTTGGCGCGCAATAGGAGTTGGTGATCAGGATGGACTTCTCTGCCGAGGAGAACGCGACCGCTTTAATGTAGGCGAGTGGTGCAAAGGAAAAAGATTCAGAGGCAATCATCTGCGCCTTGAGATTTCCGGCAGGTGGCAGCAGTAGATATTCGTCTGGACCGCTCATGGTTCCGCCGCCGGATTTGAGCCAATGCTTTTGAAACGCACTTTGCAGACGAGTTACAATCGGACCTTCCAAACGCGCGTGGACATCTCGCCAATGCCCCGGCTCATCGGCATTTCCTTGCCAGCGGTCGGCAAATCCCACACCGCCGGTGAACCCGATTTTTCCATCGACGACTAAAACCCGGCGATGACTGCGCCGGTTTAGTTGATCGAACCGCCACGAGTGCGTGGGATGATAGTAGACAAACTCGCAGCCACCATCGCGGAAAGCCTGCACGTCTTGGCTCTTGAGAGCGGTGCTGGAACCGATGCCATCCAATAACACTCGCACTCGCACGCCGGCCCGGGCCCGTTCGCAGAGCGCCTCACGGAACTCCGTTCCAATAAATCCCGACTCATAAAGAAATGCCTCAAAGTTGATGCTCTTTTTTGCCGAACGGATCGCGGCTAGCATCGCAGGAAAAATCTGGTCTCCGTTGTGCAGCAGTTCGATCTTGTTTCCATCGGCGGGCAGGGGATCCGCCAGCGCATGCGCCGAGCCGATGAAAGCCGGGTCGCTCACAGAAAACTGGTGGCCCATGGGATATTCCACCACCTGCCGTCGAACGAAGAGAATGCTGTAGAGGGCGAATCCTAGCAGGATCGCCAGAAGGGCTGTCAGCCATAGACCCAGTGGGATGCAGAGCCAGCGGTTTTTTGTCCAACGAAGATTCGGGCGCATTGAATTACGCTGAAAGATCGTTCTGCGCGGGAACTCCGCGTGTATGGCAATGCAGTCCGATTAAAGCGATCAAGGGAAAATGATCCGAGGCTTTCCAAACGGCACGTCCCTTACCCACCTCTACTCCCTGCACAGAGCACATCCTATTAACAAAGATGTGATCCAGATGGAGCAGTGGTAGAAAGGTGGGAAAGGTGGATTGTGAGCGTTTGCCTTGCACCCTTTTTGCATCACGCAAAATCGAGCTAAGTATGCGGTACGGGCGTGAACCCGGCAGGGAGTTAAAATCCCCCAAGACGATGAGCGGCTCCTTTTCCGGCACGGCACCGATCCATTCCGATCCGCTTAGAGCCTCCGCTTGCTCCATGCGTTCACCGGGACCGATACCGAAGTGGGTATTCATCACATGCACACCCCCTAACGGCGTCTGGATTTTCACCCAAAGCGCACCGCGAGTTTCTGGAAATGGAAACGCCTTCTTCGACGGCAGTTCTCCAACGCGTCGTATCACCATGGGCCATCTACTGAGAATGGCGTCGCCATAGTGTTCCTCCTCTCGAATGAATGCCGGATGAAAGAGGTGATGAAATCCGAGTTCCATGGCAATGAGACGGGCCTGATCCACACCGGCGGAACGCTTGCGGGCCATGTCGAGTTCCTGCAAGCCAACAATGTCCGGTTGGAAGCTGGCAATGACGTCTGCGATCCGCTTTTCGGAACGTTGCCAGTCCAATCCAACGCAGCCGTGGACGTTGTAGGTCATCACTCGCAAGCTGGCTGGGTCGGCTGCGCTCATCGCTGAGAATCGGATGGAACTCGACAGCCGGACGTAAAACGCCGCTGAATGCAGCACGTCCGAATGGCTTGCCAACCGCAAATGTTCTCGCCTCCGTGGAGTTCGCCGTTTTTTGCTACAAATATGTGCATACCAGCTTTTAAGATGGTTTGGGCCACCACGAAGAGACTTTGGAGTATTTCCTTTTGTACCAAAGCCACTCAAGAATGGAGCGGGTGAAGGGAATCGAACCCTCGTATGCAGCTTGGGAAGCTGCCGTTCTACCATTGAACTACACCCGCGTGTTGCGTTATTGCCAGGAAAGCACGTCGTCGGCGTTTTTTACGTCGCCGGAACCTCTCACGCCTGCCTTGCTGTCGCGGCCATAGGTCCAAACGATGACTCCAAGACTCAGGTTGGCTGCGCCAGCATTTTTACCGGTACCGTATGGATTGGTCAAAGAATTGTCGTAATCGCCATCCATTTTAATTGCGTAGACGTTTCCCCACGGGTCAAGCCACATATCGGTGAAGCCCGCGCCCGCGCCACCGATTCCCTCGCGCTCCTTGCCTGCCTTACCCACATTTTTGGCTTCACGAACTTCGAGAAAATTAATTTTGCGAGGGTTCAGCGTGGTTACAATCGTCGGTGGCGTGTCGGTCGGCTTGTAGGGATAGCGCAGGACGTTCATCAGGTCGTTTTGATTGGCGTTTGCGGTGGCGTTAGTGGCACTTCCATAAGTGACATCGCCGGCAGAAGTGGCTGGGTCGATGGGATACCGGCCATATTCCGTGTAATAGGCTTTAATGGCGTTGACGAGTTGCAACTCATCGTTTTTCGCCTGCGTTTTCTTCGCGTTCTCAATGGCTGCTCCGATGGTGGGAAAGAGGATGCCCATCAAAATGGCGATGATGGCGATCACGGTGAGAAGTTCGACCAGAGTAAATCCGGCCGAGTTGCGAGGGTGTTTGGGGGTAAACATAGGGAAGTTTATTAGTGGTAAAATAGCGGGGCGCACCTGTTTTGCAACGCTGATAAAGTTCTGACTCGCATCTGGCCGGAAAGACGAGCGCCTAGGCTCGCGGATGGGCGGAATCATAGACTTTTTTGATGCGCTCCGTGGTCACGTGCGTGTAAATTTGGGTCGTCGAGAGGCTGGCGTGGCCGAGCAGACTTTGCACGCTGCGAAGATCGGCTCCGGCGTCCAGCAGGTGGGTGGCGAAGCTGTGACGTAGCTTGTGCGGGCTGATCTTCAGCGGAATGCTTGAGGCAGCGAGATATTTCCGGAGCATGAGCCAGATGGAACGGACGTTGATGCGCTTCCGTTGCTTGTTGATGAAAAGCGGACCACTTCGGACATTCGCTACGCTTTGATATTTGGAAATACAAGTCAGCGCCGTGCTTCCAACCGGGCAGATGCGTTCCTTCGCCCCTTTTCCCATCACGCGGACTGCCTCGGAATAGGGATCGAGATCGGCCACATCCAGGCCTGCCAACTCCGACAAACGCAAGCCGCTGCTATAGAAAAGCTCCAGAATAGCGCAGTCGCGTTGAGGCATCCAGGATGGCGCCTGCTTGGTCGGCGGCAGTTGGAGCGGCAGCGAAAAAAGCTCGTCGATTTGAGCAATCGTTAGAACCACCGGCAGTCGGCGTCCCATTTTCGGGAGTTGCACTTCCTTCACCGGACTGGTGGCAAAGCCGTGACGCTCCATCAGAAATCGGTAAAAACTGCGATACGCGGAAAATTGTAGTCGAATGTAGGACCGCGCCACTTCGGCTTTCATTTGCGTGAGCAGGAAGTTGCGGAAAAGATTGGCGTCGGCCGTGTCCCAGCCACTGAATTTCGGTTGCGTGCGCAATGTCTCCAGGGCCTGGCGGTAGGCGATAATCGTTTTAGGGGATGAGTTGCGCTCGACTTCGAGATATTGGAAAAAAGCTTTTTCCAGGCGATGGTCGCGCACCTTAAGCAACGATTTGGGTTTCATGAGTATGCGAAGCATTGATAGGACCAGCGCGGCCTACCGCAGCATACACGACGTGCTGTAGAACAGAAGAGCCGCGTAATGTCAGGCTAATCCAAAGCCAATTTTATGATTGACTCCAATCATAAAATGTCTTTACTTGGCGAAAGTTTGAAAGTTGCCCTCCACCAAGTAAACGCTCGCCGCGAGGGGCTCCGTGCCCTCCTGAAGAGCGACCGTTATCTCTCCATCACCCGCATTTGCCGCCTGCTCGGCGTATCCGAAGCCACCGCCCGCCGCGATCTGGCCGTGCTCTCGGAGGAAGGAAAAATAACCCGCACTTATGGCGGAGCCGTCTGCGAGTACGTGCAGCATTTCCCCGCCTTCAGTGATCGTGAACGGGTCGCGCCCGCCGCCAAGCAGCGCATTGCCGAGGCTGCTGTGCACCAGATGAAATCGGGCGAAACCTATTTCCTCGATGCGGGCACCACCCTCCTCGCCATCGCAAAAACCCTCTCGCAAACCGCCCTGCGCAATCTCACCATAGTAACCAACAACCTGCCTGTCGCAGAAATCCTGAGCCGCATGGCCGGAGTGCAAACACATCTTCTCGGCGGACAATTTTTCAGTCGCCAAGCCGTTCTTCTCGGCGACAAGACCCGGAAAATGGCCGCGCTCTGGCAGTTTGACGCCGCCTTTCTGGGTGCCGAGGGCATGAGTGCCGAGGGCTTATGGAATTCGCAGGCCGACGTCGTCACTTTTCAGCGCACCATTTTGTCACGCACTGAGAATGTTTTTTTCTGTATCGACGCCACCAAGATCGATCATAAAGCCAACTGTCCGCTTGCAAAATGGGCGGAGGTTCCGCATATCATCACCGATGCCCACGGCGACCAACTCACCAACGCCCAAATCACTCTTACCAGCCGACAACTCGTCGTCGCCTAACCTGCTCCCACATTGGACTACCAATATTATTTAGCTTGCGATCTCGGCGCGGAAAGTGGACGCGTCATGTTAGGAACCCTCGCTGATGGCCGGCTGGCCTTGGAGGAAATCCATCGTTTCCCCAGTGCGATCATTCAGGAAAACGGCGAACTGCGCTGGAACTCAGAAGCCATCTTGGAATCCCTCTGGACCGGAGTGCGGCTTGCATTGGAAAAAGAGATCACCATCTCCGGTATCAGCGTCGACTCCTGGGGCGTGGATTACGTTTTGCTGGATGCTGCAGGCGGCAAACTGGCCGAGCCGCATCACTATCGCGACGAGCGGACAGACGCCGTCTTCCCCAGGGTCCGCCAACAGATCGGCGACGAATTTATCTTCGCGGAAACCGGCATCCAATTCATGCACTTCAACACGCTTTACCAGCTCGTCGCGGAGCTGGAGGCGAATCCGGAGTTGTTAAAAAAATCTGCGATGTTCCTCACCATTGGCGACTACTTCAACTACCGCTTTAGCGGGGCGGCAGTCATCGATGAAAGTCTCGCGAGTACAACCCAACTTTACAACGCGCACCAGCGCCAATGGTCCAGCGCGTTGATTGCGAGGGCGGGCTTACCGGAGGCCATTTTTCCGAAAATTGTTCCGAGCGGCACATTGTTGGGTAAATTAAAATTAGATTCGAGTTCCATCGAAGTCATCGCCACTTGTTCTCACGACACCGGCGCGGCCATCGCTGCCGTGCCCGCTATACCTGGAGAAGACTGGGCTTACCTTTCCTCAGGCACATGGTCGTTGCTGGGAGTCGAGTTAGAGTCGCCTCTCACTACTGAAGTCGTGCGCCAGCATAACTTCACCAACGAGGCGGGTTACGGCGGCACCACACGCTTCCTGAAAAACATCGTCGGTCTCTGGATTCTCCAGGAATGCCGTCGCTCCTGGACGTCTGACGGGATGGATTACACTTACAGCTGGCTGATGGAGCAAGCCGCCGCCTCCGAGCCCCTGCGCTCGCTGATTCGCCCCTCCGACGACCGCTTTATGAAGCCGGGAAACATGCCAGCAAAGATCGTCGCATTTTGCTCCGAAACGAACCAGCCGATTCCGGAGACGCCTGGTCAATTCACCCGCTGCATTCTGGAAAGTCTCGCGCTGTTGTATCGCCAGACGATTGGCGTCATCGAATTGCTAACCAACCGTCATTTGAGTCGCATTCATATCGTCGGCGGCGGCAGCCAGAGCGAACTACTCAATCAATTTAGCGCCGACGCCACCGGGCTTACCGTTGTCGCCGGACCCGTGGAAGCGACCGCCATCGGTAATGTTCTCGTACAGGCACTCGCCCTCGGCCACCTCGACTCGCTCACCGCGGGACGCCAGCTCGTCGCCGACTCCTTTTCTGTCATCACCCATCAACCCCAACAAACCGAGGCGTGGCAGCAGGCCTACGCCAAATTTACTAACTTATGAGCCAGACCAAGCCAACCTATCAATATGTTAACCATTCCTGGGACGACGCCGTTGCAGCCTCACTCGACCCTGTGGGAAGACTGATCTATCGTTCTAACATTCTCGGTGCAGACCAGCGCATTACTAACACCGGCGGTGGCAACACCTCGGCGAAGATCATGGAAAACGATCCGCTTACCGGCAAGCCCACCGAGGTTCTCTGGGTCAAGGGCAGCGGCGGCGATCTGCGTACTAGTAAACGCGAAAATTTCTCCTCGCTCTACCAGGATAAGCTTCTCGGGTTGCAGGAACTCTACACCGCCGCGCCGGAGCGCGGACCTAAGACGGATGCCGAGGACAAGATGGTCGGAATGTACTCCCATGCGACATTTAACCTGAACCCGCGTCCGAGTTCCATCGATACGCCGCTGCATTCCTTCATCCCCGCTAAGCACGTCGATCACATGCATCCGAACGCGGCGATTTCAGTCGCGGCCTCGAAAAATTCCGTCGCTCTAACCAAAGCGATTTATGGCGACGATGTCATCCACACCCCGTGGCTGCGGCCCGGATTTGAGCTGGGTCTGGCCATGCAGGAAATCTGCCGCCAGCATCCAAAGGCGCGCGGCATCATCATGGGCCAACACGGCCTCATCAACTGGGCCGATGACGAGAGGGAATGCTACGAACTGACACTGAATCTCATCGAAAAAGCAGCCGCATTCATCGAGTCGAAGTATCAAGGAAAAGGCGGCGACGCCAAAGCTTTCGGGGGAGCCAAATATCAATCACTCGAAGAGGCGAAACGCCGCGCCACGCTGGCCGCCGTTCTCCCTTGGTTGCGTGGTCAGGTGTCGCAAAAGGCCCGCTTCGTCGGTACGATTCAAGACGATGAAAAAATCCTCCGGTTCGTCAACAGCGCCGACGCTCCTCGCCTGGCCGAGCTAGGTACTAGCTGTCCCGACCATTTCCTGCGCACGAAAATCAAGCCGCTCTATGTGGACTGGAATCCGCAGACCGAGGACATCGCCGCACTCAAGAAAAAACTCGCCGACGGGCTCGTTAAATATCGCGCGGACTATGCCGAGTACTATCAAAGTTGCAAACGCCCGAACTCACCCGCGATGCGCGACCCAAATCCAACGGTGATTCTCATTCCCGGACTCGGTATGGTCGCTTGGGGAAAAGACAAATCGGAAAGTCGCGTCACAGCCGAGTTCTATAACTGCGCGGTGGAAGTGATGCGCGGAGCCGAGGCGATCGATGAATACATCGCTCTCCCACTTCAGGAGGCCTTCGACATCGAGTATTGGTTGTTAGAAGAAGCCAAACTTCAGCGCATGCCTGCAGAGAAAGAACTGGCCCGGCAAATCCACATTGTTGTTGGAGCTGGCAGCGGCATCGGTAAAGAAACCGCGCATCGTCTCGTCAAGGAAGGCGCACACATTGTCGCGGTGGATTTGAATCAAGCGGCCGCCGAGTCGACTGCGAAAGAAATCACCGACAAGCTCGGACTAGGCATTGGCGTTGCCGGCAGCGGAATCTCGGGTTGCGGACCCGCCATCGGTCTCGCCGCGAACATCACCGATCGCGCCAGCATTCGGGCGATGCTAGATCAAGTCGTGCTCGCCTATGGCGGGTTTGATTCGATTGAAGTGACGGCAGGAATTTTTGTTGCCAGCGATACGACGGGCCATATCCCCGATGACAAATGGGCACTGACTTTCGGCATCAATGTCGCGGGTCTCTATTTCGTCGCCGACGAGGCTTACAAAACCTGGAAAGAGCAGGGGCTGAAAGGAGCTTTGGTCCTAACCACTAGCGCCAACGCCGCAGTTGCGAAAAAAGGCAGCCTTGCCTACGACACGAGCAAGGCGGCCGCCAATCATCTCGTCCGCGAGCTAGCCATCGAACTCGCTCCTCTGATTCGCGTCAATGGTGTGGCCCCAGCGACAGTGGTGCAAGGTTCGGCGATGTTCCCACGCGACCGAGTGATTGGTTCGCTGGCGAAATATAACATTCCCTACACCGACGACGAGGCGACGGAATCTTTGGTTAACAAACTGGCGCAATTCTACGCGGACCGCACCCTAACCAAGGCGCCGATCACCCCGGCGGATCAGGCTGAGGCGTATTTTCTTTTGGTGAGCAATCGCCTAAGCAAAACGACCGGCCAAATAATCACAGTGGACGGTGGTTTGCACGAGGCATTCCTGCGCTAGCCTCACTCCAGCTTCCTATAATATGTCCACCTTTCACGATCCGGAACGTACTATTGAGTTTGAATTTGTTCGTGCGACAGAAAACGCTGCGCTCAATGCATTGCGATGGATCGGTCGGGGCGAAAAAGAGGAAGCTGACCAAGCGGCCTGCGACGCGATTTATGGCGTATTCGATCTCGTCAATATCTGCGGCGAGGTCGTTATCGGCGAGGGAATCAAGGACGGTGCGCCGGGTATTTTCCTAGGTGACAAACTCGGCACCTGGCGGGAGGGTGCGCCGCACTTCGACATCGCACTTGATCCGGTCGATGGCACGACGAACATCTCGAAAGGAATGGCGAATTCCATCTCGGTGATTGCTGCGGCGGAAGTTCCGAAGGGACAGAAGGCGATGATGAACATTCCGAGCTATTATGCGCACAAGCTTGCGTATGGACGGGATGTGGCGGAGGCGATCCGGAAGTTTAATGTCGCCGTAGACTGGCTCGATCAGCCGCTTTCCGAGACGCTGTCATTCATCGCCCGCATTTTGAAAAAACGCGTGTCGGACTTAGTTGTGCAGGTGCTGGATCGTCCTAGAAACGAGACATTTATCCAACAGGTGCGCGACGCGGGCGCCACATTGCGAATGATCTCCGATGGAGACATCACTGCCGCAGTCGCACCGGCCCTGGTGGACAGTGGCATCGATCTTTACGTGGGCATCGGAGGCTCCCCAGAGGGAGTCCTGACGGCGACAGCCTTGCGCGCCTTGGGCGGCGACATTCAAATGCGGATGTGGTTTCGCGATCAGGCGGAGCGCAATGAGTTGCGCGGCTCGCTTACAGATAAGGATCTAACTCGCATCTATACGGCGGACGACATGGTGTGTGGCGACAGTGCGATTTTTTGTGCGACGGGAATTACGGACAGTCCTCTGCTCCCGGGAGTGAAAATGCTCGGCAATACGGCGATCACGCACTCGATTCTCATGCGCGCGCGCAGCCAGACGGTGCGCTACATTCGGGCTGTGCATAACTTGGATCGCAAGACGATTCATCTGCGCAGCGACCGCGCCGATCACAAGATTTAGTGGCCCTTGTTTTCCACCACGCGCTCCGTCGTTCGGCGGGCGTTCTGGACAAAGGGATTATTGTCACCGTAGCGAGCCCATGGACCTGGGGGGACGTCTCGAAACTCAACAAATTTCCAGTCGGTGTGATCGGTGTTGTTCATCCCGAGATAATCGCGGACGGCAGGTGAAACATCGAGACCGGCGCCGGCATTCAAATTCCAGCGAGGCAGCTCGTTGCCAAAGACGTATTGCCAATGATCGGTGCGAAACGGACCACAATCTTCCCACTGCGCGAAGCACACGCGATTGCCCCGACGGATGGCCAGCCAGCGGCCTTTGCAGACGGATTGACCGGGCTCACGATAGGCGCGGCGGAACCAGGGAATGACGAATTTCGCCTCTGGTTTGTGTGCACTGGAGTTAATGATGTCGTTGTAAGGGAGAGCGATGTAGAACGGGTTTTGGCGAGGTAAGAACCCAACTGGAATGAAGTTTCTCCGTGCCGACGCATCGGGGCTGTCTGTGCCGCCGTAGTTAGCTTTCCAATTCACGTCCCAAGAGCTGCGGATGTTATCCACGGGGTTGTTTTGCCCGGCGTTTTCACCGATCCAGAAAGTAGTAGTGACGATGTTGCGTTTCCACGGATAACCGCCGTTGCCGTAAAGTGCGCCGTAAGTAGAGGTCGAGGGGAGGACGACTTGCGGCTGGATTTTCGAGAGGGCATCCTCGCGGAGTTTCATCGCATATTTTTCAAAATCGGAGCTGCTTTGATAAGGGTCGGCCGCCAAAGCGGGTAGGGCGAGGCCAAGCAATAGTGCGATAAGCAGGCGTAGAAAACTCATGTGTCGGGCTGGGGAGCAGGTTTTATAAAGATTAGCCCATCCCGTCGCAACTGCAAAACCCGCAGGCAGCGATGTCGAAGCTGGTTTTCAGGTCGCATATTCTTCAAATAAGCATAAGGCAGACCAACACTCGGGCTAGCGCGCAGGTTTTAAGACGCCACGCCTGGCAGATTGTTCAATATCGGCGAATGAGCGTGTCTTTTTTCCAATGAACGTCGTCTGTCTCCGGGTAATCGAGGTTGAAATTCAGCCCGCGGCTTTCCTTGCGACTGAGGGCACTATCAACGATTAGACCGGCGACTGTGACCAGATTGCGTAGTTCGAGTAGGTCGGTGGTCAGTTTGAAATTCCAGTAAAACTCCTGAATCTCGCGTCGTAAATTTCGCAGTCGGGTGGCCGCGCGCTGGAGGCGCTTGTCGGTGCGGACAATGGCCACGTAATCCCACATAAGACGGCGGATTTCGTCCCAGTTGTGGTAAATCACCACGAGTTCGTCCACGTCCTGCACATCGCCAGCGCGCCATTCGGGCAGCCGGTATTCCTCGTAACTTGTGGAGTAATCAAGCGTCGCCGCCTTGTCGAACGCACGTTTTGCCATCACGACGCCCTCGAGCAGCGAATTGCTCGCCAGCCGGTTCGCGCCGTGTAATCCGGTGCAGGCCACCTCGCCGATGGCGAACAGCCCCTTCAAAGTCGTCGCGCCGTGGATATCGGTCTTCACGCCGCCGCATTGGTAATGCGCTGCGGGAACTACCGGAATTGGCTGCTTTGTGATATCGATTCCATAGCGCAGACACGTCTCGTGGATGTTCGGAAAATGCCGCATCACAAACTCCGCGGGCTGGTGCGAAATATCCAGGTAAACGCATTTCGCCCCGGTGCGTTTCATCTCGGCATCAATGGCCCGTGCCACGATGTCGCGCGGAGCGAGCTCCACTCTCGGGTCAGCTTTTTCCATGAAGCGGACGCCTTTTTCATTCCGCAAAATGCCGCCTTCACCGCGCACGGCCTCCGAGACGAGAAACGATTTTGCCTCTGGATGAAACAGGCAGGTCGGATGGAACTGGATGAATTCCATGTTGGAAATTGTCGCTCCGGCGCGCCAGGCCATGGCCACGCCATCGCCAGTCGCAACATCGGGATTGGTCGTGTAGAGATAGACTTTTCCACAACCACCGGTGGCCAGGATGATTCTGTCGCTACGCACGGTTTCGACCAGGCCGGTGTGCTCGTTCAGAACGTAAACGCCAATCACACGATCCTCGGTGGCGTAGCCGAGTTTGCCGGTGGTGATGAGATCCACGGCCATGTGATTTTCTAATAGATCTATCTGCGGATGATTCGTGACGGCGGCGATGAGGGCGCGCTCGATTTCTTTGCCGGTAAGATCGGCCGCGTGCAGAATCCTCCTCCGCGAATGTCCGCCTTCCTGCGTGAGATCGACCTCGCCACTTTTCCCCTCGTCGAATTGCACCCCGAGATCGATCAATTCCTGAATGCGCTGCGGGCCTTCCATCACGATCTGGCGTACCGCCGTTTCATCGCAAAGTCCCGCTCCGGCCACCAACGTGTCATTCACATGCAAGTCGAATGAATCCTCATCGCTCGTCACACAAGCCACGCCACCCTGGGCGTAAGCCGTGTTCGACTCCGATCCAGTGCGTTTCGTAATCAGGGCGACCTGTCCCATGGCCGCCGCCTTGCGGGCGAATGTGAGCCCCGCCACCCCGCTGCCGATCACGACAAAGTCATAATTTTTCATTTGGAACGGACAATCTGCCAGAACGCCGCCGCCCGGTCCAGTTCTAGAGTTACAACGAAGCCAGTGCCTGCCGGAGCCGGGCGAAATCCACTGGCTTGATCAGGTGCAGAATAAATCCCGCGTCGCGCGAGCGGGCCATATCCTCCTCCATGCCGTAGCCACTGAGAGCGATGCCGCGCAAGCCGTATTGCGTGCGAAGTTTTTGCATGAGCTCATGACCCGTGGCATCGGGCAGGCCGATGTCGGAAATGACGAGGTCAAATGTTTCGTGGGACGCGGCGGCGAGCGCGGCGGTAGCCGAGGCGACGGGGACGACTTGGTGCCCGTCGCGGGAAAGCAATTTCGTGAGCACCAGCAAAGTCGAATCATGATCCTCCACAAGCAGGAGCCGGAGCGGAGTCTTCTCGATGTCGACGGCATCGGCGGACCTTCCATTGACCATGGGACTGGACCCCGACGAAGGCTCCGTGGCCGGGATTTCGACGATGAAAGTCGCGCCGCATCCAGGTCCGGGGCTGTGCGCGTGAATTGTTCCGCGATGCACTTGCATGATGGCGCGGGCAATGGCGAGCCCCAGTCCCATGCCACCGAAACGATGGTCGCCGGTTAGCCCGCCTTGCTCGAAGGGAGTGAAAATCTGGTCGAGCAAGCCGGGTTCGATGCCAATCCCGGAATCAGTTACCTCGATTTGCAAATGATCGCCGTCATCCGTCGTCTTAACGGCGATCTGGCCTTGGCGCGGTGTGAATTTCACGGCATTGCGCAGGAGATTCCAAATGACTTGCTGAAAACGCGCCGGGTCGGCGTTTACCTGGGTGAGTTTCGCCTGGAAATCGCAAGTTAGCGCGATCTCCTTTTCCTCCGCATTCTGCCGCACGATCTCGATGGCGAGGCGGATTAGGGCGTGCGCGTCGCATGGCTGGGTTCGGAGTTGCAGCTTGCCCTGGGTGATGCTGGTGACGTCGAGGAGGTCGTCGATCAGCCGGGCCTCCAGGGCAATGTTGCGCTCGACCATTTCAAGCTGTTCCTGCACATCGTCGGGGAGCCGGTCGTCATGACGCAGCGTGGCGGCGGTCATCAGGACCGGCGTGAGCGGGGTGCGCAACTCATGCGAAAGCGCGGCGAGAAAGGCGTCTTTGGCACGATTGGCCTCCTCAGCCCTGCCTTGGGCCATCTTCAAATCCTGAATGTCGGTGTTTGTGCCGAACCATTTGTTGGTTTGCTCCTTCATGTCCTGCATCGTCTCGGCGCGGGCAATGAACCAGCGATATTCTCCGTTGCCGCTGCGCAGGCGAAACTCCGCCTCGTAACGTTCCCCGGAGTCGATTGAAGCCTGCCAGAGTTGTGCAACTCGGTTCACGTCGTCGGCATGAACGAACTCCACCCAACCCATGCCGAGGAGTTCGTCGGCGGAAGCCAGACCGAAATAGTCCACGCATTCCTGATTCACAAAATTCAGCTCGCCATTCCGGTTCGCCATCCAGACTTGGAGCGAGACGACCTCGGAGAGCAGCCGGAAACGCTCAGCGCGCTCTTGAGAGTCGGCCTCGGCGTGGGCGCGCTCGATCGTGGCCCAGCAGCGCTCCACCACTTCCTCGACCAGCGAAATCTCCGTGTCTGTCCAGTCTCGCGGCTGAGTTTGGTGAACCGCCATCATCGCACGCAATTTTCCCTCCTTCACCAACGGGCAGCAAACGATCGCCTGGATGCCGATAGCCTGAAACATTTCCGCGCCCTCATTCGCACTCAGTTCCGCGGGGATATCGCGTATTACCAGCGTTCGACCGCCATGCATATCGACCGTAGCTCGCGGGCCGAAGAGAGACAAATGATACTCGCCCGCCGTGCTCGCGCAGCCGTCGGTGTAATCGTGCGGAATAACGAATATGTCCGTCTCCGGGTCCACCTCAGCGTAGGCGCAGCGCGAAGTGTGCATGTGACGCCCGAGCGCCTCCGTGGCGACTTTCATGATGGCTTCACCATTGAGCAGCGTGCGGGTGGACTCTCCAAGTTCGTTCAGGAAAGCACTCCGGCGATGGCTCTCCTGCAATTGTTGCTCCGATTTTTTCTTCTCCGTGACATCGTGGAAAACCAGGATCACTCCCAGCACATCGCCATTCTCTGCGCGGATCGGCGCGGCGGAATCCTCGATCGGCACTTCGGCGCCCTGGCGTGAGCGCAGTACGGTGTGGTTCGCCAGGCCGACGACCACATTTTCGCGCAGCACGCGCTCCACAGGGTTCTCCGTGATGGCGCCTGTGTACTCATTGAAAATAATGAACACCTCGGACAGTGGCCGGCCACGCGCCTCGGCATTCGTCCAGCCCATGAGAGACTCGGCAGCGGGATTGAGAAATTCCACCAAACCCCGACAATCTGTCGCCACCACGGCGTCGCCAATGGAACTCAGAGTCACATGCAACTCGCCCGCGCGCCGTTCGGCCGCCGCCAGACTGTCCTGGTAGGCTCCATTGGCGCGGCGCAGGAGACCTTGCAGAAAGAGGACCAGCGCAGGCACGCCAACCAAAGTTGCCAGGGCAAACATCGAGAAGACGGCCACGACCATGCCATGTAGTTGCCCGGCGCGCTCGGTCCGCAGATGTTGCTCGGTGGCGATGAATTTCTCCAGCCCGGCCTGAGTTTGATCCATTAACAGCCGCGCTTCCTGGAGTACGGCAGGTGATGGGTCGGCCTCGTTTCGTTTCAGCTTCGCGAGATAGTTGGAGACGATTTCCATCCAACTCTCTGCGGTGTGACGCGCCAGCCGCACTTGCTCCTGCTGCTGGCGATTGTCCGAGACCGCATGGGCCAGGTCATTGAGTTGGGGCATCACTTTCGGCCGGGCGGCATCGTAGGGAATGAGGTAGAGCGCATCGTGTCCCAGGCGATAACCGCGCACGCCATTTTGTAGCGTGATCAAGAGATTCTGCACCTCCTTGGCCTTCAGGATGACCTCATCCGTGTGATCCACCCATGCTGCGGAACGGAGCAGGAGCACTACCAGCACGACGAGGATGAGCAGCGGCACGCCCATCGCGATGACCAGAGCCCTTGCAGTCCGGCTTAAAAGTTGACGGAAACTTTTTTCTCCAAGAATGCGCCCTGCCTCGAGCTTGGCAGTGGGCGAGGAGAGATTGGGCATGGTGCGGCTTTTTTACAACGTCGGAAGCACAAGATTCGATCCTAATAACGAATTTTAGAAAAGTCTGGATGCCTCAGGGATAGCTCTGATCGAATTCCGAAATATCTCTGGAAATAAACGCACCCGGCATGATTCGAGCTAGCGATGGTTATGCAATGCTTTTCACATTCATCATTTTCTTTTTAGTCACATGGGGATGTGGGCACTTGGTGCAGTATCTGGATCATCTTCGCAACAAGCATCCCAAGCGACCAGATGCCGCTGGAGAACGGTAGAACTGAAAAACTCAGACCTGCATCAGGCCATCCGCCGACGCCTTAGCCGCCAGGCCAGTGCGCCTGCGGACAGGATCATGAGCGAAGTCGTGCCTGGCTCCGGCACCAGCACGAGGCTGCCCGCGACGGCGGGTGCGATTGTGCGAATGCTGTAGTTGTCGGTCTCAAAAATCGCCCCGGTCTCGCTGAGCACCGCGCTCGTGATCGTTGTTCCCGCCGTGGCAAAGAAACTCACATAGGCGTACGGCTCGGCAGCATTCACATTGGTCACCGGCTGGCCGTAATACTGGTTGGTGTTGTAGAGATTATTGTCGATCGCCCGCACCGTGCTGGTGGAATTGTTCGGCAGAAAAGCTTTTAACGAGGTGGCGTTAAACGTCAGCAGCAACGTAGCGCCATTGTAAAGTTTGATGATGTTATTGGCATCCAGCGCCGTGATATAGAGTCCGAAATACTCCACGGGTGCCGCGAAGGTCGCCGTTACCGTCGAGCCCGCCGTCACCCCGAGGTAATTGCCCGTGCCATTGCCTCCATATTGGTTGTTCGCAAGGATTTTCGGCGTCCCCGTCGAAGTGTAAGCGATGCCCGTGGTGTCCCCGGTGAAACTAGTAAATGCCCCCGCTGCTGGCAAGGTGTTGTAAGTGTCCGTCAGAAACGTCGTGCCGCCTGTGTAAGCCTCTTCGATGGCCTGCTGATCGAACTTGGAAATGTATGTCGCGATTGCCGCCCGCGATTCTTGCAGAGAGATCATCGCGATGGCAGCCACAAGGAGACGCATAAAGTGAGAACGCAGGCGGGCGGCGGCTTGATGATGAAGGGGAAACGAATTTTTCAAGGGATTGGAAGTGAGAGCAAACTGCCCGACCGCCCATTTGCGGGCGGCTCTGAAGAATGCAGGCGCATAAGAAATGATTTTACCGAGAGTCTGTAAAGCAAAAATTTTGCGAAACAATCCCCATTCTCATCCCGCGTCGCAAGACGCACTTTTACAGCGAAGCCACAGCCCTATCTCCGCAAAAGAAACAGCCCGAAAATCGAGAACCCGATGCCGAGCAGGCGCTGCCACGAGGGCGCTTCATGGAAAAAGAGTAGCCCCGCCACCGACATCAAGGCGGCTCCCACTGCCAGAATCGCAGGCACCGCAGACAGCGGCCCGCCTTTTTGGAAGAGCAGAAAAAAAGCTATCGTCCCGATTCCCACGCAGATCCCCGTGGCAATGGAATAATTCATCCCCGTCAGGCTCCACTTCTGATTCCACGGACCCCGCAGATAGAGAAACACGATATAGAGCAGAATCGTCAGCGCCGCCGTCATCTCCACCACAAACCCGCCGAGGGCATCGCCGATGTGATCCGACGCCAGCCGGGTAAAGATCTGGTGCGCCCCGTAGAGCACCGCCGCCACCACCGCATAGAGAAACCAAGGTGTGTTCATAATCGTGAAACTGGCATCGAACCCGCGCGCCGCCAAGTCTGCGATAAAATCGTAACTCCGCTGAAAATACCGCCACCATTTTTTTCAGGAATGAGAGGAACCAGACGAAAACTCCAGATTCTCATCCAGCACATTGCGCTGTTCGCAAATAACAACCCCTCCTTGGTACAGCGTCTGCTTGATACCTGTGGAATAATCCAACCAATAATCACCAACTCTTATGTCGAATAAAACTTACACACACCGCAGCGGCTTCACCCTCGTCGAAATTATGATAGTCGTGGCCATTATCGCCTTGCTCGCTTCGGTGGCGGTTCCCAGCTTCCTACGTGCTCGCAAACGTTCACAAGCCACCACCATCAAAAACGACCTGCGTGTGATCGACTCCGCAGTTGATCAATATGCCATCGAAAACAACAAGGGCACTGGCATCCTGCCAACTGGTCCTCAGATCGCGGTTTACACCAAGTCGGGCACAACTCTCAACACGAAGCTGCTGGCAGGATCTACCAGCATTAACGATTTGCTTGGCAACGCGATCACCATTCCATCCGTTGATACCCTGCCAAAGGCACCCGCGCTCACCCAGAATAGTCTCTCCGACGTGGCCAACCCCTCCTTCTGGGCCCCCTACAACTAACCTTCGACCCGGTCGGAAGCCTCGCGAAGAATACCGACCGCGTCGCAGATCGTGCAGAGACTCCGGGGGAAAGCATCGACTGTGGCGACCGCGCCTAGGGTCATTTCCTAAAGCAGCGCGGAGCCGAAGATTGTTGTGAAGAAAACCCATTCCGGGCCGTCTGCCATGGGGAAGCTGTTTTCAAAGAAAGGTATTTTGAGAAATTTATTGTATGCGGTGATCATCGTTTTGCTGATGGCATGGGTGTGGCGGACTCCCAAGTCCCAAGCTGCGACACCTGGTCCCCAAGCCCCGGCTGCGACGGTCCTCAAACGATAAAAGACCCAACCGCCCTTTCGCATGAATGCGTTTCAATCAACACAAGGCTTCCTCCCCCGGATGGAGCCACAACAACAACACAAACAAGTAATCATATGAAAAATAGTATCCTCAAATTCGCCTGCGCCACCGCCATCCTTGGCAGCGCAGCCATCGCCCAGGTTTCCACCTCGGAAACCAACTCCACCACCACCAGTTCTGCTGGCGGCACGGTAAGCCAATCCACCACCACGACCACCGAGAGCGACGGAATGATCACTTCCTTCGAGCCCGGCACTTCCATTGTGTTGAAAGAAAGCTCCGGCCCACGCACCTACAAATACGGTAAAACCGTCACCTACGTGACCAAGAGCGGCAAAACCATATCGGCTGACGATGTGAAGACCCGCATCAAGGTAGGCATCCCCGTGCATGTCGGTTACGCCATGGACGGCGACAGCTATATCGTGAACCGCGTGGTCGTGGACGACGAATAGGATGTTTCTCCCAATGAAAAAAATCCTCATAGCCCTGATGTCGGCCTCCGTTCTGGCGTTTGCCACCGGGTGTTCGACCCAGGCGAGCGTCGGAAACCATAATCAGCACGGCGCAGGGGCGTCGGTGAAGACGGAAGGCCCCAAACGCGGCGTCAGCGGTTCCATTTACTAGAAATAATCCCACCGAAGAAGCCGCCGGGTTAAATCCCGGTGGCTTTTTTTGTGCCTGGAAGGCGTATAGGAATGAATGGCCCAGGAGCGAGAGGTGCCCGGCTTATTCCTGACTGTGAAGATGAAACTAGCTATCCAACCGGCACATCCATGTGGCTACTACTGCGCGTAATATCGAGTCTAATGCTCGGAATCCTGCTTTTATACCTGAGGGGCCGACGTAAGAACCGGCGTGGCAAATCCCGCCAGCGCCTCACGCTCTGGGTGGATTAAAAAAAGACTGCCGACCGCGTCGGAGGAAGTTTTCGGGAGCCAAAAAAGACGGTCGACCGCGTCGGAGGAAGTTTTCGGGAGCCAAAAAAGACTGTCGACCGCGTCGGAGGAAGTTTTCGGGAGCCAAAAAAGACTGTCGACCACGTCGGAGGAAGTTTTCGGGAGCCAAAAAAGATTGTCGACCGCGTCGGAGGAAGTTTTCGGGAGCCAAAAAAGATTGTCGACCGCGTCGGAGGAAGTTTTCGGGAGCCAAAAAAGATTGTCGACCACGTCGGAGGAAGTTTTCGGGAACCAAAAAAAACGGTCGACCGCGTCGGAATATATTTTTCCCCGACGATAGGATTATTTTCTGCAAATGAGATTGCTTTGATGGCCCGAATTAGAGTTGCATACGTTTCGTTCAATCACTTGTTGTTCCAAAAAATAAAAAACTCCTATGGCCAAAATACCCGAAAACTACGACTCCATCGTCGAACTCCTGGAAGACGCCGCTGACGGCGCACGCGACCATGCCGCAGAGGCGAAATTGAAACAAAATCTCGAAGCCGACATCCGGGCCGAGCTGGCGGCTCTCGTCGGCACGCCCGCCGTCGCTGCCGGCCCCGGTAACGTGCCTCCGGCGGTGCCTGCCGTGCCCGGTCTCAAGTCGGCTTGGAATACAGCCAAGGCTAAAAAAATCGCCATGACCGCCGCCCTCCGCTCCCAGATCAGTGTGGGCAAGTCGCTCGCTGCTGCCTGTGTGGGTGTGTTGAAACTGCGCTTGGGAAGCCCCTGGAACTCGGCTTGGAACGCCGCCGGGTTTACCAATGGCTCGCTGGCCATCCCTCAAAATCCCCAAGTGCTACTTCAGCAAATCGCCGCTTATTTTATAGCGAATCCCTCGCACGAAGTGCCCGATCTCTCGCCCACGATCTCGGCGACCGCAGCGGCCTGTGCCTCGGCGGCGGACGCCATTTCCACCGCTTCGACAGCCTCGAACAATAGTAATAGCGATGCGGGCACCGCGAAAGCGGCATTGGAGGAGGGCATCACTGTCGGGCGCAATCGTCTCAGCGGACTGCGCGCGGAGCTGGATCAGACCCTGTCCGACGACGATCCGCTCTGGTATGCCTTTGGTTTCCAGCGCCCGAGCGATCCCCACACGCCCGAGGTGCCGCTCCATGTGGTTATTACTCCCGGCGCTGCGGGCAGTGGGGTGCTCTTTATCGACTGGGACGACGCCCGCCGGGCCGACAGCTATCGCGCCCGCATTCTTTCGAATGGCACTCCGCCCCTGGAGATCACGATGAGACTCGTCTCGGAAAGCGAGGCCACATTTACCGGGCTCAGCTCCGGCATGTCGGTTCGAGTGGAGATCACCGCAATCAACGACGCGGGCGAAAGCCAGCCGTCGCAGACGGTGACGGTGGCGGTACCGTGAGAAAATTCCTGTAAAGCGTAGTCGGGCAGGAAAAAAATAAGCCGTGAGAGTTACGGGAATCTGGAGGCTGCATGGCCTTGGGACTTTTGAAATGTCAACCGCGCCTGGCATCCGATCCACGGCGGCGCGGATCTTTTAAAAAAAGCCCGCTGGAGCACATCCGGCGGGTTTTTTTTCAGTCGCCTAGAATGATGGCTACCGCAGGAAACGCTGCGGTTGTCGCATCGCAGAGTCTTGACAAAGAGTCTTGAAATAAAAAAGACCGCATCTGGGTATAGCACTATGCTAGCTCCATGCTACACGAGTTTCTTTTTACCCATAGACTCGATCTCATCGAGCGCTGCAAGGCCAAAGTGGCGCTCCGGGCTGAGCCCAAGACCCCAGACAACGAAGTCGAGCATGGCGTGCCTCTGTTTCTCGATCAACTCATCAAGACCCTGCAAGTGGAGCAGTCTGGGAAAATGTCGGATGGGCTCAAAATCTCCGGTGGAGCGGGTGGCGTGCGCCCGGCACTCTCCGAACTCGGCGAGACGGCAACGCTGCATGGGCGCGATCTGTCGCGGCGCGGGTTTACGGTGGAACAGGTGGTGCACGACTACGGCGATCTCTGCCAGGCGATCACAGATCTCGCGTTTGAGCGCCAGGTCGAGATTGAGATCGATGAATTTCGCACGATGAACCGCTGTCTGGACAATGGTATCGCCGTGGCGGTGACGGAGTTTAACTACCAGCGCGAGTTCATAATGGCCGATGAACAGGCCGATGCGATGAATGAGCGGCTGGGGATGTTTGCCCATGAGCTGCGCAACTATCTCAACACCGCCATGCTCGCGCTGATGGCGATCAAGGACGGCGATGTGGGTTTCAGCGGTGCGACGGGCGGGGTGCTGGACCGGAGTCTGATCGGACTGCGCAATTTGATCGACCGTTCGCTGACGGATGTCCGCCTCACGGCGGGGCTGCCGTTGCAGCACAAGTTGTTTTCGCTGGCCGATTTCATTGGGGAAATCAAACTCTCCGCCACGCTCGAGGCGCAGGTGAAGGGTTGCACCCTGCACGTCTCGGTGGTGGATCAGCGGCTCGCGCTGGATGCGGATCGCGATCTGCTCCTCGCCGCCGTGGGAAATCTGCTCCAGAACGCCTTCAAATTTACCCTGCCGAATACGCAGGTGACCCTCAACGCCTACACCATGGCCGGTCGCATCCTCATCGATGTGGAGGATTGCGGCCCCGGTCTGCCAGCGGGTGAGGCCGAGAAGATGTTCCAACCTTTCACCCAGGGCGCCGGGGATCGCACGGGTCTGGGCCTGGGTCTAACTATTGTGCGGCGCAGTGTGGAGGCCAGCGACGGACTCCTCAGCGCCCATAATTCCATTGGCTCAGGCTGTGTCTTTACCATCGATTTGCCGCGTCACACCTGGACTGCGGAGGACGAGGTTCCTTTGGTTAGCTAGAAAATCTATGTGAGGGCACTGGCAAATGGCCATAAATGAAAATGCCGGAGTCATGGATTCAAGGCGGTCCTGACCGCGACCGGGAAATGCCCGGAGCGAGTCTCCCAATCGGTCAGCGCAGAGGTGAGTTGCATTTCTATCTCCAGTGAGGTGAGGGCGAGGGTCAGCGACTGGCGGCGGCTTTCGTAAATGGCAAGAAAGGAGCCGGTGCCGGAGGCAATGGATTGCTCGATGAGGGCGGTGTTTTGTTTCGCCTGAGTGCTGGCGGTGCCGCGGAGTTGGGCGAGGATGTCGGCGTAACCAAGGGCGCGGGTGCGGGCCTCGCGAATCTCGGTCTGGATGGCAAGGGAACGGGCGTCGATGTCGGCGAGGGCGCGCTCATGGGTGGCCTGGGTCTCGGTGATGCGGCCTTGGTTGCGGTCCCACAGGGGGAGTGGGAGGGAGAATTTCAGTTGGGCCATGTTGTCGAAAGCTCCGATGTCTTTCTCGCGGGTGTAACCGATGCCGATGGTGAGGTCCTCCCATTTCTCGACGCGGGCAAGACGTTGTTCGGCGAGGGATTTATCGGCGGCGAGAGTGGCGAGGCGAAGGTCGGCGCGATCAGGGGTGAGGTCGAAGGATTTAGGCAAAGCGGGGAGTGAGCCGGTGATGGTGAAACTCGTGTCAGGAAGGAATCCCAGCAGGCCGCAGAGAGTGTCGAGCGCGGTCTGGCGGGCGACGATCTGGCTTTTCCGTTGGAGTGCAAGGGTGGTTTTTTCCAATTGGACGACGCCGATGTTGACAGTGTCGCTTTTCCCGGAAGCGGCGAGGGTGGAGGTCTGCTCGATGATGCGGTCGAGGAGGGTCAGTTGATCGGCGTGGACGGCGATGCGGCGGTCGAGAAGGAGAATATTGCGGGCCTGGCCAAGGACGTTTCCAGCAAGGAGGCGCTCCTGGTTGTGGAGTTCCTCGATGCTCATGGCGACATCAACGCGGGCGATGGCGCGGGCTTTTTTGAGTCGTCCGGCGAGGGGAAACTTCTGGTTAAGGGAGATGTTGACGAGTCGATTGCCTCGGCGGGTGTTGATGTCGAGGTCGGTGCCGACTTCAAACTCAGGGTTGCGCCAGAGTCCGGCTTGGATCAGGCGACCTTCGGCTTCGTGAATGGCGAATCGCGCAGCAACTAGTTCGGGATTATGTCGCAGAGCATACGCAGCTGCGGATTCCGGAGAGAAGGTGGCGGCATTGATCGAGAGGACGCTGAAGAGAAGAAAAAGGAGGCTTTTCATATTTTTTTCAACTCCCGGGAACGCAGCCAGACGAAGATGGCCGGAGTGACAATGAGGATGTGGAGCAGGCTGCTAACCATGCCGCCGATGACAGGAGTAGCGAGCGGTTTCATCACTTCCGAGCCGGTCCGTGTGCTCCACATGATGGGCAACAAACTGGCGACGATGGTTGCGACGGTCATGACTTTGGGGCGGAGTCGCAGGCGGGCTCCTTCCTTCACCGCCGAGACAAGGTCGTCGTAGCGAAACTTATCGCCGAGTTTTTTCATGCGAGCTGCAACGGATTCTTCCAGATAGACCACCATGACGACGCCCGTCTGAATCGCCGTTCCGAAAAGCGCGATGTAACCGACCCAAACAGCGACGCTGAAATTGTAGCCGAGGGCGTATTGCAAAAACACGCCGCCGCTCAGTGCGAAGGGCACGGCGAGGATGACGTGGGCGGCCTCCTTGGCGTTGTGATAGACGATGTAGAGGAGTAGGAAAATGATGAAGAGAACAGCGGGCACAATGAGACGCAATGTCTGGGCGGCGCGGATTTGGTTTTCAAATTCACCGCTGTATTCGATAGTCATTCCCTTGGGCAAATGTGGGACGATTTCCGCGTCGATGCGGCTTTTGATTTCGCCGACGAAGCTGCCGAGGTCGCGGTCGATCACGTTCGTTTGCACAAAAACGCGGAGGCGTCCGTTCTCGCTGGCAATCTCGCTGGGCCCTTCCACGCGGCGGATGTCGGCGACTTGTCCGAGCGGGATGACTTGGCCACTCGGCGAAGTGACGAGCACGTCGCGGAGGCGCGTGACGTCTTCGCGTTCGGAGCGTTCCAATCTAACTTGAATGGGAATACGGACACGGCCTTCGATCGCGGTGGAGATGGTCCTCCCACCGATCCCAGCCTCGACGACTTCGAGCACATCTTGCGCCCGCAATCCGAATCGGGCCATAGCGGGGCGATTGACAACGACTTCGATGAATGGTTTCCCCTGCACCCGGCTGGGGGCGACGCCAGTGGCTCCACGCACTTGCTCGACGATGTGTTGGATCTCAAATGCCTTGGCTTGGAGGGCGTCGAGATTATCTCCAAGAATTTTCACACCGACTTGTGCGCGAATCCCAGTGGAAATCATGAGAACCCGATTTTCTATGGGTTGGAGAAAGCCGGGGACCGCACCGGGCACGAGACGCATCTTTTCGGTGAGTTCGTTGATGAGTTTTTGTTTGGTCATACCGGGCCGCCATTCCGAGGCGGGTTTGAGCATGATGGTAGCCTCGATCATTTCCGTTGGGGCTGGGTCGGTGGCGGTTTCAGCGCGTCCGAGCTTGCCCGCGACGGAGAGGACTTCGGGTGTTTCCTTGAGGACGCGATCCTGCCAGTTCATGGCGCGTTTGACTTCAGAGAGCGAAGTGGCCGGAACGAAAGTCGGCATGAAGAGCAGGCTGCCTTCGTTAAGGGGCGGCATAAATTCCTGGCCCATCCCGGCGGTGAGCCGTTGGAGAAACGGAAGACTACTGAGGTGACGGTTGATCTTTTCCGGGAGACCAAACGCGACGAGGCACGCAATGGCTAGTAAGAGAGCCGCGAGGGCGAGGACGGTCTTGCGCCGGCGCAAAACAAAATCCAGACATGGATCGTAAAGCCTCAGGAGAAACTGCATGACGATATTTCTATCCTCAGAATGAAACGGCCCGCGCACCAAGAGTGTGCAGAGCACGGGAACAATCGTGACGGCAAGCAGGGTCGAACTCGCCATCGCAAAGGTTTTCGCAAAAGCCAGCGGGTGAAACATTTTTCCCTCCTGCCCGGTTAATGCAAAAACGGGAACGAAGGCGAGAATGATGATCGCCATTGCGAAAAAAATCGGGCGGCCGACCTGCGTGGATGCAGTAAGCACGACATCGAAAGTTTCGGCTGAAGTGAGGCGGCCGCCTTTTTTCTTTTCGGTTTCCTCTGCATGGCGGAGGACATTTTCAGTAAGGACGATGGCGGCATCAACGAGTACCCCGATGGCGATGGCGATGCCGGAGAGCGACATGATGTTCGAAGTGATACCGAATTGTTTCAGCAGAATAAACGACGCCAAGATCGAGAGCGGCAAAGGGATGGTGACAATAAGGATGCTGCGGAAATGGAAGAGAAAAATAATGTGTGCAAACGTGACGAGAATGATCTCCTCGGTGAGCGCGTGTTTGAGAGTTTCTATGGTGCGGTCGATCAATTCGCTACGGTCGTAAAAAGAACGAATGGTGACGCCGGGCGGGAGACTGGGAGTGATCTGGGCGATCTTGGCTTTGACGTTTCTGATGACGTCATGGGCGTTTTCCCCGGTGCGCATGACGACAGTGCCGCCGACGACTTCGCGTCCATTCACGTCGAGTGTCCCACGGCGAAAGTCGCCTCCGAGTTCGATGCGGGCCACGTCTTTGAGATAGATAGGTGTGCCTTCTTTGGCGACGAGAACAGTGTTCTCCAGGTCTCCGATGTTTTCGATCAGGCCGACTCCGCGCACGACAAATTCCATGCCGTTTTCTTCGATGGTTTTGCCTCCGACATTCAGGTTACTGCGACCGACGGCATCCATGACCATTTGTAGCGAAACACCGACGGCACGCATTTTCTGCGAATCGACTTCGACCTGATACTGCCGAACGAATCCGCCAACGCTGCCGACTTCGGCGACGCCCTGGACGGCGTTCAATTGGTAGCGCACGAACCAATCCTGGACGGAACGCAGTTCGCCGAGATCGTAACCGCCGTTCGGTGATTTCGAGGGATCGACATCGAGATAGTATTGGTAAATCCAACCGAGTCCCGTGGCATCCGGTCCGAGCCGGGCTTCGACGCCAGCAGGGAGGATGTTGCCGAGATAATTTAGCCGCTCAAGGACGCGGGAACGGGCAAAATAGTTGTCGATTTTATCCTCGAAGACCACGGTGATTAGCGAGAATCCGAACATGGAATTGGCGCGGACAGTCTTCACGCCAGCCAGTCCTTGGAGGTTGACGGAGAGTGGATAGGTGACTTGGTCCTCTACTTCCGTGGGACTGCGCCCGGTCCAATCCGCGAAGACGATGACTTGGTTTTCACTCAGGTCGGGAATGGCATCGACGGGCGTCTGCCAGATGGCGCGGATGCCAAAAGCGATCAGGAAAATAGTGGCGCACCCGACGAGAAACCGGTTACGCAACGACCAGCGAATGATGCTTTCGATCATGGCGCTGGAAGCTCGGTGCCACAGTCGAGCATCGCTTTCCCAAGATAGGGATTACGGATAGTGGGAGAAAGCTGGACCCACTGGGCATTCTTGGGAATTCCATCCGCGGCCATGCTACTCATCGGGCAGCTAAAGACTTTCAAAGTAGGATACTGAGCGCGAATTTTCTGCGCCGCCGCTGAAATGGCAGCGCTGAAAGGCTGGAAGGAGAGTCGACTGGAACTCAAATCATTTCCGGCTACGGGAGCTTGGATTGGAAATCCCAGTGGAGCCACGGGAAGGGTCGAAAGTGCGGTGCGATAGGCGTCCAGATCGTCGGCTGCAAGAGCCTCGGTCAGCGCGGCAATACCACTGAGATATTGAGCCGTAGCATCTTTTCTATTTGGCGAGATTGCGGATTCCATACCCATTTTATTCATGGGCTTCAGCGGCGCAGGATCGGCCAGGCTGTTGATCTGAGCCTGGCCGTCGATCAACATATTGCCGCTGACTACGACTCTCTCGCCTTCCTCCAAACCTTCGAGCACTTCCCAATTCTCATCACCGGGCCGCCCCAGTGAAACAATGCGTTGCTCATAGTTACCCGGCGATTTTTCCACATACACGCGTGGTTGTTTGGCTGGCCACAGAACGGCAGAACGCGGCACGGCTAGAACGTCGGGCGACTCGGCGAGGACTTTTATCTCGGCGTAAGTCTTATGAAGCAATTCGTGGTTAAGATGATGTCCGTTCTCGCTTTCGGGATTGGCAATCTCGACTCGCACCCTGGCGCTGCGGGTCATTTCATCCAGGTTGGGATTGATGAAAGTGATGGGAGCGGAAAGCGTTTTTCCCGGTAACGAAGGGAGGGTAACCTCGACATCTTGCCCCAACTTCAGGAAGGGCAAATCTTGTTCGTAAGCATTGAATTGCACCCACATGGTGGAAAAATCGGCGATCTCCATGAGCTTCTCGCCCTCGGTGACGTATTGGCCTTCGTAAGCAGCGCGTTTGACAACCGTGCCTGTAATAGGGGCGAGAATTTCAAAATAGAGATTGTCCTCTGCCCGGTCGGGAACCTCCGCGATTTGCTCGGGAGTCAGGCCCATTTGGGCAAGACGACTAGCTCCCACGGTGGCTATCGCAATGTTGTTTTGCTTTTTGGCCAAAGCGTATTCGCGGGCGGCAGCGAGGAGTTCACGACTGTAGAATAAGGCCAGCGGTTGCCCCGCTTCGACTTCAGCTCCCTCGTAGTTGACGAATAATTTTTCGATCCGCCCTCCGGTGTAGGCACTGAGAATGCGGTGACGGGAATCGTTGTCGTCGATAATGCCGGCAAAGCGCAGAGTGCGAGTAAGTTTTTCCCGATGAACCTCAGTAGATCGAATGGATGCCACTTGCGGAGCCCCTTCTGCCAACATGACCAAGCGAGTGCTGGCCTTGCTTTCGTTAGCGGAACCGCCCTCGTAAATGGGCACGAGTTCCATACCGCAGACGGTGCATTTGCCGGGTTTGTCGGATTTCACCCACGGATGCATCGTGCTCTGGTAGTAGAGGATTTTGCGCTCGGCCGAGTGGTCTCCTTGAGCGGTGGTATTTCGCTTGCCCAAAAGCCAGCCACCAGTCAGGGCAATACCGACCAGGAGAAGAAAAAGTAATTTTTTCATTGAGAGAATGCGGTCAAGGCAAAGGCTGAGAGGAACTCCTGCGGACGGCGCGGGATGGAACCGCGCCGTCGCAGAGTGATTTTACTTGGCTGACTTGCTGGCGTTCGCAGCGGCGGCATCCTTCACCATTTTGGTGTATTTGGCCGGGTCTTTGGCGAAGTCTTTCTTGCAGCTTTTGCAGCAGAGATAGACGTCGGTGCCTTTGTCGGTGACCTTAATGGGTGCGCCGTGTTCACCGAGTTTTTCTTCGGAAACGACACAAGTTTTAAGTGGATAACCCGCAGGCGGGTTTTCGGCATGGAGGGAAGCGACGGTGGCGAAAAATGCCAGGGTCGCGGTGCTGAGGATGAGTTTTGTAATGTTCATTATGTTTTATTTTACTGAGTTTGGTTTTCCTGTGACTGACGTGAGAGGATCTGGCGCACAGGCACGCAGGATCCCGAGAATAACGGGCAAAAAAATAGCGAAACGACCAATCAACTCCCGTGGAAACGAGAGGCAGCCGTTCAGCTCAAGACAGGTGGGGCAAATGCTGGATGGCACCGCGCCAAATCCAAAATCTGTTCGGAGATCGCGGGCGGGTCGCCTATGCGAATGCCACCGGAAACTTCCTCGCCGGTCGTCGGTGCAGAAAAAGCAAGGGGAGTCAGATTCGATTCACCAACCAGTGCCAAAGTCGGGACGACAAGGAAAAAGGTTCCCTGCTCGATAGTCTGCAACGTTTTGCAACAAACTGTGGATGACTTTGTCGGCTCGGATTTTTTCTCACAGCAACTATCTGTGTGATGCGACGTTTTCTGGACAGACGCGAGCGCGCAGTGATTGGAAACGAGAAACCATGAGACGAGGCATAGCAAGACCACAAAGGTCTTGGCTAGCGGTCGCAGTGAGATCGTCATGGCTAGCGATAGACTCGCCGAAGCCAGAATTTGTTCAAATCCTTTTCCTAGCCTCTTGGACTAGACCACAACCGGTTTTAGCTTCCAGATATCCTCGGCGTATTCGGCGATGGTACGGTCGCTGCTGAATTTCCCCATGCGTGCGGTGTTTAAGATCGCCATGCGACTCCACTCAGTTTTGTTTTTGAAGGCGGCATCGACTTTCTTCTGGCAATCGCTGTAACTCGCAAAATCGGGTAGGCAGAGAAATGGATCGCTGTGAATGAGATTGTCGCTGAGCATGGTCAGCGCGCCCGGTTCGTCTGGTGTGAAATAGTTCGAGCCGATCCAATCGACGACGGCCTTCAGCTCGGCATTACCTTTGTAAAAGTCGTGCGGGCGATAGCCTTTTTTCCAGAGTGCAGCGACTTCCTCGGTGGTCATGCCGAAGAGGAAGAAATTTTCCGATCCGACTTCCTCACGGATCTCCACATTCGCGCCGTCGAGCGTGCCGATGGTCAGCGCGCCATTCAGCGAGAGTTTCATGTTTCCGGTGCCACTCGCCTCTTTACCCGCGGTGGAAATTTGTTCCGAGAGATCAGCGGCGGGCACGATCCGTTGAGCGAGCGAAACGCGGTAGTTTGGCAGGAAAACGACTTTGAGTTTATCCTTGATCCGCTTGTCGGCATTGATGTGAGCTCCGACGGAATTGATCGCCTTGATGATGCATTTCGCGAGGTCGTAACCCGGCGCGGCCTTGGCGGCGAAAATGAAGACACGCGGCACGATGTCGAGGTCGGGATTTTGCAGCAGCCGGCGATACAAAGCCAGAATGTGCAGCAAGTTTAGATGCTGACGCTTGTATTCGTGGAGGCGCTTGATCTGTACATCGAACATCGCTGCCGGGTTGACCACCACTCCGCAGGTCTCTTGGATTATCTCCGAAAGATCGACTTTATTGGCGTATTTGACGGCCATAAAATCTTTCTGGAACTGCGAATCTGTGGCATACGGCTCCAACTCCCGCAATTTGTCCAAATGGCGCTCCCACCCATGTCCGATCTTGGAAGTGATGAGTTCACTCAGACGCGGATTGCAAGCGAGCAACCACCGGCGCGGCGTAATTCCATTCGTCTTATTGTTAAATTTCCCCGGGTAAAGCGCATCGAACTCCGGAAACAAATCGCTCTTCAGTAGTTGCGTGTGCAGCGCCGCAACGCCATTGACCGAGTAACTGCCGACCACCGACAAATGCGCCATCCGCACCATCTGGATGTGACCTTCCTCTATGATCGAAAGTGTGCGTTTTTTCTGGCTGTCGCCCGGCCATTTTTCCTCCAACTCGACCATGAAACGCTTGTTGATCTCGAAGATGATCTGCAAGTGCCGAGGCAGGACTTTCTCGAAAAGCGGCACGCTCCATTTCTCCAGAGCCTCGGGTAACAGCGTGTGATTGGTGTAGGCAAACGTCCGCGTGACCAGCGACCAGGCCTTCTCCCAAGGCATTTTTTGGTCGTCGTGGAAAATCCGCATCAGCTCCACGATCGCCACCGCCGGGTGAGTGTCATTTAACTGGATCGCCACCTTGTCCGGAAACAAATCCCAGTCCGTGTTGTCCTTCAAATAACGCCGGAAAATATCCTTCAGCGAGCACGCCACAAAGAAATACTGCTGCGCCAGACGCAGCTCCTTGCCGCTCTCGGTTTTGTCGTTCGGATAGAGCACCTTGGAGATCGTTTCGCTCGCATTTTTGTCGCGCACCGCTTCGTCATAGCTGCTCCGATTAAACGCCTCGAAATCGAACTCCGACGACGCTCTCGACTCCCAGAGACGCAGATAATTCACCGTGTTCGTCCCGAAACCGGGAATCGGAATGTCATAGGGCACGCCCATTAATTTCTTCGTGCCCGTCCACTTCGGCGTGTAGTTCCCGAAATCATCGAAAACATTCTCCACATGTCCGTAAATCTCGATTTCCTCCGTGTGCTCCGGCCGCATAATCTCCCAGGGCGTGCCAAATTTCAGCCACGCGTCGGGCAGTTCATACTGGTGGCCGTTGCGAAACTCCTGCTTGAAGAGCCCATACTGATAATGAATGCCGTAGCCGATCGCGGGCAGGTCCAGCGTGGCGAGCGAGTCGAGAAAACAAGCCGCGAGCCGCCCCAGGCCGCCGTTGCCCAGCGCCATGTCGTATTCCTCGTGGCGCAATGTGTCGGTGTCGTATCCCAATTCCTTCAAAGCCGACTCGATCTCGTCGAATATTCCCGCGCTGTAGAGGCTGTTGGAAAAAAGACGGCCCATCAAAAACTCCAGCGAGAAATAATACAGACGCTTCGTGTTCACCTCGTGATGCTTCGCCTGCGTGGCGATCATCCGCTCAATGATCACCCGTTGCACGGCCTTCGAAGTGGCCAGCCACCAATCGCGAGTCGAAGCCGTGCTTTTGTCCCGGGCCAGCGCATATTTGAGCATATTCTGGATCAAGACTTTCAACCCTTCCGGAGAAGTATCGATGTCGGATGTAAAAGTCGTGTTTTCAGCCATGCGAAAGTGATTAGGGAAAACAACGGCGGGCGATAAGGAAAAAATGCGATTCCAGTTCCATATTCATCGAAATATGACCGCGGCGACCGTTGACCCATGTCCGAAACCCCATCCGAGTGAGAGCCAAACGGTTTCCATTAGTGCGGAATCGACTCCGACTGCGCTGGAAGCCGATTCCTACAGTGCGGAATCGACTCCGAGAGCGCTGGAAGCCGATTCCTACAGTGTGGAATCGACCGCTACTGCGCTGGAAGCCGGTTCTGACAGTGCGGAATCGACTGCTACTGCGCTGGAAGCCGATTCTGACAGTGCGGAATCGACTCCGAGAGCGCTGGAAGCCGATTCCTACAGTGCGGAATCGACTGTTTTTAGCCGTTCTTCTCTCAGAGGGCGTCGCAAAAGCCAGTTGTAGCGTCGAGCCTGTGGCTCGATGGGCTTGGTGGCAGAGAGAGATTTCTTTCGAGCCACAGGCTCGACGCTACAAACCCAGCCAGGATGCAAACGGGTCCATGCACGACTTATTAAGACGCTCTCTCAGGGATAGATCGGAGTGCCAGTCGAATTGGCCAATTCGCGGAAACGCGCAATCAGACGCTTCGTAATCGGGCCCGGAGTGCCGTCGCCAATGAGGCGGGAGTCCAGTTTGATCACCGGAATGACCTCAGCCGCCGTCCCGGTAAGGAAAATTTCGTCAGCCGTGTAAAGATCATACCGCGTCATCTGCGGCTCCGTCACATGAAGATCAAACTCGCCGCAAATCTCGATCGCCGCCTGCCGGGTAATGCCGCAAAGGGCACCTGCGCTGGCCGCTGGAGTGATAATTTTGCCGTTTTTGATCGCGAAAATGTTGTCGCCCGTGCACTCGGCCACGTAGCCCTGCTCATTCAACATCAGCCCCTCGCCCGCGCCAGCCTGGTTGGCCTCGATCTTGGCGAGAATGTTGTTTAGGTAATTGAGCGATTTCACCGTCGGGGGCAGCGCGGCAGGTCCGATGCGGCGCGTTGAAGTGGTCACGACCACCAACCCTTTTTCATATGCTTCCGCAGGGTACAAACTGATCGCCGCTGCGATGATAAACACGGTCGCCTTCGGGCAAAGACTGGGGCTCAAGCCCAAACTGCCGACGCCACGGGTGACCACGAGTCGAATGTAACCGTCGCGCAACCCGTTTTGGCGGATTGTTTCCAATGTGTGTTCGATCATTTCCTCCCGGCTTTCGGGAATGGTGAGCAGGATGGCGCGGGCGGAGTCGAAGAGGCGGTCGATGTGCTCGTCGAGCCGGAAGACGCGTCCATTATAGAAGCGGATGCCCTCGAAAACGCCGTCGCCGTAGAGCAAGCCGTGATCGAACACGGAGATTTTGGCGTTTTCCTGGTCGAGAAACTGGCCGTCGAGGTAGATTTTCATGGGAGTTGCGGTGGGTTGTCCGAAATGGTCTTAGGATTGCAGCAGGCCATCGACCACTTCGAGCCGACGATCGCCGAGGGCTGCGAGCCGCGCGTCATGGGTGACGACTACTAATGTTTTCGCCCGTTCGCGAACGAGGGCAAGCAGTAAATCCATGATCCCGCCGCCAGTCGAGGAGTCGAGATTGCCCGTCGGCTCGTCGGCAAAGAGGATCCCGGGGTCGTTGATGAGGGAGCGGGCGATGGCGACGCGCTGCTGTTCGCCGCCGGAAAGTTCGGTGGGCAAATGGGAGTGGCGGTCCGCGAGTCCCACGGTCTCCAGTAATTGGATGGCGCGTTCATGGGCGTCCGTCCCGCGAATCATGGCCGGGACGAGGACGTTTTCCAGGGCAGTCAGTTCCGGCAGGAGGAAATAACTTTGGAAAACGAAGCCCATCTTTTCATTTCTGAGTCGGGCCAGGGCGGATTCACTACCCTTATAAAGAAGCGTGCCGTCGAGGGAAACCGTGCCGGCCTCGGGACGTTCCAGCCCGGCGAGCGTGTAGAGCAGAGTCGTTTTTCCCGCGCCTGATGCGCCGACGAGAAAGACCGATTCGCCGCGCTCGATCTCCAGTGAGATGCCGCGCAGGACGTCGATCTTGCGCGACCCGATCTTAAAGGAACGGCGGAGATTTTCAGCAACGAGATGGGCAGGCATGGGCTGCGTATTTAGCCATAGAGAACACCGTGGGCACAGAGATTTTTCATCGATTTCGCCGTGTCCTCTGTGCTCTCCATGCGACAAGTTTTCTTGCAAACGGTGGGTTTGAATTTATTCTGCCCTTCCCACTGCCGCGTGGTGTAACGGTAACACAGAGCCCTTTGGAGGCTTTATTCATGGTTCGAATCCATGCGCGGTAACCACTTTTCTGAGCCACGGCGGCGTGAATTTCAATCGAATCGCCCCATTTTACGAGTTCATCGAACGTCTCACGACTGGCTCCCGCATGCAGCGCGCCCGCGTGGCGCATCTGCCCTCGGTGGCCGATGCCCGCCGCGTGCTCATCGCTGGCGAAGGAAATGGGAAATTTCTCGCCGCTTGCGCGAAGGCGATGCCCGAGGCCACTTTCACCGTGATCGACGAATCGCCCGCCATGCTGGAGAAAGCCGCCGCGCGTTGGCGACAGGCTGGAGGAGAAGTAAGCCGGGTTAGATTCGTCTGCGACAACCTGCTCATCTGGACGCCCGACGAGTTGGGTTACGACCTGATCGTGACTCACTTTTTTCTGGACTGCTTCCCCGAGGAAACGCTCCCGCTGATACTAACCAAACTCGCCTCTGCCGCGGCTCCTAACTCGCGCTGGTTGGTTGCCGATTTTTGCGAGCCGGAGTGCGGTCTGGCGCGATTCCGCGCCCATGTGATGTTGCGAGTCGCTTATCTTCTATTTCGATTACTGGCAGGCGTCCAGGCAAGCAAGCTGGTAAATCCAGACCTACTCTTGAGCGAGTTAGGCTTTACTCTGAAAAATCGACTAACATCCGACTGGGGGATGATGCATTCCGACCTTTGGAAGCGATCTAACTAATCAAAAACTTCCGGGTGTAAAACGCCTCGGCCATTTCCGATCCAGCTTCTATGCCACGCAGCCGCATCAAAGCGCTGAAAGTCTCTGGAGTAAACCAGCGTTTGCTGCGTTGAGTTCCAAAGAACTCCATCAGATAGTCCACTTTCTGCGTGGCCTGTTTCGGACTCAGAGAAACGAAAGTATTAGGCTGCCCGAGATCGCCATCATACTTGGGAATCTCATATTCAAAAATAGAATGATCGCGCCAGGTATTCCAGGTGAGTTCGCAAAGAGTGCGATGATCCTGGTGCCGGTCCTCGCGTGAATGGGTAAAGATTAAGTCGGGCGAAGTATCGATCTTGATCTTTTCAAAGGTTTCCTTCACCTCCATACCCAGCCAGGGGAGAAATCCATCGCGGAAGGAAAAGATTCTAATATCACGCAAAACATCCTTGCCAAGAAACGCCTCAGCGCTGGCATGGGCTTCTTTCGCACGCTCTTCGTTGGAACAAAAAACTACCCAGATAAAAAGTGCGTCTGGATATTTCTCAACCAGTTGCAAAACGGTCCCTCCGCAGCCGATCTCGATGTCGTCCGAATGCGCTCCCAACAACAAAATCTGGCGCGGTGCTTGGGCTGGCTTGAAGGTTAGCATACCAAGTTATTCCTGCCAGACAGCCCACGGCATGTGGCCTTTGGCATACAGATCCTCGAAGAGTTGTTTCTCCTTAAAAGTATCCATGCAAGCCCAGAAGCCCTCGTGCTGATAAGTGTGCAACTGGTTCTCAGCGATCAGGCGTTGGAAAGGTTCGTTGACCAGCTCGTCACCTTCCTTGATGTAGTTGAAGATTTCGTTTCTAAAAACGAAGAAGCCGCCATTGATCCAGATGCCGGAGTTGCCCATTTCCTGGATGCAGCGCACGGTGCCATCCTCCTGGCTTTCCACCACATGGAAGGTCTGCTTCGGACGGATGCTAACAAAGCTCGCCACCTTGTCGCGCTTGTGGAAATCTTCGATCACCTTGGGAAGTGGAACGTCGGCCAGGCCGTCTGCGTAGTTGGCTAGAAAATACTCGTCGTCGTTTAGATATTTCTCCACCTGCTTGAGTCGCATTCCAATGTTAGAGTTCAATCCGGTGTTCACGAAACTGATCGTCCAGTCTTTCATCTCGTTGTTTAGCAACGTGACTTCACGATTTCCATTGGCGAGCGTGAAGTCGTTGGCGAGATGCTCGTTGTAGTTCAGGAAGAAATCCTTGATCGCGTCGCCTTTGTATCCGAGGCAGAGAATAAAATCCTTGTGTCCGTGGTAGGCATAATACTTCATCAAGTGGAGAAGTATCGGACGATCCCCGATGCCGACCAGTGGCTTCGGCAAAGCCTCCGAGGCCTCGCGCATTCGCATTCCCATTCCACCGCAAAATAAGACGACTTTCATAGTATTGGTTTCAATCTATGATACTCACTTCTGGAATGGGAACAATGAACTTGCCACCCCATTCGCGAATGTAGGTTAGTTGACCGGTGATCTCCTTGGTGAGATTCCAGGGTAGAATGAAAACGTAATCAGGTTTAGTCTCTGCTATTTTCTCAACGGGATAGACGGGAATGCGACTTCCGGGAAGTAGTTTTCCCTGTTTATAAACATTGCGATCTACCGTGTAGTCGAGGTAGTCGGTGCGGATTCCGCAGTAGTTGAGCAGGGTATTACCTTTGCCGGGAGCGCCATATCCGACGATGGTTTTTCCTTGTGATTTGAGTTCGATGAGTTTGGAGAGAATGCGATTCTTCGTGAGCTTCACGCGCTCGCCGAAATCACTGTAAGCGGCCATGTTGTCAAAGCCAGCAGCGGCTTCGTCGGCTCGCACCTTGAGCATGCTCGATGTTAGTCCAGGACTCGCGCTAGCATGTTGCGCGTAGATACGAATGGAACCGCCATGGATTTTTAGTTCATCGACATCGAAGATGGTCAGTCCATGCACCGCAAAGATTTTCTCCACAGCTAGAAGAGATAGATAGGAAAAGTGTTCGTGATAGATCGTGTCGAATTGATTCCCCTCGATCAGGCGCAGGAGATGCGGGAACTCCATCGTGATCGTTCCCGTTGGTGCGAGTAAGATCCTCATGCCTTCCACAAAATCATTGATGTCAGGAACGTGCGCGAGGACGTTGTTGCCGATGAGCAGATTGGCGGCTCCGCGTTCCTGCAAAAACTTCGTCGCAGTGTCCACGCCCATGAATTCGTGCACGACGGGAATGCCTTTCTCGCTGGCGACCGCGCCAACGTTTCGGGCGGGTTCGATGCCGGTCACGGGAATGCCGAGCGGCAGAAAATGCTGAAGAAGGTAGCCGTCGTTGCTGGCGATTTCCACAGCGAGATCGTTGCTAGTCAGGCCGAGGCGCGTCACCATCATCTCGACATATTTTTTCGCGTGAGCAACCAGGCTGTCGGAGTAGCTGGAGAAGTAGGCGTACTCTGTGAAAATTTCTGCCGGACTAACAAATTCATCGAGCTGCACCAGCTTGCAGTTTCCGCAGACATAGACGTTCAGCGGATAGAACGCCTCGGGTTTGTTCGCGTCCTCCAGCGGAATGATGTTCTGGCAGAGCGGCGACAATCCGAGATCGACGAAATGCGTCGAGAGTGGCGTCTGGCAAAAGCGGCAAAGCGAGGCACTCATGGATCCAATGGCTGCTGGATGGTTTGCGGGAATTGGAAGCATTGCGCAAGCATCCGTTGCAGAAAATGTGCCAGAGGGAACGATTCAACCGAGAAACTTTCCCGGATTCAGGATGCCGCGTGGATCGAGGGCGTTTTTTAGAATGTGATGCAACTCGTCCGTGTTTTCGCTCACCGCCTGCGGCCACCAGCGCTTCTTGGCGAGGCCAACACCGTGCTCACCGGTGATCACGCCGCCCCAGGCAAGCACTTGAGTGAACAGCTCGTCCAGCGCGGTCTCGGCAACGGCGCGAACCTCGGGTTTCTCGTAGTCGGGACACATGATGTTCACATGAATGTTCCCATCGCCGGCATGGCCGAAACAGGCAACCGGGAAGCCGTATTTCTCCTGCAGATGTGCGCCGAAGGCAAACATGTCCACGAGGCGTCCGCGCGGCACGACGACGTCCTCGTTGAGTTTGATCAAACCCGTCGCCCGCAGGGAAAACGAGAAGCCGCGTCGCAAGTCCCAGAGCTTCTCGCAGTCCGCCTCGCCAACGGCGGTTTGAATGGAGAGCGCACCGGAAGTTTCCAGGATCTTCCGCAACGACTCCGCCTCGCTGGCGACCGAATCGTGCTGCCCGTCGAGGTCGATCAGGAGATGGGCCTGACCATCTGGAACGAGGCCGCGCCCGAGGTGTTTGCGGGCGGCGTCGAGGGTAAAGGCATCCGCCACTTCCAATGCCGCCGGGAGAAATCCCCCATGAAACACCGCCTGCACCGCCGCCGCAGCCGCTGGAGCGGTCGCAAAACTAGCCGAGAGCGACGCCCGCGCAGGTGGCAGCGGGAGCAAACGCAACGTTGCTTCGGTCACCACGCCGAGCATTCCCTCGGAGCCGGTAAAGAGCCCGATTAGGTCGAAACCGGTCTTGTTTTTATGAGTTCGGCCACCGCAACGGACGATTTTCCCCGTCGGCAGGACGACTTCCAAACCCAGCAGATAGGAACGAGTGACACCATATTTCAGGCAACGCGGACCGCCGGCATTCGTGGCGATATTTCCGCCGATGCTGCATTCCTTCAGACTCGCCGGATCGGGCGGATAATACAGCCCCTGCGCCCGCACAGCCGACTGCAACTCGCCCGTGATCACCCCCGGCTCGACCACCGCCACGCCGTCGTTGAAATGGATTTCCTGGATTCGGTTCATGCGCATCAGGGAGAGAACGATGCCTTTTTTAACCGGCACACAACCGCCCACATAGCCGTAGCCCGCTCCGCGCGGCGTCACCGGGATGGCATTCTCCGAGGCAAACTGCAACACCGCCGCCACGTCCGCCGTTTCCGCAGCAAAGACCACCACCTCGGGCACGCTCGACGCAAACCATTTATCGCCCGCGTGCTCGGCGAGGACCTGCGGATCGGTGGAGACTTTTTCCGCCCCGAGCCTCGCCGCCAGTTTAGAATAAAGATCGAGACCCACGGCTAAATCTCCGGTATGGAAGCGATCAATCTCTCGAGCCGCTCCAGAGTGACATGCGACTCGCACCACTTTCGGATGTAGGCGAAATCCAGCGCGTCGCCCTGCACGGCGAGGACATTCATCGCATCGTCCAGATCCTTCGTTCGAGCCCAGCGAATTTTTTGAATGATCACGTCTTCCGGCGTTGGCATCCAGACATCGCGGCCAAAAACCTGGACGAGCTTTCTTCGGCCAAAGCGCTCTTGATGGTGCGGATCGGTCGAAAGCATAAACAGCTCAACGATGAAGGCAGCTTCGGGATGCCGAATCTCGAGTTTGCGAGAGCCGGTGATCGTTTCAAAAGTCATCTGATCACTGACGACGAAATCCGGTTGAAAAATGTCCCACAATCGGCTGATCTCCGGGCCGGAAAGCTGCACGACAAAGTCCGCATCTTTCGTCGCTCTCGGGATGCCCCAATAGCTGCTGGAAAACGCGCCGACCAGTGCATACGCGATGCCAGCACGATTCAGACGGTCGATGACCTCCAGGGCCACTTGCTCGATCTTCACTGCGCTTCCCCCAGGGCGGAGCGGCGCTCCAAGACATCGGCCAGTGCCAGACGTTTCCGCAAATGTTGCAACCGGGTCGCCTCATCGGTGCCGGGATATTGCTGCGAAATGCCCGCAAGAGTGAATTGAGCCGCCATCTCGAAAAGCTCCTGGCCCGCGCAGAACTTCTCCTCCGGCGTAGCCAGGCGGGCGCGGCGGACCTTGTCCTTATAGATTTCCGCAGCCAAGGCGTCGAATTCTCCCATGCGCTGTCTTCTACTCCGATTTCACGTCAGGGAACAGGAAATTTGGCAAAGGCGAACCGCGTACTTTTTCAGCGGAGTTCCAATCGACTCTAGGCTGGCGTCACTGGTGTCGTGGTCGCAGTGGTCGCATGGGCCCGGTTCTCCAGCAGGTGCTGGGGGAAAAGACGGCGCAACTCGGTGCGCTCCGCCGGGGTGCGATCCAATGCGTCCAGCGCCACCGTCAGCAACGCCTTCTGACAGGCTACCTCCAGCGCGGCGCGATTCGTCGCCGAGGGACTTTTGCTCGCCGTCGTCGCCGCTTTCGCCGCGAGCTGGCTGGCGCGGACGTTTTGGAAAACAAGGATCACGCCCTTCGCTGGCGTGGTCGGAGTGCCCGCCTCGGTAAACTCGGCCACCACCGCCGGGTCGAGTTTCGTCCCGATGTCGGTGAATGCCGTTAGAAGCCGGGTCAGCTTCTGGTCGATCGTGGACAGCGAAGACTCGCGATATTCCGAGAGCCCAGCGGGAAAAAACCGCAGATACTCGGCACTGCCCACGCCAAATTTCCCCCGAATCGTGCCCTCATGCCGACTGAGAGTCGCCTCAAACGCGTCCCGCGCATCCTTCATCGCCTGCGTCTGGCCCTTCTGAATGGCCGCATTCGTCGCCTCATCCGTGATCGCCCCGAAATAACTCGTGTGCGCCGTCAGCAACGCCGCCGTCGTGCTGGCAAACCGCGGCGTCGTGGCCAGCAGCTTGATATTCTCCGTCGTATAGCTGTTCAACTCGTCATCGCTGATTTCCTTGGAGTCGAAGTGGAGTTGGAAGAAAAGATCGAAGTTTCGCATAAGTTTGGCTGAACGGTGGCACGGCGTAACTCTGCGGAGCAAGGATAATTGTTCTTCATTTCCAGATGTGCCAATCCGAGTTCTCCGAATGCCCGAACCGACACCGGACTTGCCAATCCGAGTTCTCCGAAGGCCCGAACTGACACTGGACTTGCCATTCCGAGTTCTCCGAATGCCCAAACTGACACCGGACCTGCCATTCCGAACTTTACGAATGCCCCACCCGAATCATTGGAGATCGTAAAGTGCCGCCTGGCTCACGAAAAACTTGCCCGCTTCGTCAGTCTCCGGCAGCCTCATCCCCATGGCTGCGTTCCCTAAAAGCTCCGCATTACCTAACAGATGGAATAGGCGAACCTCTCCCATTCTCGGTGCTTCTGTCAGACATAATGTTTTCGCCTACAACATGTTAGGTGCTTTCCCATGTCACTACCTGAACTGATCGTTGCCAGCAATCGGCAAAAAGTTGCACGCATCGCGCAGGATATCGTCAGTAATCATATTGGTGTTATTGAGGCTTCCCGTCTGCTTGCCCGGCTTCGCTTTGGAGTCGCGGTGGACCAGTGGGACCCCGATTTTATCACCTTTGTGGGTATCGACAGTGAGACGGATGATTTACCTTTGGGTGAGGCACGGCATCATTGGTCGCCAAGCGCACTTGCGCTGAAGGACGTGGAGATCGCCCACGCAGAAGAATTCTATCGAGATTCAGCATTAGTGGCTGCTTCACATCTTATCGCGCGATTCGCTCACGAGGACCCACCGGCTAGTGCTTATGATTACTACACCCTAAACACCTAACCATGCGGTGCAGCGAACGCTCCGGGCTCGTCACAGTTCCTGCTGTCGCACGACCAGTGGCGTTCCCTACGTGTCGCTGATCTTTGTCTCGTTAGGCGTCATCTCACCCACATGAATTTCCTTTACCCAGCAATGTCAGAGGAAAGGCTGCCCGCGATCTGTGAAAAGCTCGCGACCGCCTTTGCATTGTCGATGTTTCACACGATCCATCGCTCGGAATATCTTGAGACCGCTCGGTCCGCACAAGGGCCTTTTGAGATTTCAGTCACTGAGTATGCCGGTTCGGTCAGCTCAGAGCAGGCGGCGCAGATTGGTTCACCCGACCATTGGAATCTGGCGTGGAGAGCTGCCGCAGGTCTTCGGTTCAATTACCAAGTCGCGATTGCCCGTGGGGCTGTCACGAGGAATCAGCAGCGGAGCATTGCACGCAGACTGCGGTCTGTGTTTACGGAGATTAAACTGCATGGTGATCCAATTGCCGCCTAACTGTTGTTTATCAACACGTTGTCCGCAGAAAGTGGAGTCTGGAGGTGATATTAAACGACTCGTCCGCTGCGGCTTCTACAGGTCTCTAAAAATTTGACGGGCCATCTGTTTTCGGGTCTGGCAATGATCTACTCATGCGCGTTCTTTCGTCTCCCGCTTCTGCTTTTCAGAGTGCGCTGAAACTCCCGTCGCCGCGCGTGCTCGTGCCGACGATGGGGGCGCTCCATGCGGGTCACATCGCCCTGTTGAAAAAGGCGCGGGCACTGGCGGGGAAGGAGGGGGCGGTCGTCGTCAGCATCTTTGTGAACCCCATCCAGTTTGGGCCGAAGGAGGACTTGGGGAAATATCCGCGTCCGCGTCAGGACGACCTCGCCATTTGCCGCGAGGCGGGAGTGGATCTCGTCTTTGCCCCGGATCCGGCGGCGATGTATGCGGCGGATCAGAGTGTGTTCATCGACGAATCGCGTCTCAGCACGGGGCTTTGCGGAGCGTCGCGGCCGGGGCATTTCCGCGGCGTTTGCACGGTGGTGGGGAAGTTATTTCACATTCTCCAACCGCAGATCGCCGTCTTTGGCGAAAAGGATTACCAGCAACTCGCGATCATTCGACGCATGGTGCGCGACCTCGATTTCCCTGTGAAAATCGTCGAACTGCCCACGGTTCGCGAGGCAGACGGGCTCGCCCTCAGTTCGCGCAATCGCTATCTAACTCCACTGGAGCGCGCCGCTGCGCCGGTCATTCGTTGGAGTCTGCTGGCGGCGAAAACTGAGGCGAGTCAGGGAGAAATCAGCGCGAAAAAACTCGCCGGACGCGTCATTCGCAGTATCGAAAAAGCCGGGGGCCGCGTCGATTACGTCAGCCTGGTGGACGCCGACACACTGGAGCCGCAGGCGAAAGTAACGAGTCGCAGTGTGATCGCGGTGGCGGTGTTTTTCGGCCAGACGCGGCTGATCGATAATTGCCGGATCGGCGGAAAGATTTAACCGCAAAGAACGCAAGGAGCACAAAGAAGAAGGGGCTGAACATTTCCCCGTTTTGCGTTCTCTGCGTTCTTTGTGGTTAAATTTCCCTTTGCGTCTCGTGTTGCAGGAACCCGTCTTGACGTCGTGGACGGTTTTCGCCATGTAAAGGCCATGCCCACGCAACTCGACACGCTCCGACACTTCGACACTGGCTCCGGTTCTCCGGCGTCTTATTTTTCGCTGCCCGCTCTGGAGGAAATGGGCGTGGGCCCCATCTCGCGGCTGCCGGTGAGCATTCGCATCGTGCTCGAATCGGTTTTGCGTAACTGCGATGGGAAAAAGGTCGCGTGGAAAGACGTCGTCACGCTCTCGAACTGGAATGCGAAAGCGCCGGTCGAGGAGGAAATTCCCTTCGTCGTCGCGCGTATTGTTTTGCAGGATTTCACCGGCGTCCCGCTGCTCGTCGATCTCGCGGCGATGCGTTCCGCTGTGGCCCGGCTGGGCGGAAACCCGAAAATCATCGAGCCGCTCGTGCCCGTCGATCTGGTGGTGGACCACTCGGTGCAGGTGGATTACGCCGGTTCGCAGCAGGCATTGGACTTGAATATGGCCATCGAGTTCCAACGCAATCGGGAGCGTTACCAGCTCTTGAAATGGGGCCAGCAGGCGTTCAGCACTTTCGGCGTCGTACCTCCGGGCATCGGCATTGTGCATCAGGTAAACCTGGAATATCTCGCGAAAGGCGTCCTCTCCAAAACCACCGACGGGCAGACGGTTTACTACCCCGACACACTGGTCGGCACCGACTCGCACACGACGATGATCAACGGTCTCGGCATCGTCGGCTGGGGCGTCGGTGGCATCGAAGCGGAGGCCGGAATGCTCGGCCAGCCCGTTTATTTCCTCACCCCGGAAGTCGTCGGCGTGCATCTCACCGGACGTCTCAGCGAAGGCGTCACCGCCACCGATCTTGCGCTCCACGTTACGCAAATGTTGCGGGCGAAAAAAGTCGTCGGCAAGTTTGTGGAGTTCTACGGCGAAGGCGCGGAGACGCTGCCGCTGACCGACCGTGCGACCATCGCGAACATGGCTCCCGAATACGGCGCGACGATGGGTTTCTTTCCAGTGGACGCGGAGTCGGTGGAATATCTCAAAGCCACGGGCCGCACCGAGGCGCAGGTCTCGGCGTTTGAGAATTATTTCAAAGCCCAAGGTCTCTTCGGCATGCCGAAAAAAGGCGACATCGATTACAGCGTCGATGTCGAACTCGACCTTGCGACTGTCGTTCCCGGAGTTGCGGGGCCGAAGCGTCCGCAGGATCACATCAATCTTCCCGATCTCGGTAACACTTTTACCAAACTCCTCCACCGGTCTTCCCTGGACGGCGGCTATGGCAAACCCGACGCCGACACCTCGGCCCGCATCGCCGTCCATATGAATGGAACTCCGGTGAAAAACACCCCCGACTTGCTATCGACTGATGCGAAAAGACCCGAGGAACATCTCCCGGAAGGCACGCCGCGCCACGTCTTGGAAATGACCTCCAACCGCCCGACCCAGACTCCGGCCGAAGACCTCATCGACGTTTCCATTCCCCAAAAAGACACGGCCATTGGCCACGGCAGCGTGCTCATCGCGGCCATCACGAGTTGCACCAATACCAGCAACCCCAGCGTGATGCTCGGCGCTGGTTTGCTCGCGAAAAAAGCCGTCGAGCGCGGACTTACGGTCGATCCTTCGGTGAAAAGCTCCCTCGCTCCCGGCTCCCGGGTCGTCACCGATTATCTGCAAAAATCCGGCCTCCAGCCCTACCTTGACCAGCTCGGTTTCCAAGTCGTCGGCTACGGCTGCACGACTTGCATCGGCAACTCCGGCCCGCTCAATCCGGCTATCGAGGACGCCATCACCAAGAACGATCTCGTCGCCGCCAGCGTCCTTTCCGGCAACCGCAATTTCGAGGCCCGCGTTCATCAAAACATCAAGGCAAACTTCCTCATGTCGCCGCCGCTCGTGGTCGCGTTTGCCATCGCTGGTCGCGTCGATATTGACCTCACCACCGAGCCGCTCGGCACCGATACGCATGGAACTCCGGTCTATTTAAAAGAAATCTGGCCGTCGTTGCAGGAGATCCGCGAAACCATGCAGGGCGCGCTGAAGCCGGAGGTTTTCCAGCGCCTTTACACCGGTTTCTCCGAGCAAAACCCCAAGTGGAACGAGATTCCGTCGTCCGTCGGCGAGATCTATCAATGGGACGCCGAGAGCACTTACATTCAGGAGCCGCCGTTCTTTACTGACTTCTCATTGGAGCCAGGGACGATTCAGGAAATCCAAGGCGCACGACCCCTCGGCATCTTTGGCGATTCCGTCACCACCGACCACATTTCCCCGGCGGGCGCATTCAAGGCGGCCAGTCCGGCGGGCAAATTCCTCGTCGAGAGCGGCGTCGATCCACTCGACTTCAACTCCTATGGAAGTCGCCGCGGCAATGATCGCGTGATGACGCGCGGCACCTTCGCCAACGTCCGCATTAAGAACCTCATGGTCCCCGGCATCGAGGGTGGCGTGACCAAACATTTCCCCGACGGCGAACAGCTTTCCATCTACGACGCTTGCATGCGCTACCAGTCGGATGGAACTCCGCTCATCGTCATCGCCGGTCAGGAATACGGCACCGGCTCCAGCCGCGACTGGGCCGCGAAAGGCACCGCATTGCTCGGTGTGAAAGTCGTCGTCACGCAAAGTTACGAGCGCATTCACCGTTCCAATCTCGTCGGCATGGGCGTGCTCCCGCTCCAATTTCTCGAAGGCACCAGCGCGCAAACCCTCGGCCTCACCGGTTCCGAAATCTACGACGTCATCGGCTTGAACGACCAGATCGTCCCGCTGCAAATGCTCTCGCTGGGCATCACTTACGCCGATGGACGCAAGGTCGAAGTGCCGGTAAAACTGCGCATCGACACCCCGATCGAAGTCGATTACTACCGCCACGGTGGCATCCTCCCCTTCGTCCTGCGCCAGTTGGTAAACGCGGCGAAGTAGCAGGTGCTGTCTTCACGTCGTAGCTCGGCTGACACACGTCGTCGCCCGGTTGACACACGCCCTAGCTCAGTTGACACGCGTCGTAGGTCGGCTGGCACACGCCGCAGCTCAGCTGACACACGCCGTAGCCCGGTTGACACGCGTCGTAGCCCGGTTGACACGCGCCGTAGCTCAGTTGACACACGTCGTAGCCTGACTGACACGCGCCGTAGCTCGGTTGACACAAGTCGCAGAGCGATGGACAAGGATTCGACCCTTGAAATCTCCTGCGCGACTGGGTCAAGGTGGGCGCGGGCTCGGTGCTGGCAAAAAATCCAGCGGAGTTTCTGTCCACTCGATGAATGATCTTCTAACCTCCGCCTTTCGGCTTTATTGCAAAGTCTTTGGCGTCATTCTCGCCTTGGTTCTAAGCATTGGGCTGCCATGCCAGATGCTGTCTAGTTACGTCGCCTACCATGTGTTTGGCAGGAAAAATTTTGTGGCCGCGCTGCAAACCGCCGGGTTGATCGAGTTGGTGTTCGGAAGTGTGATCGCCGGGGGGATTTTGCACGCGCTTTTTGTGGATCGCATGGGACGTCGCGCGAGTTTTCTGGAGTGTTTTTCGGTGGGGGTGAGCCATTGGTTCCAACTTTGCTGGACGAATTTCTTGACGAGCTGCCTGATCGCGATGGCGTCGGTGTTGTTTTTCATTCCCATCGGCGTCTGGCAGATGCGGCTGATTTTTCTTCTGCCCACGCTGATGCTTGGGATTCGCCTTAGTCTGGCCGTAACGGTGGTGATGACCGAGGGCGAATGGGGCGTGGCCGCTCTGCGTCGCAGCATGAAACTAACCGCTGACCGGAGCTGGCAAATCCTCGGGTTGTGTCTCTTCGTTTACCTGCCGGTGCAACTCGCGGGTTTCATCGGCATCGGGATGTTGCAGACGAATCCGCAGTTTGACACATGGCAGATGACCGCCGGGTTTGGCACGCTGCTGAAGCTCGCCTCGAGTTTCATTCCGATCTGCTTTTTTTGCCTCTACGAAAAAATCATCGCCGAGGATCGGCCCGAAGATTAGCCGAAGCTGAGATTCTTCACCTTGGCGGCGGCGGCGGCGTTCAATACGTCGATGATGCGTTCCTGGGTCGTCTCCATCGAGGGACGAATGATGACCGGGTCCTTGTTGCCGAACATTTTGATCGTCTCACTCAGCCAGGCCTGGAGCTGGACCAGATTTTTGGTTGAGGGAGAGTCAAAGTTCTTGCCGTTCACGACGACGGAATCGTCCTGATTGATGTCGATGATGATGGGAGTCGGAGGCGGGCCGCTCGCTGTAGTTCCCCCTCCGGGCAGATTGATGGAAAGCTCCAGCTCGGTTTTCTGCGTGCCGGCCATGGCCATGAAAAAGAGCAAAAGCACAAACACCACATCGACCATCGGCGCGATTTGAAACCCGACGTCGCCGTCTTCGGAACCCACTGATGCAGCCATATTAGATAGTCCTCCTCATTTTTCGTCGTCCTTGTTGATGACAGAAAAGGTGATGTTGATCGCGCCCGTTCGTCCGACAGCGACGAGCAGCGGGCGAATGAAGCTGTAGGGTGCGCGCCGGTCCGCGCGGATGATGACGCGCAGTTTCGGGTTCTTGGTGATCGACTCCTGGAGCGGCCCGATGATGGCGTTGGCATCGCTGACGGTGGTTTCGTTGTATTGAATCTGACCGACGTTACCGAGCGGGATCCAGAGGACATTGAGAATGGCGGAACCGGAGCCCTCGCCCTCCTTCGGGTCCCTGGCCTTGGCGGCTACGGGCAGTTGCACCTGCTCATTGGACTGCAGGACTTGGGTCGAGCTGATCGACATGAAAAACACCAGTAGAACGAGCAGGATGTCGATCATCGGAGCGATCTGAAACTCCGGATCCTCCTCGGGCATGAGCCGCACCGCTCCTTTGATGGCACTCGTGTGCGACATACTCTGGGGGGAGTCGGCTGAAGTCAGTCTAAGTCCACTGCAAAGTGGCACCACAATGCGGGCAGGGGTTTAGACCGGGAGTCACCGCGCCGTTGCAGACGGGGCAATTCGTCGTGAGCGCCATGGAGACTTTGCGCGATTCGCCGGAAGCGCTGCTGCTGACACCAGCGACGCCCGCGCTGAAGTTTTCACCGATGCGGACTCCGGCCAATTCCTCGTAAGGAATGTCGGAGACGAGCTCGTTAATTTTGTCGTCGGCATAAACAATGACCATCTGGGAGCGGTTGCGGAAAATGTAGTAGGTGACGAACGCCGGGATGGCGATAAAAAGACCGCTGGCTGTGGCGAGCAAGACCTCGGAAATGTTGGCCGCAAGAGCGCTGGGGTTTTTAATGCCGCTGGAAGCCAGGGTGGCGAAGGCGCGCATCATGCCGATGACGGTGCCGAGCAGCCCGATCATGGGCGAGACAACGCCGATGACGGAGAGGTAGCTGTTGCGGGTCCGGAGAATCTGGGCCTCGCGCAAACCGTGCTCGGCAAGACCTTCCTGAACGGCTTCCTTGCCACGACCGAGGCGTTCGAGGCCGGAGCGCAGGACGTTGGCGAGATAGGAATTATTGGCGCGGCAGATTTCCCACGCCTCCTGGTAGTTTCCCGAGGAGAGGGTCTGGCGCAGGGAGTCTAGCAGGGGGGTCGGCGCGAGCTTTTCGTTGCGGAGAAAAATAATGTTTTGAACGATGAAGGTGACCATCGTGACGGAGGTCAAAACAAGGCACAGCCAGATGCCAATGGTAAGCGGGCCTCCATGCCAGATAAGTTGGATGATGGAATGCGACTCGGGTGCAGCGGTGGGAGCGGCATCCTGCGCGGAGGCCACGGTGGCCAGGCAAAGGAGGGCGGCGGTGGCGAGGAGGTCGGTTCGGGGTAGGGAAAACGTTTTTTTCATGAAGGTCGGTGTTATACGCGGGAGTTTAGGGAACTGCAATGCCGCTGTTTTTACGTAGGGTATCGGCACGCTCCTGCGCACGAGCCGTGATGGCCCGGTCGGCGTAAAAGATGGTAACGGTGCGCAGGTAGTCTTCGAGAGCCTCGGCAGGTTTGTTCTCCTTCTCCGCGATGTTGCCCAGGGTGAAATAGGCCTGTCCAAAAGCGGCGGACTCGGCCTTGGTGAGATCTGGCTTGGTCAGCGCACTGGCGAGGATCGGAGTGAGAGCCGCCCTGGCGTCGTCGAATTTATTATTGGCTGCTGCCACGCGCGCCATGCCGACATCGGCTTGCAGGGAAAGCCCTGCGGCGGGATAGAGTTGCTTGAATTTCGCGTAAGCAGCGGCGGCCTCGGCAGTTTTGTCGAGGGAAAGATAGAGGTCGCCGATGGAGGCGGTGGCCCACTGCGCCCAGTCCAGAGGCAATCCGCCAAATTGATCCACGACCGGCTTAAGAACGGCCAACGCTTCGGCTGCCTTTCCCGTTTCCTGGAGATCAAGACCGCGAGCCACAGAGGAAGGAGTCGCCATGCTTACCGAAGTCACTTGTGAAAGAGGGATGCCGATTTCTGCAGGCCCGGATTTAATCATCGCGCTGCCGTTTCGCACGCCTGTCAACTGCCCGGTCCGGATGACGCCGTTGCTGGCCTTGATGGAATCCTCCGCTAAGGCCGAAGGCGTCAGCGAACACAGAAAAAGACTCATTACCAGTGCTGAGGCAAAAAGATGTTGCTGCGAGGGAAACGGACGACTAAATCTCATCGTTCGAGCAATCTAGGAAGCCTCGTCTTCAAAATCAATCCCAATTCCCCAATCCTTTTATGATTAATCTCATGCGGAAAAATCAGCGCTGGCTGATGATCCTTATTTCCGTCGTCGTCATTGTCGCCTTCGTTTTTCTCTATAATAAGACCGACTTGGACAAGCTGAGCCGCAATTCCGTGGGCAGCATCTACGGCAAGACCGTCAGCGGCAGCGAGTTTGCCCGCTCGGAGAAACAATTCGAAGTCGCCCGTGGCCTCGGCATGTATGATCTGCTCCTGGTACTCGTCACCGGCGGCAGCCGCGACCAGATGGAAGATTTCGTCTGGAGCACGCTCGTGCTTCGCAAAAAAGCCGAGGTTTTGCAGATTGAACCGACCGCAGAGGCGGTGGCGCAAAAGATTCAGCAACTCCCGCCGTTCCAAACCAACGGCCAGTTCGACTTTGAGAAATATCGGGGCTTCGTCACCAATGCGCTCACGCCCCGCGGCTTCAGCGAAGAGCAGCTCAACGAGCTCATTCGCGACGATTTGCGCCTGGCAAAACTCCGCGAAATCGTCGGCTCCTCCACCGTCATTGCCGAGAACGAAGTCCGGGTCGCTTATGGCAATGCCTTTCGCAAGCGCCACCTCCAGGCTGTCAAGTTGAAGCGCGAAACCTTCGATGCCGCCACCACCGTCACGCCGGACGAAATCAAGGACGACTACGAGAAAAACAAAGCCAGCTTCCAAACTGACGAAAAACGCGTCGTGAAGTATGTCGCCATCCAGCTTTCCGAAGCTGACAAAAAACTAAAAGGCAAAGAACGCGTCGCCGCCCTCCAGCCTCTCTCGAATCAGGCCGACACCTTCTCCCAGCGCCTCCTCAAGGCCGGAGCCAGCTTCGAGGCTATTGCCAAAGACCTGAACGTGCCCGTAAAAGAAACGGCGCCATTTGCCAGTTCGACACCTCCTCCCGAGATTGCGAATGTAACTCAAGTCGCGCCCTCTATTTTCTCGCTCACCACCGACACGCCCGACAGCGACGTGCTCCAGACCGAGGACGGATTCTACATTTTCCACCTAACGAAAATCGAGCCCGCAGTCCCGCAAACTCTCGAGGAGGCCACTCCCAAAATCACCGAAAAACTCAAGGAGGAAAAAGTCGCCGCCGCCATGACACAAAAAGCGGGCGAACTCCAGAAAGCTATTCGAGTTGCATTGAAATCAGGTCAGACATTTACCCAGGCCACCGAGGCCAATGGACTGAAAGTCGAGCCTGTGCCCGCCTTCGCGCCGGCCGAACTCCAGCAAAGCCAGGACTTTAACGCCGATCGTCTCATTCAAATGCGAGCCGGCGGGCTGGGCGAGGGTTCCGTCAGCGATCTGATACCGACCATGGACGGCGGCGCAATCGCCTACTTGGAAAAACTCGATCCGGTTGACGAGGAAAAATGGAAAACTGAACGCGAAAGCATGCTGGACCAATATGTCTCCAGCCGCCGCGCGCAGCGTTTCAACGAATGGTTCCGCGCCCAGCGCGCCGCCGCCAATATCCGCACTGGCCCCAACGCCAGCTAACTGGCGCACCGCGTTTCCGTCCCACTGCCCATGGATCGCGCGGGAAGAGAATTCAAGGCTCTGACTGGCCTGCGCGCCCTCGCCGCCCTCTGGGTTGTGAGCCTCCACTACGACAGCGACATCTCGCTCTGCTTCCCCGCGTGGCGGCATCTGCATTTCCTGACTGCAAAAGGCCATCTCGGCGTCGATATTTTTTTCGTCCTGAGCGGTTTCGTACTTGCCCATGTTTACCATCCGTTTACCGCTCCCTTGGCCATGGCGGGCTGGCGGCGGTTCATCCTCTATCGGCTCGCCCGCATTTACCCGGCGCATTTAACAACCACATTGGTGCTCATAGCCATGGTTTTCACCGCTCGAAAAATCGGCGTGCACATGGAGGGAAACTATCAATCCTCCTGGCTACTGCCCAACCTTATCCTGGTCCACGCCTGGCCTCCATGGGACTGGAGCTCGACTGGAGCCGGCTGGAATTATCCGTCCTGGTCGGTCAGTGCAGAATGGTTTGCCTACCTCTTTGTTTTCCCCCTGCTCTATTTTCTGCGTCGGGCCACACGACCAGTGCCGTCCTGGGTTGGCGGTTATCTAGCTATTGGAATTCTCTGGCTGGCTTGGCGCTGGATTTCCTGGCCGACTGCCTGGCTGATGGTGAGTTTGGAATTCATTGCTGGAACCTATTTTTATCAGACGTTTCTGGAATTGCCGAGTTGCGCAGCCGGGTGGCTGCGCCGGTTTCTACCCATTTTTCTAGCTGTCTTGCTTCTGGCAGTTTTTCTAGCTGACGACCACACGGGTCGGACTCTGATCTATTTCTCGATTCCCCTCATTATTATCGGACTCGCCTGTGAAAAAAACCACGCTGCCGGGTTCTTGTCCACCGCGCTGTTGCATTGGCTCGGCACGATTTCTTACAGCATCTACCTCACCCACGCCGTGGTGCAGAAACTCTTCGTGTATCTCGAGCGTTACTGGCTCATCGGGCAGCAGGATCTGGCCATCCGCACGCTCTTTGCGCTCGGAATGGCCAGCACGCTGATCGCTGCGTCCGCCGCACTTTATTATGGGGTCGAGTCGCCAGCGCGGAAACTGATCCGCCACTGGAGTTAGAACCCCAAGCCCGGGGGCAGACCCATGCCGCCGGTGACTTTGCCCATCTCAGCTTGCTGCATGGCGCGGCCTTTTTCGATGGCCTGCTGGATGCCGCTGAGGATGAGGTCTTCGAGAAATTCCACATCCTCGGGATCGACGATTTCCTTCGCGATCTTCAGCGAGATAATGTCGCCGCCGCCGGTGGCCACGACGGTCACTTTCCCGCTGCCGACACTGGCTTCGACGGTGCGCTGGGCGAGTTCTTCCTGGGTGCGCGCAAGCTCTTCCTGCATTTTCTGCGCTTGCTTCATCATTTTCTGGATATTCATAGGGATAGTTAGTTGGAGTTGACTTGCGGTGGGATGACGGAAGTGATTTCCGCCTTGAAAAGTTCGAGCGCTTTCTGGATCAGCGGATCGTTTTTGAACGCCTCCATCGGATCGACGATGGGTTCCTCGGGAATGGCGTAGCTCACCGCTGGAGCAGTGGCGCCCTCGCGCAGAGCGATTTGCAAGCCAGTGGTTTTGCCGCGCAGATGGGAAACCAATTCCTCCAGAAATGCGCGATTGTTAGTACGCTGCAAATTTTCCACGGCAAATTTCTGATCCGTCGGAAAGGCTAGGCTGAGCGTGTCATCCGCACCCAGGTCGGGTGAGGCGAGTTCGAGAAAGCTCAAAATCAACCGCCGCTTCGAGCTGACTTCACGGAGAATTTTGGGCCACAATTCCGCAATCGTTTCCGTGCTGGAAACTTCCGCAGCGTCTGGCGGTGTGACTTCCACCGATGCAGCCTCGGGCAGTGCTGCCGCAGGAACTGGCTTGGGTTCCACCTTTTTCGGAGAAACCACGGGAGCGAGCGGGATCATCGGCGCTGGTGCTGGGGCCGGAGGAAGTGCTCTCGGCGGCGGCGCGAGAGGTATGGAAGTCGCCATGGGAGAGCCGTCGCGCAGCGAAGTCAGTGCGGACAGTACGTCGTCCATCGAGGCTACTTGCAGGCTCTGCGTGGCGCGAATCACGGCGATCTCGAGTTGGAGCTTCTTGTTTGCCGCCCATTTCATACGGCCCTCGGCGGTGGAAAGCTGCTGGATGAGATCGAGCAGTTTGGGACCGGAAACGTAGCCGGCCTGCTCCTGCAAGGTCGCTCGAAGTCCGCTGGAAATTTCGCGATCCAGGGAGCTTGGATCGACTTGGAAAATGAGCAGATTGCGCAGATGTCCGAGCAGATCGGTAAGGACTTTCATCAAGTCCTTGCCCGACTCAGCCTGTGCGTGAATGAGGGCCAGCGCCTGCGGCGTTTCGATGCGCAAAATGTGCTCGCTCAGCGCGGTGATCGTCTCCTGCGAGGTGAACCCGAAGATTTTCAGGACGTCCTCCTCCTCGATGGCCTCGCCGCAGAACGCCACGAGCTGGTCGAGCATCGACTCGGCATCGCGCAACCCGCCGTCCGCGCCGCGGGCGATGGAGGAGGCGGCATTTTCCGAGAGCGAAATTTTTTCCTCACCCGCGATGTATTGCAAGTGGCTGGCGATGAGCGTGTCGGGAATCCGCTTGAGGTCGAATCGCTGGCAACGGCTCAGAATAGTCACCGGCACCTTCTGCGGATCGGTCGTGGCGAAGAGAAATTTTACATGGGCCGGCGGCTCTTCCAGCGTCTTTAAGAGGGCATTGAAACTCGAATTGGAGAGCATGTGCACCTCATCGACGAGGTAAAGTTTGTAGGCGCCCTTGGTCGGGGCAAACTTCACGTTGTCGATAATGATCTCGCGGATTTTATCGACCTGGGTATTCGATGCGGCGTCAAACTCCAGCACGTCGAGGCTGTTTCCCTGGGCGATTTCTCGACACGAATCGCAAATACCGCAAGGTGTCGTTGTCGGTTTGCCGTGGCCGGTTTCGCAGTTGAGAGCCTTGGCGAGAATGCGCGCCGTGGAGGTTTTTCCAGTGCCACGCGGGCCGACGAAAAGATACGCGTGAGCCAGCCGGTTCTGCTCGATGGCGTTTTTGAGCGTTTGGGTGATGTGCTCCTGGCCGATGACGTCGTCGAACGTTTTCGGGCGATATTTACGGGCGAAGACCTGATAGCTGCTCACGGGGAGACTTTAGGCCGGGTCGGGAAATGCTGGCAAGCGCGGGCCACAGAAAGTTGCGCGATACGGAATCGACCGTCTGGCCTCACCTAATTTTCCCTCAGCTCACAGAGCCGACTCTACAGGCTCACGGCGTCGCCGCTATTCGCCGCTATCGTCGTCGTAATCCCGCATCGGACGCGGACCACGCGGTTTTTCTTTTTCGCGCCGAGGTGGTTCGCCCCGGCCACCGGAATCGCGACCCCCACCGGAGCGACCGCCACCACCGGAAAAGGGCGGGCGATTAGCCCCAAAACCACTGCTCCCAGTCCCACCACTAGCCGGGGCCGCATTCGGGCGAAACGGGCCGCCGTGCCCGGGCGGACGCGCACTGCCCAACCCTTGCGGCCGATCTTCACGCGGACGCGCCTCAGTGATGGCGATGGCGCGACCTTCGACGCGATGGCCGTTCATCTGGGCGATGGCGCGCTCGGCCTCGCCGTCGCTGGCCATGGTTACAAAGGCGAAACCGCGAGATTTGCCCGTCATTTTATCGAGGATCAACTTCACCTCCTGCACCGTGCCGACGGGTGAAAAAATATCCTGAATCTCGGTTTCCGTGAGGTGGAATGCGAGGTTGGCGACGTAAAGTTTGTTTCCCATGACTGATCTTAAAAACGGTGCTGAATTATTGAGTAAATGGAGAGGCTGAGGCAACTGGACGCTAAAGCCGAGATATCACCGAGACTATTTGCCTATATCCTCGTTCCAGAGCAAGGGATTTTCTTCAATGAACTTCGCCATCATTTCGTAACATTCCGGCAGATCGAGATCGATCACCTCGACTCCGTGCGCCCGCATAAACTCCGGTCCGCCCGAAAACGTGCGGCTCTCGCCCACGATCACTTTCTTAATGCCAAATTGTACCACCGCGCCCGAGCACAGATAACAGGGCATGAGCGTCGAATAGAGAGTCGTCCCCCGATAATGGCCGATGCGCCCGGCATTGCGCAGGCAATCGATCTCCGCGTGGGTAATGGGGTCGCCGTCCTGCACCCGCTTGTTGTGTCCGGTGGCCAGAAGCTGCCCGTCGCGGGCCATCGCCGAGCCGATGGGAATGCCGCCCTCGGCGAGGCCTTTTTTCGCATCATCGATGGCAGCGCGCATGAATTCGTCCATGAGGTCGAGTGGAATAACGAATCCGGCGGCAGATTCCAAGGGGAAATTTCTAGGATAGGGTGAATGCGGATTATTTTTGAAACGGTGTGGAAAAAGAGGTTGTCGAATCGGGTAGAAATCCCTAATTCCATTATTCCGAGTGAAAGCCATATCAAACATTCGGACTTCGTCTGTTCAGGATAGCCTGACAAAGGCCCGCCATTTTTTCCGCGAGGTGTCCTCGCTTCTCCTTCTGCAGGCCTCGCCCACATCCAAGGTTCCTTCGTTTGTGGGCGAGGCCGTCTCCGACTTAGACGAGACCGCCTTGAGCCTACGCGAGGCCATTTCCAACCGGAGCGAGTCGGGCTTTTTTAGCCGCGAGGCCGTCTCGCCAATCTGCGAGAGCGCCTGTGGCTCTGGCGAGACTCCCTCTGTCTTCAGCGAGGCTATCTCGTCTCTCCGCGAGACCTTCTCGCAAATCTCCGAGAAACTCTCGCTTCTGCACAAGTGCCTCATTACCAGCGACTTTCAGGCATTTGCCATCACTTTAGTCCCAAACACATCCGTCAACCTCAATTAACCACCTCATCTAAACTCATGGCTGCTGACTTCATTCCACAATCCCTCAAAAACCTCGCCCTCTGGCTGCAAAAACAGCACGACGACACCGCCGGCATCGCCTCCAGCATCGGAGCCTCCGCCGCCGAGACCACCGCCCAACTCGGCCACGTCGATGCCCTGCTCCCGCTGGCCAACGACATCGTGGCCCTGCAAGAGCAGATCGACCAGAAACTGGCCGACCTCCACGGTCTTTCCACTACCCACCTGCCGCCCGTCCGCCAATACATTAAACGCGGCAAGACCTCCACCACCTACCTGCCCAGCGTGGGCGAGGCGATGGATTGGATCGGCGACAACAACGAAGTCGATGCCTCCACCTCCCGCCCGATCCTGGAAGTGACCGCCCTGCAAGGCCGCGTCCGCATCGAGGGCCGCAAGCCGGGATTCGAAGCGGTGAATGTTTACACCCGCAAAAAAGGCGAAGTCGCCTGGAAACTGCTCGCCGTCCGCAAACGCAAATTCCCTACCTACGACGAAACCCCGCTAACCACCGCAGGCGTCCCCGAAATCCGCGAATATATGCTCACCGGAGTTGTAGCCGACGAAGAAATCGGCCAGCCCAGCGAGATCAAAGAAGTCGTCTTCGTCGGGTAACTTTCGGCGGCAGCAACCTTTTGACGTCCTGGAAATGGCCCACGAAGTTTACATTTCTTATTCCAGGACGGACAAAGTTTATGCTGATGCTCTCTGCGCAGCCTTGGAGGCTGCGCAGATTCGCTGCTGGATAGATCGCCGTGATTTAATTCATGGGATGGATTTTCTCGAGAGTCTTACAAACGCAATCGAGAACAGTCGGGTGATGGTTCTGATTTTTTCGGAACATTCCAATATGTCCCCTGCGGTTCTTTCCGAAGTTGAGACTGCGGTCAACGCAGGTGTCCATATTCTCAACTTTCGTCTCGATAATAGCAAGCTGAGTCCTAGTTTGCGCTTTCGCTTGCAACACCTGCATTGGCTCGACGCGATGACGCCACCCATGGAGCAGCACCATGCAGAACTAATTAGGTCTGTTAAAGCTTTGCTGGGCATGGATCCGACCATTTCCGGCCCGAAAAGGAAAAAGACGGAAAAGAGGGGACGGGTGGTAGTTTTGGAAACCTTCTTCACACATCGGGCGTGGAAAGTGGCGGGAGGCGTGGTCGCGCTAGCTACGATCTGGTTATTTACCAAAACTTTTCCTTTCTCATCAAAAGCCCCCAATAATGGCTCGCCATCAATATTAGTTCTGAATGGATACCACTCGGCAACATCAACGTTTTCTCCTGTTGCGGAGAAATCTGGAATATGGCGGGTGAATCCCGGCGAAAGTATCCAAGCTGCGCTCAAGAATGCGAGTTCGGGCGAAACGGTAAGTGTTGCCGCCGGTGAATATGTTGAGCAACTCAAAATTGATAAACCAGGCATCAAGCTGATTGGTGATAGTAAGGAAACAACTATCATACGTTGTAGCGCCAAAAATGATTCCGTGCTTACCATAATCGGGTGCGACAATGGTGAAATTGCTGGACTTTGCTTTGAGCATCTCGCTTCATCCAATGAAAAAGCAGAGCGAGCTCTAGTTGCTGTCCGCGATGCCACCGTAACGATGCACGATTGCATTGTAAGGAATACGGATGAAGTAGGTATTTATTTGGACTCTGGATCTAAAGCGACCATCGAAAACTGTGAAATTAGTAAATGCCAATACGGTATTTTAGTCCGCGGTCCTAAAACCGCACCGACTTTAAAAGAGAATCATATTTTATATAACAAAGCCTATGGAATTTGCCTTATAAGTTGTAACGGACTTATCGTGAAGAATAAGTGCGAGAGTAATGGTGTAGGAATTATAGTTTTTGGCGACGCGGCGGCCCTTACGCTGACAGATAATAAAGCTAAATTTAATAGCGGCTGTGGTATCTATTTGACCGATAAGACAAATTGCCGTGTTATTGCCAACCATTGTGAAGAAAATGAAGAACACGGCATTGGAATCTTTGGAGTCGATACCGCTCCGGTGTTTAGTAACAACGAGTGTAAAGGTAACGCTAAATATGGCATTTATGTTGAGTTCGGAGCGAAGCCCGTCGGAGCTGAGGAAAGTAATAACCAGCTAGTAGAGAACAGACTAGGACAGTTAGAATTTGCCAAGCCGGCAGCTACTCCTTTATAGGCTCAAAATTATTCTGCTAATGAATTTTGCATGTCCTCACTTTAAGGCACTATGCACTCTATGATCACACCAGTCTGGATTGTTGGATTTTCGGGTCATCGCAACCTGCCGCAAGCGCAACTAGTGGCTGATGCGGTTAGGCAAGCGCTGGAGGCATTGCAGGCACGGGCTCAAAAGCAAGGCGGCACCATCGAATTTTATTCCAGTGCGGCATGCGGAGCCGACACACTCGCTGCGGAGACTGCCCATGCTCTCGGCATCCCCGTCCACCTTATCCTTCCTATGCCGGAGGAGGCATTTCGCGCGGACTTCGAGAATGAGGACAAAACTTTTCGCGCCGACGACTGGCAACGCGTTCAAGCCCTTATCACTAATGCTCGCAATGGCAAAAACGGCGGCTCTCTCCGCCTCGCTCGTGGCACGCACCTGCGTCCTGAATGCTACTACGATACCGGAATGCAAGTCTTGGAGGCATGCGACTCGGTGCTCGTCGTGTGGGATGAACTGCCCGCTCGCGGGCTCGGTGGCACAACCGACGTCGTGGATCAGGCTCGCATTAGCCAGAAGCCACTTCTTTTCATCTCTTCTGAAACGGGGGAAAGCAAAAACGAACGTCTAGAAAAATTCGCTCTGGCCGACGAACCAGACCTGCTCCTTATCCAAGAACTCAACGGCTTCGCTCAAGACCACTTCACCTCTGGTGAAACCCCTATCGACACTATCTTTAAGAGACTCGATGCCTCGGCCAACCAAACCTCGCAAGCCTTCCGCTCCAGCCTCGTTCGCTCCATCAAATTCCACGGCTGGGCCGCCGTCATCGCAGCCTTCGCCGTCATTCTCCCTAAGGATGAACCATGGTCGAGATGGACACTCTTTACTATCTGCCTTGTCGAATTCATCCTCGTCACATGGGCACTCTTCTTGTCACGTGTCCATAAATGGCGGCACACCCACCAACAATGGCTCAAGGCTCGTTTCGGAGCCGAACTCCTCCGGGGAATCCGTTCCGCCGTCTCCTTCGCCGACCCGCTTATTCCGCAAATCCTTCGCCATGCTCCCCATTGGCGCCGATTCGCCCTTAGTGCAGGCCTTTCGGCAGCCCGCGACGTCGACCATGGAAAAGACTGGCAAACTCTTCGCAACGAATACGTAAAAGCCCGCCTGCTCGATCAGCAACAGCACTTCGTGGAGAAGCAGGCCAAAGCCGCTGCCGCCCTGAAGCGCACCCAGCGTATCGGCACTTGGGCCACCTGGCTCGCACCAGGCTTCGTCTTAATTGCTTTAGCTTACAAGCTTCACCACGCTCTTTCTGGTCACCCCAAACCGGAGCCTTTCAGCATAGCAATCTTGACTGAAGACATTCTTTTCCGCTTTATGCCCATCTTCGTTCCCTTGGTGGCCGGTATTGCGTCAGGCTTGCGCACCGCGCTCGATAGCAGCCGCCGCACCCATCGCTACGATGAATTAGCCCAACTGCTCAAACACACCGCAAATACCGTAGGCGACCTTAAGACTGAATCCAGTACTCGTCGCTGCATCCTTGCCACCGAAGAGGTTCTCCTCGATGAACTTATCGAATGGAAACTCGCCGAAGAACAAAACGGCGGCCACTAACCAATCGTCTCGTATCGGAGAAACCGATAGTGTTTTATGAAGCGGCGATCAGCATGGACAGTTTGCACAATCGGGGTTGCTGGCGGTTTTGCTATGGGGATGATCGTGGCGGATTGGCAAAAGAGCGCTGGGAAGTCAGGTACAAGGCTAGCAGTATTCGCTTATTCCAAATCGAAGACGGCATGGGACAAACGATGGGATAATCCGGGACTGGCGGAATTTGCCGAAGCGCGCAGTGATAGACTGGTTGCGGCGAGTCTGCCGGAGGTTATGCAGGTGCATGACGATTGGAAACGAAATCGCCGATTAGAAGACCTCGGAATCTCACTTGCAGAGACCAATGTAAAAGAGGCGTTTGCTGTTCTTGACAAGTTGCAGCGACAGGATGACCGGGACTCGTTGATTCGCGGTATGTTTCATTTTGTGGGTCAGGGAGATCGCAAGGCTGCTTTGAAAAAAGTCGTTTTTTTAAATACGCTAAAGGACCGCAATGCGGCCTTTATGACATTGGCGCTAACTTGGAATCTGGACAAAGTGGATCCCTTTTTGACATTGGATACTTATAGGCCTTATCTAAATGGACGTTTGTTAATGGCGACTCAGCCGCCGCAAACGGAGGTGGCACTGGAGTGGGCTGGGCAACTGAGCTGGCATGAAGGAAAAGACAAAGTGCTGGGTGATGTCGCGGGTGTGCTGGTAAAAACCTCACCCACTGAGGCATTACAACTAGGTGAGAATTTACAGGGTGAGAATTATGTGAGCTTCCTCCAGACGGTGGCGGCAAAATGGGCGCAGACTGACCCGCAAGCAGCCTTGGCATGGTCGATGCAGATACCGGATATGACGCTGCGAGAGTCGCTGCAACAGACTCTAATGCTGAATTGGGCGGTAAACGACGCGACTGCCGCTAAAGAAGAGCTGAGGACTCTGGCACCGGGGCCGACACGGGCTCTGATGCTCGAACAGCTCGCCACTACCCTCGGGCGCATTAACACGACTGCGGATGAGTGGGCCAATTCGCTTCCAAATCCCGCAGAGAAAGCGACGGCTCAGCAGATCATCGCAGAGCAGCATCCGGCGGGAGTCGGTTTGTCGCTCAAGTTAGTCGAAGGTTTGCCTGTGGTGGACCATTTGGTAAATGAAGCACCTGCGGGCCATTCCAAATTGCTTGGAAAGGGCGACCGAATTCTAGGAGTTGATGCGACAGGGAATGGGACATTTGTCAGCACGAACGGGATGAGCATTGAGGAGGTGTCGGCAATGGTTCGCGGAACAGTGGGAACAACCGTTCGGCTGCGGGTAGCCGCACTGAATGCGAAAGGATTCGATGCGCCACATGTGGTACAACTAGCGCGGGAGCGGTTTTGATCGAGCCGAAAGGCTAGTCGTAGTGCAAACGCATCGATCGGTACGCAAAAAGCCGGGGCACCCCACTCAGGATGCCCCGGCCCCAACCACTACCAAATTTTAAAAGTCTTACCGATCCGCACCGCCATCGCGGATGCCGTATTTGTAAGGATCGGGGGTGAGCACGCGGGTGACTTCCTCGGCGATGTTGCGGTAGTCGAACATCTCGGAGGAGCCCATGCCGGAGCTGTAAACGGAGCCTGCGGGGCCGGCGGCTTTGCTGCTGGATTTCACGTCGAAGGCATAGAGCACGCCCTCGGGAGCGCCGCCTTTGCCGTCGCTTTCGCCGATGTCGCTGCCAGCGCGGGTCACGCGGACGTGGACGATGGCTGTGGTGCGTCCGGCACCGACATGGCCAAAGAAGAAGCGCAGGGCTTGGTTGCCGCCATCGACAACATCGATGTTGCCATCGACAATCCAGCCGGTCTCAGGGACGTCGTGGTCATCAATGATCATGGCCGGAGCGATTTTGCAGAGTTGTTGTTTGAGCGCGAGGCTGAGTTCGGCGGGCGCGAGGGACTGGCGGATCGGGCGTTCGCCAATCGGGCCGTGGTCGCCGACGAAGGTGGCCCCGGCGACGGTGAAGGGGCGGATGTAAATGCTGGAAGGGTGATGCGCGCCCGAGGCGACGTAAGTTTTAGTGACTTCGACATTGGCACATCCGACGAGGGAGAGCGTGGCGAGGCTGAGGAGGGCGGGTAGGAGGGGGAGTGAGAAGGAGCGTTTCATAGGCATGGGACTGGAATTGAGACTTTGAAATGCACGAAGTGTGCCGCGAATCGTATTTGAAGGAAGATTTCTGCCTAAAACTCTATCAGCGCAGAGAGAGTGTGGAAAATCAGGTTGAAACTGGCCTCTTAACTCCGAGTGCTCCGTGTCCTCCGTGCGAATCTTTTCCCCAGAATTGTCGCACGGAGGAGAATGCAGAGGACACGGAGAAGGGCGCAGCTAGGTTTTTTCCAAATGTAGTTGCGGCAGAAAACCGGGATTCCAGGGATTGGATTGGAAGTCGGATTCGCGAATTCGGTCGCGAGTTGTTGCACAAAAGCGAATGAGCGCCGTGACGTCGAGCTGATGATGCAGCGGCTGGAACGGCCCGATGTTCGCAATTCCGAGGTCGAAAAGCCGCGTGGCGGGTTTCATCCGAGTTCTATCCTTATGGTGGCCCGGGCGCTCAAATTGTTTTCGCAAATGGACAAACGCCCCGGCGATCTGGATGAGGCCCTTATAAAAAGCGTAGTCCGCATCGGTCGTTTGCAGCCAGAGATCCTCCAGTACATCGTGGGCTTCATAGTATTCACCGCGGTTGAAACAGGTGAAATATCCGAGGTAACGCGCATCAAACAGGGAGTGGCCCGACTTGCTGGGTGAAGCTAAATCCTTTACAAACTCGGATATTCGATCACGTTTTTTCATTCCGAAACCAGTGTACTCATTGAACTACGCAATAACGCGGCCAGCGAAAAAAATACAAGATCGAATGCCTGGAAGAGCGCAGTCTCAGCCGTGACGACGTGGCTCTTTCTCCTGGTCGCGATGCTGGTCGGCGCGTCTGCGTTTTTCTCGGGGATGGAGACAGCGATTTTTTCGTTGCGGGAGAACAAGATCAACCGCCTCCGCGAGAAAGACATCTGTCTCGCGATGAAGCTCGACCGTCTCACGTCCGACCGGCGTCGGCTGCTGGCGGTGATTTTGTTTTCCGATGTGATGGTGAACATCCCGCTCGTCCTGCTCTGCCTTTTTCTGGCGGAGCGAATGCATAGTGTACTACCGGTGTGGCTGACGACTTTGAGCTTGTTCGCGGTGGTGGTTATTTTCTGCGATCTCGTGCCGAAACTTCTCGCGTTAACGTATCCGTTGCGACTCGCCCCGCTGGCGGTGTGGTATCTGGATTTTGCCGTACCGTTCCTTGGGAAAATCACCGGCGTCCTTGAGCGAGCCACGGAGCATCTCGCGCAAATGATCACGCCGAAGTCGATGGAACACCGCGACACATTGTCCGAGGGCGAATTTGCCACGCTGATGAATCTCGGCGCGGAAACGGGCGTGATCGACTCGAGTGAGCGCGAGATCATTGCCGAAATCATGAAGCTCGCCGACAAAACGGCGAAAGATTGCATGACACCGCGTGTGGATAGTTTCGCGATGCCCGACGATCTCACGAATGAGGAAGCGATCACACTTTTGCGAACGAAGCGGCGCCGCCTCGTGCCGATCTATGGCGAAACGCCCGACGACATTCTGGGCGTGCTCGACGTGGCTGTTTTCCTCGCCAACCCTACGCAACCCTACCCGGAAATACTCGTGCCACCGTCCTTCGTCGCCGAGACGATGAATGCCCTGGAACTCCTCCAGAGTTTTCTGCATCACCCGCAACGTATCGCCATCGTGGTCGATGAATTTGGTGGCACCGAGGGCGTTGTCACCTTCTCCGACATCGTCGAGGAAGTCATCAGCGACGCTGTTCCACTTGGCTCCGATCTTTATATCGAGGACGCAGGGCCAGGGAAATTAATCGTTAGCGGCCACGCCCGTCTCGACGACATCAGCGAGAAACTCCAGACCACGATCGAGCATGAGGGCCTCGACACAATTGGCGGCTACATTTTCAACAAAATGGGTTACGTCCCGCGGCCTGGCTCGGTCGTGGAGATTCCGGGTTACAACCTGCGCATCCGGCGGGCAACGCGGCGTCGCGTGCAGGAGGTTTTCATCGAGAAAGTGGCCGATGATTTGAGTTCCATGGAAATGGAGGCCGCATGATCTGGCTCGCGCTTGCCATTTGCCTGCTCGTCTCGTTTTTGTTTGCCGGAGTCGAGGCTGGCCTGCTCTCGATCAATCCGGTGCGACTCAGCCATAACGTCCGCCAAAAAGCCCCCGGCGCGCTCCATCTCCAAGCCCTGCTGCGCCACCCGCAGCGCCTTCTGATTACGGTCTTGCTCGTCACGAATTTACTGAAAATCTGCGCACTCGTCCTTATCACCCAACTGCTTCGCCAACAGATCGGCAACTGGGGTTATCCCGTCGCCTTTCTCATTGCCGTCCCGGTCTTCGTCGTGCTCTTGGAAATGCTGCCGAAGTCCCTCTTTCGCCGGTTTCCGTATCGTTTGCTCGCTCCGCTTTCGGAAATTCTCCGGGCCGTTTACTGGCTGCTCTCGCCCGTCATCTGGCTGCTTGTCTGGGCCGGGAAACTCATCTTTCGCAATGAAGACCCGCGCGATCTTTTTATCGCCCGCGATGAGCTGAAAGACCTCACCAGCGAAGTCGAAAAGAGCGGCTCGTTGGATCCCGCCGAGCGCGCCATGATCCATAACGTCGTCGATTTTCGAGCTGTCTGCGGGCGCGATGTCATGATTCCGATCGAACGCGTCGCCTCCGTAAAACCCGAGACGCCTGTTACCGATCTTCTCGCCATCGCCAAGGAAAAAGGCTGGGACCGTTTCCCGGTGATCGCGCCCGACGGGCAAATTATCGGTCTCGTCCGCTCGTTCGAAGTTCTGCTCGACGGTCGTCTCCACACCAGTGCGCAGCATCACCTTCGCCGCATTATCAACGTCCGCGCCGATGAACCCGCAACCCAGATCATTCGCAAACTCCGCGCGGCCCGCATGTCGCTCGCCGCAGTTCTTGACGAAAATAATCGCCCTGTCGGCGTCGTGCGCCCCGAGGACTTGATTGACCGACTCATCAACGTCAACGTAGGTTCCACTCTCCACCCTGCCCGGACTGCGGCAGCCATTTAACACCCATTTTTCTTATGAATTCAGAAGACATTTCTCCCACCGCCGACGCGCCGGTTACAGCACCCGACGAATCCGCAGAAACGGATGCAAGTCCCATCATTCCCGATTCGCCTGCGACTCCCACGGAAAACTCCACGCTCGCGCAGATGGTCGCCACCGCTCAGGCCGGACGCATGAGCCCCGTGCACGAAACGCAGACCGCCGACCTCTTGCGCTCCTCTCTTCTCGGCGGCAAACCTGAGATCACCGAGGCACTCGATGCCATCGGCAAACTGCCCTGGCCGATTAGTGTCAACGGCCTGAACGCCGCCTGGCCCGAGATGAAGCCCTATGGCCGGCGCCTCTTTGTGACCGGGATGAAAAGCCCCGCCTTCGAGGGAGAAATAGGTCGCCGCATCCGCCTCAGCATCACGCGCGGACTTGTGAAAGTCGATGAGGCCCAGGCCGCCAAATGGGCCTGCGCCATTGCTGCCGAAATGCTCGGTGAGGACGGCATTCTCACCACGCGCGACCGCCAGTCGTTCTTCAATGTCCTCGTCGGCAAGGGCAAACCCTGGCTCCTGCGTCTGCAACTCGACGGCCTCAAAGACGCCGATCTCGCGTATCTGCTCAACGCTGCCATTAGCACGATTTTCACCGGCGGCTGCCCGCCCTTCACCCAGAGCGCGTTCCTTCTTTGGCTGATTAAAATCGACAAACTCGCGATCCTCAGCGAACGCTCCCTGCAATCCATCGCCGCCGCCATTCGCAAATGGCCGGGCCGTCTGATGCGTGATTTCAAGACGGTGCCGGAAAATTTGCCGAGGCTGATCGCCGAGGCGTTTGCGGAGAAAAACTCCAAGCGCAACTCTTCCGACGCGCCAGAGAACACTGAAACTCCCACGGACGAAACCACCGAGTCCGCAGCCGCGTCTGAGTCCGATTCCGATGAGGACGACGAAGAAGATGATGAAGAAGAAGACAAGGACGACCAGGATGAGGATGAGGAAGACGATGACGAGGATGATGAACCCGCCAACGACGACCGCCGGGAAAATCGCCCGAAGCATCCGCCTTACATCAGCCCCGGCCAGCCGAATCGCCCGTCGAATCAACAGAGCCAATCCAACGGACGCGATAGCCGCGGAGGGCGCGGCGGAGAGCGGACTCAGACCGATCCGGTCGCCTTGCTACGCCAGCTCGATAATTTCATTCGCCAGCAATCGCAGGAACTTTCGCAGGCTCGCACGAAGTTGCGCCAGTTTGATGATGATCAAAAACGTGGCGGCGGTGGACGCGACAAACGCGGTCGTGGTCGCGGCGGACGCTACGGTACCGATAATGTCTGGCCCGACACGACACCACCCGAGGACAACGAATCTTTGCGTCGTTATGTGACTCAACTGGAAAGCATAAACGCCGAACTGCGCACCCGCCTCGAAGACCTCGCGCAAGACGGCGAACGTCGCGCCCAAAGTCTCGTCTCAACCGAAGGCCAGCCGCTCGGCGAGCGCGAGCAGTTGATCCAGTTTCTCTCGCTCAAGCTGGGCAAAGATCACGCCGATTACCTCAAACTCAGCCGTGAGCCGGATGACGAGGTTTTTCGCGAACATTACCGCATCGTTGCGGAGAACGTTTTCGAGATTCTTGCCGCCGAAGGCATTCAACCGAAACCGCCCGAAGTCCCGCAGGTCGATCTGGGTTGAAGGCGATTTCGTGATTTCTCCCGAACTCCTCCTGCAAGCCTACTCGCAGGGCGTTTTTCCAATGAGCCTGGAGAACGGGGAGATCGGCTGGTTCTCGCCGGACCCTCGCGGCATCATTCCGCTGGATACATTTCACGTTCCGCATGGACTGGCGCGGACGCTGAAAAAGCACGCGTTTGCCATCCGCCTCAATCACGATTTCGAGGCCGTGATGCGTGCGTGCGCCGAGCGCGAGGACACCTGGATCAGCGAGGAAATCATCGAGAGTTACGTCGCCCTGCACCGGCTCGGCTTCGCGCATTCGGTCGAGGCTTGGAACGAAAATGGACTTGCGGGCGGACTTTACGGCGTGTGTCTGGGCGGGGCGTTCTTTGGCGAATCGATGTTTCACACCGAGACCGACGCGTCGAAAGTCGCTCTGGTTGCGTTGGTCGATCACCTGCGCGAACGGGGTTTCGCGTTGCTCGACACGCAATGGATCACGCCACATCTGGCGAAATTCGGCGCGATGGAACTCCCGAAAAAAACCTACCTCGCGCGCCTTCAGAGTGCGCTCAAACTCGACTGTGTTTTTTAGCGGGGGGCGTCCATTTTAGGCTCGCTCCCTCGACGGCTGCTTCCACGATTAACCCGCTGCCTCGGATTTCTTGGGCCACTTTCTGGCACGCCTTCGTTTTAGCCGCGACCTGGGCGTCGTTGTGCTCGGGGTTGTGATGAAACAAAAACAACCGTTCGACACCGGCTTCCATCGCCATGCGAGTTACCGTTTCCGCGTCGGCGTGGCCCCAAGCTATATGATGCGGATATTCCTCGCTGGTGTAATGCGAGTCGATGATAAGCACTTTCGCGTCGCGAATGAATTCTACGAGGTCGGCGTCATTGCGCTCAGATCGGGCCATCGTTTCGGCGCTGACTTCGAGCCCGCGACTCTGCTGGATTTTTCGCAAGTGGACCTGCGGCTCGTTATCCGGAAGATAGGCAATCGCCCCGCCGGGCGTCTCGATGCGGTAGCCCGCGCAGACACCGGGATGATTCAACAATTTCGCCCGCACCGGGATGTCGCCGACATGGAAATCAAACTCCTTTAGCTCTTCGATGTCGATATTGGCGGGCAGCCGGGTCATTTCGACCGGGAAATACGGGCTTTCCATTTGCGCGAGCAGGATGGAGGAAAATCGCGCCCGCGCCCCCTCGTAACCGCGAATGTGGACCTTGTTCACCGGCGAATAAACCGGGCTAAAAAACGGAAATCCCTGGATATGATCCCAGTGGGTGTGGGAAATCAGCAGCGTGAGATTCAGCGGCACGCCTTCAAATTCTTTCGCCAAGCTTAGTCCGAGCGCACGAATCCCAGTGCCGGCGTCGAGAATGATGATTTCCTTGCCGACTCGCACCTCGACACACGAAGTATTGCCGCCGATGCCCACCGTCTCCGGGCCGGGAGTGGGGATGGAGCCGCGAACGCCCCAGAATTTCAACGTGGTGGGAATCATTTCTTTCAATTTTTTGAAACAAATCCCGTGGCACGGCATCTAAAGCTGAAATGGAGTCTGGACGCACGCATGGACTGGGGACAAGTTCCCTTTAACTAAGCTGTTTCCGCGCCAGACATAAATAAAAAATTCGCTTCATGCCTGATTCCGCCCTGACTCCCATCGCCGCCCCTGCCAGAAAGCGACGACGCTGGCTCTGGATCGGGGCAGTCCTTCTCATTTTAGCTGTTACCGGGACGATCTTCGGGCGCAAAAAAGAGAAAACTATCGAGGTCACCACCGAGAAAGTCGGGCGTCGCGATGTTACTCAGGTCGTTTCGGCCACGGGAAAAATCCAGCCCGCACTCGAGGTTAAAATCTCCGCTGAAGTCGCCGGCGAGATTATTGAAATGCCCGTGATCGAAGGCCAGACCGTGAAAAAAGGCGACCTCATCGTCAAGATTAAGCCCGACGTTTATCAAGCCCAGGTCGAGCAACAGCAGGCCGCGCTCGACTCTGCCCGAGCCGATAATCTTCAGCGCAAGGCTCAACTCTTAAAGGCTGAGCAGGACTTGCGTCGGCAGCGTGAGCTATTTGCCAAAAAGATCGCCTCCGACAGCGAAATTGCCGATGCGCAGACCAATCGCGACGTTGCCGAGGCCAATTACAACGCCTCCACTTTCAACATCAAACGCGCCGAGGGCCAGCTCTCGCAGATTAGCAAAGAACTCGTGAAAACCAGCATCTATGCGCCCACCGACGGGGCCATCTCACTCCTCACCAGCAAGCTCGGCGAGCGCATCGTCGGCACCGCGCAATTTGCCGGAACGGAGATCATGCGCGTCGCCAATCTCGACGACATGGAAGTCCGCGCCAACGTCAACGAGAACGACGTCGTCACCATTCAACTAGGCGACCCGGTGAGGATCAGCATCGATGCGTATCCTGATCGGAGTTTCAGCGGAATCGTCAAGCACGTCGCCAGCTCCGCGACCGTAACCGCTGAGAAAACCACCGAGGAAGTCACCAATTTCGAGGTTAAAATCCAGATCGTCGCCCCCGGCGTCGCGCTCCGGCCCGGCATGAGTGCCACTGCTGATATCCAGGTGGCCAGCGCGAAAAACGTTCTAGCCGTCCCAATCCAAAGCGTCACCGTCCGGACCCGGGACGAGGGCAAAAGCATGACCGAAGTCAACGAAAAGCGCGATGCAGAGCAAAAGCAGGCGGGCAGTTCGACCACCGACACGGGACGTTCCGACCGCGAGGAGTTGCAACGCGTCGTCTTCCTGAAAAGCGGCGGCAAGGCCGTCATGAAAAAAGTTGTCACCGGCCTGAGCGACAATAGTTACATCGAAATCAAAGTCGGCTTGGTCGGCGGTGAAGAAATCATCAGCGGCAGTTACGGAGCCATCAGCCGCGAACTGAAGGACGACAGCAAAGTCGCCTTCCAGAAACCGAAAAAAGACGATGAAAAATAATTTCCCCAGTCGAGTTCCATTATTATGAGTGCCATCGCCCGCCCCGCATCCACCCGCCCCCGCACGACCCGTCCGCCGGGGCCGCTCGTCATCGACATCCGCGAACTGACCCGCGAATACATCATGGGCGACACCATTATCAAGGCCCTCCGCGGCATTAACCTGCGCATTCATCGCAACGAATATCTCGCCATCATGGGTCCGTCGGGCTCCGGCAAATCGACTCTCATGAACATGCTCGGTTGCCTCGATACCCCAAGCGCCGGACATTACGAATTCTCGGGCAAAAACGTCGCCGCGATGTCCGATGACGACCTCGCCACGATTCGCAATCGCGAGATCGGCTTCGTCTTTCAGACCTTCAACCTACTCCCGCGCTCGACCAGTCTATCCAACGTCGAATTGCCCCTTGTCTATGCTGGCATCGGCCGCGATGAACGGGCCAAACGCGCCGCCGCCACGCTTACTTCCGTGGGACTTGGCGAGCGGATGCACCACAAGCCGAATGAGCTTTCCGGCGGCCAGCGCCAACGCGTTGCCATCGCCCGAGCCCTCGTAAACAGCCCGTCCATCATCCTCGCCGACGAGCCGACAGGCAACCTCGACAGCAAAACGGGCGAGGAAATCATGGCCTTGTTCGAGACACTTTACCAGGCGGGCAACACCATTATCGTCGTTACACATGAGGAGGACATCGCGCAACACGCCCGCCGCGTCGTGCGGCTACGCGACGGCCTCATCGAGAGCGACATCGCGACCTAAGTCCGATGAAACGCCGCCGCGAGAGCTTCAAGGGGCGACGCCATCCGAGGAGTGCGCGCGGCCTGCTTGCCGTAACGGATAAATCGCGAATAACACGAGCGTCGTGTCTTAATCAAGACGACTTGGCTCCTTTGCAAGCTCGCGTAACTCCTTTGCAAGCCCGCGTAACTCCTTTGCAAGCTCGCGTAACTCCTTTGCAAGCTCACATAACTCCTTTGCAAGCTCACGTAACTCCTTTGCAAGCTCACGTAACTCCTTTGCAAGCTCACGTAACTCCTTTGCAAGCTCACGTAACTCCTTTGCAAGCTCACGTAACTCCTTTGCAAGCTCACGTAACTCCTTT